>NZ_PPTQ01000009.1 GCF_003340345.1 Paraeggerthella hongkongensis | reverse complement strand
GGGGGGGGTATTTCCTTCTTTGCCCTGTGCTAGGATTGCCTCGGGTTCTTTCGCCGTTCGTCGCGAAACCCTTTATGATTTCAAGGGGAGAGACCAGCTACACGTACGCGTTCGCGCTTTGCGGTCTGGTGATTTGAAGGTTGGGGCGATGGCTGACCAGGCGTTTGATTTGCTTACGAAGGCAAGGAGCTTCATCGATGCCTGCTTTGGGCGGTGCGATGAGGCTGCTGCGAACGCCTATGTGACGGATTCCTTTTCGATGTGCGGTTTTGAAACGTCGGCCGCTTCGGGCGAATTGCGTGCGCATCGTGCGCTCGAAGAGGTGTGCGGCCTGGTTTGCGCCGCCGATGCCCGGTTGGTCTTTTGCGAGTGCCGTATGGCACATGCGTCTTGCGACCATGCTCTTGCGGTGTCGCGTATTCGCTTGAATGTCCGGAATCGTGCGTATTCGGACGGCTTTTTTCTCGAGCGAGAGCACCAGCTTACGATTGCATTCGCTTTGGTCGAAAATTCCTGGCTTATCGAGCATGTGCATATTTCCGTTTGCGACGGACTTCAGGGGCCGGTGATCGGGCTGCATCGAACGTCGGCGCAATCGATGGAACAAGTGCGGCGCGAAAGCCTTGAGCGCGATCGATACAAGATTGTGGCCGAGCTGACCGATGACGTCGTGTTCGAATACGACGTTCTTGAGGACAGGCTCACCTTGGCGAGCGCTTGCTTCGACCGGGACCGGGGCATGGTGCGCGATCGTCTTGTTATTGAGCAGTACGGTGGCTCCGTTCGCGAAGAAGAGTTCGTGCATCCTGATGATCTGGGACGATATCGTTCTGATCGCAGTATGCTGGAACTGCCCGGCGGCGCTCCCGGATGGGAGGAGCGGCCTTACTCGCTTGAATACCGGCTGCGTCCCTGCGGTGGCGACGGGTCTTTCGTCGAGGCTGATTCGTATGCGCATCGGCGCGTGGTCGGTCGACGCTTTTTGGGGTCGGACGGTCGTCCTGTCAAGCACGTCGGAAAGATCATGGACGTAACCGAAGAGGTCAAACTGGTGCAGCAGCTTCAGACCGACGCGTTGACCGGAGCATGCAATAGGACGTACCTGCTGTCGCGGCTTGCCGATTTGACCCGAGCGAAGCAGCCCGACGTCGCTTTCGCCTTCCTTTTGGTTGACGTCGACTGCTTCAAGGCCGTTAACGACAATTTGGGCCATTTGATCGGCGACGATGTGCTGGTGGGGCTCGTTGGCATTGCGAAGCTGCTTTTTCGCGAATCCGACGTTGTTGCCCGATTGGGCGGCGATGAGTTCATGGTGTTCATGGCCGATGTGTACGATCCCGCCATCGTGAGCGAGAAATCAGCCGCGCTTATCGAGTATTTCGGCGATCTTACCTGTGCATGCGGTGCTCCGCCGGAAGTCGGTTTGAGCGTGGGGGAGGTTGTTGCGTTCGACGTTCCCTCTTTCGAAGAGGTGTATCGCCGTGCCGATATCGCGCTGTACTGGGCAAAGGCGCATGGGAAAAACTGCGTGGCTCGTTACGAGGACGGTATGGAGTATCCGCCCATGCCCGTGGAGCAAGGCAAGGGGACGAAATGAGCCGGGTTCCGTCCCCTTGCCTTGAAGCGTTAGCGCTGGTGTGAGCGCTTCCTGCGGCGAACCGCTGCGCATGCCGTCGTTGTTCCCGCGATAAGGACGACGCTCAGCGCGATGATGGGAAGCGGGCTGTCGCCGGTTGATGCCAGTGCCCTCGCGTTCGACGGCGGTTCGGGCAGCGGGGCGGGAGCTGCCGGGTTCTCGGGATTCGTGGGCGCGGGCGTCGGGGGCGTGGCTACGGGAACGCCGCTTGCCGCAAGGTGGAGCGGGCCGGTGACGGCGCCCTTCTTGATGGCTACGACGCCGGTGGCTGCATCGTAGGTGTAGTCCGTGCCCGCGACCAGTTCTTGCCCGTCGGCGCTTCCCAGGCGCACGCTCACCGAGGTGGGCAGCGTGTAGCCGGTGTCGGCTGCGAGTGTGAAGCGGTTGCTCTCCTGGCTATCCTTTTGATACGTTGCGACCAGCTGCTCGGCGCCGGTTTCCGCAAGGGAAAGCCCGGTCAGGCTCGCGCTTACAGGGAAGGTGCACGAGGTGGTCGTTCCGCCTTGAACGTTGATGCCCTGTTCGAAGAGGCCACCCTCGATCGATCCACCCGTTCCGTTGGTTACCGGGTTGCTGAAGCAGGGGATGACGGGATCGCCCGCAGCATCAAGGCCGTTTTTGATGATGCCTTCGTTGACTACGGTTCCGAGGAAGCTTCCGCCTTCGATTACGCCGTCGTTGATGGGAGAAGCGAGGTTGTAGACGGTTCCGTTGAAGCTTCCGCCGGAAATGATGCCCACGTTGGCCACGCCGGCAAGCTTCCCGAACGTTCCGTTCGAGATGCGGCCAAGATTGGCTACGGGGCTGCTGCCCGTGAACTCGCCGCCTTGTATGGTGCCGTTAGACTCGTTTGTTATCGATACGCCGTTCCCGCCGAGGTCGAACGTGCCGCCTGCAATGGTGCCGGAATTGGCGAGATCGCCTCCGGCTTCGCGATAACTGAAGACTCCTCCGCGGATGGTCCCTTCGTTGCTTATGCGGTTGGTGCCGCGGTTGCCCGTGCGAGCCATTTCCCCAAGGCTTCCCTCGAACGTGCCGCCTTCAACGATGCCGTCCTGCGTGTTTTTCAAGGCGAATCTGAACGAACCGTTCCGGATGACGCCGGAATTTATGATCGCGTGGGCAAACGAGCCGTTCTCGATAACGCCAGAGCTGGTGACCATGTTGGCGAACGTGCCGCCAGCAACGGTGCCGGAGTTCGTGATCTCACCTTCGAAGGTGCCGCCCTGGATGACGCCTTCGTCGTTCTCCACCTGCCCCCGGAACATGCCTCCGGAAATGGTTCCATTGTTGGAGAGCGCGCCGTTGAACGCTCCTCCCTCGATGGTTCCGAGGTTGTACATTTCCTCCGAGTTGAACGTGCCTCCTGAGATAATGCAGGATTTATTCCTGTCAGCGTCGAATTGCCTGTTGCCGTTCTGCACGTAGGCGTTGAACGTGCCTGCGCCTTCAATGGCGCCGCTATTGTTGACGTCGACGTTGAACGTGCCGCCGCCGATCGTTCCGGAGTTGTCCACGCTGTTGTTGTTGCCGCCGTCTTCGAACACACCGCCCGAAACCACTGCGTTTTCGCTGTTGGTCACGTAGTCGTCGAACGTTCCACCCGCGATCGTCCGGTAGTTGTGTGCGGATTCATGGAACGTGCCGCCCATAATGGTGCCGTAGTTGTCTACGCGCGCGTTGAACTCTCCGCCCGAGATGGTGCCGCCGGGGTTCTTGTTGTCGCCGTTGTACACCTCGCCGTTGAACGTGCCGTTTTTGATGTTGACGCCCAAGGGGTTTACGGGTCCGTTAAACGTGCCTCCCTCGATAGAACCGCTGCGGAATCCCATCACCAGGCAGTTGAAGGTGCCGCCCGTGATGGTGCCGCCGGAGGTGCTCACGTAGGGGCCGTTGGGGTCGTTCGGATTGCTGCCGAACGTGCCGCCTTGGATGGTACCGGCGTTGCCGACGCGCGCGTTGAACGTGCCGCCCTGGATGACGCCGCCCGTTTCGTTGCGTACGGCGAAGCCGCTTCCCTTCGATCCGTTGGCGAAGATACCGTCCACGATGATGCCGCTGTTCCGGACGCGGTTTTCGCCGGAAACGTCGAACGCGTGACCTGCGAACGTGAACGCGTATCCTGCTTCGAGGATGAGCTTGTTGTTCTCGTATGTCCATCCGGTGCCCGATGTGCCCACTGGCGCACCGTTCTCGCCGATCTGGATCGTGACGGGAATGGGCGTTCCGCCCCCTTCGTCAGCAAATGCGACGCTCGGAACGAGCGAGCAGGCCAGAACCAGTGCTGTGACCATAGCGAGCAGGCGTTTTCCCATAAGAACCCCTTTCGGATGCGCTGATCGCCTCATGGTAGCACGAAGGGGTTGGAGCGATGATGGCACTGTAAGTATTTGCGTTATCTTGCGGGCTCTATGGCGTTTTCGCAAACGCCATAGAACGAACGGCGCCGTTGCGATTGCGATTGCAACGGCGGGGCCATTGTCGATCCAAAAACACGTTTTAGCGCCAGAAAACGTGTTTTTGGATCGACAATGGCTTTCGCTTCCTTATCCCAAAAGCTAGATCATCCGGTCAGTTTGCTCTTGTTTCGCGGCTTCTTCTCCGCGTTCGGCCAAATACATGCCCATGGTGTGCTGCGTGATGTCGGATCGGTTGATGACGCCGACCACATGCCCGTCGTCTAGCACGGGCACTTTCTTCAGGTGGTTCTCGCCTAGAACGCGGCAAACCTCGGTCAAGTTGTCGTGGGCGTCCACGCCGATGATGCCCTTCGCGCCGATGCTTCGAGCGGACATCGACATAAGGTCGTCGAGCTTCTTCTTGAAGTCGTCCGAATCCGAGCGGATGGTCTGGATGATCATGACCACGGGATCCATGACCATGGCGCTGCGCTTCGACAGGAACCTCATGATGTCGCCGTCCGATATGAACCCGACCGCTTTCCCGCGTTCGTCCACCAGGGGAACGGCGCTGATGTGCTTGTCCACAAGCAGCTGCATGGCCTCGGCTACTGTGGCGGTTTCGGGCAGCGTGTACACCTCGCGCTTCATGATGGACTCAAGCACCGTTCGGCGTACGTTTCCTTTGTCCTGAGCTGCGGTTTCGCCAGGCTTGTTCTTTACCAGGAACACTACCATGATAAACCCTGCCAAGCACATCAAGCTGGCTACGGCGAACGCCATGTCAATGCCGAAGAAGCTGGCCGCGCGCTGTCCCATGCTGGGCGCGCTCATGTTCGTGGCTATGGTGGACGTCGAAATGATGATGGCGGTGCCAAGCGACCCTGCCACCTGGCGCAGCGTGTTGTTCACGGAGGTGCCGTGGTTCACCAGGTCGTTGTCAAGCGCGTTCATGCCCCATGTGGTGATGGGCATGTTCACCAGCGACAGCGAGAACATGCGCACGGTATATATAAGCGTAAGCGTGATGATGCCCATGTCAGGGCCCAAGAACACGAAGCAGAACGAGGTAGCCGTCAGCATGCCCATGCCCACCAGGCTCAACGCGCGCGGCCCGTGCTTGTCGAAAAGTCGTCCGGCAATGGGTCCCATGGCTCCCATGATGATGGCGCCGGGCAGCAGCACCAGGCCGGACACCGTAGCGGAGTAGCCCATAAGCGATTGCAAGTAGATGGGCACCAGGATGCCAGCGGCCAGAAGCGCTCCCTGCACCAGCATCCCGATGACGGTTGCCACCAGGAACTTGCGATTGGCCAGCACGCGAACCTGCAGCATGGGATGCTCCATCTTCAGCTGGCGGCGGAAGAACAGCACGAGCGCCGCAACGCCTGCCAAAGTGCCGATGACCGCGCTTACGCTCACGCCGTACGACCCGATGGCGGACAGCCCGTAAAGCAGGGCGCCGAAGCCGATGCTCGACAGGATGACGGAGGGGACGTCGAGGGTCACGTTCTTGTTCGTGTCCCCGCCCTTCTGCAGCACGAAGGCGGCGATCACAGTCACCAAAACCGAAAGCGCGGTGATGATGTAGAACATGTCGTGCCAGGTGTATCGGTCGATGATGACGCCGGCAGCGGTGGGGCCGATGGCCGGGCCGAACGCGATCACGATGCCGAACAGGCCCATGGCCGTTCCGCGCTTCTCGATGGGGAACGTCCACATGAGCACGGTCATGACCAGGGGCATGAGAATGCCTGCGCCCGCCGCTTGCACTAAGCGGCCCAGCAGCAGTACCAGAAAGTTGGGTCCCCATCCTGCAAGCGCGCTGCCTGCGGCGAAGATGACCATGGACACAAGGAACAGGCGACGGGTGGTGAACCGGTCGGTCAGAAACGCCGTAATGGGAATCATAATGGCGTTGACCAGGGTGAATCCGGTAGTAAGCCATTGCGCTGTTGCCGCGTCCACGTTCATTTCCGCCATGACCGATGGTAGGGCCGGGGCTACGACCGTCTGGTTCAAAACCGTGACGAACGTGCCGAACACCAATACGGCCAACATAGCGATTTGCTTGCGCGATAGACCCATAAGCTAGTTCCTTCCGATGTGCTTTCCTTGCGTACGATGCATGCGCTCCGCTTCGCGCACGAAGGCGCCTGCAAAACGGGTGCGCGACCCGATCTCGCAGACGCCTTTGCGCGTCGTGAAGCTGATTTACACTCAGTATAAATATTCATTCGGTAGATGAAAAGTGCCTAGCGGCAAAGTTGTGGTACCCTGCACGGAAACGGCACATCGTTGGTGATGGGAGGTTGCGTCCGTCGTGGATGGAGCAGCATCGGAAGGTTTGCGGTACCGCAAGAAACTCAAAGCGCGTCTCGCGGTGGAGCGCGCGGCGTTGGAGCTGGTTATCGAGCATGGGTTCGACGGCGTGACCGTGGAGGACATCTGCGCGCGTGCCGAGATATCGAAAAAGACGTTCTTCAACTACTTTTCGTCCAAAGCTTCCGCCGTCATGGGATGGATGGACGCATTCCCCGACGAAGCGCGGATCGTGGAGATCCTTGAAGAGCGCGCGCAGACCTGCTACCTTGACGTGCTGGTGGACGTGGTGGGGGCGCGGCTGTCGTCGGGCGCGGACGAATCGGTCATGGAGCTGCGCCGAGAGGCATTGTGCCTGATGCCCCAGCTCTTCTTCCAGGGACAGCGCGACATCCTGGCCGTTCAGCATTCCATCGCGCAGGCGCTGCGTCTTTTGCTGACGGATCATCCCGAGCGGCGCATGCTCGAAAGCCGCCCGATCGAGGAAGAGGCGCTGGTCGCGTCGTCGACGGCGATCAGCCTTGCGCGCACGCGCGCGATATTGCATGTGCGCGGCGACGACGAGCCCTCCGTCACCGACACGCGCCGCATGATTGCGAACTACCTGCTGGCAGGGGACGCCGCATCGGCTTGAGGCGTCGCTTGAGCGGAAACCCGACGTGCCTTGCCGCATTCGCTCGGTATACTGAAACGATGCGATGCGCGGCGTGTTGTTGCGCGCGATCGATCACGTTTCGAAAAGAGGCGCCTCATGCATGCTCGCTCCGCCCGCACGCTGTTCGACCGACTCGCCGCCGCATTGTGCGCGCTGGCGCTGGCGTTGGGGCTTGTGCCCCTCGCGCCCGCTTCCGCTGCTGCCGAAGAGCATGGGGACGAGCCCGCTGCCGCCTCGGTTGGGGAACTGCTGAATGCCGGCGCGTACCGCGAAGGCGAGGCGCTTGTGGTGTATCGCGCCGACGAGGGGCCTGCGCGCTCCCGCTCGCTCGACGCGGCCGACCCGCTTGCCTCTGCGGGCTTCTCGGTTGCCGAGTCGTGGGATTTTTCCGGAGCCGGCGCGGCTGCGGCTGCGAGGGTGCTCTCGCTTGACGAGGACGCGGGCGAAGGCGTCGACCAGGACGATGCCGCCGTGGTGGCGCGCGTGACGAAGCCGGGTGCAACCACGGCTGCGTTGCTCGAAGAACTGCGGGCGATGGGCGGCGTGCTGGCGGCGGCGCCGAACTACGTGCACGAGAGCATTGGGGCCGTGGAACCCGACGGATACGAAGCGGACCTGCCGAACATTCCCTCGGTTGCGCCGGTTGGCGAAACGCATGCTTCCGAGCAGCCGGTCGTTGCAGGTACCGAGGTGCTTTCGGTGAACGAGGGGACGCAAGCGAGCACGACGAACGATCCGCTGTCCGCTTTGCAGTGGGCGCTCGATAACGACATAGTTTCCGATTCCGGGATCGCGGCAAATTCAGACGTATCGTTTTCCTCGGTGTGCGCGCAGGCAACGCAAGGGGTGGAGAACATCGTTGCCGTACTCGACAGCGGCGTCGATTACAGCAACGAGGACTTGCGTGGCGCGATGTGGGAGAACCCCGGTGATATTCCCGGTGTACCGGGCCGCGCGGACACGCACGGCTTCGACTTCATCGACGGCGACGACGAGCCGCTTCCGGAAAATAACAGCTTCGAAGAGTCCCACGGCACGCATTGTGCTGGCATCGTGGCGGCGACCAGCGATAATGAGACCGGGATTGCGGGCGTCTCGCCGAAGACGAAGATCATGGCGCTCAGGACGAACGGGGCTTCTACCGGCGGCAACACCTACGACAGCTCTGTGCTGGCCGCGTACGAGTACCTGCTGCATGCGAAGCTGGCAGGCCAGAATGTGGTGGCTGCCAACAACTCATGGGGTGGCGCTATCTCGCCGGTGACGGAGTACGCCATGAACCAGGCCGGTCGCGCGGGAGTGCTTACCGTGTTTGCTGCCGGCAACAACGACGTCGATGCGGGGTCGGTGGACAACAACCGCATAACGTACGGTTTGTCTGACAGTCCGTATATCCTTTCGGTTGCGGCAACGCAGCCGCAGGGGAAGTATGCGACATGCACCAACTACAACAAATCCATCGTGGACGTGGCGGCTCCTGGCTCGGTCATCCTCTCGACGGTTGCTCGGGGCGCGCAATCGTTCCTGCCTGCTGCGGCGGAGCTGCAGGACAAGGCGGACGGCGCTGCGGGCGTGCGGTCTCTCTATTATCACAACATGATCGACTTCGCGCAGGTTGACAGCGGCGCCCGCTTCGTCCTTTACGATCAAGACGGGTCGTTTGCGGCTGATCAGGGTAGGCTTTCGGCGTCGACGGGCACGGGCGTTGATGGCAGACGTGCGCTCGAAATCACCGTTGACGGCATGGCCGAGTACGATACAGTCGATGTTACCTGGCGCATTGCCAATCCTTTTCGCGACATGTCTTGGGAAAGGGCTCGGGAGGTGTGCGTGTCTGCCCTGCCGGGGCTTTCGGCTTTTGAGGGGAGTGGAGACAGGGAGCCGATGGTTTTCGCCGCGGCCTCCGTGTTTGCCGACTGCGGCAAAACTCTGACCAGCGGCAGGGCTTCCTATGGCTCGTTCGACGATCAGAGCCCGGGGTACGCGCGTTTCACTGATGAGGAGTCGTACAACCTCATCAAGGATCAGGATGCGGTGTACGTGGGCGTCAGCCTGATCTTGCTTGCGGATGCTTCAGGCGAAGGGGCGACCTCCCTCACCGTCACCGATTTCGGCATGGGATTCGCTGTCGACGATCAGGCATACGACTATCGCTCCGGCACGTCCATGGCGTGTCCGCTCGTGGCGGGGGCCATTGGCTTGCTGGCGTCGCTTCATCCTGAGGATTCGGCGCTCGACCTGCGTGGTCGCATCGTCGGCGGCACGAAGGCGAGCAATCTAGCAAGCGACCAGGTCAAGCAGATGGCTTCGAACGGCACGCTCGATCTGTCGGTGGCGAACGGGGATGCCGTGAACCCGAACACGTGGGACGCCCGCGAGGGGGTTGACGCACAAGGTTTGCCAGCGCTGGCGATAGAGGGGTATGCCCTTGACCGGGCCACGCAGCTTGCCATCGACGGTGTTGCCGTGGACGGGGCCCGCTGGGAGGCATCCGCCGACGGCTCGCACGTGGTCGTTCGCGACGCATCGCTGCTCGACGGCGCCCGGCACAGCGTGGTGGTGGGGGATGGCGCGGCCAAGCATCAGGCCGTCTATACGTTCCCGAAAGCCGAGCAGCGCCTTTCCTTCGAGCGAGTGGCCGACTTGCCCGACCCGGGGATTCCCGGCGAGGCCGGGTTCGAATCGGGCTTGTTGATTGCTGCGTCCGACCGGCTGTTCTGCCTCGACTCAAAGGGGCGTTACCTGTACTCGTACGATCCTGATAGCGCGGACGGGTGGACGGCGTGCGCGCCGCCGAGCGGAGCGGGGTTTGACTGGTCGTACTTCCGTGCAAACGGCGCTGTCGCCTACGCCGATGGAAAGCTGTACCTCACGGTGCTTCACGATGGGGAAACGGGCAACCCCGAAAAGCCGTATGTGCTGTTCTTGGGCATGGTTTCCTACGATATAGCAACCGACGCCTGGAGCGACGAGGTGGTCGATTTCCTATCGTTGGATCCCGGCGGCGCCGGCAGGCATTTTGCGCCGGTTGGCTTGGCCTCGTGCGACGGTCTCATCTACGTCAGCGTTAATTCTCGGATGCAACGACGTGTTGTAGAGTACGATCCCGCAACGGGCGACGGGGGAGTTGTCGACATCGCCGCGGCCGATCCTGCAGGGACGTTCGGCTCGCTTGCGTCCGGGCGCACGGCGCCGCTTGTTGCGATAGGGGACCAGGTGCGCTTCGTCGGCTTCGTTCCGGAGGGGGACGGCTACGCGATGACCCTGGGAACGTTCGACGGTGAAACGTTCGGCATTGTGGAGCCGGGCGCAGATGCGCCGAGGTTCGGTTCCGGCGAGCTCGATGCGTTGGAAGGGTACGCGCGACAGGCTGCAGCTGCAACGGGGGATTCGATCGTGTTCACGGGCGCGTCGGCCGACGACCTGGGCGATACCTATGCGGTCGATGCGGTCGCCGGTGCGTGGCGCTCGCTTGGCGTGAAGGCTCCGGGCGACGGATCGGCGGCGGTTTCCACGGCATGCTTCTACCGGGGCGAGTACTACGTGTTGGCTGCAAGCGAGGGCCCGGATGGCCGGCCGACCACGTCGCTGTACCGATTGCCCGATGAAGTGGAGTTGATGCCGAACGACCACGTGGCCAGCGCTCAAGCTGCCGAAGGCGGTAAGGTTGAGGTGTCGTACGACGCATTGGCCGCGCCCGCGGCGCGCACGGCGGGCGGAGCTGCGGGATCCGCCGCATCCGCGCGCATCGAGCACGTTGCTCTAGGCGATGCCGTCACTTGGACGGCCGTGCCCGACGAGGGCTACGCGTTTGCCGGATGGTACGGCCAAGACGGCGCACTCGTTGACGAAGAGGCCGTTCATCGGCAGCCTGTGACGGCCGATGTGTCTCTGATCGCTCGGTTCGTCGCCGTCGAGCCTGGCCCTGGCCCCGGCCCTGGTCCTGCGCCGGGCGGTGGCTCCGAGCCGACGCTGCCGACGACGCCGCAGGCGCAGCCCGACCCGAATCCGCTTGTGTCAACCGGCGATGGGGCGTTTGCTGCGGCAGCGGTCGTGGCTCTTTCGGCAGCGGGGTTAGTTTGCGCTCTGACGCTCGCCGTGCGACGGTGCCGCGTCGGGCGCTAAAAGCAGAGGCGGTTGGCGCGGCGCGCTCGTCGACGTGCGGCGCCAGGGCTCGGAAGCGGGTTTTTGGAAATCGGGCGCAAATCGGGGTCTGTGACAATTTCTCGTGCGAAAACGAAGCGGTGCGGGCGCGAGGAAAATCTGCCACCTGGCCTTTTAGCGGTTTCGCTCAAGCGACAGGCGAAAAACGGACGCCCAGACCGACTTGAAATTGTCGCAGGTACCGATTCGCGCCCACGCGTTTCGAGCCCCTGCCGCTGAACCGGCGCAGCTTAGCTAAACGCTGGGTTGTGCCATTTGACTTTAAAGGGAGTGGTATGGATGGGATGCTTTTCCAAGGATGAGCGATCGTTTCATTTTGCTGGGGCGTTATGCCTCCCTGTGTGCTTAATGAAAACACGTTTTGGGAAGTAACGTCGTGAGGAGCGATTTTCAATGTTGAGTCTTAGCGTAAGGAATCTAACGAAACGTTATGGATCGCGAGTTACGGCTCTCGATTCGGTTTCCTTCGACGTGCATGAAGGTCAGATAGTCGGGCTCATTGGCGCCAACGGTGCCGGAAAGACGACGACGATAAAAATCTGCACGAAGTTTGTCGATCAGTACGAGGGCGCGGTCGATCTGAACGGAAAGCCTGCGGCAGATTACAAGCTTAAAGACTATCCGATAAGCTATATCCCCGACGAGCCCGTTTTCTACGAGTTCATGACTTTGGGGGAACATTTGTCGTTCGTTGAATCTCTCTATTCGGAGAAGGATAGGTTTTTCTGCAAGGAAGAGCTCATCGAGAGATTCGAACTATCGAGCCATTTGTCCAAGGCTCCCGGCAAGCTTTCGAAGGGGACCAAGCAAAAGATGATGATATCGATGGCGCTGCTAAGAGGGCAAGAGCTGCTGATTGCCGACGAGCCCTTCACCGGCCTCGACCCTCACCAGATTCGCGAATTCAAGAACATGCTCTGCGAGCTTCGCGATCGAGGGGTTGCCGTGATGTTGTCTACGCATTTGCTCAACATGGTCGATTCGTACTGCGACGAGTTCGTCGTCCTAGATAAGGGTAGGGTTATCGCGGCGGGATCGAAAGAGGATATAGCGAAGCGTTTCGGTTCCTCGCATGGTTTCGAGTCGATGGAAGACATGTATCTTGGCTTGACCGCTTCACCTGGGGGCAAAGATGAAATACCTGCTTGTTAACAAAATCAGAGGCTGGTCTGAAGCTGTCAAAAGGTACTGGTACATCTTTGCTGGTCTGGCTGTGTTCGTGTTGATTACTTGGGGGTTTTTTGAGAATGCGCTTTTGAGCTGCAGATCGTTCCCTAGTGCCTACCCCATAGCGATTCTCGCCTGGTGCTTGTATATGAGCACATTCCAAAAGAAACCGATCGTTTTGATTAATCCGGCATCCATCGCCCATCTTCGTTTAACGCGAACTTTTTCCCTTGTTTTTGGGATTAAGGTAGGTGCGGCTTTATTAGTTCTGGCGGTTGCTTTGTCGCTTCTGTTGCTCGTGCTGTACCCGTCGTGGAATCACGTGCTCTTCTTCGGGTCTTACCTGCTCGTCGTGCTTTCGTATCTTCTTTTTTGGAGGAGGTATAATCAGGCGAGCGGCGTTGCGCCCTGTTTTCTCATATGGTCGATTAACGGCATTTTATTCCTTCTTTTCCCGGCTGCCGGACTCGCAATAAGCGGTGCGACGATCGCCTTCCTTGCTTCGAGACCGTTCGCAATAAACTGGGAAAGATTCATGGGCGATATGAAGCTGGCCTATAGAGCGAGTGCCGCGATATGCAGGGGCGACATCGTCGAAATCAATGCTATGTCGACCGAGAACGCGGAAAAGGTCAGTTATCGCAACGGTTTGGACGGGCGATTCGCAAGGTGCCCTCTGCTTGCAAAGGCCCTTGTCGTGGATGGGGCTAGGGCGAATGGAATCACAGTCACCATAGCCTTCATCTTGCTCGTTGTTGCCGCAATTGTAAGTCACTCCGGGGTTTTGGGGGACTCGTCGGGTTTGTTTTTCGTTCTACTCTTCTCCCTCTCGGTCAACATGATTGTGCAGGAATCGATGCGCAGCCTTAAGTCGATGATTCTCAAAAGAAAGCAAGGTCTGTATCTGCCGTGTTCCGACATTAAGCTCACAAGGGCATATATGGCGCTTCCGCTCTGCTATGTGGTATTCGGCGTGGTTTTTCCTTGTTCGCCAATGGGGTCGGTGCTGTAGCGTGCGCACTTGCGGTCGCGCTTTTCGCGCTGGTGGTTCTGGCGAACTTTCTTTTAGCTGTGAGGTGGATGCGATTGGATAAAGTGATTGGCATCCTGTCGATGGTGGCTATTTTTTCAATCGGCTCATTCCTGCTCATTTGACGCGTGGAAGGATTCTGTGGGCGCATTCTTAAACTCGTCGAACTCGGAGAGCGCTGTTCGGGAAAAGATCTCTTGATTCTCGCACTATAAAGAACCGCATTCCGTCCTGCTCTTGCGCACTCTCTCGCGCTTTGTTTCTCCCCTGATTTCGAAAACCGCTTGACACCTTTCTCTAACGTTATGCTATAGTTTGCGCCACAACTGAATACCTTGAAACCGATGAGGCGAAGATCAAGCCATCATGAGCACTCACAGAGAGCGGGCGCAGCTGAGATTCCCGCAGTAAGCTGGATGGTAAATGGATCGCCGAGGGAAAGGGGAAAGGAAGGCTTGCCGCAAACGGCTCGGCCGACCGAGTATCCGGACCGTGAGCCTGCGTTAAAGGCAGAGCATGTGATGGCATGTTCATGAGAGGGCCTCGAAACCGAGGTCAATAAAGGTGGCACCGCAGGTTGAAGACCTGTCCTTTATTCGTAAAGGACAGGTCTTTTTTTGTGCGCGGCGCATCAGGAAAGGAAGCGGGATGAAGCAGTATGTGAAGCAGGGAGCAACGGTTGCAGCGGCGGTGCCGAAGGGCCGGTTGCGCGAAATGCCGACTCCGAAGAAAAAGGCGGGCCTGACGACGCAGGATCTTATCCTGATCGCCGTGCTGCTTGCGGCGGGCGCGGTGCTGAAGCTGACGGTGGGCAGCGTGCTGACGTTCGCGGGCATGAAGCCCAACTTTATCATTGCCATGTACTGCCTGGCCATCGCGCTTACGCGGCCAAAGCCCTCGCAGGCGCTGGTGGTGGGGTTGCTGGCGGGCCTTATCTGCCAGATTCCCCTGCTGAGCGCAACGCCTTGGCTGAACATCCCCTCCGAGGCGCTGGGCGCTCTGACCATGGGGTTGCTGGTGCTCATTCCCATGAAGGTGGGCCGCCTCAACGTGGGAACCGCGGTCGCGGCGTTCGTGTCCACGGTAGTGTCGGGCTACACGTTCGTGCTGCTGCTGGCCGCCATGAACGGCATCGATCTGGTGGTGGCCGTGGCCAGCTACGCGATCATGGTGTTCGGTACGGCGGCGTTCAACGCGGTGCTCGTGCAGATCCTGGTCCTTCCCCTGCAAAAAGTCCTGAAGAAATAGCCTGGATCCAGGTTGAGAAGATAAAGGAATCCCCATCATGATAGAGCTACGAGATTTCAGTTTCCGCTATCGAGAGGGCACCGCCCCTACGGTCCTCGACGTGAACCTGACCATCCTCGACGGTGCGTTCGTGGGCATTACGGGCGCGGCGGGGTCGGGCAAGTCCACGCTCACGTACGCGCTGAACGGCATCATTCCGCATTGCTACCCCGGCGACTTCTACGGCGAAGTGTTCATCGACGGGCTGGATACGGTGGACACCGACCTGACCGAGCTATCGCGCCTGGTGGGAAGCGTATGCCAGGATATCGACAGCCAGATGGTGTCATCGGTGGTGGAAGACGAAATGCTGTACGGGCTTGAGAATTTCGGCGTTCCCCGCGACCAGATCGAGCTTCGCATGACCGAGGCGCTTGGGGCGATGGGCATCTCGTCTCTGCGCGATCGCGTGATCTCTACGCTTTCCGGCGGGCAGAAGCAGAAGGTGGCCATCGCTTCCATCCTGGCGCTCAGGCCGCGCGTGCTGGTTTTGGACGAGCCGACGGCCGAGTTGGATCCGGCCAGCTCCCTTGCCGTGTTCGACCTGCTGGCGCGCTATGCGTCCGAGCACGGTACCACCGTGGTGGTGGTCGAGCAGAAGATCGCGCTCCTGTCCGAATACGCCGACCTGCTGGTCATCATGGACGAAGGATCCGTGCGGTTCGCCGCGCCGCCTGCCGACGTGCTCGAGCACAGCGACGAGCTGCTGGCCATAGGCGTGAACTGCCCGCGTTCGACCTCGCTTATGAATCGGCTGCGCAAAGACGGCCTGTACGACGGGGCGCTCTGCCGCAACGTGGAGCAAGCGGCCGCAGCGTTGGCCGAGCTGCTGCCAAAGACGGATTCGGAACCGGTTGTTGAAAAGGAGGCGACGGCATGATCGAGTTTCGCAACGTGCATGCGTCGTACGATGAGACGCTGCCTATTCTCAAAGGCGTGAGTTTTTCTATCCGAGAAGGCGAGTTCGTGGCGTTTGCCGGAACGAACGGCGCGGGCAAGTCGACCACGATGCGCCTGATGAACGGGCTGCTGAAGCCCGATGCAGGAGAAGTGCTCATCGACGGCGCGCCCACAACGGACCTCAAGACCAGCCAGCTTGCGCGTACCGTGGGCTTCCTGTTCCAGAACCCCGACCGTCAGATATGTTCGGGAACGGTGCGCGACGAGCTGCTGTTCGGCTTCAAGGCGCTGGGGGAGGACGGCCCTGCCGCGCAAGAGCGCGTCGGCGAGGCGATGGACGCGTTCGGCTTTCATGCCGACGACGATCCGTTCTTGCTGAATCGCGGCGCTCGCCAGCTGCTGGCGCTTGCGTCGGTGATCGTGCTCAAGCCGCGGGTGCTGGTTTTGGACGAGCCCACGACGGGCTTGGACTATCGCGAGTGCGTGAAGGTGATGGGAGCCGTGCGCGACCTGCACGAACGCGGCGCTACGGTGATCATGGTGTGCCACGACATGGAGGTGGTGGCCGATTACGCCGAGCGCGTGATCGTGATGAGCGATGGGCGCGTGGTCGACGACGGCCCCACGTTCGACGTGCTGCGCAACCGGGCCACGCTTGAGCGGGCGTCGCTCGTGCCGCCCCAGGTGACGGCGGTGTCCTTGGACTTGGCGGATCGTCGCAAGGACTTGGCTGCCGTTGCCGTGGCGCGCGCCAACACGTTGGATGAGATGGAGGCCGCGGTGGTGGCGCTGGCGGGCGCTGCCGGAAACCTCGCGATCGGCGCTGCGACGGCGGAAGGGAGCCGATGATGGGCGGTTTTTTGGAGTTCGTGCCGGGGGACAGCTTTCTGCATCGTATGAACCCCGTGGCGAAGCTGGCATGCGCGCTTTTGGTGTCGGTGGCGTGCTTCTGCACGGGGAACCTGGTGTTCTTGGTTGCAGTTCTTGTATTTGACCTGGTGTTAGCCGCTTCGTGCGGCATGCTTCGCCCGGCGCTCGGCTTGGCCAAGGCGGTGTTTTTCTTCTCGCTTATCCTGGCCGTTATCCAGGTGCTCACCACGTCGACGGGCGCGGTCGTGCTGCCGCTGCCGTGGGGCTACGTTGGAACCGGCGGGCTGATGGCGGCGCTGACCACCATCGTGCGGCTTATCGCCGCAGCGGTTCCCTTGTTCCTGGTCCTGTACGTAACGAAGCTCACCGATCTGTCGAATGCGGTGGTGAAGGTCCTGCGCGTTCCGTATCGCTATGCGTTCACGTTCACCTCGACCATTCATTTCATTCCGGTGTTCATGAACGACATGAAGGGCATCATGGAGGCGCAGACGGCGCGCGGCGTGGAGTTCGACGCCGGGGGCATCGTCAAGAAAGTGCGCCTTATGGTTCCGCTGTGCGTGCCTTTGCTGGTGTCGTCGGTGCGCAAGACGAACAGCTCCGCCATTGCGGCCGAGGTGCGCGGCTTCAACCTGCGCACGGTGGCCAGCGGATACAAGGAGTACCCCTTTGCGGGAAGGGATGCAGCCGCGCTGGCGGTGTGCGCAGCTTTGGTGGCGGGAGCGCTTGTTCTGGGAGTCATCCAGTAGCCTGATCGCAGGGCGTCGGCGCCCTTTGGAGGTTTTCGCTGCGCAACCGGAGGATGCGAGCGGTGGCGGTGGCTCGGCTCGTGCTTTCCTGTGCAATTTTTACAGGAATGTTGCGTATTTCGGTCTGTATGGGCTTCTTCGTCGGCTCTTCGTCATGCTGGCGTTTTGTTTCCCCAGTTCGTGAGAGCAGGGTGTCGAATTAGACTGATCGGCGTGCAACATTGCAGTGAAAATTGTGCAGGTTGAGGGCCGTGCGCCCTCGATGGGCTCGACCGATGTGCCGACTCGACCGACGCGCTCCCGGTCCGATTTGCAAGCGCGCTCGGCGCTCCCGGATGCGCTCGGTTGGGACGCATCCGGGAGCGCGGCGCTTGGCAAGGCCGCCGTATTCGGCAAGGCTTTCGTTTCGTTGCGATCTTGCGGAGCGTACCGCAAGATCGTCGGCTTCTGGTACCATGGCATTCGAAATTGTTGCTTGGAAGGAATCATATATGTTTACCATCGGGTGTCATCTGTCGAGCGCCAAGGGTTACCTCAACATGGCCGAATCGGCCGTGTCCATCGACGCCAACACGTTCCAGTTCTTCACGCGCAATCCGCGCGGCGGCAAGGCGAAGGCCATCGATCCGAAGGACGTTGCGGCTTATGCCGCCTATGCGGGCGAACACGGCATCGTGCGCATACTGGCGCATGCTCCCTACACCTTGAACCCGGCATCCGACAAGCAGCAGACGCAGGACTTCGCGCGTATGGTATTGGCCGAGGACCTGGTTCGCATGGAGGAAACGCCCGGTCAGCTGTACAACATGCACCCTGGCAGTGCGGTAGGCCAGCCCGTAGAGGTTGCTGTCAACAAGATAGCCGACGCGCTCAACCAGTCACTGCTGCCGCACCAGACCACTACGCTTCTGCTTGAAACGATGGCGGGCAAGGGCAGCGAAGTCGGCGGTACGTTCGAGGAGCTGGCCGCCATTATCGCGCAGATCGAGCTGCAAGACCATGTGGGCGTATGCCTGGACACCTGCCACGTGTGGGATGCGGGGTACGACATTGCCGACAACCTGGACGGGGTTCTGGAGGAGTTCGATCGGTTCGTCGGGCTCGATCGCCTGCGCGCCATCCATCTGAACGACAGCTTGAACCCGTGCGGTTCGCACAAGGACCGTCACGCGCGCATTGGCGAGGGACGGATCGGCTTCGAGGCGCTTTCGGCTGTCACGAACCATCCGCTGCTGCGCGACCTGCCGTTTTACCTGGAAACTCCCAACCCCGACCTTGCCGGCTACGCGGAGGAGATCGCGAAGCTGCGCGCGGGGCGCAAGGAGGATGCGGCTCGCTTGTAGCGCCGAACGCCGTTCGCGGCGTGCGAAGGGGAGGGCAAGGCGGCGCGATTCTGCTACTTGATGACTACGGCTTGGGCGCCTAGCTCGTAGTAGCGTGCGGTCAGCTGCTGCAAGCTGCACTTCGTTTTCCCGACGAGCGAGTCGCTGATCAGCGCCGTGCCCTCATGCAGATCGTAGCCGCTCACTACAACGCAGTGGCTGTTCGGGTAGAGCCGATAGACGCGGCCGTTCGCCTGTTCGACCCGATAGGCGTCGCCCGGGCTTTCAAGCCCTATCGTGCACCAGACGATGACGGGATTTCCGGCGGCAACTTCGTCGAGCACCCCTTCGATGGTCGATCCGGCAAGGTCGAATGCCCCCAAGGGGGATCCCTGGGCGGAGAGGTAAGCGTTTGCGGTCTGGACGATGGCTGGGGCCATGCAGCTGTGACCGTCGGTTGCATGCGGATCGCCCACGAATGCGGTTACGAAGTCGCTGTCGCTACGGGGCAGCCATGCATCGGCGATCTCGGTTTTGTCGAGTTCGAACCCAAGCGACAGCAGCGCGTTCGTCAGTGCAACCGACTCGCAGCCGGTGGGAAGCTCGGGGTTCTGCTGGAGCGCGGGCACGTCGAACGATGCGGCCCTCGGCATCGGGGAGGGGTCTGCTTGCAAGGCGGCCACGTCCTGCGCGGCCCGCTCTTCGGAGTGGACGTCGGCGGCTGCGCGCGAAGAGGTCAGCAGGGAAAACGATACCGCGCCCGCGATCAGCAGCGCCGTCGCAAAAGCGCATAGGCGCACGGCTGTCCGGCGGCTGCGCTGCCGATTGAATATCGGGCGTTCGCGCCGTGCGCGAGGGAGGGCCTGCCGGACGAGCGGTCGACGGCGGCATGCGGCGCGGCGGGCGCGCAATGCGCGTTTGCGAGGCTGTTCGGCGATCATGCGGCACCTTTCTCTTGAGTTGGCAAGCTGCTGGCTTATCGATCCATATTGAAAACAGCC
Organism: Paraeggerthella hongkongensis; assembly: GCF_003340345.1. GTDB lineage: Bacteria > Actinomycetota > Coriobacteriia > Coriobacteriales > Eggerthellaceae > Paraeggerthella > Paraeggerthella hominis. The sequence continues at coordinate 125,412 of NZ_PPTQ01000009.1, read as the reverse complement.
TGAAAGACGTTCGCGGAACCTCTTCACCTCGAACACGTCGCGCGATGCCGAATCGTTTCGCTCGTCGCGAAACCTCTTCAATCCTGTGCCGAGCGTTGCGGGCTGTCTTTTGCTGCGGCGTGCGTGATACCATTTCGAATCAGCCCCTTGACCCTCCCCTTGCAGGAGGCTGTTGAATGCGATGAGAAGGAGGTGACATACATGTTCTACATCGGAGAGTTCTCGAAGATGGGAAAAACCACTATCAAGACGCTGCATCATTACGATCGTATTGGACTGCTGCGTCCGGCTGCGGTGGATGGGGTGACAGGCTACCGTTTGTACGCCACGGGCCAGCTTGCCAATCTGCATCGGATCCAGGCGCTCAGGCAAGCGGGTCTGAGCATCGACGAGGTGGCCGCTATCGTGGGCGGCGCCGATCCTCGTCCCATACTCGCGCGGCGCCGCGATCGGATCGAGCGGGAACTCAGCGCGCGCAAGGATCGTCTTGCGCGCATCGCATTCATGCTTTCAGACGAAGAAAAGGGGTTCACCATGGACTATCAGGCAACGATCAAAGACATTCCTAGCTGCATCGTGTTCTCGAAAACAATGGCCGTTCCGGACTTTTCCGCGTACTTCGAGGTGATTCCGGCCCTCGGTCGTGCCGTGATGGCGGCGAACCCGAACCTCAAGTGCGCCTCGCTCGAGTACTGCTTCATCACGTACCTCGACGGTGAGTACAAGGAGCGCGACATCACCATCAAGTACAGCGAGGCCGTCGAGGGGCTCGGCGTGGAAGGCAACGGCATCGTGTTCGAGGAGGCGCCGGCCGTCACCGTTGCGTCCGTGATGCATCGCGGGCCCTGCGCCGATCTGTCGCGCGCCTATGCGTTCGCGATGGAATGGGTCGAGCGCAATGGCTACCGCGTGACCGGTCTTGCCCGCGAGAGTTACATCGATGGCATCTGGAACTGCGAAAACGAGTCCGATTGGCTCACCGAGATTCAGGTGCCGGTAGAGAATAAGTAGGCATGCTTCGCGAGCTTGCGGGTTGGACGCTTGAGGTTCTTGCTGGGATTCGGCTGACCGGGCTGCGACCCCCCCCCCTCGGCTTTTTTGCGGCTTGCGCGGGATGCGTTCGCCCAGGTTATTCGCCGGAAGGCTCGTTGTTTTGTCGAACGGCGCGTCGTGCAGGGTGCGTCGCGCTTTCTCGACGCACCCTCTTGGAGCCTTGGAGGGCTTACCTCATCAGCATTCTCAGCAGCTTGATCTTGTCGCCGAAGGGTGGGTTGCGGATGGGAAGCTCGAGCCACGTGCCCTTCTTGAGCGTGGACTTGTAGTGCGTGAAGCAGTCGAAGCCCACTTTGCCGTGATACGCGCCCATGCCGGAGTTGCCCACGCCGCCGAAGCCCATGTGGTTGTTCGCCAGGTGAACAACCACGTCGTTCACCGTGGCACCGCCGAATTGCAGACGGGTAAGCACGCGGTGCTGCACCTGCTTGTCGTCGGAGAACACGTAGCAGGCCAGCGGCTTTTCGAACGTGCGCACGATGTCGAAGGCCTGGTCAAGCGAGCGGTACGTAAGAATGGGCAGCACGGGTCCGAAGATTTCCTCATTCATGACGGGGTCGTCGAGCGTCACCCCGCGCAGGCACGTGGGCTCTATGCGCAGCGTGGCGGCGTCGCCGTGGCCGCCGAACGCCACGGATGCGTCCGGGTTGCGGTTCTCGATCAGCCCCATGACGCGTTCGAAGTGGCGCTGCGATATCATGTGCGGCCATTCGTCGCATGCGAGGATGTCCTGGCCGTAGTATTGATGGAAGCATGCGTCCAGCTGGGCCACGAAGTCGTCCGCCACGCGTTCGTGCACCAGGAAGTAGTCGGGCGCCACGCAGGTTTGCCCGCTGTTGATTCCCTTGCCCCAAGCGATGCGCTGCGCCGCTCGCTTCACGTTGGCCGTTTCGTCCACGATGCAGGGACTCTTGCCGCCCAGCTCCAGCACGACGGGCGTCAGGTGCTTGGCCGCCGCTTCCATAATAGTGTGCCCCACGTTCGGGCTGCCGGTGAAGAATATCTGGTCCCAGCGCACCTCCAGAAGCCAGTCGTTCATGGCTCCCGAACCGGGAAACCCGCACACGAACTCGGGCGGGAACACGTTGGCCAACAGGTCGATCAAAAGCTCGCTTGTGGCCTTTGACGTGCGGGAGGGCTTGAGCGCCACGCAGTTGCCGGCCGCGATGGCGTCCACTAGCGGCACAAGCGCCAGTTGCACGGGGTAGTTCCACGGCGACAGCACCAGCACCACGCCCAAGGGGCTCGGATACACTTTCGAAGTGGAGTGGAAGTGCACGATAGGGGTGCGCACGCGGCGCGGCCGCGCCCATGAACTCAGGTGCTTCAGGCAGGTGTTGATCTCGTCGTAGACGATGCCCAGCTCGGTTGCGTAGCCTTCGAACGGGGCTTTTCCCAGGTCGGCGTGAAGCGCGTCCAAAATGCGCTCCTCGTTTTCCTTGAGGTAGCTTTTCAGCTTGACGAGCGCTTGGCGGCGGTATTCCACCTGCAGCGTGGCTCCCGTTTGGAAGAAGTCGTGCATCCTGCGCGCTTGAGCTTCGACGTCGGCAACGTTTTGGAAGGCGGGTGTGCTGGTCATGGGGTCCTTCGCTTTCCTCTTAGTAGGCGGCTTCCAGGATGCGCATCGCAACATCCACGGTGATCTCGGTCTTGTTGTAAAGCGCGGCGCCGTCGTAGCGCGCCTGCTTCGCCACCGCTTCCAGCTGGTCGCGTTCCACGCCCATTTCAGACAGCTTGAGCGGTACGCCGTAGGAGTCGTGGTACAGGTCGTTAAGCGCGAACAGGTGCTCGCAGAAGGCCCCGTCGCGAGCGTCGCTCGACGCGTTCGCGCCTAAGGACGCCGCGCGGGCCGGCGCCAGGTACGGCAGCAGCTCCCCGTACAGGCCGGCGTGCGTGCCCGTGTCCAGGTTGTATGCAACGCAGTGGGGAAGCAGCATCATCATGGCCTGCCCATGAGGGATATGGCACAGTCCGCCCAGCGAATGCCCGATGGCGTGCACGATGCCCACCATGGCGTTGCTGAACGCGGCGCCGGCCATGAGCGATCCGAGCGCAAGGTTGGTGCGCGCTTCCACGTTGCCGCCGTCGCGGCACGCTGTTGGCAGGTTCTGCGAGATCAGCTCGATCGCCTTCACAGCGAACGCGTCGGACACAGGGTTCTTTTGGATGGACGTGTACGCTTCGACGGCGTGCGTGAGCGCGTCCATGCCCGTGGTCGCGGTCAGCTTCGGCGGCAGCGACGCGGTCAGCGCGGGATCCAGCACGGCTACGTGCGGCACCAGCTTGTAGGATGTGAACGACAGCTTCGCGTGCTTGCGTGTGTCGGCCACCACGGCCACCAGCGTCACTTCGCTGCCGGTGCCGGCCGTGGTGGGAACGGCGATGAAAGGCGGCATGTCGTTTTGCAGGATCTCCGCGCCTTGCAAGGTGGCGAAGTCGACGCCCTCGCAGGCAAGCGAGGCTGCGGCGCCCTTCGTGGTGTCGATGACCGATCCGCCGCCGATGGCCACGAACCCGTCGCATCCGCGTTGCGCGTACAGCTGCGCCACCTGGTTCACCACGTCCATCGACGAGTCGGGCGGCACCTGGTCGAACACGTCGTAGGCTACGCCGGCGGCGTCCAGCACGTCGGTGAGCTTCGCGGCAACGCCCAGCTTCACCAGTCCGGCGTCGGTCATGACCAGCGGGTGCTTGACGCCGCGGTCGGAGAGTTCCCCGGGAAGCTTGTCCAACGCGTGCTGGCCGCAGACGATTTTGGTGGGGCAGCTGAATTCGAAACCTTGCATGGCTATCCTTTCCGAGGCTCCGCCGGGCGGGGGAGCGGTTTGACGGCGGGCTTTGAGATTCGGTAGGCTGCGCGCCAGCCGAAGAACATTTTCAGCAGCGCGGTGAACAGGTAGGTCAGGGCCACGCCCGTGCTGTTGGGGCCGCGAGTCGAGAACGCGCGCTGCGCAAGCGCGTCCTGCAGCGTCATGCCGCCGGAGAAGCAGGCGAACGCGTAGGCCGACGACCGAAACGCGATCACGTAATCCACGGTGACGGCCTGCGCGTTCGCGCTGGCCAGGCCGCTTCCCGGTTCCACGTCCCGCGCAAGGGCGCTCGGCGGCACGCGCTTGAACGATCCGCTGTCGGTGCGCCGGCACGCGCATGCCAGCCCGGTTCCGTCGACGGTCAACATGAAGGTGCAGCCGGGCTCCAGGTAGTCTATTTCTGCTTGGATGCGCTTCGATACGCGGCGAAACAGCGAAAGCAGCAAGGGGAGCAGGCGCAACAGGATGCGGATGTACAGCTCTTGCACGCGCTGGGCCAGGGTGCGATGCGGTTGGGAGGGTCGATCCATACGCGCTCCTTCGATAGGGGTTTGCCGACGTTGTTCGTATCATACCGCGCCGTTGCCGAATGCGGAGGGAAGAGTGCTTTTCGGGGCGCGCCGCACCGTGCGATCGGGCGGTTGGCGCTTGCGCTGCGGGCGCGGCGCGGTCGGCTCCCGCTTCGTTGGCGCCTTTGCACCCGCCAGTGTACGGCTTGGTTTCGGTACGTACACCAATCGGTGTAATTCCATGACGCGAAGATGACGATTGAGTGCAAGCGACCCAGATCAGAAGCTTGGCGTGCTAAGGTGACCGCGTTACAAGCAGTACGTAAGACGAGCGATCGCGATACGAAATAAAGGAGCGTGAAGCATATGAGCGAAACCAATGGAACCACCCCGAGCGGCAGCCCCTTGCCGCCGAAGCCGGGCGACGAGCGCGCCCAGCACGTTGCTCCTGCGGGACAGCAACCTTACTATCAGCAGCCGGGTCATGGGTACGCCGCGGCGCAGCACACCGCCGTGCCGTCGACGCCTCAGGCCAAGTCCAGCGCCGGCCGGACGTTCGGCGTTGCATTTGCCGGAGCGGCCCTTGCCTGCGTCATCGGGTTGGGCGGGTTCGGCATCTGGCAAGCCTCGACCGCAGGCTCGTCTTCCGGTGACGGGGGCTCTTCTGCCCAGATCGGATCGTCGAGCGGCAGCGTCATCAACGCCGAAGGGGAAAGCGTGACCCTGGCCGAGGCCGTGGCCAGCAAATCCCTGCCTTCCGTAGCGGCCATCGACGTGTACACCAGCCAGTCCGGCATGGGGCTGTACGGCTACGGCGTGAGCGGGTCTTCCGAATCCACGCTGACGCAGTCGTCGCTGGGCAGCGGCGTCGTGCTGACCAAGGACGGCTACATCGTGACGAACTACCACGTGGTCCAGGGCGCCGACGCGCTCAAGGTGACCGTAGGCGGCAACACGTACGATGCCCAAGTTGTTGGGAGCGATCCCAGCTCCGACCTGGCCGTTGTCAAGGCTAAGGATGCAACCGACCTGACGCCGATGGCAATTGGCGACTCCGACAACCTGACTATCGGCGAATGGGTTATGACCATCGGCAGCCCCTTCGGTTTGGAGCAGTCCGTTGCCACGGGCATCGTGTCGGCCACCAGCCGCTCTCAGATCATGAACAGCAGCGCCCAGCAGGGCGGATCGGGCGAAGTGACCATCTACCCGAACATGATCCAGACGGACGCGGCCATCAACCCCGGCAACTCCGGCGGCGCGCTCGTTGACGCCGAAGGCAAGCTGATCGGCATCAACACCCTGATCACGTCGAACTCCGGCAACTACTCCGGCGTCGGGTTCGCCATCCCGGTGAACTACGCGGTCAACATCGCCCAGCAGATCATCGACGGCAAGACCCCGACCCATGCGCAGCTTGGCGTGTCCCTGTCCACGGTGAACTCGCAGAACGCCAAGCGTTACGGCCTGTCGGTTGACAGCGGCGCGTACGTTGCCGCCGTGAATCCCGGCTCCGGCGCGGCGGAGGCTGGCTTGCAAGCGGGCGACATCATCACCAAGTTCGACGGCAAGGACGTTGCCTCGGCAAGCGATCTCATGCTGGCCGTTCGCGCCAAGAACCCCGGCGACAAGGTTTCGCTTGACGTGAACCGCAACGGCGAGACGAAGCAGATCGAGGTCACGCTGGGATCCGACGAGTCCTCGCAGGCTGCTACCACGCAGCAGAACAGCTCCACTTCGAAGGAGTCCATGCTTGAGCGCCTGTTCGGCGGCGGTAGCGGCGAGTCGCAGCAAAGCGCGGCCTAAGAGCTGACGGCGGTTTCTAGCGGCCCCTGCATGTGAAGCGGGGGCCGCTTTTCCGTCGAGGCTCGTGCGGTCGCTTCTGCGAAACCGAGTGCCGAAACGCGCGAGGGCAAGGCTTCTCGGCGGTGTTTTTTGGTTTGTCCTTTGCGTGAAATGCCTGAAAACGGCCGCGTTGACTACGCGGCCGTTTCTTTTTCAGGTACTATAGATAGGCTAAATTCAAAGCAATGAACGACCACCGAGAGGATAGAGTCTATGTCTGAAGAGTATCGGTACAAGCGCGTGCTGCTCAAACTGTCCGGCGAAGCGCTGGCGGGGGATGTTGGCTACGGTATCGATCCCAAGGTGGTCGACGACCTGGCCGACCAGATTGCCGACATCGTGCGCGACGGCGTGCAGCTTGCCGTGGTGGTGGGCGGCGGCAACATCTTCCGCGGCCTGGCCGGATCGGCCGAGGGCATGGACCGCGCGCAGGCCGACTACATCGGCATGCTGGCCACGGTCATGAACTCGCTGGCCCTGCAGGACGCGTTCGAGCGCCACGGCATTTTCTCGCGCGTGCAAAGCGCCATCAACATGCAGGAAGTTTCCGAGCCCTACATTCGCCGCCGCGCCATCCGTCACATGGAGAAGGGCCGCGTGGTCATTTTGGCCGCCGGCACGGGCAACCCGTACTTCACCACTGACACCACGGCCGCCCTGCGCGCGTGCGAACTGGACGTGGACGTGCTCATGAAGGCCACGAAGGTCGACGGCGTGTACGACAGCGATCCCAAGAAGAATCCGGATGCCAAGCGCTACGATCGCATCAGCTACATGGACGTGCTGTCGCAGGGCCTCAACGTCATGGATTCCACGGCGACTTCGCTGTGCATGGACAACAGCGTGCCCATGATCGTGTTCGACCTGACGGTAAGCGGAAACATTTCGCGGGCTTTGAAGGGCGAAAACGTCGGAACCACGGTAGAATAAGGTCAACGAACGAACGAACGAACGAACGAACGAACGTAGCGCTCGCGCGACGAGCGTATTGCAAGAAGCAGGTTGAAAGGAATCGGAATGATCGACGATATCATGCTGCAAGCTGAGGAGCGCATGCAAGGCGTGCTCCATTCGCTGGGCAACAACTTCTCCGCTGTGCGCACGGGACGCGCGAACGCCATGGTGCTCGATCGCATCAGGGTGGACTACTACGGCGTGCCGACGCCGGTCAACCAGATGGCGGGCGTCAAGGCTCCCGACGCGCACATGCTGGTCATCGAGCCGTGGGACAAAGGCGTGCTGGGCGCCATCGAGCAGGCCATCCTGGCCAGCGATCTGGGCGTGACGCCCTCGAACGACGGCTCGGTCATTCGCCTGCCGTTCCCTACGCTTACCGAGGAACGTCGCCGCGATCTGGTGAAGCAGTGCAAGGGCTACGCCGAGGAGGCGCGCGTCGGCGTGCGCAAGGCTCGCCAGGATGCCAATGCCGCCATCGAGCGCTCGGTCAAAGAGGACAACCTTCCCGAAGACGACGAGCGTCGTGCCCAGGCTGAAGTCCAGAAGCTCACCGACAAGTACGTCGCCGAGGTGGACGAGGCTTTCAAGAAGAAAGAAGCCGAGGTGATGGAGATTTAACTCGGCGCAAGCTGGGATAAATCTCCGAAGCCGACGATCGCGCGATCGTCGGCTTTCTCGTCTTTTGTGAGGTGGTAGCGTGAACAAGCCCTTGGATTACATATTTCCCCATCCGCCGGCGGACCTGGATCCGACGCAGCTTGACCCTGCGGCGGTTCCCCAGCACGTGGCCGTCATCATGGACGGCAACGGTCGATGGGCGAAAGAGCGCGGCAAGAATCGCCTGTTCGGCCACAAAGCCGGCATCGAGGCGGTGCGCGAGACTATCCGCTGCGCGTCCGACGTGGGCGTTCGCTACCTAACCATCTATTCGTTCTCGTCCGAGAACTGGCGCCGTCCGCAGGAAGAGGTCATCGGCCTGATGAACCTGTTCGCAACCACTATGCTGGCTGAAGTGGACGGCTTGCACGAAGAGCACGTTCGGGTCATGACCATCGGGCAGACCGATGCGCTTCCGAAGAAGACGCGTGACGCATTCGCGAAAGCGTGGGAGAAAACGAAGGACAACGACGGCATGACCCTGGTCGTGGCGGTGAACTACGGCGGTCGTCAGGAGCTGCTCGACGCCGTCCGCTCGTACATGGACGAGGCTCATGACGCGATGCGCGACGGTCGCGCGCCCGAGGAGCTTACCGAGGAGTCGTTCGCGCGCCATCTGTATACCGCCGACATTCCCGATCCCGACCTGCTTATTCGCACGAGCGGCGAAATGCGCGTATCGAACTTCCTGCTATGGCAGATCGCGTATTCGGAATTCGTGTGCACCGACGTTCTGTGGCCCGACTTCAACCGGTACGAGTTGCTGCGTTCGCTGCTTGAGTACCAGGGGCGCGATCGACGGTTCGGGGCGGTGAAGTAAGTGGACGAGCGGCCCGGCGATCAGTCGGCCAACGATGATCGCAAGCGCACCGAGCGCATCAAGGACTTCGCGTACGGAAAGACGCCCAAGAAGCTGAAGAACGCCACGGACCTCCAGGTGCGGTTTCGCACGGGCTTCGTGTACGTGGCGCTGTCCGTGGTGTGCATTTTGGCAAGCGAGTGGACCACGGTTGCGTTCTTGGTTGCCACGGCCGGCATCACGGCGGGCGAGTTCTACTATATGCTGCGTTCTGATGCGAAGCTTCCCAACGAGATGCTTGGCATCATCGCGGCCATGCTGTACCCGCTCAGCGTGTTTTTCTTGGGATTGAACGGGGCGCTGTACGTCAGCATGGCGCTGCTTCTGGCGTTGATCGTGTGGTACGTGTTCTGGATGCGGGCGCGCGTCCCCGACGTGGGCGTGAGCTTTTTCGGCGCGGCGTACTGCGGCATGCTGCTGTCCGGTCTGGTGGTCATCCGCACGGCGCTTCCCCAGCCGTGGGGCGGCGTGCTGGCTCTGGGCGTGTTCTTGAGCGTGTGGGCCAACGACTCGTTCGCTTATTTGGTGGGCAGCAAGTTCGGCAAGCACAAGCTGGCTCCGCGGACCAGCCCCAAGAAAAGCTGGGAGGGCTTCATTGCCGGCTTGGTGGGATCGGCCGTGTTCTGGTGCTTGATGACGTTTATTCCGGGCGTGGTCATGTCCATTCCTCAAGCTATCGTGTTTGGCCTGATCAGCGGATTGATGGGCGTGCTTGGCGATTTGGCTGAAAGCCGCATCAAGCGCAATTCGGGCTTCAAGGACTCCGGGAGCATCATGCCGGGCCACGGTGGCTTGCTCGATCGATGCGACTCGCTGTTCTTGGTGGCCGTGACTTCGGCCATCCTTTTGGTCGGGGGAGGCTGCATTCCGTTTCCCGTTCCTCTTTTCTAGGGGCGGGCGACGCGGCCGCCTTTGCTGGCACCGCGAACGACTTGGTGACTGAACGCTCTGATAGGAGGCGTACGTGAAACGCATCGTTGTTCTGGGCTCTACGGGTTCTATCGGCACGCAAACGCTCGACGTGGTGCGCAGGCATGCGGACCAGCTTGAGGTTATTGCGTTGGCGGTGCATTCGCGAGCGGACGAGCTTTTGGCTCAGGCTCGGGAGTTCGGGGTGCGTCACGTGGCGGTAGGCGACGAGCGTTTGAAGGGCGAGGCGGTTGCCGACGACCTGGCGGCCCTGGTGCGCGAGAGCGCGCAGCCCGCACCGAGCGCATCGTCTACGCTTGCCCAGGCCGTTGCGCGCCGCGAAGCCGGCGGCGAAGGAGCGCTGGGGTTCGGTGCCCAGGCCGTTGCGCGCTTGGCGAGTCTTCCCGAGGCGGATATCGTGGTGAACGCCCTGGTGGGAGCAGCCGGTTTGCGCGCAAGCCATGAAGCGTTGGCGGCAGGCAAGGTTCTTGCTCTGGCGAACAAGGAGTCCCTTGTAGTGGGCGGCGACCTCATCATGCCCCTGGCTGCGCAGGTTGACGCCCAACGTCGAGCTGCGGGAACGGCACCTGCGCAGGGTCCTGCGGGGGCGCTCATGCCCATCGATTCCGAGCATGGGGCAATCTACCAGTGCCTGCTCGGCGAGGACGCGCGCGAGGTGTCGAAGCTGTGGGTGACCGCTTCGGGCGGCCCGTTCCGCGGACGCACGCGTGCCGATCTGGCTTGCATCACGCCTGCTCAAGCCCTGGCTCACCCCACCTGGAACATGGGCGCGAAAATATCAATCGACTCGTCCACGCTTATGAACAAGGGGCTCGAGGTCATAGAGGCCCATCATTTGTTCGCGATGCCCTATGACAAGATCGAAGTGGTGGTGCAGCCTCAAAGCGCCATCCATTCCATGGTGGAGTTTTCCGACGGCAGCGTGAAGGCGCACCTCGGCACCACCGACATGCGCATTCCCATCCAGTTCGCGCTGTCCTATCCCGAGCGCTGGGACGCTCCGGTTGCGCCGCTCGACTTCCGCACGCTGGGCACGCTGGAGTTCGCCGCGCCCGACACCGATACGTTCCGTTGTCTTGACCTGGCGTATCATGCGGGGCGTACGGGCGGTACGCTGCCGTGCGTCATGAACGCCGCGAACGAAGTTGCAGTCGCCGCGTTCTTGGCCGAAGAGGGAACCTATTTGGGCATTGCGGAATGCGTCGAAGCCGTCATGGACGTGCACGAGCGCAACGGCGTTCAACGGGTCGAGAGCCTTGATCAGCTGGAGGCCGTGGATGCTTGGGCTCGCCAGGAAGCGCGTCGATGGATCGAAGCTCGCTAGTCCGCCAACGCAGCCTGTTCGTATAGCGTTCGCTTCTGGCAACCGACGCGGATTGCCGTAATGCTCGAAGACAAAGGCATGCGCTCGGAAAATCGCGTTTGCTGGCAAGTTTTGACGGTTTGCAGTCGTTGCTTCGGCCTTTCGTTTCGCAAGCTGCAAGCGCTTCATCATCGCGCCTGGTCAGAAGCTTGTGCAAAATCGAGGTCGGGGAAAGGCCGCTCGCGGCGTGCATTCGACGACCGCAAACCGTCGGAATCTGCCAGCGAGGCGCCTTTTATGAGCGGAGCAGGCGGGGTGGTGCGGGGTAGCCGGCTTTCATCCAGGCTGCAAGGAAAAGATCCCGTTTCGTGTCCCGAAAAAGGGCAATGTCGATAGTGACTTACCAACATAACGCAGCCCTTTACAAGAGCTCGGACTCTTTCGAGTATTTATACCGCGCGCTTCGATCTCTCTTCGTCGATGCGGTCGGATAACCAGAACTTGATGACTGCTTGCCTGTTGACGGATAGCCGCCCGGCCTCTTCGTCAAGCGCTTCTATCATCCATTCCGGCATGTCAACGTTGACTTTGCGAGTTTCTCGATTGGGACGGCTCGCCTTGTCGAAGTCGAAGTAATCGTTGACGTCGTTGCCGTTGTCGAACCGTTCTACTAGGTTAATGTCGGTCGTCTCGTTCATACTGCATAACCTCCCTTTTGCTCGCGCGCCGTGCGGATATGATCCGTATCGCATCGCCGCGATCAGTCGCGATGGCGGCGATATGCATTCCGTTTACGATCCCGATCGCAAGATAGCGCTTCTCGCCTCGCTTTTTCGCTGGCGCCTTCAGGTAATTGGGATCATCCCAAATAGCTTTAGCTTCCTCGAAACTTATTCCGTGCTTTTCTAGGTTAGCTTCATTTTTGCGATGATCGTATTCAAACTGCGCAAAACACACCTTATATATATTCATACTATACCTCATGGGTATTCATAATCAATAAAATGATTTAGTGGCTTGTATTTCGTTGTGCGGATCCGCTGGTACTATCTTAGCTGCGGCATCTTGCGCGTAGATGACGTGCGTCCAGCGAAATGCTTGCGCGATCTATCGTGGAGCTTGCTCGTTTCTCGGCTGGTTCCAACGCGCATCTAGCAGAAACCTGTTCGGAATCTAGCCAGAACCTAGCAGGAATCCAGCGCGCGTTGCCCGGATATTGGCCGTTGAATGCAACAAGCCAGGTCAAAGCGTTGAAACGCTCCCTTTGCCAGCCCGGATCTGCGGCGTGTGCACGTGCGCCCGCCACGGTGGAAACCGCAATGGGTACGCATGCGCGCCGCGGTGGAAAACGGTGTAGCGCGCCGAAGTCGATAGCTGCTTTGCCTGCGGTCGGCGAAGGTTGATCGGGCCGAGCCTGCTCTCTGTGCGATTCTTTCCCAAATGTTGCGTTCGAAGGACATGCGGAAAGGCGGCGTTGAATACGGTCGTGAGTTTTGCCTGATCGCAGATGCCCCCTGCTAACGGGTTGGCCTTGACGTACCCTTCGACCGCAACATTTCGAGAAGAATCGAGCGCACGAGCCCGCAAGCGTGCGAGCCCGCAAGCGCACGAGCCCGCGAGCGCTCGGTCCCGCGGGCGCGCGGGCCCGCAAGTGCACGGGTCCGCAAGCGCGCGGGCGCGCAAGTGCGGGCATGGCCGCGCCGGGCGCACCGTCAAGGCGGCTGCGAGCGGGCGTCGAGCCAAGCGCCTCCGCCATCCACTCCAGCATGCCGACACTGACTTCGTAGGCTTCTTCGTTCGGGCGACTCGCCTTGCCGAAATCGAAGCGATAGCCGATGTCGCTGCGGTTGTCGAATCGCTCGAACGTGCATGCGACCGCGCGGATCTGTCGGCGCTATCCTGGAGTTGTCTCGAACCGGCTTTTTTTACCAGGTTGGAGGTTGCGTCGGGAATACGCGAACGCTGCCGTGGGTGCAATGCGGCGTACTGGCGTCGGGCTTGCTCGCGAAGATTTCGCGGCAGGTTCGTGGGTTTCTCGTTTGAAAATGGTTCCTTCGCGGTTTCACTTTATACTGGGGCATGACACATTGCCGGCTCTCGGATGCAGCGCTGCATGCTGCAGGAGCGGGGCCGTTAGCGCATAGGAGCTGTGTATATGGACGTAATCCTCATGATCGTGTACGCCACGCTGGTGCTGGGCTTTCTCGTGTTCATTCACGAGGGCGGCCATTACCTGGCGGCGCGCGCGTTCGGCGTGCGCGTGACCGAGTTCATGCTGGGCTTGCCCGGCCCGAGCATCGGTTTCACCAAATGGGGCACGAAGTTCGGCGTCACGCCCATTCTCCTGGGCGGATACGCAAAGGTGTGCGGCATGGAGCCGGGCGAGATGAGCCCTCATCTGGAGCAGGTTCTGGCCGCCCTGTACCAGCGCGGCACCGCCAACATGGAGGACATTGCTGCGGACTGCGGCATTACCGACGACGAGGCCTACGAAGCGCTCGAAGAGCTGACGGAGTGGGGGTCTATCGTGGGCCCCTCGAAGAAGGACCAGTACAACACGTATCGAACGCCGGAGTACGTCCCATCCAAGAAGCAGATCAAGGCCGCCCGCGCCGCCGGCCTTCCCGAACCGGTTGCGGGGGCGCTCGGCGAAGCGCGTCCGGTCTCGGATCCGCATGCGTTCTTCGAATCCGAGTACCGGCAGCAGTATCGCAGCCTGCCGTTTTGGAAGCGCGCGATCATTCTGGTAGCGGGCGTTGCCGTGAACCTGTTGTTCGCCGTGCTGCTGTTCATCGTCTTGTTCTCGGTGGTCGGAATCGACATGCAAAACCCCACCACGGGCGTTCTGCAGCATGTCGTCGTGGGGCCGATTCAGGCTATCCAGATGGGATTTTCGTACATCGGCATGGTGATCCAGCTGATCGCGGGCCTGTTCAACCCGGCGACTGCGGCCGAAACCATGTCCAACTCCTCGTCCGTTATCGGCATCGCGGTCATGTCGAAAGACGCGTTCGAAGGGGGTCTGGTCAACATCCTCCAATTCTTCGCGGCTATTTCGGTGTCGCTCGGCATCATGAACCTGCTGCCCATCCCGCCGCTTGACGGAGGCCGTTTGGTCATCGAGCTGTTCCAGAAGCTTGCGCGTCGCACGGTGTCCATGAAGGCCCTCAACTACCTTTCGATGGCGGGCATGGCGCTGTTCGTGTGCTTCTTCTTGGTGATGGCGAATCAAGACATCCAAAGGATCATATCGGGCGTCGGCTTCGGCGCGTAAAGCACGCGCTCCGCGAAATCCCTGTGCATTTGCTTCGCCGAGCGGTCAATCAGCGGTAGAATAACCTGCAATGCACTCGTGCGCCCTGTGCCCTTTGGAGCCGGGCGCGGTTCTGTCGCATCGCGTTCGCGATCGGCGGGGATCAGAAACGGAGAAACGATGGCGATCGACGCCAAACCGAACGAACGCACCCGTCGGGTGATGGTCGGCGACGTGCCGCTGGGCGGCGGCGCGCCCGTTGTCGTGCAGTCGATGCTCAACGCGCCGGCCGACGACGTGGCTGCGAACCTGGCCCAGATCCGGGCGCTGGCCGACGCGGGGTGCGAGGTCGTGCGCATGGCCATTCCCCGGCGCGCTTGCCTCGACGCATTCCAGGCCGTGTGCGAGGAATCCCCGCTGCCCGTGGTGGCCGACATTCACTTCGACGCGGGCATCGCGGTCGAGGCGGCGCGACGCGGCGCGGCGAAGCTGCGCATCAATCCCGGCAATATCGGCGGGCTGGCCAAGACCGATGCCGTGCTCGACGCCGCGGGCGAAGCGGGTATTCCCATTCGCATCGGCGTGAACGCCGGCTCGCTTGACGATGCCATTGCGGCTCGCGAGGATCTTTCGCAGCCGGAGAAGCTGGCGCTTTCGGCCGTCGACTACGCGTGCTACTGCGAAAGCCGCGGCTTTCGGGACCTGGTGGTAAGCGCGAAGGCTCACGACGTGATGACCACGGTGCGCACGTACCGCCTGCTCAGCGAAAAGCTTCCGGACGTTGCGCTGCACATTGGCGTCACGGAGGCGGGCACCACGTTCCAAGGCGCCATCAAGAGCGCGTGCGGCCTGGGGATTCTTCTGGAAGAGGGGATCGGCGACACGCTGCGCATCTCGCTTACCGACGATCCCGTGCAGGAAATTCGCGCATGTTGGACGCTGCTTGCGGCGCTTGACCTGCGCCGTCGCGCCCCCGAACTCATCAGCTGCCCGACGTGCGGTCGCTGTCAGGTCGACCTTATCGGCATGGCGCGGCAGGTTGAGGATCGCATCGCGGGGCTGGACAAGCCGCTCAAGGTAGCGGTCATGGGCTGCGTGGTGAACGGACCCGGCGAAGCTGCCGACGCCGATATCGGCGTTGCGTGCGGCAAGGGGTCGGGCGTGGTGTTTTTACAGGGAAAGGTCGTCCGCAAGGTGGAGGAAGAAGCCATCGTGGACGCTTTGATGGAGGAGATTGGAAAGCTATGACGAATTCGAACATCATGCGTATGAGCCAGCTCTACGCCCCCACGCTCAAGGAAGATCCCACCGATGCGGAGATCGCCAGCCATAAACTGCTGCTGCGCGCTGGCTTCATTCGCAAAACGGCGTCGGGCGTGTACACGTTCCTGCCGCTGGGCAAGCGCGTCCTGTCCAAGGTGGAGGGCATCGTCCGCGAGGAGATGGACGCTATCGGCGCTCAGGAGATCATGATGCCCGCGCTGCAGCCGGCGGAGCTTTGGCACGAGTCCGGCCGTTGGAACGATTACGGCCCCGAGCTCATGCGCCTGAAGGATCGCCACGACCATGAATTCTGCTTGGGGCCCACCCATGAAGAGCTGCTCACCGCGCTGGTGCGCAACGAGCTGCGCTCGTACAAGCAGCTGCCCCTTTCGCTGTACCAGATCCAGGTGAAGTTCCGCGACGAGATCCGCCCGCGCTTCGGCCTTCTGCGCAGCCGCGAGTTCATCATGAAGGACGCGTACAGCTTCCATGCCGACCAGGAATCGCTGCAGCAAACGTATGACGAGATGAGCGAGGCGTACGGCCGCATCTGCGATCGCATGGGCCTTGACTACCGTCCGGTCGAGGCCGATCCGGGTCAGATCGGCGGCAGCGTGACTTGCGAGTTCATGGCGCTTGCCGAGGCTGGCGAAGCGGAACTCGTTCATTGCTCGTGCGGGTACGCCGCGAACACCGAAGCCGGCGACTGCCTGGCTCGCCCGACCGTCTACGACGTTCCGGCCATGGAAAAGGTTGCGACGCCCGACGTCCATACCATCGCCGAGCTGGCTGCGTTCCTGGACATTCCCGAGTCCTCGACGGTGAAGGCGCTTTCCGGCAAGAACGACGAGGGCAAGCTGGTGGTCATGTTCGTGCCCGGCGATCACGAGCTCAACGAGATCAAGGCTGCCCGTGCGGCTGGCGGGTTCACGCTGCTGACCGACGAGGACATGGAGTCCTTCGGCCTGCACAAGGGCTCGATGGGCCCGGTGGGTCTGCCCGAGGGTGCGTACGTGATCGCCGCGCGCAGCTTGCAGGCGGTTCCGAAGTGGGTCGTGGGCGCGAACGAGGACGGCTATCACTACGTGGGAGCGCAGCTGGGCGTTGACTTCAAGGTGGACGAATGGGCCGACCTGTGCATCGTGCGTCCCGGCGACAGCTGCCCGACCTGCGGGCTTCCGTTGGAGGGCGCGCGCGGCATCGAGGTTTCCCAGGTGTTCCAGCTAGGCGACAAGTACTCGCGCTCCATGGGCGCCACCTTCATGACGGAGGACGGCTCCGAGCAGCCCTTCCTCATGGGCTGCTACGGCGTGGGCGTTTCGCGCACCATGGCCGCCATTGTCGAGCAGCACAACGACGAGAACGGCATCAGCTGGCCGCTGACCGTCGCCCCTGCTCATGTGTGCGTCATTCCGCTGACGGTGGGCGATGACGAGGTGCAGCCTGCGGCCGAGAAGCTGGCGGCCGACCTGTCGCGGATGGGCCTTGAGGTGGCTATCGACGATCGCAAGGAGCGCGCGGGCGTGAAGTTCGCCGACGCGGACCTGATCGGCTGGCCGCTGCAGATCATCGTGGGCAAGCGCGGCCTGGCGGAGCAGAAGGTGGAGATCAAGCGCCGTAGCACCGGTGCGCGCCGCGACATCCCCTTGACCGCGCTGACCGATGCGCTTGCGTTCGCGCAGCGCAACTCGAAGGTGTGGGGCTCCGAGGTTTCGCTCTTCGGCAGCTTGTTCGAATAAAAGACGCGCGCAGGTCCAAGGATAGGGTAGGTCGAGACGAGGCAAGGGGGCACGCTTCCCTTGCCTCGTCCGTTTCACCCGGGACATTGCTTGCGCGCTCGTGTATTGAGGAAGAGAGACGTTGTGCAACGCGACATCCAGGCAGTTCTGTTCGATCTCGACGGTACGTTGCTCGATACGTACGATCTTTTGCTGGCCACGTTTCGCTATGCCACGCGCACGGTGCTGGGCGAAGTCGTTCCCGATGAGGCGCTTATGGCCAAGGTGGGGCAGCCGCTCAACACGCAGATGCGGGATTTCACGGACGACGATTCCGTGCACGAGGAGCTGTGCCGCGTGTACCGGGAGCACAACGCCGTGATCCACGACGACCTCATCAGGCTCTTTCCCGATACGATCGACATGCTGAACCGCCTGAAAGACGAAGGAGTCCCGCTTGGCGTGGTCACTTCGAAGCGGCACGATCCGGCGATGCGCGGCCTCGATTGCTTCAACCTGGCCGGCTACTTCGATTTCGTGGTGGGATCCGACGACTGGCCGGAGCACAAGCCGAGCCCCGGTCCCGTTGCCCACGGGTGCCGGCTGCTCGACCTTCGTCCCGAAGCGTGCCTGTACGTGGGCGATAGCCCCTTCGACATGCAGGCGGGCAACGCCGCGGGATGCGCGACGGCGGCAGCGCTCTGGGGCATGTTCTCGCGGGGCATGCTGCTTGGCGAAAGCCCTACGTACGTGTGCGGGCGCTGCTCGGACGTTCCCCCGTTGCTCGGGATCGGTTCCTCTTCCTACCGAGCCTGATTCGGCTGGCCGTACGTTTTAGCCACCCATTGCTCGGTAACGTCCAAGAACGCCTTCGTCGCGGCCGAGGTTGTTTTCATCGAGCGGACGGCGATGCCGATTTCGCGACTCGTTTCCACTTCGGGAGGCACCACGGCTATGGGGAAGGGGGCGTTGCGCAGGATGAGGTCGGGCAGCACGCTGAACCCCAACCCTGCGCTCACCATGCTCATCACCGCATAGTCGCTGTCGACGGTGAAGCGCACGTTGGCTTCCACGCCGTTGTTGCGGAAGAGCGCTTCCATCTCCGACGACGTTCCGCTGAGCAGCCGTATGTAGGGCTCGCCTGCAAGGGAGCGTGCGGGGAAACGCGGCGCGTCGGCCAGCGGATGATCCGGGGGAAGCGCCACGAGCAGGGGATCGTGGCGCAGGGGCAGGGAATCCATTTCCATTTTGATGGGATAGACGAAAAAGCCGCAGTCGGCGTCGCCGCGATATACGGCTTCTTCCAGCGCATCCTCGTCGTCCATGCAAATGAGCTGGAGGTCGATGCCGGGATGCTGGGCCAGAAACGTTTTCGCTATGCCGGGAAACCACTGGGTTGCCGTGCTGGTGAAAGCCGCTACGCGGACGATGCCGCTTTCCAGATGCTTGAGTTCGGCCAAACGCGCTTCCAGCTGTCGTTCGCTGTTGCAGACGTTTTGCATCCAGGGCAGCAGGTCCTGGCCCTCCGCCGTGAGGCGCGTGCCGCCGTACTCCCTTACCAGCAAGGTGACGCCCAGATCTCGTTCGAGCGAGTTCACAAGGTAGCTTATGCCGGCTTGGGTGTATCCAAGGTCGTGCGCCGCCTGTTTGAAGCTGCCCGTTTCGGCTACTTTGAGAAGCGCCTCGTATTTCTGATTGCCCATACCGTTCGCCTTTCGCGTCGATATCGTGATTCTCGCGTTTATTGCGCAAACGAACAAGGGGTATGACATGGCTTTACAAGAATTACTTTAATTTTTGAAAAGATAGTCTCGTTTTACTTTTTATAGCCGAACCCGTAGTATGTCGGAAATTCAATCGTAGTCGTGCAAGGCTTCTTGATAGAAGTCTTTTATTTCGTACGCTGTCTGTCGCACCGTCGCGCACGTGGAAGGAGGAGCTGTGGCGAATCGTTCGAGCAAGCGTTGGCCTTACGTGGCTCTTGTCGTTTTGCAGACCGTTATCTTCGGGTCGGGCAACGCCATCACGAAGATGGCGTACGACAGCATCACGCCGCTGTGGTGCCTGGCCATTCGCTTCGGCTTGGCGCTGCTCGTGTTCGCGCTGTTCTTCGGTCCGCGTATCGTGCGCCAGGTCAAGGGCGTGCGCTTGCGCGTTTGGGTGCCTTCGGCCGTATGTATGGCGCTTGCGTACCTCACCTGCAACGTGGCGCTCGATTTGACCACGGCCACCAACGTGGGCTTTCTGGTTGCTTTGCCTGTGGTGTTCGCGCCGCTGCTCTTTTCAGTGGTGAATCGGCGCCGGTACCCTCTGGCCTTCATCCCGTTTCAAGTTGCCGTCGTCGTGGGGCTGTATCTGCTGTGTAACAACGGCGGGGCTCTGACTTTCGGATGGGGCGAGGTCCTGGGGCTTCTGTCTTCCGTTGCGTTGGCGGGGGCGCTCGTGTTCGGCGAGCGGGGGTTGGCCGAGCTTGACGCGGTTGCCGTGGCCGGCACGCAAATAGCCATGTCGTTCGTCGTGTCCCTGGTTTGCGCGCTTGCGTTCGAAGCGCCGGTTAATCTGGCTGCCGTGCAGCCGATCGCGTGGGGCACTATCGCGTTTTTGGCCCTGCTTTCTACGTGCCTGACGTTTTTGCTGCAGAACTTGGCGTTGACGGCGCTGCCGTCGTCGTCGGTGTCGCTGCTTTTGACGGGAGAGCCCGTGTTCACCGCCGTGTTCTCGTTCGTCCTGCTTGGCGAGGTGCTTTCCGCTGCCGGTTTTGCCGGGGCCGTCGTTATCGTGTGCGCCGTGATGGCCGCCACGTACGTAGAGGGCCGTCAAGCCTCCGGCGCGCGCGAGCATGCGCTGGCTGCGCGAGGCGCGCTCGAGGGCGTGGCTTCCGCACGCGTGGCGGCTCTTGGGGCGGAAGCCTCGCACGCGGCGCTGCCCGACCAACTGGCGCTCGCCCGCGAGAACGCTGCATAGCGGCGGTTCGCATTCAGTTCGGGGCTCCGCTTCTCTGCATTTGCATTCACATGACGGTTTCCTTGCGCGCATTGCCCTTTTCGCCGATTTAGTGCATCATGATTGCAAAGGCTGGGTTTTCGATTGCCCGGCGAATCGCAGGCGAAGGAGGCATCCATGGCTAACCTCAGCGACGGATTCAAAGACATTTTCTTGGCCGGTATCGGCGCTATGGCTATTACCGGGGAGAAGACCAAGGAGCTTGTCGATCAGTTGATCGCAAAGGGCGAACTCACGGTTGATCAAGGCAAAGAGATCAACACCGAGCTCAAGCACAAGGCCGAGGACGCCGTGTCCGCCATGCGCTACGACATGCTCGAGGCGCGCATGGCCGCTATGACGCCCGAAGAGCGAGCCGAGTTCGCCGCCAAAGCCGCGGAGTTCGCTGCGAAGGCGGATTCCAAGCCGGCCGACGTCGAAGTGGGCGATGCGTCTTGCGTCGAGGTGGACGATCCTGCCAAGAGCGAAGAGCGTGCTGACCAGCAGGTTTCCGGCGCATAGCGTGCGAATGAACGCATGATCGACAACACCGTACTCAAGCACTTCTTCAGCACCGGCGCGGACATCGATCCGGAAGGGCGCTTCAATCTCAACCGGAAGACGAGGGCGCGCCGGCTGAAGGAGATATATTCGATCCTTCAGAAGCATCGCGTGCTGCACGGCTTCACGCCCGAAGGCTTTCGAGCCATGCTGGAAGATCTGGGCCCGAGCTTCGTCAAAATCGGGCAGACCCTTTCCACGCGCTCGGAGATTCTTCCGAAGGCTTACTGCGACGAGCTTGCAAAGCTGCAGATGGAGTGCGACCCTCTGCCGTTCGACCAGATACTCGCTGCGCTCAATGACATGTACGGCGATGCGCAGGGGGATTTGTTCGACGCCATCGACCCCACGCCGCTTGGCAGCGCGTCGCTTGCGCAGGTGCACAAAGCTCGCCTTGCGACGGGGGGCGTCGTGGCCATCAAGATACAGCGGCCGGGCGTGAAGGCCACGATGGCGCAGGATATCGATATCATGCGCACGATGGCGCGCCAGGCGTCGCGCTTCATGAAAGACGAGCAGATGCTCGATCTGCGCGACGTGGTCGAGGAGCTGTGGGCCACGTTTCTTGAGGAAACCGACTTCCAGCGCGAGGCGGCGAACCTTGAAGAGTTCGCGCGCTTGAACGCGAACGTGGCGTTCGTCGACAGCCCTCGAGTGTACCCGGAGCTTTGCAGCGAATACGTGCTGGTCATGGAATATATCGACGGCATTCCCATCTTGGCGGTCGACCGGTTGCACGCCGCTGGGTATCAGCTTGAAGAGATCGGCGAGAAGATCCTCGACAACTATGCCACCCAGATTCTCGATCACGGGTTTTTCCATGCCGACCCGCATCCGGGCAACCTGCTTATCCGCAACGGCAAGGTGGTGTATATCGACCTGGGCAACATGGGTCGCCTGTCGCCGCGCGATCGTGCGGGCTTCGGCAGCATCATAGAAGCGGTGGGCATGCAGGATTCCGCGGAGCTTAAAGATGCTCTCATGTCGTTCGCCGCCTCGAAGGACAACGGGGTGATCGACCATACGCGTTTCCTGGCCGACCTTGATTTGTTGCTGAGAGATTACGGGTCATGCGATGTGGCCGATATCGACATTGGCGAGTTTCTTGCCGATATCCTTATGCTCACGCGTTCTTGCAAGGTCACGCTGCCGTCCTCTATCACCAGCGTGTCGCGCGGCATCGTGACGTTGGAAGGAACCATTGCGCCGTTCATTCCCAATGAAAGCGTCGTCGGCATCATCAACGCGCATATTCAACGATCGAAGGATCCGCAAGACAAGCTGATCTCGGCCGTCGAGGATCTGGTGCTTGCGCTGCGCTCATCCGCGAACGGCGCGCTCGGCGCGGCCCAGTACTCAGGCGAAGCGCTCAAGATGCTCACGCGCGGGCAGCTGAAGATGAACATGGAGGTGCTTGGATCCGAAGCGCCGCTGTCCAAGCTGGCCAAGATCATCAACCGCTTGACCATGGGAATCATCATCGCCGGGTTGTTCATCGGCTCGTCCATGCTGTCGCTGTCCACAATGGAGCCCCGGCTTCTGGGCGTGCCCGTCCTGGCGTTCTTCGGCTATCTGGGTGCTGCCATTTTGTCTATCTGGGTGATCGTCGACATTCGACGCCGTAGAGTTTGAGGCTTTTCGCCGAGGGATGCGCGACCGGATGGGCCGATGGGTCTCGCGGTGTGGGCGGGCGTTCGCGGGTTCAGCGGTCTCGCAGCGCGGCCGCGCGATGCGGGAGGGAGGCCCCTGGCTTCCGCTGCGAAGACGCTATCCAACGGAGGGGTCGGGCTTACGCACGAAAAACCGCTCCCGCTGGCAGCTTTTGACGGTTTGAGGTCGTCGAGTCGAGTGCTGCTCTTGTTGGCGCTCAACCCGATTTTCGTTTTGCCTGCTCACAGCTTCGGCTTGGCGCGCTGCACTTTCGCGAGCGCTCTTCACGGGCGATCAAACGACCTCAAACCGCAAGAACCTGCCAGCGAGGGCGGTTTTTCGTGCGCAAGATCGCGTTTGGCGCGATCGTTTGCCCGAGCGCCCGGTGGGCCCTGCGACCACGCGGCCGGGCGTTCGCTTCGCGGCGGGTTTCAGATGGATCGCTCGTGGTAAGGAGCCTTGTTCAACGCCCTGTGGAAACCCCTGTGTCGACGGTTTCCGCATGGTGTGCGTTTGCATTCGGTGCGAACGTGCGAATGGGCAGTGCGAGCGTGAAACCGCAGCTTGCGATTGTGCGACCTGCGTTGCTCCCGAGAGCGCAACCAAAAGTTGCGCAAGATTCCAACTGAAATTGGTCGCGCTCGAAGCGTTGCAACCGTACTCTTTTCAATACGCTATGATGAGCGAAACGAGAAAGGGAGCACGATGAACGTAGAGATCGCGCAGCGTCTGGCCGAGCGTCGCAAACAAGCCGGGTTGTCTCAGGAGGCTTTGGCCGAGAGGCTGGGCGTGTCGCGTCAGGCCGTGTCGAAATGGGAGCGGTCCGAGTCTTCCCCCGACACCGATAACCTGATCGCGCTCGCGCAGTTGTACGGGGTGTCGCTGGACGATTTGCTGTACGTGGACGAAGGCATGCAAGATGACGTGATGTTCGAGGCGGCCGACCGGGCTTCCGAGCGCGAGGCGACGGCCTGCGAGAATCGCGATGAGCCCAGCGCGAAGGAAGCGCCTGCGGACGCCGAGGTCCCGAATACGGAGAACCCTTCCAAAGTGCGCATAGGCGTCGGGGGCATCCACGTGGAGGACGGCGCGGAGAAAGTTCATATTTCCTGGCGCGAAGGAATTCACGTAATCGATGGAGAGAAGGGCGAAGAGGTGCATGTCGGGTGGAACGGCGTGCATGTGAAAAGCCCCAAGAACGGCCCGGATGACGACGAGGTCTTCATCGACGGCGATAACGTGGTCATCAACGGTGAGCAGTTCGATAGCTGGCACGACGCTCACGCCAAATACGGCCATCGGGGCGGTGGCCGGTGGGACGATCCGTGCGGCTACACCGTGCAGGGCGAGCGCTTCGAGACGCTTGACGATGCCCGTGCGAAGTACGGTGACGAGGTGGGGAAGAGCATCCCGGTTCGCAAGCATTATCTGCGCGAGTTCGAGCGGTCGTGGCTGAAGTTTCCCTATCCGCTCGTGGTTATTCTGGCGTACCTGCTGATCGGCATTATGAACGGGCAATGGGGGATGGGCTTGTTCCTGTTCTTCACCGTGCCGCTGTACTATATGGTGGGCCATGCTGTGGGGCGTCGGCGCATCGCTCCGCTTATTGCCGGAGCGTATCCGCTAGGAGTGACGGCTTGGTTCTTCTACATGGCGTTCGTTCTGAGCCAGCCGCATCCGGCTTGGGTGGCGTTTCTGACCATTCCGTTGGTGGAGTGGCTTGTGTTCAGCCTTTCCCATTGGTGGCGCGATCGCAAGCGTCGCAAAGCCGCTGCTCAGAGCGCCCCTATCGACGTGTAAGGCGCGCTCGGCTTTGCTGGTCGGCCTTCCTTTTCCATCTCGTGAAGCACGTTCCTCAAGGCATATCTGAAAGTAGAATAATCCTCGCCCTTGAAAACAATAAAAAACTATGACACTATGACAATAGTTCAATAAGATGCTTTGGGGAGTTCGGGGGAGCTGGTCTTATGAGAGTGCTTCGCAGGGGTTCTGAAGTTCACGGTTTGTAGATAATCACAGCATAATCGCATATCAATCCAGTGGTTCAAGCAGCTAGGCAAGCTGGCGCCAGCGTACGCTGACGTGCTGGATGCGCGCTCGGTGTAGGAATATGCAGCCGAGCGAGGGCGGAGCTGTATCCGAACTTCAACTCGCAAGGGTACGTCCTCGTCAGACGAGACGAGTGAATAGGGAGATAAGAGGAGGAAAGCATGACGGAGAAAGGCAAGCTTACCAGGCGCGCATTCCTGCAGGGAACCGCCGCGCTCGGCGCCATGGCGGCGCTCACTGGATGCGCTTCTCAGGAAACGCTCGAGGAGGCTCCCGCCGGAGCTGCCGGTGTGGAATCGGGCGACGTTCAGGTACGCCACGCGTGGTGCCAGATGTGCGGTCCGGCCCGTACGCACTGCTCGACGCTCTGCTACATCAAGGATGACCGCTGGATCAATGTGGAAGGCAATCCCGAGGCGGGCAACAACTGGGGTCGCGGGAGCCGCAGCTTGTGCGCAAAGGGCAATGCGGCCATGGCGGTCTTGTACGCACCCGGCCGCCTTCTGTATCCCATGAAGCGTATCGGCGAAAAGGGCGAGGGGAAGTTCGAGCGTTGCACGTGGGATGAGGCTATGGACGCTATTGCGGCGAAGTTGCTCGAGCAAAAAGAGCAGTACGGCGCAAAAAGCTACGGCGTTTTGTCTCCGCAGTTCTACGCCGTGCTCGGCACCATGGGACGTCGCTTCTTGAATGTGCACGGCAGTCCGAACTACATGCACAGCGCTATCTGCAATTCTCAGCGCATGTTTTCTCGCCTGGTAACCATCGGTGGTCCGAAGCATGCCAAGGCGACCAATACGGCACCGGGTCAGCTTGGCAAGACGAAGCTCCTTGTAGTTTGGGGATACAACAGCGAGAACTCGGCGATCAATCAAGGAAACCCTTGCGGTCGTCTCGACGCCATCGAAAAAGGCTTGAAAGTCATCGATATCCGTCCTATGCAGGACGGCCTTGCCTCAAAAGCTGATGTTTGGGTGCCCGTACGACCCGGCACCGATGGTGCGCTGGCCATGGCTCTTCTCAACACGATTATTGAAGAGGATATGTACGATCACGATTTCGTGGAAAACTGGTGCAGCGGCTTCGACAAGCTGGCTGAGCACATGAAGCAATACACGCCCGAATGGGCTGCCGACATTACGGGCATTCCTGTTGAACAGATTCTCGAGGTCGCCCGCATGATGGGCACCATAAAGCCTATGGGCATCAATATTGGCAACGGCATTGGCGACCAGCAAAACGACGGCCATTGGACGGTGGCTTGCGCGTGCTTGATCGAGGCTATTACCGGGAACCTCGGCATTGCCGGTGGCGGCGAAGCTGGTATGGTTCCGCCTCCGTCTCTCATTAAGACCAAGGGCATCGACATCTTGAGCGATCGTCTCCAAAAGACGAAAGAGGACGAGGCGAATGGCTTCATGGCGGGTGTCTCCGATTTGGTCGGTCCCGAGACTCCGCGCTGGTTCCAGACAATGGACACTCAGGAATCTGGTCCTACGACGGCCTATTACAAGGGAATCATGAGCATTTTGACCGAGGATCCCTATCCGTTGCGCTGCATCTTCGGACAGTCGTCGAACCCGATGTCGGCTACGCGCCAGCCAAAGAAGGTGGAGGAGGCTCTAAGGAAGCTAGACTTCTACGTGGTCATGGACACGCAGTGGAATTCGTCGTGCGACTATGCCGACTACGTTTTGCCGGCATGCACGAACTACGAATCCGACCAGCAATTCGGTACGAAGAACAGTCCGGCGGGCACGTTTATCGCTATCAACCAAAAGATATCCGAGCCTATGGGCGAATCGCGTTCTGACTGGGAGTACTATCTTGATCTTGCTGTTCGTATGGGTTACGGCGAAGACTTTTGGAACGGCGATATGGATGCATGCCTGCGCGAGCAGCTGGATGGCTCGGGCATTGAGCTTGAAGAGCTGCGCGCTGCAAATAGGGGTATCTTTATAGAGCGAACCGATGGCGCGAAGCCGACAGAGCCGAAATATCAGGATTACGAAAAGATGTTTGCAAGCCTGCCCAACGGCAAGGTGCAGTGCTATAACGAGTGGATCGGCGATAAGCCGAATTGCGACGGCACAGGGACCATATCTCCGCTTCCCGTGTATAACGGTCCAGCCGAAAGCATTGCCGGTACGCCCGATATTGCAGCTGAGTATCCGCTGGTCATCTCTGACGTGCATGCGTATCGCCTATGCAACCACAGCTACTATGTTGACGTTCCGTATCTGCGCGAGCTGCAACCCTACCCGTGGGTCAAGATCAATCCGGCAACGGCGAAAAAGTACGGCATCGCCGATGGCGACTGGATGAAAATCGAATCGCCCCATGGCTGGGTGAAGATGGTTGCTCACTATTTCGAGGGCATTGCGCCTGACGTGCTTATGTCTCGTCGTGGTTGGTGGCAGCCTTGCGAGGAGCTGGGTCTTCCGGGTTACGGAGCCTTGGATGGCGGCAGTGAGGTTAACGTGCTCTACGATGCCGACTTGGCAAACTTCGATCCCTTTAATTCCGCCATGTCGAAGCAGACGCTCGTCAAGATCAGCAAGTACGAAGGGGGCAATGAATAATGGCTGCGCAATACGGCTTCTATATGGATACCGAACGCTGCATTAAGTGCTGGGCGTGCGAGGTTGCCTGCAAGCAGTGGAACGGAATCGAAGCGGGCACCATTGCTCGCCGCAAGGTCCATGAGGTTACCAGTGGCACGTTTCCCAAGGTGAAGCGCACGTTCGTGTCGATGTCGTGCATGCACTGCTCCGAGCCCGCCTGCGCGGCCGTGTGCCCCGCCGGCGCTATCACGAAGCGTGCGGAAGACGGTATCGTGGTGGTCGACAAAGAGAAGTGCATCGGATGCCGCTACTGCTTCTTCGCCTGTCCGTTCGGCGTGCCGCAGTACAACGACCAGGGCATGGACAAGTGCGACTGCTGCATCGGCAACGGCGTGAAGCCGGGTGACACGCCGCACTGCGTAGCCACCTGTCCCACGAAGGCGCTGCATTTCGGAACGCTGGACGAGATGTCCGATCTAGCTGCTGAAACGAAGGTAGCTCAGATAGCGAACAGCGAGGTCGGTCGGGCGTCTATCGTGTCGTAACAACTCGGCGTCGAGGCGTTGCAGCCGCGTGCGGCGCGCGCCTCGACGGAAATGATGGAAAGGAGGTTCACTCATGGTTGAGTTGCAGACGACATGGGGTTGGCTGCCGGCGATCTACCTGTTCCTCGGCGGCCTGGGCGCGGGCGCATACGTAACGGTATCGATCCTGCGCTTGGCAAAACCCGGCTCGTTCAAGAGGACCGTGACCGGCGGCGTGTGGATTGCCGTGGCTTCGTTGGCCATCGGCCTGCTGGCCCTGATCTCGGAAGTACCGAAGCCTTTGCAGGCAATGATCCTGTTCAAGAGCTTCGTGAACGGGTCTTCCTGGATGACTATCGGCGCGTGGCTCTTGATGGCGACGTTCATGATGGTAGGCCTGAGCGCACTCTTCACTACCGACAAGATTGCCGACTGGTTGGGAAAGCTTTGCAAGCCGCTGGGTCGTGCGCGCGGCACCATTAACAAGGTGCTGGCCATCATCGGCATTCCGCTGGCGCTTGCGGTGGCGGTGTACACCGGCATTCTTCTAGGATCGGCTCCCGCGATTCCTTTGTGGAACACGTGGCTGCTTCCGGTTCTGTTCACCGTATCTGCCTTGGATACGGGTTTGGCGGCGGTATCTATCGTTGCCGCCGTGCTGGAGAAAGACCAGGGCATCGAGCGTGTTCAGTCGGTGTTCGAGAAGACGGTCGTGGGCCTGGTTGCCCTAGAGGCTGTTGTCCTGGCCGCGTTCTTGGTCACGATGCAGCAGGCGGGCGGCGGCGCGGCGGTTTCGGCGGGCATATTGAGCGAAGGCGTGCTGAGCATGCAATTCTGGGTGCTCGTGGTGGCCGTGGGGCTTGTGGGCCCGTTTGCGGCGGCCGTGGTCCAGATCGCCGCTTCCAAGCGCAAGTCCGGTGGGCATCTTCCTGCGGCGATTCCCGTAGGAGGCGCCGCGTGCGCTCTCGTGGGAGGATTCACGCTTCGTTTCGTGGTTTTGGCTGCAGGAGTGCATGCGGCGCTCGTCAGCCCGGATGCGCTGCAAGCGGTGCAAGGCGTACTGTTCTATCTATAGCAATTTAGCAGGCTTGAATACGAGGGAGGCGGATCATGGAAGCGCACGACGTGCATACGGAAGCCGAGACGAGGGCGTTGACGTACTCGTTTCTGTCCCATGCGTTCCTGGAGGAAGTGACGATCGGATTTTTAGAGCAGCTTGCCGCTCATCCTCCTGTTCTGGAGGGCGAGCTGTCCCGGTTCGCCGCCGAACTGCCTTCCGCCGATTTGGCAACCGTCCGCACGGATGTCGTAGCTGATTTCTCGGCGCTGTTCTTGGGTATGTCCGCCAACCCCGTAAGCCCGTACGAGTCGGTGTACACCAGCTCGAAGCGCATCATGATGCAAGAGGCGCGCGATCAGGTGGTCGAGACGTACCGAGCGGAAGGTTTTCGACGTTCAAATGGGGTTAATCTGCCAGAAGACCACATAGGATTCGAACTGGAATTCATGGCGTGCCTGTGCAGGAAGGAAGCGGCCGCTTTGGCGGCGGCTGATGCTGCGGCAGCGGGGGCGGCCTTCAGCGCCCAGCAGGCGTTCTTGTCCGATCATCTGCTGGCCTGGGCTCCTCAATTCTGCGATGACGTGAAGCGCCATGCTCGAACTGGGTTCTTCCGGGGCTTGGCGGAAACCATGCAGGAATTCCTCGCTTTCGAGAAAACCTCGCTCTCTTTGTAGTCCACGAAGCGCGAGCGTTCCGAACGGGTTCTCGCGCAGGGGCGTCTGCCCCGTTTCTTGGAACCGTGCAGCTGGCCCCCTCCCTCCCTCTTGGGCCGGCTGCACGGCATTTTGAAGCATGGTATGATGAGTCGACATTCCGACCGGACGAAGAAAGCGTGACTATCCAGACGTGAGCGCCGTAAACCAGACCGTGCAAATCACCATAGACAGCGACAGCGGGATTCCCCTGTGGCTTCAGCTGCGCAATCGCCTGATCTACCTGATTGCTTCGGGACGGTTCCAAGCGGGCGACAAGCTGCCGACGGTGCGCGAGCTTGCGGTCGACCTGGGCGTGAACTACAACACCGTCAGCAAGGTGTATCAGGATATCGAGCGCGACGGCTATATCGTTTCGAAGCGAGGGTGCGGTACGTTCGTGGCCGACCAAGGCCCCGTCCAAGCGGAAGACGCTAAGACCGAGGTTGATTTTCTGACCGATGAGTTCATCCGCCAGTGCAGGGAGCTGGGCGTTCCGCGCAACGATATAGCCGATGTGCTGCAGCGCAGGCTGGCGGCGGCAGCCGAGTAGGCGAAGACGTTCGAGGGGAGCGGCAATGGGTTTGTTCAAGCGGTCGAAAAACGAAGGGGAGTCGGAGGGCTTTCGAAAGGTCGCCGAAACGGAACTTGAAGCGAACGACGCGTCGCGCGGCGGCGTGTACTTGTTTTTCTTGGCTATGTTCGCTTTAGGGTTCTTGCTGGTATTCGCCGTAACGTTTGCATGGGTGTCTCCGCTGACGATTGCGGTTTCGGCGGTTGGCGGCTTTGTGCTGGCGACGTCGGTGCGCGTTGCGCCTCATTGGGAGCGCGTTGCCATTTTGCGCTTTGGCAAGTTCAACCGCATCGCTGGGCCGGGGCTGTACTGCTGCATACCCTTTGCCGAATACGCTGCCATCCATGTCGACCAGCGCATAACCACCGCTTCGTTTTCGGCGGAAGCCGCTCTTACGGCCGACTTGGTTCCCGTTGACGTAGATGCCATCTTGTTCTGGATGGTGTGGGATGCCGAGAAGGCGTGCTTGGAAGTGGAGAATTATCCCAAGGCCGTGCTTCGATCGGCTCAGACGGCCATGCGCGATGTGATCGGCCAGCTTAATCTTGCCGATATCTCGATGCGGCGCAAGCAGATCGATCGCGACTTGGAGGAGATGCTCGGGAAAAAGTGCGAGCAGTGGGGCGTGACGGTCATGTCGGTGGAGATTCGCGACATTATGATTCCATGCGAGTTGCAGGACGCGCTTTCGAAGGAAGCGCAAGCCGAACGCGAGCGTAACGCTCGTATTATCCTTGCCGAGGTGGAGAAGGATATCTCCGAGATGTTCGTCGAGGCTGCCGAGGTGTACGATCGCAATCCTCGCGCCATGAAGCTTCGGGCGATGAACCTCGCGTACGAGGGCGCCAAGGACTCGAAGGGCATACTGTTGGCTCCCAGCTCTTTGGCTGATGGCTTCGATGTGCGGATAGCCAGCGGCGAGTAAGGCTGGGCGGCTATCCGCACTCCGACGGCTTCCTTTCCGCTGTACGTTGGTCCGCCGTTAATGGCACGGCTTGTCCCGACAATGAAAAAGCCGAGGTCCCTTCCGGGCCTCGGCTTTTTTGGATGGTACGCGCTCGGGCGGCTTAGACGAAGCGGCTGTAGTCGTACGTAGCGGGCTTGTTGTGCTTGCTACGCTGCTTCTTGGCCTTCTCGTTCGCCTGATGCTCGGCGTTGCTCTTCTTCGAGACGCGCTTGGCCGCGTTGGAGTAGTTCTTGGAAACGTTCTCGCGCTTCTGGCCCTCGAACTTGCGATCGAAGCCTCCCTCGCGCTTCGGTCCCTCGCTGCGCTTGCCTTCGGGGCGGTTGCTGCGTCCGGGACGGTTGTCCTGGTCGCGCTTGCCCGCAAAGCTCTTGCCTTCCGAACGCTTCCCATCGAAGCTCTTGCCGGCGGGGCGCTTGTTGTCGCGATTGCCGTCGCGTCCGCTTGCGGAGGAGCGGTTGCCGTTATAGGAGCGGCCGCTGCTCTTGCCGCCCTTGCCCTTGTAGCCGCCGCTGCGCTGACCTGCGCCCTTTTTCGGCTTCTCGAGCACGGAAAGGCTCAGCTCGTAGGTTTCCAGCTCCATAAGCGGGATATCCTTGCCGATCAGCTTCTCGATGTCGCGCATGGTGCGGCTGGACTCGCGGGTGACGAAGGAGATGGCGTAGCCCTGCTCGCCTGCGCGGCCCGTGCGGCCGATGCGGTGCACGTAGTCCTCGGGCATGTCGGGCAGGTCGAAGTTGATGACGTGGTCCACGTCGGGCACGTCGATGCCGCGCGCCAAAACGTCGGTAGCCACCAGGATGGACGTCTTGCCGCGACGGAAGTTCTCGAGCGCGCGACGACGCTGGCCCTGGCTTTTGTCGGAGTGGATGGACTCGGCGCGGAAGCCGGCGTCGCACAGCGCCTCGGCGCAATCCTCGGTGCGGTTCTTGGTGCGGGCGAACACGATGACGCGCTCGGAGCCCTTTTCGTTCAGCACGGCTTGCAGCAGTTCGGGCTTCTCGTGGTTCTTGATGGGCATCATGAACTGCTCGACCGTTTTGGCGGTCTCGCCGTTGCGGGCGATCTCGACAATCGCGGGGTCGTTCAAAAGCGAGCCCAGGTTCTTCTGGATCGACTGATCGATGGTGGCCGAGAACAGAAGCGTCTGGCGGCATTCCGGCGTAGCGTCCACAATGGTGGTGACGTCGGGCAAAAAGCCCATGTCAAGCATGCGGTCGGCTTCGTCAAGCACCAGCGTTTCGACGCTCTTCAGGTCCACTACGCCACGCGACATGAGGTCCTTCAAGCGGCCCGGGGTGGCGATGAGCACGTCGGTGCCGCCGCGCAGCTCCTTGATCTGCGGGCCGTAGGGCGTGCCGCCGAAGACCGTGGTCACGAAGTGGCCGGTCTTGCGCGAGATCTGCATGCAGGTGCGAGCGATCTGCTGCGCAAGCTCGCGGGTGGGGCTGACTACCAGCACGCGAGGCGCGCGGTTGCGGCCCTTGAGGCGGGGCAGGGTGGACAGCGTGGGCAGCAGGAACGCGGCGGTCTTGCCGGTGCCGGTGCTGGCGGCGGCAATCAGGTCGCGGCCTTCCATGATCAGCGGAATGGACTGCTCTTGTACGGGGGTGGGGTTCTCGTAGCCCAGACGCTCAACTGCGGCAAGCGCAGCTTCGGAAAGGCCGAGGTCGGCAAATTTGGACATATTCTGTTCCGTTCTCTTCATGCGCGCCTTCATGCGCGCTGGTTGTTCGCATGCGCCCTCAGCTCCCCCTGCAAGAAGGGGACGGCTCTAAGCGCTGCCCTGTTCGCACCCGCTCCTGCGGCGTGCATTGCGCTTGACCCGAGCCGCTTATCTCAATCTGTTTGGCGAAACTATGCGAACGCGCGAAAAGAAACGAGAAAGAATTTCGTGTGAAGCGACCATCTAGTATGGCCCTTGCGGCTTCATATAGGAAGAGAGAACGCCCAGAAACACGTTGAATGTGTGCGAATCTCCACGGAAGCCGGGTCTGGCGACTGCACGTTTGGCCTTGCCCGTTTAGTAGTGACGGGCGCATGGAAGACGCTCGCGGTGGTTTGCCTACCGCCTGCGGTACACAAGCGTCGTATTGCCAAAGGAAGCAAAATTTCCTGCCGAAATGATAGGTTTTTCGATGGATGTAGGAGCTGTGTTGATCTCGAAAAAAATTTACGCAAAACGATAAATGATAATTTTACAAATAGGTAGTTGATCTGCGAAAACAAAAAATCGGGGGGGGGGGGGTGCTTTTTGCCATATGCCAAATTCTTGTTGCTAAAGCGACATCTTGCCAGTATGATTGGAAAAGTTGAGAGACTTAATACATATCAACCGATTCATGCTATAAACCTGTCGAATGTAGCGTGCGTCGGGGAGGCAAGAGCGCGAAAGCGCTCTTTTAACGACAAGCGAGAACGGAACAGCTGAACCTTTTATGGAACCGCGTGATAACTACAATCGCACGACGTCCGGCAGACACGGTGCTCCCGAGCAGCCTGGTCGCCCTTACGACCAGTCTCGTAGGGCGAACGGTGCTGCATCTGTTCCGGGTGCAAACCAAGGCATGCCCCAAGGAGGTCAGCGCCCTTATGGGGCCCCGACCCGGCCGGTGCAGGGCGGCTACCATCCAGCGGGCGTTCATTCCGGCCAGCCCTCCGGGTACCCTTCCTCGAACGACGACATCATTCGCGTCCGCAAAAAGCGTCGCAAGCATAAGAAGCTCAAGCGCGCACTGCTCATCATCGCCGTTGTGCTGGTGGTCCTCGTTGGAGGTACCGCTGCGTATGCGGGCTGGTACACCAGCACGCTTGCCAACAATATGGCCATGGACGCTCAAGAAAAGTCCCAGCTCGATACCGTTTTGACCCCTGCCGACAATCAGCAGAAGCCTTTCTACGTGCTGCTGGTGGGTTCGGATAACTGGGAAACGTACGGCGAGCGTTCCGACGCGCTTGTTCTGACGCGCGTCGATCCCGTCAGCCATGCCATTACCATGGTGTCCGTGCCGCGCGACACGCCCTACATGCTCAATGGCAGCAAAACCAAGATCAACCAGGCGTTTGCCGAAGGCGGCGCCGTGGGCGCGGTTACGGCCGTGCAGCAGCTGACCGGCGTTCCCATTACTTACTATGCCGAGATCGAGTTCGCTGGTCTGGCCGAGTTCGTCGACTCCATGGGCGGCATCTACGTGGATGTTCCGTACACCATTGATTACGAGGTGTACACCAAGGACCAGTCCGCTGTTCATATCGAGGCCGGCAACCAGCTGCTCGACGGCAACGAATGCGTCGCCCTTGCGCGCATGCGCACCGCGTATGGCGACGATCAGGACGCCATACGCCAGTCCAATGTGCGCGCTATGGTTATGGCCTTGCTGAAGAGCGTGCTCCAGGCGCCGCCGGCAGAGATCCCCGGCCTGGTGCAGCGCCTTTCCGCGTGCGTGACCACCAACATGGAGCTGCAGACCATGATCTCCCTGGCTATGGATTTCGCTCAGTCTGGAAGCCCTTCCATCTACACCTGCACCGGCCCCTACAAGGGCGATATCGATCCGGATACGGGACTTTGGCTGTGCTATGAGAATCCCGAAGGCTGGAAGGCATTGATGGAGGCCGTCGATGCGGGCAAGGATCCGGAATCTGTGGGACTGAAGGTTGAAGGTAAGTAGCGGGACGCCGCTGATAATAGAAAGATGATCGCATGACACTGCTCGAACTGTTCAAATTGCTTCGCAAGCACTTGGCCTTGGTCATTGTGCTCCCGATCGTCCTTGCCGTAGCAACGGCGGGCGTGAGCTGGGGCCTTCTTGACAACCAGTACACGGCCAAGGTGTCCGTGTACGTCCTGAACTCCAAGGAAAAAGAAGGTACGGCCAATACCACCGCCTACAACGACCTGACTGCCAGCCAGCTCATGGCCAACGACATCGCCACCCTGGCGAAGTCGGACACTGTGCAGGAGAAGACGGCTCAGTCGCTTGGCATGGAGTCGCTGAAGGATTACAAGATCTCCGTCGAGTCGAGCACTACCACGCGCGTCATCGACATATCCGTCACGGCTGAGAAGGCCGAGGCGGCGTCTATCGTGGCGAACGAGATAGCCAAGGTGCTGTCCACGGTTGCCCAGCAGGTCATGGGCGTGGAGAGCGTGAACGTGGTCGATCAGGCCAAGGTTCCCGTAGAGCCGTCCGGCCCGTCGCGCGTTATGTATACGGCAGTCGCGTTTTTGGCCGGCATCTTCCTGGCTGTTGCCATCGTGGTGGTGCTGGACATGGTGAACACGCGCGTCCGCAATCCTGAAGAGGCTGAAGAACTGTTGGGCCTGCCCATCATCGGCCGTATACCCACCATCAAGAACTAGGGAGGAGAGAGTCATGGCCAGGAAAAAGAAATCCGCATCCAACGCGCTCGAAGTGCAGAACGCGGCGAAGACGCTCTTCGCGAACATTCGCTTCATGTCGCCCGATTCTCCGATACGGTCCATCGTGATTACCAGCTCGGTGCCGAACGAGGGCAAGTCGACGTGCTCGATCGAGCTTGCGCGCGCCATTGCCACATCGGGCAAGACCGTGCTGCTGGTGGAGGCCGACATGCGCCGGCGGGCCTTGGCCGACGCTCTTGGGGTGCGTCCTCCTGCGGGCGTGTACGCGGTGCTGACCGACGCCGTGCCGCTTTCGCGGGCCGTGGCCGCCACGCCCACGCCGAACCTGTACTTCCTGGACGTCGAGCCGAACATCCCGAACCCGGCCGACATCATCTCGTCGAAGCGCTATGCCAAGCTGGTGACGCTTTTGGAGGAGAACTACGACTACGTGCTGTTCGATACTCCGCCGGTCGGAACGTTCATCGACGCGGCTATCCTGTCCACGCTGGTGGACGGCACCGTGATGGTGGTGAAGCCGAACTCGACCAAGCGTACCGAACTCTTGGACGCGTGCGAGCAGTTGAAGAAGGCCGACGCCAACATCCTGGGTATCTGCGCGACGTTCTGCGAGGGCACCGGTTCCGAATACTACTACGCGTATTACACCAAAGACGGCGGCCGCGTGAAGCACGATGGCGACGTAGCTGCGCTTCAGTCTCATCCGGCGCCTGGTCGTTCGGCGCGTGCTCAGAAGGCCCCGCAGGTGGGTCATGGCGACGCTCGTCGCAACGTTGCTGCAAGTCAGGCAGCCAATCGTGCCGCATACGTATCGTCCAACCCGGCAGGGAAGGGGCGTAACGGTCGATGAGGGACCTGCACTGCCATATCCTTCCCGGCGTTGACGACGGCGCGCGCGACTTGAACGAGTCGCTCGCCATGTTGGATGCCGCTCAAGCTGCAGGCGTTACGTCTATCGTGTGCACGCCCCATTGCCGCGATCCGTATTTCGACTACGACGCCATGTGGGATGCTTACGAGCTGCTGGTGGCGCACGCGGGCGGCTTCCCGCTGACCATGGGCTTCGAGGTGAACCATGCCAAGCTCATGGATTTGGGCATGGAGTGGGCCGATCGCCTGTGCTTCGATGGGACGAATGAGTTTCTGCTGGAGCTTTCCACGCGGGCTCGCAAGCCCGACTTCGAGGTGTACGAGCGAACCATCTACGAGCTGCAGGGCAAGGGCTTTCAGGTGATCATCGCGCATCCCGAGCGCTACAAGGCTATCCAAGAGGATGTCGAGGTGGCGCGAAGGCTGGTGAAGAAGGGCTGCAAGCTGCAGGCTTCTGCGGACTTCGTCGCTGGCGGCAGGATGGGCGCCGAACGAAAGCCCGCGAAGCGGCTGTTCGACGAGAACCTGTACTCGTACATTGCAAGCGACGCTCACTGCGTCGAGCATTACGGGTACTTGGCGGAGGCCAAGAAGAACTACCGGACGCGTGGAGCTCACGCCCGCATTTAGGGGCAGCTTCCTTCCGTTAGCTCTCCTGAAAAGGGAGGTCTAACAGCAGGAAACTGCAACCGCCGCAAAAGCGGCAATCGGCTGCGAAGCGCTTGGGCGCTGATGCGGCTGCCATATCTTGAGGAAAGCGGGATCGTCGCTGGGAGCGCGTTCCGGATCAATCAGGAGAACATATCGTTGTTGTAGCCTTCGGTCGAAAGGTCGGGGCGAAGCTATGTCTTTACCGTTTTGCCCGGGAGGTGGTGGCATGTGGTACGTTGTGCAAACCATCGGTGGCCAGGAAAAGCACGTGCTTGACTTGATGCAAAAGCTCGTCGAGCCGAGCCTTATCGAAGAATCGTTCATACCTCGATACGAGGTGAAGAAACGCATCAAAGGGGAGTGGCGCACATCGCAAGAGGTGCTGCTCCCTGGGTATATATTTGCAGTAACCGATAAACCGAATTTGCTGAAAGTCGCTTTGCGGGATATCCCCAAGTTCACGCGACTTCTTTCCAACAACGATGTGTTCATTCCCCTGAATGATCAGGAAGTTGCCTTCATCAACGCATTCACGAAACCCGATCAGCGCGTGATCGAGTTTTCGAGTGGCGTGATAGAAGGCGACCGGATCGTGATCCTCAACGGCCCGCTTATGCATCAGACGGGTTTGATCAAGAAGATCGACCGTCACAAGCGGTTGGCCTACTTGGACATCGAGATTATGGGCAGAAAGAAAACCGTCAAAGTTGGATTGGAAATTGTTCAAAAACGATCTTGACAAATCAATAGAGACGCTAGCCGA
Organism: Paraeggerthella hongkongensis; assembly: GCF_003340345.1. Classification (GTDB taxonomy): domain Bacteria; phylum Actinomycetota; class Coriobacteriia; order Coriobacteriales; family Eggerthellaceae; genus Paraeggerthella; species Paraeggerthella hominis. The sequence continues at coordinate 87,967 of NZ_PPTQ01000009.1, read as the reverse complement.
TGGGGGAGTGGCTGTGCTTGCAAGCGAGGGGATTGTCGCCGGGTGCGTCGAGGTGACGGAAGCGGGGGCTTCCGACGCGAATACGAGCAAACCGCTCGACGAAAAGTCTGATAATCGCGGTTATGTAAGGACGAGCGCGGGGGTTGGGGATGAGGGCCTGCCCGACCCGGAGGTCTACGAAGCCGCGCGCCGCATCGACGAGGAGCGCTGGGCCTACCGGTTCGCCAAGCGCGCGTTCGACATCGTGTTCAGCGCGACGGTCCTCGTCCTGTTCTGCTGGCTTTACGCCTTGATCGCGATGGCGATCAAGATCGACGACCCGTCCGGCCCCGTCTTCTTCAAGCAGGAGCGCGTCGGCAAGAACGGCGAGCGCTTCATGATGTGGAAGTTCCGCAGCATGTACGTGAACGCGGAAGGGCAGCTGGACGACCTGCTGCAGCTCAACGAGAAGACGGGTCCGGCGTTCAAGATCTCCAAGGACCCGCGCATCACGCGCGTGGGAAGGGTGATACGCAAACTCTCGCTGGACGAGCTGCCCCAGTTCATCAACGTGTTCTCATCGAAGATCTCCATCGTGGGCCCGCGCCCCTGCCTGCCGAGGGAAGTGACGCAGTACACCGAGCGCCAAAAGCAGAGGCTCCTGGTCAAGCCCGGAATTACGTGCTATTGGCAAACGCGCTTGGATCGCGACAAGATCACGTTCGACGAGTGGGTCGACCTGGACTTGCTCTACATCAAGAAGTGCGGGATTTGGGCTGACTTGAAGCAGGTCGTCAAGACCGTCGGGGTCGTGCTGACGGCGCAGGGGAGTTAGTCATCCATGGAGAAGCCGGTAAGGGTTGCGCACGTCATAGGGAAGATGGTCGGCGGCGGCGTGGAAGCTGTCGTTATGAACTACTACCGCCACATAAACCGCGAGCGGGTGCAGTTCGACTTCATCATCGACTCGGACTCGACCGTCGTGTCAGCTGAAGAGATTGATGGCCTTGGAGGACGTCTCTATGAGGTTCCGCCCTACCAGCACTTGGGTGAGTACCAGAAGGCGCTGGGCGGGCTGCTTGCTCAGAACAGCTATTCCATCGCGCACAGTCATATAAACACCCTCTCGGTGTTCCCGCTGCGCGTCGCTAAGAGGGCCAGCGTTCCGGTGCGCATCGCCCACAGCCATGCGACCATGGGCAAGGGCGAGATCAAACGTAACCTTATAAAGCTGATTCTTCGCCCCTTCACCAACGCCTACCCGACCGACCGCGTGGCGTGCAGCAGGTACGCCGGCGAGTGGCTCTTCGGCAAAAACACGGACTTCACCGTGATCCCAAACGCCGTCGAGCTGGGCAGGTTTCGCTTCGACACCGTCTCGAGGGCCGAGGTGCGCGCTGCCTGGGGCGTGGACGACGGTTGTTGCGTAGTGGGCAACTTGGGGCGCATGGAGAGCACGAAGAACCAGGCTTTTCTCATCAACGCGTTCGCCCGTATGCACGCAGCTCATCCGGACTCGATGCTCATCATCGCGGGGTGCGGATCGCTCCGAGAGCCGCTCGAGAAGATGGCATGCAGCATGGGCCTTGCCGAGAGCGTGCGCTTCCTCGGGCAAGTGGACGACGTGAGCCACCTGTACCAGGGCATGGACGTGTTCGTCCTGCCGTCGCTGTACGAGGGCTTTGGCATGGCTTTGCTTGAAGCGCAGGTTGCTGGCGTGCCGAGCGTCGTGTCGAACAGGGTGTCGCCCGAGGTCGTACTTACGGATAGCTGCAGGCTGCTGCCACTCGAGAGCGGCACCGATGCATGGGCTCGCGAGATCTGGGCGCAGTTCGAGGGCGGAGACCGAAAGGACGCGGCGGGCAAGGCATTCGAACCCTTCGACATCGACAATGCGTCGGAAAAGCTGGAGGCCTTCTACTTGCGGCTATATGAGGGAGTACGGATATGAGCACCCCCCGCGTCAGCGTAGCGATGGGCGTTTATAGGCCCAAACGAAAACACCTTATCGACAGCGTGAAGTCGATTGTTTTCCAGAGTTTTGAGGACTGGGAGCTCGCAATCCGTGACGACGGGTTGGGCGACGAATCGACGAGGAGCGCTGAGCCTACCGCTTCGTCAAGCGCGCTTTCGATATCGTGCTCAGTGCGACGGTCCTCGTCCCGCTCTGCTGGCTCTACGCTGCCATCGCCGTCGCGATCAAAATCGACGATCCCTCCGGCCCCGTGTTATTCAAGCAGGAGCGCGTCGGAAAGAACGGCGAGCGCTTCATGATGTGGAAGTTCAGGAGCATGTGCGTGGACGCCGAAGAGAAGCTTTCCGAGCTCAAGGAGCTTAACGAAAAGACTGGCCCTGTGTTCAAGATGGCCGAAGATCCCAGGATTATTCGCGTTGGCAAGTGGCTTCGCAAGCTCTCCCTAGATGAACTGCCGCAGTTTATAAACGCCCTTTTGGGACATGTCTCTGTTGTAGGGCCTAGGCATGTTCTGCTTCGTGAGGTGCTTGCCTATAGTGATTATCAGAGGCAGCGTCTTCTAGTGAAACCTGGAGCCACCTGTTATTGGCAGGCTCTCCGCAATCGCGATTCTATTACGTTCGACGAGTGGGTTGATCTTGATTTGTTGTACATCAGGGAATGTAGCGTTTTGCCTGATTTTAAACTAACTGTTCAAACCGTTGGCTGTGTTTTGACTGCCCAGGGAAACCGATCCGTATCACATCTGTTTAATTCTGTTTAGGTTGTTTGAATGAAAAAAACTCGTATTCGCGTTGCGCATATTATGGGAAAGATGGTCGGTGGGGGCGTCGAGGCTGTTGTCCTGAATTATTGCCAAAACATGGATCAAAATCTGTTTAAGTTTGATTTTCTGATTGATGAAGATTCAACTTACGTGCCAAGGGATGAGATTGAAATGTTTGGTGGTTCCATTATCAAGGTTCCTCCTTATCAACGATTAGGAGCTTATAGCAGGGAAATGTATCAGGTTCTGCGAAAAGGGCAATATGATGTGGTCCACTCACATTTAAATGCACTTTCTGTGTTCCCATTGCGCATGGCGAAAAAAGTAGAAGTTCCGGTTCGAATAGCTCATTCTCATTCAACTTCCGGAAAGGGTGAATTTGGTCGAAATATTATCAAGAATTTACTTAAACCATTTTCGTCGAAGTATGCGACGCACTTGTTTGCTTGTAGCGAGCATGCAGGGCGTTGGCTGTTCGGAAATCGTCAGTTTGAAGTGGTCAACAACGGAATTGATCTCCGATCATTTAGTTTTGATCCTGAGTCGAGAAAAAGCCTTAGGGAAGATTTTGGCGTTGAGGAGGGTGTTCTTTTAGTCGGTTCTGTTGGAAGATTCGTTAAGCAGAAAAACCAGTCTTTTTTTCTGGATTTTCTACAGAAAGCCACAGCAGATAACATAAATATGTACGTCTGTTTTGTTGGTGATGGTCCTATGCGGAAAAAAATTGAAAACATGGCGGATGCGCTTCATGTTGGGGATAGATGCATCTTCGCTGGTCAAAGACGTGATATAGCGAAAATCTACTCTGCCTTTGATGTGTTTCTTTTGCCGAGTCTGTACGAAGGATTCGGGATGGTTGCACTAGAGGCTCAGAAATCCGGGCTTCCTTGTGTGTTATCTGATGCTGTTCCTCGTGACGTTGCGGTTAGCGATAGTTGCATATTCCATTCGACGAATGATGTGGATGCCTGGGTTGATGATATTCGACATTTGTCGAGTAAAGCGAGATGTGCAGCTAAGCACGCCCCTGGGTTTGATCCGTACGATATTACTTTATGCGCAAAACGACTCGAGCGTGAGTATTTGAGGGCAGTAAACAAAGAGACCGGAGTTCTTTAGTGTTTATTCGCAAATTGCTGTTTCATTTTAGAACGATAATCGTGCTTGCTTGGTATAGGGTTCTGTATTTGGGGCGTTTGAACGTAGGTGGAGGTCTTAGTGTTCGAAAGGGCTGGGGTTTGATGATCGCCGATGATGCTCATTGCACCATCGGGCATCGCTGTTTTTTTAATAATAACTGCTCGATAGATGTACTCGACTCAGTTTCTATAGGGGACGACTGCTTGTTTGCTGAAGGAGTGAAGATTTACGACAGCAACCATGTCTTTAATCGAGCTGGTGTTCCCATTCGCGAACAAGGGTCGACTGCCCTAGGAATTGAAATAGGAAATAACTGCTGGCTGGGTTCAAATGTCGTGGTCTTGCGTGGAGCGAAAATAGGTTCGAACTGTGTTATTGGAGCAAATTGCGTTATTTCCGATTCGATTCCTGACAACTCCCTTGTTCGTTTTCAGCCGCAAATGACCGTCGAACCGATTAAATATAAAAAATGTAGGTGACTCATGAAGGCATTAATTCACGTCAGGCCATACTCTAAAAAGTTTTATCTTGATCTCGCCCGGCTTACGTTTGGCGACGACCTCGAAATCGTCTCTTTCTCAGAATTTAAAGATTGTGGTGATCTGTGGCAAGGTAGTTACACAATGGGGGCAGAACGTCTCGATGATTTGCCTGGCAGCTTGCTGGATGACATAGTATGCCGCGATAGATATCTTCGCTTGTTGAGTTTTCAGGATGCCACAAGGATAGTTAAAGCAACATGGGGTTGGATGCGAGAGCTGTTTGAGGTTGGTAACTTCGACTATGTGTTGCTGCATCCTATCGATTGTCATGTGCAAGACATTTGCGCTCGTCTTGCAAAAAAATATGGTGTCCGGACGATTTCATTTGTCGGATCCTTTTTGGGGGGATACGCGAAATTCACGCTTTATGGCGAGGGGGTTGTTGTTCGCGATGAGGTTCCCAATGAAGAAGTTTCGATGATAACAAAGCAACTACTCGATAAATATTATTTACCTGATTCTGAGGTGGGCCATGTGAAGTTAGGGCCTAGGGATGTACGTAAATACTATTTGCGCAGGCGTTTGATCGAATCTGTGTACAATCCTCTTTTGCGCGCTGTAAAGCGTGATTGGGACAATCAGCAGTATGGTACGAAACTAGTTGGGGATTCTCGTTTTCTTGATTTGTATTGCAAGAACTATGATGGTTACTTCTGCAGCATTAATGAAGTACGAATAGATTCAAGCTCAGTTTACTTGCCTATGCACTATGTTCCCGAGCAAACTACGGATTACTTTTGTCGTGATATATCGCAATTTGGCTATGAAAAATACATTTTGAATATACTGAATAGTTCTCCTGCGAATATTAATTTCGTTGTCAAAGAGCATCCGGCTATGTATGGAAAACGACGTCTGGATTTCTATCGTAAGTTGTCTGAATTATCGAATGTTCAATTAGTTCACCCTTTAGATAACAGCAATGCCATTCTTGAAAGAGTTGAGACTGTTCTGGTCGATAATGGAACCGTTGGAGTCGAGGCTTTGATACGAGGCAAGAGGGTCATCTCTCTTGAGCGGAACTATTATTCGGATTTGCATCCGAACATCCATGTCGTCAGCTCTCTTTCGGAAGATTCGCTGAATCTTCCGATTGAACGGAGCTATCCAAATGAGATATTTGTTCGCGATTTACTAAAACAATTGTTTAAAGCTGACTTTATTGCCGACAAGAATATGAACGATTGCACCCCGGAGCATGTTGCAAATGCTCTAAGGTCCTATCTCGTGAGGACTGCCCGTGAATAAGGTTGACCAGGAGCGTGAGTTTTCATTTGGCAAGCGCTTTCCGATATCAAAAATTTTTTTGTACTCAACGCTGGCTTGTTGGTTTATATCTTGCTTCGGTCCTTTTCAGTGGCGTGTATATGACGGCAATGCAATTTTGTATCTAATCGCATGTTTTGTTTTGCTGTATGCGGGCATGCGATCTGGGGGTCTGGTACTTCAAAAGAAGCCGTTGATTTATCGCAGCTTCTACCTAGGAATCGGTGCACGTAGATTTTTAATCACGTTAAGTATTATCTCGATTGCTTCCTTCGTGATTGAGACCGTGAGCCTTATGAGATACTATGGCGCATCTTATACATTGTTTGGCGGTGCGTATTATGAATACGCTGAAACTGGCAGAACGATGCTGGACCAAATACTAATGAGTTCAATGCAGCTTGGTACCGTGTCGTATTTGTTTATGCGCGCGGATAACTCTGGATGGCCTAAAAGGCTCGAGAGATTAGTGATTTGTGCGTTTTGGACCGTCGGTCTTTTTGCGCTGCTGCAAGGGTCTCGTTTTTCTATTGCAGTAGCTTTCGTTTTGTTTTTTGTTATTGAGAACAGGAGGAGTTCTGCTGTTCGAAAAGTTGTAGATGCAGGAAAAGTCTCATCTCTCTTGACCAAAATGATAGTTATGGTTGCAGGGATTGTGTTGCTTGTTGTTTTCGTTCAGTTGATGGAAACGAAACTCATTTACAACACGCCGTTAACGAAATTTGAAATTATGCCAGGTGATCAGTGGCTTAAGCCTTTTTGGCTTGATCTGTATTACTCGTCAAACGGTGCTGTCGAATCATTTTATGATTTCTGTGATTATTTAGGTGAAGCTCCATTTGTATTTGCAGGATTTTGGGATGTTTATATGCCTGACCAACTGTATCCCTTTACCAACACGCTGCGACCTCTGTCCAAGCTTTTGAATAGTGCCAGCATTCCTTTGATCGCCGATCCAACATTTGTAGACGGCACGCTTACTGAGGGAATTGCGAGATATACCAGCTTTGCATGGAACTTGATTATTGAGTTTGGACTCTGGGGCGCTCCGGTTGCTTCATACCTGTTTGGTTTGGTGATGAGCAAGATCGAGAGATACTCTCAGTCTTACTATTTCCTTCGCGTTATTAGTCCGTGTTTGATTCCGATGAGTATTTTTGCTCCTATCTATTTCTTTAATGTTGGGCGTCTCGATTGGGTTCTTTTCGAAGTGGTAGTCGTCTACGCCTTTTTGCACTTGTTCTCAAAGGGAGGCTTTGTCAAGGGCGAAGAGATCGCACGTGCTAGAAATTTTACGGAGCGTGATTCGTTTGCTCGGGATTAAAGATGTTCTCAAAGGATCGCTGACTTATTCGGCCGTTCCAATTTTTACGGCACTAATAACTCTATTCGTTATCCCAGTTGTTTCATATATTTACCCTGCAGATGAATATGGAAAAATCAATCTGTTTTATTCCTTGGGCTTGATTGGCATGAGCTTGTTTCTTGCAGGGTTCGACCATGCTTTTATGAGGTTCTTTTTTGAAAAAGAACCAGGGTACAGTCCTCGTATTCTTTTTACAGCCGCATTTGTGGTTGGTTTGTCTATGGATGTCATCTTGGGATTTATCATTCTCGCTTTGTTCCCAATACCGGCCTCCTTGGCAATTTTTGGAGAGCAGGACTCTTTGACCCTGTTAATGCTTTTCCTTTATATAGGGTGCCTAATTGTATTCCGGCTCTTGAACACCATGGCGCGAATGAGCGGTAATAGATGGCGCTTTAACATTCAGAGCATTCTGCAGAACATCATAACTAGAGCGTTGTTTGTTGCTGCTGCATGGTATTCAACAAGTTATAAGATTGCAGCTTTGGTTATGACGGGAGGGATGCTTTTAGTCACGATTTTCTTTGTTCTGCGTCAGAGGAAAGACTGTTTTGTTCCTTTTAACGAGCTGAATGCTAAACGTATGGGTGCTCTAGCCGTCTTCGGATTTCCCTGCATGTTGGATTCTCTTGCAGTGACGTTGAATTCCTCAATTGGAAAACTTGTGTTAGGTAATTTTGGGTATTTTGGCGAAGTCGGCGTTTTGGCAATAGCGACAACGCTCGCGACGTCTTTTTCCATGATCCCCCAGGCTTTTGGAACGTACTGGGCTCCGTTTATGTATGAGCATTACGAAGACGAGAAAGAATTGATTAAAGACGTACATGACTACATTATGATGCTGGCCCTGGTGATAGTGACGGCAATAATCCTGTTTCAGGATATCCTGTTTTTGCTGGTGGGTGGCGAATACAGAATCGGCCAGAGCTTTTTTATGCTTCTAATGCTTGCACCGATTCAGTCGTTGATTTGCGAAACTACAAATTACGGGATCATGATTAGAAATAAGCCAATTTACGGAACCGTCATCACGACTGTGGGAATTGGCATATGCGCAGTTATCACAATTCTTCTCGCACAGTTTGCGGGGGCGTTTGCCACCGGTGTGGGTGTTGCGTGTTCTGCTTTGTTTGTTGGGGTGGCTCGATCTGCAGTTGGCTACAAGCTTCTCCCGACTATGCGCAATTGGATGCGAACGGCTGCATGTTCAGCGTTGATTGTTGGGTTATGCATAGCAAACTGTTTCGTCTATCAAGATTTCTTGATTCGTACGTTTATGTGCTTTTTGTTTTTGGTACTTGGTTTGATGGTCTATCGAGATAGGGCATCTGCTTTGTACAGAAAGATTATTTCTAAGTTTGGTCACTCAACTGATTGATGGGTAAGGAAGGAAATGACATGTTAAATAACAGAACGATATTGGTTACAGGCGGAACTGGTTCTTTCGGAAATGCTTTTACGCAGTATGTTCTCGAAAATTATAACCCTAAGAAAATCATCATTTATTCCCGTGATGAGTACAAGCAGTTCGTGATGCGGAACAAGTTCATCGAGCTAGGCAAAGAGGCTGGAAAAGATTACGACTCTAAGCTTCGCTACTTTATTGGCGACATGCGTGATGAGGCGCGTCTTCGCCGTGCTCTGATCGACGTCGATTATGTTGTCCATGCCGCTGCTCTCAAGCAGGTTCCCGCATGCGAATACAATCCCATGGAAGCGATCAAGACAAACATTGACGGTGCGATGAATCTTATCAATGCTGCTCTTGATTCTGATGTCCAGAAGGTGGTCGCTCTCTCTACAGACAAGGCCGTCAATCCCGTAAACCTTTATGGTGGAACGAAGCTTGTCTCTGACAAGCTATTCGTAGCTGCGAATGCGTATCGTGGGCAGTCCGGCACAACCTTCTCCGTTGTTCGTTATGGAAACGTAGCAGGCTCCCGCGGTTCGATTATTCCGTTCTTCGACAATCTTATCAAAGGCGGCGCAACTGAGTTGCCTATCACTGATTTCAGGATGACGCGTTTCTGGATTTCCCTTGACGAGGGCATTCAGCTCGTAGTCAAGGCACTTGCTGAGGCCGAGGGTGGAGAAACGCTCATCTCCAAGATTCCTTCCTTCCGAATTGTCGATTTGGCCACTGCGATGGCACCTGATGCGAAGCAGATTGAGGTTGGAATTCGAGAAGGAGAGAAGCTCTCCGAATGCATGGTTCCAGCTGCGGACAGCGGTACCACCTACGAGTACGAGAAGAACTTTATCATCTATCCGTACATGGAGTGGTACGACCTTGAAGCGGCCGACAAGAAGGGCGGCAAAAAGGTCGAGCCTGGCTTCATCTACGACTCTGCCGTCAATGACGAGTGGCTCTCTGTCGAGCAGCTCCGCGAACTTGTTTCCAAGATGGATATTCACTACTAGGGGCAAGCATGGAAGAGTTAGCGATAAATGGCGGTGTTTCAGTTAGGAAGAGTCTTCTCGGATACGGGCACCAGCAGATAACCGAAGATGATATCCAGGCCGTAGAAGATGCACTGAGAAGTGACTATCTGACATGCGGTCCGGCGACCGAGGCTTTCGAGGTCTTGTTGAAGCGGACAGTTGGGGCGAAATATGTAACCGCCGTTTCGAACGGCACTGCCGCACTTCATGTGGCATGTTTGGCGGCTGGAATCAAGGAAGACGATGAAGTCATCGTTTCTTCTATCACTTTTGCCGCCTCCGCCAATTGCGTCAGGTACTGCGGGGCAAAGCCCGTATTCGCGGATATCGATCCGGAAACGTGGAATATCTCTCCAGATTCCGTTGAGTCGCTGATTACCCCGAATACCAAAGCAGTGGTAGCTGTAGATTTCGGCGGTGTGCCGGTAGATGCGCCCGCATTGAGGCGTATCTGTGACGAGCATGGGTTGCTGTTGATCGAGGATGCCGCGCACTCGCTCGGTTCCAAGGTTGACGGATCGTCCGTCGGCTCGGTTGCGGATATCACGACCTTCAGCTTCCATCCTGTAAAGACGGTCACGACCGGAGAGGGTGGTGCCGTTGCAACGAACGACCCCGAGCTGGCGAAACGGGCCCTTCTTTTCGCCAAGCATGGTATCACCAGGGACAAATCGCTGATGAAGAACACTGATGAGGGCGGCTGGTACTATGAGCAACTGGAGCTCGGGTACAACTACAGGATCACTGATATCCAGGCTGCCCTCGGTGTTTCGCAGCTGAAAAGGCTGGAAGAGTTCACCCAGACGAGGCAGCGATTGGTAGCTTACTACAATGCCGCCTTCGATGGAGTTCCGGAAGTGTCATACCAGCGTGATTCCGATCCTGCGCATACGACGCGCCATCTATACTGTCTGCGCTTCGATCTCGAGGCATTGGGGGCTACAAAGCGTTTCATCTTCGATGCCCTTCGCGCTGAGGGCGTGGGCGCAAACGTTCATTATCTCCCCGTGTACCGCTTGCCGTATTACCAGCGTCTCGGATACGACCCTGGTTGCTGTCCTAACGCGAACGCGTATTACGAGGAGACTGTGACGCTGCCGCTTCATTGCTGCATGGACGAGAGCGATGCCGATGATGTCATCGCCGCGGTCGTTAAGGTCATCGATTGGTGCAAAGAGAGACGAAATGATGCGTAAAGTCGCTATTATCACTGCAAGAGGCGGCTCGAAGAGGATTCCAAAGAAAAACATCAAGGAATTTTTCGGCAAACCGATAATCTCATACTCAATCAAAGCTGCCTTGGAAAGCGGATTGTTTGATGAGGTCATGGTTTCTACGGACAGTGAAGAGATAGCCGATGTTGCGCGATCGTTCGGGGCTTCGGTCCCCTTCCTGCGAAGCGAGGAAAACTCGAGTGACTTCGCTGGGACCGAGGACGTGTTAGGCGAGGTGCTCAAAACCTACGAGAAGCAGGGCAGGGCATTTGACTATTTCTGCTGTATATACCCGACGGCGCCATTCGTAACACCGGAGAAATTAAAGGATAGTTTCGCGATGCTCGATGCATCTCAATGCGACGGCGTCCTGAGTGTGACCGCATTTTCCTTCCCGCCACAACGAGGTTTCGTACTGGGAGACAACAAGGTGTCGCCTGTCGATGTGGAGGCGTTCAATATGAGGTCGCAAGATCTTGAGGCCATCTACCATGATTGTGGTCAGTTTTACTGGTCGCGCGTGTCCTCGTTTAAAAGGTGCTCGCAGCTGATTACCGATAGCACCTTGGGCTATGTGGTTTCCGAAATGGAGACCCAAGATATCGACAATACATCAGATTGGGAGATGGCGGAGCTCAAATACAGCTATATGAGGAGCAAGGATGAATAAATCTTTTCATATCGGGAACGCGCTTGTTGGCGACGGATGCGAGCCGTTCGTCATCGCCGAGGCTGGCATTAATCACAACGGCGACATATCGCTTGCAAAGAAAATGATCGAAGTTGCAGCCGAATCTGGAGTCGATGCAGTCAAATTCCAGACGTTCAGGACAGAGGACTTCATCTTTGACCACAAGATTACCTATACGTATCAGTCTCAGGGTAAGGAAGTCACCGAGTCCATGTTCGACATGTTCAAGCGAACCGAGTTCTCGCGTGAAGAGTGGGGCGAGATTAAGGATTGCTGCGATAACTGCGGAATCACGTTCTTATCCACGCCGGTGACGGTGCATGACTTGGAGATGCTTATCGGTTTGGGGACCGCTGCGGTTAAGGTCGGCTCGGACGACTTCACCAATATCCCTTTCATTAAGGAGTATGCCTCGAAGGGACTCCCTATGCTCATATCCTGCGGCATGGCTGATGGAGATGAGATCGAACAAGTTGTTAATGCCTCGACGGAGATCAACGACGATCTCTGCATTTTCTTGTGCACTTCGCAGTATCCGACACCTCCGGAAAACGCAAATATAAGCAAGCTCGAAGAGATGAGGAGACGGTTCCCTGACGTGGTTCTCGGCTTCAGCGACCATACTCAAGGCAGCACTGCGGCCGTTCTTGCGGTTGGATACGGCGCTAAGGTGTTCGAAAAGCACTTCACTTTATCTCACGACTTCCCTGGACCGGACCATTGGTTCGCCTCTGATCCTGATGAGCTTCGGGAATGGGCGTCCAGCATCAAGGAAGCTTACGAAATGGTTGGCAGCCCTGACCTTGTTCCGACTCCTGCTGAACGGGAAATGCGCTCGCTGGCGAGGAGGAGTGTCGTCGTCGTCGAGGATGTTGAAGAAGGCGAGGTGTTCTCGGTTAACAATCTGGGCTTAAGGCGTCCGGGAACGGGGATTCCTCCTTCATCGTATGAGTCGATTCTCGGGAGGATTGCTGCCAAAGCCATAAAAGCTGGAGCCCTGCTTGAATGGGATGACTTGGCCTAGCGTTACTGGCCTTTGAATATGGAATGGAGGAAGGAATGCGCGTAAGTAGTCATACGTTTATTGTCATCGGCATGGAACACTACAACCCCTTAGGAGTTATTCGCACTCTCGGGGAGTGTGGTATCAGGCCCGTGTATATAGCCATAAAACATAAATGCGAGCTGGCTTCGTTGAGCAAATATATAGAGAGGGTGCACTATGTCGACTCGTGCGAAGAGGCGTATGAACTGCTCATGTCCGTTTATGGTGATGTATCCCCGATGCCGTTTGTTTTGACGACGGATGACGATATACAAAGCCTTATCGATCAAAACTGGTCAGAGGTTAAGGGCAGGTTTATTGCATTTAACGCTGGGGAAGATGGCCGGACGACGGCGTTTATGGACAAGAAGCTGATACTCGAATGTGCCGAGAGAAATGGGCTGAAGGTACTCGATACCGTTGTCACCAATCGGGGAGTGGTTCCCGCAGGCGTCGATTATCCCATCATCACCAAATCCATCTCGCCGAACGATGGCGGATGGAAAAGTGACGTTTTTATTTGCGAAAACGAACAAGAACTTCGAAAGGCGTTTGAAAGCATTCAAAGCAAGAAAGTCCTGATCCAAAAGTTCGTCGAAAAGAGTAACGAGATTTGTGTTGATGGGTACTCGGTCAACAGGGGGCGGGATTTGTTCATGCCCATGTACACGACGTACAATTACAATATCAAGGGCTATTACAGCCCATATATGACGGTGCATGGGTTCGATCTGGTCGACTTAGATGCAGGTATGCGGGCAATGTTCAAGGAGATCGGGTTTGAAGGGGTCTTCTCTGCTGAGTTCCTAGTTGACCAAGACGGGGCCGTCTATTTTAGTGAAATTAATTTCAGAAATTCGACTTGGAGTTATGCTGCAACCACACTCGGCATGCCAATCGCCCTCTTGTGGGCTGAATCCACGCTGACGGGTTCGATTCCCGCCTCGTATTACAAGCCTATCCCAGACGACTATACGGCAATGGTCGAGCCTATCGATTACGGCAAGAGGGTGCTTGAGGGCAATACGAGCTTGGCGGATTGGCTTAACGATTATCGTAATGCTGGCTGCCTGTATTACCAGAGCAAATCCGACCCTGAACCTTTTAAAGCGATGCTAGAGCATCGAGATCTTCTGAGCTAATCGAGAGGGAAGCAATGAGAAAGATATTGGTTGTTGCGGCTCATCCAGATGACGAGCTGCTCGGTGAGGCGGGAACCATACGTCGTTTTGTTGACGAAGGAGTCGAGGCGCACGCGCTAATTTTGGCAGAGGGACTGACCTCAAGAGCAGCAACTAGGGATGAATGCGACATGGGCGAGCTGAAGAGCCTAAGGTCTGATGCAAGCGCTGCGGCAGAGGTCGTCGGATACTCCACTATCGATTTCTGCGGATTCCCCGACAACAGGATGGATAGCGTTGATCTACTCGATGTCATTAAGACGGTGAGCAAGTTTATCGAGAAGTATGAGCCGGATACGATTTTCACCCACCATCACGGGGACCTTAATGTCGACCATCGAATCACATGCGACGCGGTTCTGACTGCGTGCAGGCCAGTGGGTGAGTATACGGTGAAAAGGATCTATGCGTTCGAGACCCCCTCTTCCTCTGAGTGGAATTACAACTACACCGATCCTTTCAAGCCTAATGTTTTCGTTGATGTCAGCAAGACGATCGCGGCAAAGATTGAGGGCATGACGAAATATCGGTCCGAAAGCGCCTCGGAGCCTCATCCGCGGAGCCCGGATAAGCTCTTGGCCCTAGCTGGATATCGCGGCTCAAATGTTGGCGTGAAATACGCGGAAGCCTTTCAGCTCCTTCGAGAGGTTTGGTAGATTTGAGAGCTGAGACAGCCTCCCGCTTGCCCATACTTTTCCGCGTCGATGCAAACGCAACGGTCGGACTTGGTCACTTGATGCGATGCTTATCGGTTGCGGATGAGCTTGCGCCAAGAGGTGCTGAACCGGTTTTCATATGCGCGGACAAGCAGTTCGCCGAATATGTTGAGGAGCGAGGCTATAGCTACGTCAGCTTGAATAGCTCCTATCATGAAATGAGCGAAGAGCTCCCTAGACTGCTGCATCTTGTGGAAACGATGGAGTGTCGTCTGCTTGTCGTTGACAGCTATTACGTTGATGACGAATATCTGGAGAGTCTCTCTAGCCGAACCGAGGTCGTATATTTCGACGATTTCGGTTCGCGCAGGCTGCCTGTTGATATCTTGGTCAACTACAACGTTTCGGCTAATCGGGATATGTATCGAGGGCTGTACGAAAACCGCACCACGGAACTCCTGCTTGGCTCGAGTTACGCCCCGCTGCGCAAGCAGTTCGATATCCAAGTACTGCCAGAAATCAAGCCGTCGGTTGAAAATGTCGCGATACTTGTCGGTGGTGCAGACCCCGAGCATATGGCTGCTCGTATCCTTGCCGCGCTTGATGAAGAAGGGGACCTGATACATGAGGTTTGCTTCCACTTTGTCCTTGGCAGCATTGCGCCAGATATTGAAGCCTTTGAGGAACGTGCGTCAGACGACAACAATGTTGTCGTGCACCAAGGAATCGAAGACATGGCGACTTTTATGTGTGCGATGGATGCTGCGGTTTCCGCATCGGGAACCACGCTATATGAGTTGTGCGCATGCGGGATCCCAACTGTTAATTACTGCCTTTCTGATGACCAGTACGCACCCGCGCACTCCTTTTCCAGCGAGGGTGCGATGTTGTTCGGCGGCGATTATAGAGACGAGCGTAAAAGCCTGACCCCGCTCGTCTCCGCACTGTCGGATCTCTGCAGCGATACCGCATTGAGGAGGTCGTTAAGGAAGGCGTCCGCAAAGGTGGTGGATGGAGAAGGATCAAAAAGGCTTGCGAGGTTGTTTTTGAGCCATCGAGGCGCTTCATGAGCGCTAGAACAAAAGACAGGAGAGTCGAGATGAGCGAAAGAGATTATTTGCGTCCGGCGACAATGGATGATGCGGAGCTGATATTGCGTTGGGTCAATGATCCCCTAGACCGTGCTAATTCATTTTCGAGTGAAGAGATAACGCTTGAAGAGCACCTGAGGTGGCTTTCAGAATCACTGGAAGATCCAGCTCGATATTTGTACATCATGGTGCACGACGGAAGCGATGTCGGCCATGTAAAGCTGTATGTTTCGGACGAGGAAGCTGAAATCGGATATTGTGTTGCTCCGGAATGGCGCGGAAACGGATTCGCCAATCAGATTGTCAAGCTGATTGTGGACGAGGCGAAGGAAAACATCCCCGGCGTTAAGCGCCTTTGCGGTCAAGTGCGTACGGGCAATCAGGCTTCTTTGAAGGTGTTTCGAAAACTGGGTTTTGCAGAGGAATCGATTACGTTCGCGATGAGTCTCAATGATTAACCCTCGAGGCGGTCATCGAAAGAGTATGTGGAGCAGTGCGCGGTAGTGAACTATATCAAACCGGCACCGCAGCTTGTTGTGAACATAATCGCTACCCAAGCAAACAAGCTGAAGTCCGCCGAAGCGTCCTTGTCACTAATCCTGGCCTTTGCGCACGGACCGAAAATCGCCCATACAGCGAATGCGAGCGCCGCCGGATCAGGCAGGATGAACACCCAGCTGAAATTGCCGACGAAATAGGAATAGAAACCGTAGACGGCAGATTGAATAGCTTCCAGATTCGTTCCGACAGCGACGAGCGCGATCGCAATCAGGATTACCGACGGAGCAAACACTTCCCAAATAACATTTTTCAGTTTTACCGAACTGCTTTACTCAGGGATCGCGAGCCCGCCCGCGCGCGAAGCGCACCCGAATCATGAACCACCCTTCAAAAGGGTGGTTCATGATTCGGGCTTGGGGAAGGCTTCCGGCATGCGGGCGGGATCTGCAGAGCCGAGTTCGCAACGTATGAGGGAAGCAGGCGACGCGTCGCCGCGCGCTCCCCGGCACGGCAGGTTCCCATCGTGGATTCGCCCACCCGCGGATCGACCTTGCACCCTGCGAAGCGATGGGGAGCGGAGTAGCGGTTCTTGGCGTAGACGACGTGGGGGTCGAGGTTCACGGCGCGGTCGTGCGCCCGCTGGGCCGCATCGTAGCGGACGGACGGCAGCGGGCGCAGCTGCGCGGCCCCGGCTTCCGAGAACACCGCATCGCGGCTCCCCTCGCGCTTCTGGAAGGGATGGGCGTTGTACTCGCTTAGGCATCCGCGCACCGCAGCGACGACTTCGCCGAAGTCCGAGAAGACACGATTTCGAAGTTTCGCCATCGCCCATGTCGCCGCATCCTCCACGGTGCCCTCCGCCGACGCCTTCTGCTTCGGCTTGCGCACCTGCGCGGACATGATGGCGGTCATGTAGTGCTCGCCGAGCGCCTCGTAGGCGTCGTTCAGGACGATCTCGCCTTCGCGCGGGTGCTTGACGACGGCGGTCTTGCAGTTGTCGCGCACGGTTCGCTCGGGCACGCCTCCGAAGAACCCGTGCATGTGCACGTGGCGCCGCAGCCAGGTGCGTTCCTCCATGCCGGGCGTCGGTTCGAAATATGCCTTCCGGCTGAACGGCAGAACGCCCACAAACGGGTATATCTTCGATACTTCGCCGGTCGTCGGGTCGACCAGGCCCCTGCCGATCGTCGGCCCGGACCAGTCCACTTCGCAGGAGACCCCGGCCTTGTGTTCGATGCGCTTTGTGAGACTGTTGGCGACGACGTGGTCACCGTACCCCTTGCAGAACCTCGTGTGGTCCATGGCGATGCTGCAACTGTTCCTGCATTCGGTCTCGTGCTCGTCGTGCAGCAGGCGCAGGTTGACGCCGACTCTCGCCATCTCCTTGTGGATGCGGTCCCAGTCCGGTTCGGTGAACGCGCTTCCATGCCTGTGCTTGTCGGGGTAGAACAGGCGGTAGACCTCGTCTTCCGGCATGTCCTTGATCCGATCCCGCGTTATGCCGCGCTCGGCGGCGATGTCGAACACCTCGCAGACCGAGCCCATCGACATATGCCGCGAAGACGCTATCGCCCTCCTTGATGCAGCCTGCTCGCGAAGCTCCGTTATCAGCTTCGCACGAATCTTCCTTGCCATGTGAAAACTCCTTTCGCATATCGGTTGCATGGCGATCCGATTCTACGAAAAGCGTGTTCTAGGTGATACGGAACGAGCGAATCAGGCGATACGGAACAAGTGAAATGACTAGGTAGCGCAGTGATACGGAAAGCGCGAAACAGGTGCTACGCAAAACGCGAAATAATCACATAGGATCATGGTGATGGACGCCCTGGACGCGTACGACAACGTGATAGCCATCCTGGGTCACGACTCTCTGGGGATGCCAACGTGGGCTGAAGATTACCTTGACGATGGCGAAACCGTAGTTCTTCACTTGCAGGCGGCTCGGATATCCCGGATCGCCTGTTTTTAGCGGCGGCTCCCCTGGCTTGATTGCGATTCGCCCTCGCCCGTTTGGCGAGCATGCGACTTGCGCGCGGGGCTCGCGACACCAAGCTTGAGGCAAGCCTCGGCGGCTGGTCTTCCTATCGAGATGATGCCGATCAGCTGGCGAAGCCATCGGTCAGACATGCCCAATGGGGTGGAAGCGGCGCAGAAACCGCCCCTTCCACCCCATGATATTCCGCAAGGCAATACGGTGCTTGCGGAAAAACGCCTAGACACCGTCTCAGAGCATCTTTTTTACGATACGAAGACAGAAATGTTCTGAGCAGCCGTCATGATTGCGCTGAGGTTGCTTTGATGCAGGTCATTCGCAATGCTAATGACCGCTCGGTCGCTTGTCGACACGGTAAGGGCACGGTTATTCCGGGTGAGTATAAAATCAAGAGCCAGCGTTGCGGTGGTTTTGTTGCCGTCGAAAAAAACATGCTCATTGACAAGGCACCATGCAAATGCCATGCCTAACTGGATGGGGTCGTTTATGTCCTGAAGGGCGCGGTCAAACGCGGTATGCCGCATAAAGACGATATCGTCCAACTTGCCTTGATTAAGTATCGTGCCGTCGCCGTCTCGCGTTGTTTTGTTGAGATTGAATATTCGCACGCGAGAGCACCGGTATTCGCATAGAAAGCACCACCTAAAATCACATCGAGTACCGCTCGCTTTCGATAGCTAGAATCACCATAAGCACCACCTCGTTAGAATGAAAGTAGTCGCCGATTCTAACGAATGATGCTTATGGCGAATAAAATCAGAGCGAAGCTAATATTGGAGCTTCGCGCAATGGGGCAATCCCGCAGGGCCATCGCACGGAGTCGCAATATGGGGATGCGCTCAGTGATGGCTGTTTTCGACGCAGCTGATGAACTGACGACAAGGATTGTAGTAAGGAAAGACCAGGAATCGACCGGAGCGGTAACCCGGCTTGAGAACGGGCGGTAACTATGCGTGCGAACGGGAAAAAGGCGAACCGGCAACCTTAGCTGCGAACGGCGGTCACCACGCGCGCGAATACTCAAACTGGGGCTCGGCAGCTACAAGTCGATGATGACGAGGCCCGTCGGGTTTCTAGGGCTAGAGGGATAGCCGCGAGGCATGCGCGGCCGACTCTTCCCAATGGCTCTCGATCCCGCCCCTGCGGGGCTGTCAGCAACGAAGTCGCAGTTCGCAGTAGATCGCGACGCTATTAGATCGCACCGTCGACTTAGCCGTATAGCGATGCTCGAACAGCTCGAACAGGAAATTGATATCCTCATCGTCGATGTCTTCGCTAGCTATTTGTCGAAGATGAGAAGTTTGTAGTGCATATACTACTCTGATATCTTGGCGCCTGAGTGCTCAGTCGCCGCCAATTCGTCGCGCTTCAGCAACAGGTCGAGCAGATCACGTGGCGCGCGCTGTAGTGATTCTTGTAGGCAGCCTGCCTGGCGATGCTGCCCACCAGATAGTCCTTGCCCGCTCCGGTGCAACAAGTTTTGCCCAGGTTCTTATACCGAGCCGTCATCGTCACTGCGCGACGCTCCATTGATCTTCAGCTTCGGAGAACGAAAGCGCGAACGTCCTCAGAAGCGTTGAGAGAAAGCGCAGGCAGTCGTACGCCTCGGGCCGTCTGGAGAACGGCCCTGTCTTCAGATCCAGCGTGTCTGCCAAAGCCTTCATCTCGTTCGACCGCTCTCGCTTTACCCCAGGCGCTGAGACCATCGTGTCATAACATATCAAAAGCGCAGCTAAGTCGTGAGCGATAGGGACGCGCTTCGTCGCGTCAACCTGCTTAGGGCCAAGATGCCAGTCTCTCTTCAAGGTTACGGCGATCGATCCTACTGGTTTGCTGAGCTTATCCCGCATTCCGTTCAGTAAGCAGCTGTTGTGGGCAGCGGCGTTGCGCAAGGTTTTCGCGGGAAACAAAAGCGATTTTATAGATTTTACGCCTTCGTTCCTTTACGGCTGTCCCGTAATCAAAGAAGTAGTATTTTAAGAATCCGATAAGGCTTCCAAACGAAGCCATCTCGATATAGTTCCATGCGGCCAAGGGTTCACTGACGCCGTATTTGCACGCAAGCTTGCGCGAGTAGGCAGAATCAGACAGATGCTCCATGGAATGCTGAATGTAGTGCATGTCTTGCCCGTTAACGAGCTCATATAGCATCTCCTGCGCATCGCCAATCGATTTGCAGGCATGTTCCGGATCCCTGTTTTTACGGAAGCGAACCGCCCGATCAAGGCTTTCGCTAATGCCCGAGCAATAGCTCTCAATCGCTTTGCGCTCGATCGAGCTTGCCATCTGCTTTAGTTTACGGTTTTTATCAAATGTCATAAACGAGGCAACGACATCGTAGCCATCGCATTTTGGGTCATCGCTAATAGCATCGTTGAGCTTCACCTTCATGAAGTGTTCAAGGTCGAGCGAAAGCCTAATTACAAGGTCACGGAGCGAAGCATCGTATTTTGATAACCAGATGCAGGAAATCGAGATTAAGATAGGCTCCTGTGGTTCCATCGTCATTTCGCCACTTATCAAAGTTCTTTGCAAATGCCTTAACCTTGAAGAAGAAATTACGCGATTGAAGGAATTCAACGGCGCGAAGATCATCGAACCCATCGAAGGTGATGCCATTTTCCTTCATTGAGGAGACCTGCTCCACCGCGTTTAACTTAGCCTTTGACACAGCGACCTCTAAAATGAAAAATGCGGCTGAAGGCGCATGCACCCGCAGCCGCTAAAAACCCGTAGGCAAAGCCTATAGGCTATTCACAACGACGGTAGTGTACTTTGCTTTGCGGGTATATCATCTTAGGAAAAATTTCCTTTGAGTGTTTCCTATTTTCCACCAAAAAACCAGTGAATCTTCACTTTTGTTCGCGCCTTTCATCGATAGCGCCATCTGTGCACTGCTGCGCACAAGAGCCCAGTCGCCCATTGCTTTTTACCGCCAATGGCGGTAAAAAGGAGTACTCACGGTATACGAGCCGCCATTCGAACGAACCTCGCAAACTGAGAGCCTCAGCCTTGAGATTGCTGAGCTGGTTGGCTCCTTGACGCCGTCATCAGAGATCAATACAAGCCCATATCTTCACCGCAAGCTCAGGATTCGAACAATCCACTCTTCTCTCCTCATCGAAGGCAATGCCCTGAGCGAAGATCAGGTCACTGCGATAATCGACGGCAAAAGAGTCCTAGGCGATGCCAAGGACGTTCGAGAGGTCGAGAACGCACATCGGGCATACGAGCTAATCGACTCCATCGACCCCTTCGATGTTTCCGATTTGCTGCGCATCCATGGGGTTATGATGGACGGCCTCATCAAAGATGCGGGTAATTTCAGATCGAAAAACGTCGGCGTATACGATGGAGACGCTCTGATTTATGCCGGAACTCCTGCCCATTACGTTCCTGAAGTCATGGCTGATCTGTTCGGTTGGATTACCTCTACCAAGGTTCATCCCCTTATATCCTCATGCATTTTTCATTACGAGTTCGAATTCGTGCATCCGTTCGCCGACGGCAACGGCAGGTGCGGACGCTTGTGGTATACCTTGCTTTTGTCCAAGTGGCGCCCGGTTTTGAAATGGTCGCCAATCGAGAGCATCATCCAACAGCGTCAGCAAGAGTACTACGCCGCAATAGCGGCGTCGAACGCCTCCGGATCTTGCGAGGCGTTTGTTGCGTTTATGCTTGAGGCTATACGCGATTCCATCCTGCCTTACGCAATCCGCAAGTCGGACAAGGATGTGCGCAAAGAGCAGCTTGTTAAAGCTGTTTCCGATGACCCGCATGTCACTATCCCGCAGCTAATGGAAAAGACGGGCTTCTCCAGGCGTAGCATCGAGCGCGACCTCACCGAGCTCAAAGAAAGTGGCGTGCTCACAAGATTGGGAAGCGCTCGATCAGGATCATGGGAGGTCAACCGTTAGGGTTTTTGCAGAAAGGACCTTGTTGTGCGGGAGCTCAGAACAGTGAGTGCTAAGCTGAGCAAAACCAACCGGAAGCTACTCATAGCGGAGTTGCCTCATTGCGCTGCTCCCCTTGATACTGAGAAGCACCTCGGAACCCTGATAAACGTTGCGGCTAGACAGCATGCGAATTTTGCGAGATGCATGCTAGACTCTGTCCGAAGAAATGGACTAGTGATTATTCGCACGCATTAGCACCGTCGATTGCATAGCAAGCACCATATAGAATCACGCCGAGCACCGCATAGCATCACAATCCGGAATCACCACGAGCACCACCTTCGTAGAATCAAAAGCGTCGCCGATTCTACGAAAGGAATGATGTTTATGGCGAACAAGATTAGAGCGAAGCTTATATTGGAGCTTCGCGCAAAGGGTCAGTGATTATTACAAGTAAATCGGTACATCGTTCCAAATTTCACCGGCACCCGTTACGGGGCTACCGGTACATCATTACGCTCTATCGGTACACCACAACATATTGATTTGACTCGCATACTCGTCATTCTCCAAAATCATCGCTAACGCAGCAAAGATGACTGCGTCGCAAAACGATGATTGGAGAAAATTAACGAGTAGTGTTAGCTACCGCGATGTGCTCCGCCATCGTGCCAGCGGTTTGAGTTTGCAGAAAACTGCAGACGCTTGCGGCTGTGCCCGATCGACGGTGCAAGACATCGTGCAACTCGCGAAGAAGCGCGATGTTGGATGGAAGGATGTTGAGGATCTTACCGACGCCGAAGCGTATGAGCTGGTAAGAGGAAAGCCTGAGCAAGTCGAGCTCTACGCGCCCATCGACTACAAAAAGATCTACGACGAAATGACGCGCGACAGAACCGTGAAGATGACCATTCTGTGGGAAGAATACGTCATCGAGGCGGTTGAATCCGATAAGCGCCCCTACCAATACTCGCGCTTCTGCGAGAAATACCATGTCTGGTGCGATGCCAACGATATTGCCGTCATCAGGCGATACATCGCCGCTGACATTGGAGAGTTTGATTGGGCCGGCAAGAAGCTGACCATCTGCAATCCCGATACTGGCGAGCTCGCTGATGTGCCGGTATTCGTGGCCTGCCTGCCGTATTCGCAATACGTATTCGTCCGCGCATACCCCGATATGACGATGGAAAGCTGGCTTCAAGCAGCGGCCGACAGCTTCGCATTCTTCGGCGGGTGTCCCCGCATCGTCGTTATCGACAATCTTCGAACTGGCGTAACGAAGCATACCTCCGAAGAGATCGTGCTTAACCGGACGTTCAGGGAATTTGCCGAGCATTACAACGTTGCGGCAATTCCGCACGCACCTCGCCGACCACGCGGTAAGAACAGCGTCGAGTCGTCTGTTGACAAGTTCGCCAACAAGATACGCCTTGAACTGCGAAAACAGCGCTTCTTCGATATTGACGAACTCAATGAAGCCGTTGCCGCAAAGGCAGCGGAGCTAAACGCAAAACCCTTTCAAAAGCGCGCTTCATCTCGGGCTGAAGTGTTCTTGGAACGCACGAAGCCATGTTTGCAGCCGTTGCCCGAACGCCCTTGGGAACGCGCGATTTGGTCGCCAAAAGCCAAAGTGGGAAAGAGCTATCGCGTTTTATGCGCAGCCGATAAGGTTCTCTACTCGGTTCCCCATCGCTTCGTCGGCAAAGAGGTCGAGGCCCGCACTACGCCGCATGCCGTCGAGGTTTATTGCGAGGGCGAGCGTATTGCCATTCATGCTCGTCAGCGCACGCATATGCCCGAAGACGGACCGATCACCAATCCTGAGCACCGCGCAAAGCATCATGCCGACTACCTCGATCACGACAGCGAGTGGTATCGCCATGAGGCAGCTAAGACAGGCCCTGCTACGACAAAGGTAATCGAAGGTTTCCTAAGCGAAGGACTCGCCGAAGAGCAAGGATGGGGCTGGTGCGAAAAGCTTTTAAAGCAGCGTGCATCTCATTCATCAGCAGCAATCGAGAGCGCGTGCGAAAAAGCGCTCTCGATTCTGGCGAACCCGAGCTACAAAGCCATCAACACCCTGATAGAGAATACAGCCAAAAGCACTGAGCTCGATGATCCCGCGGGCGGCAGCCCGTGGGCTATTCGCCGCTACCAGCTGGAAGGATACGGCAAAATTATGCTAAAGCAGCAAACGATAGAGCAACTAAAGAAACTGAAGCTTACTGCCATAATTGAAGCCGCAGAGGCGCTTGAGAGAAGTGGGCAGGCGAAGGGTCTGACCGCGCAGGAATACGTGGCAATACTCATCGACAATCTCTACACGGTGAAGATGACAGAGAAAATCGAAAGGCTCATATCGGGCGCGCATCTTGAAGAGCCCGATGCCCACCTCGAAGACCTTTGCATGGATTCAGACCGTGAACTCGACGCTGGGTTGATATCGCGCCTTGCCACAGGCGATTACATCTCTAAGGGCCACAACATCATCATACAAGCAGCGGCTGGTGGCGGAAAATCTTTCATGGGGTCGGCACTCGCCAATGCAGCGTGCCGTCAATTTGTTAAGGCGGAGTATCTGAACTACCGCGACATGGTTGACGAGCTGCTCGTACTTCGTACGGATCCATTGAAGCACAAAAAGAAGATTACCTCGCTGAAGCGACTTCCGCTTCTTATCGTGGATGACTGGTTGCTTTCCGATTCGATTACCATCCAAGAAGCAAACGAGCTGTTAGCTGTCGTCGATGCACGCACGCGAGCCAAGAAGTCCACTATCATCTGCACGCAGTATCTTGTTGATGGCTGGCCGGTTCTTTTAGGCAATTGCCCTGCGGGAGACTCGGTGGTCGACCGTATAAAGAACAATGCGTACATCATCGAAATCAAAGGTGGGATCTCGATGCGCGAGCGCTTCAAGGATGACGATCTGAAAGAAAGCAACCATGCTGTCGCGTGAGGCCGTGCGGCAGATATTGCAGCAGGCATGCAGCAGGAATCTTTGGATGGCTGTTCCGATCGAGCTGGAAGACTACATCGTGGACTTCGCTGCAAAGAACATGCGGGCCGAGGACGTCAACGACTCAGTATGCGGAGAGTTGTTTGAGCTTGCGGCAACCTGCACGTTATGATGGCACGCCGGGGTTCTAGATCTCAGTAATCCTAATCCGTACTCACAGGGAAACGAATTGCCTGCCGACGTAAAGCCGTTTACCGCGACAACGATATACGACACACGCATTGAAACGAGCTGTATCTAGTAGCTGAAAGGGCCCGATTGCTTTCGATTGCAGTCGGGCCCTTGGAGTCAATATCTTGTGGGTGTGCACTGCTAGGCAGAATCACTGTGCCGATGCTGCGGAATGCCGTACCGATGGTCTGGAACGATGTACCGATACGGGTGTAATAACCAGATGGCGATCGGGGACTCGATAAAAGTCAGATACTTGAACTGTCGAACTGCGGCTGGGTGAAGGCGAAAAGGAGCATCGTGATCACAGGTGCGTCAGGTGCCGGAAAGACCTGGATTGCTTGCGCTCTAGGCGTTGCTGCTTGCAGCTCGTTCCACTCGGCACGCTATGCGAGATTGCCGGAGATGATTGACGAGCTTGTCGCCGAGCGTGACGAAGAGTGGCTAACAGCCAAAAAGAAGCACATCAAGTGCGATGTCTTGATTATTGACGACTGGCTGTTGGAAGCGGCAAGAGCTAAAGGGGCGCGAGAGATTCTAGAGATTGTCGAGAGCAGGCAGCGCCAAAGGTCTTCAATTCTCTGCTCGCAGTTTGCGCTCAGCGCATGGCATCCCAAGTTCGGGGAAGGAGCTATCGCTGATGCGGTCATCGATCGGTAATGTGAAGCTTCACATTACCTGTCTAATGCATTACTTCGCATTAGGCAGGATCGTCCGCAACGCGACCTGAATCGAAATGGGCGACGTGAACATGCGCGCCAAGTGCAGGAGGGCAAGCTAGGGGCAGAAAGTGGGCTGCCATTGCTGGCCGCATCGGCAGCCGCTGCTGAAGCTGAGTATTTCGGTTGCTCAAAGTGAATACTGGCACTGCTCAAGCGAGCAAATACTCAAGCACGGTGAACTTCGTTCCGGCAAGGTGGTTTTCGCTTTATCATAGAGCGTCTGTCATAAACCCACATCGAACGAATCTTCGGTGCGGGTTTATGACACGTTTGGGACACGTTAACTCGACAGGGGCAGATCCCTCGGCTTACAGTTTCCTCAGCTCACGACCCTGTTTGGCGAACTTGTTCAGTTCCTCCGAAGACATGAGGACCGAGATGTCCTTGCGGTAGGGGTAGCGCGCGTCGTCCTGATCAGTCCACAGCTCCTCGGCTACCGGCTCCCAGGCGCGCGCGAAGTCGCGGCACTTGCCGCACAGGTGCTCCGCGCTCTCAAACTGGTGCAGGTCGGTGGGGTGCGCACCGGATGCCTCGACCATGGCCTCGAGGCATCCGGGGTTCTCCAGCATCGGACAGGGGCGAAGGAGGTTGTCATTGAAGGGCTGGCCTTCGTAGTACTGCATGAACAGCGGGGATTTCAGGCACTCCAGAAGGCTCATGTCGTGAATGTTGGCGTTGGAGTAGTGAATGAACACGCAAGGTTCCACGTCGCCTGCGGCATTGATATGCAGGTAACGGCGGCCTCCTGCGATGCAGCCTCCTACGAACTCACCGTCGTTTTGGAAGTCCATGAGGAAAAGCGGCTTCTCCTCGCGCATCCTGCGCACGAAACCGTACATCCGCTTGCGCTGCTCCACGGTGAGCATGAGCTCGGCCGGGGCGTCCATGCCCACCGGCATGTAGTTGAAGATCCAGCAGAACAAGGCACCCTGCTCGATCATCCAGTCCACAAATTCTTCGGACCCGATGGCGTCGGCGTTCTGGGACGTGATGCAGGCCGAGATGCCGAAGGGAAGCCCGTGGGACTTCAGCAGCGCCATGGCGGCGACCACCTTGTCGTAGGTGCCCTTGCCGCGACGGGCGTCGGTGGTCTCCCGGGTTCCCTCGGCGCTGATGGAGGGCACGAAATTCTTAACGCGCAGCAGATCCTGACAGAAGTCCTCGTCGATGAGGGTGGCGTTGGTGAAGCACAAGAAACTGCAGTCAGAATGCGCCTTGCAGAGCCTGATCAGATCCTTCTTGCGCACCAGAGGCTCGCCTCCGGTGTAGATGTAGATGTGGCAGCCAAGCTCTTTGCCCTGGCGAACGATGGAGTCGATGTCGTCGTAGGTGAGGTTGAGTTTGTGGCCGTACTCGGCCGCCCAGCAACCGGTGCAGCTCAGGTTGCAGGCGCTGGTAGGGTCCAGCAGGATAGCCCAGGGAATGTTGCACCGGTGCTTCTTGCGCATCTCTTCCTGGATGGGCCAGGCCATTAGATTACCGTCCACGACAAGGTTCTTGACCAGTGCGTCGCGAACCTCGGGGTTCATCTTCTCCAGAATGCGCATGATGAGCTGGTACCAGTTGTTCTTCGAGTCGATGGCAGTGCGGAAGGCATTGCGCTGGTTGCGAAAGAGGTCCTCGGGGGCCACCTTGTCGATCATGTCCATGATCTTGGTTATGTTCTTATCCGGGTCCTCGAGCAGGTACCCCACGGTCTTCATCATCGCCGCGCGCTTGATCTGATCAGCAGCCCTCATGCCAACCTCTTTCCATGATACAATCCACAGTGTGGAGCTATCAACACTGTGGATTGTATTGAGATTTGCGAGTACTAACAATGGTCACACTGCGCCGCAGTGAGCATTTATCTACATAACTAGCCTTAATGTAGACTTGTATCAAGAAATGAAAGGAGCGATATGCCGGGGAGCAGCAGAAGCGACAGGCGCAGGAGGAAGGTCGACGAAGCCATTAGGACGGCCTTTGGGGAGCTTTTGGCTGAGAAAGGTCTAAAAAACGTCACCGTCAAGGAGCTAGCCGAGCGTGCTGACATTGATCGCAAGACCTTTTATCTGAGGTACAGCTCGATAGACGGTCTTGTTGACAGCCTTCTGCGCGAGGAGATGAGACGCCTGGCCGAAGTTCTGACCACTGCCGCGGCAGACGAGGACGGCTCCGTAAACGTTCCTGTTATCTTCCGGGAGCTCAGCGCCGAGCTCATTGCCACGTTCGATCAGAGGGCAGCTGTGGTGCAACATGTGGATACCGATGCTCTCATATCGAGGCTCAGGCCCGCTATGGCAGATGTTCTTGCGGAAAGGGACGCTCTTGGGTTGGCTGAGGACCTGGGGCCGTACTTCGAGCTTTTCGTTTCGTTTTTCTGCTCGGGGCTGCTGGCGCTCTACCATCAATGGGCGGACAGCGATTCCGAGCTCCCCATGGAGGAGCTTGCCACGTTGGCCGGCTCCGCCATCGCAGGAGGCATCGCGGCAGTGACGGGGATGGCGAAAAGTCTTGGGATCAGCGGCAAGAACGAGGCATGAGAAAAACACTCGGATGTCTAAAATAGCTCGTGGATGGGTCATGTAAGCCTGAAGAGTGATATCGTCCAAACGGGCGCAGCCTCCATATTTTTCGCCAGCAGATAGGACCCTTGCGCCTGGCAGATGACATGGTCGAACCCTACCTCGTAGTCGGTCATGCCCCAAGGTAGGTGAAGTTCTTGGTTGCATCCTTCTTCACCAGCGCGTTCGTCTTGGTCTTTACGGGATGAAGCACGTACCCGTCCTGGATGGCCAAGTCTATCTCGCGCATCTTGGAGTCGCAGTGCAACATGGCCTGCGGCAAGCGTTGAAAAGAACGGAACCGTCTACTCATGCGATCGCTTCGCGACAAGAAGCATGTGCAGGAAAACCTGATGCGGGAGCCTCTCGCAGACCTGCTTGAACGAAATTACGGCTTCGGCATGGACAAAGCCTAGGGGCTTGATCCCGAATGCCTGCCATGCGAATGCGTGCGCCTGCGCTCTGGCGCACGCCCCAAAAAAAGCGATTCGTTCAAGAGCCCTCGGGGCGACGCATTGGCGCGTTATGCAGAGCACCCCGCATGTTTTTCTATTGTTCGATTGAGATGAGGCTCGGGCCGCGCCAATCGTAATTATCGAGCGATACAGAGCGGATGGCTGGGTCGTCGTATGTGGAGTAGTAGTACGTGTTCGTGCGCGACGAGAAACCCCCGCTGAACACGGTGATTTCGAAGTCGCCGTTCGACATGCGCGCAGCGCCTTCCACCATGGAGACTCCCGCAAGGGAACGGAACAAGCGGGAAACGTTCTCCTTCTCGGAGTTTTTCTGCGGGTAATTTGCGTTCAGGTATGCAAGCCGCACGAAGCGCGAGGGGGAGTAGTAGTCACCCGGGATGCCGCGCATGCCAGCGCCCGATCCATAGGGCTCAAGCGTTGCCGCGCGCCACGTGCGCGTAGGGGGGACGTCGCTGGTGACGTTGAGATAGCCCCGTAGGTTCTCGAACTGCCAGGCGAATCCTGGTTGGTTAGTGAGGACGTCGACATCGTCGTGGAACACTTGCATGCCTTGATCGGTGTATTCGACGACGATCGATCGGGCTGCATCTCCAATGATCCAGTGGAGCAGGGACGACTGAAAATCGGCGTTAAGGGGCTTGTCGACGATCGCGACGTTTTGCAGCGCCGCCTCAACTTCGTCGACGGTTTTGTGCAAGCTTGTTACCCAAAGGGGAAACTCGTAGGACGCAACATTGACCTTGCCGTCGACGGAGGCGGGTTCGTACTGTGCGAAGCCAGGGAAGTTCAAGCCTGCTATGGCAAGACCTTGGTCGTTGGCGCAATCGAAATAGAGTGGCGTGTCGTCGGCGACGATCCCCATTCCTATAACAGGGTAGAGGGTTTCCTCGATGGCGTCGAAAGGGGATGCGGGTGCATATCCAATGGGCGTAATGCATACATGCTCTCCGTATGAGCAGCTCCAATCCAAGTTACGACCGAAGTACATGTTTCCCGACGCATCCGTGAACCTGATACCCGAGCACATGGCAATCCTTTCTATTCTCTCGAGACAATCCGGCAAGCCCTTGTCTGCGCGCCGTGTTTGTGCGTGCTTTTTTCCTGCCATGCATGCAGTATGGAGGCGAGAGGTCGTGCGCAGCTCGATAATAGCACTCGCTTCGAGGGAAGGCGCAAAGGCGTCTCTCCTCGAATACGATTCGTAACCTTTGGCTTTTACGTTGTTGGGGTAGGCAGGCAGGAAATCGGTCGCGACCATGGGCCGGTCGCCTGTGGTCGCATTCCGGGTTCGTGCGTTTTAGCTGCTATGGCTTGTTTCCGTTGGGGCTTCCACAAGGTCGATAAGCTCTTGTTTGCAGGTGACTCCCGTTTTCGAATACACGCGCTTGATGTGGGACCACACGGTGTTTTCCGATATGACAAGCGCTTCGGCAATGTATCTGGCAGAGCGTCCGCGAGCTAGAAACGCCATGATTTCTCGCTCGCGTTTCGTGAGTGCCACTTCTTCGGCGATGACGGCAAGCCTTTGCTCGATGCTCGTTTCGCTTTCGGCGGGGTCTAGTTCAGACGCGTGCTCGGCACGCGCTTCTGAGGCATCGACGCTCTTCATTGTTACCGCTTCTGCGATGTGCATGCTTTGGTTCCTGTCGCTTGATCCCCGGCTTTTTCGGACTGCGATCATGAGCACGGTTACCAGCGGGTAGATGGTTGCAAACGCCAGAAGGGTGAGAAGCGACAAGCCGTAATCGGCGCTTAAGGCCCCAAGCAAAAGCCCGATGGACAAGCCGACGAAAAGAGATAGGCTTGAACCTCCTAAGTAAAGTCCAGACAGAATATAGCTGGGGTAAGACAAGGTACGCGATCGTTCGACGATGAAGACAAGGAACATCATGCCACAAACGTCATAGCAGGCGATCATGACAAACCCCGTGAAAGAGCTAAGAAAGTCTCCCATGAAAGGTAACAACGACAAAATCACAAGCATGCAAGGAAAACAGCCTTTATAGACGCTTGTAGGATTGGGGCGCCGAGCGGTTGCGAAAGCGAGAATGGCCGTAATAAACGTTGCAACCCCAAGCGGTAACCACATGTTCACATCTCCCACGATGTGCTCCGTCGAAGAGCCAAGAACCGAGGTGTGCAGAATCCCCACGACGCCGACGAGCACGAACAGGCAAATGTAAGATTGGAACAACTCGAAACGCAGGTCTGGCCGTGTTTCGGGGGGTGTTTTGTGCTCTGTTGCCGGGATATTTCGCCGGACTGCTCGAAGCAGAAAGGAAGAAACAAGGAAAAAGGCAATCTCCGCTATCCTCACGACAGTTGCTGGCGCAAAGGAAAGACACGCGACCAGTACTCCCTGGATGATCAGCGCGCAGACGATTTGGTTGATCGAATGCTGGAGGCTGTCTTGAGCGGAGAGCACTTCAAGCCAGCATGCGCAAGCTATTGTTATTGAAAACCCGCATAATGCACCAAGCAGTTTTGCCAAGAAGACCGGGGGCAGTGCGAATGGGCCCGAGATAAAATTCAGCGACAAGCCTGCAACGAATATGATGACGGCAGGAACCTGGGAAAGGCTTTTCCTAGCAAGCTTTCCTTTGCCAGCAAGCCATGCTATGGCAAGGCCGGTCGCGCAAGCAACAAGATTCATGGCAATCATGAAATCAAGCTCGGACACAAATCCGATGCTGGATGCAACCGATCCCATTGCGGTCATGTAGGCAAGTGATGTGGCAGCTTTGGCCAATCCAAATCCAACAGCGGACAGAACCCTCGTCTCTCGCGTAGTACCCATCGGCCACCTCCGTGCAGTATTTTAATGCTACTGGCATGATTCGTTCTCGAAAAAATGGTTAAGCAGCTGGGAACAAGCTGTACCGCGTTTTTTGTATGACCGCTCCGAACTGGGGAAAAGGTAGCATCTAACCCAAAATCAATGAATTTTCCTCATTCGCAAATGCACCGACATTCGGTGATGCCGGCTCTTGAAAACGGACGTATTCTACCCAGAGGCAAGCGATCCAGCGAATATGGACGACGCCTACACGTATACGCCTCAAGGAGGGAGAATGCCATGGAAATCGATCGCAGGAATTTTATCAAGGGGTCCCTTGCAGTCGGCTCGCTCGCCGCGCTTGGCGGACTTGCCGGGTGCTCTGCACCGAAGAAACCCGAAGATAAGCCCGAGGGTGGGGAAGCCGACAAGAAGAAGGTGCCCGACAGCTTCACCGATGGCAAATGGATCGGGAAGGCCATGGGCCACGACAACGAGCTGATCACCGAAGTCACCGTGTCCGGCGGCGACATCGCCAACATCAAAGTCCTGCGTTGCGACGATACCATCGGCGTCGGCTCGGTAGCCGCCCCGATGATGGCCGCAAGGCTGCTCGAAACCAAGAACCTCGACGTCGACGCCGTGACGGGTGCAACCACCACGTCGATGGCCGTCACCATGGCCGTCAAAGACGCCATCGAAAGCGCGGGCGGCTCCGCTTCCGACTTCAAAAAGGGTCCCGTCGAACGGACGGGCGGCGCCGCGCAGACCGCCGACGTCGACGTCGTGTTCATGGGCGCCGGCACCGCCGGGCTCGTCAGCGCGTGCCGCCTGCTCGAAGAGGGCAAGAGCGTCATCCTGTTCGAGAAGCAGGACATCCCCGGCGGTTCGATGTCCATGACCTACTCGGGCGTCGCCGCCGCAGGCTCCGAGCTGCAGGCCAACTACGGCCTGGGCCGCTTCGACGACAGCCCCATGTTCAACAAAGACGCCATGCTCGCCGTCATGAAGAAGTACATCGTCCCCGAAAACGATCGCTTCAACGGCGAGATGCCCTACCAGACCGCCATGTACGACAATTCCGGCAAGCTCGTCGACTGGATGCACAAAATCGGCGTGGGCTTCTACAGCCTCGGCGTGAACAAGGCTTACGGCATCACGCCCTACCTGGCGCCTGGCTGTTACATGGGCGGCTGCGGGTACGCCATGCAGTACCTCGTCGATCGCGTCGGGGCGCTTGGCGGAAAAATCGTGTACGCCACGCCGGTGACCGAACTCGTGAAGAACGCCGAAGGCCGCGTCACGGGAGTGAAGGCCAAGGGCAAAGACGGCAGCACCTGGGAGGTCTCGGCAAAGGCCGTCTGCCTCACCTCGGGCGGCTTCGCGGCGAACAACGAGATGATCGCCGAATACTACCCTGGCTACGAAGAGTACAAGTTCAACTGCGCGCCGGGTTCCACCGGCGATGGGATCAAGCTCGGAATCGAGGCGGGCGCAGCCGTCGAGTGCATGGGGCGCGATCTCGGCGCCTATCTTTCCACGACCGCGCAGGCGGGCTCCCGTTTCGAGATCGCCTTCCTGTACCAGACCACGCCCGGCATCATGGTCAACGGAAGCGGCAAACAGTTCGGCAACATCATGTCGGACAACCACGGCGTCATGAGCAAGGCGCTGCGCAACCCCGACAACGGCGGCCGGTTCTTCCATATCACCGACGAGTCGGGCTACATCACCACGATGAAGAACGAGACGTACGCGATGGACATCTACAAGTGCCTCGTCGACCGCGGCGACATGGTTCACTACGATTCCGTCGAAGCAGCCGCCGAAGCGCTCGAGCTGCCCGAGCTCAAGGCGACGATCGACGCGCACAACCAGCATGCGCTCGCCGGCGAGCCCGACGAGTTCGGGCGCAAGAACCTTCCCTACCTTGACACCTACAACGGCATCTGGGTGGTTTCCTGCGAGCCGACGCTCTACCTCACCACCGGCGGTCTGGCGATCGACACGAGCTGCCATGTGCAGAAGGAAGACGGCACCGCCGTTCCGGGCCTTTACGCAGCCGGCGACGTTTGCGGCTCGATCGAAGAGAAGGACGGCCGCGTCTACGCGATGGGATTCGATGCTGCCATGAACTACGGCTACATCATGGCCGAGGCAGTCAAGGCGGAGGTCTGATTGTTTTTTTTGACGGCCAAATAAAGAGAACCGCGCGAAGCGACCCCCCTAAAGCTGAGCTGGGTTTAATGAACTCGATCGCGGCTTTAGTGGGTTTATGGGCTAAGGCGTTTCGCGAGCAGGGACAAAAAAGGTGGCTTTGACGCCTTTGGGTTGAATGGGGTCATTGGGGCCGAAGCAAATTCAATTCATCCGGAGAAGTGGTGAATTGATGATCGGTCAGGTGGGTTCGGGATGCAAATGGAGGCACTCTCAAACGAATCTAGCAACCAAAACGGTGGGCTAGCGAATAACGTATCTTGAATCTTAGAAGCCGGTTGCCTCGATCAGCTTGAAAAAGACGGAGCGATATAAGGGAAAGCTGCGACCATAACTGTCGACGCGAATCAAGCAAGACAAGCTCCATGGGGGAGTGTGGACGTTTCGTGTATGGCGGGCGTTGCGAGGGGAACTCCTAGTATTTTCTTGCAAGCACTTGTTAAACGGGTACAATCTGTTGAAACAGAGGGTGTGTCCCAAAGCAACAAGTGGGAAAACTGCCATTTATTCGCCGGTGACGGCGGATGGGTGGCAGTTTTTCTTTTGCGGCAGTGTTTTTTGCCGGAGGAGCGTAGGAGGCAAGCAGTGTATTTGATGCTGGATAATTACGATTCGTTCACGCAGATGCTCGTAAGCTATTTTCGTGAGCTGGGCGTTCGCATGGACACGTACGAGAATGACGGTATCGACGCCAAGACCGTGCGCGACATGGATGATGCGGGCCTTCTTCGGGGCATCGTGGTTTCCCCTGGGCCCAAAAGCCCCAAAGAATGCGGCAACTGCGGCGATATCGTGAGGCTGGCTGCGCGTCGTCGCATCCCCTTGTTGGGAGTGTGCCTAGGCCATCAGGTAATTGCTGACGTGTTCGGCGCGCGCGTGACTCGGGGCAAGCGTCCCATGCACGGAAAGGTTACCGCGATTCGACACAACAACCAAGGATTGTTCAAGGCTTTGCCCGAGACGTTCGAGGTTGTTCGTTACCACTCTCTAGTGGTTGACGATGACGAGCTTCCCCATTTTTTCTCCGTTGACGCGCGCTCCGAAGACGGCGCGATCATGGCCTTGCGGCATAGAGAACTGCCGCTGTACGGTGTGCAGTTCCATCCCGAAGCGGCGCGAACCCAGTATGGGCATGAGCTTCTGTCTCGTTTTGTGGTGTGCTGCGAGACGGCGCGATAGGGGGACTCGTGGCCACGGCTGTTCATGTATTTCGCTTCTATAAACCGCTTTCTGACCTGTTCGAGTTGGTTAAGGCTATGCCTCAAGCGCTTTTCCTTGACTCCTCCGAGAAGAGCGATCAGGGACGGTTCTCTTTGGTGGGGCTGATGCCGTATGCCACCGTCGAGCAAGTCGGGGGGAGTTGCTACGTCAATGGCGCTGCGTCCCCCCTCTCGTTCTTTGAACAATTGGGCGCCTACCTCGATGATGCTGCGGCGCCCAATACCACCGGGCTCCCTCTCATCTCCGGCGCTTTAGGCTATCTCGGGTATAGCATGGGGCTTCAGGCGTGCAAGATTGCGTCGCGACACTTGCCGCGCGAGCGCATTCCTGAGGCTTCCTTTTCTTTCTATGACCTGCTGTTTGTGGAAGATATTGCGAACGAGAAGCTGTATTTGTGCACACAGGGCGTTCGCATGAGCCATGGTGATGCCCTTGCATGGGCGACTGGATTGTTGCATAAGGTCACGCCGGCGCCTACGCCGTTAAAGCACGAGCGCCAGGCGAGCTTTGATGCTTCTTTCAGTGCCGGCGATTATTGCGCCGCCCTTGACCGCATGGTGCGCTATATGGTTGACGGGCACATATACGTTGCCAACATGACGCAATTGTTGAGGTCCTCGGCCCCGGCAGACCCCTACGATGCATATCGTTACCTACGCTGTCATAATCCTGCTCCCTTTTCAGCGTATCTATGCGGGCAGGGGGGCGATGCCGCGACGGATTATCAGATTTGCTGTGCGAGCATGGAGCGCTTCCTGCAGGTACGGGGCGGGCACGTTCTTGCTCGTCCTATCAAAGGAACGCGCAAGAGGGGGGGAACGCTTCAAGAAGATGAGGCGCTTAAGGCCGATCTTGCCGAAAGTTCCAAAGATAATGCCGAGCTTCTCATGGTTGTCGATTTGGAGCGTAACGATTTGGCTCGCGCATGCGCACCGGGAACTATCGTCGCGCATCCGGAGTTTGTCGTCGAGGCCTACCCGACAGTGTTTCAGCTTGTGGCGACTGTGGAAGGAGTGCTGGCGCCTGGCAAAAGCGCGTTGCGTTTCGTACAATCGGCGTTTCCGGGAGGGTCCATCACGGGTGCGCCGAAAATTCGCGCTATGGAGATCATCGACGAGCTTGAGCGAGATGCCCGCGGCCTCTACACGGGCTCTATTGGATACTTTTCTGCAAACGGAGACTGCGATCTCAATATTGCTATCCGTACGGCGGTATGTCAAAACGGAACAGCGTATCTAGGCGTCGGCGGGGGGATCACCGTGGAATCTGATTTCGATTTCGAATACGAGGAAACCTTGCAAAAGGCCAAGGCGGTGCTGGAAGCATTGGCTATTGAAGAACGGGAAACGAGATGAGCGATATGGTGGCGGCCGACGACGGCTTCTTTTTCGGTTTCGGCGCTTTTGAGACTGTGGCGGTGGAGAACGGCCGTCCTGTTTTGCTCGAGGAGCATCTGAATCGTCTAGACAAGGCCTTGCGCTTTCTCTGCATTGATGTGCCCAAGGAGCGTGTACTCGAGCGCGTACGGCAGGCTCTTGATTCTCGGCCAGTCGATGCGCCGGAGCGACAGGCATTGAAAGTCACGGTCACGTCTCATAATCTCGTGGTGGCCTTGCGCTCCAACACGTATGTCGGAGAGGATTATCGTAAGGGGTTTTCCTGCAGCGTAAGTTCTGTGCGCCGCAACGAGACTTCTCCGTTTACTTTTCACAAAACGCTGAACTATGCCGATTGCGTCTATGAAAGGCGTAGGGCTCGCGAACAATGTATAGACGAGCCTCTGTTCTGTAATATCCAAGGCCATCTCTGCGAAGGGGCAACTACGAATCTGTTCATCGTTCGCGACGGTCGAGTTATAACGCCCTCAGTTGCGGAGGGTATTCTTCCCGGCATCATGCGGGGCTTTGTGATGGAACACGCAGATGTTGAGGAGGCTGTCGTCACCGTGGATGATGCAATATCGGCAGACGAAATGTTCGTCACTAATTCTTTGCTGGGAATCATGCCGGTTTCGCGTTTTTGCAACCACGGTTACGAGAGTAGAACGAAGGCGCATGAGCTTTCGGTTATATATCGCGACATGGTGCGAAACTTGTGAGCAATAAGTCGCCAAACGCAGTGGCTACTGTTTCTTTCCTCTTGGGCTGGTGGCTTGCATGGTCGATGTATCGTTTTGCTCAATGGTCGCATGGATAGATGATTGGTGGCAAGATTTTTCCTGTTTCCATACAGGCTGTAGTTCACGTCTCTGTTGGCAGCCTTTGTGCAAGGACCGCTCGGTGGAACACCGTTACGCTGCTCTATGCTAGGAGAATTATGGCGAAAAATAGCCACAAACTTTGCAAGGGATAGGCATTCTTTAGAGCGGCTTAATGGCTGCGACTGCTGTTTTTGACCATGAAGAGGATGGAAGAAAGATGTGGTAAAACAAAAAATCCATCATACAAAAAGTTCTAGGAATCAGCACGAGGGGCATGGTATTTTCGTGTGCGTGCTTTGCGGCAACGGCAAGAATCGCCATCACTCGCGTTAAGGCTTGCGAGCTGAATCTCGATTTGGTACTGCGAAAGGCCAGCATCGACTATGTTCCTGTTGACGAGGGCATGGAGTGCCTCGGCATTGCAATTTCGCTGACGCTCGTGGTTAGCTTGCATCTGCAGCGCCCATTGCGAGGCTACTGCCGTCGCCAACATATTTTCCTGACGTCAACACTCTGAGCGCGATCTCTGGGGATGATGCTCGAAACACGATGTTGGCATGCGTATCGTTATGGTCTTCATTGGCAATGCGTTTGCCAGTATGTTAAGAGCTTTTAGAGGCTCGTTCGAGGTTTCTAAGTTCTCTCCACTTCAAAATGCAAAGATTGCCAGAATTTGTGAAGAACGAGGTAGGCCTCCTTGAGGTTTACCTCGTTCTTAGGCGACTTGAAATGGGGGCAGCAGCGTCGATGATGCGCAGGGTGGTCTGACTGAGTCGTTTCGTGCATTAGTGCGGAAGCTGTTTTAACACTTGTTTTCGGTTTTGATCGGGGCTTGCTGCTTTGCGCCTAGATCAACCATAACATCCATAAGGTGTCGTACCGCCTCGTCACGACTGATGGTGCCAATTAGCAGATTTTCGTCTATGACGGGAATTTTCTTGATTTTGCGTTTACTGAGGACTGCGAACACTTCGTCTATAGTGGCATTCGATTCTACCGAAATCACGTTTTTCGTTGCAATATCTTTTACCTGCAGCTGCATGAGTGCGCTGCATCGTTCGGCAAATGTTTTAGTATCCTGTATTTCGCGTACTTCGTACGTTGCGTCGACCGTGAGTGCAGTATGCGCGCCCGTGAAGCTAAGCAGGTCGCCGTCGGTTACGAATCCCGTTACGCGCCTTTCAGATCCCAGTACGGGAACACCGTTGATTTTATTGGCAACCAGGAGTTCAACAAGATCGGATACAGGTGCGTTTTCCGAGATAAACAAAGGGTTTCTGTCTATCAGAACCTCAATTGGGGAAGGCGATTTCGAAGCTGTATTTTCGTTGTTTGCTCGAGTTCGCACGAATATGAACGAAAGAGCCAAGCAGACGGCGGCCAAGCCGAAGCCAACCCAGTTCGTCATCTGGAAAGCCGCAATGGACGTTTCGTTCGCCTGGACGGCTCCGCCTGCGAACAGCGAGAGCAGCACCGCCATGACGGCAGACCCCATAGCGCCGATTATTTGCTTGAGGGTGTTGTTTACCGCAGCAGCGTCTTCTACTAGATCATCTACGGCTTCGAGAGACCATGTCGTCAAGACCTGCATCGAAAGGCCAATGCCCACGCCGCGCAGCACTTGGAAGAACATGATAGCCCAAACGGGTGTTTCGAAATCAAAGAATGCCATACCGGCAAGTCCCGCACAAAGAACTGCGCTACTAATCAAGGTCAAACGTCGTACACCCACTTTTTCTGCGAGAACTCCGCCTAACAAGCTGCACACTGCCATCGCAATGGCTGACGGAAGCGAGAGCATGCCGGAAAGTGTTGCAGAATACCCACACATGCTTTGTGCGTAAATGGGAACAACTAACGTGACTCCCAAGTTGACAAAGTTCATAAGAGCGTTGATGAGCGTTCCCATGTTGAAGCGCTGATTTTTGAATACTGTTAAGTTCAAAAAAGGATGTGAAAGCCTATTCTGGCGACGAACAAACAGGACGGCAGTCAACACGCCGATCGCGAGAGGCGCCCATACGAATAGGCTCGTCACGCCAAATGAACTTATATTGGAAAACGAGACGATAATGCCCACGCAGAGTATGGCCGATTGTGCAAGAGAGACGAAATCAAGAGCGCTCTTTTCGCTGTCTGTAAGGTTGCGTGCGACTATGAAAGCCACTACGGTCATAACGCAACTTGCAACAGCCAGCATGGCGAACACGAAACGCCAGCCGTGCGAGTCTATCAGCACGCCGCCTAGCGTTGGCCCTATGGTGGGTGCTACGCAGATAACCAATCCAACAACGCCCATGGCAAGCTGCCAGCGATGTTGCGGGAGCACCTTGAAAATGGCAATTTGGAGGTAAGGGTATAAAACTCCTGTACCGGCTGCTTGCAATACGCGTGCTAATACGAGCATTGCAAAGCTTTGCGCGAAAAAACCCGCTACCGAACCGACGGTAAGCAGTACGAGAGAGCTGAGAAGAACCTGGCGGGTTGTGAACCGATGGGTAATGTAGGCAGTGGGGGGAATCATGACTGCCAAGACGATCGAGTAAGAGGTGGACGCCCATTGCGCCATACCGGAGTCTACGCCAAATTCGTCCATGAAAATAGGCAATCCAGTAGCGAAGATGGTTTGGGCTAAATATCCCACTATGCTTACGCATAGCAAAACCGCCAAAGTGGCCATGAAACGAGGCTGAACTTTTTGATGCATGTAGTGAGCTTCTCCTTTCGGCAGTAATGGCGCCTTCTAGGGCGCCATCAACAAGTCGTAACATTGACATTTGTTAGACTTTATCGGATGCTTTCTCCCGCGTCAAAGCACGCGGTGTCACTAACCTGACAAAGAAAGAAATCCGTCATGTATTCTGGAAAAAATCCATCGGCGCTCAAATCTCAACATGCATTAGCTTGGGCGTTATACGAGCTTATGAAATCTAGACCTTATCAAAAGATCACCATTACGGGGCTTTGCGCGCAAGCTGGAGTATCGCGGCAGACCTTCTACCAGCTTTTTAATGGAAAAGACGAGGTGATACGCATGTTCTTGCGCATCAAGCTAAGGCGTGGGTTCGAGAACATCGACAAGCGTGAAATCGTAGATTTGTCCGATGTCGTTCGCGATCTGCTGCTTCCGTTCGAACGAGATCGCACGTTTCTTTGCATGCTGTATCGTAACGGCCTTGATGCGCTCGTATATGATGAACTTCTGTGTGCTATTTCTCTCGCAACGGAGAAAGTGCAAGGAAAGCACCCTCGACGTACGCGCGGATATGCCGATGCCTTTCTCGCGGGTGGGTTGACGAACCTGCTTCTTGCTTGGGTTGTGGACGACGATCCTCTTTCCGATGGTGCTGTCGCGGACATCATCTCCGACATTCTCCAAGGGCGTTACTATACTGATCCCATTATTTGATAACAACCCGTCATATGAACAAATGCATCGTACGAGTTTCGAGTCTTTCTACGGAGGTCTAAGGTCGTTCGAGACGATGGGAGCCATGATGTCTCCGATGCTGTGTCGTTTGTCGAAGTGTGATAGATTGGCCTTTCCGCGCACGCCATTCGAAAGCGAGGGATCTATGGAGCCGAACGAAGGACAGCACGCTGCTCGTAACGCACGACCCAGGCACTCTATTGGGCGCACGATCGCAAGCGTTCTCTTGTGGGCGTTGACGGCCTTCCTCGTCGTCGGCATGGCTTCGCGGTACGCGCCTTCTGTCCTCAGCAACGGGAGGCTCATTCCCGAAGTGGCGGCGTTCGTTCCGTGGTTCGCCATTCCCAGCGCGGCCATGCTTCTTGTTGCGACTTTCACCAGGCGAAAAGCTCTCTCGGTGCTTACGGCGCTCTGCCTGGTCTGCCAGGTTTTCTGGCACGTAGGGTTCTTCCTGCCCGCTTCGCGCATAGCGCCGAAGGCGGTGGAGCCCGTTCCCGTTCAGACGTCTGCCGATACCGTCATGCGCATCATGACCCTCAACACCAAGAACGGCTTGGCCGATGCCGATCAGATCGTCTCGATCGTGCGCGACCAGCGCGTCGAGGTCCTTGCGCTCCAGGAAGTCAGCGCCTCGCTGATCGAGCGACTCTCTGCGGCCGGCATCGACGAGCTGCTTCCGTACCACGTGTTCGGCGATCC
Source organism: Paraeggerthella hongkongensis (assembly GCF_003340345.1). Taxonomy (GTDB): domain Bacteria; phylum Actinomycetota; class Coriobacteriia; order Coriobacteriales; family Eggerthellaceae; genus Paraeggerthella; species Paraeggerthella hominis. The sequence continues at coordinate 46,740 of NZ_PPTQ01000009.1, read as the reverse complement.
CGGCCCCTACGACAACGGCGGCGTCAACGTCCTCTACGTGCTCGCTCCCATGAGTGACGCGTCTTCGAGCATTCTGCCCATCACGGGGTCTGCCGCCCCCGCCGCCACGGTAACCGCCGGGTCGCATACGGTGCGCCTGGTCAGTACGCATCCCACGTCGCCCAAGTCGGGCACGCGGGGATTCTGGAACGAAAGCCTGCGCAACTTGAGCTCGCTTCGCCAGTACGACGACGAATACCTGATCATGGGCGACTTCAACTCCACATGGGATCATTCGCGCTATCGCAAGATGCTCGGCGACACGCTGGTGGACGCCTCGCAGCAAGCGGGGGAGGGCTTCCACATGACGTACCCGTCCGAGCCGGATTACGCCATGTTCCCGGTGCCTCCCATGATCGAGATCGACCACATCGTCTACTCCAAGAACAGCGGCATGTCCGTTGGCTCCCTGCAGACCGTCAACGTGAGCGGCACCGACCACCTGGCCTTGCTGGGCACCTGGACCGTGTCGTAGCCAAGCGCGCTCGCCTGTCTTTCGGTCGTGGAAGCCCTCGGCGTACCGGAAGCTGGTTTGCCATGGAGGCCGACCCATTCGCGGTACAAAATCACGGGTCTGCGCTGCCGGATCTGCTCATCGCCTGCATTCGTTTTGTGCGCTTGCATCAACGAGCCAGCTCACCGAGATGCAGCGGATTCGACAGTTGTCGAAAGCCCTTGCCCAAGAGCGCAGACCGGTGATTTTGTACCTAAGCACCGACTTCTCCGTGCTAGACCAGCATTGACACGGCTCGGGTGAAGGCGCAGCGAAAACGCCCCAGTGGCGAACCGCGACGTCGGGCTCGCGGTTGTCGTCATCATGATCGCCAAACCGCTCCCTACTCCTCGTAAGGAGTCAGCACTACCTTCAGGCAACCGTCTTCGTGAGCCTCGAACGCGCGGTACGCCTCAAGCGCCTCGTTCAGCGGGAAGCGCTTCGAGATCAAAATCCCGGTGTCCAACCGCCCCGCAGCGATCAGGTTCATCACGCGGTCCAGGCAATGCGCGTCCACGCCGCCGGTCTTGAACACCAGGTTCTTGCCGTACATGCGGGGAAGGGGCAGCACCTGGTCCTCCTCGTACAGCGCCATGACTGACACCACGGCGTTGGGCCTGGCCACGCGCCAGGCAAGCTCGAACGTTTCCGATGCACCGGCGCACTCGATGACGGCGTCTGCGCCGCGCCCTTCGGTCAACGCGCGCACGGCTTGCTCGGGGTCCGTCGCCGCATCGGCGGGGTCGATCGCCGCATCCGCCAGCCCGCGCTCCATGGCCAGCGTCCTGCGTTCGGCATCCACTTCCAACGCGATCACCTGCGCGGCGCCGTAAAGCCGCGCGCACATCATGGCGCACAGCCCCACCGGTCCGGCGCCTATGACCGCCACCGTGTCGCCCGGCTCGATCTCGGCTATTTCGGCTCCGAAATAGCCCGTGGCCAAAATGTCTCCCAGAAACAGCGCGTCTTCGTCGGTCACGTTGTCGGGGATGGGCGTGCAGCCGTTGTCCGCGAACGGAACGCGCACGTACTCGGCCTGGCAGCCATCGATGCGGCATCCCAGCTCCCAGCCGCCCCGTTCGCAATTGTTCACGTAGCCGCGCTTACAGAAGAAGCACTCTCCGCAAAACGTCTCCACGTTCACGGCCACGCGGTCTCCGGGCTTCACGCGCGCAACGTTCGCGCCTACCGATTCCACTACGCCCACGAATTCGTGCCCCAGCACGGTGCCGGGCACGGCCCGCGGTACCGCATGGTGGAGTATGTGCAGGTCGCTCGTGCAAATGCTCGATCGCGTAACGCGCACCACGGCATCGGTGGCCGCCTCTACGCGCGGTCGGGGCCGATCGGCCAGCTGTAGTCTCTCGCCGTCCCAAACGACGGCTTTCATAGTTTTCGCGGGGCGGGGAAGAGGTTGGTTCGTCATACGTGCTCCTTCGGGGCGGCGGTTTGAAAACAGCGGGGTCAGATCGAAAGCGACAGCCCGTCGGTGGCGGGCTTCACGCGACCGTCGTACTGCTCGAGGTAGTTCTCCAGCTCTTCAAGCGTGACGGGCTCGTCGTAGTGCATGGCCAAATGCGTGAGGTACAGCGTCTTGGCGCCAAGCCCCAACCCCTCTTCGATGCACTCCTGCACGCTGTGGTGGTCGTCGGGCGACCAGTTTCGCTTCCAGAACGTGGCGTCCATGGCCATGATGTCCACACCTCTCACGCGCTCGGCCGTTTCAGGGGGCAGCTTGCCGGTGTCCGACGCGTAGAACAGGCGGGTCTCCTCGGTTTCGATAAGGTATCCGTACGTGCCGGGCGCGTGCGTCACCGGCAGGGCCGTGTAGCGCGCGCCGTCCAGCTCGATGCGCTGGTGGGGCTGAATCTCGCGCATGTCCAGGCAGCCCGTCATGTAGTGGAACTCCCGGCCGATGCCTTCGAGCGTCGCGGCGCTGCCGTACGTGGGCAGCGCCGCCTTGCGCACAAGCTGCACAAGGTACTCCAGCTCTCCCAGGCCGCCCATGTGGTCGAAGTGCGCGTGCGTGAACAGCAGTTCGTCCACGGTGCGCACGTCCTCTCGGATGAGTTGATGGCGCACGTCGGGCGGCGTGTCGATGAGCACGGTCCTGCCTGGCGAGCCGTCGGCGTTCGCGCCCCGCACCATGACGCCGCAATCGCCGCGCCGCGCGCGCGGGTTCCGACGAGCCTCGTTGCAGGCGGGGCAGTCGCAGAAGAAGGCCGGTATGCCGCACCCGGCGGCGGTGCCCATGAACGTGAACGTATGCGTCCCTTTTTCCATCGCTGCTCCTTGATTGTTTGTCGTGCCCACTGCTTCATGATATCGCTTTTGCGGCGGGCTTTCCTCGGGTCCCGCGACGAGCCGTACCCGATATGGGCGGATTCATTGCATCGTTATCCTCTTTTTTGGATCGTCGGGGGCGCAAAAATCCATTATCGGGGTAGCACATGCTTTTATGCATGGTTATAATCAATTAGCAGATCTAATCTACTACTTGTTGGCATCGAGCAACTAAAGAAGACGAGAAGCACGATGCCGATTGGCGGTTGAAGAAGACGAACTGCTGCTGCGCCGGTTCGATCCGGGGGAGCCGTGCCATGTCCCCGGGAGCGCGCGGAATGCCCAGGCGAGCGGTCGGCGCGGAAATCGAGGTCCGATCAACTAATACTAGCGGGCTTACTCGCTGGCGGAATTTAGAGCTTCCGGGGTGATGTGGATGGAACGGGCGTTTTATACACTGACGTGGATGATCCGCGCGAGCGAGAGCGTTCATGCCAAGCGGAGCTCCCGCGCATAATCATGCGAACGGTACGACAGGGTTAAACGGTGAGGAAAACGGACGAGAAGAAGAGGGGAAGGTAGATGACGGAGATTTCCAAGACGTCGAGCGGTCTCAAGGGCCTTGTGTGCCCGGATACCGAATCGACCGAGGTGGACATCCATCAAGAGGGTGTCACCATGGTCAAGTCGCTCTGCTATTTCTGCCATGCCAACTGCGGCGTGCTCGCTTACGTCAAAGACGGCGACGTAATCAAGATCGAGGGCGATCCCGATTACTCGAACCAAGGCGGATTGTGCTGTCGCGGCACCAGCGCGTTGCTGCACGTCAACCACCCCGCCCGCATCAACCATGCGTTGAAGCGCGTGGGCGGCAAGGGCGAGGGCAACTGGGAGAAGATCCCGTACGACCAGGCCATCCAAGAAGTTGCCGATCGGCTGAACCAGATAAAGAAGGAAAGCGGCGCCGAAGCGGTAGCTTCCGCGGGCGGCACCACGCGCACCGACGACTGGGCGCGTCGCCGCTTCCTGAATCAGTTCGGCACGCCGAACGGGTTCCACAACGCGCTGCTGTGCTGGATCCCCACGTTCATGGCCGAAACCTGCGTGGCGGGTTGGTCGCCGTTCGAAACCGACCTCATGGGCGCGAAGTGCCTCATCCTCTGGGGCATGAACCCAGGTGCCTCCACGCTAGGCGGCATGAACGGCTACACGGACCTACAGAAAGCCGGCTTGAAGATCGTGGTCGTGGATCCTCGGTATTCCGAAACGGCCTCCAAAGCCGACCTGTGGCTGCCGCTGCGTCCCGGCTCCGATGCGGCGCTCGCGCTTGCCATGCTCCACACCATCATCTACGAGGGCCTTGTCGACTACGATTTCGTGGGCGAGTGGTGCGACGGCTTCGACGAGCTTCAAGAGCACGTCGCCGAGTACACGCCGGAATGGGCCGCCCCCATCACCTGGCTCGAGCCTGACAAGATTCGCGAGGCCGCGCGCCTGTACGCCATGAACACGCCGGGCTGCATCCAGTGGGGCTGCACGTGGGACCAGATCGGTCGCGCTTCCACCACCGGCAGCCACGCTATCGCCCTTATACGTGCGATCTGCGGAAACCTGGACGTTCCCGGCGGCGACGGCATGCCCGGCCCCGCTTTGAACTACCTTACCGACGAGGAGATGGAGCTTAACGAGTGCCTGCCCGAAGAGCAGAAGGGCAAGCAGATCGGCTCCAACAAGTTCAAGCTCACCTCGTGGCCCGGTTACCAGCTTATCTCCGATAACGCGAAGCGCACGTGGGGCAAGACGCTGCCCACCGAGTGGTTCTGCGAGGCGCACGGCCCCAGCGTTTTCAAGGCCATCATCACGGGCGACCCGTACCAGGTGCGCGCGCTCATCGTGAACGCCAGCAACCCCGTCAACTCGTACGGCGACGCCAAGATGACGCTCGAAGCGCTGAAGAAATGCGAGTTCCTGGTCACCGTGGACTACTGGATGACCCCCACGGCGCTGCTGTCCGACTACGTGTTCCCGGCGGCGGGCGCGCTCGAGCGGCCCACCATCGTCACCCATTACGGCGCAACCGACTCGATCATGGGCGGGAAGCGCGCCATGCAGCCCAAGTACGACCGCCACACCGACATGACGTTCTGGCGCAAGCTGGGACTTGCGTGCGGCCAGGATCCCGCCAACTGGCCTTGGGAGACCGAGGAAGAAGCCTACTTCCACATTCTCCAGCCTTTGGGCCTGCCCGGCGTGGAATGCTACGACGATTTCGTCGACTACTATCGCATGTACTATCCGCCGCTGCATCAGAACAAGTTCAAGACCAACGGCGGCTTCTGGACGCCTTCGGGCAAGGTCGAGTGCAACTCGTCCATCCTGCGCGAGCTTGGCTACGCGGGCATGCCCACCTACATCGGCTGTATCGAAAACGAGATCGACACCCCGGAGATCGCTGCGGAATACCCTATCGTGCTCACCACGGGCGGCGGCTTCATGCCGTACCACCATTCGGAGCACTTCCAGATGCAGGGCATTCGCTACCTGTATCCCGATCCGTACTTCTCCATCAACCCGGAACTGGCTGCGAAGCTCAACATCGAGTACGGGGAATGGTGCTGGATAGAAACGCGTCGCGGCCGCATCAAGATGCGCGCCAACGTGGAGGCGGAAGTCCATCCGAACGTGGTGTTCGCGCCGCGCGGCTGGTGGTTCCCCGAGCGCGACGGCTCCGCCGATCTGAACAACCCCTTCGGGTGCCTTGAGTCGAACGTCAACGTGCTGACCTCGGTCGATGACGAGCACTGCGATCCGATGGGCGGATCGTGGGCGAACCGCGGCCTGATGTGCAAGGTGTACAAGTGCGGCGATTTCGACAAGGAGTACAAGCCGGAGGATACCCAGTTCTCCATCCCCGGATCTTCGGTTAAGCCGGGCGTCACGGTCATGCCAAGCGACCAGAAGCTTGCACGCGAGCCTATTCCGTTCGAGAAGCCGCAGCCTCCCGAGGACGTTCCCGAGGGATACGAATGGGTGTGGCAGAACAACGCCCTGTACCAGAAGGACACGCATTTCCGTCTTGACGAATCGGGTTGGCTCGTCAACCCCCGCACGAAGGCGTACCACGACGCGTACACCGGCTGGCGCTACGACGCGGCGGGCGAGTGCCTTGTGGACGACGCGACCGGCAAGCTGTACACGATGGATCGCGAGGAAATCGTGGTCGTGGCGGGCGTCCGTTGCTATCCCGGTGCGGCGGCTGCCCCGTTCGAGGTTCCCGAGAACTTGACCTGGAACGCGGAGGCGGGCTGCGCCGTCCTTGGCGACCTTCCGTACGTCTACGATCCGAACAGCGGCTGGTTGCTGGATCCTGAAAGCGGCGCGTTCCACGACGCGTACTACGGGTGGCTCTACGACGCGGCCACGGGAAATCTGATCGACGAGGCGACGGGCAAGCGCTACGACATGTCGTATGCCCCCGTCGAAGACTAGTTGCCGAGCGGGAAGAAAGGATAGATACATGACTCGTTACGTTATGGTCATCGACCAACGTCGTTGCATCGGTTGCCATTCCTGCACGGTTGCTTGCCGTACGTGGAACAAGCTTCCGCTTGACATCATCTACAACCCGGTGGTTACCGAGGGCGCGCAGGGCACCTGGCCCAACGTCCATAAGAGCTGGCGGCCGCTGCTGTGCATGCACTGCGAGAACCCCGAGTGCGTTCCCTGCTGCCCGTCGGGCGCAAGCCAGCAAGACGAAGACGGAACCGTGTGGGTCGACCCCAAAAAATGTCTGTCGTGCAAGGTGTGCGTGAACGCCTGCCCCTACGGCATGCGCGACGCCTCGCACCTGGAGGATCGCATGCACCGCTTCGTACGCAAGTGCACGTTCTGCCGCGACAAGCGCCAGCTCGATCCCTCCGCGCAGCCGTACTGCGTGCTGACCTGCCATCAGAAGGCCCGCATTTTCGGCGATCTCGATGATCCGAACAGCGAAGTTTCCAAGCTTATCGGATCGGTGAAGACCGAGCGTCTCTTCGAAGAGCTGGGCACCGAGCCTCAGATCTACTATATTCCTGATTTGGGAGGTAAGGCATAATGAAGCATCATTACTGGGAGCCCCCCATCGCCCTCTACCTGTTCCTGGGCGGCTTGGCTGGCGGCGTTTTGTTCCTGGCTGCTATCTTCAACAGCTTCGTGGTTCCGGGTCATGCGGAAGTGTTCGCGCTTCCGGTGCTCGTGGCCCTGGGCTGCGTGGCCTTGGGCTGCGTGTTCCTGATCGTCGACCTTGGCCAGCCGGGCGTGTTCTGGAGGGTGTGGACAACGTCGAAGTCCATCATCAAATGGGGCGCGACGTTCCTGGTCATTGCCTCGGTGCTCGCGCTGGTGTTCTTTCTCGCCTTCGTCGGCGACGCGCTGCCCGTGCTCGCCGGCCTGTCCGATCTTCTGAAGCCCGCCGCCGACTTCTCCTTGCTGGTTGCCGGGTTCTTCGGGCTGTGCATCATGATGTACACGGGCATCATGCTGTCCACGCTGAAAGCCCATGCGTTTTGGGCGACCCCGGCGCTTCCCGTGCTGTTCACCATTTCGGCCATCTCGACGGGCTGCGCCGCCATCGTCTTGTCCATCGGCGGTTGGCCTGCGGCTTTTTCGCTGGAGTCGTTCGTCGTGTCCGAAGTTGTGCTGGAAATCCTGCACGTGGCCGACATCGTGCTGGTCATTGCCGAGCTCATCGTGCTGCTGACCATGATCCTGTCGTTCGCGGGTGCCGGCAACGTGACCGCAAAGGCGGCGGCTCGTCGGTGGGTGCGCGGATCGTATGCGGGCCTGTTCTGGGTTGGCATGGTGGGTCTGGGCCTGGTGGTGCCGCTGCTTATGTACCTGGGCGGCGGCCATTCGCCGGCTGCTCAGGTTGTGGCTCCCATCCTGGTGCTGTGCGGCGGCTGCCTGCTGCGCTTCATGGTGGTCAACACCGACGATCGTGCCGAGATTCCGGGCGAGAACCGCTACTACAATCGCGTTGCCAAAAAGGACGCGGAGTTCATTTCCAAGTGGACGTACGGCGATAACCAATTCTAAATTCGCCCGCGCCGGGCTGCGGGCTTCCAAGGATGCCTGCAGCCCGGATGCGCGGTTTTGACCGGAGGGGATAGACGATGGAGAGGACGGGGGAGGGTTGCATGAGCGAGTACGTGTTCGAAGACGCCCTGGCGCGAAGCATTGTTTCGTGTGGGTTCCCGCAACTTGAGATCGCGGTTGAGCGCGTCCCGGGCGATCCGCGCCCGTGCTCTTCGGTGTTCTTTCCCGGTTGTTCGCTGATCAACTACGGATTGCCGCTGGTCAACGCCGTGTACGACACTCTTTCGGATGCGGGTTGCGTCGACGGCGTCTCGCTTTTGTGCTGCGGGAAGATACTGTCGTACGAACCCGACGGAGACGCCGTGCGCGCTTCGTTCGAAGAGCAGCTGCGCGCAAGTTTGCGTTCCTCCGAAGTCGAGCGCATCGTGGCTGCCTGCCCCAATTGCGTGCAGGCCCTGCGCGCCGCGCTTGCGGCCGACGAGCGTACGGCCGGCATCCAGGCTGTCGCGCTGCCTGCGGTGCTGGCCGATCTGGGCTACCGTATCGACGAAGGCGTTGCTCGGCGCCTGCTGGCGCAAGAGACGGGAGTCGCGGCTTCCGAGGTGCGCGCGAGCGTGCACGACTCGTGCCCTGATCGGGATACCGGGGAATTCGCCGATGGCGTGCGCGCGCTCATGCCCGCCGACCTTGTGGTTGAGCTGGCTCATATTCGCAAGCGCTCGTACTGCTGCGGGTCGTTGCTGCGGGCGGTTGGGAAGTTCGATCGCGCCGACGACGCCGCGCGCCGTCATGGCCAGGAAGCTCGTGCGGCCGGATCGAGCGCGTTCGTGGTGGCGTGCATGAGCTGCGCGCTGCAGTTGGAAACGTTTGCGGCGCCGATCTCGGCGTTTCACTACCTGGAGCTTTTGTACGATTGGCGCATCGATTGGAGTCGAGCCGATTCGTACATGAAACTCCGGTTTCTTTTCGACGACGCTCTTGATGCCGTGGAGGGCGCATCGAGTTCGCGGGCGTTCGCGTCTCTCGGTGCGCCCAAGGCTGCTTGCGCCGCCGGCGTTGGCCAGCGCGTCGAAACGAGTCCGGAGGTGATCTCGTGACCACGGAAATCAAGCCTACGAACTGCCATTACTGCGGATACTGCTGCGCGCTTCTCGCCACGGTCGAGGATGGGCGCGTGGTGAAGATCGACCCCGATCCTGCGCGCTATCCCTACGATGCTCGCGTTCTTGCGGGATGTCGCCGCTGGCGCATGAACCTGGACGCCCTCGACGGCGCCGATCGGGTGAACTACCCGTTGCGGCGCGCAGGGTCGCGCGGCAGCGGGAAGTGGGAGCGCGTGAGCTGGGACGATGCGCTCGACGATATTGCGGCGCGGTTGCAGGAGCTTGCTGCCGAGCACGGCCCGGAAACGCTTGCCAGCGCCATCGGCGGCCCGCACGCTTCGTTTTGGCCGCTGCATCGTTTCATGAACCTGTTCGGAAGCCCGAACAACATGGGCATCGGGCAGATCTGCTGGAACCCGCGCATCTGGATGGACGCTCTGACGTTCGGGTGGACGGTGGAGGCCGACATCGTTCCGGGTGTTACGGAATGCCTGTTTCTTTGGGGCACGAATCCGGCGGAATCCGACAACTCGGCATTCTGGCGCTCCGTGCTGCGGTTCGCGAAGTCCGACGCGCCGCTGGTGGTCGTCGATCCGCGGCGCACGCAAGCCGCGGCCGTCGCCGATCTGTGGCTGCCCGTTCGCCCGGGAACCGATTGCACGCTGGCCTTGGGCTTGCTGCAGGTGATCATTGCCGAGAACCTGGTCGATCGCGCGTTCGTGGACGCTTGGTGCTTCGGCTACGACGAGTTGGCCGCATGCGTACGGCACTACACGCCCGAATACGTGGCCAGCGTGTGCGATGTGCCGGCTGACGACATCGTGCGCGCCGCGCGCCTGTTCGCGCAGGCCGGAGCCGCCGCCCTCGTTTCGGGCCGCGGCATCGACCAGGCGGGCGCGAACGTCGCGCCGACGCACCGCGCGATCTGCTGCTTGCGCGCCGTCACGGGCAATGTGGACAAGCCGGGATCCTGCGTTCTTGCCGACGCCCCCGACTTCGTTTCCGAGATGGAGCTCGAGATGACCGACGCTCTGAAGCCGGAGCATCGCGCGCGCTGCTTGAACACGCCGCACACCCCGCTTCAGTGCTTCGACGGCTACGATCTGGTTCGCCCTCTTACGGAGCGGCTGGGACGCACGCTTCCGGAGCGCTACCTGACCTCGGCGCATCCGCATCTGGTGCTGCGCGCCATGGAGGTCGGCGACCCGTACCCGGTGCGCGCGCTTATCGTGAACGCCACGAACCCGCTTCTGACGTACGCCGACACGCATCGCGTCTTCGAGGCGTTCACGGGGCTGGACTTGCTGGTGGTTCTGGACTACTACATGACGCCCACCGCGAGCATCGCCGACTACGTTCTGCCGATCGCCGGCGCCATCGAGCGGCCCGTGCTGCAGGTGCACGGCGGCGTGGCGAACATGGGCTACGGCGGTCCCGCCGCGGTGCCTCCCTACTACGAGCGACGGTGCGACTACGACGTGTTTCGGGAGCTGGGCTTGCGCTTGGGGCAAAAGGACGCGTGGCCCGAAGAGACGCTGGCCGACGCCTTCGCGGCGCAGCTTGCGCGCGCGGGCGTGAACTGGGATACGTTCTGCGATCTGGGCACGTACTGGCAGCAGCCCGCGTACGCCAAGCACGAGCTGCTCGGCCCCGATGGTCGTCCTCAGGGCTTCGCAACCACGACGGGCAAGGTGGAGCTGGCGAGCGAGCTGTTGCCGCGGCTGGGCGGCCCCCGCTTGCCCACGCCGGCCAGGCCGATCACCTTGTGCTCGCAGGAACTGCTCGACGACGCCCGGGCGAAGGGGGCGGCGCATGTGGCGATGATAACCGGCTCGCGCAAGCAGCCCTACAACGCGTCGATGTACTTCAACAACGCATCGTTCAGGAAGAAGTCGCCGTACCCGGTGGCCGAGATGAGCGAGGCTACGGCCGAGCGCCTGAGGCTGGCTCCGGGCGATTGCGTGGAGGTTGCCACCGACAACGGCTCTGCTTGCTTCGTGCTGGCCGTCGCGCGCATGCGCGACGATCTTGTGAACGTGGATTACGGCTGGTGGCATCCCGAATGGGAGCCGGGCGCTCCTGCGTTCGGGGGCGTCTGGGAGTCGAACGTGAACTGCCTCACATCGTGCAGGCCGGAAGAACCGATGATCGGCACATGGTGCTACAACGCCGTCGACTGCGTAGTGCGAAAGGTCGACAGAGTTCTAAGCTGGGAGCGGCCGACGGGGGAAAGCGTCGGCAAGCCCGATTGATCGGACGGCCGTGAACAGCTGATCTATAACGAAAAGAAACACGACGAGAAGGAGAATGTCCCCATGGCGGAGAAGAAGCAAGCATTGCTGTTGTTCAGCAAGCCTCCGGTGCCGGGTATGGTAAAGACGCGCTTGACCACCGAGCGAGGCGGGTTTCTCACCCCCGAGCAGGCTGCCGAGTTCTTCAAGCGCAGCCTGTACGACGTGAGCGAGCTTTCGATGCACGCGCTCATCGAGATGCAGCTTGAAAACGACGCTGCCGTCGAGGCCGACCCGAGCGTCGACAAGATCACCTACGACTTCTTCGTGTCCACGACGCCGGCGTCGAACGTGGAGCTTATGAAGGAGACGTACGACGCCATCGGTCCGTGGCCGATGGAGGTGCATTACCTCACGGACAAGGGCGCGACGTTCGACGACCATTTCGACGACGCGTTTCGCCAGCTTTTCGATCTGGGCTACGAGCACGTGGTGTCCGTGGGCGGCGACATTCCCACCTTGCCCAAATCCCACGTGATCCAGTCGTTCCAATGGCTCGACTATTTCCAGGCGCTCGGCAAGCCCGGTTTCGTGCAGGCGCCGTGCCAGGAGTGCGGAACGTCGCTGGTGGGGTACAGCCACAACACGCCCGTGAACCATCAAAGCGTCTATTACAACACCGACGGGGTTCCGGCACTTGACGGCTACATGGCCAAGCTTCAGGACCGTGACGTGCCCTGCGCCTATTTGTCCCCCGTGTCCGACATCGACGAATCGACCGACCTTGCGCACGCCATCTCGTGCATACGCGCCATCAAGCAGTCGGCCGCGTACCAGCCCGGCTTGTTCGTGCCGCAGCGCGTGCTCGACTGGGTCGACTTCATGGGCATCCGGGTTGCCACGCCTCCGAATGACGAGCACGATCCCCGTCAGTACATCGACGAGTAAGAAGACCTGATGAGCGAGCAAAAAACAAGAGGAAGCGAGCACGCGCCGCTGCACAAGACCACGGCGCTGTGCCCGGACTGCTTGCGCGAGCTTCCCGCGGACGTGTACGCCGACGCCGAGGGCGTCGTGTGGATGGAGCGCACCTGTCCCGATCACGGCAGGCTTGCTACGCGCATGTGGCCCGATGCCGCGCACTACGAATGGCTGCGCTCGCTCGCGTTTCCCAAGACGTCGCCGTGCGGTGCCATTCCCCCTTCAGGGCCGTGCCCGCTTGGTTGCGGCACATGCTCTCGCCATGAACGTCGCGCAACGCTCATGGAAATCGAGGTCACGCGCAACTGCAACCTGCATTGCCCCGTGTGCTTCATGAGCGCGGAAACGGGCGAGGGCGATCCTACGATGGACGAGATCGAGGCCATGTACGACGTGATCGCGAACGCGGTGGGCGCAGACGGCGCCGTGCAGATCACGGGCGGCGAGCCGACGTGCCGCAAGGATCTGCCCGAGATCATCCGCATGGGTCGCGAAAAGGGCTTCTGGGGCATCGAGGTCAACACCAACGGCCTGGTCATCGCCGCGCGCGACGGCTATTTGGAAGAGCTGGTGCAGGCGGGGCTCACCGGGGTGTACCTGTCGTTCGACGGCTTGACGGGCGATGTGTACGAGGGGACGTGCGGCCGGGACATCCTTGACGTCAAGCTGAAGGTCATCGATCGGTGCCGCCAGGCGGGCGTTCAGGTGGTGCTGTCGGTGGCCGTGGTCGCCGGCCTGAACGATGGGCAATTGGGGGACCTGCTGCGCTTCTGCCTGGACAACGCGGACGTGGTGGCGGGCTTGGCACTTCAACCGGCGTTCACCTCGGGGCGCTTCGACGCGGAGCGCGCCCTGCCCATGAGCTCGGGGGACGTGATATTCAAGCTGGCCGAGCAGTCGGAAGGGCTTATCGGCCCGCGCGACGTATGGCCGCTCGGATGCTCGAACCCGCTGTGCGACACCGGCGTGTTCTTCGTGCACGGCGAGCCTCCTCAAGGCGTTGCGCCGCATCCGTCGGGCTTCTACCCGGCTACCAGGGCGATGACGATGGAAGAATACCGCAAAGGGTACTCGCCCGACAGCCCGCAGGGCTCGGTGTTCTTGGACATCCTGGCTCAGAAGGGCGTCGAGGTGACAAGTGGGCTTTCGGTGATCGTCATGAACTACATGGACGCAGTGTCCATGGACACGCAGCGGCTGCGCGAATGCTCCATGATGGTCACGGTTCCCGATGGCCGCGCGATTCCGTTCTGCTCGTATCACTTGACGGACTCGTGCGGGCGAAGGGTGTATCCGCCCTGGTGCAAGGAATCGCTGCGGTAAGGTTGCGCGACGGGCTCGAAGGCCGGTTTTCCGGTTTCGCGCGGAGGTTATGGAAGGGACGCTGATATGACGAATAGCAACGAGGTGGCTTACGCTATCCATGTTGACCAAAGGCTGTGCACGCAGTGCGGCTTGTGCGAGGCGTTTTGTCCGGTGAACGTGTTCGAGCTGGTGGAAGGCGTTCCCCAGGCGTTGCGCTTGGACGACTGCTGGGGCTGCGAGACGTGCGCGGGACAGTGCCCGGCGCATGCGATCCGCATCGAAGCCTCGGCCGCTGCGCGTGCGGCCCAGGCCGATCGGGAGATGGCGCCGCCTCTTGACGAGGCCGTGAAAGCCCAGTACAAGGAATGGGCCGATGCGATGCGCGAGATCCTGGGATTGCGCTGGCATCCTGTGGCCATCTCCCTTATCAAGGCAGGGGAGCCGCTTCCCGATGTGCCGCTTCCCGAACAACGTCTGCGTTATTGCCAGTCGCTCATGGCCGCCCGCCGCGGCGCGTCGATCATGATGCCCGCGAACCGCCACGCGTGCCCGGACGGAACGTCCATTCTGGGTCTTACGCCCATGCCGGAGAAGCTTGCGTCGGGGGAGCTGTACATCCTGTTCCATAAGCTGGATTCTGTAGAGGCGGCGAAGCGCATGGTTCACGAGCGCCCCTGCTTGGAGCCTCGTACGGTGGATGCGACGGTGGTGTGCCCCCTCGACGACGCGAAGTGCGCAGCCGACGTGGTGGCCGTGATCGCGAAGCCCGAGCAGATGATGTGGCTGTCTATGGCAACATCGTACTACACGGGACATCGCCATGATTTCCATGCAAGCGGCTATAATGCCCAGTGCGTTGAAACCACGCTGCTGCCTCTGACGTCGGGCGAGATCAACATATCGTTCGGGTGCTACGGGTGCCGCGCTTCGTCTGATGTGGACGATTCCATGATGATGATGGGCATTCCCGTGGACTTGATGCCCGACGTGGTGAAAGGGTTGAAGGAGCTGGGGAAGAAGGCCATCCCTCAGTCGCGGGATAAAATATACTTGCCGCCGTTCTAGGCGGGGCTTTTCCGGTAGGCGGATCGTGCGGCGCGTTCGTTCGCCTCGCCTGCCGCGTACGTACGAACAAGGGGGTTGTCGTGGTTTGCGATTTGTTCTCTATCCGCGATGCGCGGCAAGAAGACAAGACGGTGCTCGATTCGTACGCGAACGCCGAGGGGATGGATGCCATTCCCTCCATCGAGGGCGTGCGCGTGGCGGTGAACGAAGACGACGAGGTCGTGGGGTTCGTTCGCGTTGTCACGTCCAAGGAGGGCGTGGCGTTCGTGAACCCGGTTGTCACGTACCGAACGTGGCAGGGCTTCGGCGTCGGGCGCGCCCTCATGGACGAAGCGCTTTCCCGACACGGCGAGCTCAGGCTTGTCTCGCGCGGTTCGAGTCGCGCGTTCTACGACGCTCTTGGCTACGAGCCTATCGGGTGGGATCTTATCGAAATGAGCTTGGTCGACGATTGCGACCACTGCACCATGCGCGACGAATGCGGGCCGCAGCCTATGCGAAAGGGGCGGCGGCCCTAGCGTGGTTTTGCG
This sequence comes from Paraeggerthella hongkongensis, assembly GCF_003340345.1. Lineage (GTDB taxonomy): Bacteria > Actinomycetota > Coriobacteriia > Coriobacteriales > Eggerthellaceae > Paraeggerthella > Paraeggerthella hominis. The sequence goes on along the minus strand of NZ_PPTQ01000009.1, from coordinate 31,634 downwards.
GCGCGTTTTCGCAACTTGTTGCTAGTGGGAACAACGAGGGGCGTCGGGCAGGTCGATTCCAAGGGCCGACGCGGCCAGGCCGCGCAGCTCTTCGAGCGTGAGCTCGTAGCAGGCAAGGGCGTCGATCCAGCGGCGCAGGCAGCAGCGACCCTTGTCGGTCAGCGAGAACAGGCGCTTGGCGGATCCCTCTTCGGGCACGTCCCATTCCGACGTGACCAGCTCGGCTTCCTCCATGCGCTTGAGCGCGCGGTAGATGCCGGTGGCGTCGGGCTTCTTTCCGCCGAACATGGGCGAGGATGCTGCCTGCTGCACGATGACGTAGCCGTGCAGCGGCTCGTCGGAGCATGCGAGCAGCGTAAGGATGGTGGGCTGCGACAAACGGTTGAGCGACTTGCCGAGCTCCGCGCACTCTCGCATGTCTTCGTCGGACTTAGGATGACAACTGCTCCACATGGGAAACCTCTTTTTCACTACGCGGTTTGCTTTGGGATTCGGCACGCCTTCGCATGTTCTCGGTCGTGCGCGCTTTCGGTAAAATTGCAAATGATATCATCTCATGAATATTTGCACTTAGCCAATAGTTTCTTCTCGTCTTTGCTATTTTGTTTCTTTCGGCCTTTGCGGCGCGCGGACGGGGGCGCGTGCGGGCGTGCATCGTGCTTTTTTGACCTCCTTCCTCTAGCGCACCGTCGCTTGTTGTGGTTTCATAGGCGCATCGACCGATAAGGGGCTTATGGACACCTCCTTTTTTCAGCAAATGCTCTCCGACTCGCAGGTGCTTACCGTGCCGTGGAGCATCGATTATTTTTCCGTGGTCGTCGGCGTGCTGACGGGCGCGCTGTTCGCATGCGACCGCAAGCTCGACATCATCGGCACCGTTGTGCTGGGCCTGGTCACCGGGTACGGCGGCGGTATCATCCGCGATGTGCTCATGCAGGATCACGGCGTGTACTTCACCTCGCACCCCGACCTTATCGTCATCTGCATTGCCATCTGCGTGTTCGTGTTCTACTTCCGCGGATTGTTCCGGCATTTGGATGCCACGGTGTTCTTCGCGGACGCGCTGTCGGTGGGGCTGTTCGCGCTGGCCGGGGCCAGCAAGGCGTATGCGTGCGAGCAGGGCGTTGTGCTGTCGATCATCCTGGGCGCCATCACGGCGGTGGGTGGCGGCGCGGTGCGCGACATCTGCGTGGGGGAGACGCCCGGCATCTTCAAGCAGAGCAACTTCTACGCGGTGGCGGGCTTGGGCGGCTCGCTTGCGTTCGTCGTGCTGGCGTACGCGGGCGCTCCGTTGCCCATCGCGGGCGTTGCCTGCGTGTTCGCGGTCGTGTTTCTGCGCTACTGGAGCGTGTACTACGATTGGAAGACGCGTAGCGAGGCGGACCTTACGCCCCATGTAGCGCGCGGCGTCGGCAAGGTGAAGCGCGTGGTGTCGGGCGTGTTCCTGCACGGCGGCGACACGACGGCGGCACAGAAGCGCAGCCTGCGTCGCGTGCTGCGGCGCCGTCGCGACGACGAGTAGCGGGCGCGAGGCTGTCGGCGTCGGCTGCGCGGCGGGGGTGCAGGAACGTTTCGCTTGCGAGCGCTTTCGCCATGCGTGCCGTCTGCCAGCGCTACCTAAGGTAGCGTCTTGCGCACGAAAAACGGCTCCCGCTGGCAGGTTTTGACGGTTTGCGGTCGTTTGACGCCCGCTACAAGTCGGCCGTTTTCAACCCGGATTCGCCACGCGCTCCTGAACAGGCACGATGCAAAGCGCTTTTCAGCTGGAAGGGCGGCGAAAGCGAATCGACGACCCCCAACCGTCAAAACCTGCCAGCGAACGCGGTTTTTCGCGCGCAAGCGGGGTGGGAACCCGTTCGCGCGGCCCGGGCGCCCCGTTCGCACGGCCCGCTGCATGCACCCTGTGCCCCGCCCCGCTGTGCGCTTCCGGTCCCAGTCCCGCGCCCCGCGCCCCCATGCGCCCCGCCTCGCACCTCGCCGCCTACATCCCGCGCCCTCCGCGTTCGCCCTGTGCGCTTTTCGTCCCCTCGTTTCCCGGCGCATGTGCGGCGTGGTACACTTTCGAGCGATCGAATTCTCCAGGATCGGCGCAGATGATCGCGCGATCCTCCACGAAAGGCAACCACATGGCTGACTACATAGAAGGCAAGCGCCCCATCATCGAGGCGCTGCGCACGGGCGTGCCCGTCAAGAGCATCCTCATGGCCGACAACGTCAAGCGCGACGGCCTCATCGAGGACATCTTGCGCAAGGCGAAGCGCGCTGGCGCAACGGTGGAGATGGTTCCGCGCAAGATCCTCGACGACAAGTCGGATCGTGGCAGCCATCAGGGCGTTATGGCCAAGACGAAGCCGTTTCCCTATGCGGGCATCGGCGATATCGTGGGCGCGGCTGAAGCCTCTGCGGCAAACAACGACGGCCGTGCGCTCGTGGTGATCCTCGATCACATCACCGACGCCGGCAACCTGGGCGCCATTTCGCGCAGCGCTGAAGCGGTGGGCGCGTGCGGCCTGATCATCCCCAACAAGCGCAGCGCGCACGTGGAAGCTTCAACGTACAAGAGCTCGGCCGGCGCCATCGCGCACGTGCCCGTGGCGCAGGTGTCGAACCTGGTCCAGGCCATCAACCGCCTCAAGGAAGAGGGCTTTTGGGTGGCTGCTGCCACCGAGCATGCCCAGGACCTTATCTGGGACACCAACCTCAAGGGCAAGATCGCGCTGGTGATGGGCAACGAGCACGAGGGCGTTTCTCGTCTGGTGCTGGAAAACTGCGACCTGTTCGCGAAGCTGCCGCTTGAGGGCGAGGTTGCTTCCCTCAACGTGGCGCAGGCGGCCACGGCGTGCATGTACGAGTGGCTTCGTCAGAACCGCGCTTGATTGCAGGCGATGCACCGCTATGGCACGGCAGCGTAAAAAGCTCCTGATCGTGGACGGGTACAACGTGTTGCGCTCGGGCAGCCGGTACCGTCAGGTCACCGACCCGGACTACACGGACGACACGTTCAACGTCGCGCGCGAAACGCTCATCAACGACGTGATCAACTACGCGGGGCGCGACTGGCGCGCCATCATCGTGTTCGATGGCGCGCGCAACGCGTTTTCCACTGGCGAGGCGGAAACCGTCGGCGGCGTGCGCATCATGTTCAGCCCGGCTGGCCAGTCGGCCGACAAGGTGATCGAGAAGCTGGCGCACGATGCGCGCGAACGTCAGGTGGAGACGCTCGTGGTCACAAGCGATGCCACCATCCAAGACACCGTTTTCGGCTTCGGCGTGGATCGCATGAGCGCCGACGGTTTCAGCCGTGAGGTGGGAATGCATTACGAAGACGCCCGCTTGGACGAAACGCCGAAGGTGGCGCAGAAGAACACCGTTGCATCGCGCATCGATCCTGCCGTCCTGGCGAAGCTCAAGGCCATGCGCGACGGGGAGAGCGAACCTCATGGACGGTAGCGCGCATGCCGAGGCCGGCCGTTCCGTCTACCACGTGGGCGATCCCGTCGTGTTCGAGGGCTACGTGGACGACTTTGTCGAAGGGGTGTCTGCACTTGAATTCTCGCTCGACAACGGTGAGACCTGGACGGCGTATGCGACAACGGGAGCGGTGGCCGAGCGCGGTGTGAACTGGCGCTTCGTGTACACGCCCGAGCGTCCGGGCTGCTATCTGCTCAAAGCGCGTGCCCGGGATGCGCATGGTCGCTCGTCTTCGTTGGTGTCGGGGTTCGCATTCGAGGTCCTGCCGTGATGGCTGTCGCAAGCCCGAACGGCTTGGGCGCGGATTCCGCGCACGACGCGCCCGAAGCCTATGGAGCTTCGCGCATTCGGGCGATAGGCGGCGGGCCGCTTGCGGGCGCGCGCCTGTTTCGCTCGTGCGACCTGTCTTCCATCGACGCTCGGGAAGCCGACGTTATCGTTCGGTTGCTGGGCGTTCGTTCCATATACGACATTCGCAACCAGAGCGAGGTGGCCGCGCGGCCTGAGCCGTACCTGGTGGGCGCGAAAACCGTCGCACTGGCTCCTTCGGCGGAAACCAGGCGCAAGGATACGGGGAAGCGCCTGGTAGCAGGCGTGATCGATGCATACGGCGCGCCGGGGGAGCGCATGGTACGCAACTACCGCCGCTACGTGAGCGAGTATCCGCTCATCGGCACGGCGCTGCGATCGATTGCCGCGGAGGGCGTTCCTGCGCTGGTGCACTGCGTGAACGGCAAGGACCGCACCGGTGTGCTCTGCGCCGTGCTGCTGCGCGCATCGGGAGTCCATCCCGACGACGTCATGGCCGACTATCTGGCAACGAATCAGGTGAACGCCGCGTCCATGCGCGCGGAGGCCGCATCGCTCGGCGCGGGCATGACCGACGGGGAGCGCGCGATCCTCCAGTCGTTTCTCGAGGCGCGACCGGCGTACCTGGACGCGTTCTTCGCGGAAGTGGACAACGCGTTCGGCTCGTTCGACCGCTACGTGCGGGAAGGGTTGCGACTTCGTTCTGACCAGGTTGAACGGCTGGCTGCCCTGCTTGTGCGGTAGCTCGTCGGGACGCGAGCGCATCGTCGCGCGCTTGTTGGTTGTTTCCCCACCTGGTGTTGGGTATTATTCGAAGTACGAAACGGCATCAAGGCGAACGGGATTTCCCTCATGACACGCACGAATTGTACGGACCGCATCATAGACGGCGTGATCGCGCGCCGAAAAGCGGTTGTGGCGACGTTTATGGTCGTTGCCTTCATGTGCGCGGCCATGATTCCGTTCGTTGGCGTCAACTACGATATGGTTGACTATCTGCCCGACGAGGCTCAATCGACCACTGCTGTGGAAATCATGAGCACGGAGTTCGCTCAGGCTGTTCCGAATGCGAACGTGCTGATACGCGACGTGTCCGTGGCGCAGGCCCTCGAACTTAAGAGCAAGGTCGCCGCTGTTGACGGCGTGGAGTCCGTTATGTGGCTCGACGACGTCATGGATGTGGCAACGCCGCTGGAAATGGCCGATCCGTCGCTGGTCGAAACGTACTACCGCAATGGCGCAGCCCTGTTCCAGGTGGCGGTTGCCGAAGGCTTCGAGGGTCGGGCCGTTCCCGCGCTGCGTGCGCTGGTGGACGAGGCGGGGCCGGGAAACGCAGTGTCGGGCGAAGCCTCCGATACGGCGCAGACCACGGCCAGTACGGGCGAGGAAACCGGAAAAGCCGCGCTGGTCCTGGTTCCCATCATCGTGCTGCTGCTGGTTCTTTCCACTCGGTCTTGGATCGAGCCGGTGCTGTTTCTTGCGGCCATCGGCGTGTCTATCATCATCAATATGGGTACGAACATCGTGTTCGGCCAGGTGTCGTTCATCACGTTTTCGGTGAGCCCCATCTTGCAGCTGGCGGTTTCGCTGGACTACGCCATTTTCCTGCTGCACGCTTTCGCGGCCGAGCGGGCTCTTCAGCCTACTCCCGAGCGTGCGATGGCCGTGGCTATGCGCACGTCGCTGTCCACGATCGCCGCAAGCGCCGTCACCACGCTTTTCGGATTTATGGCGCTGTCGTTCATGCAGTTCCAAATCGGCGCCGATCTGGGCATCAACCTGGTCAAGGGCATCGTGTTCAGCTTCTTCACGGTCATGGTGTTCCTGCCGGCCCTCACGCTTTTGCTGTACAAGCTTATCGACAAGACGGCGCACCGGCCCTTGCTGCCCTCGTTTCGCAACGTGGGGCGCGTGCTGGCGAAGGTGCGCGTGCCGGCGCTCGTGTTGGTGCTTGCGCTGGTGGTGCCGGCGTATTTGGGCCAGGCCCATACCGTGTTCACCTACCAGAACAGTGAGCCTGATCCGAATTTGCGCGCAGGGGCTGACACGCTCATGATCCAAGACGAGTTCGGTCAGCAGAACGCGGTAGTGGTGCTGGTCCCGCGCGGCGACGTTGCCGCCGAAGCGGCGCTTTCGGCCGATTTGGCGAAGGTCGACAACGTGGCCAGCGTCATCTCGTACGCGGCAACCGTAGGGGCGACCATCCCGCAGGGTTTCGTGGGCGCGAGCGTGCTGGATCAGTTCTACTCGCAGAATTGGGCGCGCATCATCGCTTATACGGATACCGACGTGGAGAACAGCGAGGCTTTCGCTACGGTCGAGGCCGTTCAGCGTACGGCGGCTGCGCATTACGGCACGTACTACACGGCGGGGCAGTCGGCGAACTTGTACGACATGAAGAACATCGTGGCCGTTGACAACGTGGTGGTTGCTGCGGTGGCGTTCACGGCCATCCTGCTGGTGCTGTTGGTGACGTTCCGTTCGCTGCTGCTGCCGCTGGTGCTGTTGTTGGCCATAGAGTCGGGCATCTGGATCAACCTGTCCATCCCGTACTTCACGGGCGATTCGGTGAACTTCATCGGGTACCTGGTCATCAATACGGTGCAGCTGGGCGCGACCATCGACTACGCCATTCTGCTGACCACGCACTACCTGACCCATCGCAAGGATCTTCCTGCGCGCAAAGCGGCGTATCGGGCCTTGGGCGAGACGTTCCCGTCGCTTCTGGTTTCGGCGGGCATTCTGGCTACAGCCGGGTTCGCGCTGGCGTTCTCGTCCACCATGTCGGCGGTTGCTAGCCTGGGCATGTTGCTCGCGCGCGGTGCGTTGCTGTCGTTTGCGCTGGTCACGTGCTTCTTGCCGGCATTGCTCGTGCTGCTTGACGGCCCCATTCGCCGGACCACCTGGCGTGCGGACTTCGCGCCCAAAACGCAAGAGGGCGCGGCGGGCGACGCGTCTGCGGCATCGGAAGCTTGCTGTTCGAATCCCTCGGTCGCGCTTGGAGGCGCTTCCGTTTCCGTGCTCCATACAAGTGAAGGAGACGAATCATGAGGAATCATCCCTGCATGCGCACGGGCCTTGCGGCCCTGCTGACCGTTGCCTTGTCGGTGGCGTGCGTGCCCGGCGCGCTCGCGCTTGCCCAGGACGAATCGGCGAAAGAACCCAGGGCGAGCGGCGCATCGGCGCAGCCGGCTTCCACCGCAACGTATCGGAAGTCCGAGGTGGTGTACGCGAACCTGACGGCAAGCGGGAAGCCGGAAGCGGTGTACGTGGTCAATCGCTTTGACGTAACGGGTGCGGGGTCGATCGCGGACTACGGCGATTACACGGCGGTGCAGAACCTGACCAACCAGACGGATCTGAAGCGCCAGGGCAACGCCACCGTGTTCGAGGCGGGCGAGGGCGCGTTCTTCTACCAGGGCGACGCGGCGCGGACGGCGCTGCCCTGGCTCGTGTCGCTTGAATACAAGCTGGACGGCAAAACCGTGCCGGCCGATCAGCTGGCCGGCGCGTCAGGGGCCTTGTCCATCCGGGTGAGCACTGCGCGAAACGATGCGGTTCCCCCGGCGTTCTACGACAGCTTCATGATGCAGATCACGTTTACGCTGCCGGGGGCTGTGGCATCCGATGTGACGGCCGAGGGGGCCACGGTGGCAAGCGCGGGCCAAGACACCACGGCAGCGTTCACCGTTCTGCCTGGCCATGATGGTGACTTCGAGTTGAAGGCCCAGGTGAAGGATTTCCGTATGGCGGGCGCGCAAATAGCCGCGCTGCCGTATTCCTCGGTTATTGAGATGCCGGACACGAGCGGCATGGCGGACGGCATGACCAGTTTGTCCGATGCCGTGAGCCAGCTTGCGGCGGGAGCGTCGTCGCTGGCTTCGGGCGCGAGCGCACTGTCGAGCGGCGTTCAAGGGCTTTCGTCGGGCGCGACGTCGTTCGGGCAAGGTTTGGCGCAGCTCGACTCGTCTTCGGGTGCGCTTGTGGAAGCCTCGAGCCAGATCAAGACCGCGTTCGATGCCATGTCCGCGGCGTTGTCGAAGATCGATCCCGCCCAGCTTGAGCAGCTCAAGCAGCTTCCGGACGCGATCGACCAGATAGCGGACGGACTCGAGGTGCTTGCTCGGCAAGCGCATGCGGTGCAGCAGGAGTATTCCCAGGCCATGACGGCGCTCGACGGGGCGATCGAGGGACTGTTGGCGAATGCTCCGACGCAAGGCCAGATCGATTCGTTGAAGGAATACGTCAAGGGCGATTCCTCCCAAGCTGAAACCGTGCAGAAGCTTCTGTCGGTGTACGAGGCTGCTCAGGCGGTCAAAACGGCGTACGTCGAAGGGAAGCCGGCGTTCGACGATGCCGACAATGCGCTGTCTGCCTCCGCGGTCGCGCTCGACCAGCAGGTGGCTGCGTTGCGCGCCGCTGCCAAGCTGCTGGATGCGGCCGTAGCCGACGGGCGCGTTGACCAGCTGGTGCAGGTGGTCGAGGGGTTGTCTCAGCTGCCTGCTTCGTACGGCCAGTTCCACGACGGATTGGTGCAGTACACCTCCGGCGTGTCGGCTCTGGCTGCCAGCTATGGCGATCTCGAGTCCGGAACGTCGTCGCTTGCGGGTGGCGCACGCCAGCTTTCGGGAGGCGCGGGCTCGCTGAGCGGCGGGTTGGGCCAGCTCAATGCGACCACGATCACGCTGCCGGAAACCATGCGCAAACAGATCGAGGAGATGACCGCGGAATTCGATTTCCCCGAATTCGACCCGGTGTCGTTCGTGTCGCCTGACAACAAGAACGTTGCTGCCGTGCAGTTCGTGATGTCCACGGCGGCCATCGAGAAGCCCGAGGCGCCGCAAGAAGAGGAGTCGAAGGCCGAGCCGACGCTGTGGGATCGCTTCCTGGCGTTGTTCCAGGGATAGAGGGTTTGCGGACGGGGAAGGGGCGGCTTGCCGCCCTCTCGGTCGGGTGGCGGCGGCTCTTTTGCCGGCCCGTCCGGCTTCGACCGTCTCGCCTTCCCCTCGCGCGGGCACGAAATCGCGGGTCTGCGCTCCCCGGATAGCTTCGTTGCCGCGCCGCCCGCGACTGCCTGCTCTCTGACCTGGGGTTCTCGTGCATGTGCGCGACACGGCGCGCCCCGCAGGTCGTTTCGTGCAGCGCAGACCCGCGATTTCGTGCCCGCTGGGGGCCGCATCGGGAATTGCGTGACTCCCGATGACGGCGCGGGCACGCTCTGTTTCCCGAAGGGGCGACTCGATTCGCCGTTGCTCGCGAGGCGCTTTGCTAGCCAGGCAGCACGATGCCGAAGTGCTCTTCTAAAAGCGCCCGGAACATGTCTTCGGAATCGACGGCTTTCGTCTCCTTGCCCTCGGGCGTCACCTGGGTGAACGTGTTTGCGGTGATGGACACGTTCCCGTTTTCGGTCCGACGGTTGATCATCCTTTGCTGCGTGAACATGGAATCGGGATGCGTGGAGCAGTAATGGGAAAGCGGTACGAAATCGGTCAGGGCTATCGGTGCGTCAAGCAGGGCGAACGCAGGCGTTTCCGTTGCGTCGCCGCGCCGCCTTTTCGCTGCGCTCCCGCAGTATACGACGTGCCACCAGCACGAATCGTGCAGTTCGACGCGAAACGCCTGCCCGCACGATTCGACCTCCGCGCCATCGACAAGGGGGATGGCGCATGCCGGCGAAGGCCCGCCGTAGCCGACTTCCGCGATGTATCGCCGTCCTTCTACGCGTGCGATCGTGCCCCGGTGCAGGATGGGGTAGACGTAGCCCCGGTCTTTCAGGCTGCGTCCCAAGCAAGGCGACGTTTCAACGCCCATGTGCTTGAGCAACGCGTTGAACAGGGCGTTCAGTTCGAAGCAGTAGCCGCCGCGCCGTCCGACTACAACCTTGTCGAATATGTCGGGTATGCCCAACGAAACAGGGCGATGGTAGTCGCATGCGTCCAGGTTCTCGAAAGGGATGCGGCTTTGGTGCGCAAGGATCATGCGGTCCAAGTCGCTTTTCGACAGCGGCAGCTCGGGCTGCTCCATCTCCAGCCTTTCCCAGTACTTTTGAACATCGGGGATGTCTTCGTACAGCTCCTCGTACATTGCGGCTCCTATCGTGAGTGTGCCGAGCGCCGCCTGCTGCAGCGGGCAAGCAAGCACGCCTCGGTGCGATGGTTGTTCCATGGTCGCTCTTTCGGTCGTGGTCGCGCATCCCTCCCGAAGGATGAACCGGGCTCATTCGCTTGTGTTCGAAGGCTGATTTCTTTCATTGCTCGTATATGACACCCTGTCATATACGGGAGCGCTGTTTTGTGGGATACTGGCAACGCTACGCTGGAGTGCGAGCTTTGCGACGAAGGGAAGGGTATGTTCGGCGAACTTGCAGTGGGCTACCTGTTTCTGGGCGGCGCGGGGGCTGGCTCCATCGCGATCGCCTCGGCGCTCGATCTTGCGTGCGTGCGCGCTCCGTTCGGGGAACGTGCGCGTGTCTGCGTAGACGAAGCTGCGCCTGCCGAGCGCGCGGTGTCGTTTGGGATGCTGGTCGGCTTGGCTTGCCTGCTGCTTGGGATCGTATGCCTGTTGCTCGATTTAGGGCGCGTCGACCGGGCGCTCTCCTTGTTTTTCAGCCCGTCGCTCACGTACCTGACGCTGGGTTCGTACGCGCTTGTTCTGCTTGCCGCCCTCGGCACCCTGTTGACGGCGGTGCGGTTCGCGTTCTTTCCGGGCATATCGCGTCGCGTGGTTTCGGTTGCGGAGGCGTTCGCCGTGCTCGCGGGGTTCGCGGTCATGCTGTACGCCGGCCTGTTGCTGCAAGGCGTCGGAGGGGTGGCGTTTTGGCGATCGCCGTTCCTGCCGGTGCTGTTCGTGTTTTCGGCGCTTTCCTGCGGGTTCGCGATCGTGCTGCTTGCGGCTGTTTTGGCCGGCTTGGAGAAGCCTCCTGTCAGGTTGGTCCGCATGCTTGTGCGCGCGGACGCGGCGGTTATCGTTTTGGAGGTGCTGACGGCGGCGCTGCTGATGGGGACCGCGCAAGCCGATGCGCATCCCGCAGTTGCCCAATCGCTTGCGCGGCTGGTCGAGGGGGACCTTGCGGCGCGGTGGTGGGTCGGGTTCGTTGCGTGCGGCATGGTGGTCCCGTTCGCTTTGGAGGCGATGTTTTCCGTGAGCCGCCAGCCTTCGCTGGCGTGGTCGGCCGTTGCCGTCGCGGCGGTTCTTGTGCTGGTGGGCGGGTTCTGCATGAGAGGCGCGGTGGTGGAGGCTGGCTCTCATCGAGATTTGGTACTTGAGAAACCGGACGCGCAAGCGCTTCGGCTGGAATAGGAAGAGCGGAATTCTGTGGCGTTGTTCGAGATAAACGAGAAAAGCAGCATTCCCATTTGGATGCAGCTGAAAAACCGGTTCATATACCTGATCACGTCGGGGTATTACAAGCCGGGCGATCAGCTGCCCACGGTGCGCGGTCTTGCGGCCGACGTCGAGGTCAACTACAACACCGTGAGCAAGGTGTACATGAGCCTCGAGCAGGACGGCTACATTCAGTCGAAGCGTCGTCAGGGCGCGTTCGTGCTGGACGTGAGCGACAAGCCCGGTGTCAGCATTTCGTCGACGGCCGAGATCGTGACGCAGGAGTATCTGAAACGCTGCTTCGAGCTGGGCATGTCGCTCGAGGATATCGAAAGCCAGTTCGCACTCAGCATACGGGATGCCAAGGATGCGCGGGACGCCGGCAAGTAGCCGCCCCGGGATAGGAGAAGCGTCGATGAAGCAGAGCAAGAAGAACGTGAACGCATTCGGCGAAGGCGGCGGGGAGTCCGTCGCGGTGCTCGGCGGTTCGCGCGGCGTGCCTAACGGAGTGCGGATAGACGGCGGGCGTCGCCGGGCTTCGCGCAACGGGGCCGTGGTGTTCGCGGCGGCGCTGTTCGCTGTTGCGTTCGCGATTGCGCTGGCAATTGCCCAGGTGGCGTTCGGAAGAGTGGGCCTTGCGGCGCTTGCCGTTTCCGTGGTGTTCGCCTGGCTGGTGTCGTCTTCGGTGCACATCGTCTTGGAGTGGGAGAAGGCGGTGGTTCTTCGTTTCGGTAAATTCAACCGCGTAGCGGGGCCGGGTATCGTGTTCACCTGGCCTCTCATCGAGTTCTACACGCTGCGCATAGACCAGCGCGTTGCAACCACGTACTTCGGTGCCGAGGAAACGCTGACAAGCGACTTGGTTCCCATCAACGTGGATGCGGTGCTGTTCTGGATGGTATGGAATGCCAAGAATGCCACCGTGGAGGTTGAGGACTACTCGGCCGCCGTGGCGTGGGTCGCGCAAACGGCGATGCGCAAGGCGATCGGATCTACCACCGTTTCCGAGGTTGCCACGCGGCGCGATCAGCTGGACGAGCAGCTGAAGGAAGCTATCGAGGAGAAGCTCAATCCTTGGGGCATTACTATCATTGACGTGGAGATTCGCGACATCGTCATTCCCAAAGAGCTGCAAGAGGCTATGGCTATGGAGGCCGTCGCCGAGCGCAAGAAGAACGCCCGCATGATTCTGGCGGAAGTCGAGAAGGATATTTCCGAGATGCTGAAGGATGCTTCCGAAGTGTACGACGGCGATGCCGATGCCATGAGGCTGCGCACCATGCACCTAGCGTACGAAAGCGTCGAGCGCTCGGGCGGGACCCTAGTGGTTCCGAGCGCGTTTAGCGAAGGCTTCGTGGACGGGACGTCAGGGGAAGGCTCGGGAAGCGGCGCACCTCGAACGCGGTAGCGCGCGGCCTTGCTTGAGGGGCGGCCATGCGGTGCCATTTGCGCGCGCGGACGTGAGGTGCGCGCACGGGGAAGGGGTCTCGTGCTGCACCGCGTGGCCGCGTGCGGGAGCGTCGCGCGGCGTCGCGGTGCACGTGCGCGGGTTATCGCACCGCACACGCACGGGGCATCGCCTCGCGGCGCATGCGGGTGCCCGCCCGCGTCGTATGCGAGCCCGCCGCGCGCGTGGGAGGCGCTCGCCGCACGAGTCGGGAGCACCACGCTGCGCGCGAAAAACCGCCTTCGCTGGCAGGTTTTCACGTTTAGGGGTCGTGGGGATGTGCGTCAGGGTTGCTTCCAGTTGCGCTTGTTTTTGTTTATGCAGGTCACAAGGCTGTTATTTGCCAAGAGCTTGACGGGATGGCTGCCGGCGGGGACCCTGACGACCCCAAACCGTCGAAACCTGCCACCGATGGCAGGTTTCGACGGTTTTCCGTTTCGGGGGGGGGGTCCTGCATGTCCGAGAGTTTGCGCTCGTCCGCGTTCTCCGCGCATGCCCACGCACCTGCGTTTCCCGTGCTCGCTCGCTCGCTCGCCGCTTCTCCTCATCGAAGACCCCAGGTCACAAGAACTATCCTAAAAATAGGATAGTTCTCTGTCATATTCTGTCATACAACTAATTGATAATCATAGTGACGTATGGCAGACTATGACAAAGAAGGAATCGATCGATTTCTGATACGAGGGGGAATCTCGGAAACGCAGCGCATGCGGTGCGTGCGAAGGGGCGGCGCTCGAAGAAACGCGCACCTTCATCCGGAAAGTCCCGAGGCATTCTGCATCAAGAATGAAGGAGGAGACATGTCGGAAACGAAGAGCCCGCAAAGCGGACTCACGCGCAGGAGCTTCCTGAAGACGACCGGCGCCGCCGCAGCGGCGACGGCGGTGGTAGGCTCCGGCGCAGCCCTGACCGGTCTTGCCCAGACCGACGAGGCTCTGGCAGACGAGGCGGCTCAGGGTGAAACCACGTTCAGGAGCCAGTGCCGCGGGAACTGCGGCAGCCGTTGCCCGCTGAAGGTGACCGTGCGCGAAGGTCGCGCCGTTAAGGTTACCGCTATGGAATATCCGGGCGAGGACGCTCATCGCCGCCGCTTGTGCGTCAAGGGCTTCAGTCAGCCGCAGCGCGTGTACGACGCCGACCGCCTGAAGTACCCCCTGAAGCGCGTTGGGGAACGCGGCGCGGGCGAGTGGGAGCGCATCGAGTGGGACGAGGCGCTTGAGATCATCGCTGGCAAAATGAAGACCGCCTTGGCCGAGCACGGCGGCACGTCGCTGGGCTTCTGGTCTTCCTACGGCTCGTACGGCTCTTTGAACGGCGCTATGGGCGGGTTCATGTCCGTGGCGTACGGTCGTTTCTGCACGGCTACGGGCGCGGTCATCTTCGGTGCCGGAGCCGACACGGCGCAGCAGCACGTGCAGTCCACGCTGCTGGGCAACAAGGGCAACGACTTCGCCGACGCGGTCAACGCCAAGACCATCATTACCTGGGGCGGCAACCCTGCAGAGGCGTACGTGCACGCATGGCAGTACGTGTGCCAGGCGCGTGAAAAGGGAGCCAAGCTCATCACCATCGACCCGCAGTTCACGGCTTCCGCAGCGCATTCCGACCTGTACGTGCCCATCATTCCCGGCACCGACGGCGCGATGATGCTGGCCATGGCCAACTACATCGTCGAGAACAATCTGGTGGACGTTGCGTACATGAAGAGCAGCACGGTGTCTCCGTTCCTGGTGAAGGAGGACGGCACGTACCTGCGCCTGAGCGATTTCGGCGTTGCGCCCACGGAGGGCCCCGTCAACCCGCAGACCGGCCAACCCACCAAGATCGATCCGGTTATGGTGTGGGACGAAGCATCGGGCGACAAGGCTCCGCTTTCCAAGGCCGCCGATCCCGCCATTGAAGGCTCGTTCGAAATTGAAGGCGTCGCGTACAAGACGGTGTTCCAAACTGTCATGGACAGCATCAAAGACTACTCCATCGCCAAGGCGTCCGAAATCTGCGGCGTTCCCGAGAAGACGATCGAGGATCTTGCGCGCGTCTACGCTACGGAAGGCCCCGTGTACGTTATGACGTTCCAGGGCTTGGGCCATCATGCGAACTCGCATCACAACTACAAGAACCTTGCTCTGCTGGCCGCATTGACCGGCAATGCTGGCAAGCCGGGTGCCGCCATCTGCGGAAACCCCGCTCCGTTCAGCATGATTCCTTACAACACGAAGGCGTTCATGGCCGGCAAGCCCGGACCGCGCATCTGCGGTATGTACCTTCCCGAGATCGTGGCGAACAAGAAGTTCGGCAAGGACGACATCGACCTGCAGGTGCTGTGGATTCATAACGGCAACGTGCTTTCCTGCGAGTCCGGCCGCCAGGAGCTTATCGAAGCCGTGAAGAAGATCGACTTCGTGGTATGCGCCGATGTGAACATGAACGACTCCGCGCAGTGGGCTGACATCGTGCTTCCCGTGCCGCATGCGTTCGAGATGGAAGACATCGATCCGGTTGGTTCCACGCCGTTCCCCGCGTACTATGCGAAGGGCCTCGAGCCTTTGTACGAGTGCAAGACCGACATCGAGATCATGCGCCTGCTGTCCCAGAAAATGGGCATGGACAAGATCTACGCCAAGAGCGACCAGGACTTCCTGCGCGATGTGTACAACACCGAGACCAACGTGAAGGCCGGTGTCAGCTACGACGACTTCGCCACGGGCGAGTTCGTGCACAACCCCCTTACCAAGCCGGCTAACTTGGTCCCGGTCTACGGTCCCGCCGAGGCGACCCGCTTGAAGTACTACATCGAGAAGCCGACCCCGCGCAACAGCTTCGGCCAGAAGATCGCCGCGTACGAGAAGCTGCCGTACTTCGAGTTCGCGAACGAGTCTTACATGGACAACCCGCTGCGCGACAAGTACCCGCTTCTGGGCTGCAGCGAGCACAACAAGTACCACGTGCATTCGCAGCTTGCCGTGACCCCGGTCATTCGCGAGCTTGAGCCCGAGCCCATGGTCAAGATCAACGCTGCCGACGCCGCCGCTCGCGGCATCAAGCAGGGCGACGTCATTCGCGTCTTCAACGATCACGGCTACGCAGTGGTCAAGGCGCTGGTCACCGAGGGCATCATGCCCGGCGTCGTGTCCATACCTCACGGCTTCCAGGCCGACCAGTTCATCGAGGGCCACACGCAGGACCTGACGAACGTATTCATGAACGATTTCTGCTCGAACAGCGCATTCTACGACTTCCTGTGCGAAGTCGAGAAGTACTAAAGGGGGTGCAAGCATGCATTACGGAATGGTAATCGACACCAAGCGCTGCGTTGGCTGCAACGCGTGCACGGTGGCGTGCAAAATGGCGAACAACGTGCCCCAGGATATTTTCTGGACGCGTGCGCTTACTGACGGCGGCGACGTGATGGACACCCCGGCAGGGGAGTTCCCCGACATCTCCATGCGCTACATCACGGTTTCGTGCCAGCACTGCGAGAATCCGGCGTGCGCGAAGGTGTGCCCGGTGGGCGCCACTTACAAGGACCCGGAGACCGGCGTCGTGCGCCAGGACTACGACAAGTGCATCGGCTGCCGCATGTGCATGTCGGCCTGCCCCTACACGGGCGTGCGCTCGTTCAACTGGGAAGAGCCCCGCTATCCCATGGACTTCGCCCTGGGAGACGCAGATGCTCCCAAGCATCAGAAGCACGTGGTGGAGAAGTGCATCTTCTGCTACCAGAGGCTTGCACGCGGCGAAGTAACCGCCTGCATGGATCTATGTCCCGCGCGCGCTCGCCACTTCGGCGATCTGGATGATCCGAATTCTGAGGTTTCCCAGCTTATCAAGGAGCGTTCGTACGAGCAGCTTCTGCCGAGCGAGGGAACCAAGCCGTCCGTCTACTACCTCGTGTAAGGCGAAAGGAGAATCATGACTGAAAACACTTCGGCGACCAAGTCGCCCAAGGCTCCTGCTGCCAAGTTCGGGGGCAAGGGGCTCAACGTCGCCATCGCCGCGTCGGCCCTGCTGACCGTCATGGGCCTGGCGCTGTGGTTCGTGCAGCTCGACGGCGGCATGGTCCAGACCGGCATGCGCAACCTCGACTCGTGGGGCCTCTACATCACCATGTTCATGTTCCTGGTGGGCCTGTCGGCCGGCGGCCTCATCATCTCGAGCGCGCCGCGCGTGCTCGGCGTGGAGGGCTTCGGCGGCATCAGCAAGGTGGCCGTGTGGACGTCCATCTGCTGCACGGTGCTCGCCATCGGCTTCGTGGTGGTGGACCTGGGCCAGCCCATGCGCCTGTGGGAGCTGTTCGCCTACTCCAACCTGGGGTCGCCCCTCATGTGGGACATCGTCGTTTTGGGCACCTACCTGATCCTGTCGGTCGTCTACCTGTGGGCCACGCTGCGCTTCGAGGGCGGCAAGGGGTCGGCCACGTCCCTGCGCGCGATCAGCGCCGTCGCGCTCGTGTGCGCCGTCCTGGTCCACTCCGTGACCGCGTGGATCTTCGGCCTGCAGCAGGGCCGCGAGATGTGGAACACGGCGCTTCTGGCCCCGTGGTTCGTGTCCTCGGCGCTCGTGTGCGGCGTGGCCCTCGTGCTGGTGGTCGTCATCGCGCTGCGCCGTGCCGGCTACCTGGAGCTCGACCAGTCCTTCGTCGTGAAGATGGCCAAGCTTTTGGGCGTGTTCGTGTGCGTCGACCTGTACTTCTTCGGCTGCGACCTCCTGACCGAGGGCTTCCCCGGCGGGCACGGCGCGGAGATCGTCGCCATGCTGACCGCGGGCCCGCTCGCCCCGTTCTTCTGGGTCGAGGTCGTCGGCTGCATCCTGTGCGCCGTGGTGTGCTTCACGCCGAGGCTGCGCACGAGCCCGCTTATCGTGGTGGCGTCGCTGCTGGCCATCGCGGGCATCTTCTGCAAGCGCGTGCAGCTGCTCGTCGGCGGGTTCCAGATCCCGAACCTGGACTACGCCGGCCCGGTTACGCAGTACACCGTGACGGGCTGGGAGTCGGGCATGGCCGGCGCCTACCAGGGCATGGTCTACTGGCCGACCCCGCTCGAGTTCGGCGTGGCGCTCGGGGTGCTGGGCCTGGGCGCGCTCCTGCTGCTCGTGGGCCTGAAGTACCTGCCCTTGAAGCCGACCGAGAAGTCGCACTAGTCACGACGGCTTATCGGCTATAGGATTTCCGGAGCCCGTCGTACGACGGGCTCCAACGGACGGGTGCGGCGTTGCGCCGCCTCCGTCCGCTGGATGGGAGATTTCGTTTTCGCATAGAGGGGGGGAGACCTGTGGAAGATGCTGTTTCGGCGCGGCCGACGTTGCGCGCGTGGCTCGACGAGTACCGGGCCATCGAGCGCGATTACGTGAACGCCTTCGCTGACCAGGGGGTGTCGTTCGCCGCGCCCGATGCGGCGCGTGCGCGCTCTGCCGAGCTTCGCGAGGCTCTTCGCAGGCGAGGAGCCCGTTTCATGAACGGCGGATCCAGCGTGTCGACGGGCTTTCTGTCCAGTGCGTGCGCCGCGTGCGTGGGAGACGTTGGCAGTGCGACGTTCTACATCAATCTGCGCTGCCCGCGCGATTGCTACTTTTGCTTCAATCCCAATCAGGCCGACTTCGAAGAGCATTGCGAGCACGATACGCCGTGGCGTGCCGACCTCGAGGCGCTCGGCCGTTCGTGCGATGCGGTTTCGCACGTTGGCCTGACGGGCGGCGAGCCGCTGCTCTGCCCGGAGGAGACGCTGGCCTTCGTCGAGCGGGCGCGCGGGCTGTACCCCCGGGCGCACGTACGGCTGTACACGTCGGGCATGTTCCTGGACGACGCGTTCTGCGCATCGGTTGCGAAGAGGGGCCTTGACGAGATTCGCTTCAGCATCAAGCTGGACGAGGGCGAAGAGTCTGTCAGCGATGCGCTCGCCGCCATCGAGCTCGCGTCCGGGCGCGGCTTCGACGTCATGGTGGAGATGCCGGTGGTTCCCGGCGAGCTTGCGCGCATGAAAAGGCTGCTCGTGCAGCTTGACGGCTTGGGGGTCAAGGGCATCAACGTGCTGGAGTTCTGCTACCCGATGCGCGACTGGGCCGAGTTCGAGCGCCGGGGCTTTCAGGTGAAGAACCCGCCGTTCGACGTTCTGTACGACTACGGTTATGCGGGCGGCTTGCCGATAGCGGGAAGCGAGGAAGCGTGCCTTGAGCTGGTGCTGTTCGCTTTGGACGAGGGGCTGAGCTTGGGCGTTCACTACTGCTCGCTCGACAACAAGAACCGCGACCAGGTGCTTCAGGCGAACCGCGCCGTGGCCCTCGATCGGTCGCTTTACGAGCTGGGCCCCGATTCCTTCTACCGCATTGCGAAGGTGTTCGACGGGGACGTTCCTGCGGTCAAGGCGCTGTTCGGTCGTTTGAGCGTGCCGTGCGTTCCCGACGAAGAGGGCCGGGCCCTGTGCTTTCATCCGGCGCGCGCGGCAGAGGCTGCTGCGACTGGCGCCGTGGTCGCGTTGTCGAAAAACGTCGTCGAGCATGAGGGCGGCGAGGCGTACGTACGCGAGCTCAAGCTTGTTGTTTGGGACGGCGGGGCGGACGCTTGATTCGCAAGATGTTCATCGTAGTGTTTTCGTTTCTGCTGGTAGGCAGCTTGATCGCTGTTGCGGGGTCCTCCGTCGACGGCTCATCGCGCGTGCAGCGCATCGAGGCGGACTCGGCTTGCCCGGCAGCGGGATGCGCTTCGGGGTCGTGCCATGGGTTCGACAACGTGCCCGTGCCCGACGGCGAAACCGAAATGACGTGCCCGGAGGCGGGTTGCGCGAGCGCGGAGTGCCACGCGTGGGATTCCCTTGTGGGCCGTTACCATCAGGCGAGCGATGCGAGCTTGAACCTATGGATCCTTGCTCCGGTTGCGCTGGTGCTCGGGCTCGTGTTTCTTGTTCGGAAGCTGTAGGGGGGGGCGGTTGTGGATCCTCGAAAGAACTTCGCGTTGGACGTTGGCGCGCTTGCATGGTATGCGGCGGTTTCCGTTCCTGCGCTGACCGGCGTTTCCTTTCACGAATGGGCGTCGCTCGGGTTGCTGGTGGTTCTGTTCGTGCATCTGGCGGCTCATCTTGATTGGCTTGCCGAAACCGCGCGGGGAATCGCGTCGTCCGCATGGCCGAAGCGCGGCCGCGCGCTTCTGGACGCGCTGAGTTTTCTGCTGCTTGCGACGGTGGTCGTGTCGGGCGTCATGGTGTCGGGTTCGGTGCTGCCGAGTTTCGGCTGGTTTGCCAGCGGGTACTTTCTTTGGAACCCGGTGCATGCAATTTCGGCGAAAGTGCTGATGGCGCTTGTGATCGTGCACGTTGCGCTGCATGGGAAGTGGCTGCTTTCCCGTGTGAGAAGTCGGAAAGGGGGCTTGCGATGATGCAAGGTCAAAACGTTCAGGTGGTCGAAGGGGCGGTGGCGAAAGTCGTCGCGTGTGACGAGGCTCGGTGGGCTGTGCGGGCGACGGCTTGGGAGCTGGCCGCGTTTTACTTTCGCTATCCCGATGCCGAGTTGGCTGTGGCCGTCGCGTCCGGCGAGTGGGCTGAGGCGGCCATCGAGCTGGCGGGCGCGCTCGGGCTTGCGCTGCCGGGGGATTTCGACGGGGAGCCGGTGGCCGGGGGCGAGGCCGGGTCGTCCGGGGCCGCTTGCGCGGATGGTTCCGACGAGCGCGCGTCCGACGACCTGCTGCATGTCCTGCGTGCCGAGGCCACGCGCCTATTCGTGGGCGCGCCCTCGCCCGCGTGCAGTCCCTACGAGGGGGTGTGGCGCGCCGAGGACGACGGGGTGGCGCCGCTTTTGTTCGTGAACCCGCGCTCCATGGAGGTCGAGCGGTTCGCGCGCTCGTGCGGCCTGGGCAGGCCCGAGGGCACCAACGAGCCGCTGGATCACGTGTCCGCGGAATGCGAGCTGCTGGAGCACCTGGCCCTGCGCGCGGCGGGCGCCGCTTCTTCCGAGGGCTCTCCCGCCGAAGGGGCGCTTCCCGGCGGCTCGGCGAGCGCCGCCTACGCCCTGTTCCTGGAAGAGCATGCCCGCGCCTGGATGCCTCGTTTCGCCAAGGCCGTCGCCGCCTGCTCGCGTCAGCCGTTCTACCGCGGGGCCGCGGCCTACCTGGGCGCGCTGGCCCGGGCGTAGGGCGCCGGGCCCGCGAGCCGGCCGCGCTCCCGGGGCGGTGCTCCTGCGGGCGCTCCCGGCCCGGGTTGTTCCCATGTTTCACCGCGGGCGCTCCCGGCTCGGGTCGCCCTGCATCCCCATGCGCGGGCACGGATCGACGGGTCTGCGCTCTCTGGGCGGCCTCGCCCGAGCGCCATCCGCGACCGCCTACTCTCTGGCCTGGTGCTTTCGTGCACGTGCACGAAACGACGCCCTCCGCAGGGCACTTCATGCAGCGCAGACCCGTCGATCCGTGCCCGTCGGGGGCTGCGATGGCAGTCTCGCCCGCTTAGGGCGGACGACGCAGGCGCCCCCCAAGCGCTGCGTCTTTCGTCGTCTCCGCCTCCCGCGGAGGCTTCCTCGATCAATCACCTCTGATGCCGAAGCGCCCTTCGGGAAACGCGCTGCGCTAGAAGTCTCAAGCTGCAACGAGGCGGTGCGGCAGGCCCTTCGTCACGCTCCGCTGCATACCTTTCCGAAATCGCGTACAATGTTCTCGATAATTGTCTTAGGATAATGTGCGGGCGTTTGGGAGAAGGCTTGCGGCCAGGGAGGGGGGCGGCGCGTTGTTCGGATCGCTGATCGTGTGCTACTTGTTCTTGGGCGGCGCGGGAGCCGGTGCTTGCCTGGTTTCGGCTGCGCTGAGCTTGCTGTCTCCTGCTTCTCTGACCGTGCAGCGCATGCCTGGTCGCACGGGTTCGCCTTGCAGGATCGTTCGCCTGCCTGAAGCGTATAGGCGACTGCTTGCTCCGGGGCTTGCCGCGGGATTGACGGCGCTTGGAGCTGGCATGGTCTGCTTGCTGGCGGACGTCGGGCGCATCGATCGCGTGGCGTCGCTGCTTCTGAACCCTTCATTGTCGTACGTTGCGGCGGGCGCCTGGGCTTTGGCCGCGTGCTTCTTGCTGGCGTGCTTCTTGCTGGTTGCATGGGTCGGCTTGGCCCGCCTCTCGGTTGCGGTGGTTCGCGTGGCCGAGGTTTTGCTGGCTTTGGCATCGGTCGTGACCATGGCGTATACGGGCTTACTGCTGCAGAGCATGCCCTCGGTGCCGCTCTGGTCGACGCCTTGGCTTCCGGTGCTGTTCGTCTTTTCGTCGCTTTCGTGCGGATGCGCTATGGTTCTGGCTGTCGGTCAGTTCTCAGGCGCAGCGCTAATGTTCGGGGGCGTGTTTCGGCGGCTGGCGGCTGTCGATGCCGTGGTCGTGGCGTGCGAGATTCTGGTTGCGGCAGCTTACGTAGCTGCGGTTTCGGGGCTGACCGCGCTGGGGGCTCCTGCGTTTTCCGGTTCGAGCGGCACCGGACAGGCGCTGGCCGTCTCGTCGCAGGTTTTGGTTGGCGGCCCGGACGCGTGGCTGTTTTGGGTTGTGTTCGCGGCGGGCGGACTTGCCTTTCCGCTTGCGGCTGATTTGGCGATCGTGCGGGTTGCGAAGCCTTTGCCGATGATGGCTTTAGCTGTGGCTGCGGGTGTTTTAGCCGGTGGGCTCGCTTTGCGGTATTGCCTGGTTGAAGTGGGAATGCAGCCTGTTTTGCAGATGGGATTGTGATAAGGATGGAGAGTGCGACCAATGGATAAGTCCACGTTCCCTTTCGAAGTTGATGCAACTACCGACGTGCCTTTGTGGGTACAGCTGCGCCAGCGGCTTATCTATTTGATCAATTCCGGTTATTTCAAGCCTGGCGATCGGTTGCCGACGGTGCGTGGGCTGGCGTCCGACATTTCCATCAACTACAACACGGTGAACAAGGCGTATCTCAGCCTTGTGTCCGATGGATATCTGGAATCGACGCGTGGGCGCGGCGTGTTCGTGCGCGACTTGGACGCGGAGATGGACGAGGGGTTCGCAAAGGAGATCGATAGCCTTATGGACGATTGCATTGCGGCGTGTCGCGACCTGGGCTTGTCTCTTGACGACGTGCAGCGGTGCATGCTCCTTAAGATCAAGCAGGCAAAAATGGCCGAGGGGATTGAGGACGATACTTCAGTGGAGGGATCTGGCCGTATCGTGAAGGTGGACGTGATCGGTGCATCTGGCGGCAAAGTGCGCGGCGCATGATCAACTGGTATAAGAAGAGGGAAGAAACCGACATGAATCTTGAAAACAGCAGGAATGCTCGGCGCAGGCGGACGACTGAAGCCGAGTCGCGTTCGTTCGGAGGGCGTTCCTCGTGGAGGGTGCTTCCCGATGCGAATACGGAAGTGGTGGGCGAGCGCGCTTCGAGTGCGGGCGTGCTGTTGTTTACCGCGACGGTGTTTCTGGTGACGTTTTGCCTGGTTATGGGCATCTCGATAGGGGCAACGGGTCGTATGGGGCTGGTTTCTCTTGCGCTTTCGCTGGTTATGGGGCTGCTGGCTGCCATGTCGACGCATATCGCGCAGCAGTGGGAAAAGGTCGTGGTGCTGCGTTTCGGCAAGTTCAATCGAGTTTCCGGGCCGGGGTTGTTCTGGACCATCCCTATTGTCGAGCAGAACACCATGCGCGTGGACAATCGCGTTCGCGTGACCACGTTCGGAGCCGAAGAAACCCTGACGGCCGACCTGGTGCCACTCGATGTGAATGCGGTCCTGTTCTGGCACGTGTGGGATGCAAAGGCGGCGTGCATGGAAGTGGGGGACTTCACGCGCGCGGTGGAGCTTGCCGCTCAGACGGCTTTGCGCGACGCTATCGGTCGGGGAGGCGCGGCCGAGGTGGCCATTCGCCGCGAGCAGCTGGACCGCGAGCTCAAACGCGCGCTCGAAGAGAAGGTGGAGCCTTGGGGCATTACCATCCTGTCGGTGGAGATCCGCGACATCTTGCTGCCGAAGGAGTTGCAAGATGTTATGTCGCTTGAGGCTCAGGCCGAGCAGCGCAAGAAGGCTCGCATCATTCTTATGGAGGCTGAGCAGGATATCTGCGAAATGATGGACGATATGGGCGATATATACGCGAGAAACGATGCTGCGCTGCGGTTGCGCTCCATGCATCTTCTGTATGAGAGCGTTCGAGAAACCGGCGGCACGGTTGTGGTGCCAAGCAGTTTCAGCGAGGGCTTTGGGGACGTGCTCGGCGACGCTGCGAAAGACGCTCTTGGCGGGAAAGGCGGGAAGGCGTAAGGTCTTGGCGCCGTGCTTCCAAGTTGCGCGGCTGTTTTGTACATAATTCATGCGTACGCAACAATTCTCGTCCGATTGCCCTTGATAATTGTGCGGCGTAAGCTTGTCGGACTTGATGCTGGTTGAATGCTTGTGCTTGTCGACTGCTCGGATGTGCGGGGTCGACGTTCCTGCTATTGATCTGCTGGATTTGAAGGTTCCCGCGCTTTGCATTGAACGGTACGAGCTGAAGCGACCGCTGACATTGTTTCTAAAATAGAATAATACTGCCGGTAAATTATCCTATGACAATCATTGATTGTCATAGGATAATTTCGTATAGTGCAGGCAAGGGAATTTGGCCAATTCTTGTCAGGAACGTATTGGGGGATATCCGATAGGATTGCGCTTGGGATTCGCGGCAATAGATTCGCGATCCATTTCGCAGGGGGATATCCTGACGAGATCTTTGGAGGAGGAGAAATGTCAGGAACAACCAGCTCGCAGAGCGGGCTCACGCGTAGGAGTTTCCTGAAAACAACCGGCGTTGCGGCTGGGGCGTTGGGCCTTGCGGGCGCCGTTGGCATGACTACGCCCGATGGTTGGCTTGCGCCCTCGGAGGCCCACGCCGAGCCTGAGGAGCGAGTGGGGTATACATTCCACTATCGACATTGTCAATGCAACTGCCACTTGAAGTGCACCGTTCGCGATGGTCGCATGGTTCTTGTCGAGCCGAATACTTGGCCGGATAAGAGAAACGAAACCGTATGCTTGAAGGGTATCTCTGAGATCCAGCATACATACAGCTCTGAGCGGCTGCAGGTTCCCCTAAAGCGCGTTGGCGAGAGGGGGTCGGGAGATTTTATCGAGATAACTTGGGAAGAGGCTCTTGACACCATTGCCGACAAGGTAAAGGAAACCCAAGAAAAGTACGGCGCAGGGGCCATTGCTTTCCAGACGGCAGTGGATTCCCTAACCACGTTCTTGCCAAAGCTTCTCAAAGGACAAGAAAAACCCCACCGCGGCATTGATATCGGTTTAGGGAATGGGTTTTCGCCGGCATTGGCTGAATCTGGTCAACAGGGAGCATCCTCGAATGAAGTTGCTGACTGGAAAAATGCTAAAACCATTCTCAACG
This sequence comes from Paraeggerthella hongkongensis, assembly GCF_003340345.1. Taxonomy (GTDB): domain Bacteria; phylum Actinomycetota; class Coriobacteriia; order Coriobacteriales; family Eggerthellaceae; genus Paraeggerthella; species Paraeggerthella hominis. The sequence goes on along the minus strand of NZ_PPTQ01000009.1, from coordinate 6,743 downwards.
TCGGTTGCAATATGCTCGAAACCTGCATGGTGACGGCTCCTTACTTCTTTGAGGCAAAGGAAGCGGGTGCAGAAATTATCACGCTGGATCCCAATTTTTGCACCACTGCTGCAAAAAGCTCTCGCTGGATACCTATGATCGCGGGTACTGATCCGGCATTGTATCTGGGGATGATTACAATCATTCTAGAGAATGAATGGTATAACGAGCCGTATCTTAAGGCTAATACCAGCATGCCTTTCTTGGTCAAGCGTTCCGATGGATCGCTTTTAAGGGAGCGCCCTGCCGTCGACGGCAAGCAAACAGGTGACGATAATCCGTTCATGGTTTGGGATGGGCGCACGGGCTCGCTTGCTGGATACCGCGCAGATGGCGTAGACCCAGTGCTTGATTTCGAAACGTCCATCAATGGCGAAGAGTTCGTCACTGTTTTTCGACTGCTAAAAGAAAGCCAGAAAAAATACCCTGCTTCATGGGCTGCGAGGACAACGGGCGTAGATGAAGATGTTCTTGTCGAAATAACCGACAAGTATGCAAACCACGGACCTTCGATTCTCTCGTTTGGATTCGGCGGTGGTGAGAAGTTCTATAACGCTGATGTTGCCGGGCATGCAGCCGTTTTGCTTGCGACCCTTGTGGGTTCGTTTGGAACTGACATTCCTGGTTGGGGCGCAGGCGCGTACGTCAATGCTTACCAAAAGATATTCGGCGCAGGAAAACTGGCTAGCTGGCCGCTTCCCGATGAATGCAAGACGGCACCGGCTCCCAAAGCGAGCGTTGACTACCGCGATGAAGAGAGCGGCATTCGTTTCATGTGGGTGCAAAACGGAGGCTTTCAGCAAATTGCGGGAAACCAGAATCGAACGAACGAATGGGCGAAAACGCTCGATTTCGTTGTCGTTCAGGACATTTGGCATACTCCTTCGGTTGATTGGGCTGACATTGTCCTTCCTGTTTGCTCTCATTTTGAAGTCGACGAAGAAGTGGGTTTCTTGCGCGCGCTGCGCGGCCATGTTCTTCTCCAGCAGAAAGTGCTCGATCCTTTGTTTGAAAGCAAAACCGATTTTTGGATCGATTGCGAAATGGCGAAGCGCTTGGGGTACGGAGATTTTCTGCCGAAAAGCCAGGAAGAACTCGCCCGCTTTCAGCTTGATTGTGCCACCGACAAAGCGATTGCTGGCATAACGCTTGACGAGGTTATTGCCAGCAACGGTGTGGTGGCGCTTAAGAATCAGCCTGAGATTGCGCGTAGCTATAGTGGCCAAACCTATAAAACCACATCGGGAAAGATAGATCTGTATTACGAGAATCTTGTAAAGCATGATCAAGCCTTGCCTCAATACGAAGCTCCTTGCGAGGCTTACGAAGAGAATCCCTTGCGAGAGAAATACCCTTTGGTTATGACCCAGCGTCGATCGAAGTACTTCATTCACCAGAACCTCATGGACGCTACGTGGATACGTCAGTATTACAAACCGACGCTAGAAATGAACCCGGGCGACGTATCTTCGCGTGGGTTGGCGTCCGGTGATATGGTCGAAGCGTTTAACGATCGCGGTTCCTTCAGTTGCGAATGCGTCGCCACTGAGGCGGTTCGTCCGGGCATGGCTGTTATTGTCGAGGGCATTTGGAGTCAGTACATGGGTTCTGGGGACTTGCAAAATGTCACCAATGATGCCGTCAACCCCAGGGGAAAAGCACTTGCCAAAGGTCGTGTTACTCCTTTCAACGACACGCTCATCGAAGTTAAGAAAGCATAGGTGATCGAATGACTAGGCTGGGAATAGCTATCAATTTGGATCGCTGCACTGGTTGCAATACGTGTGCAATGGCGTGCAAGATGCAGAACAATGTGCCCATGGGCATGACGTGGAACCGAGTGATTAATGAGGGATGCGAATCTGAGTTCGGAGTTCAAGGAACTTACCCTGATGTTACGCGCACGTATCTGCCTATTGCCTGCCAGCATTGCGAGAATCCGGCGTGCTTGCGCGTATGTCCGACGGGGGCTACGTACAAGGATGACAAGGGACGCGTGGAAATTGACTACGAAAAGTGCATCGGTTGCCGTATGTGCATGGCTGCTTGTCCGTACAATGCACGCGTGTTTAATTGGAGTGATCCGGTTCGCGATCCTGATTTCAATTATGGAGACAAAAGCGTACCGGTGCGCGGAAAGGGCGTTGCTGAAAAGTGCACGTTGTGCAAAGAGCGCACCGACCGCGACGAGCAGCCTATGTGCGTGAAATGCTGCCTATCAAAAGCTCGCACATTCGGTGATCTTGATGATCCCGAGAGCGAGATATCGAAGCTCGTCGTTGCTCGCAAGGCCGGCGTCCTCCTTGAGGAACAAGGTACCCGCCCGCAAGTCCATTACTTCAACTAGGGAGGAGGTGCAAACCATGCAAACCTCTACGAAAACTAAAGCTGCCATCGGGGTGCTGGGAATGCTGACGGTGGCGGGTGTTGCCGCTTGGATTTATCAGCTGATGGGTGGTCTTGGCGTGACGGGCATGAATAACGGCACGTCGTGGGGCCTTTACATCACGTGCTTCATGTTCTTTGTGGGCTTGTCGGCCGGCGGCCTCATCGTTGCATCGTCGGCTAGCGTGTTTCATGTGTCCGATTACAAGAAGGTGGCGTTGCCCGCGGTTATTCTATCCACGGTGTGCATCTGCTGCGCAGGAATGTTCGTGCTTATCGATCTTGGCGGCATTCAACGGGTGTGGCGCATTGTTACGGGACCGAACGTGATCTCCCCCTTGTTCTGGGATATTTGCGTTATCACGATGTATCTTGTCATCAACCTGGCGTACCTGTACTTTATGACGTCAAAAAAGCCGGGTGCCCAGGATAAGGTTGCTGTCGTTAGTCGCTTTGCCTTGCCCATCGCTATTCTGGTGCATTCAGTGACCGCGTGGATCTTCGGTCTGCAGATTGCGCGAGAGGGTTGGTATTCCGCCATCATGGCGCCGTTGTTTGTGGCTTCGGCTATGGATTCGGGCTTGGCGTTGCTGCTTCTGGTGTTGAACGGATTGAACAAGTCGGGTGTGTTCAAGACGGACAAGAGACTGTTGGCGAACTTGGCGGGACTTTTGGCTGTATGCGTTGCTGTCGACGCGTTCTTTATCGGCTGCGAGGTTCTGACCATGGCTTATCCAGGTGCTGCCGGAGCCGATACGTTAGCCATCATGACAACCGGAGCGACTGCGCCTTTCTTCTGGTTTGAAATTGTGGTTGGCTTGCTGATTCCGTTTTGCATTCTGGCGTTTGCGAAAAACCGTCAACGGCAAGGTTTGGTTGTTTTCTCCAGCGTGCTGGTGGTGGCTGGCGTGTTCTTCAAGCGCGTGTGGCTGCTGCTTACCTCGTTCTCCCATTTTAATGTGCCGGGTGCTCCGGGTGTGTCGTTGGGAACTGTTAATGCCCAGCAGGGAGGTACCGACATGTGGGCGCTGGCTGGTACCTACGTTCCTACTTGGGTTGAAGTCGTTGTAGTATTGGGCGTTGTGGCATTGGGGGCTTTGGCGTTCGTGGCGCTGACGCGTATGCTGATGCCGACGAATAGGACGAATACCTCTTCGGCAGATGCGCGTCGCGTGGTTGAGCCCGCGTCGGAATCTGTTCAGTAAGAGAAAGAATGCGCCGGACGCTTTTGTCAGGTTCGGCGCGTCGACTGATTTCAAGAAAGGACGACTCTATGGCCGGTATTCCTTGGAAGGCTTTGTCTGAGGCGTACGGATTCCTGGGCAATTCGCTGCTTGCTCCTATGACCATGACGGCGTCGGTTGGTCTTGACGGGCGCTTTTGGGAGGCGTTTCCTACGTTCGGAGATCAAGGTTTGACTGACGCCGTTGCTGCGTGCGTTTGCTGGACTCAGTCTGTTCGCTCACGCGCAGAGGAGAGCGGGGAAGACTCGGTCGAACGCTGCGCCGTGGAATATACCCGCCTGTTTATTGGTCCTCCGTCTCCTTTGGCACCGCCATGGGAAACGATGTATCGAGCTTCGAACGTTACGGTTGGCTTCGGTCAAGCTACTTTCGAAATGCGTCAATTGTTGCGCGAGGCCGGCCTTGAACTTCGAAACGACAATCGCCAGTATGAAGACCATATGGGCATCGAACTGCTATACCTTTCCGATCGATGTCGCTGGCTGTCGGGCGATCCTGTCGAGATCGTGGACGCTCGGCAGAAACTCGCTTCCTTTATCGACGATCACCCGCTTGATTGGATTGGGTCCTTTAGAGATTGCGTGGAAGAGCAAAGCCCGGACGGTTATTTCTCCCGCATTCTATTGGTGACTCAGTGCTTGTTGAAGTGGCATCGGGCGGAATTGTCGGCTCTTTGATCGGGCTTAACCGTTCGCCTTCTCGATTTGCGTCCCCAAAAAAGACGAGCCCCGTTTCGGGGCTCGTCTCGACATGTGCGTTGATCTGCGCGGTTAACCTCTTCCCAGAAGCTTCCTCATGGCCAGCGCGGCGCCTGCCACAAGGGCGAGACACGCCGAAGCGAGTGCAACCACAAGGGGCGTGCTCGTGCTCTCGTCACCCGTTTGGGTCAGGTTCGAGGTTTTCGACTCCTTCGCAGCTGCGGGCAAGGGCTTGGCTTCGGTCTTGGATGTTCCGGAGGTTTCTGTCGTCAAGGTTGCACCGGGTTCTTCCAGCTTGCTCCCGGATTCCGAATCGGAGACTTCCTGCTTCGGGCCGTTTTCCGCTCCCTGGTCCTGGGCGTTCGACGAGCTCCCTTCGTTCGACCCTCCGTTGCCCGCCGCCGACTGGTCCCCGTTGTCCGTCGAGTTATCGGGCGGGGTGGGTGCGTTCGGTTCTCCCGTGCCAGGCTTGCTTTCCTCTGGCGAGGGGTTCTCGTTGCTTGCCGGGGGAGCAGGCACGACGACATCTTCCGATCCCGGTCGATCGGCATTGCCCGGCGCACCTTCGCCAGAGCCGCCGTTCTCGGGAGTGGAAGGCGTGGGCGGCTCAATAGGAGCCGTCGGTTCGTTGGGGGATGGGGCGGGTTCGACAGGTGTCGAAGGTTCGTTCGGAGCCGGCGTCTCGCCCGGAGTCGGGTTCGGGGTGGGCGTTGCCTCCGGCGCAGGATCGGGGTCGGGCGCCGGCGCCGGCTTGTTCGCTTCTGCATCTTGCTCGTGCTGGGTGATGAACGCCAGGCAGTCGTTCAGTTCGTTGCGGTAACGGTTTTCCCAGCCCTGGTGGTATTGGGGCTGGCCCTTGTAGAACACGCTCACGTTCTCCACCACGTAGTTGCACAGCTTGGTGACGAACTCGCGGTCGGTCATGCCGTTGGTGAGCCCGGCTCCCGGCCAGTCGTACCTTTCGCTAGGGTAGTGGTACGTGCCGTTCCAGTCGTATCCGTCCGAAACGCCGCCCACGAACTTCTTCCAGCCGGAAGATCCGAACAGGCTGCTCAAACCCCAGCACAAGCCCTTCACGGCATCGGAGCGATTCGAAATGTCGATGCCCCTGCTGGCCAGGTATTCCTGCGCAGGAAGGTACGAGTTGTTGTACGCGTAGCTGTCCTGCAGGCCGGAGAACTCGGTCGGGTTGGCAGCGTATGCAAGGTGCCACGAATCTTCGAGTCTCTGGCCGACCTCGGTCAGCTTCCCGGCGCTTTCGTCGTACAAATCGCCCGAGATGTTCGTGGAGGAAACCCACTCGAACATGTGGTACGTTTCAGGATCGTACGCGTAGCATGCCTCCAGAAATCCCTTGAGGGTGTAGCGGTTGTCGAACTGGTAATACCCCATTGCATGGTACCCGTCGCCATAGGAAAGCCCCTGGTCGTAGTTTCTTCCGCTCTCGTATTTGGCGAAGTACTTCATCTCGCTGGAAACTGCAACCGGATCGAGCGACACCGCGTACGGCATTGCGATAGAGCGAGCAAGCCTGGTTTTCGGCGAGTTGTCGGAGTAGAAGTCGTCCTTGTCGTAATCCGCGGGCTTCTGCATCGCGTTTGAAGCCGATGCGCCCGTCGAAGCAGCTTCGGAAGGAATGGGCTCGTCGGCAAGGGCTGCTGCTGCTGGCATCATGCTGCATGCAAGGGAAAGCGATACGCCCAAGGCGAGCGCCTTCGGTGCGCTGGGTTGTCCCATGGGGACCTCCGTTCTGCGTGTATGGTGCGTTTCATCTGCGTTTGTGGTAGTGCGCGCCAAGGCGCGCATCCGCTGGGGCCGATCGGAGGAATCAGCACGAAGCGGAATAATAAGTTTCTCACGCGCGCGCGAGAGGAAGCCAGTTCGGCGGCGTCTTCTCCATGGCTTTACGACAAATTAAACAGAATTGCTGGGCAACCAGGTGCATCGGCGGCGCGTCGCGTCGCGTCGGCAGGATTGATCCGGTTGCGTCGTGTTGCCTGGCTCCACCTCGTTCAGCAGCGGAAGCGTCCCCTGTTGTCAAAACGGACGAGTTTTGCGGCGATTTTTGCCGCATCGGGGCGGTTTCGCGTGAGGCGGTTTTGCATCGTGCCAGGTCATAAGCTTGTCGTTCGTTATTATTCTGGCTTGAGGACCAGCAAAACTCGCTCGTTTTGACAGTGGGCAGCGGCAGGCAGCAGGCGGCTGCGGGCAGCGGCAGGCAGCGGACGGCGGGCAGCGAGCGGCGGCGAACGGCGGCCCCGCCGCGCGCGCAAGGCTGGAAGCCGCTTCGGATGCGTGCGCTCCGGCGGCGATCGCTCCAGGCGGGTTCCGGGGGAGGAGTCGCCCGAGCCCCCGCCGCGCGCGCAGCCCCTCGGCC
>NZ_PPTQ01000008.1 GCF_003340345.1 Paraeggerthella hongkongensis | reverse complement strand
CGACGGCCGCCGTAATCAAAGCCAAATCGGTCATGGCGTCCACCTCCTCCCGTTTTTCCCTTCGTCGGGGGCATGGGTGGAAAGGGGCGTGGAGCCTCGCCGCCTGGTGATCCGTCCTTCCATGATAACGTCCCGGCCTAGCGTGCAGATGACGTGCGTCCAGCGCGGAGCTCGCGCGTTTCTTCGCGGTTCCGGCGCGGATCTTGCATGGATCTAGCGCGGGCCTTGCATGGATCTAGCGAGAATCTAGCACGGATCCAACGTGGAGCTTGCATGCATCCAGCGGGGATCCAGCGCGGCGGTTGCGCTGCCGCTCCGACGGAGCCCTCCGGGGGGGGGTCAGACCGCGATCTTTCGTTGTCCGGCGTAGGTGCTTTGGAGCGGGTCGTTATATGCCTATATGCCGCTCGTCTAACATTTAACGTTTTTCGTTACCTGCTTGTTGTATTTATACAACAAGTCGCTATAATCTTAACGGTGATAAGCGAACATTGATTTGAGGGCTACCTTGGCTATCCGTTTGGATCGATCTGGGGAATGCCTTCGAAGAACTCAGATAGAGTCATATCGAAGCCGTTTGCGATCTTCGCAAGGTTTTGCAAGGTGACATTGCGCTGACCAACTTCTATCGATGCCAGGTACGTGCGATCCATGCCTATTTTATTGGCAAATCGCTCTTGGCTGACATCGCAGGCAGCGCGAAGGTCCTTGATCCGTAACCCGACTTTTATTTGAAGAGTATTTCGCATTATCGCAGCGTATCGTGGGTGTTGTATAGATAACAACGGACTATATACAACATTGTACGAAACGTAAGGAGAGCGATGGGCAATTGATGCCCATTTACTTTCGAAATAGTTGTTGTATATAAGCAACAACCAAAGCATCTGGAAGGATGCGTACATATCTTTTGATGGCGCAATCGTCGCTAAGCGCGTTTCGCTGATCGAAAAGAGGATGAATAGCTGCACGGGCCTTTTCGGTCGATCGTCGAAAGTCGACAGTGCGCAGCTATTCATCCTCTTTTCTTTTGGCGAAATTCGGTGCGAGCGTGGCGGGAAAGGGGAGCAGCATGTGGTACGTGGCGCAAGTGCAAGCAGGACGCGAGTCGTCGACGCTTGAGATGTGCAAAAAACTGGTGCGCCCATCCGCCATGGAGGATTGCTTCATGCCCGAGTACGAGGTGCTGTGGAAGATACGCGGGGAGTGGCGCCTGGTGAAGCGCTTGCTGTTCCCGGGGTACCTGTTTTTCGTGACTGGCGATGTGGATGAGCTGCATAAGGACCTGCTGGGCGTTCCCATGCCTATTAAGTTGCTGGGCAATGAGGAGAACTCGTTCTTTCCGCTGACAGACAAAGAGCGTGATTGGTTCCTGTCGTTCATGGACGGCGCTCATGTGGTGCGCATGAGCGAGGGCTATATCGCAGGAGACAAGATTACCGTCACGCGCGGTCCGCTCATGGGCTTTGAAGGCGACATTCGCAAGATCGACCGCCACAAGCGCCGTGCCTACATCGACGTGACGCTGTTCGGTCGTACCGTTCCCGCCAGCGTGGGACTTGAGATTGTGAGGAAGTCCGCATGAGCGAAATCGTCCGACGGGGGGGGGGTGCTGACCGCTTGGGTCGCATTATGGATGGCGCTACGCTTTCGGACGAATGCTCGCTTGACCCGGACGAAGTAGGATTCGCTGCAGATGGAGCCGTTCTTTCCGGTACGGAACAGCGCGTAGCGTTCGTCAACAAGCATGAGTTCGAAGTGGGCAGCGCCGAATTCGAACAGGCGTGTCGTGAGAAGGACGCGCGATCAGTGGGGTATCGATGCGTCAAGCGCTTGGTTGATGTCGCGGTGAGCCTGGTGGTCGTGGCCTTTCTCGTGCTGCTCTGGCCTCTTGTCCTGATGGTTCTGGCGGCGGCAGCGGTCTCAGCCCATGCAAATCCGGTGTACGTGCAGAAGCGCGTCGGGCAGTACGGTCGGACGCTCAACATATTGAAGCTTCGCACCATGGTGGGCGATAGCGACGATGTCGAAAAATATCTCGACGGCAATCAGTTGGAGCAATGGCGCAAAGAGCGCAAGGTCGAGAACGATCCCCGCATCACGAAGGTGGGAGCGTTCCTGCGCAAGACCAGCCTTGACGAGATCCCCCAATTCATCAACGTGCTGCTGGGCCATATGAGCATCATCGGACCCCGTCCTGTCTCGATGGAAGAAATTGCGTGGTACGGGGAAGACAAGATGCTCGCGTTGTCCTGTCCTCAGGGAATCACGGGGTGGTGGCAGATAACGGATCGAAATGATGCCGTTTGGGACGATGGCAGTCGTCAGGAAGCGGAGCTGTACTACGTGCGACATGCGAGTTTGAAGTTGGATGCGGCCATTTTCATCGGCACCTTCAAATCGATTACCGAGAAGACGGGAAGGTAGCCTTGTCTGGGGAACGAAATTCTCCCGCGTTCGAGCGGGCGTGTGAGGGCGGCGCTTTGGCCATCGTGCAGGGAACGGTGTTGGAGATGGCCGTTTGCCTTGACGCGATATGCCGCAAGCACGATCTGCGCTACAGCCTTGCTTTCGGATCGCTGATCGGGGCGGTGCGGCACAAAGGGTTCATACCGTGGGACGACGATATCGATGTGCTCATGTTTCGCGATGACCTCGATCGCTTCCTTCGAATCGCTCCTGACGAATTGCCCGATTATTACGAGATTCAGCACTTTTCGTTGGGAAATACGCGACGCTATGTGACGCGAATCGTGGACAACCGCACCCTCATGCGGCTCGATTCGTATGGCGAGCGGAACGATCTTGCCATCTGGCTGGACATTTTCGTCCTCGACGGCATTCCCGACGGGCGTTTCGGTCGCGGCCTTCAGTACCTCCGCATCCTGTGGCATAAGGCGATGTGCGCCTTCGCCTCTTTCGAGGAGACGGTCAACCGATCAAGGCCTGGGCGGTCGTGGTGGCAGCAGGCCATCATCGAATTCTGCTCGATCACCCATTTTGGCAGTTGGATGGATGTTGGTGAGCGCTTGAAGAAATACGACGCTGCTCTCAGGCACTACCGGTGCGCTGAGGGCGAGGCGTGCTTCTGCGGTGTGGGAACGTACTCCGGAGAACGTCAAACGTGGCCTCGAGCTTCTCTTGAGGATCTTGTCGAATACGAATTCGAATCTGCGGTGCTCATGGGGCCGCGTGACTACGATTCGGTGCTTTCTGCAACGTACGGTGACTACATGGCTCCCCCTTCGGAAGGGCATCGGGCTGTCCATAACGTGCAAGTGGTCAAGCATCCGGTGTTCGGTGGCAACGGTGACGAAGAGGATGGAGTGAGTGTTGTCGGCTAAGATGGCGCAGGGAGCGAGAAGCGTGGAGCGCGTATGCGTGGTAGGAAGCGGAACCTGGGGTATCGCGCTTGCCCGGCTCATGGCTTTGCAAGGACACGAGGTTGAGGTGTGGTCCGAAAACGAGAAGAAGTCGGTGCAGTTGGACCGTGAACGGTCGCTGCCCCAGCTTTCCGGTGTGCGCATACCCGAGAGCGTGCGATTCACGGACGATCTCGAGCGTGCCTGCAAAGAGGCGACGGTCATCGTGTGCGCGACGGCGTCTCAATTCGTTCGGGGCATCGCGAAGACGATTGCCCGCGTGGCGGACCCCACTCAGATCATCGTCTGCGCGACGAAGGGAATAGAGGCGGATACCCTCTTCTCTATGACCGCAGTGATCGAGGATGAGTTGACGAAGGCGGGCTCTCCGTGCAATGCGCTTGTCGCCTTCTCCGGCCCTACGCACGCCGAGGAGGTTGCACGCGACATGCCGTCGGCTATTGTCGCGGCGAGCGCCCATCGCGCAGCTGCGCTTCGCGTGCAAAAGGCATTTTCCAACGAGGTCTTTCGCGTCTATGCCGGTTCGGATGTCAAAGGGGTCGAGCTTTGCGGGGCGCTCAAGAACGTGGTTGCACTGGCATCCGGTATGGCTGCGGGTTTGGGGTACGGGGATAACTCGCGTGCTGCGCTCATTGCGCGCGGCATCGCCGAGATGACCCGCCTCGGCGTCGCAGCGGGGTGCGTCGCGGAGACCTTTAGCGGCTTGGCCGGAGTGGGGGACCTGGTGGTTACCGCTTCGAGCGTGCATAGTAGGAATTACCGGGCCGGCTTTCTCATTGCTGGCGGCATGTCTGTCGAGCAAGCGGTCGCCGAGGTGGGCATGGTCGTCGAGGGCTTGAACGCGCTTCCTGCCGCTGTGCAGCTGTCCGCTCGCTACGGTGTGGACATGCCGATCGTCGATGCTGTGCAAGCAGTCGTCAGCGGATGCGCGCGTCCTCAGAACGTGGTCGGAGCGCTCATGACGCGCAAGCTTACCTGCGAGGCGTACGGGCGCAAGCAGAGAACGGTGATGACGTACGGAACGTTCGATCTTCTACATTACGGTCATATCAACTTGCTTCGTCGTGCTCGCGCGCTGGGCGATCGTTTGATCGTGGCGATATCGACCGATGAATTCAACTGGAACGAGAAGAAGAAACGCTGCTATTTCAGCTATGAGCAGCGCAGGACCATGGTCGAAGCGGTCGGCTACGTCGACGAGGTGGTGCCGGAGTCGAGCTGGGACCAGAAGCGCCGCGATATGCATGCCTACGACGTCGATGTGTTCGCCATGGGGGACGATTGGGCGGGACGGTTCGATTTCCTGAAAGAGGAAGGCGTGGACGTAGTCTATCTTCCTCGAACGCCTGAGATATCCACGACGCAGATAAAAACGGACATGTCAAAGGGGAGCGAAAAGTGAGTCCCGTCGAAGATTTTCCCGTTGACGTTGTCGTTACCTGGGTTGACGGATCGGATGAGGGTTGGGCGGCGGAGCGCGCTCGCTACGAGCGGAGCGATTCGTCGATTGCAGATGATTGGGCGAAAGGAGCCATCCGGTTTCGCGATTGGAATACGCTGTGCTACTGGTTCAGGGGGATCGAACAGAACATGCCCTGGGTGCGCTACGTGCATTTTGTCACGTACGGGCATGTTCCGTCCTGGCTGGACGAACGCAATCCGCACCTGCGTATCGTACGACATGAGGATTTCATCCCGAGTCGGTATCTCCCCACGTTCAACTCCCATACGATAGAGCTCAATTTCCATCGTATTCCGGAGCTTGCCGAGCACTTCGTTTACTTTAACGACGATGTGTACGCGCTGCGCCCTCTTGCGAAGAGCGACCTGTTCAAACGAGGCCTCCCGTGCGACTTCGCCGCCTTGAACGCCCCTTCTCGCGATCGGCACAACAAGTTGCTGATGGAGGTGAACAACGTTGCTGTAATCAACCGCCATTTCCGGAAAAACAAGGTGCTGCGGGATCACTTCTTCAAATGGTTCAATCCGAAATACGGTGCAAAGATGCTGAGGACGCTCTGCCTTCTGCCGTGGCCGAGGTTCACCGGATTTATCGAGCAGCATACGGTTCAGACCTTCCTCAAGAGCACGTTCGAGACGTTGTGGAGCGAGGAATATGACGAGCTCGACGCGACATGCTTGACGAAATTCCGCGCGTACGAGAACGTGACGCCCTGGCTTATCCGCGATTGGCAGTTGGTCTCGGGCTCGTTTGCGCCGAGCGATCTGCGCGGCAGGCGCTATTTCAAGCAGTCCATTGACGCCGATATGCTTGCGCAGGTTTTCGGCGGTCAGTACTCCGTCGTATGCATAAACGACGTCGCGACAGCCGAGACTTTTCTTTCGGAGCGGGAGGCGCTTGTGGCTGCTTTCGACGGGCTGTTCCCGAATAAGTCTTCTTTTGAGCGATAAGCCGAGGATGGAGCAGGAGCCACAATGACAGAACATCTGGCAAATCGGGGCGTCGTGGCAACACTGACGTTCCACGAAGCGGTTAACTACGGTGCCGTATTGCAGTCATATGCGCTGCAGCAAGCAGTGCTGAAAACAGGCGTTGAAACAGTGCTGTTGAACTATTCGTGTGACGCGATACAAGCGTCTCATTACTCTGCGGGCAAGGGGATCAAGTCTAAGATAGGCTGGTATGCGCGGTCCCGCTTTCGCAACGTTAAGCATGCGAAATTTGCTGATTTCAGGGCAAATCGTCTCGTTCTGACGGAGCCTGTTCGAAAGAACGAACTCCGCGCGTATAGCGATCGGTTCCGCTTGGTCATTGTGGGGAGCGATCAAGTTTGGAATCCTGCAATCACCGATGGCGATACCTCGTACTTTCTCGATTTTATCGACGATCCGGAACGAAAGGCATCCTATGCCGCCAGTTTGGGGGTCAGAAGCTGGCCCGAGTCGTTTCGGTCTGCCGGAACTCGTCTTGTTCGGGATTTTTCCTTTGTGAGCGTCCGAGAGCAAGGTGCGGCCACGTACCTTCGAAGCGCAGCAGGCGTGGATCCGTGCGTTGTGTGCGATCCGGTCATGCTGCTGTCGAGGGAAGAGTGGGAGCGCATGGCGATTGACCCGCGGCATGCTCGTCCGTATCTTCTGGTATTCGGACTGGGGCGAGTGGATGCGGATTGCTTGCAATGGGCGCGGCGCATTGCCGACCAGCTAGGCGTTGACGTGGTCGTGCTTCATAACGGCGCGTTCGCGTTGAGCGGCGTCACGAACGTGCGGGATGCGGGTCCTGAAGAATTTCTCGGCTGGATCAAGCAGGCTAATTTGATCATCACGAATTCGTTTCACGGAAGCTGCTTCTCCATCTTGTTGGAGAAGCAGTTCTACTGGTTTAGGAGCGCGCAATGCAGTGACGCGCTGAAGACGAGAGAAAGCAGGTTGGAGGATCTTCTTGATGCGTTCGACCTGCGCAGCCGCCAAGTGTCTTCAGGGGATGCGCTTGCGGGTCCCATCGACTACGAACGCGTGACGGGCCGTCTTGAGGAATACCGGCGCGCATCCCTCGATTTCTTGAGAAGGATGCTTCGCTCGTGACAACCGAAACCCAACGTGACGCGCCGGTTACCCTGGCGTTGGTTCTGCTGCTGGCCCCGCCGTTTTTCTGTCAGACCTTGATGAAGTCGACGGCCGTGCAGTGCCTATCGATCTGCCTTGCCGTCGCGTGCTTGACCTTCCGGGTTGCGCGGGGGAGATGCAGGCTTTCGATTCCGAAGCCCCTCATTGCCTTCATTGGGTTCTTCGTTCTGGCGGTGCTGAACAAGAACGTGGATATCGTCACGGGAAGCGGGTTGGCCTGGTTCGCTTTGTTCGGCATGTCCCTCGTAGCGGTCGTGCTTTTGGTCTCGCTGCCGCACGCCGGATGGATTCGCACGGCACTCGTTCTGATAGCGGCGTTTTCCGCATTTCACGCGCTTGTCACGATTGCGACCTGGATGGTTCCCGACCTGTATGATCGATTTATCTACCCGCAGTTTTTTAGCGATAGGCTGACCATCACCGGTCGTGGCTATCGATCGGGGTTCACGGCTCACTACTCGACGAACGGAATCTATCTTGCCCTCGGGGCGTTGGCTTCGTATGCCCTCACAATGGAACATAAGAAAAAGGCGCCTTACCTTGCCCTGCTCGTCTTGATTCTGTTCGCGCTGCTGCTCACGGCGAAACGCGCGCATTTGGCGTTCGGCATCGCGTCGATAGCGGTTTCCTTCGTGGCGATGCGCGGTACGGGGGGAATCGGGAAGCTTGCCGTGGTGGGTGCCGCCGGCGTTCTCGCCTTGTTCGCCGTTTCCTTTATCGCACCCGATGTGCTGTTCGTATTCGATCGGTTTTCCGACGCGATGGAAGACGACACCATGAACGGGCGAACCCCGTTTTACGAGCTCTGCATGTCCATGTGGGGCGATGACCTGCTTTTGGGCAATGGATGGGGCTCTTACACCCAAGCATTCAACGCGAGCTTGCTGAGCTGGTCGTTTTTAGCGCGCGGATTCGAGACGATGAATGCGCACAACGTGTACCTGCAGGTGCTTGCCGAAGAGGGCGTCGTCGGCTTCGGCCTGCTGCTGGCGGCTGCGGTGGGGCTGTTTGCCGCGAGCATGAAACTTGCGAAAGACAGAGAGGCGTTTCGCGGCCATGCTTCGGACGCGTCTATCGAAGGGGCGTTGTCGGGATCGTTGGCCATACAGGCGTTCTTTATCATGTACTGCCTGACCGGCAACCCCTTATACGATATGCAGGTGTACATTCCCTATCTGGTGGCGTGCGGCATGTCGTTGTGGGTGTATCGCAGGCGGTGCTCGGGGCATGCGGGACGGAGCGAGTCGTGCTGAGTCGCTCGAAATCGTTCTTCGGCAATGCCTTTTGGTCGTTTGCCTTGCAGATGGTGAACATCCTCGTCGCCTTTATCGTGCCCCGCGTGGTGATTTCTTGCTACGGCTCGGACGTGAACGGTCTGGTCACTTCGTTGACGCAGTTCGTATCGTATATAAGCCTGGTGGAGGCGGGCATATCGGGGGCTGCCGTGTTCGCGCTGTACAAGCCGCTTGCATCCAAGGACTACGGAGCTGTGAGCGTGGTCGTTTCGGCGGCGAAGCGGTTCTACTATCGATCAGGCTGGATATTCGTGGCCCTTATCGCGGTGCTCGCTTTCGTGTATCCCGTTTTCGTCGACTGCGGCTCCATGGGCAACATCCAAGTTGTCTTGCTGGTGGTTTCGTTGGGCTCGATGGGAGTACTTGATTTTTTCACCTTGGCGAAATATCGCGTGTTGCTCACCGCCTCGCAGCGCAACTGGGTTATTCAGATAGCCACTATTCTGTACAAGGTGCTCTATGCGTGCGTGATTGCGGTGCTTGCTTTTCTTGGCTTCTCGGTGGAAATCGTATACATCGTGGCCATTGCTCCGGTGATTATTCGCTCGGTGATCCTGTCCCTGTACGCCAAATCGAAATTCAAACAGGTGGATTTCTCTGCCGACGACAAGGGGTACCGGCTTGACCAAAGATGGAATGCGTTTTACCTGCAAGTGCTCGGTGCGGTTCAAAGCGGGGCTCCGGTTATCGTTGCGACCTTCGTGCTGCAAGACCTTGCCCTTGTCAGCGTGTTTTCGATCTATCTTCTGGTGGCGAATGGGATTCAAAGCGTGTGCATGTCGTTCATCAACGGTACGCAGGCCTCGTTCGGCGACGTGATCGCCCGGGGGCAGACGGAGACGCTTCAGCGTACGTTCAAAGAGCTGCAAACCATATCGTACACATGCAACGCCCTCATATGCGGCGTCGCTCTCGCGTTGATCAACCCTTTTGTTGGACTTTATACCTCGGGAATCACGGAATTGAACTACGTCTATCCCGCTGTCGGGTTTCTCGCGGTTCTGAACGTGTTTCTCTACCATCTCAAAACCCCTCAAGGATTGCTCGTCGTTGCTTCGGGGATGTATCGAGAGACGCGCATGCAAACGACCATCCAGACGCTCACATTGCTGAGCGGTTCGGTTGTCGGAGGTCTGGTCGCCGGGATGCCGGGAATACTGGTCGGGTGCTGCCTGTCGAATCTGTATCGCGACCTGGATCTGCTGGTGTTCATACCCAAGGTGCTGACGAAAACCCCGATACGCGATACGGCAAAGCGCATGCTCGTGAGCGTCGTGGAATGCGCGTTGATAGCCGCGCCGTTCATAGCGGTTGGGTACTCGGGCGGTAGTTGGGCCGATTGGCTGATAGCGGCTGCGGCCATGCTGGCGTGGGGGTTGCTGGTTTGCATCTCGTGCTGCTGGCTCGCGGAGCGGGAGCAATTCAAAAGCTTGATGACAAGACTGAGGAAGATGCTATGAGCGATAAGGCGAACGGTTTGATCGCCTGCGATCTGGTTTGTTTAGACGTTCCGTCGCCGAAGGGCTTTCGTTCCTACGTGGAATGGCTCGAAGCATGCACAGGGAAGCGCGTTGTCGGATATCGACATCGCGGGCACACCCCTAGGGGTCTATACGAGGAACGGGCGGTGTACGACGATGGGTCGTTCGAGGAGGCGACCGTGCGAACAAGAGCCTGGAAGCGTGTCTGGAACAAGATGATGCTGCGACCGAGCTGCTTGGAATGCGCGTACCACTCGGTCGTTCGTCCCGGCGATCTGTCGATGGGCGATTACTGGGGGGTCGAAAGAGCTCATCCGGGCATCGCTGACGATAGAGGCGTGTCTTGCCTTTTCGCGAACACCGCGAACGGTCTTCGCTTCCTAAAGGGGGCTTCGCATTCGTTGAATCTTGTGGACAGCTCGCCCTCCCTTTGTGCGAACCCAGAACAGCCTATGCTCTGCCACCCGCCTCAAGCATCCCGTTTGCATGATGGGTTTTGGGAAGCGCTGGTGGAGGATGGGTTTGGCGCGGCTTGCGAGAGCGTTGGCGTCCTTGGGGCGAGACGGTCGCTTAAGGATGCGGTGCTTCCTGTTCTTCGGAGCAGGGGCGGGCGAAAGGGGTTCGAAGGAGAGGAGGGCATAGGAATGGATGCGATTATCGATCTTGATCATGTGCGAGACGAGGATTTTCCGCTGGTGTTCGCGGCGAAACATCGCTCAGACGAAGTGCGGGCGAAAAGCTCGTCGGGAGGTATGTTCTATGCGCTCGCCGATTACATGATTGGTCGAGGAGGCGTTGTCTACGGATGCGCGTTCGACGACGATCTCAAAGCCTGTCATGTTCGGTGCGAGACGCTGGAGGAATGCGAACGCTGCATGGGATCGAAGTATTCCCAGAGCGATATGGGTTCGACGATTGCCCTGGTGAGCGCTGATCTCTCCTCGAGTCGGCCGGTCCTTTTCACGGGCACGCCTTGCCAGGTTGACGCCGTGCGCCACGCGTGCGGCGAGATGGGGGAGGGGCTGTTGACTGCTGACCTTATCTGCCATGGCGTGCCGTCCCCCGGCCTGTTCGCCGCGCATCTCCGGTTTCTCGAGCGACGGTTGGGTCGCAAGGTGGTTGCGTACAACCACCGGCCCAAGAATCGCGGATGGAGGCATTGTGAGGCTGTGACGTGCGATGATGGAAACGTTCAACAGGGGAGTCGCATGGTCGAGTCCTGGAAAAGGCTGTTTTACGGAAACAGAATGCTTCGACCTTCCTGTTACGCATGCCCCTACACGACCTCGAATCGTTCTTCCGATGTGACCATCGCTGACTTCTGGGGCATCGAGCGCACGGGGATCGCGGCATTCTCAGACGATTTGGGGGTCTCGCTCGTTCTCGCCAACACCCCGATGGGCTTTGACGCCACGAAGCGTTGCGAGATCGACGCGTGCATATCTTCCTTGGAAGAGGCGCTTCCCGGCAATCCGATGCTGTCGCGTCCTTCATCGTGCGCCCAACCGAGGGAGCTCGTATGGGAGTCGCTTTGCTCGGACGGGTACGACGGCATGATGAAGCGGTTTCGGTTCCTGCCGACGCGGGCTTGGTTCGCGGGAGCACGCGTCAAACGGCTCTTGCATCGTCTTTAGGAGATCGGAGTGCACATGGGATTGTTTTCAGCAAAGAGCGTCGATCTTCGGGGATCGTGGTGCTTGCCGGACAACGACCAATACGCGTACCGCGACGGCACGAGGCTCGATACGTCTTTCGGCTATCACCCTCATCGGTCCACGCGGTTTAGAAACCTCGAAACGGTGGATGCGAAGCGTCGCGGCAGGTTGCCGGAGCTGTACGCGCGGCGCAGCGAATGCTGCGGCTGCAGCGCCTGCGCATTCGCGTGCCCGCAAGGCGCCATCGCGCTGGAGCCCGATGAAGAGGGCTTCGATTATCCGGTCGTCGATGCCGCAGCGTGTATCGGGTGTTCGAGATGCATCGATATCTGCGTGTTTAAGAACAGGAGCGGCGCATGATGGAGTTCGTAGAAAGGCTTGTATGCAAGCTGTACCGGTTGGTGAAGATGGCATTTCTTCGAAGTCGTTACGGATCGAGACTCGATGTCGGGGGTCCGATCAGTTTTCGCAATCCGTTTTTCTGCCGGCTTGGTCCACATGGGCGAATGCATCTTGGGAGAGGTGCGTTCTTCAATTACGGCTGCAAGATAATCGCTCATGAGCATATAGAGATTGGAGACGACTGTCTTTTCGGGCCGAACGTGCAGGTGTTCGATTTCGATCACGGCCATGACCGCTCCGATATCGCTTACAAGAAACAAGGAATGGAAACGAAGCCGGTGACCATCGGCAGCAACGTCTGGCTCGGTGCGAACGTCGTCGTGTTGAAGGGGGTAACGATCGGGGACAACGCTATCGTGGGTGCAGGGACGATTGTATCGCATGACGTTCCGCCTAATGTGACGGTGTACTCCAAGCAGGATACCCGAACCGTGCGTCATTGACGCAAGCGTCGCATTTCGTCCCTTCATCAACCTGCATTTGCAATATTGAGCGCGGTCTGTGTACCCGACTCGGAGGGGCTCGTATGAACGTCGCCATGGATAGGACAGATCATAACATTGCGGCTTTGTTGACTGATGAGGTGAATATGAGGAAATCGACGTTGCCGAAGATGTAAGCGCAAGCAATTCGAAAATGGATGAGATCCCATGCCGGATGGGCGATGTGGCCGCACCCGAGACGACGCGACTAATCCTTGAAAATAATCAATAGGACGAAGATCTCAATTTGCTTGATTCGTATGCGAGAAAGGTGGCAGAACCGAAGAAACATTCCGGCCGTACTGCCCACATCGTGCTTCTTGTGCGTGCAATGCCTGAACTAAAGACGTCTAGATCACCGATTGTTCTTGCTGTTGGCTAGCGCTGTTTCGATATCCATTGAACGGCGGCTCTCGGGAGTCGCACTTTGTCGCTTGTGAGTTCTTCCGGACTTGCCCTTGTGATGTATGAGCGAACGTTTTGATCCGTTGCTGATTTTCATGTTCTTCGGCCGATAAGAGCATTTCGATCAATCGGCGCGTTAATGGATTTCGGCTATTGCGTATATCTTGGATCGCTTTTGGGAATTTCTCTTTGAAGAGAGGATTTGTGATCAAGTGCGCACGTTTATTTATAGAACCTTACCGAAGGATTGATTTTCAGCTGAGTTGGGCTGATCTGAAGAAATATTCCTGATTTTTATGGAACGCGTTGTGCTTTTTTGTCGTAAGCAGCCGTGTTTCTCTCCATTGTTGTGCTTTGCGCGAGCTGTCTCGATGGTGGCGGTGCGCCACGTGTTTTCTGCTAAGTGTCCAAGTTCTTTAGCGCGGTCTCGGTCGTGAGCGCGCAGTAGCCCAGCAGATAAGAAACCAACCGTATGGCGTCGGGCTCGTGCATGCCGCTGTTCGCGAGCGAAAGAGAGAGGGATGCCAGGCCGTTAAGGGTCATGCTGACATCGGCGAGCTCGTCGAGGGCTTCCAGCTTTGTTTCAATTGCGGGTGCTGTCTTGTACATGGTTCCCGGCTCCTCTATAATATTTGAATATTCAAATATTATAGAGGAGTGTGCATGTGAGGTAAAGCTACGGACGAAGTTTTCTCGCAGTCTGGAAAGTGAATTCTGATACCCTGATCAGGTAGGAGGAATTCATGGCGTCTATCCAGTATTTCAAGTTGTTCGACATGCTCGAATGTCGCGGCTACAAGAGAACCGACCTTCGAGAAGAAGTCGGGTTGTCCACCGTCACCATCGCCAAGCTCTCCAAAGGCGAGTCTGTCACCACGGACACGATTCTTCGCATTTGCGAACGCTTCGACGTGCAGCCGGGCGACATTATGGAGTACGTTCCCGACGAGCGTTAAATCCGGGAATCTTTCCGGATTCGTTTTACGCTTCGTGGGGTCTCTCGAGGCGATATCGTTGATTCGCCCGCTTGACGCTTGAACCGGCGTTTGCTTTTCGCGTATACTACGTTGCGAGCCGCAGGGAGCGCTTACTCCCCACGGCTCTCGGATCGCTTCGGCGGTTTGGCTTTTTTGTTTACGGCTCCCCGTCCTTTCGGATTGGGAGCCGCTCCACTATTACCGCAACAAGCACGATAACGCTGGAAAGCAGCTGCAGCGCAGCCGCGAACAAAGCCAAATCGGTCATGGCGTCCACCTCCTCCCGTTTTTTCCTTCGTCGGGGGCATGGGTGGAAAGGGGCGCGGAGCCTTGCCGCCTGGTGATCCGTCCCTTTATGATAGCGCCTCGACCTAGCGCGCAGATGACGTGCGTCCAGCGCGGGTCATCTGCGATTTCTCGCGGTTCCAGCGCGGGCCCAGCGCGGACCTTGCACGGATCTAGCGAGAATCTAGCGCGGATCCAACGCGCATCCAGTGCGCTTCTCGCTCGAATCCAGCGCTCTCGGCTGAACTCGAGCCGCACCTGGGGCGTCGCCGTTCCGATCGCGCGCTCGTCATCGTCGCTCGCCCGGATGGCCGCCTCGCGAATCGGCTCCCAGCCCACAGCTCCCAACCCAGCCCTCGACCCCTCGGCTTGCGGAAATTAACTCCACAACTGCTCGCTTTTTGACATCTTTGCTATAATGACTGGTCGTGTGCATGTATCGGGCGTTTCGGGTGCTTGTACCGTGCGATGAGCGTGCGCTTTCCATGGGGGAACACGCGCACGATCGCTGGCGTTAAGCTGATACAAGAAAACGAGGTTGACATGAACGAACTGCTGTCCCAGCTGTGGACGCCCGAGCTGCAGGCCGCTTTCACCGTGGTCGTGGTGCTGCTCGTCATCCTGTACGTACTCTCTATCGTCTGGGTAGTTCGCGACGCGTACCTGCGCGGATCGTACTGGTACGTGTGGGCTATCGTGGCGCTCATTCCTCTTTTGGGCGTTATCGCGTACTGCCTGCTCCGCCCGCCGCTGCTGCAAATCGACCGTGACGAGCAAGAGCTCGAAATCGCTCTCAAGCAGCGCGAGCTCATGAAGTACGGCGAATGCGCGAACTGCGGCTATCCGGTAGAGGCCGACTTCGTGCTGTGCCCGAACTGCCACCAGCGTCTGAAGAACCTGTGCGGCACCTGCAACCACGCCCTCGATCCCACCTGGACCGTGTGTCCCTACTGCGCCACGCCGGTGTCCGGCGGCCCTCGCGCTCGTCGCGCTCCGCAGCAGCGCCCCGCGCGAACGCAGCAGCCGCAGCAGGCGGCGCCCCAACAGTCGAGGCAGGCACGTCCCGCTCATCCCGAGCAGGGCATGCAATAACATTCTTCGCGTTCATCGAAGCCGCCTCGAACCAGGGGCGGCTTCGTTGTTTCGTCCCAACGGCAGGGTGCGAAAGGCGCGCCCGCCGGGAACCGATCGTGCAGGTGCTTTGTGCGCACCCGGCACAGGAAAGGAACTGCTATGAACATCGTACTACCCGACGGCTCCGTTAAAGAGTTGGCCGAAGGCGCTACCGTTGCCGACGTGGCCGCGTCCATCGGCGCCGGCCTGGCAAAAGCCGCGCTCGGCGGCGTCGTCGACGGCAATGCCGTCGATCTGAGCGCCCCCGTGACCGACGGCGCACAGGTGTCCATCGTGACCGCCAAGAGCCCCGAGGCCCTGGAGCTTCTGCGCCACTCGACCGCGCACGTCATGGCCGCCGCGCTCGTCGACCTGTACGGCGACGTGCAATTCGGCGTAGGGCCGGCTATCGAGGACGGCTTCTACTACGACATCAAGCTCGACCGCGCGCTGTCGCCCGACGACTTCGCCGCGATCGAGGCGCGCATGGCCGAAATCGTGAAGGCCGACGAACCCTTCGAGCGCCGCGAAGTTACGCGCGCCGAAGCTGAGGAGCTGTTCGCCGGCCAGGCGTTCAAGCTGGAGCTCATCGCCGAGCTGCCCGAGGACGAGGCCATCACCACCTACACCATCGGCAGCTTCACCGACCTGTGCCGCGGCCCGCACCTGCCCTCCACCGGCAAGGTGGGCGCGTTCAAGCTGACCAAGCTGGCCGGCGCCTACTGGCGCGGCGACGCCGAGCGCGAAATGCTCACGCGCATCTACGGCACCGCGTTCTTCAAGAAGGCCGAGCTTGAAGAGCACCTGCACAACCTGGAGGAGGCCGAGAAGCGCGACCATCGTAAACTGGGCCGCGAGCTGGGCATCTACACCATGGATCCCCTGGCGGGCGTGGGCCTGCCCATGTACCTGCCCAAGGGCGCGCGCGTCATCCGCACCATGCAGGAATGGCTGCGCCGCGATCTGTACGACCGCGGCTACGAAGAGGTCATCACCCCGCACGTGTACAACGCCGACGTGTGGAAGACCAGCGGCCATTACGGCTTCTACAAAGAGAACATGTACTTCTTCAACATCAACGAGGGAACCGAGGAAGACCCGCGTTTGACCGAGTACGCCGTGAAGCCCATGAACTGCCCGGGCCACGTCATGCTGTACAAAAACGAGCTTCATTCCTACCGTGACCTGCCTCTGCGCTACTTCGAATTCGGCACCGTGTACCGCCACGAGATGAGCGGCGTGGTGCACGGCCTTCTGCGCGCCCGCGGCTTCACCCAGGACGACGCGCACGTGTTCTGCACGCGCGACCAGGTGGTGGACGAGGTGGTGGCCATCCTCGACATCGTGGACCACATCATGTCCACGTTCGGGTTCGCCTACGAGGCCGAGATTTCCACGCGCCCCGAAAAGAGCATCGGCACCGACGACATGTGGGAGCACGCCACCAACGCGCTCAAGGAAGCATGCGCGCGCCACGGCTTGGCGTACGACATCAACGAGGGCGACGGTGCGTTCTACGGTCCCAAGATCGACATCAAGGTGAAAGACGCCATCGGCCGTACTTGGCAGTGCTCCACCGTGCAGGTCGACTTCAACATGCCGGAGCGTTTCGGCCTGACCTATCGCACCGAGGACAACACCGAAGAGCGTCCCTGGATGCTCCACCGCGCCATCTTCGGCTCCATCGAGCGCTTCCTGGGCATCCTGATCGAGCACTACGCCGGCGCGCTGCCGCTGTGGCTGGCTCCCGTGCAGGTGGTCGTGCTGCCCATCGCCGACCGTCATAAGGATGCGGCTGCCGACCTGGCCAAAAAGCTCAAGGCGGCAGGCGGTCGCGTGGAGGTGTACGACCAGAACGAGCCCATGCGCGTGAAGATCGCCAAGGCGCAGAGCCAGAAGATCCCGTACATGGTGGTCATGGGCGACAAGGAGATCGAGGAGGGCACCGTGTCGGTCCGCGACCGTCACGAGGGCGACCTGGGCTCCTGGCCGGTCGAGCAGCTGGTCGAGAAGATTCGCGAAGCTGCGCTGTAGAGCCGCGTTGTTCGCGTAATCGGAAGTAAGGAGGTGCGCGCGGGACGTCCCTTTGTCTCGCGCGCACCTCTGCGTGTTTTAGAGGGGAGAACTCCTTGGGAAAAGAACCGATCGTGACGTATCGCGACAAGATGAAACAGGCAAACCGCGAGGCGAAAGCTACGCTGGTGGCGCTCGCGTTCATCGTGGCGGTATGGCTGATCTGCGGATTCGGGTTGTCCGGAAGCGACATCGAAGTGTTTCATACGCCGATTTGGATAATCGGAGGAACCTTGGGAACGTGGGCGGCGGCCATCGTCGCGGCCGCGGTGCTGGGCAAGCGCGTATTCGTCGATTTCGACCTGGACGACGAAGGGGAAGGGGCGTCCGATCGTGGATAGCTTGATCGCGCTCGCACCGTTGGTGCTGTTTTTGCTGTTCGCGCTGGGTGCGAGCCTGCTCGTGCGCCGACGCGCGCAGGCCGCATCGACCGGCGGCGGCTTCGTGAAGGAGTACTTCATCGGCAACCGCGGCCTGGGCGGATTCGTGCTGGCGATGACCACTATCGCCACCTACGGGTCAGTAAGCTCGTTCGTGGGCGGTCCCGGTCAGGCGTGGTCAATCGGCTTCGGCTGGGTGTACATGGCCGTGGTGCAGGTGACGGCGCTCGTGCTTTTGTACGGGATCATGGGCAAGAAGATGGCGCTCGTCTCGCGCAAGCTGGACGCCGTCACCGTAGTCGATGTGATACGCGCGCGGTACGGGTCCGACCTGCTCGCCAACCTGTCGGCGCTCATCATCGTGGTGTTCTTCGTCGCTACGATGGTCGCGCAGTTCGTGGGAGGGGCCAAGCTGTTCGAGGCGGTGACGGGCTATTCGTACATGACGGGCCTGTTCCTGTTCGGCGCGGCGGTCATCCTGTTCACCACGATCGGCGGGTTTCGAGGCGTAGCCGTGACCGATGCGCTGTGCGGCATCGCCATGCTGGTGGGCATGGGCGTGCTGGCGGCGGGAATCCTCGAGGCAGGCGGCGGCTACGAAGCCATCATGGCCTCCATCGCCGCAAACCATCCGGCCATGCTGGAGCCGTTTTCGGGCGGCAACATGCCGGCGGGGCTGTACCTGACCCAGTGGCTGCTCGTGGGCGTGTTCACGTTCGTGCTGCCGCAGTCGGTGGTTCGCACCATGGGCTACAGGGATACGAAGTCGCTGCATCGAGCCATGATCATGGGAACCGTCATCATCGGCGCCATGATGATCGGGGTCACGTCGCTGGGCGTGCTGGCGGCCGGCGTCCTCACGGACGATCTTGCCGCGTACGGCGGGAGCGTGGACAATATCATCCCGCTATCCATCGTGGGCACGTTGCCACCCGTTTTGGCCGGCGCGGCCATCATCGGACCCATCGCCGCATCGATCTCGACGGTTTCGTCGCTTTTGATCTCATCTTCCTCGGCCATCGTGAAAGACGTGTACCTGCGGCATTGCGAGAAAACGGGAAACCGCCCCGCCGACAGGCGCGTGGCGGTTTCGAGCCAGGCGGTGACGTTGGGCGTCGGCGTGCTCGCTTTCGTCTTGGCCGTCACGCCGCCCGATCTGATCTGGAAGATCAACATGTTCGCGTTCGGCGGTCTGGAGACGGCGTTTTTCTGGGTGCTCGTCTGCGGCCTGTTCTGGAAGCGCGCCAATAAGACGGGGGCGCTTCTGTCCATGGCAGGCGGGACGCTGGCGTACTGCGCCTCGATGGCCTTGGGCTTCAAGGTTGCCGACCTGCACCAGATCGTCATCGGCATCGCGGTTGCGGGGGCATGCATGATCGCGGGCTCCCTGGCAACGCGGCATGCGAAGTCCAGCAAGCTTGCGGTGTTCTTCCCGAGCGAAGATGCCGACTAACTGATCGGCGAGCCAGTGCGCTAGCGCTCGCGGCTTGCGGGCTGGCTCGCGTCCTCGTCTTCGCGACGTTCCAGATCCTCGATGATGCGGAGGGCTTCTTCCGGCGTGGCGCCCATGCGCTCGGCCGCGCGCCCGATCTCGTCAAGCCGGCGATGGTACTCGCGCACGGCGCGTTGCGCCAGGCGCCTGCGACGCTCTTCGCGGCGACGAGCGCGATAGTCCTCGGCTGTAAGGTTTTCGCCCTCGCGCGTTGCGGCAGGGGAGGGTGCGGGCTTCTCGGCCGCCGCGGGCGCGGGAAGCTCCTCGCTGCTTGCTGCCGCGCGCTTCGCGGCGATCTCCTGGGCGGCAAGGTCGAGCGCTTCGTCGAGCAGGCGCTTTCTGGCCGAAGAGCGCTGCAGGCGGAAGGCAAGGTCCTCCCAGCGGGCGTCCTGTCCCTCAAGGCGGCGCTGCTTCGAAGCAAGGCGCGCGGCTGCTTCTTGGCGTGCCAGCAGGCGTTCCAGCTCCACGTGCTCGCGCAGGATGCTGCCGATGTCGCGTGGGTTCTCGCGAATTTCCTTGACGGCTTCCAGGGGTCGCGCGTCGGCTACGCGGTACGTGACGGAGGCGAGCAGCGGCATGAGGAACACCGTCACGGCCCCTGCGGCCACCAGCACGCTGGCCGTCTCCTGCGTCATGGCCTGCGCGCTTACGGCCACCGATGTGACCGCGACGATGATGGGTAGCGCCGTGGTGCAGTACAGCGCCACGGTCAGACGGTTGTGCGAGGACACGTCGCGCGTGTCTTTGCCGGTGGATAGCGCAACGAATATGGGAACCGCGCGGATCAGCAGCAGCATGGCGATGAACCCGACCAGGAGCATCGGCTGCGCGAATACGGCCATCAGGTCGATCTTGGCGCCGGAGACCACGAAGAACACGGGAATGAGGAATCCGTAGGCAACGCCGTCGAGCTTCGTTTCCAGGCTGTGGTCACCCTCGGGAATGACGTAGCGAAGCACGAATCCTGCCGCGAACGCTCCCAGCACGATATCCAGGTGAAACACCGCCGAAAGCGTGATGAGACCGACCAACAGCAGCACGGTCACGCGCATCATGGTTTGCGAGGTGGTGTCGGCGTTGGCGGTCAGGAACCGAAACAGCCGATGCCCGGTTTTCTTCGCCTTCGCGGGAACCACGGCCACCGCTACGCACAGCGCGACGAAGCCGGCAAGGATCAGCACGGTTTTCCATTCGGCGCGCGACGAGAGAAGAAGCGCCATCGCCAGCACGGGGCACAACTCTCCCCAGGTGCCGTACGTCAGGATGGACTCGCCTACGCGCGTGCCCGTCAGCTCGCGCTCTTTTAGGATGGGCATGAGCGTGCCGAGCGCGGTCGTGGTCAGGGCGATGGCCATGGCGATGACTTCGAAGCGATTGCCGGAGAATCCGGGGATGAATCGCATGACCAAAAACGCGACACCGAACGATACGAACCAGGTGATCAGCCCTCGCTTGCCTTGCGAACCCGTGAGGCTCTTGGGGTTGATCTCGTAGCCGGCAAGCAAAAACAGAAACGCAAGTCCCAGGTCGGCCAGCAGGTCCACGGAGTCGGTCGGCTGGATTGCTCCTGCCATGTAGGGGCCCAGCAGCGCGCCCGCTATAAGCAGGAACACCGTTTCGGGGATCAGTTTGTTGGGGATGAGCTTGGCGGCGATGGGGCATGCCGCCGCGACGAGCGCGATGATGGACAAGGATATGAGATCGGTCGGCATGAGGACCCTTCCACGTTGTTCTCGTCAGTCCTGATGAAGTGCCATTGTATCGCAATGAGACATCGGCAGACATGGTATGCTTCGAAGGTACACGTACTGCAGTTACGAGAAGGAGCGTTTCATGATCGTTACCACCACGCCCTCTGTCGATGGGTACCGCATCTCTGGTTATTACGGCGTCGTTTTCGGAGAGGTCATCACGGGCGTCAACTTCCTGCGCGACTTCGGCGCGGGGATTCGCAACATCGTAGGCGGGCGCAGCGAAGGCTACGAGCAGGAGCTTACTCAGGCGCGCACCGAAGCGCTTCAGGAGCTTGAGCAGCGCGCCGCGGTAATGGGCGCCCATGCGGTGGTCGGCGTCGACATCGACTACGAGGTGCTCGGCCAGGGCAACATGCTGATGGTAACCGCTTCGGGCACTGCCGTCACGCTCGAGCAGGCGTAGCGTTCCTCTCGGACGAAACGGGGCGGATGGCGATGGCGGGAGAAGGGAAAGCGCGGTTCGATCGCACGTCGCGCTTCAAGCAGCAGGTTTACCTGGCGCTCGAAGATTTGTCGGGCGCGCACGGACTCGCGCGCGTCGTGGGCGTGGGACTCTTCGTCCTGATCGTGCTGAACGCGTTGCTGGTGTTCGTCGACTCGAACCCCGGGGTTCCCTATGCGCTCTCCCAGGTTTTCCTGGCGTTCGGACTGGCATCGAGCGTATGCTTCGGCGTGGAGTACCTTGCACGGCTGTGGGTGGCCGACCTTGCGCACGCCGGGCTGTCGCCGCTGCGCGCCCGCGCCCGCTACGCGCTCTCGCCCATGGGCGTTATCGATTTGCTGGCGTTTCTGCCCGGTTTGCTGGTGTTTCTTGTTCCGGTATCGCCTTCGGCGCTTAACGCCGCGCGCATCGTGCGCCTGATCCGCCTCATCAAGCTGTCCCGCTACATGCGGGGTCTACGCTCCATCGCGCGCGTCTTTCACAAGCGCCGGTCCGAGATCATCGCGTCGTTCATGGTGCTGGGCCTGCTCACCGTTACGGCAAGCGTGCTCATGTACCAAGTGGAGAACCCGGTGCAGCCCGATAAGTTTGACAGCGTGCTCACGGGCATGTACTGGGCCATGACCACCATTACGTCGACCGGGTACGGAGACCTGGTGCCCGTTACGGCGCTGGGACGCTTCGTCGGGTTCGTCACCATGGTGCTGTCCATCGGCGTGGTGGCCATTCCGGCGGGCATATTCTCGGCCGGGTTCGTGTCTGAGTTTCGGGCGCAGGACGCCCGCAACCACGACGCTGGCGAGCGTCTGGAAAACCCCGACGATCGCGATGGCTGCGAAGACTAGCGGTGCGCGCTACCGTTCCAGGTACGCTTGAAGCGCGGGCCAGCGCTTGGCCGCCTCGCCGTAACCTTGTTCGTACAGGGCCAGCAGCTTTTCCGGATCCTTTTCCATGTTTCCTATGGTCACCGGCTCGGGCGGCTGTATGAGAAACAGCTTTCCCTCGTCTTGCAAGCGGGGGAGCGCGCGGTACATGCGATTGTAGTCGTAATGGCGATGCTGCAGGCGTTCGAGGAAGTACGGGTACAGCGCGTAGCGCTGGCGAAGGATGGCCATGAGCTTGTTCGGCGTTTTTACGAAGTCCGCGGCTTGCGTCAGGACCACGATGTGTTTTTTCGCGCCCGTGAGCATGGAGTACACGATGGGCACGCTGTCGCAGGTTCCGCCGTCGAGCAGCAGCTTGCCGTCGATGTCGACGATCTGGCTGACCAAGGGCATGGACGATGACGCGATAAGGTAGGGAAGGTCGGCTGCCGAGTCGGTGAACTCGTGGTAGTCCGCTTCGCCCGTCCTCAAGTTGCTGGAAACCGCCACCAACTGCATGGGCGATTGGTCGAAGGCGGGGTAGTTGAACGGTTCGAGCACGTTGGGAATCTCGTCGAACGTGAACGCGCGGCCGCAGGCGTTGCCGGTGCGCACGAAGCTTTTCATGGACAGGTAGCGCCAATCATCGCAGTACTTCATGTTGAGGTAGCATGCTCGCCCGTTTTGGCCGGCCACGTAGTTGTATCCGCACAGCGCTCCCGCCGACACGCCGATAACGCGCTCGCAGAACAGCTTTTGGTCCATGAAGAAGTCCAGGACGCCGGCGGTGAACTGCCCGCGCATCGCGCCGCCTTCCAGCACGAGATTGACCGGCGATGCCGCATGCCCGTCCCAAGCGGGAGGGTGCAGGGACGAAGGTGCGGTGTCCGGGTTGGTCCCGGGCTCTTTGGACTTGGCTCGGGCGGCGTGCTGAACGAAGGGTTCGCGTGCGGAGGATTGGATGCTCATGCGGGTCCTTTCTCTGATCCGCATTATTATAGCGGGTTCGTTTCAAGGTTGCTGCGGCCCGATATGTCGGGTTTCTCTAGATTTATCCCCTATTTGGTAACATTTGATGCAGCATGTGCGGCTTCCGGTTAGAATACACGCAAATGAACGAAGAGCCGATGCGCAAGCTCGGTTCGAGCGGCGTGGCTTCCCCGAAGGAGGCGTCGCCAAGTAAAGGAGGTTGTTATGAGCGAGGTTATCTCTTCTGCTGATTTCCAGTCCAAGGTGCTCGACGCGCAGGGACCGGTGCTCGTGGACTTTTTCGCCACGTGGTGCGGACCGTGCAAGATGCTCGCCCCCACGCTTGACGAGGTGTCCAGCGAAGTGGCCGGCAAGGCGGCCGTTTACAAGGTGGACATCGACCAGAGCCCGGATGTGGCCCAGCGCTACGGCGTGATGAGCGTCCCGACGCTTGTCGTATTCGAAAATGGCCAGGTCAAGCAGCAGGCTGTGGGCGTGCAGCCGAAGCAGAACATCCTGGCGATGCTGGGCTAAACCAGCATCCTAATGTGCTATCGCAAAGGGAGCCGCAGCATGCGGCTCCCTTTTTGCGCGACGCGACGGGGTCGTTCCTCCGTGCACGATTCTTTCCCCAATGTTGCGCGCGAGTGCATGTTGAGGCCCGTCCGCCGGCGGCGAATGATCGCGACCAGGCAAAACGCGCGGTCGCGTCGATGTCCGCCTCTTCGTACGCCTCTCGGACGCAACATTGGGGAAAGAATCGTGCAAAAACCAGGGCATCTGACGCTGCCGTGCGCAGACGTCCCCTTCCACCTTCCGAAACGCCAGCGAGGCTTTTACGGTCTTGGAATGGGGAGCTGCACCGATAGCGGCTTGACGGCGCATCGGGCTACGGCGAATTCGACTCGACGGTTCGCCGTCGGTTGGCTTTGCCGCCTGCCCGCTTGTCGGGCTACGTCACGATCCAAGACCGGTAGTAATCCCAACGGGATCCGTCTTCGGGTTCGGTTGCGGTCACCAGGTACGTGCCCACCAAAGCGCGAGGACGCAGGCCGGAGCGGGTCGCGGCGTCGAACAGCTCGGCTGCGTTGTTGCCGTCAAGCTCCGGCGTGGTTTTGAGCAGGCATTCCCGACAGGTGCGTTCGTTGTCGGAAGGCGTGCGCACCCAAAGCGGGGAAGCGCTCCCTGCTTCGTCGGCCACGGCTTCGTGCACGACGGAGGGGTTTTCGGCTCGTATCAGCACGGCGTAGCACCATGGCTCGTCTATGAGCGCGTTCCACGGTACGGACGTGTTGTAGTCGATGCTGGTCAGACGTTCGATGGCGGGCGTTGCCGGGCGCATGCCGGAAACCCTCAACTCCTCGGCCACGGCGTTGAGCGAGCGTTGACGGGCGAGGCGCGTCCGCATGGTCTCAAGTTCCGCGATGCGCCGCTCGATGCTGTCTTCGGTGCGTCCGAGCGCATCGTCAAGTGCGCTGATGGACATGGCCCGATAGCTTGCCAGGTCGCGCACCGGCACGCCCAGCTGGCGGTAAAAGGCGATCTCGCCTGCTTCGAGCACGTCGTGCAGCGCGTATCGCCGGTAGTCGTTGCGCTCGTCGCGGCTTGCGCGGACAAGCCCCTGGCTTTCCCAGTAGCGCAGCGTGGAAGGGGCAACGCCCAGACAGCGCGCTGCGTCCTTGATGTCGTAGTAGCGCGGCGTGGAAGGGGCAACGCCCAGACAGCGCGCTGCGTCCTTGATGTCGTAGTAGCGCGGCGTTGCGTTCACGGCGCTTCTCCTATCCTGACCTGGCTCCTGTTTGTTTGGAGATTCCAAGAATCCTGCTCGGGCGGGTTTACCTTCAAGCAGCTTTAAGGTTTAGAGTACCATCCGGAACATTTCAGGGCAAGATCCGCAGCGGAGAATCGGCATGATCAAGAAAAGCATGGTACGCGAGTACCTTAAGTACATAATCCCTACGATGCTCACGTTCACGTTGGCGGGCGTGTACAGCATCGTCGACGGCATCTTCGTGGGGCATGCCGTGGGCGACGCCGGCTTGGCTGGCATCAACGTGGCGTTTCCCGTGGTCGCGTTCATCATGGCGGTGGGCACGGGCGTGGGCATGGGCGGCGGCGTGATATCCTCCATCGCGCGCGGCGCGGGTGACGAGGAGAAATCGCGGCGTGCGGTGGGCACGACGTTTCTCATGCTGCTTCTGGCTTCGATTCCCATCATGGCGCTGCTGTTTTTGTTCGCGGGCCCTGTCTGCGAGCTTTTGGGCGGGCGCGGCGAAACGCTCAACCAGGCCATCTCCTATATCGGGGTCATCGCTTGGGGCGTGCCGTTTCAGATTATGGTGACGGGCTGCACGCCGCTCATTAGAAACCAGGGCAAGGTCGCCTTCGCCATGGCGGTGCAGGTGCTGGCAGGGCTCATGAACGTGGTGCTCGACTACGTGTTCGTGATTGCGCTGAGCATGGGAACGGCGGGCGCCGCCGAGGCCACGGTTTTGTCCCAAATTGCCGCGTTCGTGCTGGTTGCCGGCTTTTTCCTGCGCAAAGAGAACCGCATCAGCCGCGCCGATCTGCGTATAGACGGCAGGATAGCCGCGCATGCCCTCAAGCTGGGATTGGCCCCGTTCGGCCTTACGCTCTTGCCCGAAGCCACGGTTGTGGCCATCAACGTGAACCTGGCAACCTACGGCGGCGAGACGGCGCTCGCGGCGTACGCGGTGGTGTCGTACACGGCTTGCGTGATCCAGATGCTCATCCAGGGCGTGGGCGACGGCTCCCAGCCGCTCATCTCGCGCTACTACGGGTCGGGCGACGCCGACGCCGTTCGGCGCTTCCGCAACACCAACTACCTCATCACCATCAGCTTGGGCGTGATCGGCCTGGCCGCCATGTACCTGCTGCGCCATCAGGTGCCGCTGCTGTTCGGCGCCTCGCCCGAAACCACGGGGCTCATCGCCTGGGCGCTGCCCGTGTTCTCGACGGCGTACGTGTTCTACGGCTTCACGCACGCATCCACGTCCTACTTCTATGCGGTGGACGATGCGAAAGCGTCGAACGCCATCGTGTACGGTGAAGCCGTCCTTGTCGTTGCCGTGGTGTTCGGCATGGCGTGGGCGTTCGGGCTGGACGGCATCTGGATCTCGGTCACCATCGTGCAGATGATCCTGTCGGTTGCCGCGGGCGCGCTCTTGCGCTTCCGGCACCGCAGCCGCGAGCGCGAGCGCAGCTGCAGCTTGGACGGGGATCCCAGCTGCAGCTCTTGCTAGCGCGCTTGGTCGAGGCCGGCGGTTTTAGACCAGTGGCTTGAGGTAGCCGTAGCCTTCCGCGTCCATGCGGTCGTAGGGGACGAAGCGAAGGGCTGCGCCGTTGATGCAGTAGCGAAGCCCGCCGCTTTGCGCGGGGCCGTCCGAGAACACGTGCCCAAGATGGGCGTCTCCGGCGTTGCTGCGCACCTCGGTGCGCAGGGTGCCCAGGCTGTGGTCAAGGTGCTCGGTTACCACGCTGCGGGCGATGGGGCGCGAAAACGCCGGCCAACCGCAACCGGAGTCGAACTTATCGGCGGACGAGAACAGCGGTTCTCCGCTGGTTACGTCCACGTAGATTCCGCGTTTGAACAGGTGGTCGTACGGGTGGGAGAACGGCCGCTCGGTGGCGTTGCGCCGCACGACGCGGTACTGGGATTCGTCGAGCGTTTGCTTGAGCAGGTCATCGTCGGGGGCGGCGTAGCCTTGCTCTCGGATGAGCTGGGCCGCCGTTTCGGGATCGTTCGGATCGACGCAGGGCGCGTCTTGCGGATCGCAGCCGGCCGATGCGCATAGGTCGTGGTCGAGCTTGTGCACGCCCGGGGTGTCCACGGCTTCGCACAGCCCGTCGTGCTCGATGCAGGGGCGCCCTTCCTGCAGGCCGGTTCGCCGCGCGAACTCGTCGGCCGCTCCCAGGTGGATATGGCAGTAGCCTCCGGGGTTCTTGGCCAGGTAGTCTTGATGGTAGTCTTCGGCGGGGTAGAAGCCGTCGAGCGGTTCCACTTCGGTGACGATCGGCTCAATGTGAGAAGCCTGCTGCCGCAGCACGGCGGCCTCTATGGAAGGCAGGTCGGCCTCGTCTTGCCAGTAGATGCCGCTTCGGTACTGGGTTCCCCGATCGTTGCCCTGCCGGTCGAGGCTCGTGGGGTCTATCGCCTCGAAGAAGGCGTCCAGGAGCAGGTCGGTGGGCAGGATCGTGCGATCGTAGGTGACGGAAACGGTTTCCGCGTGCCCGGTGTTCCATAGGCATACGTCGCGGTAGCTGGGGTTTTCGGTCGATCCGTTCGCGTAGCCCGCAACCGTGCGCCGCACGCCGGGCAGGCGCTTCAGGTATGCCTCCAATCCCCAGAAACAGCCTCCGGCAAGGTAGAGAGTGTGCAGGTCTTCGCGTTGCTTGTCCATAGTGTGGCTCCTATCGCGCCGCCGTGCGCTCTTTGTCGCGCCCCATCCTAGCGCATCGTTGCCATTGCGGCCGTTTTCCCACGAACGCACAACGAAACCGTAACGCTGCCGTTGAGGAACGCCCTCGCAACGCACATCGCTTCTACCGTATACTGATCGTTGAAAAAAGACGATGTTTGGAGGCTTGACATGAACGAAGATCGCCCCTTGAACGAAACCTCGCAGGAGTGCAAGGGCTCCCATCCTGAGGCTATGGACGTTGCCGTGATCGGAGCGGGACCCGCCGGGCTGACCGCCGGTCTGTACGCGGCTCGCGCAGGGCTCGACGTTGTGGTGTTCGAGCGCATTTCGCCGGGCGGGCAGCTTGCCCAAACCGAGCACATGGAAAACTATCCGGGATTTCCCGAGGGAGCGGACGGCTTCGAGCTGGCGTTTTCCATGAAGCAGCAGGCGGATCGCTTCGGCGTGCGCCACGTGGGCGAAGAGGTCGTGTCGGTCGACTTCGCGCAGGAGCCCAAGGTGCTGACCACCGCGTTCGGCGAATACCGCGCGAAAAGCGTCATCGTGGCCACCGGAGCCCGCCCGCGCAAGCTGGGGCTGGAGCTCGAAGATGAGCTGCAGGGTCGCGGCGTGTCGTACTGCGCCACGTGCGACGGCAACTTCTTCCGCGACAAGGAGGTCATGGTGGTGGGCGGCGGCAATACGGCCGTGGGCGACGCCATCTACCTGTCGCGCATCTGCAAGAAGGTGTACCTGGTGCATCGGCGCGACAAGCTGCGGGCTACGGCCATCTACCATAAGCGCTTGGAGGATCTGGAGAACCTGGAGTTCGTTTGGAGCGCCGCGCCGCGCAAGCTGATGGCCGACGAAGGCGCGCTTGCGGGCGTGCGCGTGGAGATGCTGAAGACGGGGGAGATTCGCGACATCCCCGTGAGCGGCCTGTTCGTGGCTGTGGGCACCGAGCCCAACACGGAGTTCTTGAAGGGGGCCTTGCAGCTGGACGAAACCGGGTACGTGGTGGCCGACGAGTCGGGCGCCACCGACGTGCCGGGCGTGTACGTGGCCGGCGACGTGCGCACGAAGTTTCTCCGCCAGGTGGTCACCGCCGTCGCCGACGGCGCGGTGTGCGCTGAAGAGGCTTCGGAGTACTTGGCGATCTAGTGCTGGTTGCTGCGAAGCGCTTTTCGATCTGCTATCATAAACCAGTTACGCAGTGGTGCCCGCTCCTGCACGGGGGCGGGCACTCGTCGCGCGCGGCGCGTGCGATCAGGTGAACCACGTTACGAAGGACAGCACACACCATGCAGGATACCGATATGCGCGAGAAGCTGGTCAAGATCATCGAGGCCTACGAGGACGTTCAGGTCAAGATGGGCGATCCGGCCGTTCTTGCTGATCAGAAGGAATACAACCGCCTGGCCAAGGAGTACGCGAACCAGGGTCCCCTTGCAAAGAAGGCGCGCGAGTACGTGCAGGCGTCCGACGATTTGGCTGCCGCCAAGGAGATGCTCTCCGACCCTGATATGAAGGAGTTCGCTCAGGAGGAGATGGCCGAGATCGAGAGCAGGCTTCCCGCTCTTGAAGAGGACATCAAGTTCATGCTCATTCCGGCCGATCCGGCGGACGACAAGGACATCATCGTCGAGATCCGCGCTGCCGCGGGCGGCGACGAGGCGGCCATTTTCGCCGGCGACCTCTACAAGATGTACGAGCGCTTCGCTGCTGCGCAGGGCTGGAAGACCGAGACCATGGACGTGTCGGCTTCGGAGGCCGGCGGCTTCAAGGAGGTTCAGTTCAAGGTCAAGGGCGACAAGGTGTACTCGGTCATGAAGTTCGAGTCCGGCGTGCATCGCGTGCAGCGCGTCCCCAAGACCGAGAGCCAGGGTCGCATCCATACATCCACGGCCACCGTGGCTGTTCTTCCCGAAGCCGACGAGGTCGAAGTCGATATCAACGAGAACGATCTTCGCATCGACGTGTATCGCGCCGGCGGCCCGGGCGGCCAGTGCGTGAACACCACCGACTCGGCCGTGCGCATCACGCACCTGCCGTCGGGCTTGGTGGTGCAGTCGCAGGATCAGAAGTCGCAGCTGCAGAACAAGATCGCCGCAATGGCCGTTTTGCGCGCGCGCCTGTACGAGAAGATGCTGGCCGAACAGCAGGCTGCCGAGGGTGCCGAGCGCTTGGCTCAGATCGGCTCGGGCGATCGTTCCGAGAAGATCCGCACCTACAACGGCCCGCAGGACCGCGTGACCGATCACCGCATCGGCTTCAACGGCACGTACAACGGCGTGCTACTCGGCGACGGCCTGGGCGACGTGATCACCGCGTTGCAGGCCGCCGATCGCGCGCAGAAGCTGGAAGCTGCGGTTTAGGTTGAGCGACGTTTGGACTATCAAGGCCGCCCTTGATTGGACGGTCGGCTATCTGGAGCGCAAAGGCGACGAGAACCCGCGCATTTCTGCGCAATGGCTTCTGTCCGAGGCCACGGGCCTGAGCCGCATCGAGCTGTACGCGAACTTCGACCAGCCCTTGTCTCTGGACGAGCGCGACGTGCTGCGCGGTTTCGTGGCGCGTCGCGGCGCCGGAGAGCCCTTGCAGTACATCACCGGCGAGGTGGGGTTTCGCCATATCACCGTGCAGGTGCGCCCCGGGGTGCTCATCCCGCGTCCCGAAACCGAGGTGCTGGTGAGCGAGGCGCTGTCGCTCCTGCCGCCGGCGCCGAAGCGCGTTGCGGCCGATGCTTGGGCGGAAGAAGCGCTTGAAGCCCCTCTTGCCGAAGCTGCTGCCGATTCCGCTGACGAGCGGGATGCCTCCGAAGATGCGTCCGATGCGCAGGCTCCTGCTCCCGAGTTGCTGGTGGCCGATTTGTGCACGGGGTCGGGCTGCATCGCGTGCTCCATCGCGTTCGAGCATCCGCTTGCGCACGTGGTTGCCACGGACATCGCGCCCGAAGCCGTTGCGCTTGCCGGCGACAACGCGCGGGCGCTCGGCTTGGACGAGCGAGTGGAGGTGCTTGCGGGCGATTTGGGGGAATGCGTTCCTTCTTGCATGATAGGCGCGCTTGATCTGGTGGTTTCCAATCCGCCGTACGTGCCTACGGCGGTGCTGGCCGACATTCCGCGCGAGGTGGCCGACTTCGAGCCGGAGCTTGCCCTTGACGGCGGATCGGACGGCTTGGACGTGCTGCGCCGGTTGTTGCCGTGGTGCGGCGCTGCGCTCAAGCCTGGCGGCGCGTTCGCGTTCGAGCTGCACGAGGGGCATTTGGACGAAGCGGCGGCCCTGGCGCGCGAAGCGGGCTTTCAGGATGTGCGCATCGTGCGCGACCTGGCGCAACGCCCCCGCGTTTTGACCGCGCGCAAGGCGGATGCCTGCAGCTAGCCTGCGACGGCATGGCGGCACGGCGGAGCGCGGCGCGCGCATGCGAGGCGGCTGCTTCGCTATAATGGTGCGAAACCAAGGGAAGGGGTCGCCATGCTGGAACGAAACATCTTGGACGATAATCTTACGCTTTCGGCGTACACCATGCGAAAGCGCCTGGGCGATCGGCGCCCGCGCATCGGCTTGATTCTGGGTTCGGGCCTGAATCCGCTGGCCGACGAGATCGCCGATGCGGAGTTGATTCCCTACGTCGAGGTTCCGCGCATGAACACGAGCACGGCGGAAGGGCACGTGGGCAGGTTCGTGTGCGGAACGCTGGGCGGGAAGTGCGTGCTGGCCATGCAGGGCCGCCTGCACGGCTACGAGGGAAACTCCTCGCAGGAAGTGGCGTATCCGGTGTGGCTCATGCAGCGTCTCGGCGTCGATACGCTCATCACCACCAACGCCGTCGGCGCGCTCAACGTGAACTACCAGGTGGGCGATTTCTGCATCATGTCCGACCAGATCAACTTCACGGGGCGCAACCCCATTGCCGCACCCGATCCGGCCAACCTGTCCGATAGGTTCTTCTCCATGTTCGACGCGTTCGACCCGCAGTTGCGCTCCATCACCCATGATGTGGCGGCTGAACGGGGGATACGCGTGCAGGAAGGCGTGTATTTGGGCTTGCTCGGCCCAAGCTTCGAGACGCCGGCCGAGATTTGCATGTTCCGATCATGGGGAGCCGACACGGTTGCTATGAGCGTGTGCGAAGAGGTTATAGCCGCGCGCCATATGGGCATGCGCGTGCTGGGCGTGTCGCTTGTCTCGAACATGGGATGCGGCATCGGGGGCGCAAGCCCCACCGGCGTTGAGGTGCTCGATGTGGCGAAGACGCGCGAAGCTGATTTCGCGCGCCTGATCACGGGCGTGATCGAACAGTTATAACAACAGTGAATCCGCGCGCGTCAAGCGCTTTGGAAACTCGGCGGGAACCCGTCGGGCAGGCGTTTGGCGCACCGTATCGTTTGGAAGGAATCCATGGACCATCGGTTGAAGCTGCATGTGCTGGCAAGCGGCAGCTACGGTAACGCTGCCGTGATCGAGGACGCTGCTACGGGTGCGGGCGTGCTGGTTGATTGCGGCATCTGCAAGCGCGACTTCTTCGCGCGTGTCGACGAGGCGGGATTCGACCCGGCGAACCTTGCAGCCGTCCTGATCACGCACGACCACGGCGATCACACGAAGGGCCTGGGCGTGGTGCTGCGCGGTTTGGCGAAGCAGGGAATTGCTCCTGCCGTGTACGTGAACAGCGCTGTGCGCCTTGCGAGCAAGGAGATTCGCGCGCTCGAGGGAGCATGCGACCTGCGCGCTTTGGCGAACGGCGATGCGCTCTCGCTTGCGGG
Source organism: Paraeggerthella hongkongensis (assembly GCF_003340345.1). GTDB lineage: Bacteria > Actinomycetota > Coriobacteriia > Coriobacteriales > Eggerthellaceae > Paraeggerthella > Paraeggerthella hominis. The sequence goes on along the minus strand of NZ_PPTQ01000008.1, from coordinate 114,221 downwards.
GATGAGCGTGCATGCGTTCGCCACCTCGCACGATGCGGCTGCGTCGTGCGGGTTTCGTTTCGAAAGCTCGGACGGCGACGCGCTGGGGTTCGTGACCGATACCGGCATCGTGACGGGCGAGGCGCACGAGGGCCTGTCCAACGTGCGCATTTTGGCGCTGGAGAGCAACCATGACGTGCGGATGCTGCAAGAGGGGCCGTACCCGTATCCGGTCAAGCGTCGCATCGGGTCCGACGTGGGCCACCTGTCGAACGTTCAGGCGGCTGACGAACTGGACGCGTTGCTGTGTGCGCGGTTGGAGCGGGTGGTTGCCATGCATATCTCGCAGAACAACAACACGTACCGTCTGCCCGAGGAGTCTTTGGCTGCGGTGGTGTCGCGCGCATCTCATGGTGCGACCGTGCAGGCGGCGTACCAGGGAATGCTCGTGAGCGTGGAGTAGACGGGTTCGCTCGCCGCAGCCGCTTTGCGCCGGTGGGCGCGCAGGCGGCTGCGGTACGATCGCTTCGTGCGGCTTACTCGCCGTCGAACAGCTCGGTGGAGAAGTAGCGCTCGCCCGTGTCGGGCAGAAGCGTGACCACGGTCTTGCCGGCGCCGAGCTTGCGGGCAAGGCGGCGCGCGGCGGCTACGTTCGTGCCCGACGACACGCCGCAGAGCAGGCCTTCCTGGCGAGCGAGGGCGCGAGCGGTGTCGAGGGCCTCTTCGTCCGAAACGATGCAGATGTCGTCGTAGATCTCCTGATCGAGGATGGCGGGGATCAAGCCGTCGCCGATGCCCATCTGCAGGTGCGTGCCGATGCCGCCTCCGGAAAGAATGGCGGCGTTTTCGGGCTCGACCGCCCATATCTCCACGTCGGGGTACAGGCGCTTGAGGATCTGTCCGACGCCGGAGATGGTTCCGCCCGTGCCGATACCGGAGCAGAAGCCGTGAATGGGGCCTTCGACGTCCTCGACGATCTCGAGCGCGGTGTGGTACTTATGGGCGAACAGGTTGTCCTCGTTCTCGAACTGCTGGGGAACGTAGACGCGCGGGTCTTCCGCTGCCATGCGCTCGGCGGTGGCGATGCATTCGGCGATGCACTTGCCGATGTCCCCGTCGTCGTGCACGATGATCACGTCAGCTCCGTAGTGGCGCACGAGCTTGCGGCGCTCGACGGACACGGAGTCGGGCATGATGATGCGAGCGGCGTATCCCTTGACGGCGCACACGAGCGCAAGCCCGATGCCCTGGTTGCCGCTCGTCGGTTCCACGATGATGCTGTCAGGTTTCAGTTGACCGCGCTTTTCGGCCTGGTCGATCATCTGCCAGGCTGTGCGGGTCTTGACCGATCCTCCTACGTTCACGCCTTCGTACTTTGCGAGGATCTGGGCGGATCCTTCTTCGGAGAGGCTGTTCAGGCGGATGAGGGGCGTGCGCCCCATGGCGTCAAGCACGTTGTCGTAGATCACGATGGTTCCTCGATCATGGTTCGGGTTCGTATGCGGTAAGCATCCATTGTACCATTGCGCGTTTACGCGCATACGGAATCTACTTGACGGCGATGGTCATGATATCGCGAGGAAGGTTCGCTCCTTCGTAGATAATGCCGTTTTCCACGAGGTCTTTGCCGATGGCGACGTAGCCTTCGGCGTCGACGCGGTTTTGCGCGATTTCGTCGTCGGTGAGGGGGCGCCGCACCTTTGCGGGCGAGCCCATGACCAGCATGCCGTCGGGGATCTGGGTTCCGCCGGTAACGAGGGACCCGGCGCCTACGATGCAGTTCGATCCGACGTTCGCTCCGTCCATGATGATGGAACCCATGCCGACCAGCGTGTTGTCGCCGATGGTACAGCCGTGCACGATGGCTCCGTGGCCGACGGTCACGCCGGAGCCGATGACGCAGTCGCTCGCGGCGCCCAGATGCACGCAGCAGTTTTCCTGGACGCTGGTTCCCTCGCCGATGACGATCTTCGATCCGTAGTCGCCGCGCAGCGTGGCGTTGAACAGGATGACGGCGTCTTTGCCGACGGATACGTTGCCGATGAGGGTGGCGTTGGGCGCGATGCGCGCTTCGGGATGGATCTCGAGTTGACGGTAGTCCATGCGGGCCTCCTTGTGACGGGCCGTTCGCGCGGTGGGCGCTCGGCCTCGCTGCTTCATGTTCGTACTTTATTATAGGAAGGGGATCGCTGCGTTTCGAGGGGATCGCGGTTGAATGCGGCGGGCGGGACCCTCAAATCAGGGGAAGTGTGAGAAGGAGGGCGCGGGCGCTTGCGTGGGGTAGCGCGGCGGGGCGCGGTGGGGCTTGGGAATCCTCTGGCGCTCGGTTGCGTGCGGGCGTGCGGGAGGATGCGGAAGCCCCCGGGCGTGCGGTCTTGTGCGGGGGATTGCGTGCGGGCGCGTCCGAACGTGCGATTGGACGCGCCCGCGGAGCGTAAAACCCTCGCGCTGTCAAAACTAACGAGTTTTGCGGCGGTTTTGCTCTGCGGAGGAGGTTTCGCGAGACTCCGATTTCTATTTCCCCAGGTCACGAAGTTGTGACTTGCCTTTATCCTGGTTTGAGGACCAGCAAAACTCGTCCGTTTTGACAGGAATGCCCCGATGGGCCGGTATTCGCGCGTCGGTGGTCGGGCGCGCACATGCGCCCGCGGTCGAACGCGCACATGCGCCTGCGGTCGGGTGCGCACGTGCACCGACGGACGGACGCGCACATACGCCGGCGGCCGGGTTCGCACATGCACCGGCGCGCGCGGCCAGGTGCATGCCCTAGGCACGCGCGCCGTCGTCGGTCGTCCCGCTGCGCCGCGACGCCCGCTTGCACGCGGGGCGGCTTACGACGATGCGGGCTTGGAGGCGGGTGCGGCCTGGTAGGACCAAAGCGCGTTCGCTCGGCGCACCACGTCGTTGAAGGATCGGCTGTGGACGGCGTGGTCGCGGCGCTTCGGGTCGTTCACCACCAGCATGCCGTGCCGATCGATGTCGACCAGCACGACGTAGGACGGCTTGCTGGCGGAGGAGTCGCTGTCGAGCGATGCGATCACGGGGCGTCCCGCGGTGATCTCTTTCCTGATGGCCAGCTCGCTCGACTCCACCGAGTTCACCTTCAGCCCCAGTTGGCGCGCGCCTTCCGTAAGCAGGCCGTCGGGGTTTTCGACGTAGCCGTTGCTGCGCGCGAAAGCCGCCACGACGGACGGTCCCATGTCGGTGTCTCCCGTGACGCCGATGCGCGCCATGGCCAAGCACAGGGGCGCGCCGCCCGATGAGCCGATGGTACCCGATCCGTAAGGATCGGATGACCAGGCGGGATCGTTCTGGAAGAGCGCGGGGGCAGAAGCTTTCTTCCAAGCGGGCGCGGTGCTGTTCCCGGCTGCATCGACGCTTTGGCTGGGCGCGGATTCGGCAGCTGGGACGCTGTCGGCCTCGGGCGCTGCGGCGATGCCGCGGGAAACGAGCGTGCCTCCGATCGTGCCCACGGCCCCTACTGCGACAATGGCGAAGATGGCCGAAAGTATCCGCATCGAGGCCGTTCCCGCAGATGGCGGGCGATTGCCGCGGTGCAGGTCGGGTGTGGCGGGACGCACGGTGGCGAAGGGGTCGCGCGCCTCGTCGGCAGTGGGCCGTTGCAACGAGACGTCGAAACGGATGCCGTGCGTTCGGTTGGGCAGGTGCCGCTCGCTTTGCGGCAAGCCGACGTGCGGCTGCGGCCCGGTGCCCTGAAACGGCATGTCGGGCAGGTTTCGGTTCGTCACGGCGGCTCCTCCTTTCGCGGCCAGGCGATCGACGGCAGACGTATGACGCGTTCCGTATCGGCTTCAGGACGCGTACGTAAAAAGAAAGTGTACGGTTTCGGTGCTTTTCGCCGCGTTCGCCGGCGAAACCGTTGCTCGGTTCTGACTGACTGGTTGACGGATTGTCATCTTGGGCATGCATGTTGCTTTCTGGCATCGAATCGCGGTACGGGCACCTTCGACGTTGTCTCTCGGTCCTGTCCGCCTCATTTCCGAGTTGGCTCGTGTGAATTTCCTGCGCGCGCCGCGCGCCCGTCGAAGTTTCGCTTGTGCGCGCGGCAAGCTGGGGTATACTGGCCTGCAACAACTTCATAGAACGAAATGCGTTGACGAGGACAGTAGGGACGAACCCATCTTCAGAGAGCCGGCGGATGCTGCGAGCCGGTGGTGGGCGGCCTGAACGCCACCTCCGAGCAGTTCGGTTCGAACGTTGCGCGGCTCGCCCGGACGATCTTCGGGAACCCGCGGGCAAGTAGGCTGAACCGGCGACTCCGTTATCAGTCCGATTGAGATAGGCCGCGCGTCTTCGTCGCGTCGTATCCGCTTTCCTTCTGAGGTCCTGGTGCAGCTTACGTGCAACAGGATTTTTTTATGGTCGGACTCGAAGGAAGGAGCCAGATGCAGCTGAGAAGCGAAGCCGTTACCGCCGGCGTGGCGCGCGCCCCCCACCGCAGCTTGCTCAAGGCGGACGGCATCACCGACGAGGAGCTGAAGCGCCCGCTCGTTGCGGTGTTCAACTCCCGAAACGACGTTATTCCCGGACACAACAACCTGGATAAAATCGCCGAGGCCGTAAAGGCCGGCATCTACATGGCGGGCGGCGTGCCGTTCGAGCTTTCGACCATCGGGGTGTGCGACGGCATCGCCATGAACCACGACGGCATGCATTACTCGCTCGTGTCGCGCGAGGTCATCGCCGACAGCCTGGAATGTGCCGTGCAGGGCCACGCCTTCGACGCCCTCGTGTGCATTCCCAACTGCGACAAGATCGTGCCGGGCATGCTGCTGGGCGCCCTGCGCGTGAACATTCCCACGGTGTTCGTGTCCGGCGGCCCCATGCTGGCCGGAAAGCAGCCCGGCGGCTGCGGCCCCTCCACCGATCTCAACACGTTGTTCGATGGCGCGGCTGCCGTTCAGCAGGGATCCATGACGGTTGAAGAGCTCAAGCACTACGAGGACACGGCGTGCCCTACGTGCGGCAGTTGCTCGGGTCTGTTCACGGCGAATTCCATGAACTGCTTGTGCGAAGCCCTGGGCATCGCCTTGCCGGGCAACGGCACGGTGCCGGCGGTCTATTCCGAGCGCATCCGCCTGGCGAAGCACGCCGGCATGAAGGTGATGGAGCTGCTGGAGCGGGGCGTATGCATGCGCGACATCGTGAACGCCGCCGCCGTGCACAACGCCATGGAGTGCGATATGGCGTTCGGCGGCTCCACGAACACGGTGCTGCATCTGACGGCCATCGCGCGCGAAGCGGGATGCCCCGTGACCATGGACGACTGGGACGCTGCAAGCGCGCGCACTCCGCATCTGGTGAAGCTGCAGCCTTCGGGCCCGCGCCCGCTCAGCGACCTGTACGAGGTGGGCGGCGTGCCGGTGGTCATGCACGAGCTGGCGAAGCTCGGGCTGCTCGACCGCACGGCCGTGACGTGCATGGGGCCGATGGACGACTATCTGGCGTCGTGCACGAAGCCGGCCGACGGCGAGGTGTGCCGTTCGCACGACAACCCGTTCTCGCCGGTGGGCGCGCTTCGGGTGCTGCACGGCAACATCGCGCCTGACGGGGCCGTTGTCAAGAAGTCGGCGGTCGATCCGTCCATGATGAAGCACACGGGACCGGCGCGCTGCTTCGACAGCGAGGAGGCGGCTTGCGCGGCGATCTACGCGGGCGAGATCGTTTCGGGCGACGTCGTGGTCATTCGCTACGAGGGCCCCAAGGGCGGCCCGGGCATGCGCGAGATGCTCACTCCCACGTCGGCCATTTCGGGGATGGGCCTGTCCACGAGCGTCGCGCTCATCACCGACGGGCGCTTCTCGGGCGCGACGAAGGGCCCGGCCGTCGGGCACGTGAGCCCTGAAGCCGCGGCGGGCGGGCCTATCGCGCTCGTTAAGGAAGGCGATCAGGTGACGGTGGACATCGAAGGCGGCGCGCTCACCCTGCACGTGAGCGACGACGAGCTTTCCCGGCGTCGCGAGGCGTTTCGCCTTCCCGCGCCGAAACACGATCATGGCGTGCTCGCGAAATACGCGAAGCTCGTCTCATCTGCAGACAAGGGGGCGTACGTCTCATGAGCGAACGAATCGAAGAACGCGATGCGCGCGATCCTGCCGCGTGCGGTGCGGCGGGTCGACAGAAAGCGTCGGCACCGCGAGCCGCGGCCAGCGCGGCTGCAGTGGGCGCTCCGCGCGGGTTGGGAAGCGGCACCGCCAAGCAGGGATCCACGATGATCGCGGCTGAAGCGGTGATCGCCTCCCTCGAGGCCGAGGGCGTAGACGTGGTGTTCGGCTATCCGGGCGGCCAGGCCATCAAGATGTACGACGCGCTGTACGATTCCCAGCAGATCACGCACGTGCTGTCTCGGCACGAACAAGGCGCGGTGCACGAGGCGGACGGGTACGCCCGCGCCACGGGCAACGTGGGCGTGGTCATCGTGACCAGCGGGCCGGGCGCCACCAACACGGTCACGGGCATCGCGACCGCCTACATGGACAGCGTGCCGCTCGTGGTCATCACGGGCCAGGTGCCGCGCGGCGTGATCGGCACGGACTCGTTCCAGGAATCGGACATCGTGGGCATTTCCATGCCGGTGGTCAAGCACAGCTACCTGCTGCAGTCGACCGACGAGCTGACCCGCACGTTTCGCGAGGCATTCCATATCGCCAAAACCGGGCGACCCGGCCCGGTTCTCATCGACGTGCCAAGCGACCTTGCCTCCGAAAGCATGGTGTTCTCCTATCCCGACGAAGTGAACCTGCCGTCCTACAAGCCTACGTATCGCGGCAACGCCAAGCAGATCAAGCAGGCTGTGGCCCGCATCAAGCAGGCCGAGCGCCCCGTGCTGTACGTGGGCGGCGGCATCGTGTCGTCCGGCGCTTCCGACGAGTTGATCCGCCTGGCCGAGCTCATGCAGATTCCCGCGGTCACCACGCTTATGGGCAAGGGGGCGTTCCCGGCTTCGCACAAGCTCAACCTGGGGCCGGTGGGCATGCACGGCTCCAAGTACGCCAACCTGGCCATGACGGAAAGCGACCTGATCATCGCTGCGGGCGCTCGTTTCTCGGACCGCGTCACGGGGAAGCTCGACGAGTTCGCGCCCCGGGCCGACGTGATCCACATCGATATCGACCCTGCCGAGATCGGCAAGGTCCGCGAGGTGCAGATTCCCATCGTGGGCGACCTCAGGGGCGTTTTGGCCGGCATCGTGGCGGCGCTCGAGAAGGAGAACGCCCAGCCTGCGACGAGCGATTGGGTCGAGAAGATAGCGGCGTGGCGCTCGCGTTACCCGTTCTACCATCCTGATCTGGGGGACAATCCCGAAGAAATCGTGCCTGAGGTGGTCATGCGAAAGCTGTCCGCTCTGCTGGACCCGCACAAGAGCATCGTGGTCACCGAAGTGGGCCAGCATCAGATGTGGGCGGCTCAGAGCATCGATCGCGAGGCGCCGCGCACGTTTTTGTCGTCGGGCGGTTTGGGCACCATGGGATTCGGCTTTCCGGCGGCCATCGGCGCGGCCATCGGCTGCCCCGAAAAGCGCGTGGTGTGTGTGGCCGGCGACGGGTCGTTCCAAATGAACAGCCAGGAAATGGCCACGGCCGCCGTGCACGGTACGCCGGTGAAGGTGCTCATCATGGACAATCGCTGCCTGGGCATGGTGCATCAGTGGCAGCGGCTGTTCTACGAGGGCCGCTACTCGGCTACGCTGCTGGACGCGACGCCCGATTTCGTGAAGCTGGCCGACGCGTACGGTTGGCAGGGCGAGCGCGTGGAGCATCCCGATCAGCTGGATGCGGCGCTTGCGCGCATGCTGGAGGCGCCGGGCCCCTATTTGCTCGACGTGGCCATTTCGCGCGATCAGAACGTGTATCCCATGGTGGCGCCGGGCCGCGCGCTCGACGAGGTCATGGGGGCGATCGACGTGGCGGTGGGCGCCGTGCGCATCGACGTGCCCGCAGCCGGGCAGAAAGGGGAGGGACGATGAGGCACATCCTGTCTGTTCTCGTGGAGAACAAGCCCGGCGTGCTCTCGCGCGTGACGGGGCTCATCTCGCGGCGCGGCTTCAACATCGAGTCGCTGTCCGTCGGTCCTACCGAAGATCCCACCATGTCGCGCGTGACGGCCATCGTCAAAGCCGACGAGGTTGCGTTCGAGCAGATTACCAAGCAGCTTCACAAGCTGATCAGCGTGCATAAGATCACCGACCTCACCAACGACGCCGCCATCGAGCGCGAACTGGTGATGTTCAAGGTGAACGCATCGCCCGAGCGGCGCAGCGAGATCATCGAGATCGCCAACGTCTTCCGCGCGAAGATCGTCGACGTGGGAAGAAGCTCGCTCACTATCGAGGCCACCGGCGACGAGAACAAGCTCAAGGGCATGGAGGACCTCTTCCGCGCCTACGGCATCAAGGAGATCATCCGCACCGGCAAAATAGCCATGTCCCGAAACAGCAAGGACGTGTAGCTTTTCGCAGCTTTTCCGAAAGTCCAAGCAAGGTACCATCAGCCAATAGAAAGGAAAACGAACATGGCTGTTACGATCTATCACGAGAACGACGCGAATCCGCAGCTCATCCAGGACAAGAAAATCGCCATCATCGGTTACGGAAGCCAGGGCCACGCCCATGCGCTGAACCTGGTCGATTCCGGATGCGACGTGCGCATCGGGCTGCGCGAGGATTCTCGTTCGCGGGGGAAGGCCGTCGCGGCGGGCTTGCAGGTGATGAGCGTGGCCGAGGCAGCCGAGGAAGCCGATCTCATCATGATCCTCACGCCCGACGAGACTCAGGCGGCTACGTACGAGGCCGAGATCGCGCCGCATCTCAAGGCGGGCGACACGCTGGCGTTCGCGCACGGCTTCAACGTGCACTACGGCTACATCACGCCGCCCGAGAACGTCGACGTGATCATGATCGCGCCGAAGGGTCCGGGCCACATGGTGCGCCGCGTGTTCACCGAAGGAGCGGGCGTGCCGTGTCTTATCTGCGTGCACCAGGACGCATCGGGGCAGGCCAAGGACGTGGCGCTGTCGTACGCGTGGGGCATCGGCGGCGCGCGGCCCGGCGTGGTGGAGACCACGTTCAAGAACGAGACCGAAACCGACTTGTTCGGCGAGCAGGCCGTGCTCTGCGGCGGCGTGACGGCGCTCATCAACGCCGGCTTCGAGACGCTGGTGGAGGCGGGCTATCCGCCCGAGATGGCGTACTTCGAGTGCTTCCACGAGATGAAGCTCATCGTGGACCTCATGTACGAGGGCGGCATGTCCAACATGCGCTACTCCATCTCGAACACGGCCGAGTACGGCGACTACTACGCTGGGCCGCAGGTCATCGGCGACGAGGCGAAGGCCGCGATGAATGATATCCTCGCGCGCATCCAGGACGGCAGCTTCGCGCACGAGTTCATGGAAGATTCCAAGAACGGCCAGAAGTGGCTGCAGGAGCAGCGCATGGAGCACGGCAATGCTCCGATCGAGGAAGTGGGCGTGGGCATTCGCTCGATGTTCAGGTTCGCGCGCCACTAACCTGGGGCGCTGCGCGTCTTCAGGGCGGGCGCGGCTTTTCATGCGAGGGCGCGAAACGCGGGCGGCACAGGCACGAGCTTGCGCCGCCCGCTTGCGTCCGGCGGCGTGCGCCTTTGCGGAGCGGGCGCGCCTGGTCGGGCGTCGTCCGGCAAGTGCGCCCGCTTGCGATCGTGCGCGGGCGGACCTTCGTTGCCCGCGTGCGACTTCTCGCGATTGGCGGCGCACGTTCGCGCTCGGCGTCGCGCGCCCTCGACCGGTCGCACTTGGGCGAATTCCGCTCGATGGGCTCCTGTTCGCTCGGCCGTTCCGGGTTGCGCAGCAAATAGGGCGTTCGCTGGCAGGTTTTTACGGTTTGAGGTTGTTGGGCGAGCCTTCGTGGGTGCACACGAACAGCTTGCATCGTATCACCCCAGTTCAGGGCTTTGCGCTGATGCAGTAAATGTTGGAATGCACTTGTGGCGCGTCGCATGACGACCTCAAACCGTCAAAAACCGCCAGCGAACGCGATTTTGCGAGCGCACGGCCCTCTCGCGGGTGCGGGGCGCGCCCGTGGGCTCGCGTTCGCGGGCTGCGATCCGCTTGCGGGCATGCGATCCGTTCGTGGGCATGCGATCCCCCGCGCTTGCCGACTGCCTCGTCGCAGCGCGGGCGGCCTTCCGTCGTTTCCGTGGCGTTGCTTGTTCGCCCTTGCGCCCGATCGTACACTGCTGGTATGAATTCGACTATCAAAGACATCGAGCGCGTCGCGATGGCGTGCCTGCGGCGCATGCGCGCCTGGGTTGCGCGTCCGTTCGACAGCTGGTATCGATGGGGGATTCCCGTGCTTCTGTTCGCGGCGTTTTGCGCCGCGCTGCCCGCCTGGGTCGGCCTGGCCTTGTTCCTGCCGCTTTCGGTTGCGCTCTCGCTGAAGACGGCATGCGCAATGCGGCGCATTCATAACCTGGAGCTTGTCGACGTCGTGGAGCGCAACGGGGTGGACGAGCTTGACACCGACCGCGATCGCGTGCAGCGAGCGTGGGTCCTCAGCTGCGGCTCCATCGTGGCGGCGACGGTGTTCGCGCTGATCGTTCGCGCGGTGCTCTCGCTTTTCCCGGGCGTGGCGATTCCCTCTACGCTTGCCACGTACCTGGCGTTCGCCGCGGTGCTCATGGGCGGGTTTTTACTGTTCTACTTTCTTGCGCTGCGGTTCGACGGCGCCTTTCTGCGCGGCATGGCCAGCGTGTCCGTCACGTTGCCGGCGTTCTTCATCATCGTGGCCGTTGCCAGCATGCTGCTTTCCTGGGTCATGTCCGTAGTGCAGGATTGGGGCCTGTCCGCCGAAACCATGCTGGCGGGCGGGTTTTCCTGGCTGTACCAGGTTCAAAGCGTTCTGAAGGTGGCTACCGACTACTTCTTGCAGCAAGATCCGCTGATCGTGGGCGCATCGATCGTGTTCGCGGCGCTTTTGCTGCTGCTGTACACCTATACGGTTCCCCAATACTGGATGGGCAGCGTTCGCTGGTGGCTCAAGGGAATGGGGCTGGCGGCGGCGGTGTTCTCGGGCGCGGCCATCGTGTTCGCGGGGGTGTGGGTGTCCGACGTGCAGCAATGGGTTGCCTCGAGCGAAGGCCGCGCGCTGGACGCGAGCCTTTTGGGAGGCCAGGCTGCGGCGCTTTCAAGCTATCGGCGCGAGGACATGATCGCGCTCGTTCGGGCGCTGGTGCTGCCCTATACGGTGGGCGTGTTCGTGGCGAATGCGGTGCTCGCGTGGCGAAGGGCCGTGGCGAAAGAGAAAAGCGACGCGATCCTCGATGGGTTCGCCGAATCGGGGCGCTTCGACGAGCGGAAGATCCCCCAGATAAGAAAACGCTACCTGTACTATTGCGGCAACCGGGTGCTGTGGGACGTCGCGATGCGCTCCATCGGCCGCGACGTGCCTTTGCCCCATCCGTTCGCCCCGCGCAAGCTGACGCTCAAAGAGCGTCTTACAGGCGAACTTGACGATGCCGCCGGACGCGGAAAGGCCTCGTAGCGGCCTTCTTGCGGACGAAATGCTTCGCTCGCTTGGTTTCGGTCGCAGCCGTCGTGGCTCGGTGCTACTATAGGCCGCATCGAGACAAGGGAGGCTGCTATGAAGACGAAAACGTTTGGGAAGCTGTGCGCGTGCGTGTGCGCAACGGCGCTCGCCGCTTCGGTGATGGTCGGATGCACGGGCGCGCAGGGAGCTTCGCAGGAGCCGCCGTCGCTGGTCAACGGCGTGACCGACCAGCAGGAGATCGTGTACTGCCTGTACTTCGGGCTGTACGACAAGGATGCCGGCAAGCAGGTGCTTACGATGGACGAGGCGAAGGACATCCTCATCCCGCTGTTCGTCGAAGCAGGGTCGGGCTACACGGTGTACGAGGCTGAAGGCGGCTATGCCGCCGAAGACGGCACCATTATCCAAAACGATACGCTCGTGTTCGATAGCGTGCACGGAAGCGACCAAGCGGTGATCGGCCTTATCGAAAAGGCCAAGGCTGCTCTGAACGTCGAGAGCGTCTACTGCGAATCGAAGGCCGTCGGGTACAAGATGTACGGCGGCGTGATGTCGAACGTGGAGTAAGCTGACGGCGCCCGGCGCCCGGCGGCGCGGGACGGCGAGGCGAGGGCAGGGCGAAGGAAGCGTCGCCCCAGTAGTCGCCCGGTCGTCTTGCGGCGCGCCCGTTGCCCGCTCTGGCGCTTCGCCGCCCTTGGCGCTTCGGTCGTTTCGTTCGTCTTGCTCCGTCCCGCCAATGAAACGTGCCCGGGCTGCGCAGCCCGGGCACGTGGCGGATGGCCGCGCGAATGCCCGCGCGGACCGAGTGGATTGATAAAGGGGAGTTACTTGCCCTGCCAAACCGGCGTGCGCTTCTCGACGAAAGCGGCCGGGCCTTCGATGCCGTCGGCGGTCTTCTCCAGGAAGCGGTACGCGGCGTCGGAGTAGCGCATGGCATCCTCTTCGGACATCTGGTCGGCGGCGTGCACGATGTTCTTCGTCCACTTGAGGGCGAGGGGAGCGTTCTTCAGGCACTCTTCGGCCAGCGCGATAGCGCGGTCCATGACCTCTTCGGCCGGCACGACGTAGTTGATCAGGCCGAGAGCCTTGGCCTCGGGAGCCTTGATCTTCTTGCCGGTCAGCAGAAGCTCCATGCAATCCTTGCGGTTGATGTCGCGCGCCAGGCGCACGATGCCGCCCGTGGAAGCGATGATGCCCAGGCCAACCTCGGTGCAGCCGAACTTGGCGTTCTCGGCGGCAACCACCATGTCGCAGGACAGGGCGATTTCCATGCCGCCGCCGGCCGCGGAGCCGTTGCATGCGGCGATGACGGGCTTGGAGCACAGGCGCGCGGTCAGGCCGCCGAAGCCATGCTCGGTCACGGTCTGGCACTCGCCGCCTTCGCTCAGCTCGGAAAGATCCTCGCCCGCGCAGAACACCTTGCCCGTGCCGGTGACGATGATCGCGCGCACGGCGGGATCGGTCTCGGCGTTGTTCATGATGTTCTCCATGGCCTTGGAGGTGACGCCGTTAAGGGCGTTTGCCACGTCGGGGCGGTTGATGCGGATGATCAGCAGACCGTCCTCGCGAAGTTCGGATACGACGGTGTCGGTACCATAGTAATCTGCCATTGCTCCTCCTTGACTGGTTGCGATTTCGCGCGAAGCCGCGCGTGGCGCCGAGCGATGTTCCGCACGTGATTCGGCTCGATTGCAGCGTGCCGCCGTCGTGTTTTACTCGCTCGAACAACTGCCCTGAATACTAGCGATCGCAGCTATGCCGTTGCATCGCAAGGCGCATGGTAATTCGGCGATACTTAAAAATCGGTGCATCGCAAAAAAAGTAGTAGGGATACGTAATGATGCCATTGATCAGGGGCTATGAAACGCGTTTGCGCAGTGCTTCCCGCGGCGGGGGCGCGGCGTTGCGCCGTGGCGCCGCGCGGGCGATGGAACCTGCGCGGACGGGCGCGCAGGCATAGTCAAATTGTAAGTAATGATGCTTTCACGGCGATCTTGCGATGACGCCGCGCGGCGAGCGGTGCAAACTGCTCTCAACGCGCCGAATCCGCCGCATGTTCCCCTCGAAGACGGCGGGTCGCGTCCGAACGCTTTATAAAGGCAAACGAGAAGGGAAAGGTACAGGATGAAAATCGTTGCTGCTTTCAAGGTGGTTCCCGACGATCAGGACATCCAGGTGTCCGCGGACGGCTCCCTGGATTACTCCAAGGCAAAGGGCATCGTGTCCACGTACGATCTGAACGCTCTCGAGGCCGCGGCGCAGCTGGCCGCAGCCAACGACGGCTCCTCGGTGGTTGCGATGACGGCGGGCCCCGCTTCCATCGACGACTCCAAGCTGAAGAAGAACGTGCTGGCTCGCGGCGTGGACGAGCTGTTCATGGCCGCCGACGATGCATACGCGAACATGGATGCCCGCGCGACGGCGGAGGCGCTGGCTGCTCTGGTCGGCAAGGTGGGCGCGTTCGACCTCATCCTGTGCGGCGACGGCTCCGCTGACAACTACGCGCAGCAGGTCGACGTGCAGCTGGCTGCGAAGCTGGGCCTTCCTGTGGTGAACGGCGCAACGAAGATCGAGGCGCAGGGCTCGTCGCTCATCGTCGAGCGTACGCTCGAGGACGTCGTCGAAACCGTCGAGGTGCCCCTGCCCGCCGTTGTGTCCGTGTCGCCCGATATCGCGCTGCCCCGCATTCCCGGCATGAAGGACATCCTGGCTGCCGGCAAGAAGCCGATGAACGTGGCCGGTGCCGAGGCGGCTGTCGACGGCGCTATCGACGTTGTCTCCTGCAAGGCTCCCGATCAGGCCGACCGCAAGCTCGAGATCCTCGACGCTTCGGCTGATGGCGCGATCGAGCAGTTCGCTGCAGCCCTCAAGGCCGCCCTGTAGGTTCCGTCTTCCGATAATCCGCTGTCCGAGAGAAAGGCTAGCATACCCATGAAAGCACTTGTTATTGCCGAGCGCGCCGACGCTGCCCGCGAGCTTGCTGCCGGAGCCCGCACCATGGCCGATGAGGTCGTCCTCGTTTCCTTTGGCGATGCGCCCGCTGCCGTTGCCGACAAAGTTGCGAAGGTGTCCGTACCCGAAGGCTCCGTTTTGGACGACGCCGCCGATACCGTGATCGCCGTGTTCGACGCCGAGCAGCCGAGCGTCGTGCTGGTCGAGCCCACGCGTCACATGAAGACGATCGCCGGCCGCCTGGCCGCGCATGCGGGCGCCGCCGTTATCACCGACGTCATGGAATTCGCCGCCGACGGCGCGAAGAGCCTGTACTTCGGCGGCGTGGCCGAGCGCGTGCAGAAGGCTGCGGGCGACGTGGCCATCTACACGGTTTCCGCTGGCGCGTTCGAAGGCGCCGAGGCAAGCGGCGCGAACGCGGTCGAGGACGTGGCCTGGGTTGCCCCGGCCAATCCGGTGAAGCTCGTGTCCTCCAAGCCCATCGAAAAGAGCGGCGTTGACCTGGGCAAGGCTGACGTGGTCGTGGCTGCGGGCCGTGGCTTCGCGGAGGAGTCCGAGCTTGACTTGGCTCGCGCGCTGTGCGAAAAGCTGGGCGCCGGCCTGGGTTGCTCGCGTCCGCTGACCGAGGGCGTGGACTGGCTTCCCACCGAGACCTACGTTGGCGTGTCCGGCCTCATGCTGTCGCCGAAGGTCTACGTGGCTTGCGGCATTTCCGGCCAGATGCAGCACATGGTGGGCTGCAATCGCGCCGGCACGATGTTCGCCATCAACAAGGACAAGAACGCGCCGGTCTTCAAGCAGTGCGACTTCGGCCTGGTGGGAGACATCAAGGATGTACTGCCGGCTTTGACGGCAGCGCTGTAGAAAGCTTCGATCCGCGGGAGGGCTCATGGAGGCCTCCCGCTTCAAGAAGCTCGAACCTTGCTGGTCAGGCGAGCGAGCGGGCTTTTGCGGTGAAGCTGGTGTGTTGTTGATTTTCATAAGACGAGAAAGGATGAAAGGTGTCTGAGACCGATTTCGACATCATCGTCGTGGGGTCCGGGTGCGCCGGGGCCGTGGCCGCTTACGTGGCCGCGTCCGCCGGCAAGAGCGTCCTCGTGGTCGAGCGCGGCAACTTCGCCGGCGCCAAGAACATGACGGGCGGGCGGATCTACTCGCATTCGCTCAAGGAGGTCTTCCCGGACTTCGAGCAGGAGGCGCCCCTCGAGCGCAAGATCACCCACGAGCGCATCGCGCTTCTGGACGCGCGCTCGAGCATGGCCGTCGACTTCACGAGCGACGAACTGGCGGAGGAAGGCAAGGACTCCTACGCCGTCCTGCGCGCGCCGTTCGACCAGTGGCTGGCCTCGAAGGCCGAGGACGCGGGCGCCGAGTACATCTGCGGCATCGCCGTGGAGGAGCTCATCAAGGACGAGGCGGGCCGCGTGGTGGGCGTGCGCGCGGGCGAGGACGAGATCACCGCGCAGGTGGTCATCCTGGCCGAGGGCGTGAACCCGCTTTTGTCCGAGAAGTGCCTGGGCAACCCGCGCCCGAAGGCGAACGAGATGGCCGTGGGCATCAAGCAGGTGTTCGAGCTGCCGGCCTCCCAGATCGAGGACCGCTTCCTGTGCCCGGAGGGCGAGGGCGCGGCGATGCTGTTCGTGGGCGACTGCACGCACGGGAACGTGGGCGGCGGCTTCCTGTACACCAACAAGGACTCGATCAGCCTGGGCCTCGTGGCCACCATCTCCACGGCGGCCGACGCGTCGAACCCGTACCCGGTGTACCAGATGCTCGAGGACTTCAAGAACCACCCGGCCGTGGCGCCCGTCATCCGCGGCGCGAAGCTGGTCGAGCACTCCGGCCACATGGTGCCCGAGGGCGGCTACAACATGATCCCGAAGTACGTCTTCGACGGCTGCGTCATCGCCGGCGAGACGGCGGGCCTGTGCATGAACATGGGCTACCAGGTGCGCGGCATGGACTTCGCCGTGGCCAGCGGGCGCATGGCGGCCGAGGCCGCGGTCGAGGCCATCGACAAGGGCGACGTCTCCGAGGCGGGGCTGTCCTCCTACAAGGCCAAGATGGAGGACTCGTTCGTCATCAAGGACCTGCGCACCTTCAGCAAGTGGCCCCACGTCATGGAGCACTGGGACTCGATGTTCACCGACTACCCCGCCATGGTGAAGGAGATCTTCAACGCCATGTTCAGCGTGGACGGCGCGCCGCAGAAGCCGCTCGTGAAGCGCATGATGCCCATCGTGAAGAAGCGCGGGCTGTTCAAGCTCGCTCGCGAAGTGAGAGGAGCGACGAAGGCCCTATGAGTGCTATTGCTGACATCACCGTCAACGTCGACGAGTTCCTTGCCCTCGACAAGTACGAGGTGGACGAGGAGAACGCCCACATCGAGCTGGTGGACGACCCCGACGACGAGGAGTTCCTCAAGCTGGTGCGCGTGTGCCCGGCGGCCCTCTACAAGGTCGACGAGTCGGGTGCGAAGTCGTTCGACTACGCCGGCTGCCTGGAGTGCGGCACCTGCCGCATAGCCTGCGGGTCGACCATCGTGAAGAAGTGGGAGAACCCCCAGCCCACCATGGGCGTGGAGTACCGCTTCGGCTAGGATCGGAAATTCCCGCTCCGATCCCCGTACCGTTTCGCCTGACCGGGCCGCAGCATCGCGCTGCGGCCCGGTTGCTTTTCGGCCTCGCGCGGTGCAAGCGCGATAGGGAGGGGAAGGACGATCGCAGGCGCGCAGCTGGTTTCGGCGACGTTTCGCAACGGTTCCGAACGGGTGCCAAAGCCGAAGCGTTCGCTGCTGCGGTGCCGCATGCGCGTACAGTGAGGGCTCGATGAAAGCCAGAGAAAGGAGCATCAAGCATGAGTACGCTCGTTGTGCTCGGGTATCCGAGCGAGATGGAGGCGAAATCCGCTTACCAGAAGATTCTCGATCTCGACAAGAACCTTATCGTGAGCTTGCAGTCCGTGGCGGTGATCGCCCGCCGCGCCGATGGCAAGTACGACGTGGTCACCCCCGATTCCAAAATAGGCACGTCTGCGGTATGGGGCTTGTTCTGGGGCGTTCTGTTCGGAGTGCTCTTCTTCGTGCCCGTGTTCGGCGCGGCCATCGGAGCCGGCATCGGCGCCTTGACCGGCGCTATCGTCAAGCACGGCGTAGACAAGGATTTCCAGGATCGCGTGCGCAACCTGCTTTCCGTCGACGACAGCGCCGCCGTGTTCATGGTGGTCGGCGGCATGACCACCGACAAGTTCGTCGAGGCCATCAGGCCCTTCGGCGGCGACGTGCTGCAAACGTCGCTCTCCATCAAAGACGAGGAAGAGCTCAAGCACGCCTTGTTCAAGAACTAGCCTCCGCTCTGGTTCCGCACTACGCGAAGCCGCCCTTTTCAGGGGCGGCTTTTTCACGATGCGCCGCGTGCGCCATGCGCTTCGCAAGTTCTCTGCGGCATGGCGGCTCCCATTCGCGCCCAAGTTTTTGAGCTCGCGTCGCGCGCGGGATCTGTGACGCTTGCGACGCTAAACCGTTTTGCATGTCCGTTCTTCCGTAAAACCTATTTCGCGATTGGTTGAGAGCGAATCATAGGCTACCATTTACCTTGGTAAAACGATCATGAAGAGAGGAAGCTGGCATGATGGATGAGAACAAGCTGGGAAACAAGATCACGACGCTGCGCGAGGCGCATCACCTGTCCGTGCAGGACCTGGCGGATCGTTGCAGCTGTGACGTTGAGATCGTCGAAGGTCTTGAGGCTGGAAAGCTGCCGCCCTCGCTTGCTCCGCTCATCAAAATCACCCGCGCGCTGGGCGTTCGCTTGGGCACGCTCATGGACGATGACGAGAACTTGGGTCCGGCGTACATCGATCGCGAGCAGATGATCGAGGTCGAGCGCGTGAAGTCGCTCCAAACAGCCAGCGATGCCGGCGATTTGAGCTACTTCAGCTTGGCGGCGGGGCGTCCGTCGCGCCACATGGATCCCTTCGTCATCACCGTCACGCCCTCCGGCGAGACCGACCATGAGCTGGTCGGCCACGAAGGGGAGGAATGGCTGTTCGGCATGGAAGGCTGCATCGAGATCGAGTACGGCAAGGAAGTCTACGTGCTGCATCCCGGCGAGAGCATCTACTACGACTCTATCGTGCCTCACCAGGTGCGCGCGCACGACGGGCAGAACGCCAAGTTCCTCGCCGTCGTGTACACGCCGCTGTAGGCCCGCCGCCTTCGCTGCCCGTGCTCGATTTACAACAAGGAAGTGACCTGCATGCCTGAACCCATTGCATCCGAAGCCCTTGCCGGCTCTGCGGATTATCCCTTGCATTCCGAAAAGACCATCGGCCGCTATTTCCGCGACCAGGTGGCCATCGACCCCGACCACGAGTTCGTCGTGTACCCGGACCGCTCCCTGCGCTGGACGTACAAGGATTTCGACGAGCGCACGGACAACCTGGCGCGCGGCCTGCTGGCCATCGGCATGGAACCGGGCGATCACCTGGGCGTCTGGGCCCGCAACATTCCCGACTGGCTGACGTTCATGTACGCAACTGCCAAGATCGGCGTGGTCATGGTCACGGTGAACCCCGTGTACAAAAGCCATGAGCTGGACTACGTGCTGAAGCAGTCCGACATGAAGGCGCTGTGCGTGATCGATGCGTACCGCGACGTCGACTACCTCAAGATCATCCGCGACCTGGTGCCCGAAACGCTCACGCAGCAGCGCGGGCACCTGGAAACCGAGAACTATCCGTTCCTCAAGAACATCATCTACATGGGACCGGAGAAGCATCGCGGCTGCTACAGCGTGCCCGAACTCATCTTGCTGGGGCAGCACGTGCCCGAAAGCGCGCTCGAAGAGGCGGAGAAGCACTTCGACAATAACGACGTGGTCATGATGCAGTACACCTCCGGCACGACGGGCTTCCCCAAGGGCGTCATGCTCACGCATCGCAACATCCTGAACAACGGCTTCTACATCGGCGAAGGCCAGAAGCTCGGTCCCGAGGACCGCGTGACGCTGCCGGTGCCGTTCTTCCATTGCTTCGGCTGCGTGCTGGGCGTGATGGCCAACCTCACGCATCGCTCCACCATGATCATCGTGGAGGAGTTCGACGCGGGGCTGGTGCTGCAGGCCGTCCACAAGGAGCGCGCCACCGCGCTGTACGGCGTGCCCACCATGTTCATCGCCGAGCTGAACCACCCCGATTTCGATTCCTTCGACCTGACCAGCTTGCGTACGGGCATCATGGCGGGCAGCCCGTGCCCGCCCGAAACCATGCGCGAGGTCATGGACCGCATGTTCATGAAGGAGATCACCATCTGCTACGGCTTGACCGAGACGAGCCCCGTGTTCACGCAGACCAGCGCCGACGACGACATCGTGCACAAGTGCGAGACGGTAGGGCGCAAGCATCCGCCCGTGCTGGTGAAGATCGTCGATCCCGAAACCGGCGAGGAGTGCGGCGTCGGGCAGCCGGGCGAGCTGTGCTGCAAGGGCTACAACGTCATGAAGGGCTACTACAAGATGCCCGAGGAAACGGCGCGCGCCATCGACGCGGACGGCTACCTTCATTCGGGCGACCTGGGAACCCTTGACGAAGACGGCTACTACCGCGTGACCGGACGCGTCAAGGACATGATCATTCGCGGCGGCGAGAACGTCTATCCGCTTGAGGTGGAGAACTTCCTGCTCACCATGCCCGGCGTGCTCGATGCGCAGGTGGTGGGCATTCCCGACAAGAAGCTCGGCGAGCTGGTGGGCGCGTTCGTTCGCGTGCGCCCCGGTTACGAGAACATGACCGAAGAGGACGTGCGCGCCTACGCCATCCCGCGCATCGCGCGTTACAAGGTGCCCAAGCACGTGTTCTTCGTGGAGGACTTCCCCATGACGCCGTCCATGAAGGTGCAGAAGTTCAAGCTGCGCGAAATGGCTCAGGAGCTGATCGCAGCAGGGAAGTAGACGTTGCGGGCGTCGCCGTCCTTCGATCGCGTCACACGTCCGGTGGCGGCGAGGTGGTCGAGGATGGCGATGCCCTCCATGAGGATGCACCAGCGCTGCATGAGCGAGATGTCGTCCCAGCGCTCGTGCGGCACGTTCCAGCGAATGCGCCGCACCACCTGCTGGCCTAGCAGGCCCGGCTCGCGCTCGATGATGCCGACGGTTTCGTCGAGCCTTTCCAGATGATGGCGTTTCAGCCAATCGATGCGCTCGTGGAAATCGGGGCGGTTCTTGCCGTGCGATACCAGCAGCGTCTCGATTTCCATGTTGCTCACGCGATCGAGGCTGTCCAGGTACGCCTGCAGGCTGTCGGATCCGTCGGGGAACACGGTGACGCCGGGCGAGACGACGAACAGCACATGATCGCCTCCCATCAGCGTTTTGCTTCGCGGCTCGTACAGCGACAGGTGGTCGGGCGTGTGCCCGGGCGTTGCCACCACATGAAGGCGGTAGCTTCCAACGTCGATGACGTCCCCGTCGCCCACGACCACCGGCGCGCACCGATCGATGTCGATGACGCGCGGGCCCGACACCGAGCGCACGAGCGCATCCGCATCCGCGCGCGGCACGCCCTCTTCCACCAGGCGCCGAAAGTCCTCGTGAAGCTCTTCCACGCCGCCGTCGCGCGCCATCTGCAACCCCTCCGCGCTCAGGTACACGGTTGCGTTCGCCGGGGCGATGCGGTCCACAAGGCCCACGTGGTCGTAGTGCAGGTGCGTCAGGAAGTACGAGGTTCTGGCCGGGTTCACGCCAAGCTCTTCCAGAGCCGCATGAAGCACGCGGTACCCGTCTTCGGTGGGGGCTCCCGTGTCGACTACCAGGGAGTCGCCGCCGTCTTGCACCAGATAGCAGTTCGTTCCGCTGGTGCTGATGTTGTCGAACGGAACTTCGATTTCGAACAGGTCGGGGTTCGTGCGGATGCGGGTGGCGTGCATGGCTTTCCTTGCGGTTTCGGGATTCGTTTCAGGTGAACGATACCACGAAATGCAGGTCGCCACGGTATCGCCACGTTTCGCGTCTTTTGGGTAGAAGGGCGCGCCTTTCGCACGCGTGGACGCGCTGTCGGAAGCGAGCTTGCCGAAGGTTGCAGCGCTCAGCGCGCTGTCGGGCCGCGCGCCTTATCGGGAGACGATCCTGCACGATAGAAGGATCCTGAGCAGGTCGGTGCCCGCCGACGAAGGGTCCTCCAGATCCATCCCGCTGATGGCCTTTATCCTTTTCAGCCGGTACGAAAGCGTGTTTCTATGGATGAACAGGGCCTCCGCGGCATGCGTGGCGCTGCATCCGCTTTCAAGGTAAGCCTGCGCGGTTTCCACGTACCGGGCGTCCTCGCGCGCGTCGACGCGCGCGAGCCGCACCACGCGGTCGTCGAGCAGCCAGCGGGCGTCTCCGGTTAGGTTCAGGCGGTCGGATAGATCGTCGAACCAGCAATCGTCGTAGAACCGGGCGACCGTGCGGAGTTTTCGCCCGGAAGACGAGCCGTTCTCAAGGTGCTCCAGGGCGAAGCTCGCTTGCTGCGCGGCGGTGCGCAGGAAGTGGAAGTCGGAGAACACCGACGAGAACCCCGCCAGAAAGCGCGCCGGCAATCCGTCGTCGGCCGCCGGCTCCTCCAGGCGCTCGCGCATTTCGTCAAGCGGGTAGTCCTTTTCTCGGGCGACCATGAGGTAGGCATCGTCTTCGGCCTCGAGGAACCGGGCGCGCGGGTACCGCCGTTCGATCCGCCTCAGCGTTTGGCGGTGAGGGCCCTCCCAGTGCTCGCTTTGCGCCGATCCGCTGAAGCGGCAGACGTAGTACGGGTCGTCAAGGGACCAGCCGAGCTTCGAAAGCTCGTAGGCCAGCACGCGCCCGCGCACGGCGTTGCCGGCAAGCAGCTCGTCGATCGGGTTTTTCGAAGACTTGTCCAGCTGGGGGTAGATCTGCCGGGGGAGGATCAGCACGAGCAGCCGTCCCAGGTGGTCCGCGAGCACCAGGTCGCTTTGGGTGAGGGGTGCGTTCGCATCGACCAGCTCGAAGCATCCGTGGTACGCGCCGTTGTGCAGCAGGTTTCGAACCAGATAGGAATGCCCGGTTCGGGGTGCGTTTTTGACAAAATAGGCCCGATCGCAGCGAAAGGCGTTTTCGGAACTGCTCATCCAAAGGTCGAAGTAGAGCTCGGTGGGGCACACGCCCGTTTCAATGGCGGTCGTCCATAGCTCGTCGTGGAAGTCGTCCGGCAGGTGCCCGGCGCACAGCACGTAGTACAGCGCGGAATCGGACACCATGAGGGGATTGCGAAACGCGGTGGCCGCCACATCCATGACCTCCTGCAGCGACGCATCGCGCGCCATGGCCTCCAAAAGCGACTCCGACCAGGAATCAAGCCTCATGCGAAACTCGAGCAGCCGGGTGAGCAGCAAGCTTGCCGAGAGCGTTCGAGGCGCGTCGGGCACCAGTATGGCGGGCAGCGGCAGGGCGTCGGCATCGGCCGAGCTCAAGCCCAAAACCAAAAGCGCTCCTTCGTCGAACGTTTCGACGTCGATGCGCTCGAGCGCTTCCGCTTCCGCGATGAACAGGCTTCCCGCCCGAGGCTTGCTGGTGCGCTCGAGCAGTTCTATCCGGTCGAGGTCAAGGCGCGTCGAATGCTCGAACAGCGCAACGGGCGAAAGGTCGGCCAGTTCGTCGTGCACAAGATCAAGATTGAAGCGCATAGTGCCTCCTTCGCGCCGAAGCGCCGTCAGACGACCGGTCGTCCTCGTCCCTCGAACGGGGCGCAAGGTTTCGGATTATTCGGTGAAACGCGGTGCGATTCGCTGCCCGCTCTTTGCTACAGCATCTTTTCACCTGGGATGATACTCCCGTTTGTTCAATATGCACAAAGCTTGGGCCGCGTATTTCGGCGGATGGAATAAAGACGCGTTCTCGCAGGTTTCCTACACTGCGGCCTGATGCGGGTTGCGCGACGGACGAGGGCCAGGGGGACGGCACGGCGTGCGAAGGGCTTGGCGCGACCCGAATGCAAGCAAGACGATAGGAGAAGTACATGGAGTTGACGAGGCGCGGTTTCCTCGCGGGGTCCCTCGCCGCTTGCGGCTTGGCCGCAGCGGGGGCCGGCATGTTCACGCCCGATAGCTGGCTGTCGCCCGCCGTGGCGTACGCGGGCATCGGTCCTTCGGGCGCCGAGCGCGCGGCATCGGGCGAAGAGCATACGGCTTGCACGTACCATCAGGAGCATTGCGGCGGCATGTGCCCGCTCAAATGCACGGTGCGCGACGGCCGTCTGGTGAAGGTGGAGCCGAATACGTGCGTGGATGATCGTTACGAAACGATCTGCTTGAAGGGCATTTCCGAAGTGCAGCACATATACGGGGCAGGGCGCGTGCAGACGCCTCTCAAGCGAGTAGGCGAGCGGGGATCGAACGAATTCGTGCAGGTAAGCTGGGACGAAGCGCTCGATAGCATCGTTTCGCGCATCAAGGAGATCCAGCGCGATCACGGCAAGCAGGCGGTTATGGTCACCTCGTCGAGCGAAGCGAACATGCCGTTTCTGGCGTCGCTGCTGGGCGCGCAGACCGGCGGCAATGCCGGTATCGACGTGGGAATGGGCAACGGTCTGGATCCCGCTATCGGCTATGGAGGCGGTTTCGCCATGGCTACGGGCGAGGCGCGCGATTGGGTGAACTCCCGCATGGTGCTTATGGTGGGATGCAACTTCTGCGAGTCCAGCCTGCCCCAGGTTCGCCTGTTCTTCGAGGCGAAGGAAGCCGGCGCGCGCATCGTGTCGGTAGACCCTCATTTCTCGACCACGGCCGGCAAGGCCGACGAATGGGTTCCCATCGAGCCGGGCACCGACGCGGCCCTGTTCCTTGCCATGACGTCGGTGATTCTCGACGAAGGGCTGGCGGATCGAGCGTTCATGGCAGCCCATACGTCGCTGCCCTTCCTGATCGATGCTTCGACGGGACGGCTTGTGCGCCAGCATGCGGAAGATCCGCAGGCTGAAAAGCCCCAGACGGGCGCTGAGAACCCGTTCTTCGTTATCGATTCGGCTACGGGCCAGCCCGTTCCCTACAATCAGCCGGGCGTTTCGGCGGCTCTGTCCGGCGAAGTCGTCGTTGACGGAGTGCGCGCTCGAACAGCGTACGATGCGCTGGTCGAAGGCCAAAAGGAGTTCACGGCGGCATGGGCCGAGGGCATCACGGGCATTCCCGCCGCAAAGATCGAGTCGCTTGCGCGCGCGTACGCCAAAGGACCGTCGTCGCTTGCGCTGGGATGGGGCGGCAACGACAAGATGGGCAACGCCGATATCGCAGGCCATGCCGCAGCAGTGCTAGCTGGCGTGACCGGGAACATCTGCAAGCCCGGCGCGAACGTCGGCGTGTTCGTAGGCGGATGCTGGAACGGCCATTCCACAACGCTGGGGTCGTGGGAGCTGCCGGACACTCTGGTTCCCTCCGAGGACGAGATGGCGGCTTACGACATGCGCACGAAGCCCAACAGCGTGAAGGCTTACATCTGCTGCGGCGACCTTGTTGCCCAGCATTTCGCCAATATGTCCAAAACCGAGGACTGGGTGCGTACGCTCGATTTGATCGTGTCCATCGATCCGTACTTCACCGAAGGCGCCAAATGGGCCGACTACGTGCTGCCCGCTACGACGCGCTTCGAGCTTGATGCCGAAGTGGGCGCCGTGAAAGTGGGGTACAACCAGATCGTGCTGCAGAACAAGGTGATCGACCCGCTCTTTGAGGCGCGCACCGATTTCTGGATCCAAAAGGAGTTCGCGAAGCGGCTCGGCTGCGAGGACGCGCTGCCGAAAGACTCGACCGAACTGGCGTCGGCGATTCTTTCAGGAGCCGAAGACCCGCAGATCGCTTCCCTTACCATCGATCAGATCAACGAGCATCACGGCACGTGGCCCCTGCTCGGCATCGAGAAGCCGCGTCAGGAGTACGCCGACTTCGCGTTCGATACGGTTTCGGGAAGGTTGGATCTGTATTATCAGAACCTCGTGCCTTTCGGGCAGGAGCTTCCCCAATGGGAGCCGACGCTCGAGGCGAACGCGCAGAACCCTTTGCGCAGCGAGTTCCCGTTGCAGCTGGCCAACGTCCGCACGCGCTTTCACATTCACAACCAGTTCAACGATGCGAAGTGGATCCAGCAGTACTTCGAGCCCACGTTGGACGCGAACCCCGCCGATCTTTCCGCGCGCGGCTTGGCTACGGGGGACACGGTGGAGGTGTTCAACGACCGCGGCAGCTTCGAGGTGCGCGTTCACGCCAATCCCTCCATTCGCCCGGGGTCGATTCGCCTGGTAGAAGGCGCTACGGCCGATTACCTGGCGCGCGGCAACATGCAGTCCGTCACCAACGACGCCACGGTGGAGCGCGGCGACGAGCTGCTGTGCGGCCCGGTTATCCCGTTCTCCGACACGCTCGTCGAGATTAGAAAGGCGTAGGGGCAATCATGACGAAACTGGCTATCGCCATCAACCTGAACCGTTGCGTAGGCTGCCATACCTGCGCGAACGCTTGCAAGATGCAGAACAACGTGCCTATGGGAATGCTGTGGAACCGCATCCTGACCAAGGACTGCGACGTCATCGACGGCGCGTTGGGGCAGTATCCCAACTTGACGCGCGTCTACCTGCCCGTGCAGTGCCAGCATTGCGAGAACGCCGCCTGCCAGAAGGTGTGCCCCACGGGCGCAACCTACAAGGATGCTTCGGGGCGCGTGGAAATCGATTACGACAAGTGCATCGGCTGCCGCATGTGCATGGCGGCCTGCCCGTTCAACGCTCGCGTGTTCAACTGGGACGAGCCGGTGCGCGAGCCTGCCTTCAACTACGGCGACGCGCGGGTTCCCGTACGCGCCAAGGGCGTGATGGAAAAATGCACGCTGTGCAAGGAGCGCACCGACGACGGGGACATTCCCATGTGCGTGCGCGTGTGCCCGGCGCGCGCCCGCACGTTCGGCGACCTTGACGATCCCGACAGCGACATCTCGAAGTTGGCGTGTTCGCCCGAAGCCCATCATCTGCTCGAAGAAAAGGGCACGCGCCCGCAGCTTTTCTATATCGGACTTTAGATCGCATCGCTTGGCCGGGCGGCGCGACGTTGCGGCGTCGCGCCGCCCGAGCGGCTGCGCAGATCCGTGCGTTAAGGAGAAACCTACATGCAGTTAACAAGAACCTATAAAATCGCCTTCGCCGTGTTGGCCGCCCTTGCGGCCGTCGGCGTGGGCGCGTATGCGTACCAGTTCGTCGGCGGGTTGGGCGTCACGGGCATGTCGAACGGCACGTCATGGGGCCTGTACATCGCCTGCTTCATGTTTTTCGTGGGGCTGTCCGCGGGCGGCCTTATCGTGGCTTCGTCGGCGTCGATCTTCCACGTGGCGGAGTACAAGAAGGTGGCCCTTCCCGCCATCTTGGTATCGCTCGTGTGCATCTGCATCGCGGGCTCGTTCGTTTTGATCGACCTGGGCGGCATCGTGCGCCTGCTCAACTTGCTGGTAACGCCCAACTTCGTTTCGCCGCTTCTATGGGATATATGCGTGATCAGCACGTATCTGGTCATCAACCTGGTCTACCTGTACTTCATGACGTCGCGCAAGCCCGGTGCGAAGGACAAGGTGGCCATCGTATCGCGCTTCGCCCTGCCGGTGGCTATCCTGGTGCACTCGGTGACGGCGTGGATCTTCGGATTGCAGATTGCGCGCGAAGGCTGGTACTCCACCATCATGGCCCCGCTGTTCGTGGCGTCAGCCATGGATTCGGGCTTGGCGCTTTTGCTGCTGTCGCTTCTGTGGATGAACCGGCAGCGCGTGTTCGCCACGTCGCGCAAGCTTATCGCGAACCTGGCGGGCCTTCTTGCCGTGTGCATCGCGGTGGACGGCTATATGGTGGGATGCGAGGTGCTGACCATGGCCTATCCCGGCACCGAGCACGGCATGGAGGTGTTCGGCCAGATGGTGTGGGGCGCAACCGCTCCCTTCTTCTGGATCGAGGTTATCGTGGGCGTGGTCGTTCCGTTCTGCATCCTCGTGTTCGCGCGCAATCGCCGACGCCCCGGTTTGGTCGCGTTGGCGGCGACAGGCGTTGTGGTCGGCGTGTTTTGCAAGCGCATCTGGCTTTTGTTCACCAGCTTCATATTCCCGAACGTGTCGGGCGCTCCGGGCCTGGTGAGCGGGTCCAGCTCGTCAAGGGGTCTGTACGGCATGGACGGTTGGGCAGTGACCAGCTCGTACGCTCCTACGCTGCCCGAGATCCTGATCGTCGTGGGCATGGTGGCCGTGGGCGTCATGGCGTTTTTGCTGCTGGCGAAAGTGCTCTTGCGCTACGACCCCGCTCCCGCCGAGGCCGACGACAAGGCTTGGGAGCGTAGTTTAGGAGCGGAGGAGTAGCTATGATGGAATGCGCCGAGTGGCCGGCGTCGGTGCTTGCGGCAACCTCGACCTGGCGGGACGTATGGCGTAGCCGGGCGGAAACGTTCGCGTTTCTTGGCAACAGCTTGCTGCGGCCCATGACCACCGAAACGTCGATCGGACTGCACGAATCGTTCTGGGATGCGTTTTCCCAGCAGCTGGGCAGCGCTTTTCGCTGTCATGATCGGGCTGCTTTGGGGGTCGATCGGCTGAAGCGCTATGCGCGCGGCGCTTCCTCGTGCCGCGATGCCGCCGTCGAGCGCGTGGACGTGGAGTACGCGCGGTTGTTCATCGGCCCGCCCAAGCCTGCGGCGCCGCCTTGGGAAACCATGTACGCCGTGCCCGGGCGCGTGGGGGAGGCGGGCTTCGGCGATGCGGCCTTCGAGATGCGCGCTTTGCTGCGCGACGCGGGCCTTGCCGTGCGCGGGCCGAGCAACCAGTACCCCGACCACCTTGGCCTGGAGTTGCTCTACTTGGCTGCGGCTTGCAGGGAGATGGCGACGGGCCAGCGCCCCGCGGGCGACGGGCGCCGTTTGGCGCGTTTCGCAAGCGAGCACCCGGCTTCTTGGGCGACGGCGCTGCGCGAGGCGGTGGAAAGCGCCGCCCCCGAAGGCTACTACCTTGGTATCGTGGAGGTTGCCGAGGGCGCGTGCTGCGCGTTCGCGGAGGGCGTCGGCGTTTAGCGGCGCTTGGCGCGCATGACGGCGATCGCCCCTCCGGCTATGCCCACGACCCCGGCCGTCAGGCCCAAGGCCCAGGCGAATCCGGGCAGGCCGGCGGGCTCGTCCGCGACCTCGCTTGCGGCGGCGTCGGACTCGACGGTTGGCTTTTGGGTTGCGGCGGCGCCAGGCTCGACGGTTGGTTCCTGTGCGGCGTAGGCTTTTTCGGGTGCCGGGGCGACCGACGGTTGCGCAGGCTCGGACGCGGTGCGCTCCTGGGGCGCGTCGCTCGCGCGAACGCCGCCTGCGCCCGTCGGCTCAGATGCCTCCTGCGCGGCAGGCCCGTTGCTCTCCGGCGCTTCGGGCCCGCCTTCGGGATGGACGCGCTCGCTTTCGCCCTGTCCTACGCCTCCAATGTTTCCGCCCGTGCCTCCCGAATCGGTTTCGGGAGGATTGACCACTGAAGGCGGCGGCGTGAGGTCGTTCTCGTCGTCGGAGGGACGCGAGCCTTCGGGATAGGTGATGAGCGCGGGCTCGAAGGCCGTCTCCACGGTTTCGCCGTCCTGGAGCACGACGGCCGTGGCGCGAAGGTAGAAGTCGCGGTAGTCGACGGTTTCGGAGCGGCGGAAGACTGCGCAATGCCGAATGGACGGATTGGCGAAGTCGTCGTCGTACACGGCCCTGATGCCATCCCCTTCAGGCGTTTCGTACATCAGGTGGTCTTCGTTCCACGTGTAGGCGGCCCAGCGCTCCCAGGAGTCCGCAGGGTCGTCGGCATAGCGGCGGTCCAAGTACAGAACCTGCAGGTCGGGGTGCTGCACCTGCCCCCATCCGGGATCGATGGGGAGCGCCGGCAGAAACAAGATGGTCGTCATGCCCCTTCCCGGTATGATCCTGACGATCTGGCCGTACGGCTGCTCGACGGTCGGGGATGCGCTGCCGTTTCCCAAGCTCCCGCCGCCGAGAATCCCGCCGCCTCCTCCCAGCGAGCGATCCGAGAGCGCGACGCCCTCGTGCGCCCAGGCTTGATTCGCGCTCGGGCAGGCGCATCCTATGGCAAGCGCCGCGCATGCGGCAAGGGCGCAACGGCTGAGCGTCCTTGTCTTCGATTCGTTTCTGGTATGATGCGACACGAGGATCCTATCGTTTCGGGGAGGGGCACTATGTCGGTTCGCGCTATCGCCCGTGCGCTCGTCCCTGCCGCGGTCGTGTTTCTTGCGGTCGGCTGCCTGCTTTCGTTCACGTACTTCCATGATAACAAATACGCTGCGCCTCCGCCGTACGGGGACGACGGTTCGATCGCGCTTTCCGACGACGACGTGGCCCGGCCCGTCCCGCTCGTGGACGGCTGGCTTGTTTCCGTGGACGGGTCCGCCCCGATCGAGACGTTCATCGGGCAGTACTCGAACTTCTCGTACCTGCCGAACGGCACGTCAGCGTTCGGCAGCGCGACGTACCGTTTGGACGTGCGCTACGAAGGATCGCGCGCCGAGCGCGCGCTCGTCATCCTGCTGCCCGAAGTGTTCACCGACTACACGCTGTACGCGAACGGGATTTCGGTGGCGTCGGACAAGACGGGCCCGGAAACGGCTTTGATCGTGGGCGAGCATACCGAGCTTGTGCTGGAGGTTCGCAACCAATCCCATTACTACAGCGGCCTTGTGTACCCGCCCCTTATCGGTTCGGCGCAGGCTATCGCACAGGTTGAGCTGGCGAACTCCCTGCTATCGGGCGTACTCGTGCTGTTTCCGCTCGTTTCGGCGCTGTTCGCGTTCGCCGTGTACGGGCGCCGCGGGGAAGACCCGGTCGTACGGGATTTCGGCCTGCTGTGCTTGGCTTTGTCCGTTGCGGGTTGGCGGGGGATCGCGTGGCGCCTGGGCTTGGGGGACCCGTGGGTCTACGCTCTGGAAGATACGGCATGGACGGCGGTGTTCGTGTGCGCGGCGTCGGTGGCGATGCGCTCGACCGGCGTGCTCGATCGGTCGCGGGCACGCGCTGCCCGGTGGATTATGCTCGTTTTTCCGCTGGTCACGCTCGTATGGGTGGCCGCGGTCATTCCGCTTTGGCCGGCTACCATCGAAGCGTACGGCGTGTACCAAACCTTGCTCAGGCTGGGATGCTGGGTCATGCTGACGGCCTGCGCGGCGATCGGCTTGGGGTCGCGCAGCCCCGAGGCGCGCTACATCTTGTGCGCGTGCGCGGCTTTGGGAGCCTCTTTGGGCGCGAACCTGCTAGACGACAACGCGTACGAGCCGCTGTACGGCCTTTGGCAGCAGGAGTACGCGGCCTTGGCTATGGTCGCCGTGTTCGCCTGCATGCTGGTCGTTCGCGTAAGGAGGATGAGCGCCGCGCAGGAGCAGGTGCGGGAGCTGTCCGTGCAGGTTCGTGCCGCGAAGGGCAGTTTGCTGCACATGCGCCGTGCCGAAGAAGCCATCCGGATGGCGCGCCACGATCTGCGCCATCACGTGGAAACGTTGCGGGGCCTGCTTGAAGAGGGCGCTTTCGATCGATGTCGATCCTATCTGGACGAGCTTGCTTGCGGCCATGATGCCACGGCTCCGGTTCGCTATTCGGGCAACCTGGTGGTGAACGCGGCTCTGACGGGGTATTTGGCGCCTGCTCAGGAGCGGGGCGTTGAAGTGCGGTGCGACGTGCGCGTTCCCGAGGAGCTGCCGTTGCGCGACACCGAGCTTGCGGTGCTGCTGTCCAACATGCTGTCGAACGCGTCGGAGGCGTGCGATCGTGCGCGCCTTGCGGGGCATCGGCGTCCGTACGTGGACTTCGCGATGCGCGTCGAAGGCGACCGGCTGGTTGCACGGTGCGAGAACGTCATGCCCGCCGATGCATCGTTCGATGCTACGAGCAAGTCCGACGGGGGCGATCACGGGTGGGGCCTGCCCGCCATGCGCCAGATCGTCGAGGCGCACGACGGCGCGCTGGTGATCGATTCGGGCGAGGACGCAATCGTCGTGCGCCTCGTGCTGAAGCTTGGGAACGGGGCGGCGGCGCGGAGTTGACGAGGCGCTTCAGCTTCGCGCCGCTGCCTCCCGAGTGTTCTATCGCGGCGGATTCGTCGCCGATAGCCGCATGTCAATAGTGGTGTGCCGTTAAATTGCGAGTAAACTGTTCAGAGTAAGAACCAGAAGGTCACGTCTTTGCGAGGAAGGCAGGAAGGCGAGTTGAGGATAGCGATTTGCGATGACGAGGGCGTCCACCGCACCGAGTTGCGCGCGGTTCTCGATCGCGTTTTGCAGGCGCGCGGCATCCATGCCAGCTGCGAAGAGTACGCTGCGGGCCAGAAGCTGATCGCGGATTCCGCGGAAGAGCCTTTCGACCTCGTGTTCTTGGACGTGTACCTGGAGCGGGAGAGCGGCCTGTCCGTTGCGCGCGCCTTGCGCAGCGTCGACGCGAACGTGCATATCGTGTTTTTGACCGTATCGCGCGAGCACGCCGTGGACAGCTACGAGGTGCGCGCAACCGATTACCTGATCAAGCCCGCAAGCGAACAGGGGATCGAGCGCGTGTTCGACCGAGTGCTGCCGTCTTCCGTTCCCCGCTTGGCGTTTCGCGTGGGAACCGGGCGTCGCTACATTCCCTACGGCGACATCCTGTATTTGGAAAGCCGCGACCATGCGGTCTTGCTGCACACCGTGGACGGCGC
Organism: Paraeggerthella hongkongensis; assembly: GCF_003340345.1. Taxonomy (GTDB): domain Bacteria; phylum Actinomycetota; class Coriobacteriia; order Coriobacteriales; family Eggerthellaceae; genus Paraeggerthella; species Paraeggerthella hominis. The sequence goes on along the minus strand of NZ_PPTQ01000008.1, from coordinate 82,040 downwards.
TTGCTATCGTGGTTTCGCCAAGCTCGGCGACGTGCAGGATCAGCTTGATGACGACCGCTTCCTGCGCTGCCATCGCAGTTGCCTGGTCAATATGGACTACATCGCCGACGTGCGGGACGACTTCGTGTTGAACGACGGCACCTGCGTTCCCGTACGCGTGAAGGAGCGACGCAAGATGCACGAGGCGTACCACCGGTACTTCGTGGATGCGACCTGCGGAGAAGGGGGTCGCGTCCTCTGTTGCCGAAGCGACCGATTTCGCGGTTGATGCGCCCTGTTTCGCGGAAGGCGGGCGTTGCGGCGCCGCTCGCCTATACTGTACTCTCCACTGCGCCTTGCACGAAGCGGCAGTATGCGGTCAGAGCGCTTCGCGCGCTCGGAAGGGATGGTCCCATGAAGCTTGATTGCGATTGCAGCGCGGCCGCCGGAAGCGGGCTTTCCCGCGGCAAGGCCCTGCGCGACGCCGTTCCGCGCGCATCCCATGCCGCCTGGTCCGTGCAGGCGGGTCGCTCCCAGGTCATCGACCTTTTGAGGGAGCAGGAGGCGGATCGCTTGCGCTACCTGCTGCCCGAGCGCCATCTGCGCATGAGCGCGTCCCCGTTCGCCTTTTTCCGCGGCAACGCGGCGGGCATGGCGGCCGACCTTGCGCGCACTCCTTCCACCGGCTTGGCGGTGCAGGCGTGCGGCGATGCGCATATAGCGAACTTCGGCGGTTTCGCGGCACCTGATCGGCGCCTTGTGTTCGACGTCAACGATTTCGACGAAACCGCGCCCGCGCCGTGGGAGTGGGATGTCAAGCGCCTGGCTGCAAGCATCGAGATATGCGGGCGCAATCGCGGCTTCAAGCCCAGTTGGCGTCGCGCTGCGGTGCGCTCTGCGACGGCGGCCTACCGCGAGGCTATGGCCTCGTTCGCGCGCAAAGGGGCCCTTGACGTGCACAGCGCGCGCCTCGATGTGGAAGAGGTGCTGTCGCATGCCTTGCAGGGCGCTTCCGCAAAGGAGGAACGCCGCGTGCGCAAGCAGCTCGAACGCGCCTTCTCGAAGACGAGCGCCCGTGCGTTCGGCCGGTTCGTGCAGGTGGGCGAAGCAGGAGCGACCATCGCGTTCGATCCCCCCAACGTGGTTCCGCTCGATCGGTTCTCGTCCGTTGCCGAGGCCGATCGCGTGGCCGCCTCGCTCATCGAGCTTCTGGAGGGGTACCGTGAAAGCCTTGCGCCCGAGCGATGCTGCCTGTTCGATCAGTACGAATACCTTGACGCCGCCCAAAAGGTGGTGGGCGTGGGAAGCGTGGGCACGCGAGCGTGGATTATCGCGCTTGTGGGTCGAGACGTGCGCGATCCGCTTGTGCTGCAGGTGAAAGAAGCGCAGGCTTCGGTGCTCGAGCGTTATTGCGGACCCAGCGGATGGGCGTCCCACGGCCAGCGCGTGGTGCAGGGGCAGCGGCTCATGCAGGCTGCGGGGGACGTGCTGCTCGGATGGACGAGCGCGCCGGACGAGACGGGCCGCAAGCGCGATTACTACGTACGGCAGCTTTGGGATTGGAAGACGTCGACCGATCTTGAAACGGCGCCCGCCGCCGAGATCGAGGCCACGGGCCGTTTGTGCGGCTGGACGCTCGCACGCGCTCATGCGCGCACGGGCGATCGGTGCGCCATCGCAGGCTACCTGGGAACATCGGGTTCGTTCGACCGGGCCGTAGCTGATTTCGCGCGCGCCTACGCCGACCAGAACGAAGCTGATTACCGCGTGTTCGTCGATGCGCTGGCCCACGGCGGCCTTGACGCCGGTCCGGAACCGCTGTCGTAGCAGGGCGCAAGGAGAGGATGCCTTATGGACGTCGAATCGGTGCTCGAGCAGATGACGCTCGAAGAGAAGTGCGCATGCCTGACCGGCGAGGGCTACTGGGTCCTCGGCGGCTGCCCTCGGCTGGGCGTTGCCCCTATCGAGGTGTCCGACGGCCCGCACGGCTTGCGTCACCAGTCGGGCGCGGCCGACAACCTGGGGCTTTCCCAAAGCGATCCCGCCGTGTGCTTTCCCACGGCCAGCGCCTCGGCGTGCTCGTTCGACGTCGACCTGCTACGGCGCATGGGGGAGGCCATAGGCGACGAGGCGCGCGAACAGGGCGTGGCCGTGGTGCTGGGCCCCGGCGTGAACATGAAGCGCAGCCCGTTGTGCGGTCGCAACTTCGAGTATTTCAGCGAGGACCCCTTTCTGGCCGGCACGCTGGGCGCGGCTTACATCCAAGGCGTGCAGAGCCGCGGCGTGGGCACGTCGCTCAAGCACTTCGCGTGCAACAACCAGGAAACGCACCGGCTCATCTCCGATTCGGTGGTGGACGAGCGGGCGTTGCACGAGCTGTACCTGGAGCCGTTCCGGCTGGCTGTGGAACAGGGCAAGCCCTGGACCATTATGACCGCGTACAACCTGATCAACGGCACGTATTGCTCCGAGAACCCTTGGCTTATGGAAGAGGTTGGCCGCAAGGCGTGGGGCTTCGACGGCGCGTACGTGTGCGACTGGGGCGCCGAAAGCTCGAACGCCGACAGCCTGCCGGCGGGATTGGACCTGGTCATGCCCGGGGTTCGCCCTGATTATCGCCTTGACGTGGCCGACGCCGTGCGCGCGGGCCGCATATCCCGCGAGCGCTTGGACGACGCCGTGCGCCGCGTGCTTCAGCTGCACGACAAGCACGAGCGTGCGCGCGACATCGTCCGGATCCGCGACCTTGACGCGCGCCTCGAGGTCGCGCGCGAGGTTGCCGAGCAGTCGGCGGTGCTCTTGAAGAACGAGGGCGCCCTGCCGCTTGAGCCGGGCGCGCGCATCGCGGTGATCGGCGCGTTCGCAAAGCACCCGCGCTACCAGGGGGCGGGGTCGTCCAAGATCAACCCCGTTTCGCTCGACTGCGCGTTCGACGAGCTGGTCGCCGCCCAAGCCGCATGCTCGTACGCTGAAGGCTACGATCGCGAAACGGGCGCGGCAACCGAGGCTCAGCTTGAGGAGGCCGCCGCGGTCGCGCGGCGCTGCGATGCGGCTGTGGTGTTCGTCGGGCTGCCGGACGCATCGGAGTCGGAAGGAGCCGACCGCTCCCACATGGGTCTGCCCGAAGGCCATGACAGCCTGGTCGAGCGCGTGTGCGCGGCCAACCCGAACACCGTGGTGGTTCTGCAGGGCGGGTCGCCCGTAGAGCTTCCTTGGCGCGACCGTCCGAACGCCATCCTGCTGAGCTACTTGGCGGGCTGCTGCGGCGGGAAGGCGACCGCCGACGTGCTGCTCGGTCGCGCGAACCCTTCGGGCAAGCTTGCGGAAACCTGGCCCGTGCGCCTGGTCGACACGCCGTGCGCGGACTTCTTCCCGGCTACCGGAAGGCAGGCGCATTATCGGGAGAGCGTGTTCTCCGGCTACCGGTACTACGATGCCGCCGGCGTGGAGGTGGCCTACCCGTTCGGGCACGGGCTGTCCTACACCCGCTTCTCGTACGAGAGCCTGCATATCGAGGCGGTCGACGATGGGTTCGCCGTGTCTTGCACGGTTCGAAACGTAGGGGATCGGTTCGGCAGGGAGGCCGTGCAACTGTACGTGGCGCCGCTCGACGACGCGGGAATCCGCCCTGTTCAGCAACTCAAGGCGTTCGCGAAGGTAGCGCTTGAGCCGGGCGAGGAGCGCCGTGTCGAACTGGCGCTTCCTCGACGGGCGTTCGCGCATTACGATCCTGAAACGTCCTCTTGGGAGGTGTTCGAGGGGGCTTACGATGTGCGGGTGTCCGCTTCCAGCCAAGACGTGCGGCTGCGCGTCGCCCTCGACGTGGCGGGCGTTCCCCGCGCGGGGCAAGCGGTGCCGCAGGCGTATCGCGCGGTGCATGCCTCGGGATTTGCCGACGAGGCGTTCAGGGCGCTGTACGCCAAGCCGTATCCCAAGGTCATCGTTGCCATGCGCCCCTACACGCCCAATGCGACGGTAGGGGATCTCAAGGCGTCGCTCGTGGGATGCGCCGTGCATTGGATTCTGCGCCACGAGCTGAAGCTGCTCGCGCGCAGCGACCCTGCGGCGCGCGCGGCGGCCGAGCGCATGGTCATGGACACGCCGCTTCGCACGCTTGCCATGTCGGGCGTCGACATGGGGCTGGTGGACGGCGCGGTTGATATACTGAACTATCGGTTCTTCAGAGGGTTCAAGCGTCTTCGTCGCGTGCTTGCCGGCGCCTCGGCTTCCGAGGACCCTGCAACGCAAGCGTGAAGCGGCTGCACAGTAGAAAGAAGGCTGCGTGCCCGACCGTTGAAGACGGCGGCGCCGCTCGATCGAAAGGAATGGGAATGCAAGAGGGGAACAACAAGGAAGACGGGCGCATGCCCTGGCTTTTGAAGCTGTTCGGCGTGCTGTGCATACTGGGCGGCCTGACGTCGCTGGGCGATCTGATCCCGGTGGTCCTGGCGTTCGTCCAGGGCATCGGCGGCGAAGGCTACCGCATGGCGTCGGTGATCATCTTCTCCGCCCTCATGGTGGTGCTCGTGGTCACTGCCGTGCTCTTCGTGTTCTTGGGCTACCGCCTGATCCGCAACCGGCGCGAGCATGCGGCGGCCGCGGCCAACACGCTGGTCGCTTTGACAGTGCTGTCCATCATCGGCACCATGATGCTGTTCGGCCTTTCCGCCCATCACATCGGGTACCTGATCCAGCTGGTCATCCTCATTGCGGTGACCGCGTACCTCGACCCGCAACTGGTGGAGGAGCGTCGGCTGCAGCACAAGCTCAAGAAGATGGACAAGGAGCAGCGCGCCCAGGAGCGCAAGGTCGCGCGACAGCGCAAGCCCAAAAAAGGATTCATCACGCTGAACTTCTTCAACCTGTTCTGGATCTTCGTGGTGTGCTGCATCCTGGGTCTTGTCATCGAGACGATCTACCATTTCATTCTGTTCCACGAGTACCAGGACCGCGCCGGCATGCTGTTCGGGCCGTTCTCGCCCATCTACGGCTTCGGCGCGCTGCTCATGACCATCGCGCTCAACCGCTTCCATGACAAGCCTATCTGGGTGGTCTTTTTGGTGAGCGCCGTCATCGGCGGTGCGTTCGAGTTTTTCACCAGCTGGATCATGGAGTTCGCCTTCGGCATTCGCGCATGGGATTACACGGGATCGTTCCTGTCCATCGACGGGCGCACGAACTTCGTGTTCATGGTGATGTGGGGCGTGCTGGGCATGGCGTGGATCAAGCTCTTGCTGCCGCAGTTGCTCAAGCTGATCAACATGATCCCGTGGAACTGGCGCTACGGCGTGACGGCCGTGTGCGCGGCGCTCATGCTGGTGGACGGCATCATGAGCATCCAGTCCATCGACTGCTGGTACCAGCGCATGGCGGGGAAGGCCCCCGAGACGCCCATCGAGCAGTTCTACGCCAAGCACTTCGACAACGAGTACATGCAGAACCGATTCCAGACCATGGACATGAACGTGGAGGATTCCGCTCGCGCGGACGTATAGCCGGGCTTCGAGCCCCGGCGGAATCGCTGCCGGGGCTCGTCCGTTTGAATTGCAGGATGACGGGTACGCCGTGCCTGCGCCCAAACGGCCGGTCCCTCGGCGATTTCGCCGGCAGGGGTCCGGATTCGGCTGCGCGGGCCCCTTCGCGCGGCCCTCGCGCAAAATGTGGGGAACTTGCGGGCAGCTTCTTGGCAAGACTAGGCAAAACGCGGGCCGTATGGTATAAATATTCGCGCATTGCAGAACAGCAAGCGCGCGACGGCGCGCACCATACTTTCGCAGACGAGAAAGTGGGTTTCACCCGCTTTCTTTGTATGTTAGGGCACAGAAAGGAGAAGGCGTGCTCAGCAAAAAGGAACAACAGCTGCTTGACGCGCTGGAACCCCGTGCGGCTCAGGAGGGCGTGGAGGTCGTGACCGTGGAGGTCGTCGGCGCCAAGAAGGCTCCGACCATTCGCGTGTTCATAGACACGCCCGAGGGCGTGAGCTTTGACGAGCTGTCCTCCGCGCAGGCGTGGATCAACGACATCATGGACGAGCTGGACCCGTTTCCCGGGGCTTACACGCTCGAGGTGTCCTCGCCCGGCATCGACCGCCCGCTGCGCACGATCGAGCACTTCGCGCGCTATGCGGGGCAGACGGCCGTGGTCAAGGCGCAGCCGCTCGACGGCCGCGGCACGTGGACGGGCGCCATCCAGGGGGCTGGCGAGGGCGTCGTGACGCTCGACGTGGACGGCTCCTCCGTGCAGATCCCGCTCGACACCATCAAGCGCGCCCATCTCAAGGGCATGATCGATTTCAGCTCGAAGGCTTGAGCTTAAGAGGAAAGGAAGCGAAGACGTGGCAAGTTCAGAATTGATCGAGGCTTTGCAGGCGCTGGCCCACGAACGCAAGATCGACGAGTTCTATCTCATCGAGCGCCTGGAGGTGTCTCTGGCGAAGAGCTACGAGCGCATTCTTGACCTCGAGTGGGACGCTCGCGTGACCATCGATCGCCAGACGGGGCACATCTACGTGTACGAGCTGGTTCCGGTGGGAGAGCCCGACGAGGAAACCGGCGAGTACCTTGAGTTCGAGGAGCGCGACGTCACGCCGGCCGACGTGAGCCGCATCGCCGCGCAGAACGCCAAGGGCGTCATCGCCTCCATCGTGCGCGAAGCGGGCCGTCAGTCCATCTACGAGGAGTTCTCCAGCCGCGTGGGCGACCTGGTCACGGGCACGGTGCTGCAGGGCACGCCCGAGTTCACTATCATCAAGATTCGCGACGGCGTGGAGGCGGAGCTTCCGCACTACGACGTCAAGCGCAGCCCCAACGAGCGCAACGAGCGCCCGGCGGGCGAGCACTACCGTCACAACCAGCGCCTCAAGGTGCTTATCATCGAAGTGCGCGACCCGAACTCCGATGCGCCGAAGATGCGCGGCGAGCAGGCCCGTCCGGCTATCGTCGTGTCCCGCACGCATCCCGATCTGATCCGTCGCCTGTTCGAGATCGAGGTCCCCGAGATCTACGACGGCATGGTGGAGATCAAGTCGATCGCGCGCGAGCCGGGCGCCCGTTCCAAGATCGCCGTGGCTTCGCGCGAGGCGAACCTCGACCCGGTGGGCGCGTGCGTCGGCCCCAAGGGCAGCCGCGTGCGCATGGTGGTCGAAGAGCTGCGCAACGAGCGCGTCGACGTCATCCAGTGGGCAGAGGATCCGGCCGTGTACGTGGCCAACGCTTTGTCGCCCGCCAAGGTGACGCGCGTCATCATCGACGAGGACAACCACTACGCCACGGTGGTCGTGCCCGACGACCAGCTGTCGCTGGCTATCGGCAAAGAGGGTCAGAACGCCCGCCTTGCCGCGCGCTTGACGGGTTGGCACATCGACATCAAGAGCGCAAGCTTTACAAGCGAGCAGCTTCCCTCCGAGGGCAATATGCTGATCGACGAGGAAGACGTGGACGACGAGGCGGGCTTGTGCTCGTACGTGGGCGAGGACGGCGTTCGCTGCCGCAACCACGCTCGTCCGGGCAGCCGCTACTGCGGCGTCCACGCGGACCTCGACGAGGCTTAAGAGTTACCAGGTAGGCGGCCTTGCGAATGAACACGACGACGACTAAGGGGCAGCGCAGCTGCATCGCATGCGGAACGCCGGCGGCGAAAGCCGGTCTTCTGCGCATCGTGCGCGATCCTTCGGGCACCGTGTCGTTCGACGGGACCGGCCGTGCGCCGGGCAGGGGGGCGTACGTTTGCTCCGCAGAATGCTTCGCCGCCGCATGCAAGAAGAAAAAGCTCGACCGGGCGCTCAAGACGACGCTCGGCGGCGATGAGTACGAACGGATCGCCGCCGACGTCGCAACGGCCTCGCGCGAAGCGAATTAAGAAGTAGAGGAGTGGTATATGGCCAGCATGCGCGTACATGAGTTGGCGAAGGAATTCGATATGTCGAGCAAAGAGCTGCTCGACAAGCTGCAACAGATGAAGATCCCTGCGAAGAGCCATGCGAGCATGCTCGCCGACGCCTACGTTGAGAAGATCCGCAAGAACCTCGAGCCCGAGATCAAGCAGCGCGCGGGCCAGCTCGAGGACGAAGAGGCCAGGAAGCTGGCGGAAGAGCGCGCCGAGGCCGAGCGCAAGCGCGCCGAGGAAGAGCGCGCCCGCCGCGAAGCCGTGGAGCAGGAGCGCGCCGCCCGCGAGGCCGAGCGCGCCCGTCGCGCCGAAGAGGGCCCGTCCGACGAGGGCGGCTCCCACGACGAGGGCGACCATCCGCGCAAAGCGCCGGCGTCGTCGCCGTTCGAGAGCTTGGCCAGCCAGATCGAGAGCGAGAAGGAGCGCGTAGCCCGCGAGGCTGCGGAAGCCCGCGCTCGCGCCCGTCAGGCCAAGATGGCCGCCGAGGTTGCCAAGAAGCAGGCCGTCGAGGAAGCGCTGCGCCAGCGCAGCGGCAAGGGCGGCAAGCCCGCTCCGGCGCCCAAGAAGCCCGCTCCGGTGCTGGGCGCCAAAAAGGCGTCCGGCTTCGACTCGCTGCTTTCGCAGATCGAGGCCGAGAAGCAGCGCATCGAGGCGCAGAAGCAGGAAGCGTCCTCCGCGCGCAAGTCGGGCAAGCCCGACCGTGCTCCCAAGAAGCATGGCCGCAAGGGCGGCCATGTGGAGCAGATCGTTCCCGAGCTGGAGGCGCAGCAGACCCAGCCCGAGGACCGCTATGCCCAGATGGCCGTGCAGGCCGAGAAGCTGCAGCGCGACAAGGTGCTGGCCGAGGCCCGCGCCGCCGTTGCCGCCGCCACCACGTCGAGCGAGGGCGAAGGCCGCCGCAAGAAGCGCAAGCAGAAGCGCGAGGCCGAGACGCGCGAACGCTTGGAGCTGGAGGCCATCGAGAAGGGCCTCGACCCCGAGCTGGTGCTCGACGACTCCGTGGTGGAGATCCCGCAGGGCTCGACCGTCGGCAAGTTCGCCGAGCTGCTGGGCGTGCAGCCTAACGACATCATCAAGCGCCTGTTCATGCTGGGCCAGGTGCTCACGCTGACGCAGTCCATGAGCGACGATCTGGTGGAGCTTATCGCCGACGACATGGGCCGCAAGGTGCGCGTCGTGTCTCCCGAAGAGGAGTACGCGGTGGTGTACCACGACAAGGACGAGGACCTCAAGTCGCGTCCGCCCGTGGTCACCGTCATGGGCCACGTCGACCACGGCAAGACGTCGCTTCTGGACGCCATCCGCGACACCGGCGTGGTGGCCAGCGAGGCCGGCGGCATCACGCAGCACATCGGTGCGTCTGTTGTCGAGATCGACGGCCGTCAGATCACGTTCATCGACACGCCGGGCCATGAGGCGTTCACGGCCATGCGCGCTCGCGGCGCCCAGGTCACTGACGTTATCGTCCTGGTGGTTGCCGCTGACGACGGCGTCATGCCGCAGACCATCGAGGCTATCAACCACGCCAAGGCCGCCGAGGTCCCCGTCGTGGTGGCCGTGAACAAGATCGACAAGCCGGGCGCCAATCCCGATCGCGTGCGCCAGGAGCTTACCGAATACGGCATCATCCCCGAGGAGTGGGGCGGTTCCAACATGTTCGTGGAGGTGTCGGCCAAGAAGCGCCTGCATATCGACGACGTGCTTGAAACCATCCTGCTGCAGGCCGATGTGCTCGAACTCAAGGCGAACCCCAACGCCGAGGCTTCCGGCTTCGTCATCGAGGCGAACCTCGACAAGGGCCGCGGCCCCGTGGCCACCGTCCTCGTCCAGCGCGGCACGCTCCATCCGGGCGACGTCGTGGTGGCCGGCACGTCGCACGGCCGCGTCCGTGCGCTGGTCGACCCGCGCGGCAAGCACGTAGACGAGGCACTTCCGGCGGATCCGGTGGAGATTCTGGGTCTGAACAGCGTTCCCACCGCCGGCGACGAGTTCCGCGTGTTCGCCGACGAGCGCGATGCGCGCAAGCTGGCTGAGGAGCGCGCGCTGCGCGCCCGCCTGGCCGAGCAGGACGCCAAGTCCCACATGAGCCTGGACGATCTGTTCAGCCGCATCGAGGAGGGCAAGCAAACCGACCTGAACCTCATCGTGAAGGCCGACGTGCAGGGCTCCATCGAGGCGCTGCGCGACGCGTTCGAGAAGATGGACCAGTCCGAGGTGCGCATCAACATCGTGCACTCGGCCGTGGGCGGCATCACCGAGACCGACGTTACGCTGGCCTCGGCCTCCGACGCCATCATCATCGGCTTCAACGTGCGCCCGACCGGCAAGTCCAAGCAGCAGGCCGAGAAGGAGAAGGTGGACATCCGCCTGTATCGCATCATCTACCAGGCTATCGAGGAGATCAATGCGGCGCGCGTGGGCCTGCTGTCCCCGGACATCGTGGAAGAGGACACCGGCATCGCCGAGGTGCGCGACACGTTCAAGGTGCCGAAGGTGGGCACGATCGCCGGCTGCTACATCATCGAGGGCGAGATCAACCGCGACGACAAGGTGCGCATCGTCCGCGACGGCACGGTGATCTTCGAGGGCGTCATGGCTTCGCTGCGTCGTTTCAAGGACGACGTGAAGTCCGTGAAGCAGGGCTACGAGTGCGGCATCGGCATCGAGAAGTTCCAGGACCTCAAGGTGGGCGACCACATCGAAGGCTACCAGATCAAGGAAGTCGAGCGGACCGAGTAACCGTTCTCCGTCACTGCAATAATCTGCGCGCTCGTCAAACGTTCCACGTTACACTGGGCTTGACGAGCGCGTTTTGCGCATAACCCCTCTTCGGAAGGAGATGGCATCATGAAACAGAGTTCTTCCAACCGCAAGGTGAACGAGCAGGCCCGCGAGGTCATCGCGAGCATCCTTTTGTTCGAGATATCCGATCCCCGCCTTGAGCTCGTGACCATCACGGGCTGCGAGGTCAGCTACGACCGCAGCGTGTGCAACGTGTTCTACACCACCGAGCCCGAGCGCTACGAGGACGTGGCGGCGGCGTTTTCCAAGGCGTCGGGCCGCATCCGCTCGCTCATGGCTCGCAAGCTGTCGTGGCGCATCGCTCCCGAGCTGCGCTTCTTGCTGGATCGCAGCGTCGACCAGGCCGAGCGCATTGCTACGGCGCTCGAGCGCGATGCCGCGCGCAACAAGGTGGACGAGCCGACCGATGCGGACGTGCCCGCCGACGCCGACCCCCTTGCAGACGAGCGCGCCCGCGCTCAGGTGGCGGAATCGGCCGACGAATAGCAGGGAGACCGTATGTCCGTTACCCCCCAAACGAATACCGATCTTGCGGCGCTTGCCGCGGCGTTCAAGCAGCGCGATGACTTCGTGCTGTGCGGGCACGTGAGTCCCGACGGGGATTGCATCGGGTCGCAGCTTGCGCTCGCTGCCGCATTGCGGCAGCTTGGCAAGCGCGTGACGTGCGTGCTTGCCAAAAACGAGCCGATCGACGAGCGCTTGCGGTTCCTGCCTGGTGCCGACGACCTTGTTCCGGCCGAGCTGTACGAAGGGCCTGCGCGCACGTTCGTGGCCGTGGACGTGCCCACGCGCGAGCGCATCGCCGAGGCTGCGGCCGCGCTGCGCGACCAATGCGACCTTGCGGTCACCATCGATCACCATGCGGTGGATACCACGATGACCGACCTGGTGTACGTGGATCCGGACGCGGCGTCTACCACCGTGCTCGTGTGGGACGTGGCGGGGCTGCTCGGCGTCGACCGTTCGGGAGACGTCGCCCTGTGCTGCTACACGGGGCTGGTCACGGACACGGGGCGCTTCCAGTATCAGAACACCGACGCGGCCGCCATGCGCGCCGCGGCTCAGATGGTCGAAGCGGGCGCCGACCCGGCGTTCGTTTCGCGGGCCATCTTCCAGAATCGCTCGCTCCCCTCGGTGCGCCTCGAAGGCGTCGCCGTGGGCCGCATGCGGTTTGGAGCCGGCGGCGCGTACGCCATGAGCTGGCTGTCCCTTGACGACTTCGAGTCGGCAGGCGCGGTGAAGGCCGACGCCGAGCCCATCATCGACGCGCTGCGCGCAGTGTCGGGCGTGCGCGTTGCCTGCATGCTGCGCGAGCAGGGAGACGTCGTGCGCGGAAGCCTGCGCGCGAAGGACGACACCGACGTCGCGACGCTCGCTCGCACGTTCGGCGGGGGAGGGCATCGGGCTGCTGCGGGATTCACGCTCGAATGCTCCTTGGACGAAGCGGTGGCCTTGGTGGACGCCGCATTGGAGAAGACGGTTGGGGCCAAGGCTGGCGAAGGGGCGTGCACGGGGTGAAGCGGGGAACATCGGGGCTTTCGCTGGTCGTCGGGGTCAACAAGCCCGGCGGCATGAGTTCGCATGACGTGGTGAATCGATGCCGGACCATATTCGGGGAGCGTCGCGTGGGGCACACGGGCACGCTCGACCCCATGGCAACCGGGGTGCTTCCCATCTGTATCGGCCCCGCCACCAGGCTCGGGTCGTATTTGACCGCGCACGACAAGCACTACCGTGTGACCATCGCGTTCGGCGTGGGGACCGATACCGACGATGCCGAGGGCCGCGTGACGCGGACGGGCGACGTTCCGGCTTGCGTGACCGACCCCGTCTTCGCCGCTTCGTTCGTGGCGGGACTGGTGGGGGCTAGCAAGCAGTTGCCGCCGGCGTATTCCGCCATCAAGGTGAACGGGAAGAAATCTTACGAAGCTGCGCGTGCGGGCAATATCATCGACCTGGCTCCGCGCGACATCGAGGTGTACGAGGCGCGCTTGCTCGAGGTGCGCGAGGGCCGCGGCGACGAGCTTCCCACCTGGGACGTGGCGTTCCACGTGTCGAAGGGCACCTATATTCGCGCATTGGCGCGCGACGTGGGGGTGGCGCTCGGCTGCCCGGCTCACGTCGCCGCGTTGGAGCGGACGCGCCTGGGGACGCTCGACTTGGAAGAGTGCGTCAGCTTGGACGTGCTCGCGGAGCTCAAGGACCGCGCCGCGCTCGATCCCATTCGGCTTTTGGGCGGGCGCTTCCTGTTCGCGCAGGATGCGGCTGTCCCGAAGGTGGCGAACGGCTCTCCATTGCCTGCTTCGGCGCATCCCCTGTACGAGCGGCGTCGCTCGACGGCCGATCTTGAGCTGTGCGCATGCACCTCGGGCGTGCGCGAAAGCTGCACGGGTCCGAAGGACGGGGAGACGGTTGCGGTGATTGCCGACAACAAATTGGTTGCGCTGTACGGTTACGATCAGGCGCGCGATGCGTATCAGGCGCGCTGCGTGTTTCAGACGGGGGTGTCTCGTGGCAAAGATCTATAGGGCGGACGAATCTTTCGACCATGCGTTCTTCTCCGGCGCGTCGTGCGCGTTCGGCGTGTTCGACGGCGTGCATCGCGGGCATCGGTTCCTGCTTGACTGCGCGCGCGAGACGGCGCGCGAAAGCGGCGGACGCAGCGTGGCGCTGACGTTCGACATCGATCCTGACGAGGTGTTTCACCCCGATCGGCTCAAGAAGCTCATGACGAACGACGAGCGCTTGGCCATGCTGGCGCAAACCGGCGTGGACGCGGTGGTAGCGCTTCCTTTCACGCGGGAATTCGCGGCGTCTTCGCCCGAGCGCTTTCTCGTGCAGACGTTCGACGGTACGCCGCCGGCGTTTCTGCACGTGGGGTTCGACTTCAAGTTCGGAGCTCGCGCGGCAGGGACCGTTGACGACCTGGATGCGTGGGGCTCTGTCGAGGGCACGCACGTGCGCGCTCATAGCCTGAAGAGCGAAGACGGCGCGCCCATAACGGCCACGCGCATCCGCCTGCTTTTGGCCGACGGCGCCATCGAGGAAGCGAACCGGCTTCTAGGACGCGCGTACTTCATGACGGGAACGGTGATGCCCGGGCGCGGAGAGGGCGCGGACCTGGGATTTCGGACGGCGAACCTGGTGGTGGACGATCAGCTGCGCCCGCTAGGCGACGGCGTGTACGCCGCGTGGGCCGTGGTCGACGGCGCTCGCTACAAGGCTGCGGTCAACGTGGGTGTGGCGGCTACGTTCGCCGATCGCGCGACGGCCACCTGCGAAGTGCATCTGCTCGATTTCTCGGGCGACTTGTACGGAAAGCCCATCAAGGTGGAGTTCCTGCACTGGTTGCGACCCATGCGCAAGTTCGACGACCTCGAAGAGCTCATAGCCACCGTGCAGGGCAACATCCAATGGGTGAGGGATAACCTGTAGGGTTGTGCGAGCAAAACGGGGAATGGCGCAAGGCGGGGGACGGTATCGTCTCCCGCCTTGTTCGTTGTCTCGACCTTAGCCGAACAGGTTGTCGTACTGTATCCAGGCGTAGGCGTCTAGCAGGTTTTCGGCGTCCGCTTCCTCGTCGAGCCAGTGCCAGGTGCCGTCGGCGCTCAGGTAGCCGTTGAGGTTGACGGCGGGTATGGATTCGCTGGTCGACAGCAAAAAGCGCTGGTAGTTCGTGGTGGGAAGACCTGCTGAATCCACCAGCTTGGCACCCAGGTAGTTCAGGCTCGACCGTTGCTCGACCGGTCCTGCGGCGAGGGCGTCGGCTTCGTGCTCGGCAGGGGTTCCTCGCTGTTGCTTGATTGCGCGCGCGGCATCGTTTTCCCAGATGAGGTAGGGTACAGCGTAGCGCGACTGCACGGCATCGAGCCCCAGATCGTCTGCGGACACGCCTTCGTGCGTGGCTTCGAACAGCCAGTCGCTGAAACCGGGTTGATGATCGCCGAAGAAGCAGAGGACCACCGGCCTCTCAAGCGCGTTCAGCTGCTCTGTCAGATACGCCAGATCCTGGTCTGCCTGGCGGATGACGCTTGCGTACTCGTTCAGCTCGGGCGACGTGGTTCCGTCGGGAAGAGGAACGCTCACGCTCATCTCTTCGGAAAGGCCGCCCACGTCGTAGCCCCCGTGGTTTTGCATGGTCACGTCGAAGATGAACTGGGGCTGCTCGTTTTCCGCCAACAGGTTCAGCACGTAGTCGTAGGTGGCGCGATCGGTGACCAGGCCGCGCAACGTGTCCGCGCCGTCGAAGGAGGCTATGTCGCTGAATCGGTCGAATCCCAGCTGCGCGTAGATTCGGTCGCGCCTCCAGTTCGTGCCCTCGGCCGGATGCAGCGCGTGCGTAGCGTAGCCCATCGATGAGAAGTACGACACCAGGCTTTCGGCTTTGTCCAGGTCGTAAAGCACGTACGGATACACGCCTCCGCCCAGGTGCGCCATGCTCGACCCGGTCAGAAACTCGAACTCGCTGTTGCAGGTGCCGCCTCCCATGGCCGAGGCGTAGGCTTCGCCGGCCTCGAGCGCTTCGGCGGCAAGCTCGTGGAACCGGGCGGGGCGGGCCTCGGTGTCGGCAAGGCCGGGGTAGCGCGACAGGTCGGAGAACGTCTCGTTCATGATGGCGATGACCGTGGGCTGTTCGACAAGTTCGCCGGCATGCGCTTCCGGGATGGCCGTGGCGTCTGCGTACGAGTCCAGCATGTCCTCGATGGCCGCGGTCGCGTATCCGTCGGGTTCGGCGGGGCTCAGGTCTTGGACGCGCTTGAGAAAGCAAAGCGCCGATCCTTGCTCGGCGTACGATTCCTTGACGCCCCAT
Organism: Paraeggerthella hongkongensis; assembly: GCF_003340345.1. Classification (GTDB taxonomy): domain Bacteria; phylum Actinomycetota; class Coriobacteriia; order Coriobacteriales; family Eggerthellaceae; genus Paraeggerthella; species Paraeggerthella hominis. The sequence continues at coordinate 66,565 of NZ_PPTQ01000008.1, read as the reverse complement.
ACGTCCACCGTGCAATCGAAGGCTTTTTCGATGTCGACGGCGGCTAGCGACCATCCGAAGCCTCCAACTAGAACAAGCGCGCACGTGGCGTTGGTCAAGCCGCGTCGGAACGAGAGCCGCTGCTTCGGCATCAGGAACAGCACGGCGCAGTACCCCAAGAACAGCGCGATGCTCGCAAGCAGGCTCGCGTCAAGCTCGAAGGAGTAGCCCGATCCCACCGATGCGGCCGTGGACAGGGCGAACAGGTCGGCAGGCACGACGGGCTGGCCTTTGAACATGATGACGAAGTGGTTTGCCGTTCCGGCCGCCAGGCAAGCCAGCAGAAACGCCGCAACAGCCGCGCGGGAGCGCTGCCCGACGAAGTAGCAGATGCCGAAAAGGATCGCCAAGAGGACGAGGTTCAACCCCGCATAATAAGGATCCATGGAAAGCAGGTTCGCGTTGTAGGGCACTTCGAGCAGCAGGAAAGCCGTTGGCACGGCAAGCGCAAGAACGAAGGGACGCGCCTTTTTCGCGAACGGCAGGGATCGGAAGCGATCGACGGCGCCCGCGATCAGGGCGAAAAGCGCACGCACCGCGTCTTGTGCGGCGCGTGCGTGGCGTATACCGGGCATAACGTGCTCCTCGCGTGGTTCAGATGCATGCATCGTCGGTGATGTGAAAAGGCGAAGTATACCGGATATCGCTTCGTTTGCAGCTTGAATCCGCCCTGATTGTCGATGCGCGGCCTGATTCCTGGTGAAACGCTTGCAATTTCATGTATCCAAAAAAACTCGATTACGGGTTCACATTATCTGCAAATCCTCTAGAATAAAGCGGTTGCGACTTTCTCGCTCGAATGCCCGGCGAAAAGGTCGCATATCGTATTGGTCGAAAAAAGGAGGAGACACGTGACTACTGCAGTCGCATGGATGGCTCCCGTGTGCGCCCTCATCGGCATTTGCATGGCAGCCTACCTCGGAACGTGGGTTCTGAAGCAGGATCCGGGTCCGGACAAGATGAATAACATCTCCCTGAAGATCCAGCAGGGCGCTAAGGCGTTTTTGATGAGCGAGTACAAGCTGCTCGTGATCTTCATGGTGATCGTGGCCGTTGTTATGGCGGTATTCCTGTCGCCGATCACGGCGCTTGCGTTCGTCACGGGCGGCGTGATGTCTGCGGCCGCCGGCTACGTTGGCATGCACGTGGCAACGCGCGCGAACACGCGTACCGCTCACGCTGCCGAGGAGTCGGTTGCCAAGGCCCTGAACATCAGCTTCAAGTCCGGCCTCACCATGGGCCTGTGCGTGGCGTCGTTCGCCCTGCTGGGCCTGTCGCTGTGGCTTATCCTGCTGGTGTTCGGCATCGACATCGTCGAGGTTGCTCAGATGCACACCAACATCGGCATGGTCGAAGGCTTCGCCACCGGCGCTTCTGCTGTTGCGCTGTTCGCCCGTGTGGGCGGCGGCATCTACACGAAGGCCGCCGACGTTGGCGCTGACCTCGTGGGCAAGGTGGAAGCGGGCATTCCCGAGGACGATCCCCGCAACCCCGCCACCATCGCCGACAACGTAGGCGACAACGTAGGCGACGTGGCCGGCATGGGCGCCGACCTGTTCGAGTCCTACACGGGTGCCATCCTGGCCCCCACCATCCTGGCCGCCACCTTCGGCGCGTTGGGCGGGTACTTCGCCACGGGCGACCTCGTGTGGGCCCTGGTGACGCCGCTCATCATCGCGGCAACCGGTATCCTCACGTCCATCATCGGCCTGTTCGCCGTGCGCACCAAGGAAGGCGCTGCCCTGCACAAGGCGCTCAACCGCGGCACGTACCTGGCTGCCGGCATCGAGATCGTCGTGATCTTCTGCCTGTTCTCCATCTGGAACTCCCAGTCCGTCGAGGCGCAGCCGCTGTGGCTGTTCGGCTCGGTGCTGTGCGGCCTGGTGGCCGGCCTTGCCATCGGCAAGATCACCGAGTACTTCTGCTCCGACAAGTACAAGCCGGTCCACAAGATCGCCGAGGCTGCCGACACCGGCGCCGCCACGGTCATCATCGAGGGCATCGGCACGGGCATGCTGTCCACCATCGCTCCGATCGTGCTGGTTGCGCTGGCTATCATCGGCGCGTACACGTTCGGCAACCTTGCGTTCCCGCTCGCCTCGGCTGAGGGCGGCATTGCCGTCGGCCTGTTCGGCGTGGGTCTTGCCGCAACCGGCATGCTCTCCAACACCGCTATCACCATCGGCGTCGACGCGTACGGCCCTGTTGCCGACAACGCGGGCGGCATCGCCGAGATGGCCGGCCTTCCCGAGGAAGTGCGCGACCGCACCGACGCGCTGGACGCCGTGGGCAACACCACCGCTGCCATCGCGAAGGGCTTCGCCATCGCCTCTGCGGGCCTGTCCGCTATCTCGCTGTTCGTGTCCTACCAGGCCACGATGCACCATGCTATTCCGAACTTCGAGCTGACGCTCACCGATCCGCTGATCGTCGCCGGTATCTTCATCGGCGCCATGATGCCGTTCATGTTCGCGGCCCTCACCATGGGCGCCGTGTCCCGCGCTGCTCATGCCATGGTCGAGGAAGTGCGTCGCCAGTTCCGTGAGATCAAGGGCATCATGGAGTACGAGGCCGAGCCCGAGTACGACAAGTGCGTGGCTATCTCCACCAGCTCCGCGCTGCGCGAGATGATGCTTCCCGGTTGCCTTGCCATCATCGTGCCGGTCGCGATCGGTTGCTTCAACCCGGCTATGCTGGGCGGCTTCTTGGCCGGCGCCGTTGCCACGGGTATGCTCATGGCCATCTTCATGTCCAACGCCGGTGGTGCGTGGGACAACGCGAAGAAGTACATCGAGCAGGGCTATCATGGCGGTAAGGGATCCGATGCTCACAAGGCCGCCGTTGTCGGCGACACCGTGGGCGATCCGTTCAAGGACACCTCTGGTCCGTCCATGAACATCCTCATCAACCTGATGACCATCGTTTCGCTGACGTTCACCCCGCTGTTCGTCGCGATTCAGACGATGATGTAAGCGCTCGTTCGAAAAGCTTGCACGTTTCGGGACCCGGCTTCGCGCCGGGTCCCGTGTTGTTTTAGGAGGCGGTCGCGCGGCGAGGACGGGCGTTGCCCGCGTACCCGGTTCCATCCCAGTTTCGGAGGCTTGCGGTGCGCGCCCGGCTCCGTCTTGCGCTTCGGGGACTTGCAGTCCTCGCTGACCCCACCTTCAGTTCGAAGTTTTGTCAAAACGGACGAGTTTTGCTGGTCCTCAAACCAGGATAAAGCAAGTCGATAAGCTTCTGAACTGGGATAACGAAAACCACGCATCAGCGAACAACCCCGAGAAGGCGGAAAATCGCCGCAAAACTCGATCGTTTTGACAGCGGGCCGTGTCAAATGCGTCCTGCTACTGCGCGCGTTCCTGCAAGCCGTCCGTTTCGCCGGTCGGCGTGCTCCGCTTCGGTCCGCACGGTTGTTTCAGCCCGTGTACTCGCCTCGGCTTGCGGGCCTGCTTCAACCTGCGGACCTGCTTCAGCTTGCGCGCCTGCTTCAGCCCTCGGACCTGCTTCGGCTTGCTCGTCTGCTTCAGTCCGCGGACCTGCTTCCAGCCGTACGTCCACTTTGACCCGTGTGCCTTCCTCTAGCTGCGGGCTCGTCTCGGCCCGCCTGTTCGCCGTTTGCTTTCAGCCGCGATCCCGCTTTCGCCTTTGCCTGCGCGTGCATCGGCGCGGATGCACGCCTACCGTCTTCTGGGCGTGGTTTTGCGAAAACCTTGCAGGAATCTAGCACGGGTCTAGCGGGAATCTAGCAGGAATCCAGCGCAAGATAACGTGAAGATAACGAAACGATTGCCCGCAACATGAGGGGCGTTACCCTTGCTAGTCTTAATATATGACTATATACATCAGCTATATAACAGAGTTGGAATGTTGACGGTCGGGAAGGTTCGACGCCCGCCTTCGGGTGCCCTGCTCTGGAAAACGCGTTCGGCATCCCGTCGGATCGTCGGAGTTTATCGGCGATGCGGACAAGGCGGCGCGGGCTCGCAGCCGCGATGCCGATACCGCGGCGTTTTTCCAGGGCCGCAAGGCCGTAGATGTCGATCGCGCTCGCGGGGATTCCCTGCTTCTTGAAAGCGGATTGCCGCTCAGGCGCGTTTCTCGCGAATCGCCCGTGCATGTGGTCGTGCCCCGTACGTGCGATCGGATCGACCGCGTCGGCGTGCGCTGCCATGTTCATGCGCGCTCGTTTCCTCCTGGATCATTCGTGCGATTGGGCGAAGATCTGTACGCGAGCTCGCCGGAGCTGTGCTTCGTGCAGATGGCTTCCGTCTTGCCTGCGTTGGAGCTTCTTGCCTTGGGATTCGAGCTGTGCGGAACGTACGCGCGCAACTGCGATGGGCACACGCGGTACGGGAGGCCCATGCTTTTGACCACGGTATCGGCCCTTGCTCGATACGTCGAATCTGCACGAGGAATTCCTGGCGCGGCTGCGGCTCGAAGAGTCCTCAAGCATTTGGTTGCCTGTTCCGCTTCGCCGCGCGAGACGGCTTTGACGTTGCTGCTTTGCCTTCCGCGAAGAATGGGCGGCTATGCGCTTTCGCATCCCGAATTGAATTATCGAATGGATGTGCCGGACGCGCGGCGAGATTGCATCGAAAAGGGATACTACTTATGCGATCTGTACTGGTCGCAAGCGAAGCTCGACGTTGAGTACGAAAGCGACGAGTACCATACCGGTCCTTATCGGATCGCAAGGGATTCGGAACGTCGCGATGACTTGTCCCATCTGGGGGTGTCGGTGCGCACGATGACGAATCACCAGATCATGGATCCTGCGCGCTTCGACAAGGCGGCGCGTCAGCTTGCTGCTGCTTTAGGCGAGCGGGTTCGTCCGTACGATGGTTTCGCGCAAGCGTGCCGCACGCTGAGAGCCGCAGTGCTGTGAGTTGCCGTGAAGGGCTTTCGGGACGCTGCCGACTTTCGATCGGTTTTCGGACGCGTAGGGCCCATCTGTCAAAACGGACGAGTTTTGCTGGTCCTCAAACCAGGATAAAGCAAGCGGATAAGCTTCTGAACTGGGACAATGAAAATCGTGTGTTGGCGAGCAATCATAAAAAGGCGGAAAACCGCCGCAAAACTCGATCGTTTTGACAGGACTGCGCGAGATTCGACGTCGTGCGCACGGATTGCGCGATGGGGGGTCGGCGCGCGATGGGCGCGGCGCGATCTTCGTGCGTCGGGTACCACGGGAACATGAAAAAGCCCGGCCAGTGTGAAGTGGCCGGGCTTTCGCTTTTGCTGGATGCTGCGGCTTACACCACGCCCTGCGCCATCATGGCGTCGGCGAGCTTCTTGAAGCCGGCGATGTTCGCGCCCATGACGTAGTTGCCTTCGTGGCCGAACTCGCGCGCGGCGTCGTCGGCTGCGTGGTAGATGCTCTTCATGATGCCCTGCAGCTTGGCATCCACTTCCTCGAACGACCAGGACAGGCGCTCGGAGTTCTGCGACATCTCCAGGCCGGAGGTGGCCACGCCGCCGGCGTTGGCGGCCTTGCCGGGGCAGAAGGTCACGCCGTTGTCCAGGAAGTAATCGGTCGCGTCCATCGTGGTGGGCATGTTGGCGCCCTCGGCAACCACCTTGCAGCCGTTCGCGACCAGCTGCTGTGCATCCTCGATGAACAGCTCGTTTTGGGTCGCGCAGGGCAGCGCGATGTCCACGGGCACGCTCCACACGCCGCGGCCCTCGTGGTATTCCACGCCTTCGCGACGCTTCGCGTACTCGGAGATGCGGGCGCGCTCGACTTCCTTGATCTGCTTGACCAGGGCAACGTCGATGCCGTTGGGATCGTGGATCCAGCCGGTGGAGTCGCTGAGCGTGACTACCTTGGCGCCCAGCTGCTGGGCCTTCTGCGTGGCGTAGATGGCCACGTTGCCGGAGCCGGAGACCGACACCGTCTTGCCCTCGAAGGAGTCGCCGTGGCACTCCAGGTACTCCTGCACGAAGTAGATCAGGCCGTAGCCGGTCGCCTCGGTGCGGGCGAGCGATCCGCCGTAGGACAGGCCCTTGCCGGTAAGCACGCCTTCCCAGACGTTCTTGATGCGCTTGTACTGGCCGAACAGGTAGCCGATCTCACGTGCGCCCGTGCCGATGTCGCCAGCCGGCACGTCGGTGTCGGCGCCGATGTGGCGCTGAAGCTCGGTCATGAAGCTCTGGCAGAAGCGCATGACTTCCATGTCCGACTTGCCCTTCGGGTCGAAGTCGCAGCCGCCCTTGCCGCCGCCCATGGGAAGCGTGGTCAGGCTGTTCTTGAAGATCTGCTCGAAGCCCAGGAACTTGATGATGCCCAGGTTCACGGACGGATGCAGGCGCAGGCCGCCCTTGTAGGGCCCCAGGCAACTGTTGTACTGCACGCGGAAGCCGCGGTTGACCTGCACCTTGCCCGCGTCATCGACCCAGGGGACGCGAAACATGATCACGCGCTCGGGTTCCACGATGCGCTCGAGCAGGCCAGCGGCCTCGTACTCGGGATGCGCCTCGATGACCGGCTCGAGGGAACGCAGCACCTCGGTGACGGCCTGGATGAACTCAGGCTGGCTGGCGTCCTTCGCCTTGACCTGCTCGATAACTCGATCGACGTAACTCAATTCGGACCTCCTTTGGGAAATGCAGTACGCAATAGCATCATTATAAAGAGAGCCGACCGCGCGCAATGATTATTTAAACGATTCGAAACAAACCTGTGCGCCGAAAGGTCGCGATCGAAGCGATTCGGGACGTCCGGCTCGTTGCGAATTTCAACGATGAATTGCTCGACTGTCCCCATTGCGACCCTCTCGAAAACAATCGATGGGGTAGAATCGGGGCAAGAGATAAGGAGCGTGCATGAACGAGATCAAGTGCCCCCATTGCCAAACGGTGTTTCAGGTTGACGAGACCGGTTTCGCGGCCATCATGAAGCAGGTGCGCGACAGCGAATTCGACAAGGAAGTGCAACGGCACGAGCAGCTGCTGGCAACCGAAAAGAAGCAGGCTGTCGAGCTGGCGGTGGCGCAGGCTTTGGGAGCGGCGCAGGCGAAGGCTTCCGAGAAGGAGACCCGCATTGCCGAATTGGAGGCCAGACTGGACGCGGCGAAGCGCGAGAACGAAGCTCGGGAGCGCGTCGCGCAGGCCGAGCGCGAGCGTGCGCTTGCCGACATCGCGGCGGCGAAGGACGCTCGCATCGTCGAGCTCGAACAGCGCTTGTCCGCGCAGCAGCACGCCAGCGAAACCGAGAAGCAGCTGGCCGTGCAGCAGGCGCGCACCGAGATCGAACGCGAGCGCGATGCCCTGGCCGCCCAGGTGGCGCTCAAGGACGCCGAGCGCATCCAGGTTGAAAGCGCGCTCAAGGAGCAGCTGTCCATTGAGCTGAAGGCGAAAGACGACATCATCGCGTACAAGGAAAACGAGATCGAGCGCTATCGCGACATGAAGGCGCGCTTGTCCACCAAAATGGTGGGCGAGTCGCTTGAGCAGCATTGCGAGACCGAGTTCAACAAGATTCGCGCAACGGCGTTCCCGCGGGCGTACTTCGAGAAGGACAACGATGCATCCGGCGGCTCGAAGGGCGACTTCATCTTCCGGGAGTGCGACGAGGCGGGCAACGAGATCGTGTCCATCATGTTCGAGATGAAGAACGAATCCGACGACCCGTCCCGCCACCATCGAAACGACGAGTTCTTCAAGAAGCTCGACGCCGATCGCACGAAGAAGGGATGCGAGTACGCGGTGCTCGTGTCGCTTTTGGAGCCGGACAGCGAGCTGTACAACCAGGGAATCGTGGACGTGTCGTATCGGTACGAGAAGATGTACGTCGTTCGCCCCCAGTTCTTCCTGCCCATGATCTCCATTCTGCGCAACGCCGCGCTCAACTCGCTTGCCTACAAGGCGGAGCTGGCCGTGGTGCGCAACCAGAACATCGACATCACGAACTTCGAAGAGCAGATGGAGACGTTCAAATCGGGTTTCGCGCGCAACTACGACCTGGCCAGCCGCCGTTTTCAGACGGCTATCGACGAGATTGACAAGACCATCGCGCACCTGCAGAAAACCAAAGAGGCCCTGCTTTCCTCCGAGAACAATCTGCGCCTGGCGAACAACAAGGCGCAGGACTTGACTATCAAGCGTCTGACCAGGAACAACCCCACTATGAAAGCCGCGTTCAAAGCGCTTGAGGATGGTAGCGCCGACGTTTCCGAATAGGTGCGGCTTGCCGGTTTCCGGGCGGCGGGATGGGGTGCGCCGCCCGGTTTCGCTTTCCGGAGCCTTGCTGCCGTCGACGTTGCGCTAGCGCTCGTCCCCGCCGCGAAGCGACTCGTCCACCAGGCGCCGCAGGTTCGCCGCGAAGCGTTCGCGATCCTCGTCCTCGAACGCCGCAGGGCCCTTCGTCCTGCCGCCTTGTCGACGGACGTTCTTCTCGAGGTGGCGTATCTGCATGTCGGCGTCGATGGTCGCGCGCGAGTACACGCGCCCGCGCACGCCGATGGCCCGCGCGCTGCGGCCGAGCGCCATGGCCGCAAGGCCGATGTCCTGCGTCACCACGATATCGCCGGGCTTCAGTTCCTGCACGATGGCGAAATCGGCCGCATCGGCGCCGATGCCCACGGCAAGGGTGTCGACCCAGAATCCGTCGGTGGGCTGCCGGGGGTCGCTTCGTCGCACGTGCCGAAGCAGGTTCTGCGTTGAGTTGCCCGCGATAACGACGGGGATGTTGCGGTTTCGCGCGATGTTGACGGCCTCGGCGGTGACGGGGCAGGCGTCGGCGTCGATGTACACAGTGGGCTTCATGGACCTGCTTTCTCTTGGGTTGGTTCAGTATAGCGGCAGGCATCCCAGGTTGCGAACCCGCGCGCTTCCGCATAGGCCCGAAGCCCAAGGCGCGTGCTGCGCGGTTGTCGACCCGCTGCGCGCATCGTCGATTCGCTGTCGTGCGCAGCATGTGAAGGCGCAGCTTTTTGAGCGTCGGTTCGGTTACCGATTTGTGCTCAGTCTGTGACCTCGATGCGCCGTAGATATTCGAAGTCTATCTTGAACCCCGGTCGCATGGGGCGGCTTGGCGCGCAACGGGGCGAGAGAAGAGGCGAGCGTATGGCGAACGAGAACGGGTTTTTGCTGGAGGTCGAGCGATGGGCGCAGACGACGCCGGATGCTTTGGCCTATCGTGCAGACGACGCAACCATGACCTATGCCGAGCTGTGGACTATGTCCGATGCCGTGGCGTGCGCGCTGCGTGAGCGTTCGGGCGATCGCGAGCCGGTCGTCGTCCTGGGGCATAAGGGCCCCTTGATGATCGTCGGGTTTCTGGGCTGCTTGAAAAGCGGGCACGCCTTCGTGCCCGTCGATGTTGAGATGCCGGCGTCTCGGTTGGCCGACATCGCTTCCCAGCTGGGGGAACCGTTGCTGTTGACCGCCGTGGAGCTGCCTTGCGCGTTGCGGGAGCTGACATGCGAGGATCGCGTCGTGGATGCGCGCGAGGTTGCGCGTCTGCCGTTCGACCGTGCGAGCGTTCCCGACCGCTCCTGCTGGGTTTCCGGCGAGGAGACGCATTACCTCATCTTCACGTCCGGCTCGACCGGGCGACCCAAGGGCATCGAGGTGAGCGCGGACAACGCGGCGAACTTCATGCGGTGGCTCCGCACGTTTCCGGTGGTGTCGGACGGTGCGCGCGTGTTCCTGGACCAGCCGCCGTACTCGTTCGATCTGTCGCAGTACGAAGTGGTGGGCGCGCTGTCGACCGGCGGGTGCCTGCACGCGGTTTCGCGCGAGAAAACCGAGGATGCGCGCATGCTGTTCGAGGACCTGCGCGCCTCGGGCGTGCAGGTGTGGGTTTCCACGCCGTCGTTCGCCGATCTATGCCTGGCGGATCCTTCGTTCGACCAGGCGCTTCTTTCCGACGTTCGCATGTTTCTCTTTTGCGGGGAGACCTTGCACCATGCGACGGCCGAGGACTTGGTCCGTCGGTTTCCGCAGGCGCTCGTCGTGAACACCTACGGGCCCACCGAGTCCACCGTGGCGGTAACGTACGCCGAAATCGGTCCCGCCGAGCTTGCGGATGCGGCCCCCTTGCCAGTGGGGCGTCCTCGTCCGGGGACCGAGCTGCGCATCGTGAACCCCGAAACGGGGGCGCCGTGCGAGCCGGGGCGAAGCGGCGAGATCGTCATCGTGGGGGACACGGTGGCGAAAGGCTACTACCGCAATCCCGATAAAACCGCCGAAGCGTTCTCGTGGTCGCTGCGTTCCGACGGCCGCAAAATGCGGGCGTATCGCACGGGCGACCTGGGTCGATTGGACAAGGAGGGCGTGCTTCACTGCGAAGGGCGATTCGACGCGCTGGTGAAGGTGAACGGGTTTCGCATCGAGCTTGAGGACGTGGAAAGGAACATCGTTTCATTGCCGCAGGTGAAGCAAGCTGTCGTAGTGCCGGTGCTGCGCCGCGGGCGCGTTTCCCACCTGAAGGCATGCGTGGTGCTGGACGCTTCGGCTGCTGCGCTCGACGCCTTCGACGCTCGTCAGGAGATTCGGCGCGGTCTGGCCGAGCTCGTTCCTGCGTACATGGTGCCGCGTACCGTGAAGCTGTTCGACGAGCTGCCGCTGACCTGCAACGGCAAGCTTGATCGAAAAGCCCTGGCCGAGGCGTAACGGGTCGCGCGCATGTCGTTTTACGCCGACCCCAGCTTTTTCGTGGCGCTGGCCGCAGCGGTAGCGGGCGCGGCTTTCCTCGGCCTGCGCGAGAAGCCGCTCAAGCGCTACGGCCTGGCGGTGTCCGTAGTGCTGCTGGCGTGCTTGTTCTCGAAGGACGTCGCCGGCCTTGCGCTCGCGGCGGGGTTCGTGCTGGCGGCCGTAGCGTGCATGCGGTGGCTTTCGGCCGACCCGAAGTCGAACGCGCGCTTCTATGCGGCCGTTGTCGTCACGCTCGTGCCGCTCGTGTCCGCGAAGGCGGGCGCGGTGTTCGACCAGAATCTGCTGGGCTTCTTGGGCGTTTCCTACATTACGTTCAAGGCGCTGCAGGTGCTCTTCGAAATTCGCGACGGCCTCATCGAGCGGATGAACCTGTTCGATTACGTGTACTTCCTGCTGTTCTTCCCCGTGTTCACGTCCGGCCCCATCGACCGTTCCCGTCGTTTCGCGCAGGATGCCGACGCGGTGCGGACGCGCGACGAGTACGCGGGCCTGCTCGCGCGCGGCATCCTGCTGCTGCTCGTGGGAATGGCGTACACGTTCGTGATCGCGGTGTGGCTGCATCGCCTGTACGCACCGACCGCATGGGGCGGCGGCCCGTTTCTTGCGGAGCTGGGCGCGCAGGTGCAGACCGCGTACGTGTACGGCTTGTACCTGTTCTTCGACTTCGCAGGGTACAGCCTCATGGCGATGGGCGCTAGCTACTGCTTCGGCATTCGCACGCCGCGCAACTTCCGCGCGCCGTTCGCGTCGATCGACATCAAGGATTTTTGGAACCGGTGGAACATCACGCTCTCGTTTTGGCTGCGCGACTTCGTGTTCATGCGGTTTTCGCGCCTGGCGCTCAAGAAGCGCTGGTTCGAAAGCCGCCTGACCACGGCGTGCTGGGGCTTCGTGCTCGACATGGTGCTTATGGGCGCTTGGCACGGCCTGACGCCGAACTACCTTTTGTACGGCTTGTACCACGGCTTGCTGCTGGCGGGTACGGAGGCGTTTCAGAAGAAATCGAAGTTTTACAAGCAGCATAAGAAAGAACCCTGGTTCAAGGCGCTGTCCTGGTTCGTCACGCTGCAGTTGGTGATGATCGGGTTCGCGCTGTTCTCGGGGCAGGCAACGATGCTCGTGAAAGGAGCGATCAATGGGTAGCGTCACGCACGATCAGCTTGAGGAGCGCATGCTCTGCATTTTGGAGGATATCTGCGACGATGACGAGGTGCGCGAGCGCCGAAGCGAGGATCTGTTCGCGCTCGGCCTTTTGGACTCTATGGGGGCTATCGAGCTTTTGGTGACCATCGAGGAGGAGTTCGGCGTGTCCATTGCCCCTACCGAGGTGGAGCGCGACGAGATGAACACGGTGGATTTGATCATTCGCCAAGTGGAGATCCGCCTGTAGGCGGGCGGGACCATGGCGAAAGGGGCATCGACCGGCTTTACGGGCATGGCCTTGCTGCGCGGCGTGGTTGCGGCGCTGCTCGCAGCCGTGCTGGCGGTCGCGGGGTTTTGCGCCTGGGGGCTGCCCCGGCAAACCGATCACGATCCGACACGGCTCTACGATTACGTGTATTCGGGCGTGAAGTCCGAGAGCACCGCGTTCACGCTGTCTTCGATGAGCGCGGACGGCCACCTGGCGTTCGGATCGTCGGAGTTCTACATTTCGAAGGACAAGGTCGCGCAGTGCCCGCAGGCGGTGTTTGGCGAGAACGTGACCGGAGTGGATCTGACTTTCGTCGGCGAAGCGTACGATCAAAGCCTATGGCAAGCTGTTGCGGCCGGTGCGTACGGCGACAAGGTCAAGAACAAGAAGGTCATGATCGTGGTGTCGCCGCAATGGTTCTTCAAGGGCAACGGGGCGCAGGCGAAGTTCCCCTCGAAGTTCTCGTACAGCCTGTACCGGCAGTTCGCGGACAACCCGCGTCTGTCCGAGAAAACGAAGGCCTACGTTCGATCCCGCATGGCGGCCCTTGGGGTGAACGCGGGGCAGCTTGCCGCGGCCAACAGGGACACGCCGTTCGACGCCGTGAACGATGCGGCGTATTCGCTTGCGGAGGACGCGCGCATTCGCAGCCGCTTGCCTCAGGTGATCGAGCAGGCTCCGCACAAGAGCGCTGCTCGTGCGATCGGCAACCCGACGGGCGAACCCGACTGGAGGGCCCTGCTGTCGCAGGCGGATGCATCCGGCGCCGCCGCCTGCACCACCAACCCGTACGGCATCTACGACGCCTATTGGCAGAAGAACTCCCGCTACAACGTGGAACGCGGGCAGAACTTCACGGAGGCGAATGCCGAATACGACGACCTCTCGTGCTTTTTGGACGTGTGCCGCGAAACGGGACTGGAGCCGCTTGTGGTGATTCTGCCGATGCACGGCGCCTGGTACGACCGCGAGGGAGTTGAAGCCGATGTGCGCAGCGCGTTCTACGATCGCGTGCGCGGCGCGTGCGATGCGGCGGGGGCTGCGTACGCCGACTTCTCCAGCTGCGAGTACGAGAAGTACTTTCTGTGCGATACCGTGCATCCCGGCTGGCGCGGCTGGGTGCGCATCGAGCAGGCGTTCTACGATTTCGCGAACGGGCGCGACGATGCGTTTCTGGGCGGGGCCGGCTTCGGCCGGGCCGAGGGCTTGGCTTCGGCGGGCGATGCGGGCGCCTCGCTTGCCGGCGTGACCGACGGGAGCGCATCGTGAGCCGGCTTCTTCGGTGGGCGGACGGTGTGCGCGACGCGGTGCGACGGCGTCCCGGGCTGCTGGTTGCGGCGGCCGGCGCAGCCGTGGTCGCTCTGGTCGTCCTGCTCGCCTGGTTCATCGTGTTCTCCGGCTTTTCCCAACCGGTTCAATTCGTATACGACAGTTTCTAGGAAGCCGGGTGCGATCGTGATGGCGAACGGGATGGCGATTATCGGCAGGCGTGCGGCGATTGCGGCCTTTTTGGCGCTTTCGTGCATCGGTGCAGCTGTCGGCTGCGTACCTGTCGCCGACGTGCCTGACCAGGAGCCCGATCTTGCGGCGCCCTCCGACGAGCCTGCGGATCTTGGCGTCGAAGACGGCGGCGACCTGGGGGATTTGGCCGACGAAGCGCCTCCCCAGGGGATGGAGCCCGAAGGCGGCGCGCTTGCGGTTCGGCTCGATTCCTACCTGGACGACAACGCGTCCCGCACGGGCGTGCCGGGCGTTGCCGTGGCCGTGGTGGATGCTTCGGGCGTCCGGTACCTGCGCACGCTGGGGGATTGCCCGGATGCCGAGGCGCTTTTCACGATAGGGTCGCTTAGCAAGTCGTTCACGGCTCTTGCGGTGATGCAGCTGGTGGAGGCGGGGGAGGTGGACCTCGATGCGCCGGCCTCGTTGTACGTGCCGCAGTACGGCGTGCCGTCCGAGGTCACGGTGCGATCCCTGCTCAACCAGACGAGCGGGTTCGGGTACTACGATGCGCTCGCCGATGCGCGCAAGGGCGCGTCGTTCGGGACGTTCTCGTACGCGAACGCCAACTACGATTTGCTCGGCCGCATCGTCGAAGCGGCTTCGGGGCAGGAGTACGCGGCGTACCTGCGCGATCACGTGCTTCTTCCCCTTGGGATGGACCGCTCGACGGCTGATGGCGAGATCGCGCGGGAAAAGGGCATGGCGCCTGGCCATCGCGGTTGGTTCGGCGTGCCCGTAGCCGATGGGTTCGCGCACGCGTCAAGCGACGAGGCGTGGGGAGCCGCTCCGTCGGGCTACGTGGCGGCGAGCGTTTCCGACATGGCGCGCTATCTGCGGATGTACCTCAACGGCGGGCGAAGCGACGCGGGGGAGCGCGTGATCTCGCCGCAGGGAATCGAGTCGATGTTCATGGACCGCGTTCCCGATCCCGAAGGCGACACGTACTACGGCATGGGCTGGACGTCGTTTTCCTGGGACGACGGGGAGACGGTGCTGTCCCATGACGGGCAGGTGGAGAACTACGTGGCAAGCATGTGCCTGCTGCCCGAGCGCGGTTTGGGCGTGGTGGTGCTGGGCGATGCGAGCGACCATGCGGGCGGCGACAACCTGTTCTTCGAGCTGGCGAACGGCGTGGTGGCTGCGGCGGTGGGCGCCGATCCAGACCCGGTCGACGCTTCGTGGGTGCGGGTGGCGCATGCGCGCAACGACGTGCTGTACGCCTGTGTCCTGCTGGCGAGCGCAGCGCCGCTGGGGTTGCTGCGGCGGTGGACGCGCCGCATGCGCGTGACGTACGTATCGCAGGCGTCGCCGGCGCTGCGGTTGCGCGCGAGGCGGATGCTGGTCGCGCGCGCCGTCGTCCTGCACGTCGTCGCGCCGCTTGCGGTTCTGGCGCTTCCCATCCTGCGCGGGGTGCCGTGGCGCGACGTGCTCACGTTCGCTCCCGACGTGGCTGCGGTGCTGGGGGCAAGCGCGGCGCTCCTTGCTGCGGGCGGCGCCGCCAAGCTGGCGGTAGCCGTGCGCATGGGGCGCGGGCGGGTTCGCGCCGCTGCGTCTCCGGCGAAGGAGAGCCGACCGCGCTCCCGGCGAACCTGAAGCCCCGCGGCTTCGCGGCGCGAACCGAGCGCATGCCCCGCGAACCTGAAACCCCGTAGCGCCGCTTTGCGCTACAATGGATGCTTTCGCAGCAAAGGGGGATCAAGGTTGGAAGTGCTCGTCATCATGGCCGTGGGCGTGCTCGTGGGCGCAACGGTGTTCCCCGCGCGCCTCAAAGGCGCGAACGAGAAGCTGACGCTGCTGTTCACGGCGCTGCTCATCTTCTCGATGGGAGCTTTGCTGGGAGGGCGCGACACGTTTCTGGAGGAACTGGGCACCGTCGGGTGGGCGAGCGCCCTGTTCTGCCTGGTGCCGGTGGCTCTTTCGACCTTGGTCGTGTACGGCCTGACGAACTGGCTCATGAGCGACATAACCCGCAAGGCGGCCGGCCCGAACGTGGCCGCTGCGCAGGAGGCGCCGGCGGCGGGGGAGCCTGCCGGCAACGGCGAAGCCGTCATGATCGGCATGGCGGTGGGGGCGCTCGCGCTGGGAATAGCCTACGGGCTGGCGGGCGTGCACCTTGCGCCGCTCGACGCGCTAGCCGACCATTCCGACCTGATCCTGTACGGCCTCATGCTGTTCGTGGGCATCAGCGTGGGCGGCAGCCGCGGCCTTTTGGGTAAGCTGCGGCAGTATCACGTGCGCGTGCTCATCATTCCCTTCGGCATCGTGGTCGGATCGATCGCGGGCGGTTTGCTGTGCGCTCCCTTGGCGGGGCTTTCCCTGCCGACGGGAGGCGCCATCGCGTCGGGATTGGGCTGGTACAGCTTGTCGGGCGTCATGATGACCGAGATCGCCGGCGCGCAGGTGGGCAGCATCACGTTCTTGTCGAATCTGCTGCGCGAGCTGGTGTCGTTCTTCTGCATCCCCTGGATCGCCCGGCACCTCAACTACCCTACGTGCATCGCGCCCGCCGGCGCAACGAGCGAGGACACCACGCTGCCCATGCTCATTCGCTGCACGAACGGCGAGACGGTGGTGCTCTCGGTGCTCAACGGCGTTATCTGCTCGGCGATGGTCCCGGTTCTGATAGAGGCGTTCCACCCGTTCATATAGCGGTGCGCGGGTCGCGTTGACGGCCCGCTCCCAAACATGAAGCGTTTGTTCGCGCGGCGGCGGCTCGGCCGGTGCGCAACGGGGCTTTGCTATACTGCCGTTCATGGACGAATACCTCGACAAACCCATCAAGACGAATGCTGCGAACGAAGAAAGGGAAGCTGCCGATTCGGCCGGCTTTTCCACGCTCGACGACGGCGACGCCCTTGGCTTCGACAACCTGGATCAGCCGGCGGGGCAGCGCTCGCGCATCGAGCGCGAGCAGCATCGCTCCGACCTCGACCAGGCGACGCGCGAATTCGGCTCCGCCGCCTCGGCCGACGGGAAACCGACCTTGCCGGAAGACCGGGCGGCAACGGCCAAGCTCGAACGCATCAAGCAGGAGCTCAACGCCGTGCCCGCGCTGCCGGGCGTGTACCTATGGAAAGACAAGTCCGGCCAGGTCATCTACGTAGGCAAGGCGAAGCAGCTGCGCGCGCGCATGCGCCAGTACGTGAACTTCCAGGACGAGCGCGCCAAAATACCCTTGCTGGTCGACCAGATCGACAGCTTCGACTACATCGTGGTGGAGAACGAGCACGAATCGCTCGTGCTGGAAAAGAACCTCATCAACCAGCACAGCCCGTTCTTCAACGCCGACTTCAAAGACGACAAGTCGTACCCGTTCATCGCGCTCACGAAAGGCGACGTGTTTCCCGCCATCAAGTACACGCGCGAGAAGCACAAGCCCGACACGAAGTACTTCGGCCCCTATACCGACAGCCGCGCCGCGCGCGACATGGTGGACATCGCGCGGCGCGTCGTGCCGTTGTGCGCCACGTCGTGCGCCGACTGGCGCCAGCTCAAGCGCAGGCTGGAGAAGAACCCGCTCGCGCTCATGGCAAGCGACGCGCGCCCGTGCTTCGATGCCCACGTGGGCTTGGGACCCGGCGCGTGCTGCGGCGCGGTGACGCCCGAAGAGTACCAGGTCAATGTGAAGCGCATCGGACGATTCCTGTCCGGGCAGCATCGGGAGTTCGTCGACGAGCTGACCGCCGACATGCAGGCTGCGGCCGAAGAGCTCGACTTCGAGCGCGCCGCGCGCATCAAGGCGCGCATCGATACCATCAACAGCCTGACCGACAAGCAGCATGCCGTGTCCACGCGCAACCTGGACGCCGACGTGGTGGGCATCTTCCGCGAGGAGACCATCGCCGGCGTGCACGTGTTCATGGTGCGCGAGGGCCGTATCATCAACTCGAACGAGTTCGTGCTGAACCGCGGCAAAGACGTGCCCGACGACGACCTGCTGCACATGTTCCTGCTGCGCTACTACGACGCCACCACGTCCATTCCGCATGAGATCATCGTGCGCGACGAACCCGAGGACGAAGAGGCTATGGAAGCATGGCTCACCGAGAAGCTGGCAAGCCCCCATGGCGCGAAGGTGCGGTTCACGGCGCCGCGCAAAGGCGAGAAGCACGAGCTTGTGAGCATGGCCGAGACGAACGCGAAGCACACGCTCATGCGCTACAAAGTGCGCACCAATTACGAGGACAAGCGCATCAACGAGGCGCTTCTTCAGCTGGAAAGCGCGTTGGCCCTCGACGAGCCTCCCCTGCGCATCGAATGCTTCGACATCTCCACCATTCACGGTTCCTACACGGTGGCCTCCATGGTGGTGTTCACGAACGGCAAGCCCGACAAGAACCAGTACCGTCGCTTCAAGATCAAGACGCCGCTCGACGAGGCGAACGACTTTTTGAGCATGCAGGAGGTGATGAGCCGTCGCTACGCGCCCGAGCGCATGGCGGACGAGCGCTTCGGAAGCAAGCCGGATCTCATCATCCTCGACGGCGGCAAGCCGCAGCTGTCCGCGGCGCTCGAGATGTTCGACGAGCTGGGAATCCACGACATTGCGATGTGCGGTCTGGCGAAACGCGACGAAGAGCTGTTCGTTCCCTGGCAGGACACGGGCCCGGTGGTGCTGCCGAGCGGTTCCGCGTCCCTGTATTTGGTGAAGCAGGTGCGCGACGAGGCCCACCGCTTCGCCATCACGTTCCACCGGGAGCTGCGCGGCAAGGGCATGACCGCCTCCATCCTCGACGACGTGACGGGCCTTGGGCCTGTGCGCAAAAAGGCGCTGCTCAAGCACTTCAAATCGTTCAAGAACCTCAAAGACGCCGCCCTTGACGACATCAAAGCGGCGCGCCTTGTGCCCGAAGAGGTGGCCGAGGAGCTGTACCGCGTGCTTCAGCAGTATAATAGGGAGCGAAAGGACGTGCGCGTCGTGGGCGGCGCGCAGCAATGCGAATCCGACGCGCTTGCCAGCACGGGCGAGCGCTCCCGTACCGACGAAGGGATTGCTGATGAGCGAATCGACGGTTGACCTTGAGCACATGCCCGAGCTCGTCATCGTGAGCGGCATGAGCGGCGCCGGCCGCACCGAGGCGATGCACGTGTTCGAGGACCTGGACTACTTCTGCGTGGACAATCTGCCCTCCAGCCTGATCGGGAACCTGCTCGAGCTTACCGGCATGCCCGGCCAGCCCGACGAGCGGCGACGCCTGGCCGTGGTGTGCGACGCGCGCAACCGCGATTTCTTCGCCAGCTTGACAAGCGAGCTCAAAAAGCTCAAGGAGCGCGGGCTCGATTACCGCGTCCTGTTCCTGGACGCCGACGACGAGAAGCTGATCGCGCGGTACAAGTCCAGCCGCCGCCGTCACCCGCTTTCCGCCGACGGGGCGTCCATCGCCCAGGGCATCGTGCGCGAGCGCGATTTGCTGTTCGAGCTGCGCGAGAGCGCGCATCACGTCATCGACACCACCGACATGCTGCCGCCGCAGCTGCGCACCACCATTCGCGCCCTGTTCGCACCCGGCGAGGACCGCACGGGCCTGCAGGTCACGGTGTACTCGTTCGGGTTCAAGCACGGCGCGCCTCTTGACGCCGACCTGGTCATGGACGTGCGCTTCCTGCCGAACCCGTATTACGATCCCCAGCTGCGCCCCTTGACGGGCCTGGACGCGCCGGTGCGCGACTTCGTGCTGTACCGCCCTGAAACCGAGGAGTTCCAGAAGCGCTGGCGCGCGCTGCTCGATTGCGTGATGCCGGGCTACGTGGCCGAGGGCAAGCAGCAGCTGGCCATCGGCATCGGATGCACGGGCGGCCAGCATCGCAGCGTGGCGCTGGCGGAGGCCACGGCCGACTACCTCAAGGCGAAGGGCTACCGCGTGAGCATCGCCCATCGCGACCTCAAGCTGGCCGAAGGGGCCGACGGTTTGCTGGTGACGGATTCCGCCGCCGCGGCTCCGGTCGCCGGGCGCTAGGGCTTTGCATGGCAACGCAACCGTTCTCGCATGATCCGTCCCTGACGGCAGCCTTCGCTTCGCTGGGCACGCCGAGCGCGGCATCCGCCGTCGACGAGCACGTGCGCGCCGTCGTGATAGGCGGCGGCACGGGCGCGCCGGTGTCCATCCGCACGCTGCTGTCGATGGGCGTCGAAACGAGCGCCGTCGTGGCGATGGCCGACGACGGCGGGTCGACCGGCATCCTGCGCGAGGAAGCCGACGTCACGCCTCCCGGCGACGTGCGCAAGTGCATCGCCGCCATGGCAGCCGACCCGAGCGATCCTTTGACCAAAGCGTTCAAGTACCGGTTCTCGTTTGCTCGCAACCACACCTTGGGCAACCTCATGCTGTCGGCATTGGAGGATGCGGCAGGGTCGTTTCCCCAGGCTATCGCTATATGCGAGCGGTTGCTGCAAGCGCGGGGGCACGTGTACCCGTCAACGCTCGATCGGGTGTCGCTTGCCGCGCGCACGCGCGACGGGCGCATTTTAGAGGGTCAGGCGGTGGCGTGCCATTCGCGCACCGCGCTCGAATGCGTGCGGCTTCGCGCCGAGCGCGGCGTGGTGCCCTACGAGCCTGCGCTCGAGGCCATTCGCAACGCGGACCTCATCGTGCTGGGGCCGGGCTCGCTGTTCACGTCCATCATCCCGAACCTGCTGGTCCCCGGCGTGGTGGATGCCATACGCGCATCGAAGGGCAGCACGCTGTTCGTGTGCTCGCTCGCCGACATGCAGGGGGAGACGTGGGGCCTTGCCGCCCGCGAGCACGTGGACGCCCTCATGGACCACGGCATGCGCGGGCTGCTCGATTACGTGCTGGTGCACACGCCGGTTCCGCTACGGCCCGATAGTCCGGCAACGGGCCTGTTCAGCGCTTTGGCTGGTGCCGAGCCGGAGCATGCTTCGACGTCGGACATGGGCGATCTGGAACTGTCGCGGCGGGTTCGTCCCGTACGCGTCAGCTATCAGGATGTACAGGCCATCCAGGCGCGCGGGCCGGTGGTCATCGCGCGCAATCTGGTTGATCCGCTGCGGCCCACCTGGCACGATCCGGCTGCGTTGCGGGAAGCGTTTTCGGGGGTGTTGCGCCTATGTCGTTCACGGCGGAAGTAAAAGACGAACTGGCTCGCGTTCCACCCACCTGCTCGCACTGCGAGAAGGCGACGCTGGCGGCGCTCGTGCGCATCGAGGGCACGCTGTTCTTCAGCGGGCAGGGCAAGTACCGCATCGAGATCGCAACGGACGTCCCGTCCGTCGCGCGCCTGGTCATCAAGCTGCTGCACGAGCTGTACCACCTGGAGACGAACCTCACGGTGCGCCGCAGCGTGCTGCACAAGACGCCGAACTACCTTATCGAGGTGCCTTCCCAGGCGCGCTTGGCGGAATCGCTCGTCGACATGGGCGTGCTTTCCGCCGAGGGCGGCCTGATGATGGGGCTCACCTCGGATCTGGTGGCGAAGGAGTGCTGTACTGCGGCTTATTTGCGCGGTGCGTTTTTGGGAAGCGGGTTCGTCTCGGATCCGCGCGGCGACTTCCATTTCGAGATCACGGTCGAAAACGAGGACTTGGCCGACAGCCTGGTGAGCCTGCTGGAGCGCAAGGGCATCAACGCGCGCGTCATGCAGCGGCGCAGCTCGTACATGGTCTACCTTAAAAGCGGCGCGGCCATCCTGGAGTTTCTGGCCTTCGCGGGAGCTCATCAAAGCGCGCTCGCCATGGAGAACGCGCGCGTCATCAAGAGCGTGCGCAACGACGTGAACCGGCAGACCAACGCCGAGATAGCGAATCAGGCCAAAGCGGCCAACGCTTCCGTTGACCAGCTGTACGCGATCCGCATGGTGCTGGAGGCGCACGGCATGGAGAACCTGCCGCCGGCGTTGCAGGAGTTCATCAAGCTGCGGGTCAGGTATCCCGACGCCACCCTCAAAGAGTTGGGGGAGCGAGCGAACCCTCCGCTGTCCAAAAGCGCCGTTTACCACCGCGTTCGCCGGATCGAGCAGATGGCGAAAGAGGTGCGCGGGTAGAATGGCGAGTGCTTGTGTTGTATTATCGGTTCGTGCCGTAAACGAGAAACTGAGTATCTTTATGAAAGGGGATACGCATGGCAATCAAAGTAGGCATTAACGGATTCGGCCGCATCGGCCGCCTGGCGTTCCGCGCGATGGCGAACGATCCCGAGATCGAGGTCGTGGCGGTTAACGACCTTGGCGATATTCCGACGATGGCCCACCTGCTCAAGTACGATTCCATCCACGGTCGTGCCTTCGACGCCGTCGAGGTTACCGAGGACGGCTTCGTGGCCGACGGCCATGCGGTCAAGGTGCTCTCGGAGCGCGAGCCCGCCAACCTGCCTTGGGGCGAGCTGGGCGTCGACGTGGTCGTCGAGTCCACGGGCTTCTTCACGGACGGCATGAAGGCCAAGGCGCACCTTGACGCCGGCGCCAAGAAGGTCGTCATCTCCGCGCCCGCCAAGAACGAGGACATCACCATCGTCATGGGCGTGAACGACGATCAGTACAACAAAGACGAGCATCACATCATCTCCAACGCTTCGTGCACCACGAACTGCCTGGCCCCCTTCGCGAAGGTGCTGCTGGACACGTTCGGCATCAAGCGCGGCTACATGAACACGATCCATTCCTACACCAACGACCAGAAGATCCTCGACCTTCCCCACAAGGATCTGCGCCGCGCTCGCGCCGCAGCCGTGTCGATGATCCCCACCACCACGGGCGCTGCCCGCGCGGTTTCGCTCGTGCTGCCCGAGCTCAAGGGCAAGCTGGACGGCTTCGCTACGCGCGTTCCCACGCCGGACGGATCGATGGTCGACCTGACGGTCGAGCTTGAGCGCGACGCCACCATCGAGGAGATCAACGCGGCCATGAAGGCTGCCGCCGAAGGCCCGATGAAGGGCGTGCTGGAATACACCGAGGACCCCATCGTGTCCATCGACATCGTGGGCAACCCGCACTCCTCCATCTTCGACAGCAAGCTGACCATGGTGATGGGCGGCGAAGGCAACTTCGTCAAGTGCATCAGCTGGTACGACAACGAGTGGGGCTACTCCAACCGCGTCAAGGACCTGGTGAAGATCCTGCTGTAGAGAAATGCTCGCTCCGTCGGCCTGACGGCCGGCGGAACCGCTCGACGCTGCGGGGCGCTGGGGCACCCGATCTTCGCACGATGCCGCGGGCTCGCGTACCCAAGTACGCTTCGCCCGCGTCCTCCCGCGAATCTCGGGCACCGCAGCGCCCCTCGCTGTTTTACTGCGCCAACCTGTCCGGTTGTTTTCGCGCTTCGCGCGAATCGAGGAAAAGGAGCACGCTATGAGGGTGCTGGGAATGGGCGCTCCGGAGCTGCTGCTGCTGACGGTTCCGTTCCTGCTTGCGGCAGGAGTTGCCATCTTCGCGATCGTCATGGCGGTGCGGCTTGTGAGGGCTGCCGAGCGAACGGCGGCGGCGACCGAGGCAATCGCCAGCGAAATGGCGCGCCGGAACGCGACGCCGGGCAACGGAAATCAATAGGTATCATTAGTCTGTGGAAGAGGGTTGTATGGCTGACATCAAGACCATCGACGAGCTGGACGCGGCGGGGAAGCGCGCGCTCGTGCGCGTCGATTTCAACGTGCCGGTGAAAGACGGCGTCGTTACCGACGACACGCGCATCCGCGCGGCGCTGCCCACGATCGAGAAGCTTGTCGCGCAAGGCGCGCGCGTCGTTCTCATGAGCCATCTGGGCCGTCCGTCGGGCGAGGGCTTCGAAGAGTCGTTCACGCTGCGCCCGGCCGCCCAGAAGCTTTCCGAGCTCATGGGCAAGCCCGTGGTGTTCGCCACCGATACCGTAGGCGCGGACGCGCAGGCCAAGGCGGCCTCCCTGCGCGACGGCGACGTGCTGGTGGTGGAGAATCTGCGCTTCGACAAGCGCGAGAAGAAGAACGACCCCGCATTCTGCGAAGAGCTGGCAAAGCTCGGCGACGTGTACGTGAACGACGCGTTCGGCACCGCGCATCGCGCGCACGCTTCCACGGCGGGCGTCGCGGCGCTGCTCCCCGCGTACGCGGGCTACCTCATGCAGCGCGAGGTGGCCACGCTCACCGGCATGCTCGAGGAGCCGAAGCGCCCGTTCGTGGCCATCCTGGGCGGCTCGAAGGTGTCCGACAAGATCAAGGTCATCGACGCGCTCATGGACAAGTGCGACACGCTCGTCATCGGCGGCGGCATGTGCTTCACGTTCCTGTTGGCGCAGGGCAAGCAGGTGGGTTCGTCGCTCAAGGAAGAGGATTGGATCGAGCGCGCGGCGGCCATGATCGCCAAAGCGGACGAGCGCGGCGTGAAGCTGCTGCTTCCCGTCGACGTGGTGTGTGCCGACCGCTTCGCCGAAGATGCCGAAACGCTCACGGTTTCGGTGGACGATATTCCCGATGCTATGATGGGCCTCGATATCGGACCTGAAACCGCGAAGCTGTACGCTCAGGCCGTGGCCGAGGCGGGCACCGTGTTCTGGAACGGCCCCATGGGCGTGTTCGAGATGGCGGCGTTCGAGGCCGGCACGAAGGCCGTGGCGCAGGCGGTGGCCGACAATGCGGAAGCCGACACCGTCATCGGCGGCGGCGACAGCGTTGCCGCGGTCAACAAGTTCGATCTGGCGGCGCAGATGACCTTCATCTCCACCGGCGGCGGGGCGTCCATGGAGCTTGTCCAGGGCGAGAAGCTCCCCGGCGTCGAGGCATTGCGCTAGCTGGCCGCATCCATCGCGTTTCCTCTATCTGAAAGGATGGTACGTATGAAGCGAACCCCTCTTATGGCGGGCAACTGGAAGATGAACAACACGATCGGCGAGGCCGTCGTGCTCACGCAGGAGATTTCCAACCAGTACGACAAGGGCATCTGGGGCGAGGACGTCGACATCCTCATCTGCCCGCCCTTTATCGACCTCAAGCCGGCGAAGACGGTTCTCGATTTCGACAAGGCGAAGGTTGCCGTGGGCACCCAGAACGTGTATTGGGAGCCCAAGGGCGCCTATACCGGCGAGATCTCGGTGCCGATGATCAAGGAGATCGGCTGCGCGTGCTCCATCGTGGGCCACTCCGAGCGTCGCGAGCTGTTCGGCGAATCGAACGAGGACGTCAACCGGAAGGTCAAGGCTCTCGTCGAAGCCGGGCTGTACGCCATCGTGTGCGTGGGCGAGTCGCTTGCCGTGCGCGACGAGGGGGCGACGGAGGAGTACGTTTGCGCCCAGGTGCGCGCTGCGTTCGCGGGCGTTGACGCGCGCGATGCCGCAACGTGCGTCGTGGCGTACGAGCCCATCTGGGCCATCGGCACGGGCCGCACGGCTACGCCCGAACAGGCGCAGGCCGTATGCGCGGCCATCCGTTCGACGCTCGCCGACCTGTACGGCGAGGACGTCGCGCAGCAGATGCGCGTGCTGTACGGCGGCTCCATGAACGTCGGGAACGTGGACGATCTGCTGGCCCAGCCCGACATCGACGGCGGCCTGGTGGGCGGTGCCAGCTTGGAGGCGTCGTCGTTCGTCCAGCTGATCAAGGCGTGCCTGCGATGAGGCCCGCCAACACGACCTTGCCGGCTTGCCTTATCATCATGGACGGGTTCGGCTTGGCCGAGCCCGGTCCCGGCAACGCCATTTCGCTGGCGAGCACGCCGTGTTTGGACGACGTGTTCGCGCATCGTCCTTGGACGAAGCTCGAAGCGTCGGGCGAGGCCGTGGGCTTGCCCGACGGCCAGATGGGCAACTCCGAAGTGGGGCACCTCAACATAGGTGCCGGCCGCGTGGTGTTCCAGGAGCTTACGCGCATCAACCGCGCGTGCGCGGACGGGTCGCTGGCGGCCAATCCGGTGCTCAACGACGCGTTCGCCGCGGCGTCGGCGCCGGGCGCGGCCCTGCACCTCATGGGCCTGCTGTCCGACGGCGGCGTCCATTCCTCCAACGAGCACCTGTACGTCCTTATGCGCGCGGCCAAGGCGGCGGGCGTTGGAAACGTTGTCGTGCATTGCTTCATGGACGGGCGCGACGTGCCGCCCAAGAGCGGCTCGGGCTTCGTGGAGCAGCTGGAAGCAGTGGCGGCGGAGCTTTCCGACGATGCGTGCGATGTGCGGATCGGCAGCATTTCCGGGCGCTATTTCGCGATGGACCGCGACAACCGATGGGAGCGCGTCGAGCGTGCGTGGCGCGCCATCGTGAAGGCCGAACCTTGCGTCGATTGCACGCCGACCCAGGTCATGGCCGACTCTTACGCCGCCGACGTCACCGATGAGTTCGTGGAGCCCGTGGCGCTTTCGGATCGCGGCGTGCGCGACGGCGATGCGGTGGTGTTCTTCAACTTCCGTCCCGACCGCGCGCGCGAGCTGACTCGGTCCCTGGTGGATGCTTCGTTCGACGGCTTCGAGCGCAGTCGGGTTCCGCAGGTGTCGTTCGTCTGCCTGACCGAGTACGACCCCGAGATCGCCGCTCCCGTGGCGTACGCGAAGGAGTTTCCTGAAGACGTGCTGGCGGACGTGCTGGCAGCCGCCGGCCTTCGTCAGTACCATATCGCCGAAACCGAGAAGTACGCGCACGTGACGTTCTTCCTCAACGGCGGCCGCGAAGAGCCGAAGGCGGGGGAGGAGCGCGCGCTCATTCCCAGCCCCAAGGTGGCCACGTACGACCTGAAGCCCGAAATGAGCGAGCCCGGCGTGGCGTCCACGCTGGCTGCCGCCATCGATGCCGGCGAGGCCGACGTGTACATCGTGAACTTCGCCAACCCGGACATGGTGGGGCATACGGGCGTCATCCCCGCCGCCGTAGCCGCCGTGGAAGCGGTGGACGCGGGCGTGGAACAGGTGCTCGCCGCCGTCGAGCGAGCGGGCGGCATCGCCCTGATCACGGCCGATCATGGAAACGCCGATAAGATGCTCGCTGAAGACGGAAGCCCGTTCACGGCCCATACCACGGCGCTCGTGCCGCTGGCGTTCGTGGACTTCGCGGGAACCGGGCGCACGCTCGACGGATCCCCGGGCGCGCTCTGCGACATCGCGCCCACGCTGCTGGAGCTGATTGGGCTGCCGGCCCCTGAAGCCATGACGGGAAGAAGCCTGCTGGCATAGCTTCGCGATAGCGGGAGCCGACGTGGACGGGCGCAGGTCGGCCGGGTGGGCTCCCGCATCGGTGGCGAAACGCGCTGCTGCTTGCCCTTGGCGGCTCGTTTCGCTATACTAGGCAACTTGCATACCGTTTGATTCCGAACGAAAGAAGAGACGAACCTTGAACCCGCTTCTCATCATCGTGATCGCCCTGCTCGTTCTGTCGGGCATCGGCCTCATCATTTTCATCTTGCTGCATTCCGGCAAGGGCACGGGCATCTCCGACATGATCGCCAGCTCCGTGTACTCCACGCAGACCGGCACGAGCATCGTCGAGAAGAACCTCGACCGCATTACCATCGTCTTGGCGGCGGTGTTCCTGCTGTCGCTTATCGTGCTCATGATCATCTACCCGCACGGCACGATCGCGGGGAGGTAGCACGCTGCGCCAGCCGTGGTTGGCGTGCGTGGTTTCAGCGGGAACGAAGCAGTATGAACAGGCGCCGTAACAGGCGCCTTTTCGCGTTGCGGGCGCTCTTCGGGGATCGATTGCGCAATGCGGGTCTTCGCGCCGTGCGAATCGGACGTCTCCGGCGCCTGTGCGCCGGGGAGGGGGATCCGCCTTCTTTTTCGGCCGTTGCGGCAAGGGGTGAAAATTCGTCAAAATTTCCCCTTCACAACGCGAAGAGGTTCGGGTAGAATAACCACCGTTGCTTTTCGCAACAAGTCGGAGTGGTGGAACGGCAGACACGCTAGCTTGAGGTGCTAGTGCCCGTATAGGGTGTGCGGGTTCAAATCCCGCCTCCGACACCAGTAAAGCTAGAAGGAGAGTCCGAGTGGCTCTCCTTTTTTGCATTTGCGCGCATCCTTTGAAAGGGGACGAACCATGGCCCGATCATTGACGACGAAAAGCCCCGTGTCCGATCGCATGCGCTCCATCAGGCGCGTTCTGTGGGGCATCCTGTTCTTGAACCTTGCCGTGGCCGCGGCGAAGTACCTGTACGGAACGTACAGCGGGTCGGCCTCCATGCAGGCTGACGGCATTCATTCGGTATTCGACTCGGCGGGCAACGTGGTGGGCCTGGTGGGCATCGCCCTTGCCGCGCGCCCGGCCGACGAGGGGCATCCCTACGGTCATGCCAAGTTCGAAACGTACGCCAGCCTGGTGATCGGCGTTCTGCTTTTGCTCGCGGCGTTCGAGGTGGGAAGCTCTGCGGTGGGGAAGCTGGCCACGCAAACGTACACCGCCGAGGTGGGTCCGCTGTCCTTCGCGGTCATGATCGGCACGTTGGCCGTGAACCTGGGCGTGACCGTGTACGAGCGCAAGCAGGGAAAGCTGCTGAAAAGCGAGATCCTGGCCGCCGACGCGAGCCATACCTTGTCCGACGCGCTGGTTTCCATCGGGGTCATCATCGGGTTGGCCCTGGTTTCCCTGGGCTTTCCCATGGCCGACCCCATCATGGCGCTCATCGTGACCGTGGCCATCCTGGCAACCGCCTACGACGTGTTCAAGCATGCGCTGGCAACCTTGTCGGACCATGCGCGCATCCCGGAAGAGGACGTGCGCAAGGCCGTCATGGAGGTTTCCGGGGTGCAGGACGCCCACCGCGTGCGCACGCGCGGCACGGAGGGAGAGATCTACGTGGACCTGCACGTGCTTGTTGCGCCCGAGATGACCGTTGCGGCCGCGCACGACCTGGCCGACGAGGTGGAGCGAGCTGTGCGCCGACGGTTCGATAATGTGGTGGACGTGCTCGTGCATGTGGAGCCCGACGACGGGCATAGCGAATGAGCGGGGGATTCTCGGCCGTGAGAGCCGTGTTCTTCGACGTGGGAAGCACGCTTTTGTACCCGAGCCCTTCGGTTGCGGAGGCGTTTGCGCGGGTGGCTCAGGAGCGCGGCCACGCTTTGACCGTGCGGGACGTGGAGCCTCACATGCCGGCAATGGACGCCTACTACGAGGCCGAATACCTGCGCGACGGCGATTTCTGGTGCTCCCATGAGGGCTCGGTTGCCATCTGGATGGATCAGTATCGCTACGTGTGCCACTTGACGGGCATTTCCCATGATGCCGAGGGCATGGCGCAGTCGGTGCACGAAGCGTACCGCAAGGGGGATCATTGGGCGCTGTATCCCGACGTCATGGACTGCTTGAGGGCGCTCAAGAAGCGGGGGCTGGCGCTGGCGGTGGTGTCGAACTGGGATGCGGGCCTGGAGGGGCTTCTGCGCGATCTGAGGCTGCTTCCGTACTTCGATGCCGTGGTGTCTTCGGCGGTGGTGGGATATCGCAAGCCCGATCCGGTCATATTCGATCTTGCATGCGAGCAGCTGGGCGTGTGCGCGGACGCGGTGGTGCACGTGGGCGATCGTCCCGATGCGGACGGCGACGGTGCGTGCGCGGCCGGTATTCGCCCGATCATCATCGACCGGCACGATACCGAGTCCGACAGCGGTTACGAACGTGTTAGAATGCTGACTGACATTGACAAACTACTAACTTGAACGGGCTGAATGTGCGGCTCGGTTCGAATGCTCGATCGGGTGCGAAGCCAGGTGCGAAAAAAGTTGGAAACTTTTTTGAAAAAGTTCTTTGACATGTCGGCGAGTTCTGGTAGACTATTTGCTCGCTGGCACGGAAGAGATTCCAACGCCGAGTTTTCATGGGCGATTAGCTCAGGGGGAGAGCACTACCTTGACACGGTAGGGGTCACAAGTTCAAATCTTGTATCGCCCACCATGAAATGCAGAAAGCACTTGCGCAGGTCGCAGGTGCTTTTTTATTTGCCCTGCCCCGTTAGCGGCGCGTCCGGGAGGTGAACCCCCTTCGCCTCCCGGACGCGGACGATTTGCACGAACTGCATGCGGGGAAAGGCCGTCAAACCGCCAAACTGCGCATTAACCCTGTTAAGGGGGCTGGAATGTGCAATTTGAACGACATGGTCGCCCTGACCCCTACCCTGAGGGGCGAATCCGCTCCTGGTTTTCACGCGACGGCGCATCGATGCAGGTCGAAAGCCGTGAAAACGAGAATCCCTCTCCCGCCGGACGAAAATGCCCCTTACGGTAGGGGTCGATCCCCTGAAAAAAGCGAGGGGAGGTGAGCGCGGTGGCGCACGGAGAGGGAACCGTCAAGCTGATCAGCGATCCCGGGAAGCCCGAAAGGTACGAGGTGAGCGTGTCCCTCGGCTGGGACCCCGAGAAGGGCGGTTCCGAAGCGCGCCGGCGGAAGCTCGACTTCTCTATCGCAGGTCCCGATTCGCGCCCAGCTGTTGAATTCCCGGCGCCCGCCTTCGGTAGTGGTTTGCGACCTTGCCCATCCGGTACGAACCGACCGGCGCCGGCCTTGTGTCAAAAAAGTTGAGTTTTGCGGCGATTTTCCGCCTTGCCGAAGTGATGCGACGAAAGGTGTTTTTCATCATGCCTGGTCAGAGACTTACTGCCTGTGATTATCCTTGCTTAAGGACCAGCAAAACTCGTCCGTTTTGACAGAAGGTCCGGGCGAGTGCGCGGCTGTCCGCAAGCGTCCTCGGTGGCTTGCGTGGCGGCGGCAGCTTTGATGAGACGGCGGCTCGATGGCTTCAGAGCGTAGCGCCTTCGCGCGATCGCCTTATGTACCAGCCGTTTTCTAAGAATTTTCAAAAAAGTTGAAATTGGGGCTTGCGCGACTAGGGGAGTTCACGTAATATATTTCCTCGCCGATGCGGACGTGGCTCAGCTGGTAGAGCACGACCTTGCCAAGGTCGGGGTCGCGGGTTCGAACCCCGTCGTCCGCTCCATCGTCAGTGCAAGGCCGGCCAGGCCGAAAAGTTTTGGCCGGCCTTTTAATGACGGAAGGCTAAGATGGCGACGTGGCCAAGTGGTAAGGCAGAGGCCTGCAAAGCCTTCACCCCCGGTTCGAATCCGGGCGTCGCCTCCATCGTTTGAAAGAGCGGTGGAGTTGAAAAAGCAATACGCTAACATGCGGACGTGGCTCAGCTGGTAGAGCACGACCTTGCCAAGGTCGGGGTCGCGGGTTCGAACCCCGTCGTCCGCTCCATTACATGCAAAGCCCGGTGAAGTGATTCGCCGGGCTTTTTTCATGCAGCCCGCACGCTGCCATCTCGCCCCATCTCGCCCTATCTCGATCTACGCGCCGCCGCCGTTTGCCGGCTTGGCATTGCGCGAGCGCCGCTCTTTCGCTATCCTACGTTCTCAGACTACGCAAGCGCGTACGAAGGGGCGCACCACCTCGGGTGCGGTTCTCTTCGTGCGCGCTTTTTTGCGTCTTGGACTGATGACGACCGGAAAAAGAAAGGGGAGCGAATGGCGCAAGTGAACGGTGTGCAGCGACAAGACGTCGACGGCATGTCGCTTGCCGACGTCTTGTTGCTCGACGGGTTCGACGCACGGCGGGTTGCCTGCGAGCTGAACGAGGCCATCGTGTCGCCCGATGCGTACGCGACGGCTATCCTCGGGCCCGATGACGCGCTCGAAGTGGTGCGGTTCGTCGGGGGCGGCTGATGGACGCGCGGCAAACGGGAGAGGACGCGCTGGCGGCGCGCATCGGCTCGGATGCGCGCGAGCGGCTTCGGCAGGCGCGCGTGGGCGTTGCGGGCCTTGGCGGCTTGGGATCGAACATCGCGGTCATGCTGGCGCGATCGGGCGTCGGCGCGCTTCATCTGGTCGATTTCGACGTGGTGGACGAAAGCAACCTGAACAGGCAGCATTACTTTCGCGAGCACCTGGGCCGTCCGAAGACCGAAGCGCTTACCGAGCAGCTTGCGCGCATCGATCCGCGCATCGAGGTCGATATCGATTGCGTGCGGGTCGACGCGACGAACGCTGCGCGGCTGTTCGAGCGCGAGCGCATCGTGTGCGAAGCGTTCGACGTCGCGGAGTGCAAGGCGGCCCTGGTGAACGCCCTGCTCAGCGAAACGCCGGACACGATCGTGGTGGCGGGAAGCGGCATGGCGGGCGCGGACCCGGCTGATCGGATGGTCACGCGGCGGGCGGGCAGAAGGCTGTACGTCTGCGGGGACGGCTCGTCCGACGTCGCCGATGCGGCGCTGTACGCGCCGCGCGTGGCCTTGTGCGCCGCACAGCAGGCTTTGGTGGTCGTGCGCTTGGCGTTGGGGCTTGAGGAATAGTCGAAGAACTAAAGAAACAAGAAACGTGCGCTGCGCCAAGCTGCGGGCTTCGGCGCGGTTGGGAAGGAAACGTCTATGGGGTACGAACCTGATGCATGGTCGCTTGGAGGGCGCACGTTCACGTCGCGCTTCATTTTGGGATCGGGGAAGTTCAACCTCGATCTGGTGGAGGCTGCGGTGCGCGACGCCGGCGCCCAGATGGTGACGCTGGCGGTCCGTCGCGCCAACACGGGACAGGAAGACAACATCCTGGACGCCATTCCGGAAGGGGTGACGCTGCTGCCGAACACGTCGGGCGCGCGCACGGCCGAGGAAGCCGTGCGCATCGCTCGCCTGGCGCGCGCCATGGGCTGCGGGGACTTCGTCAAGGTCGAGGTCATCCGCGATGCGGCGTACCTCATGCCCGACAATGCCGAAACGGTGCGCGCTACGGAGCTTTTGGCGAACGAGGGCTTCGTCGTGCTTCCCTACATGTTTCCCGACCTTACCACGGCGCGCGACCTGGTGAGCGCCGGCGCGGCCGCGGTGATGCCGCTGGGCGCTCCCATCGGCTCGAACAAGGGGCTTGCCGCGCGCGATTTCATCAAGATCATCATCGACGAAGTGGACGTGCCCGTTATCGTGGACGCCGGCATCGGGCGCCCTTCACAGGCGTGCGAAGCCATGGAGCTGGGGGCCGCCGCCGTCATGGCGAACACGGCTGTGGCAACCGCCGGCGACGTCGCGCTCATGGCCGCTGCGTTCAAGCATGCGGTCGAAGCGGGGCGCGCGGCGTACCGCGCGGGATTCGGGCGCGTGCTCGAGCGCGCCGAGGCCTCGTCGCCTTTGACCGGGTTCCTGGCGGATTAGGGGGCGCCGTGCAAGACGAACAACGCTTGAACGCGCCCGCATGGGGCGAACCTGGCTGGAAGGCCCCTGGCTTTTCGCGCGCGCAGGCGGCCGATCCGTCGGACGTTGCGCGCGATTGCGGCATCGACCCGCTTTCGTACCTTCCCGACATGGATGCGCTTGACTCCCCGGTCATCTCAGAAGTGCTCGAGCGGGCGTCCGCCTTCGATTTCGCATCCGTGACCGCCGCTGACGTCCGCCGCGCCTTGGCGACCGAGCGGCTTTCCCCTGAAGACTTCGGGGCGCTGCTTTCTCCGGCAGCCGAGCCGTTTTTGGAGAAGATGGCCGCCGCCGCCCAACGCGTCCGCCGTCGCTGGTTCGGCAGCACGGCGTACCTGTTCACCCCGCTGTATCTGGCGAACTATTGCGACAACCACTGCGTGTACTGCGGGTTCAATCGCAAAAACGACATCTGCCGCGCCCAGCTCGACCAGCGCGGCATCGTGCGCGAGCTTGACGCTATCGCCGAAACCGGCTTGGAGGACGTCCTGCTGCTCACGGGGGAGGATCGCGAACGCACCGACCCCGCCTACATCGCCGAAGCGTGCCGGCTTGCGTCGGAGCGCTTCCGCACGGTGGGCGTGGAGGTGTACCCGCTGAACGAGGACGAGTACGCGCTGCTGCATCGAAGCGGCGCGGACTACGTGACCGTGTTCCAGGAAACCTACGATCCCGCTCTGTACGGCAAGCTGCACCGAGCCGGACGCAAGCGCGTGTTCCCGTACCGCGCGAACGCCCAGGAGCGCGCGCTGCGCGCGGGTATGCGAGGCGTGGCCTTCGGCGCGCTTCTGGGATTGGGCGATGCGCGGCGCGACGCGTTCGCGTGCGGGATGCACGCATGGCTTCTGCAACGCGCGTACCCGGCGGCGGAGCTCTCGCTTTCCTGTCCGCGTTTGCGGCCTATCGCGGGCAACGAGAGCTTGGGCTCGCGCGGCGTGGGCGAGCGCAGGCTTTTGCAGGTCATGTGCGCGTACCGCCTGTTCCTGCCCCAGGCGGGCATAACCATATCGTCGCGCGAGCGGCAGGGGTTCCGCGATCGGGTCATGGGCATTGCGGCAACGAAGATATCCGCCGGCGTGTCGACGGGCGTCGGCGAGCACGCCGCTGCCGAAGACGAGCATGCTGCATCGGCGGGCGACGATCAGTTCGAGATAGCGGACGACCGCGACGTGAAGACCGTTTCGGCGGCTCTGCGCGCGCACGGCTTGGAGCCGGTCGCGAACGATTACGTGCGGGTGTGAGATGCGGCCTTCCATCGAGCTTGCGAACGTTCTTGCCAGCGGGGCTTTCGTGCGGGCGTTCGTCACGGACAGGCGCTCGTGCGCCCGGCCTCTCGCAGATCACGTGGCGTTGCTGAAGGGCTGCGTCGATCTGGTCATCCTGCGCGAGAAAGACCTGGGCGCGAAAGAGTACGAAGCGCTCGCGCAAGACGTGTCCGCGGCATGCGCCCGCGCCGGAATGGCGTTTGCGGCCCATACGCAGGTCGACGTCGCGCGTCGCATGGGCTGTTCGGCCGTCCATCTGCCGCTGCCGCTTCTGCGCGAGCAAGGCCGCCCCGCAGGCTTTTCGTGCGTGGGGACCAACGTGCATGCGGCGGCGGAAGTGAGCGAAGCCGAAGCGCTCGGCGCCGACCTGCTGATAGCAAGTCCCGTGTTCGCTCCTTCGTGCAAGCCGGGCGCGCCGTTCGGCGGCGCTTCGTTTCTGCGGGACGTGGTCGAGCGGGCCCGGATCCCGGTGCTGGCGCTCGGGGGCATAACGGATGAAAGCGAGCAGGTCGTACGCGCCTGCGGGGCGGCGGGCGCATGCCGTATGGCCGACTACGCTCGTCGCTGACGAGTCGGGTGCATCCGACGGGAGCGTCCGTGCAATTCCCGGCAAAGTAGGGGATAATGAAACGCTGAATGTAACGTTTGCGTGCAGGGTGGACGGGGGATGCGCGTGGGGGCATCGAATTTCAGCGAATGCGAGCTGGCGGGCACGTGCGCGGAGTACGCGCGCCTGGTCGAGGACATCAAGCGTTCGTACGGCTTCGATTTCGTTTCGCTGGGCTTGACGGCGTTCATCGGCGCGCCCCTGAAATGGGTGTACAGCGCCGGTGCGACAGGCGAGCGTCATCGGCGCATCGTGCTGGCGCCCGGCCACGGCATAGGCGGCATCACCATCAAAGCGGGCAAGCCCATGATGTTCACGGACATCGACGAGGAGATCGATCCGCGCGAGTACTCGTCGTACCCGATCGTGTTCGCCGAGGACCTGCGCAGCTTCTGCGCGCTTCCCCTGACCAGAAAGGGGCGCGTGGTCGCCGTGCTGCTGACGGCGTTTCGCTCGGTGAGCGACCATCATCAAGAGGTGTACCGAGACTTGATCCTGAATCTGGACGGCTCCCTTCTTGGGATGGACGTGGTCTCGACCGATTTCATGGACTTCGAGAGCATTGCGGCGGAGAAGCGCGTCGACACGCAGCGCAACCCTATTTTCGTGCGCTCGGACCTGTCGCGCGTGATCGCGGCGCAGGAGGACGAGCGAAAGCGCATATCGCGCGAGCTGCACGACGGTATCGCCCAGGAGCTGCTGACCGTCTCGTTTTCGCTCAAGCTGCTGGAAGGGCACGTCGACCAGGCGGGCGCGGAAGTGCTGGCGTCGGCCAACAACAACATCGGGCGCATTTTGGACGAGCTGCACAACATATCGGTCGAGCTGCGCCCTTCAACCCTTGATCATTTGGGGTTCATGGCGGCGCTGCACTCCCAAGCGTCGGTGTACGAGAAAACGTACGGCACCGAGATCGTGTTCGAGGGGTCGTTGTCGCGCAGCCGGTTCGATCAAGCGCTCGAGACGCAGGCGTACCGTATCTGCCAAGAAGCCATACTCAACGCCTGCAAGTATTCCGAGGCCGATAAGATATACGTGACGTTGGAAGATTCCGACGGATGGCTGCATGTGTCCGTCATCGACCACGGCTGCGGCTTCGATACCGAACGGCCCGTGATCAAGGGGAGCGGCTGCGGACTTTCCGGCATGCGGGAGCGTGCGAGCATCATCGGCGCGATGCTGACCATGGAGTCGGGTCCGAACGGCACGAAGGTCACGCTCGTTTCGCCGATGAACATTGTCGAGGGCAAGGAGGTGGACGCATGATACGTGTCATGCTTGCGGACGATCACGAGGTGGTGCGCGCCGGGTTCAAGATGATCCTGGAGCAAGACCCCGACCTCAAGGTAGTGGCGGAAGCGGCGGACGGCGCGCAGGCGTACGCCATCGTCGCGCGCGAAAAGCCCGACATCCTGCTCATGGACATCTCGATGCCTCCGGGGCAAAGCGGGCTGGTTGCGTGCGAGAAGATCACGAAGGATTTTCCGTGCACCAAGGTGATCATCTTGACGATGTTCGCCGAGCCGGAGTACCTGTTCTACACCTTGCGCGGCGGCGCGGCAGGCTACGTGCTGAAGAATTCAAGCTCCGAAGAACTGCTTGCGGCGGTGCATGCCGTGGCTGAAGGGGGCAGCTACATTCATCCGAAGATGGCGGCGCTTCTTACGAAACAGCTGGTCAAAGGTGGAGAGGAAGAAGACCGATCCTATCAGCAGCTCTCGAATCGGGAGCTGGAGGTGCTTCAGCTTTTGGCCAAGGGCTTCACGAACAAGGAAATCTCGGAGCAGATATACCTTTCCGTGAAGACCATCGAGGCGCACCGTTCGAAGATTTACCAGAAGCTAGGTTTGAAGACCCGTGCCGACCTGGTGGATTACGCGCTCAGGCACAAGCTGCTCAACGTGTAGCGCGAAAGCGCGGCGGGGCCGTCTGGGCGGTCCCGCATGTGGTGCGCGCCCTACGCTTCGACGTTCGGGCGCGCGGGCTTTGCGCTGCGGCCCACGCAAAACGAGAGCGCGCGCGTCGGGCAGGCGTCGATGCACGATCCGCAGGCCATGCAGTCGCCCGCGCGCACGATGACGTCGCGCTCGGCCAAGACGGGCTCCAATATGGCGGGGTCGCACAGGCAGGCGTTCTTGCAGGCGTCGCAGTGGATGCAGGCTGCGTGGTCGAGGCGTACGTTCACCTGGCCTGCGCGCCCGACGGCTTGGTAAAAGCCGCCAAGCGGACAGAGCGAGCGACACCATACGCGATGCCCCCAGAACAGCTCCGCCAACACGATGGCGCCCAGCACCCATAGGCCCGTAACGGCGCCGAACAGGATGCCCTTGTTGATCGCGCTGATGGGCGAGAACGCTTCGAACACCGGAATGCTCGTGACGGCGGACAGCGCAAGCACGGCCAAGGCTATCCATAGCTTCGCGCGCCGGGGCACGGGCGCCTCGCGCACTTCGACGCCGAGCTTGCGGCGCAGGGCGTCGACCAGCTCGAGCAGCAGGTTCACGGGGCATATCCATCCGCAGAATGCCCTGCCTCTGATCAGGCCGTACAATACAAGAACGGGCAAGGCGGCCAGCAGCCAGTCAAGCGCGAAGGTCTTCGACGCCGCTATGGTTTGGAGCATGGCGAACGGGTCGAGCACTTCGATGCCGAAGATCGAGGACGACGACAGGCTTCCGAAGAACGGCAGCTGCGCGGGCGCGGGGGTCGCTTCCTCGCCTCCGGCGAACAGGCCGAAAAGACCCCATCCGGCTGCGATCAGCGGCAACGCGAACAGCACGAGGGCGGCTGCCTGCACGCTGCGGCGCAGCCACGTCCAGCGAAACCCGCGCGATGCGGTCCGTGCGTCGCTCATCGCGATCCGACCTTGGCAAGCGTGGGGTCGTCCTCGAAGTTCGCGTACACCAGGTTGATGCCGGTGACGCCTTCGATGCCGATGAACCCGCTTGCGACGGCGTGCGACGCGTCGACCGTTTCAGCCTCGATGGTGACGACGATCTTGTACCCGTTCACTTCGTGAACCTCCACGCCTTCGCGCAGGTCAAGCTCGCGCGCGACGTCTTCGGTCCGCGCGGGCGCCGTTTCGATGACCAGGCTCGAGATGACCATGGTGCTCTCCTTACTCGTTTTGTCCTTCCGGTGCCCGCCTCCCCTCAACAGGGGAGGCGGGTGGGGAGGGAATGCGTCTGCTCATGGCAATGCGCAGACGCGGGGATGGGCAAGCAGTTTCGACGCGCGCGCTACCCCTGCGGATGGCAGGTGATGCACTGCTCGCGCGTGGGTTCGATCTGCTTCGTTTCCACGTTGCCGTCTTTGTAGTGGTCGTCGGGCAGAGCGGTTGCCCCGTTCAGCATGGGGTTCGCCAGATCGTTCGCGCCGTGGCAGCCGTAGCAGCCGGCTGCTCCCAGGTTGTCCGCGCGTCCGACGTGCGTGGGCGGCATAAGCGGCGCCGCTCCCGGCGGGATGTCGTCGTTTCCGGTGTAGCCTGCGCGCTCGGTCGCGCACCCGGCAAGCGCGCCTGCGCCCAGGGCCATGGTCAGCACGAGGGCGGTGGCGATAGCTTTCTTCTTCATCGGTTTCACCTCTCTACCTTCGTGATGGACACGCAGGTCTTCTTGTAGTCGGGCTCTTTGGACAGCGGGCAGTACGCATCCTGCACGGCCAGGTTGATCAGCGTTTCCTCCGCGAAGAAGGGCGCGAACACCGTACCGGCGGGAGGCTCGGTGCGTCCAGCCGTCGACACCTTGATCTCGAACTCTCCGAAGCGCGACTTCACCTTGACCATATCGCCGTCCTTGATGTCCATCTTCGCGCAGTCCTCCGGGCTCATGTTGAGCAGCGCCTCGGGAAGCGCGCGATCCAGCTCGGGCACGCGCCGCGTCATCGATCCGGTGTGCCAATGCTCCAGCAGGCGGCCCGTGCAGAACACGAACGGGTACTCCTTGTCCGGCTCTTCCGCGGGCGGTTCGTAGGGGCGAAACACCACGGAGGGCTTCATCTTGGCGGACTTGTAGAAGCTCACGCCGCCGGCCAGGCCTTCCTTGCCGTACTGGGCCACGCCCACCTCGTCGAAGCCGTCCTCCTGCTTGCCGGTGGAGAAGCGCCACTTCGTGGGCAGCCACGTGCCGTTCACCTCGCGCACGGGCCAGGTCAGGCCGTGATGCGTCAGGTATTCGTCGTAGGGTGCAAGCTGCTTGTTCTCCATCTTCAGCTTGGCTTCGAACTTTCCGTCGACGTCGTTGTTGATGGCCTGGGCCTTCTCGTTCAGATCGGGGTTCGAGAACGTGCGGTACTCTTCCCAGATGGCGCGGTTCGTTTCGCGCGAATCGCCCTTGAAATCAGCGGCGCTCTTGTCGTAGATATCGCCGAACAGGCGGTCGAACGCATCCTGCCCGTCGATCTTCTCGCCGTCGAGCACGCGGCGCGCCACCTCCATGATGACCCACAGGTCCCACTTCGCCTCGCCCGGCGGGTCGACGGCCTTCTCGAACACGGCGGTGCGGCGCTCGGCGTTGCCGAACTGGCCTTCGCGCTCCACCCACATGGCCACGGGGAGCACCACGTCGGCGTATTTCGTGGACAGGGTGGGGTAGACCTCGTTCACCACGACGAACGTGTCCATGACGCCCGTCTTGTCGCCCTTGCCCAAGAAGCGGGTGAGGTTCGGCATGGAGACGGCCCAGTTGTTGTGTGCGGACCACAGGAAGTCTATGTTGCCCTTGGACATTTCACGGAAGATCTTGACCGTGTGGAAGCCCGGCTTCTGGATTTCGTCCAGATAGCCCTCGGGCAGGTTCCAGATGACTTCGGTGTAACGACGATGCTGCGCGTTGGCCACCAGCAGGTCGGCGGGCAGGCGGTGGCTGAAGGTGCCCACTTCGCGCGCGGTGCCGCAGGCGGTGGGCTGACCGGTCAGCGAGAAGGGGCCGTTGCCGGGCTGCGCGATCTTGCCCGACAGCAGGTGGACGTTGTAGATGTTGTGGTTCATCCACGTGCCGCGGTTGTGCTGGTTCACGCCCATGGTCCACAGCGACATGACCTTCTTGTTCGGGTCGGCGAACACCTCGGCCAGCTCTTTGAGGTCCTCGGCGGCTACGCCGGACAGCTGCGCGGTGTACTCGAGGGTGTAGGGCTCCAGACGCGCGGCGTACTCCTCGAACGTGATGGGCTCCACCTTGTCCACCGATTTGCCGACGTCGCTGGCATCGTATCCGTCGTCGATGGCGTTGCCGATGTTCTCGGTTCCCTGCTTGAACTGCAAGTGGTCGTTGACGAAGGCTTCGTCGTACTTCTTGTTCTGTACCAGGTAGTTGGCGATGCAGTTGGCAATGGCCAGGTCGGTGTTGGGCTTGAAGACCATGACCTTGTCGGCGCTTGCACTCGTGCGCGTCTTGAGCGTGGTCAGGTCGTAGTGCTTCACGTTGGTGCCCGAGAGCTTGCGCGCGGTCAGGCGCGAGTACAGCATGGGATGGGCCTCGGCCATGTTGGCGCCCCAGGTGACGAACGCGTCGGCTTCGTCCAGGTCGCTGTAGCTGCCGGCCGGCTCGTCGGTCTGGAACACGTTCATGAAGCCGACCACGGCGCTGGCCATGCACAGGCGCGCGTTCGGGTCGATGTTGTTGGACAGCAGGCCGGCCTTCCAGAACTTGGCGGTGGCGTAGCCTTCCGTGATGGGCTGCTGGCCCGATCCCCAGAACGCCAGGCGGCTCTTGTCCTTCTTCCAGGTGTCCTTGAGCTTGCCCGCCACCAGTTCGAGCGCCTCGTCCCAGGTGGCTTCGCGCAGGCCGTCGTCGGTGCCCTTCGTGGACTTGTCGTCGCGGATAAGGGGCACGGTCAGACGGTCGTCCCCGTACAGGATCTTTGCCAGATAGTAGCCCTTGACGCAGTTGAGGCCCTTGTTGGACTGGTTGTCCGGGTCTCCCGTCACCGACACCAGCTTGTTGTCCTTCACTTCGCAGATGACCCCGCAGCCGCAGCCGCAGAAACGGCACACCGACGTGAATTTCTGCCCCTCGCCCGAAGACGCTTCCTGCTGGTTGCTGCCGCATCCAACGAGCGACGACATGGTGCCCGCCGCCGCGGCGCTTGCCAGCGCTACGGCCGTGGCTTTGACGAACCCTCGTCTTGAGATGTCCATGACATCCCTCCTTCTCCCGTTTCTCTCCCGTTGCATTCGTGTCCTCAACCGCCGTCCGGACGGTGTGAAACCTCGTTCGCAGCTTCGTTACTGCGGATTGCCTCGCGCGCGTTCCGCATCGGTCGCGATGCGGATGGGCACGGTCGGCTCGCTGACCACGCAGCGCTCGACGCACAGCCCGCAGCCGACGCACGCGTCCTCGTCGATGACGGGGGCGAACAGCGTGTGGATGGCGTCGCCTTCGCGCATGCGGTAGTCGATGACGATGGCCTGGTCGATAAGGGGGCAGGCGCGGTAGCACACCTCGCAGCGCATGCCTTGAAACGCGATGCAGCCTTCCTCGTCGATGACGGCTACGCCCATGCGCACGTCGGAGCGCGCAGATACGTCGCGCAGCGCGCCGGTGGGGCAGACGTCGACGCAGGGGAAGTCTTCGCAAAGGCGGCACGCCTGGTCGCGCGCGTCGATGCGCGGCGTGCCGACGGCCATGCCGGCTTCGTTGCCTGCGGGCTTGAGCGCTTGGTACGGGCACGCTTCGATGCACTTGCCGCATTTGATGCAGCGCGCCATGAAATCGGATTCGCCCTGCGCTCCCGGAGGGCGCAGCAAGCTGGACTCGCCGCGAGAGGCGTAGGCAACTGCCTGGAAGGCCACGATGGCGGCCGATGCGCCCGCTATGACGCTTGATAGTTTCATGAAATCCCCTCCTCGTACCCTGTATCATGCGCTTGAACGGGCGCGGTGCCTATCGGGGTATGTCCGAGTGCGAGGAGAGGATAAACCCGCCTTGTTGCGAGGGTTTTCTTCTATTCTTTTGCGAGGATATTAGGGAAGGGCGAAACGGGAAAACGAAGCCCGGCATCGAAAAAGACGGGGTCGATGACCCCGTCTTCCTGCGGTTTGTCTGCTACAGCGTGAGGCGTACGCCGACGTACACGGCGGTGTCGGGCAGGCCGGAGATGTCGTAGACGCTGGAAAGCGCGATGGCGGACACCTTCCAGGTGTAGACGGTGCCCCCTACGTCGACGGTGCCGGTTTGGAAGGTGTTGCCCACCTCGTCGACGCCCGCGCCGCCCTCGGGGGTAGTGGCCGGGTCGAATCCTTCGGAGGCGATGGCCGCCTGCACGGCCGCTTCCACGGTTCCCGACGTGAAGTCCGCGTACGTGACGCGCATGGAAACGCCTTCGCTGCGGTCGACCTCGAGGGTCCACGACCCGTTCAGCAGCAGCGCGGCTTCGGCGGCGCTCAGGTTCGCTATGCCCTTGCTGTACAGGACGCCCGCGTCAAGCTCGCTCACGTCGGAGGGCAGCTTGATGATGTCCATGTTGCCGGCGGCGGCTTCCTCTTCGCTCGTGGTGTCGTAGATGGTTGCGCCGGCGTCCACGAATCCCTGCTTGATGCTGGCGTTGTCGCCGTTTTGGATGACGGAGGGCAAAACCGGCAGGTCGTACGTAACTTCGCGAGCCAGGTTCTGTTCGACGTTCGCCTGGGCGCGGGCTGCTTTGCCCTGCACCTCGTCAAGCACGTTGAACAGCATGAATCCGCCGATGACGGCAGCTGCCGCCACGAACAGGCCCATGATGGCCAGTTGGGAGCGCGGCATGTCGAGCGGGCGTTGAAGGCCGCTGGCGTCCAGGTAGCGGACGGGACCGTCGCTTTCGACGTAGTCGTTGCGCTTGTTGAAGAAATTGAACTGCATGGCATCTCCTGCAGGAGGTCTCGGGTTCGTCCGGGATGATTTTGTGCATTGCGTAGTATAGCATTGCCGACGTGGGAACCTCGTGTTAGGATACGATCCGCCCGTGGGGGAGTAGTTGGCATGCGGCTTTAGCGCGCATGCGACACGTTCAACATCATGGCCGAAAGGTCTGGCGTGTCTTAATTAACGAGACTCATGGCGCGGTTCGCATGCATCTGCAGCCGCGCCATGAGTCTTTTTTTGTGAGCTGCGCCTTCCCCGGGAAAAGACGAGCAACCGAAGAAGCAGCAGAAGGAGCAATCAACCCGTGGATCTTTCAATCTTCGCATCACCCGAGGCTTGGATCAGCTTGGTCAGCCTCATTTTCCTGGAGATCGTGCTGGGCGTGGACAACCTGGTGTTCATCTCCATCACGACGAACCGCCTGCCCGAGGACAAGCAGCACATCGGTCGCAAGCTCGGCCTTGCCGGCGCGCTCGTCATGCGCATCGTGTTTCTGTGCTTCGCCTCGTTCCTCGTGCACATGACCGAGCCTTTGTTCACGGTCGACCTGGGCCCCTACACCCACGGATTCTCCGTGCGCGACCTGGTTCTGCTGATCGGCGGCGGGTACTTGATCTACAAGGGCATCGCCGAGCTGCGCGATACGCTCAAGCTCACCGAGGTCAAGGCCGAGCATTGCGAAGAGCACAAGGCGCTGCACCGCATCGCGCTGCCGCAGGCCGTGGGCACCATCATGGTCATGGACCTGGTGTTCTCCATCGACTCGGTCATCACGGCGGTGGGCATGGCCGACCACCTTATCATCATGATCATCGCGGTCATGTCGGCCGTGTTCTTGATGATGATCTTCATCGACCCCATCTCCAACTTCATCAACGGTCATCCCGAGATGAAGATGCTCGCGCTTACGTTCATCGTGGCTATCGGCGGGTTGCTCGTCATCGACAGCGCCGGCTTCCATACGGGCATCGAGCTTCTGCACATGCCGCTTGAGAAGCTGATCGTGTACTTCGCCATGGTGTTCTGCATCGTGCTCGAGCTTATCCAGATGCGCTACAACGCGAACTTCCTTGCGTGGCGCAAGGAGCGCTGGAAGAACGAGACGGCAGCTCAGATCGAAAACGTGCGCACCGAGATGCTTGAAGAGCTCAAGCGCGAGGCGGCTGCCGACGTGGCCTCCGGCAAGCCGGCCGACGCGGCGCGCGACGCCGTTGCCGATCGCGTCCGTCCGGTGATCATCGGCAACAACGTGTACGTGATGATGCCGATGGTGGGCGAGGACGCCGCATCGTTCAAAGAGCTGATGGCCGGTTCTGCCGCGGCCGGGGAATCGTTCAGTGCGCCGCTTGAGATCGGGGCGCACGTGGAGGACGTTTCCGGCGACGATCCCACCTACGAGGTTCCGAAGGACAAGTAGGGCTGTCCCTTCCCGATGGTTCGCTGACGAACGGCCGTGCAGCTGCAACAAGCTGCACGGCCGTTTTGCGCGCGCCGTCGCGCTGGCGTGCGCGATGCCGGGTGCTGTTGCCGTGCGTGTCAAAACGGACGAGTTTTGCTGGTCCTCAAACGAGAATAAAAGCAACCGTCGACTCTGTGACCTGGGACGATAAAAAACCTCGGCGCACAACCTTCGGGCGAAAGCGCAAAAACCCCCGCAAAACTCGTCCGTTTTGACACGCGGGCGAGGTTTGCGGGGGTGCAGGGTTCGTGACGTTCACGGGGGTTGCGGGGTTCGCAACGGGGCGCAAGGTTCGCAAGGGTCGTGAGGTTGCGGGGTTCGCGAGGAAACGTCCCCGATGCTGGCGCGGAAGCGCGTCGAAGCCGATAAGCGCACGGCGCGAAGCGGCTATTCCGCGAACTGGTTGTAGCCTTCTTCCGACACGATGAGGCGTGCCGCATGCGGCATCATGCGCGCGCTGAAGGGGGTGGTGAGGCGGGTGGCTTCGCCGTCGTACTGCACTTCCATGGGCGGATCGGCCTCCACGCGCACCGTGCGGGCGCGGTGGATTTCCAGGGCGCCCGTGCGATCGGGGAAGTCGCCCCCTCGATCCAGGATTCCCGCGAGCAGAGCCGGTATCAGCTCGAAGGCGTTCTGCGCTTTGAGCACCACCACGTCGAACACGCCGTCGCGCGGCTTGTTCTCGTGCGTGACGGCGATGTCGAATTGGATGCGGGAGAAGTTCACCAAAAGGATGCCCACGCCCTCGCTCTGCACGGTTTCGCCGTCCAGCTCGATGGTGAAGCGCGACGTTTGCGGCAGAGGGTTCGCGATGGCCGCCGAAAGATAAGCCATAGGTCCGAACAGGCGCTTTGCAGGTTCGGCACCGTGCATGATGGCGGCGTCGTAGCCTGCTCCGGCCATGATGCCGAAGCCGAACCGCTTGTCG
This sequence comes from Paraeggerthella hongkongensis, assembly GCF_003340345.1. Taxonomy (GTDB): domain Bacteria; phylum Actinomycetota; class Coriobacteriia; order Coriobacteriales; family Eggerthellaceae; genus Paraeggerthella; species Paraeggerthella hominis. The sequence goes on along the minus strand of NZ_PPTQ01000008.1, from coordinate 21,795 downwards.
GCCACCTCGATTTCGCCCATGTCGAAGTCGAGGGTGCGCATCTCCCTAACCATCTTCGCCAAGGCGTGCGGCTCAAGAGGCGAGGAGAGGTTCAGCGCAAGCAGGTTCGCGGTTCCCGCGGGAAACGGCAAAACGGGCACGCCCGTGTTCGCCAGCAGATAGTTGACCGTCGCCACCGTGCCGTCGCCGCCGCTTGCAACCACGGCATCGTAGGATGCGGCGTCGTCGAGCAGCGCGCTCACGGGAGTCGTTCCGTCGGTTGAGCGGACGCACACCTCGTCGCCGTCTTGGACGGCGGAGCGGATGAAGTCGTATACGGAGCCGTCTCCGAACCCGGACGAGAGATTGTTGATGACGAGCAGTTTCACAGATTCCCTTTCAGTTGCTATGATGGCATGGTACAACATAGAGCGTGAAACACAAGGTAAGGAACCCCCGGTGTACATAGCAAACCAAGAAAACCTCGTGGCGTTCGTCGAGCGCGCCATGCGTTCGAGCGTCCTGGCGATCGATACGGAGTTTCTTCGTGAGAAAACCTACTACGCCAAGCTGTGCCTTATTCAGCTGGCCACCGACGACGAAGCCGTTATCGTGGATCCGTTCTCTGTCGGCGATCTGGGCGCACTGAAGCCGGTGCTGGAAAACGAAAGCGTCGTAAAGCTGTTCCATGCGGGTTCTCAGGATCTGGAGATTCTTTTGCGCGAAGTGGGCGTGCTGCCGCGGCCGATTTTCGACACGCAGGTGGCGGCGGCCCTTCTGGGCCACACGCAGCAGATCGGCTACGCCGCGCTGGTGGGGACGGAATGCGGCGTCACGCTCAAGAAGATCGATTCGTTCACCGATTGGTCGCGTCGGCCCTTGTCCGAATCCCAGTTGGAATACGCGGCCGACGACGTGCTGTACTTGCCGCGCATGTACGCGCGCATGCGCGCGCAGCTCGAGCGAAAGGGCAGGCTTTCGTGGCTCGATCGCGACTTCAAGGAGATGAGCGACCCGGCCAAGTACGCGACTGACGAGCGCAGCCGCTATCGCCGCCTCAAGCGGGTCTCGCAGCTGTCGCGGCGCCAGCTTTCGGCGGCGCGCGAAGTGGCGGCCTGGCGCGAGCTGGAGGCCCAGCGCCGCGACGTGCCGCGCAAATGGGTGATCACCGACGAGCAGATCGTCGAAGCGTGCAAGCGCGAGGCGCGTTCCATCGACGAATTGTTCATGGTACGCGGCATGTCCGACAAGCTGTCGACGCGCGAGGCGCGCGCGGTGGTTTCGCTCATGGGATCCGCGCTGGACGCACCGCCTGATTCCTGGCCCGACGTCGATCGGTGCAGCAAGAACGAGCCGAACGTCGACGCGCAGGTTGATATGATGACGGCTGTCGTGCGCTTGCGTGCGAAGGAAAGCGGCGTGGCGTTTCCCACCTTGGCGAGCCACGACGACCTTGCGCGGGTCGCGCGCGGCTATCGCGACAACATCGACCTTTTGCGCGGATGGCGCCGCTCGCTCGTGGGCGAGGAGCTTTTGGAGCTTTTGGAGGGGAAGCTGTCGCTCAGACTCGACGGGGGCGATCTCAAGGTGGACCGCATCGCGTAAGCGCCTGCTTTGCGGGGCTCGGCCCCGCATCTTGCAGTTCACGAAACGGTGACGGACGTTTGGTGATTTCACATAGCTTTTCGGCTTGTTTTCAGCGTGATTTCTGGGTCTTGTATACTGAAAGGGTAAGAGATGCAGCGGCCGGAGCGGCCGCGGAAGCTACCCCTTCGAAGGAGTGTTTCGAGTTGAGCACATCGTATATCCTCTTGATCGTCGTTACGCTTGCCATCGGCGGCTTCGCCACATGGTACGTCAATTCCCAGCTGAAGAAGTACACGCACGTGCCCATTTCCACGGGCCTGACCGGCGCTGAAACCGCGCGCCGCATGCTGCAGTACTACGGCATCACGGGCGTCGAGGTGCATCGGGGCGGTCCCGGCCAGGACTTCTTCGACCCGCGCACGAACTCGGTGACGCTGGGCCCCGATTCGTACGACGGACGTTCCATCACCGCCACGGCTACCGCTTGCCACGAGGTGGGCCATGCGTACCAGTTCGCGCAGGGCTACGCGCCCATGAAGATCCGCGGCGCTCTGGTGCCCGTGGTGAACTTGGCTTCGAACGCGTGGATCTTCTTGCTGATGCTGGGCATTTTCATGCAGAGCATGGGCATGCAGACGCTCGCCATCGTCATGTACGGTGCTGTGGTGCTGTTCCAGCTGGTCACGCTGCCGGTTGAGTTCGATGCCTCCAAGCGGGCCATGGTGTACATGAACACCGCTGCGCTGCCGCAGTCCGAACAGGCGGGCTCGTTCAGCGTGCTGCGCGCATGCGCGCTCACCTACGTGGCGGCCGCCCTCACCTCCGTCCTGCAGCTTCTGTGGCTGCTGAACCAGCGCCAGGAATAGCGTCGATCCATGGACGAACAGGAAAAATCGGCGGCGCTTTCCGTTTCCGCCGCGATGTCGCTTGCGAAAAGCGCGCTCGAAGGCGTGACGGTGCGGCTCGTGGGCGAAGTGTCCGAGCTTTCCAACAAGCCGGGCTACAAGGCGGTGTACTTCACCGTCAAGGACAAGAGCGCCGCTCTGCCCTGCATGATGTGGGTCAATCGCTACCAGGCGTCCGGCGTGCAGTTGAGCGTGGGGCAGCTGGTGGAATTGACCGGTCGCTTCACGCTGTACGCAGCGAAGGGGCGCATGAACTTCGACGTGTTCTCCGTGGCGCTGGCGGGCGAGGGCAACCTGCGCTTGCAGGTGGCGAACTTGGCGCGCAAGCTGGAGGCCGAAGGGCTCATGCGGCCGGAGCGCAAACAGCCCGTTCCAGCGTTTCCCCTGACGATCGGCCTGGTAACCTCACCGCGCGGCGCGGCCGTCCATGACGTGCTGCGCACGCTGCGGCGCCGCTTTCCCGTAGCGCGCGTCGTTTTGGCGGGTGTTCCGGTGGAAGGTCCGCGTGCGCCGGAGGATATCGTCGAGGGCATGCGCTGCGTGCTGCGCGCGGGCGCCGAGGTGATCCTCGTGGTGCGCGGCGGCGGGTCGTTCGAAGACCTCATGCCGTTCAACGACGAAGGCCTTGCGCGGGCGATCTCGAAATGCCCCGTGCCCGTGGTGACCGGCATCGGGCACGAGCCCGACACGTCCATTGCGGACATGGTAGCCGACGTGCGCGCCTCTACGCCCACGGCTGCCGCGGAAGCGGTAAGCCCGGCGCGCGAAAGCTTGGAGCACGTGCTCGAGGCTCGTTCGCGATCGCTTGCCGCGAGCGCCGGGCGCGCCGTGGAGCGAGCGACGGCCGAGGTGCGACGCATTGCGACCCGGCCCGTGCTGCGCGATGCGAACCTGCTGTTCGCGGCCGAGGCGCAAGGGCTTGACATGGCTGCGGAGCGCTTGTTCCGCGCCATCCCCGCGAACCTCGAGCGCGATCAAGAGCGCTTGGAGCGTCAGCGCGAACGCCTTGCGCGCGTCCTTCCGCAGAACGTGGCGCGCGATCGCGAACGCCTTGCGCGCGAACGCGATCGGCTTGCCCTTGCGGGCAATGCGGTCGTTGCGCGGTTCGAGCAGCAGGCCGGTCTTGCCGCTGCCCGCCTGAACGACCTTTCGCCTCTTGCCGTGCTGGGTCGCGGCTACGCCATCGCGCGCACCGCCGAGGGCGGCGTGGTGAAAAGCGTGGAAGCGGCTCCTGTCGGCTCGCTGGTGGACGTGTCGGTGTCCGACGGCGTGCTTGCTTGCCGCGTGGAGAACACGCATCGAATCGATACCGAAGTCGTAGTTTGGGAGGACGTGTCATGATGGAGAATACCGAACCGAAGCCCATCGAGGAGCTGTCGTTTCGCGAGGCCATGGCGGAGCTGGACGGCATCGTAGGCGTTTTGGAGAGCAATTCGCTCGAGCTGGAGGACAGCCTGCGAAGCTACGAGCGCGGCGTGTCGCTTCTGCGTGCTTTGCAGGGACGCTTGACCGAGGCGCAGCAAAAGGTGGACGTGCTCATGGGCGAGCTCGTGGCCGACACCGACGACGGCGCGCGCGACACCAGCCTGTCCTGATGCGTTCCTGCGCTCGGGGTGGGGTCCGCAAGACCGTCGCTTTGTTCCAAGGATCTTGCGAGGCCCCATCCCGAACGCTTGGCGAAGCCGATAGGTTTCGGGGCGCGCCGTCGTCGGCGACGTTCCCAAGATACGCTCGAACCGGAAAGAGGGATCAGCATGATCAAAGAGGATTGCCTGTTCTGCAAGATCGTGGCGGGGGAGATCCCGTCGACTAAGGTGTACGAGGACGATCGCGTGCTGGCGTTCGAGGACGTCAATCCGCAGATGCCCGTGCACACGCTCATCGTGCCGAAGAACCACTACGACAACATCGGCGACAACATTCCCGAGGATGAGATGGGGTACCTGTTCAACACGGTCAAGAAAGTAGCCGAGCTCAAGGGCATCGCCGAGAGCGGCTACCGCGTGATCGTGAACACGAACGACGACGCGCAGCAGTCCGTGCACCATGTTCACGTGCACGTTTTGGGCGGCGCGCCCATGAACTCGGGCGATCCTTCGCAAAAGTAGCATCTTCGCCCGCAAGGGCGCAGGGCCGACAAGACGGAGCCGGTAAGGTGGGGGATGCCCTTCTGCCTTGCCGGCTCTTGCTGTATCCGGCATAAAGGTCCGGCTTTGTTTTCGGTGAACGGCGCGCCGCTTGCCGATAGGACGCCTCCTTTGAATACGGCCTTTTGCGCATGCGCCTAAAATATATCCCTTGGGAATAGTAAATAAGGAGGCAGATCGTTGAACGTCCTAGTTATCAATGCGGGATCATCTTCCTTGAAGTACCAGCTGGTCAACGTTGAGCAGCATGAGCTTTTGGCGAAGGGCATCTGCGAGCGCGTGGGTTCCGCCGAAGCTTTTCACAAGCATGGTCTTGACGAGAACGAGCAGGTCATCGATGCGAAAATGGCCGATCATGACGACGCGATGGCGTTGGTGCTCGAATCTTTGACCGAGGGACCTACCAAGGCCATCGATTCCCTTTCGGAAATCGACGCCGTTGGGCATCGCATCGTGCAGGGCGGGAAGTACTTCGACAGGTCCGTCCTCATTGACGACGAGGTGATCGCGAAGATCGACGAGTTGGCGGAGCTTGCTCCTTTGCATAACGGCGCCGCGCTCATGGGCATTCATGCGTGCATAAAGCACATGCCGAACGTGCCCATGGTGGCTGTGTTCGACACGTCGTTCTTCCAGACGCTGCCGCCGAAGGCGTTCATGTACCCCTTGCCTTACGAGCTGTACGAGAAGTACGCCATCCGCAAGTACGGTGCGCACGGTACTTCCCATCGTTACATCTCCGAGCGCGCGGCAGTGGTGCTCGACGAGCCGATCGAGGACCTCAAGCTGATCACGTGCCACCTGGGCAACGGCTGCTCCATCAGCGCCATCGACCACGGCGTGGCCGTGGACACGTCCATGGGACTCACGCCGCTCGACGGCCTCATGATGGGCACGCGTTGCGGAGCGATCGACCCTGCCATCGTGCCGTTCGTCATGGAGCATGAGAACTTGACCGGCGCCGAGATGAACGACTTGATGAACAAGAAGTCGGGTCTTCTGGGCATCTCCGGCATCTCGAACGATCTGCGCAGCGTGCGCGACGCCTCCGAACAGGGCGACGAGCGCGCGCAGCTTGCTTACGACATGTACTCGAACTCGGTGAAAAAGTACATTGGCCAGTACATCGCCGTCATGGGCGGCGTGGACGCCATCGTGTTGACGGCGGGCGTGGGCGAGAACTGCGAGAAGATGCGCCGCATGATCTTCTCGGGCTTGCAGCCCCTTGGCATCGTCCTGGACGAGGAGCGCAACCGCCAGCGCGGCTTCGAGCGCGAGATTTCGACGGACAGCTCGCTGGTGAAGATCATCATCATTCCCACGAACGAGGAGTACATGATCGCTCGCGACACCTTCGACATCGTGCACGAGAAGGCGAACGAGCCGCTGATCTAGCGCGTTCAGTGCAATCGACGGTAAAAAAAGGCGACCTACGGGTCGCCTTTTTTTACCGTCGATTGCAGGTGCCGTTCCGGTAGGTTATTCGGCGGCTTTCTTCGCCTGGGCCTGCACGCAGGTGATGGCGATGACGCCCACGATGTCGTCGGCGGTGCATCCGCGCGACAGGTCGTTCACCGGGGCTGCGATGCCCTGCGTCACCGGGCCGTACGCCTCGGCGCGCGCCAGGCGCTGCACCAGCTTGTATCCGATGTTGCCGGCGTCCAGGTCGGGGAAGATCAGCACGTTGGCGCGGCCCGCAACGGGGGAGTCCGGAGCCTTCGATGCGCCCACGGAGGGAACGATGGCAGCATCAAGCTGAAGCTCGCCGTCAAGCGCCAATTCCGGTGCCAGCTCCTTGGCGATGGCCGTAGCTTCGACCACCTTGGCGGCGTCGTCGTTCTTCGCCGAGCCGTACGACGAATGCGAGAGCATCGCCACGGTGGGCTCGGTGCCGATGAGCGTTTTCCACGACTTTGCGGAGTTCACTGCGATATGCGCCAGCTTTTCGGCGTCGGGCTGCACTTCCAGGCCGCAGTCGCTGAACAGGAAGGTTCCTTCCTGGCCCAAATCGCAGTTGGGAACCACCATGATGAAGAACGAGCTGACCAGCTTCACGCCCGGTGCGGTCTTGAGAATCTGCAGGCTGGGGCGCAGCACGTCGCCCGTGGAGTGACAAGCGCCGGCCACCATGCCGTCGGCAAGGCCGGCCTTCACCATCATGACGCCGAAGTACAGCACGTCGTTCAGCTTCTCGTCAGCGGCTTCGGGGGTCATGCCCTTCGCTTTGCGCAGCTCGTAGAATTGGCTTGCAAGCTCGGCGCGCAGCTCGGACGTGCGCGGGTCCACGATCCGCGCACCGTCGAGTCGGTATGCGGAGGCTTCGATGGCGGCCGCGTCGCCAAGGATGACGAGGTCGGCCACGCCGTCGGCCAGGATGCGCTCCGCAGCCGCCAGCGTACGCTCGTCGTCGCCTTCAGGGAGCACGATGGTTTGCTTGTTCTCCGTGGCTCGGGCGAGCATGGAATCGAGAAATGAACTCATGGCACCGTCCTTACGATCAAGTATCAAATTGCCGCTTCCAGCGCTGCGGCCGCGCTCGCATTCGTTTCCGAATTTATCCACTTTATATGATAATCCACGCAGCCCCGACCCTTCCCGGTAAAATAACGTGCGGCATATTTGGCGCGGCAAAGCGCGCGTCTCAACCATAGGATTCCCTCGCAGGCGCAGATGAGCCGGCGGGAAGGACAAGGAAGGCAGCTTCATGGGTGTGCAGTACCGGAAGTTCACTGATCTGGACAGGTCTGATTTCGACGTCATCGTTGTGGGCAGCGGTTTTGCCGGCAGCGTGGTGGCGCGCGAGCTGGCGGAGCGCGCCGGCAAGCGCGTTCTCATCATCGAGAAGCGCGGCCACATAGGCGGCAATATGTACGACGAGGCGGACGAAGCGGGCATCCTGGTGCATCGCTACGGGCCGCATATCTTCCACACCAACGACAAGCGCGCCTTCGACTACGTGCGCCGCTTCACCGATTGGCGCGATTACCAGCACGAGGTTCTGGCGGACTGGTACGGCACGTACATGCCGGTGCCGTTCAACAAGAACTCGATGGAAATCGCGTTTGGCCAGGAGAAGGCTGCCAAGCTGACCGAAAAGCTGATCGAGACGTTCGGTGACGAGCGCAAGGTCACCATCAACGAGCTGCGCGCGCAGGACGATCCCGAGCTTACCGAGATCGCCGACTTCATCTACAAGAACGTCTTCCTCTACTACACGCAGAAGCAGTGGGGCCTCACGCCCGAAGAGGTCGATCCCAGCGTGACCGCGCGCGTACCCGTGTTCGTGTCGCGCGACAACCGCTATTTCCAGGATGCGTACCAGGGCATGCCCGCAGACGGCTATACGCCGCTGTTCGAGCGCATGCTCGACCACGAGAACATCGTGGTATGCCTGAACACCGAAGCGGAAAGCGTGTTCGACCTGGAGTTCGAGAGCGGCGACGAGAACGCTCCGCTCACGGCTATCAACGTCAAGGATCAGGCGTTCGAGGGTCCCATCGTTTACACGGGCCCGCTTGACGAGCTGTTCCTCTCGCGCTTCGGGCGCTTGCCGTACCGCAGCTTGGACTTCGTGTACGAAACGCACGACAAAGAGCAGGTCCTTCCGTGCGGAACGGTGAACTTCACCGTGACCGAGGACTACACGCGCATCACCGAGTTCAAGCATCTGACGGGCCAGACGGCTCCCAAGACCACCATCATGAAGGAGTACAGCCACTCCTACGACGATCCGAAGAAGCAGATTCCGTACTACGCCATCATCAACGACCAGAACAACGCTCACTACGAGCGCTATCTTGCGCTGACCAAGCCGCTTGCGAACTTCTATCCGCTGGGTCGTTTGGCCGAGTATCGTTACTACAATATGGACGTCATCATCGGCCGCGCGCTTGCGCTGGCCGATCAGCTGGCGGGGTAACAGGCATCGATTGCGCGGCGGGGACGCTCCCGCCGCGCTCTACCAAGACGACGGGGATAGGAACCATGAAGACCATTTCATTCGCCATTCCGTGCTACAACTCGGCGGCGTATATGGACAAGTGCATAGAATCCATTCTGAAGTGCGGCGACGATATCGAGATCATCATCGTGGACGACGGCTCGACCAAGGACGAGACGCCCGCCAAGGCCGACGCCTGGGCGGCGAAGTATCCGGATATCATCCGTGCCGTGCATCAGGAGAACGGCGGCCATGGCCAGGCGGTGAACACGGGGCTTGCGAACGCGACGGGGCGCTACTTCAAGGTGGTCGATTCCGACGACTGGCTCGACGAGCACGCCATGTCGGAGATCATGGGCTACCTGCGCTTCCAGTGCGAGTTAGAAAACGCCGTTGACCTGGTAATCGGCAACTACGTGTACGAGAAGGTGCACGAGGGATCGCGCACCGTCATGCACTACCGCAACGTGTTTCCCGAGGGGCGCGTGTTCGGTTGGGCCGACGTGGGTCACTTCCTGCCCAGCCAGTACCTGCTCATGCATTCGGTCATCTACCGCACCCAGCTTTTGAAGGATATCGGGCTGGAGCTGCCGAAGCACACGTTCTATGTGGACAACATCTTCGTGTACGTGCCGCTGCCGCATGTCAAGACCATCTACTATCGCGATCTGGACATGTATCGGTACTTTATCGGTCGCGAAGACCAGAGCGTGAACGAAAGCGTCATGATCGGGCGCATCGATCAGCAGCTGCGCGTGACGCGCACCATGATAGACGCCGTGCGCCTGCCCGACGATGTGCCCGAGAAGCGTCTTGAGCGCTACATGGAGAACTACCTGTCCATGATGATGTGCATCTGCTCCATCTTCTTGCGCATGATCGACACCGATGAGGCGGAGGACAAGCGCGAGGCCATCTGGGATTACCTGAAACGCCAGGATTCGGACGTTTACCGCCGCATCCGCCGCAGCGCGCTCAATATGGGCACGAACCTGCCTACCGGCTTGGGCCGCAAGATCGGCATCACCGGCTATCGCATGGCCCAGAAGATCTTCAAGTTCAACTAACGTGAAAGCGGGCTTCGGCCCGCTTTCTGCTTTCTGGTTCGGTTCTCGTCCCGAGATCGGCGTCTTCCCGTTCCGCGTCCGTCGGTCCCTGCTCCCGATCCTCGTGACCTATTGTCGCCCGAAACGTACGGTTTTCTCGCCGAAACCGTACGTTTCGGGCGACAATTTCCTGAGCTAGGCGCCAAAAGGCTCGAAAGGGCCGTCCTCGAAGCTGCGCACCGTGAAAACCTGCGCCGAATCCGAGCGAGAGCGTTCGAGCTTCCGCTCGGCAAGAGCGGTTTCGGTGCTGCGAGGAATCCCGTACCTTTCGAGCAGTTTCACGAAAAGTGCCTGGTCCATCACGTCCTTGTACGAAAATCGGACGATAGGCATGCCGTACAGCGTAATCTGGGCTTCTCTATGACGCTCATCGGCAAGCGCCCGCAACGAAGACCGGCCGCCGAGCAACTCCGCGTCCTCGTATTTCTGCATCCCATCGAACTCTCCGAGGACCCTGCCTCCATCCAGGCGAGTCCAAAGGAAATCGACGCGATAGAACCGTCCCGCATGCAAGGGCTGCGGCAGAGCGACCTGAAGCTCGGGAAGCGCGAAGCCCTGCCTGATCATCACGGCGCGCGCAATGGATTCGCCCCCGCTTTCGCTCAAAGGGTCGGCGTGGTACATCGTGCGAACGGCATCGGCAACATGCGCATGGCCGCTTCCCAAGCGCTTGAAGCGGGAAACGAACCAGCTCGATGGTTTTCCGCTCACGCGCAGCGCGCTATCGGCAACGGCAAGCGCTTGCTCGAAGCCGGAAGTGCGCATGCAGTCGAAAACGGTCCGTGAAAGCGACGTTACCCGAAGCCCGCGAACGACCACGGGCTCGTCGCCCGAAATCACATGCCATCGAACGTTCGTCGAGCTGACGTTGCGCCTCGACCGGGACGTTGCAACGTGAACCACGTCCAGGCTGCTGTACGAAACGGACAGGCCGAATGCAACGGCAGCCGATTCGTGGCAAAAAACCCAATCCGGATGCAGCTCCTGCACGGTGCGAAGCACGTAGAGCGCCTGATCGAACCTTGAAAGCCCATTCCAGCACGCTGAGCTTGCATACACGCCTCGCATCGGACGAACGACCGCGCCGCATTCTGCGCGCCTCCGCAAGATCGCCCGAACGCGATCGCAAGAGGGAACCAGGCATTTTCCCGCACGCTCGGCTTGCAAGAGCAGCCCGGCAAGTTCCGCATCATTGGCTTTCATCGCATCTCACCACCATTCGCCCTATGAGACCTTGACCTATCATCTCACAGAATCCGCGCGGGCGGACGGCGGACATTCGGTTCGCAAGACGAACATTGTCGCCCGAAACGTACGGTTTCGGCGAGAAAACCGTACGTTTCGGGCGACAATGCGGGCTGCGACCCGCGAGCGCGACCTGCGGGCTGCGACCCGCGAGCGCGACCTGCGGGCTGCGACCCGCGAGCGCGACCTGCGGGCTGCGACCCGCGAGCGCGACCTGCGACCACCGGCTGCGGTTGCAGGTCGCAGCCGGTGGTTCGCGACCTGCGGCGATGTCAATGCCGCAGGTCGCGTCGTTGCTGCGCGCTCGGCGTTATGCGCCCATTCCGGCGAACACGGCGGCGAATGCCACCAGCACGCCCACGATGGACTCGCCGCCCAGAACGCCGCTCGACACCACAAGACCGGTCTCCTGCTGCTCCTTCTCTTTCGCGGCGCGCTCGTCAGGGGAGAGCTTGGCGCGGCGACGCTTGCAGACGGCATCGTAGACCACCTTGACCATGGCGCCGATGAACGCCGTAAGCGACATGTAGAAAGGCAGGTAGATGCCCAAGCCCAGCATCATGGCGGGGAAGTTCAGCAGGTAGAGCGCGAATCCCGCCGCAAGTCCAAGGGCGAACGCCGGTACGGACGGGATGCCCGACACCATGGTGGCCACGACCGAAGCCTGCGCCGACACGAACGATCCGGTGGGCCCGAACGACTCCGGCCCGTAGGCGCTCACCAGCACGGCCATGACGGCCACGGCCACGATCGCGCCCAGCACGGCGCCGATCGCCTGGCCGATCCACTGCGCTTTCGGCGAGGTTCCCAGCACGTGGCCGGCATGGAAATCGTTCATCACGTCGCCGGCCAGGCCGCACGCGACGGCCACGATGCCCGCGACGAAGAACAGCTGAACCTGCGGCACGCTCGATACGGCCGCCACGGCCAGAAGCACGATAAGTCCGAAGATCTCCATGGGATCGATGCCCGTTTGGCCGACGCTTTGCGCGCTCATGGCCGTAGCCACCCAGGCAAGCGCCACTACGATGACGGCGGGCACGGGGCCGAGCTGCAACCCGAAGCAGATGAGCAGTGCCACGGCCGCCACGCCGCATGCGGCAATGCCCGCGCTTAGGCGGATGCGGCGCCGTGCCGCCGGGTCGTCGCTTGAAAGGTTCGAGGGCGCGGGGCTGGCGGCCACGGTGAGCGAGCCTTTCGTGTTCTTGATCATCTGCCATGCCTTAGGCAGGATGTTCTTGAAGATGACGCCCAGGCCGGCGCCCATCATCACACCCATGCCCAAGCTGGACACGATGCCCTGCCCGGACGCGACGTCCCACAGTCCGGCTGCCGATCCGCCTGCGATGATGCCGAAGTTCGCGAACAACGCGCCGGCGAACCATACGATCACCGCGCCCGTGCCCACTAAAAATCCTACGGCCAAGAGCATGGGCGAGTTGTAGATGCCGAACGCAACGCCGGGAACGGCTACGTTGCCGAACAGCATGGCCGGAATCACGCCGAAGAAATCGCGCAGCGCGGTGTAGACGCCGGCAAGGCCCATGGAGCCGAACAGCTTGAGGCCCACCTTGCCTCCCGCGTTGCCGGCGATGAGCGTTTGCGCAGCCGCTTCTCCGATGGGGTATTCCAGATCGGCGTCTTCGATGAAGTGCCGCCGCAGCATAACGGTGCAGATGAGGCCCAGGATCACGCCGGACAGCGCAACCAGGAGCATTTCGAACCATCCCACTTCGTCGGCGTAGCCCAGCATCCAGATGCCGGGGATGGTGAACGCGAGGCCGCCCGCTACCATGGCGCCGGCCGACATAACCGTATGCGTGACGTTCGCTTCGTTGAGGCTAGCTTTTCCGCGGCCGAGGCCTTTCAGGAAAAACAGCGAGATGATGGCCGCGAACACGATGGGCCAGGGGAGCGCCCCCATTTTGAGGGCCGTGTACACCGATGCCGCGGTGATGATGGCGCAGCCTACGCAGCCTATGAGAACGCCGCGCAGCGTCAGCTGCCCTTTGACAGAGTCCATATCCTTCTCCTTTTCGTATATCCGCTTCCCCTTGCGTTTTAGGAAGTCGGGTTACTGATCGGACGCGTACAGTATAATCGGTGCGGCGCGCGACGAGTATCGTTAAATTCGCGTGATTGTGTAATTCATGAAGGAAGGCGGCTTCTATGGGCGAGGGTCGAGCCGGGCAGCGTACGCGCGCGCCTCAGTCGGTGTTGGCTGTTGACGTGGGGAATTCGGTGACCAATCTGGGCTTGTTCGAAGCGGGCGAGCTGACGGCTACCTGGACGGCTACAACGTACGAGCGCATGACGGCCGACGAGGTCCGCGTTCGCATTTCCTCGTTTCTGGCGACGCTCGACAATCCCGTTTCCGTTGACGACGGCATCGTGGCGTCGGTGGTTCCCGGTTTGACGGACGCGTGGACTGCCGCTGTGAAGAGCCTGACGGGAAGACGTCCGGTTGTGGTGGGCCCCGGTTTGAAGACGGGGGTCAAGATGCGCTACAACGATCCGGGCGAGCTGGGGGCCGACCGCGTAGCCGACCTTGCCGCCGCGAAGGCCGCGTACGAGCCTCCGTTTCTGGTGGTCGATTTGGGCACGACGACCAACTTCGAGGTGGTCGACGCCGAGGGCGTGTTCGTGGGCGGCATCATCGCTCCGGGTCTGAAGCTTTCTGCACGGGCGGTATCGGATGCGGCTGCTCAGCTGGCGGTCGTGGATCTTCGCACGCCGGCGTCGGTGATCGGGAAGAACACGCGCGAAGCCATGCAGTCGGGCGTCGTGATAGGAGAGGTGGCTCGCATCGACGGATTGGTGGACGCCGTGTGGCGCGAGCTGGGGTACCAGACGACCGTTGTTGCCACGGGCGAGGACGCGCAGACGATGGCGGCGCTTTCGCAGCGCGTGACCTGCGCCGACGAGCACTTGACCTTGCGCGGTTTGGGGATATTGCACGGCCTGAATCGGCGTTGCTAGGGTACAATAAGCGGATTGTTCCAATTGGAAAGGGGTTCGTGCATGGAAAAGGGGAACGTGAAGGCGCTTCTGCCCATCGGGGTGTTCCTCGTGCTGTATCTGGGCCTAGGCGTGCTGTTCGAGTACGTTTTGGGCATATCCATGGGGTTCTACAACATTCCCATCGTGGTGATCTTCCTGATCGCGCTGATGGTGGCTTGCTTCCAAAACCGAAAGCTTCCCTTCGACGACAAGCTTGTCATCATGGGCCGCGGCATCGGGGACAAGACGATCGTCACCATGATCCTCATCTTCATGGCTGCCGGCATATTCGTGGGCACCGTTGGACGCGATAGCGCGGAAAGCGTCGCCTACCTGCTGCTTTCCGTTATTCCCGCTGAGTATTCGGTGGTTGTTCTGTTCGTGGTCAGCTGCTTCGTGTCGCTGTCCATGGGAACGTCGGTGGGTACCATCACGCTTATCACGCCCATCGCCGTGGCCGTGTCCGCTGCCTCGGGGTTCGACATGCCGCTGTGCGTGGCCAGCGTCATGGGCGGCGCGATGTTCGGCGACAACCTCTCGTTCATTTCCGATACTACCATCGCGGCGTGCCAGGGCCAGGGTTGCCAGATGAAGGACAAGTTTCGCGAGAACTTCAAGATCGCCCTGCCGGCTGCCATTGCAACGCTGGTCATCATCTTGGTGCTGTCGCTGGGCGCCGACATCAGCGGGACCGTGCATCATGAGTACGATCTGATCCAACTTGTTCCGTACCTGATCGTGCTGATCGGCGGCATCGTGGGCATCAACGTGTTCATCGTGCTGCTGCTGGGCATCGTGTCCGGCTCCCTCATCATGATGGCAACCGGGGCGACCGCTCCCACCGACCTGCTGGCCAACATGGGTTCGGGCGCCGCCGGCATGTTCGAGACCACCATGGTGGCCGTGCTGGTAAGCGCCATTTGCGCCCTCATTCGCGAGTACGGCGGCTTCACTGCTTTGCTGAACGGCATCAAGAGCCTGTTCAAGAGCAAGAAGGGCGGTCAGCTGGGCATGGGCTTGCTGGTAGGCGCTATGGACATCGCCACGGCGAACAATACGGTTGCCATCGTTATGGCGAACCCCATCGCGGCCGACATGGCGAAGACGTACGACATCACACCGCGCAAGACCGCGTCCATTTTGGACACGTTCTCCTGCGTGTTCCAGGGGGTCATCCCGTACGGCGCGCAGATGCTCGTGGCCGTTTCGGCTACGGCTGAGCTGGGATATGCGCTGTCGGCGTTCCAGATCATTCCGTTTCTGTTCTACCCGTTCCTGCTGCTGATCAGCTCGCTCGTGTTCATCTTTTTCGTGCCTGAGAAAAAGGTCGACAACGCGTAAAGATTCACCTTCGTGAAACGTGCCCGACGCCGCGCCCTCTTCGGAGGGCGCGGCTTTTTTGCGTTTCGGACTCGTGGGCGCGCGCTTTGCCGGGCTGGTTCTGACGAGCTTGGCGGCTGCGCAATGACGTGCGCAGCCGCCGCTTTCCCTCGCTCCGCCTTCTCCGGTCGGCTGGCAACGTCGCCCGGTGCACGGTCCTTCGCGTTGAGGAAATTAGCCAAGGTTTACAATATGGCGGTTGTCTCGTATCCTATCTATGTTAGTTTTGGATAACAAAGGGTCGTCTGGTTTCGGGCGACGTGGTCGGTGCGACGCGAAGGATGCTCGTCTATGAAGAAACGCAGGATCGGACAACGGTTATGGGCTTTCGGGGGGCTTGCAAGCTTTGGCTTGGGCGCGCTTGGAGCCGTGGTTCCGATTCTGCCGACGACGCCGTTTTTGCTTCTGGCGGCGTTTTGCTTCGCTCGCAGCTCCGAGCGGGTGAATGCGTGGTTCCGCTCGACCAGGCTTTACCGCTCGGTTGTCGAAGGGTACGCCACCAAGCGCACGATGACCGTCAAGGCGAAGCTCCTGCTGCTCGGCCCGCTTACCGTCGTGCTGGGGGTTTCGTTCGCGCTCATGGCCAACGTGCCGGTCGGCCGCATCGTGGTGGCTGCGGTGTGGATCGCGCATATCGTGTATTTCGGGTTTGTGGTCAAGACCGACCGGCCGTCCCCTGCGGTGCCGTCGAACGTCGATGCGCCGTCGCGACCCGTCGAGTCGACTGAAAGGTAGATGTTCGTGTTCAGCATGCGTCTTTTGCGTATGGTGCCCGCCGCGCGCGGGCCCATTGTTGTCAACGTCGCGCTGCAGTGGGCGGCTCTCGCCGCGAACGTGGCGCTTATGGTGTTTATCGGCTTGTTCGTGCAAGCGTGGTTCGAGGGTGTGAAGGATCTGGGCTCTTGGCTGATCGGCCTGGGATGCGCGGGAGCCGCCGCCATCGCGGTGCGGATGGCGTGTTTGGCCGGCGCGCAGCGTTGCGGGCTTGCCGCTGCGCAGGCCGCCAAGCGCGAGGTGCGCCAGCAGGTGTACGAGAAGCTGGTGCGCATGGGGCCTGCGTACTCCGAGCGCGTGTCCACTGCCGAAGCGGTCCAGGTGAGCGTGGAGGGCTGCGAGCAGCTTGAAAGCTATTTCGGGCAGTATGTTCCCCAGCTGGTCTACGCCGTGCTGGCGCCGCTCACGCTGTTCGCCTGCCTGGCGCCGTTGAGCCTTCCCGCCGCATCGGCCTTGCTTGCGTGCGTGCCGCTGATCCCGCTTTCCATCGTCGCGGTGCAGAGGATCGCCAAGCGCGCTATGCGCCAGTACTGGGGCGCGTACACCGATTTGGGCGAATCGTTCTTGGAGAACTTGCAGGGGCTGACCACGCTCAAGATATACCGGGCCGATGAGGAGCGTCATCGCTTGATGAACGACGAAGCCGAGACGTTTCGCCGCGCTACCATGCGCCTTCTGCGCATGCAGCTCAATTCGGTTACGGTGATGGACGTGTTCGCGTACGGCGGCGCGGCGGTGGGCATCGTGGTTGCGCTCGTGCAGTTCGCGAACGGGGAGATTCCGCTGTTCGCGGCGTTCGCGGTGATCTTCCTGTCGGCCGAGTTCTTCATTCCGCTGCGCACCTTGGGGTCGTTCTTCCATACGGCGATGAACGGCATGGCCGCCGCTGACAAGATGTTCTCGATTCTGGACGCGCCGGAGACGGCGCGAGGGTCGCGGGTCGTCGAATCGGAACAGGCGGGCGTGACGTGCCGTGGCGTGGGGTATTCGTACGACGGCGAGCGAACGGTTCTCTCGGACGTGGATTTCGACGCTCCGGCGGGGTCGTTCACGGGCATCGTGGGCGAAAGCGGGTCGGGCAAGTCGACGCTCGCGGGCGTTCTGTGCGGACGCAACGCGGGATTCACCGGGGAGGTCGAGCTGGCCGGGGTGCCGCTTGGCTGCGTATCGCAAGCATCGGCGGCGCGCACCGTGACCGTGGTTTCGTATGCAAGCTACCTGTTCAAAGGATCCGTGCGATCGAACCTGCTCATGGCCGACCCGCAGGCAAGCGATGCCGAAATGTGGGCGGTGCTCGAGCGCTGTCGAGCGGACGGGTTCGTGCGTGCGGCGGGCGGGCTCGATGCTCCTGTAGCCGAGCAGGGATCGAACCTCTCCGGCGGACAGCGGCAGCGCTTGGCTTTGGCGCGCGCCCTTCTGCACGATACGCCCGTGTACGTGTTCGACGAGGCGACGTCGAACGTCGATGCCGAAAGCGAGCGCGCCATCGTGCGCGTGGTGCATGCCCTTGCGCGCGAAAAAACCGTCATCATGATCACGCACCGGCTGTCCGCCGTGGCGTCGGCCGACCGCATCTACGTCCTCGACGATGGCCGCGTGGCCGAATCGGGCGCATGCGACGAACTGCTGGCGCGCGACGGCGCGTTCGCACGTTTGTGGCGCCAGCAGGTTTCATTGGAGCGGTTCGCCAGCGCGAGCGAAGGCGAAGCTTCGGGTGCGAACGGGGATGACGGTGCGGGCGATGCCGAAGGCGGGGAAGCGACGCCCTCGAGTGCGGAAGATGCGCCGTCATCGGCCGCTTCTTCGTTCGCAACTGCGCCGCGCCGCTCTCACCTGGCCGTGATGATGCGGCTTGTGGGCCTGGTGAAACCGCTGCTTCCGTGGATGGTGCTGGCGGCGGTGCTGGGCGTGCTGGGCTTCGGCGCTGCCATTTTCCTTACGGTTCTGGCTGCGTTCGCGCTGGCCGATGCGGCGGGGCTGCCGCAGGGCGTGGGGCTTGGGACGGCGTTGGTCCTGGTGGCGGTGTGCGGCGTCGCGCGCGGCCCTTTGCGCTACGGCGAGCAGTTGTGCAACCATTATCTTGCTTTCAAGCTGCTTGCGCTCGTGCGCGACAAGGTGTTCGCTGCGCTGCGACGTCTGGTGCCGGCGAAGCTCGAGGGCCGCGACAAAGGTGATCTTGTGTCGCTTGTCACATCGGACATCGAGCTCCTGGAGGTTTTCTACGCGCATACGCTGTCACCTGCGCTGATCGCGCTGCTGGTGTCCTTGGGCATGGCGGCGTTCATCGGCTGGTTCTCGCCGTTGCTGGGTGTTTTGGCTTTGGCTTCGTATGCGCTGGTGGGCGTCGTGGCTCCGTTCGTGTCGTCGCTGGCTGCCGGAGAAAGCGGTCAGGCGGTGCGCGAGGGGCTGGGGTCGATGAACGCGTTCGTGTTGGACAGCCTGCGCGGACTGCGCGAAACGCTCCAGTTCGGGCGGGCGGGCGATCGCGTGCGCGAGCTGGCTGAGCGCACGAAGCTGTTGGAGTGCGACGAGGTTCGCCTCAAGGGGCGCGCTTCGGTCGCTTTGGCGGGCGTGAACGCGCTTGTGCTGGCGCTCGACGTCGTCATGGTGCTGGCTGCGGGTACGCTGGTGGCGAAGGGCCAGCTCTCTCCGGGTGCCGCCATCGTCGCCTCGTCGGCGCTCATGTCGTCGTTCGGGCCGGTGATCGCGGTGGCGAACCTGGGCTCGACGCTGCAGCAGACGCTGGCCAGCGGCGCGCGGGTTCTCGATCTTCTGGACGAGCGTCCTCAGACCGATGACGTGCTCGACGGTGCGGACGTGTCGGAGTTCTTGGGCGCAAGCGCGCGTGGCGTGGACTTTTCCTACGGAGACGTCGCGGTGCTCGACAACGTGGACGTGCGCATCGAGCCGGGATCGATCGTGCACTTGGCCGGCAGGAGCGGATCGGGCAAGTCGACCCTGTGCAAGCTGTTCATGCGCTTCTGGGATGCGACCCGCGGCGTAGTTGAGGTGTCTGGCACCGACGTGCGCCGCGTGAACACGGAAAGCCTGCGCGCGATGCAGGGCTACATGACCCAGGAAACCCACCTGTTCGCAGGCTCCGTGCGGGACAACATCATGCTTGCGAAGCCGGATGCGACGGAAGACGAACTGCAAGCGGCATGCGACAAGGCGTCGTTGACCAGCCTGGTCGAGCGGCTTCCCCGGGGTTTGGACACACCGGTAGGCGAATTGGGCGATACGCTGTCAGGAGGCGAGCGCCAGCGCATCGGCCTGGCGCGCGTGTTTTTGCACGATGCGCCGTTCGTGCTGTTGGACGAGCCGACGTCGAACCTCGACAGCTTGAACGAAGCGGCCGTGCTCAAGGCGCTGCTTGACGGCCGCGAGGGAAAGACCATCGTGCTGGTGAGCCACCGTGCGTCGACGGCGTCGGTGGCCGACGCGACGTACACGGTGGATCGAGGTCGGGTGTCGTAGCGCGGGGCGGGGCTCGGGGTGAAGCGGGATGCGGGCGCTGCCGGGGTTGCGCCCCGCGCCGCCTCTCGCTTCGCCTCGCGTCTTGCCGGTTTACCAGCGTTGCTCGCGGATCGTTTCCCCTTCGAGGCTCTTGAGCGTGAACGTCCCCTGGTTGTATACGGCGTAGCTGGCGCTTCCGTCTTTGGGGATCGAGGCGCTGCCGGGATTGACGAACAGCACGCCGTTGCGCTCCTCAAGGGTTTTGACGTGCGTGTGGCCCGATAGGAACGCCGACCCCTTCGGCAGCGCCGGAGCGTCATCGGGGGATTTTCCGGGCAGGTGGCCGTGCGTGCAATACAGCAGGCGTCCATCTGCTTCGACCAGCGCGTAATCGGCCATGCAGGGAAAATCAAGCACCATCTGGTCGACTTCCGCATCGCAGTTCCCGCGCACGGCCACGATGAAATCCGCCATCTGGTTCAGTACGGCAAGCGCCTCTTTGGGCGCGTAGCCTTGCGGCAGGTCGTTGCGGGGCCCGTGGTAGAGAAGGTCTCCCAGCAAGACGATGCGGTCCGGCGCCTCTTCTTCAATGCGCCTGGCAAGCGTTCGCACGGCGGCGGCCGAGCCGTGCAGATCGGATGCGATGACAAGTTTCATGGGCGTCCTTTCGGTTCAGCTCAAATCGGCGCAGTAGCCGCGTCCGAAGACTTGCTTGTTGCTTTTGGGGAACAGGTGCGCATGCAAAGCCGTGAAATAGCTGTCGGTCATCGAGGCCATGTAGTCTACGACAATTTGATTGGGCTCCGTGGCCAGGTATTCCTCGGCCGACACCGTGCGGGATTTCGCTACGAGGTTCGATACGTGATGCTTGAACACAGGCGACGATTCGTCGCCCGCCTTAAGGTCGCTCAGCAGGCGCTCGTACAGCTCCGCGAACATTTCCTCCACCACGTTTCCCGCTCCGAGCACCATGCCCTCGCGTTCGTAGATGATCTCGTAATTCTGGCGCTTTGCGCGTTTGAGGTCGGCGAACACGTTTTCGCTCATGGCGATGCGGTCGGATCCGTAGCTGTTGTTCACGATGTCTACGGTCAGGTTGTTGATGATGCGGGCGTTGTCGCGGCCGATGACCGTGCTGTCGAATACGTCGAGGGAATCGATCACGCCCATGTCGATGGCATCCGCGCGATCCTTTCCCACGTAGGCGATCATGTCGCTCACGCGTACGACGCATCCTTCCAGCGTGGACGGTCGCAGCGTCTTGATGGTGGACTCGTCGGCGTTGCAGGCTTCCACCAGTTCGTCTAACTGGGAAAACGTAGCAGTATGGCCCATGCGCAGCACCTGCTGAGCGAATTCCCCATTGTGGCAGAGCACGCCGTCGAGCGTCTGCAGGCTGACGTTTCGCCGGTACAGTTGGTCGAGCACGCGCACGGAATGGACGTTGTGGTTGAAGTAGCGACCGGTTTGCGCGTGGTAGCACTTGTTGAGGAAATGCTCGCCTGCATGGCCGAACGGCGTGTGCCCAACGTCGTGGCCGAGCGCGATGGCCTCGATGAGGTCGCAGTTCAGGCCCAGCAGACTGCCGATGTTTCGCGCGATGCGGCTGACAAGCTGCACGTGCAGCCCGCGCCGGCAGATGTCGTCGTTTTCGATGAACGAGAACACCTGCGTCTTGTCCGCGTAGCGGTTGTAGGCGGGCACGTTGATGATCTTCTCGATATCGCGCGCGAAGGCGGGGCGCGTAAGGGTTCCCTCGTCATGCGGATTCGGCTCGCGGCGCGCGATGGCCGCGTCGTCGAACGCATGCGGGTTCCGCCTTCCGGCGGCTCGATCGGACAGGATGATCGCCTCGACGTCCTTGTCGAGGGCAAGGTAGGGGATGGAGGCTGGTTCGTTCATGCGTCCTCCTTTGAGATTCGAGGTTGAAGATCGCATCGATAGTAGAGTCTGATTGTATCATTTCCTGATGCTCGCCTGGAAATTCACGCGAAGCATACGACGGCGTTCTCGCGCGCCCGCTGCTGCCGCCTGCGACGACCCTCCACACGTCCTTGCGCGCCCGCTGCTGCCGGCAGTGCCGACCCTCCCCGTACGTCCTTGCGTGCCCGTGTCAAAACGGACGAGTTTTGCTGGTCCTCAGATAAGGATAATGCAAGGTGACAGCCCATTGATCAGGCACGATGTAAAACACTTGTAGCGGCATAGCCCCGACAAGGCGAAAAACCGCCGCAAAACTCGTCCGTTTTGACACGGGCACGCAAGGACGTACGGGG
>NZ_PPTQ01000007.1 GCF_003340345.1 Paraeggerthella hongkongensis | reverse complement strand
CCCCTCCGCATCGCACCGTGCCCCCTCGCCCGTCGTCTTCCCCAGATCCCTTGCCAATACCCATTGACGCCTTATACTATGTATCATATAGTATAAGGCGAAAGGAGGTATGCGAATGGATGCACAACTGAAGCGAGGCTTCCTCGACGTCTGCGTGCTTGCGTCGATCAATCGGCAGGATTCCTACGGGTACCAGATAGTCAAAGACGTTCCCGAAAGCCTGCACCTCACGGAATCGACGCTGTATCCCCTGCTCAAACGATTGGAAGCAGCGGGATACCTGACCGTGTACGCAGTCGAGCACAACGGGCGCTTGCGCAAGTACTACCGGATCACGCCGGAGGGCACCGCCTACCTGAACACCTTCCTAGACGAATGGGATGACGTCATGAACGTCTACGACTACGTAAAACGAGGTGCAAACCGATGAACAAATCAGAATTCGCACGCGAGCTGCGGCGAGCATTGGGCAAACTGCCGTCATACGAAGTGGAGCAGTCGATCAATTTTTACACGGAGGCCATCGAGGACAGGATCGAAGACGGCATGACCGAACACGAAGCCGTAGCCGCGCTGGGCTCCGTCGACGCGATCGCAGCGCAGATCATCGCCGAAACGCCGCCCATTCCGAAGGCCATCGCCAAGGCGAACACCGGCAGCCGCACGCTCAACATCGTGCTGCTGGCCGTGTTCTCCCCCATCTGGGTGACGCTGGCGTTGGCGTTCGCTATCACGGTGCTCTCCATCTACATGGCCATTTGGGGCGTCATCGTGGCGCTGTGGGCCGCCGTGATCGTACTGCTGCTGTGCGCGCCCATCGGCGCGTTCGGCCTCGCCTGGTGCGCGGCCATCGGGCACCCGATCTCGGGCGCCTGGATCTTCGGCTGCGGGCTTACCGGCACCGGCATAGGGCTGTTCTCCTGGTTCGGCGTCCTTGCCGCCAGCAAGGGCCTGGTCAACCTCACCCACACGTTCGCCCGCTGGGTAAAGGGGCTGTTCATCAAGCTGCAGCGCACCGACGCCAACCCGATCGCACCGGAAGGAGCAACCCATGTCCAAAGGTAAGAAGACGCTGCTTATCGTGGCAACGGTCCTCGTCGTCAGCGGCTGCGCCATCTCCTTCGGTGCGTTCGCGGCGGCCGGGTTCAATCCCGAGAACCTCTCGACCGAATCACGCAGCTGGACTCCCACCACGAAGACGTTCCGCCCTGAAGCGGAAAATCCCCACACCGCCATCGTCCTACGCGACGAAGGCCAGAACGTGCGCATCGAGGCAACCGACGGCGACGCCATCGAAGTGACGTACTGGACGAACGAACGGAAGCGCTTCGACGTGACGGACGACGGCGGCACCATCACCGTCAAGGGGTCGCGCGAATCGTACATCGGCATCATGATGATCGGATCGTTCGAGGACCATACCACCGTCGTAAAGGTTCCGCGCAGCTACGCCGGCACGCTCGACGTCGACCTTATGAGCGGCAGCATGGACATGACGGGCCTGGACGGCTTGGATTCCGTCACGGCGAAGACCGCGAGCGGCGACGTCAAGCTCGCTCGCCTCGTCGCCAACGACATCACGACGAGCACGGCCAGCGGCAACGTGCTGATATCGAACGCTCGGTGCTCTCAGCTGAGCGCCACCACGATGAGCGGCAACGTGGATCTCTCCGACATCGAGGCGTCCGAAATCGTGAAGCTCGACACCACGAGCGGCAGCCAACTGCTGCGGGGCGTGAGCACCCTCGCCCTCGACGCGCATATAGGCAGCGGCGACATCCTGGCAACGAACGTGTCCGCCGTCGACGCGAAGTTCGATGCCGTGAGCGGCAGCGTGAGCGCCTCGTTCGTCGGATCGGATCGCGAGTACGTCATCGAAGCCTCGTCGGCGAGCGGCAGCGTGTACGCTCCGGCGGGCAGCGCCACGGCTTCGCGCCGCGTGAGCGCCCACACGATGAGCGGCGACGTGACGCTCACGTTCTCCGGCGGCGACGCGAGCAGCAGCGAAAGCAACGCCTCGAACCCGCCATCCTTCCCGGAAGCGCCCGAAGCACCGAAGGCTCCCGAAGCGCCTGCAGCTCCGACCCTCTAAAACCCCTGCGCGAAAGCATGGAGGAGGCCCGCGGCAACCGCTGCGGGCCTCCTCCGCACAGCAAGCAGGCGCCCCTACTCGGCTGCAAGATCGAGCAGGATGTAATGCGACGGCTCGATGGCCCGCACGACCACCTCGCGCTCCGCGGTGATCTCGGCGGCATCGCCCTCCTCAAGCGCGAATCCGTTCACCGTGCCCTCGCCTTCGATCTGCACGAGGTACGCCTGGCGACCAGGTTCGAGGTCGTAGCGCAGCTCCTCGCCCTCGCCTATTGCGGAAACCGAAATGCGCACGTCCTGATGCACTCGAATGGGACCGTCCTGCGACCCCGACGCCACAAGAAGCCACGTGCCCACGCGATCCTCCCAGGCGAAGCGACGATCCCCGTAATCGGGATCGAGGTTCTGCTCATCGGGCGTAATCCATATCTGCAAGAACCGCAAAGGGTGCTCGGTCTTGTTGAATTCGCTGTGCAGGATTCCCGTGCCGGCGCTCATGTACTGCACGTCGCCACGACCCAAGCGGTTCCCGTTGCCCAGGCTGTCCCGGTGCGTGAGCTCGCCCCGCACCACGTAGCTGAGTATCTCCATGTTGTCGTGAGGATGGGTGTCGAAGCCGCCGTATGCGTCGAACACGTCGTCGTTGAGCACGCGCAGCGCCCCGAACCGCATGTTGTCGGGATTGTAGTACTCGGCAAACGAGAAATGGAACCTGCTGTGCAACCATCCGTGCTCGCCCGAGCCCATGCTCGCGCTCTTGACGACGTTGACCATGGCGAACTCCTTCAGTCGAGGGTTTCGCTCATCATAGCGCGCGAACATCGCCGCAACATGGCGGATGCATGACGGGGCGGCAACAGTCGGCGCCCGACCGACACGGCCGATCGAGCGCCGAAAGCGAACCGCGTTGCCGCTGCGCTTACGGAACGGCGACGATGGGGTACAGATGATGACGGTAGCCCCACCAAACCGGGAACACCAGGTACACCTCATGATGCCAGCTTGCCTGATGGGTCTCCACCCTGCCCGTCATCAGGTTGAAGGCATCGAGCGTGGTCGTACGATTATGCTCCGCGCCGGCTTGGTCGTAAATCTTGTTATAGGCAGCGTCGCTTACGGCAACCAGATAAGGTTTGTACTGCGACCAGTACCAGGTGGTTTCCGCACTATGCCATTCTCCGAATTCCCCGTACTGGTAGTCCCCGCGAATCAATCGAGTGCCGTCGTCGAACCCAAGAGCACGCAGCTCGTCGTAAACGCTCTGGACCTTCTCGAAGTTCCGAGCACCGCGCACCTGCGGCAGGTTCTTCCACATCTGCTGCCACTGGGCGAGTGTGATGCTGCCCGAATGCTTGTACAGGTGGATGTCGTCCTTCTCGACGCTGTCGGAGAAGTTGGAAGGCGCACCCTGGTAGATGGTCTTCATCAGCAGATCGGTTCCGTAGGCGGTATCGTTGAGCAAGCAGCGAATGCGTCCGTCAGACCGCGGCTCCGTAGCCAGACGATACGCTGATTTCTCCCTCAGGTACGTCTTTTCGTTGAAGGTGTCGTAAGCCACGGTGCCATACAGCTTTTTGACCACCGTGTCCGCCTGGCTCTTCAGCTGCTTGATGGAGCCCTGGTATACGCTTCCTTCACCGGGCTCGAAGAAGTCATCGTCGTCGATGGCGTCCATGGTATTCAAGTAGGCCATGGACACGCCGTAGCCGTACACATAAGCCGTGAACAGGCTTTCCATGTACTCCGATTTCGAAACAAACGTCTCGGGGTCCCAGTTGTAGTACGTTTCGATCCACGAGTTGTACTCGCCCACCGCATCGGAGCCCAAGCCCTCGAGCATGCTGCCCAAGGCTATCGTTTCGGCTACGACCGTCGTGTTCATCAGGCGATCCTTCTTGTCGATCGCGTTCGCAAACGACTTGAGCGTTTTCTTGTTCGCCGCGCTCAGGTCGTCGTAGGTCGCGCCGGTATCGGACTTTTCAATCTTGTCCATCAGCCTGGAATAGAGCTCTTCGTAGCTTTTCAGAGAGTCCAGATGACCCTTCACCACGTGCCATTTCGACAAGTAGCCCGCGCGCTTGTCCACAGCGTTCAACTTCACGGCAAGAGTATCCACGCTTGTCTCCAGGCGCGTAAGCTGTCCCTTCATCAGCTGCAACTCGTCGTAGATGTCCTGCAAGCTGGGGCCGGGATTGCCGTCAATCAAGTTGGCGATCATGCCCAGCAAAGACGCTATGCCGTTGCCGATAGACGCCTTGTCCTGCTGACAGAAGCTCCCGATGGCGTTCGCGATGGCCTCGAGCGTCTCGAACGCCGTTTTGGCATCGCCCGCGGCAGACCCGAGCTGGCCCTCCGCTGCAACGGGGACGCACGACACCGTATGGGATCCCTGCGCTATACCAAGCTTGTTGAGCACGACGCCCTCGGAAAGCTCGAATTGCAGGGAAGCCAAAACGGATTCCACGTCGTTCATGAACAGCTGCCGAGCCTCGGCTTCGACCGCAGGGTCAACCGGTGCAGCGAGGCCGGGATCAGCTGCGGTATCAACCGGCACGACGGGATCGGGATCAGCCGCAAGACCAGCCGCCGCAGCGGGGTCGGCTTCAGCCGCAAGACCAACCGGTGCAGCGGGGTCAACCGGCGCGGTAAGATCGGCTTCGACCGGCTGCTCTTCAACCTGCGGGGACAGCAGCTCACGATAGCCGTCCAGCCACCCTTGGGCCGTCTCCGCCTTAATGAGCATCGTCAGCGAAAACCAGTCGCTTCCCAGCTCTTTTCCCACGGACAGCCCCAAGCCCTCGGGAAGCAGAATCTGGCTTGCATCCGACAGAGCCAGCGAGCCGTCGACGGCCTCCAGTTGCACGGTTGCAGTCACTTCAGCCGAACCGTCGTCATGGATGGCCACGTCCGTCGCGTCCACGGTGCCGTGCGGCACGGCGTCGACGGCATCGGCCGCATCCACCAGTCGATCATCGGCCGGCGCATACGCACGAGCCAGGTCGGGCTCGCCTATCAACAGGCGAGGGTCCATGCGAAACGCGGCCGGCTCGAAAGCATCGAGCGCCGCCGTCAAAACCTCGAACTGCTCTTCCGGCGAGCCAGCCTGCACGGAAACCTCGAGCAAGCCCTTATGCGCGTCGGCCGCATCAACCGAGAAGCCCTCAACCCGTATGCGATCGTCGTCGAATCGGATCATGTCCTTCGTTGCATGGGAATCGAGCTTTCCGTTTTTCACGAGCAAGGGAATCCCGAACACCCCGCGTTCGTACGAGCCGGATGCCACGTCCAAAGCAACGCGCGGCTCTTCAACCGACACGTACGCCGCAGACACCGAGGATGCGTCCGCGAACGCTTCGCGGGAGAAAGAGATGACGCCATCGGTCCCAGGGGAGCCGGGATCGCCGTCGACACGCACGGTAGCCGAGTTAGGGCCGGTCAGGGTCACAGCAGAAACCGACGATCCCTCGAACGCACCGGACAAGGAAAGCGCGCTGGCGGAAAGCGCTTCGGCGAACGGCGCGTCGGAAACCACGTCCACTTGCGCGAAGCGCGCGCCGGCGGGAACGGCCTCGCCGTTGGCAACCTGCACCGTCGCTATCTTCGCGCTGGCGGGAACCGCAGCCGACCCGACGGTCAGCGTAGCGGGAATCGTCGTTTGCGGGGATGCGCATACCGCGGATCCGCTCACCTGAAGCGAAGGCGCTTCGTCGGCATGCGCGATGCCGGGCACCTGCGGCGCGAGCCCCGCCGCCAAGGCGACGACGATCAGAATCGACATGCCGCCGCGAGCCCGGGAACGTCGTCCGCCCTTGCAAGAGAACGTCGCGCACGCCAGCACCGCGAACGCGGCCACGCACGCCGCCAGAGCAAGCGAGGCAGCGGCGCTATCGCCCGTCGATACCAGGCGCGTGCCCGTCATCGAACGAAACACCACGTCGAACGACAGGTCGATCGATTCTCCCGGAGCAACGCTCTGCTTCGAGGCCGCAAGGGAGGCGGACGCATCCGCCAAGCGCACGTTGCCGGGCAGGCTGGCTTCCAGGCGAACGTCGGACCATGTAGCATGCGTGGAGTTCTCCGCCTTGAACGTAACCCGAGCGCGCTCCCCCGAAGCGTAGGACTGGGCATCGAACGACCCCTCGATACGCGGAGACGCTCCCGAATCCTGGTCAGCGCCGACGTTTTCCGCATACGCAGGCGACGGAAGCAGGGCGAGCGCGAGCGTCAAGCACCATGCCGCGAAAAACGCCGCAAGCGCCGCGAACGAGCGCCGTTTCGCAAGCCGCTTCACCTCCCCTGAAGAAAGCGGGTCGTGCGCAACATTCAAAAACGGGGCGGACGCGTATCGCATGGCGGTCTCGTTTCAACGAATCGGACAGGGCAGACCTCGTCTTCATTATAAAAGCGCGAGCTTGCCGAACGTGCTTCCTAATTCGTAGAAATATGACCCTGTTTCGCTGAGAACGCGCCCGATCGGCGGCGCGCGCATCTTGGCAAGCGAGCCCGACCGAGCAACGTCAAGCCGCTTTCCTCCCCGCCCGAAAAGAGCCTACTCTCCTCCGCGCTCCCAAGCGGCTATCTCGGCCAGAAACGCCTGGCCGTAGCGGGCAAGCTTCGTGGCGCCCACGCCGCTGACCTCAAGGAACTCCTCGTCGTTCGCAGGCTTCTTGACGCACATGTCGCGCAGCGCGGCATCGGAGAACACGATGTACGGAGGCTTGCCGGCTTCGTCGGCCAAGCGCTTGCGCAGCGCGCGCAAACGTTCGAACAAGCTCGAATCGACCTCGCCGAGCGCCGACGAGCCCGACGACCCGAACGCACGGCCGCCCGCGCTTCGTTCCCGGCTTCGCTCGGGCTTGCGGGATACGCGCTTCATGGTCAGCGAGAAGCCGTCCTCCGCCGCCTCGCGCGCTCGCGGCCCCAAGCCGACCGTGGGATAGGAACCTTCGGTGATGGACAGGTACCCTCCCGCCGCCAACAGCTCGATGATCTCTTTGACCTGGGCAACCGATACATCCACGGTGCCGTAGCTGGCAGCCTCGTCCAGGTGCATCTCGAGCACTTTCGCCACCTTCGATCCGCGCAGAACGTCGACGACCATACCCTTGCCGAAACGCCCGCGCAGCTCTTGCACGCAACGCATGACGGCCCGCGCGGTGGCGGTCACGTCCACGGCTTCGAAAGCGCCGGCGCAATTCGAGCAGCAGGCTCCGACTGCCTGCCGGCAGCCGGAAGAACTCGACGCTACGGAGGGTTCTGGCGCCGAATCTTGCGGCTCCAAGCCCTCCTCACGGCCCGAAGGCCGCTTCGTCGGGCTTTCCCCGCAATCTTCAGCACCAGGACCCTCCTCGCTGACGTTACGAACAACCTGCGACGATTGCTCCCCGAAATAGCGCAGGATGTACGCGCGCAGGCAGTCGGTGGTATGGCAGTACCCGCACATGGCCTCGAGCAAGCGGCGCCGACTGGCGCGCACGACTTCCGCCTCCTCCGGGGCAAGCTCCTCGTTTCCCGACTCCTGCTCGATGAAAAAGCGGCACGTGGACACGTCGCCGTCGCTCCAGAACAGCAGGCATTCGGAAGGCTCCCCGTCACGACCGGCGCGGCCGGCCTCCTGGTAGTACGCCTCGATGCTGCCAGGCATGTTGTGGTGAATGACGTAGCGCACGTTCGATTTGTCGATGCCCATGCCGAAGGCGTTGGTGGCCACCATCACGGGCGCGTCGTCGACGATGAACGCACGCTGGCTTTCGGCACGGGCCGCCGCGGGCATCCCCGCGTGATAGCGAACGGCGCGCACGCCGGCTTCAAGAAGGGCCGCATGCACCTTATCCACGTCCTTGCGCGTGGAGCAGTACACGATGCCGCTGTCCAAGGGGCGATCGAGCACGTACGCCGCGATGCGCGCAAGCTTGCGCTTCGGCTCCAAACGCTCCACGCCAAACGAAAGGTTCGGCCGATCGAACCCGGTTACCGCCTCGTACGGATCGCGCAGATCGAGCAGCCGCGCGATGTCGGCGCGAACGCGCGCCGTAGCCGTAGCGGTGAACGCCGCCACAACGGGCCGCTGCGGCAGCTGGGCGATGAAATCGCCCACGGTCAGATACGACGGGCGGAAGTCCTGCCCCCATTGCGACACGCAGTGGGCCTCGTCCACCGCAACGAGCGGGATGCGGGCCTCGCGCGCGAACTCGACGAAACGGGGATCGGACAAGCGCTCGGGCGCAACGTACATGATTTGGTACGCGCCCTCGAGCGCGCGGCGCAGCACGGTTGCCTGCTGGCCCGGCGTAAGCGTGGAGTTGAGGTACGCGCCCCGAACTCCCGCCTCGACAAGGGCGCGCACCTGATCGCCCATGAGCGACACGAGCGGGCTTACCACCAGGGTCAATCCGCCCAGCACGATGCCCGGCACCTGGTAGCACACCGATTTTCCCGCGCCCGTCGGCATGACTGCAAGCGCGTCGCGCCCGGATAGGATGGCGTCCACGACGCCCTGCTGCCCCGGCCGAAACGACTCGTACCCAAAATGGCTTTTGAGCGCCGTTTGCGCGGCGGCTGCGTGCATCATGTTCGAAACATCCTCCTTGGACGGCAAGCGGACGGGCGCGCAGCTGCAACAAGAGCATCGAAGAATGCGGCCCTTGGAGAATCTTACCGCAAGGCGCTCCCCTTCGGACGGTTCTCGGAATCGTTTCTACAGGTTCCGCCGACCGCAGAACAGGTGCACGGCGATCGTCGAAAACCGCATGGTTGCCGCTATACTAGATACATCGCATCCCATCCCGACATAATCCTTGTTCCCGTCGTGTTAGATTCGGAAAGGAAACAGCCCTGACGAACGAGCTCGACATAGCCGCGGTGTTTCACCGCCATGCGAAGACGGTCTACCGCCTGTGCTATTCGTACCTGGGCAGCTCCGCCGACGCCGAAGACGCGACGCAAACCGTGTTCCTCAAGCTGCTCGACAAGCCCCGCACGTTCAACGACGACGAGCACGAGAAAGCCTGGCTCATCGTGTGCGCCCAGAACCACTGCCGCGACATATTGAAAAGCGCGGCGCGAAAGCGCTCGGCAGAGCTTCCCGAAGACGTGCCGGACGACCGCGCCCATGCCGAAAGCGACGAGACGCTTCGCATGGTGCTCGATCTTCCGGAAAAGTACAAGACCTGCGTGTACCTGCATTATTACGAAGGATACCGCACTGCCGAGATCGCCGAGATCACCGGCACGCCGGCGTCTACGGTGCGCAGCCACTTGAGCGAAGCCCGCACGCTGCTCAAGACCCTGCTGGGAGGTGAGCGGAATGAACGATGACGAGCGCCTTGACGAGTCAACCGACAAGCCCGATGCCGCGTTGGGCGATGCCCTGTTCCGTGCGTTCGATCGGATGACCCCGAGCGCCGAAGTCGAGGAGCGCATGCTGGAAGCCATCGCCTCGGCCTGCGAAGCGCCCGAAAACGCGAACGAGGACGAACACGAACACGAATACGAGGACGAGGACGGCGAACCCCTTGCCGACCTGGAAGACCGCGACGCGTCGAACAGAGCGTTCGTCCCCGCAACGGTGGTGCTCGGCAAAAACGGAGCGAACACCGAATCGTACCGCAAGGCAAGGCGCGTCTGGAACGTATCGGTTCCCGCGGCAGCCTGCCTGGTGCTTGCCGTGGGAATCGGCGGAATCGTTCTGGGCGTAAGCGGCACGGATCAGCAGGGCATGCAAGCCGCCGCGCCAAACGAGGGCGGCGCGACAAGCATGTCGAGTCCCGAAGCCGCCCGAGGCGCCGACGCGGTCCCGACCCCCGAAACCGGCTCCGGACCTGCGGCGAACGCCGCTCCCCACCTGAACGTAACCCTGTCCGACGGGCTGCGGCTGCGCATAGCCTCCGGCGAAGACGGCCTTCCCCTGGCCGCAGACCCCGCGCTGGTCGGCGGCCAGGTCGAGATCACCAGCGCCTGGACCGATTCGCAGGAAAGCGTGGGCTGCACGGTATTCGCCTACGGCGACGGCGCCCATCCCTACGCCGTACGCTACGACGGGGACGAATCCTTCTACGTGGCCGGCATCGTCTAAGCGAAGCCCTGCGTGCCGTCCCGCACATGCAGGGCGACGTGCGGGAGGCTACGCCTGCGCCTTCGGCAGAAAGCCGTCCAGTTCCGCATCCAGCTGCGAAAGGCGCTTCACGCGCGGATGGCGGTCGAGCGCGCCGCGAACCATGACCATGCGCACATCCCGCAGCGCCTCCAGGTTTTCAAGAGGATTGCGGTCGAGCACGATAAGGTCGGCCGACTTGCCGGGCTCGATCGAACCGGTTTCGTCGCCCAGACCCAGGATGCGCGCGTTTCCCAGCGTGGCAACATGGAGCGCCGTCTGCCGCGAAGTGCCCACGATGCGCTCGAAGTACACCACCTCGCGCCACATGTCGTAGTGCGTGATGTACGGGCACGACGAATCGGTTCCCAAACCCACGGGGATGCCGGCCTCCAAGGCCTGCTGGGCAGCGCGCACGATGCCCTCGTAGACGATGCGGCCGTTCACCTTCTGGACCTCGGTCGATTTCGTCTTTTCGGGCGAAAGCTCTACGAACGGCAGCGCCGGGGACACGGTGCAGGTGAGCGAAGACGAGCGACCCGCGCCGTTGCGCTTGAACAGCGCGATCAGCTCGTCATCCAGTTCGGCGCCATGCTCGATGGTGTCCACCCCCGCCTCCAGGCCGACGCGCACGCCTTCGGCGCTCTCGATGTGCGCGGCGGTGCGCATGCCCAACTTGTGCGCCTCGTCCACGGCTGCGCGGGCGATGTCGGGCGGCATGCGCAGCACGCCCGGCTCCCCTTCGACCTCCGCGTCGAACACGCCGCCCGTGATGAACAGCTTCACGCAGTCGCACGCGTGCGCGAAGCACGTGCGAACGATCTCGCGCGCCTGCGCGGGCGTGCTCGCCACATGGGCGAACAGGCCCGCGCCGTGACCGTCCGGCACGGTAACGCCCACGCCGGACGCAAGCAGCCGCGGCCCTGGGAACACGCCTGCGTTGATGGCGTCGCGCACCTCCACGTCGGCGAACCCCGGATCGCCCACCGAGCGCACCGTGGTCACGCCGCTTGCCAGCTGCTGCTGCGCATGGCTTCGCAGAACACGGCGAAGCGCCCACCTGCCCACCGGGTTGCCCACCACGCCGTCTATGAGGCGGCCCGCGCCGCCCGCGCTCAGCGGCTTGCCCGACCCGCACAGATGCACATGCGCGTTGATCAGGCCGGGCATGAGGTACGCGCCGGCCAGGTCGATTTCCTCCGCGCCCGCAGGCGGCACCGTGCTGGCTGCAGGTCCCACCTTGTCGATGCACCCGGCGTCGTCCACGACCACCGTCATGTTCGGCAAGGGAGCCATACCTTCCGTACCGTCGAGCACCGTTGCGTGCGTGAACACGTATGCCATAGCGCGCCGCCTCCCACGGCGCGCATGCGCCGTATCCTCGTCTGCTTGAATCGATCCGTTCAGTATACGCCTGGGGCAACGCCGGAGAAAGCGCCGCAGCTACTGCGAGGCGCGGCGGTCGGCCAAAGCATCTCGCTCTTCCCTCGTGATGGAAAACGCCACATGGGGCATGCGCACCCCGCGGCAGTGCTTCACCACCGTTGCACGCGGGGTCATGCCGTTTCGGCGAGCAACCGCCTGCGACGGCTCATTCGTGTCGCGAATCAAAGAATACACCTCGCGAGCACCCAAGGCGTCGAAGGCGTAGTCGCGACAAGCGATGGCTGCCTCGGTCGCGTACCCCCGATGCCAGAACGCTTTCATGAACAGGTAGCCCACCTCCATGACCTGGGCGTCTCGATATTCCTGCAACGTGACCCCGCACTGTCCGATCATGCGATCCGTCTCCTTGAGCACCACGGCCCAAAGCCCGAAACCATCGGTACGATAGCGCGCCGTCTGCCGATCGAGCCACTCCCGCACGCCAGCCTCATCGAAGGGGCCTTCGTAGGCATACATGACATCGGGGTCCTGCAAGATGATCCGAAGCGCGTCCAAATCGCCTTCGCCCATTTTTCGCAAGGTCAAGCGCTCGGTCTCCAAAATGCGTTCCATGCTCGCCCCGGAGCGGCGGTCGGCCATGATTCGGGCGGCACCCGACGTCTCGGCAGCCCGCAGCAGGGAATCCGCCGTCAACGCCTCGCCTTTCGGCACGTGCACGGCCAGGCACGAAAAGCTCGGCTTGTCGGCGGTGAACAGGCCGAGCTCCCGCGAGGCGGCGCGCACGTCGTCTTTCGACAACCCGCCGCGACGCAGGGGCGAGATCACGCCCAGCTCCGCAAGCGCCCGGAAGCCGGGGCGGTTCGCCGGATCATCGGTGGTGTTCGTGCCGTCGACCAGCACCTCGCACCCGTCGCGCGCCATGCGCTCGAGAATAGTCGAGAAGATGAACGTCTTGCATCGATAGCAGCGATCAGGCGTGTTTTCGCAGATGTCGGCGCGCGACAGGACGTTGGCGTCTATCAGCTCGAAATCGGCTCCGAGCTGGCCTGCCAAGCGAAGCGCGTCCTCAATTTCGAACGCAGGCTGAAACGCCGTGCGCACGCCGTACGCCTTCACCTGGCACCCGGCCCGCAATGCGGCAGCAAGCAAATACGATGAATCGCACCCGCCCGAAAACGCCACCGCTACGCGCGGCGTGCGCGCGAAAAAATCCTCCAAAGGCTCGACGCCCGCCTGCTGCCCGGACCCGACGACAACGGGTCCGTCGCGGCGAGCGCTCTCGTTATCGTACGCGCTTTCGTTGTCGTACGCGATCATGCTCCTCCTTTAGCGCTCGAACAGCTCTGCCGCGCGCGCCAGTTCCTCGACGATGGGGATATGCTGCGGGCACACGTCTTCGCACGCGCCGCACGCAATGCACGACGACGCGAGGCCGTCCGACACGTTCCAATCGTAGTTTTCCTGGGCGCGGAACTCGTCATGGTAAAGCGCCAGGATGTTGAGCGACGCGAGCGCCGCCGGAATGCGCACGTCCTGCGGGCAGTTCTTCAGGCAGTACCGGCAATCCGTGCAGGGCACCGTGGGGATGCCGTCCAGAATAGCCCGCACCTGATCGAGCAGCGCGCGCTCCTCGCTGGCCATCGGCCGGGCGTCGCGCATGATCCGCACGTTCTCCCGCACCTGATCGGGAGTGGACATGCCGGACAGAACGGAAACCACGCCCGGCAGCGACGCGGCGAAGCGCAATGCCCACGAGGCCAGGGACGCGTCGGGCTGCGCCGCGCTCAGCAGGTTTGCCGCCGCATCGGGAAGCTTCACGAGCGATCCGCCCTTGATGGGCTCCATCACCACCACGGGCAGGCCATGGGCGCGCGCAACCTCGTAGCACTTGCGCGATTCGATGGTCGGGCTTTCCCAATCGGCGTAGTTGATCTGCACCTGCACGAAATCCATGTTCGGATGAGCGGCCAGAACCTCTTCGAGCACGTCGGCCTTGTCATGAATGGAAAAGCCCAGATTGCGAATCAGGCCCTTTTCCTTCTTCTGCGCAAGAAAGTCCCACAGACCGTACTCGTCGAACTGGGCGGTGCGGTCCTCCCCCAGGTTGTGCAGCAGAAAGTAATCGAAGTAGCCCGCGCCGGTTTCGCGCAAGGACTTGTCGAACATGGCGCGCGCATGATCGGCGTCCTTCGCCAGCCACGCCGGCAGCTTCGTGGCGATCTGGAACGATTCGCGCGGATAGCGCTCGACGAGCGCCGCGCGCAACGCAGCCTCGGATCTGCCGCCGTAGTAGCCGCGCGCCGTGTCGAAATACGTGAAGCCCGCATCCATGAACAGGTCGACCATCTCCTTGACCTGCTCGATGTCGATCTCCTTCGACCCGTCCGAAAGTTCCGTTTCCGGCAGCCGCATGAACCCGAAGCCCAGCGGCGCCAACTCTTCGCTCGTCTGCATGTTCGTCCTCCGCACGTTCCCCCAATAAAAAAGCTGCATAACACCTGACGAAAGGCTGTTATGCAGCTTATCGCATCATCGCGCTGCTTACACGTTGAACTTGAAGTGCATGACGTCGCCGTCCTGGACGACGTACTCCTTGCCTTCTTGGCGCAGCTTGCCGGCGTCGCGGCAGCCCTTTTCGCCGCCCAGGCCCACGTAGTCCTCGTACGAGGCCGTCTCGGCCTTGATGAAGCCTCGCTCGAAATCGGTATGGATGACGCCCGCGGCCTGCGGAGCCTTCGCGCCGATGGGGATGGTCCAAGCGCGCGTTTCCTGCACGCCCGTGGTGAAGTACGACTGCAAACCCAGCAGCTTGTACGCTTCGCGCACCAAACGGGCCAGGCCGCTTTCCTCAAGGCCCATGGCCTCCAGGTACTCCTTCGCCTCCTCCGGATCCAGCTCGGCCAGGTCCGCCTCCACCTTCGCGCTGATCGGCACGGGGCGGCACCCGTCGATCTCGGGCAGTTCGGCGTCCAGCTGATCCTCGTCCACGTTGGCGATGTAGAGCATGGGCTTCATGGTCAGTAGGTGCAGATCGTAAATGGCGGCCTGCTCGTCCTCGTCAAGCCCCAGCGTGCGCGCGCGATGCCCCTCGTCCAGGCCCGCGAGCACCTTCTTGGCCACTTCGACCTTCTTGGCGCCGTCCTTGTCGCGCTTCGCTTCCTTCTCCAGGCGCGGCAGCGCTTTCTCGATGGTGGCCATGTCGGCCAGCATGAGCTCGGTCTTGATGGTATCCACGTCGCTGTGCGGATCCACCTTGCCCGCAACGTGCACCACGTCGGGGTCGCCGAAGAAGCGCACGACCTCGCAGATGGCGTCCGTTTCGCGGATGTTCGCAAGGAACTGGTTGCCCAGGCCTTCGCCTTGGCTGGCGCCGGCCACCAGACCTGCGATGTCCACGAACTCGATGGTGGCGGGCACGATGCGCGTAGGATGGTCGATGTTGGCCAGCGCGTCCAGGCGCGCGTCGGGCACGGGCACCACGCCCACGTTGGGCTCGATGGTGGCGAAGGGATAGTTAGCAGCAAGGCCGCCCTTGTTGGTAAGGGCGGTGAACAGCGTGGACTTGCCGACGTTCGGCAGGCCGACGATACCGATGGACAATGACATGGAGTAATCCTTCTCAAGCGTTTGAAACGTATCGAACCATGATAGCAAATGAAAGGGATCCGTGCGCCTGCGCGTACAGACCCCACGCAACCTATCAGCAAACCCATCAGCGCATGCAACTTCGCGCGCCGGACCGCGCCGGACCGCATTGTCGCCCCAAACGTACGGTTTTCGGCGTCAAAGCGTCCGTTTGGGGCGACAATGTTCCCCGGCGCGCGCCCGTGCGGGCTGGCGGCCCGCCGCCTCGCGCAGGTCGCTACACGTGAGCCATTGTCGATCCGAAAACACGTTTTTGGGCCCAAAAACGTGTTTTCGGATCGACAATGGCCGGCAGCGCGATTCAGCGCGCCGTCATGCGCCGGTCATTCCCCGACATTCCTCAAGCGTTGCATCGATTATCAGCAAAGCCGACTGAACGGAATCCAGAAGAAGGGCGCCGGCGTCAGTCAGCTCGTTATCGCGCGACCGATCGAACAGCTCGAACCCCAGCTCTTGCTCCAACGCCTTGATATGGTTGCTCAATGTAGGCTGAGAAACGAACAATATTTCGGATGCAGCGCGAAAGCTCCCGTGATGGGCAAGCGTCACGAACTCCCTCAAAAGCTCTATCTTCACCGTACCTCCTTCCTTCCCCGATACGTCACTTCGCGCACTCGTCGCCCTCCCGGCAAAGGTGCTCGCGAAGCACGTCGAGAACAGGCGCTATGCAAGGCCTTTCGGAAATCGGTCGATACACCAAACTCCGCGGCATCAGCAAGGGGCCCGCGTCGACCAGGTCTCTGATCACGTAGCCCTCCCGCCGGGCGAAATACTGCGACAGCATGGACTTCATGGAAATGAAAACCGCATCCCCCAGGTCAACGGTCCAAAAGTTCAGCAAGTTGTCCATGGGGATCAAACGAAACCTCAACCCCATATCGTCGCCCAGCATAGCGATGATGATGCGTTTCCAGCTTTCCGACTCGATCACGTCAAGCTGCGCGATCTCCGCGCCGCGCAATCGCTCGCGCGTCAAAGGCCCCTGCGCCAGCGGATGATTCTCCCTCATCGCAATGGCGCAGGGCTCGTGTCCGTACGGCTCGTACTGAAGCCCCATCCCCAGAACCTCCATCCGCAAAGGCGGAAGCAGGTCGAGGTCGTACATGACCATGACGTCGGCGCTATCCTGCGTAAACGGGTACAACATCGGCCTTTTATTGTCGTAGCTCACGAAAGCGTATCGACAAGGACAGTACTTCTCAAGCGCAGCGCGCAGCTCGAATACGGAACAGCGCAGCGATATGTTCACGACGCAGTCCCGCCCCTCCTGCAAGCTTGCAAGCTCGCGGCATTGATCCAACCCCCGATCGACGGCCTCCAGCGCCCGCTCCATGCCGTCGAGAAACGCAACGCCCGCATCGGTCAACTCGCTACTGCCGCAACGATCGAACAGATCGAATCCCAACTCTTGTTCAAGAGCCCTCATGTGGTTGCTCAACGTGGGACGAGCAACGTACAGCCTGTCGGCGGCTTCCTGGAAGCTGCCGCATCGGGCCAACGCAACGAATTCCCTCACATGCTCAAGCTTCACGGCACCCTTCCCCTCGTTCCTCTCGACCGAGCATATCCCTTGATAATACCGAGTGTCTCCCCTGACGGCAACACCCCGCTGCTCCCCGACGGCAGGTTCGCCGTCCGCAAAGTCGCAGGCAAAGCGCAAAGCTAAATCGAATGGGCGTATAAAAAATGCGAACCTTCCCCCGCGCTCTTTCCTCGTTAAGATACTGACGCCCGTTAACGGGGAGCACGGCGAAGGACTGCTTGGGGGAAGCGTCCGCAAAGTTCACGCGCGAAGCTTTGCGCATCTCCATGACATCAAGCGAATCTCAAGCGATTCCCGCCAACAGAACCGCTACTTCAAGAAAGAAGGAGAAGCATACGCATGAAGCACGCCGAAGGAACAGCCCTAAGCGCTGCCATAGGAAGAAGGAGCTTTCTGAAGGGCTCCGCTGCGGCAGCTGTCGCAGCCGGCCTGGGGTCGAGCCTGTACGGAAGCGAATTCGCCCTCGCGAGCGAAAAGGAAGCCAGCACGAGCGAAGAGGTTGTCAACCCCGGAACCTGCCGAGGAGGTTGCGGAGCCGGTTGCCAGATGAACGTGCACGTCCGCGACGGGAAGATAGTCAAAACATCCCGCAGAAAGCAAAGCGACCCCGACGTGACCCGTGTCTGCAACAAGGGGCTGACCCATGCGCTGCGCGTGTACGCCGAAGATCGCCTGAAGTACCCCATGAAGCGCGTGGGCGAACGCGGCGAGGGCAAATGGGAGCAGATCAGCTGGGATGAAGCCATCGCCACCATTTCCGACAAATGGAAAGAAGTCAACGAGAAGTACGGCCCTCGCGCCAACGCGTTTCTGTGCGGCTCCGGCAACATCACCCCCGACTCCCAGCACGGCAAACGCCTGTGCTCGGC
This sequence comes from Paraeggerthella hongkongensis, assembly GCF_003340345.1. GTDB lineage: Bacteria > Actinomycetota > Coriobacteriia > Coriobacteriales > Eggerthellaceae > Paraeggerthella > Paraeggerthella hominis. The sequence goes on along the minus strand of NZ_PPTQ01000007.1, from coordinate 134,865 downwards.
CATGGGCGCGACCTTGCTCGACGCCGCTCAAGACCGCGTGTTCTACGCGTCGTTTCCGCCTATCGTAGGCGGGTTCAAGGGAGCGGGCGGCGGTGGCCGAAACGATCTCAAGAACGCCAAGCATATTTTCATCTGGGGATTCAACCCCTCTGAAGGCGATAGTCAAACGTTCCACTACTTCTTGCGGGCAAAGGTCGAGCACGGCGCCAAGATGATCGTCATCGACCCAACGTTCACCATCGCAGCCTCGAAGGCAGACCTGTTCGTCCCCATACACCCCGGCACCGACGGCGCCCTTGCCTTGGCCATGGCGAACGTCCTGGTAAACGAAGGCCTGGCTAAAGAAGATTTCCTGCGCTCGGACACCGTGGCGCCGTGTCTCGTCAAGGAAACCGACGGCACGTACCTGCGACTGAGCGATATCGGCAAAGCCACGGCCGGCACGCCCGAGGACAAATGCGTCGTGCGCGCCGCAGATGGAACCTTGGGCGCCCTGGGCGAGATACCCGATCCGGTTATCCGCGGCACGTTCACTATCGAAGGCGTCAAAGTGACCGCGGCATACGACCTGCTGCTTGAACGCGTAGCAGAATGGACTCCTGAGAAAGCATCTCAGATCTGCGACGTTCCCGTCGAAACCATCAGGGAGCTTGCGCACATGGTCCAAGACGGGCACAACTCCGTCAATATAGGCCTTGGCCTTGACCACGTCACCAACGGCATGGCAACGTTCTCGTCGATTCTCTCTATGTGCATGATCGCCGGCCAGTACGGCCACCCCGGCAACACGGCAAAGGGCATGTTCCGCGGAGAGATCTCCATCGGCTGGATGCCCTACGGCCTGGCCAACCCCAAGGGAGCGCCCGGCAGCCAGGTGTTCTACTCGCCCGCCCTGCTCAACTGCATGGAGTCGAAGAAGTACGGCGACAAGGACATCAACATCAAGACCCTCTATATCTGGGACCACAACCTATTCGGCACCCAGGTAGGCGGCGTGCGCTGGCGCAAGTTCCTGGAAGACGTGGAGCTGCTGGTAGTGGCCGACGTGGTTTCAACCAGCACCACGAACTACGCTGACATCGTCTTGCCGGCCTGCCACTACTTCGAAACCGAGACCGCTTCGGGCGACGACACGCGCTACGTGTTCCACAATGCGAAGTCCGCAGAGCCCCTGTACGAGTCGAAGAGCGACTTCGACATCTTCAAGATGCTGTTCGAGAAGATGGATTTGCAGGAGTACGACTTCAAGGACATCGACGAGCTCATGAACGCCGTATTCGACAACCCCACGGCGAAAAAGATCAACCTTACCTGGGATCGCGTGAAAAAGGAAGGATCCGTCCTGACCTTCGAGCCCGACGATCGCGTCATGGGGCAAGAAGGCACCTACGGCACGCCGACGGGCCGTTTGCAGTTCTACCAGGAATCCATTCCGCTCGACACCGATTACGGCCAAAAAATCGATTTCATGAAAGAGCGACTACCCTACTGGGAACCGCCTATGGAGGCATGGAGGGAAAACCCCCTGGCAGAGAAGTACCCGCTGGTGTTCACCTCCGAGCGAAGCAAGTACAAGGTGCATACGCAGTACACGCGCGTGCCTTGGCTGCTGGAGTTCGAAGACGAACCCTACGTTGCCGTCAATCCCGTGGACTGCGAAGCGCGCGGCATCTCCGACGGCGATTACATTCGCATGTTCAACGACCGCGGCACCTGCACGTTGCGCGTAAGGTTCAACAACGGCATTCGACCCGGCATGGTCGTGATCGACCACGGCTGGGATCTTGACCAGTTCGTCGACGGTTTCTACTGCGACCTGCTGGGATACAACGTGACCCCCGTGGTGGCGAACAGCTATTACTTCGACACGCTGATCGAAATCGAGAAGGCAACCATCTAGAAAGGAGGAACCCTGCATGCGTTACGGAATGGCGATCGATCTGCAGCTGTGCTTCGGCTGCACGGAATGCGCGGTAGCGTGCAAGTCGAACAACAACCTTCCCAACAATATGTGGTGGAACCGCGTGCTCACCGACGGAGGCGATTACCCTGACACCGCGAAAGGAACGTACCCTCAGGTGACCATGATGCACTACCCCGTCGGATGCCAGCATTGCGCGAACCCCGCCTGCGCGAAGGTCTGCCCGGTTGGGGCGACCTGGCGCGACAACAAGACCGGCATCGTGGTGCAAGACGTTGACAAGTGCATCGGGTGCCGCATGTGCATGGGCGCATGCCCCTACGGCGTCCGTACGTTCAACTGGGAAGAGCCCGCCTACGCCGTGGACTTCCCCCTTGGCGACGCCGATGCCCCCAAGCACGTCGCAGGCGTGGTGGAGAAGTGCACCTTCTGCGCGAACCGCCTTGCGCGCGGCGAAGAGCCCGCGTGCATGGAGCACTGTCCTGGACGGGCGCGGTACTGGGGCGATCTCGACGACCCCGACAGCGACGTATCGCGCGCGATCGCGGGACGTCCCACCGTCCGTCTGCTGGAAGACAAGGGCACGGAGCCTTCCGTGTACTACTTGGCGTAAAGGAGCGCTCTAATGACTGAACCGACCATGACCAAACGCTCTTCGACCGCCATCTGGCTGGGGGTGTTCGCAGCATTCGCTCTTGCGGGAACGGCGTGCTTCGTCTTTCAGGCGATACACGGCCTGCAAGTTGCGCATTTGAGCAACGACATCACCTGGGGGCTCTACATCGTAGGCTTCCTGCTGTTCACCGGCGTTGCTGCAGGATGCCTGTTGTTCGCCTCGACGCCGTTCGTATTCTCCGGCCTGGAGGCATACCGTCCTTACGCGCGCGTGGCCTCGTTCGTTTCCGTGACATGCGGGTGCCTGTGCGCGGGGCTGTTCATCTTGGTGGACACGGGAAATCCGCTCCGTGCGTTCTCGATCCTGACCAGCTTCCAGATCGCGTCTCCCCTATTCTGGGATACCGTCATACTGATCGCCTACGTGGTGCTGGGCTGCGCGTTCACTATCGCGCTCGTCAAGGTGTCCGAAGGAAAGAAAACCGAGGCATCCGTGCGCCCCTTGGCTATCGCGGTATTCGTAGCCGCGCTGCTGGTGACGATCACTTCGCTGGCGTTCGCGCTTCAGGTGGCACGCCCAATCTGGAACAACCCCGGATTGGTGCTCTCGTTCTTCATCGCCGCCGTCGTTGCCGGCGGGTCGCTGCTCGTCGTTGCATACGCCGTGCTTGACCGCAGCGGGTACCTGCCCATGAACGCGAAGGTAGCCTGCGGCTTCTCGCGCGTCGTCGCCTTGTTCCTTGTTGCCGAGCTGGTGTTCTCGCTGGCCGAGGCGTTCAGCGGACTGTATATCGCCGTGGGCGAAGAAGCCGCCGTTGCCGCCTGGCTGACAAGCGGTCCGGGAGCGCCCTTCTTCTGGATCGAGGTGGCCTGTTCCGCAATCGGCATCGCCCTGCTGCTGCAAAAGACGCAGAGCCTGCACGTTGCGGGCGCCATCCTGGCTTTCACATCCATCTTCTTGGTGAAGTACAACATGCTGCAATCGCAGCTGCACAACCCGCTGATCGGTTTCGCAGGCCCCGTCGCCGCGCCGGGAGCGCCCGCAGGAGCGTACTTCCCCGGAATGATCGAATGGTGCGTAGCGGCAGGCATCGTGAGCGTCGGGCTGCTGGCTGTAACCTTGGGCCTCTCGAAGCTCAAGCTGGGAAAATAACCCTGCGCTCGCAGCTTGAGCGCAGCCAGCGTCCAAGCTGAAAAGCCGCCCCGAGCGCAATCCACACCTGGCGGGAATACCATGCTGTTCGGGTATTCCCGCCTTGTTCGTCGCAATAGCAAAGGAGCACCCTTCATGACCAGCACGCTTTCAAGCAACCATGAAGAACAGCCGGATCTCTCGTACCTTCTGGGATGCGCGGATTTCTTCAGGCTGACTTCGATGTTTCTCCTCAATCCCTCCAAAGAGCTTGCACAGGGCGTCCTTGGCGGCAGCGTGTTCGAAGACATGCGTTCCATATTCGAGGACGCGGGAATCGACCCCTTGCCTGCCATGTTCGAGCACGAGGATCAAATCCGCCGCCGAAACCCCACCGCAAAAGAAATGCAGGCAGAGCTCAGGCGAGATTACACCGAACTGTTCACCCATCCCAAACGACCCCTGATCGCGATCACCGAAATGAGGTTCAGGGACGAACGCGACCACGCGGACATCCCTTCCACTCCGTTTCTTAACGAAGCCGCCCTGCATGCCGAAAGCTGCTACCGGGCAGCAGGGCTTTCCCTAGCGCGCGACCGATCGCGCGAGCCGGGAGACCACCTTGCCATCGAGTCGGCGTTCATGGCCTACTTGCATACCCGCCTGATCGAAGCGCTCGACCAAGACAACCTTGACGAATACCGGCAATGGGAAAAAGCGCTCCAAGAGTTCGAGCCGCACGTAACCTGCTGGGCCTCCGACTTCTTCAGCGCATGCGCGGAATCGGGGTGCGGCGCGGTGTATCCCTGGCTTGGCAAGGTAGGCGTCGCGTTCATGGAACGCTACCTTTCGGATTGCGCGCAGTAAACGACGGGCATTGTCGCCCCAAACGGACGGTTTGACGGCGAAAAGCGTCCGTTTGGGGCGACAATGTTTTCCGGCGCGCGCCCGTGCGGGCTGGCGGCCCGCCGCCTCGTGCGGCCTACCCGATCCGGCGCTGCGCCGGATCGGGCAGGCCGCACCTCAACGCACGAAGCGCCCCGACGATGCGGGGCGCTTCGAAAACATGCGACAGGCGAACGCAAAGCGACGCTAGAACTTGATCAGCCCGAACGTTTGAGCGACGAACGCCACCAGGATGACGACCACCAGCACCGGCGCGACGTACTTGATCATGAACGCCCAGGCGTTCTTGATCTTGAACGGACCGGTCAGCTCCACTTCGTCGATGATGGTCTTCGGCTTGATGATCCAGCCAACGAAGACGCAGGTAAGAAGAGCAACGATAGGCATGATCACCGAGTTGGAGATGAAGTCGAAGAAGTCGAGCAGGCTCGATCCCGGACCCAACGGCTCGATGAACGACAGGCCGTTGTACCCCAAGTTGACGAAGATTCCCGCTGCGACCACCACGCCGATAACGGTGATGAGTGCCTTCTTGCGCGACCAGCCGGCACCGTCCTGCACGATGGAGACGCAGGTTTCGGTAAGGGAAATAGCGCTGGTCAGCGCCGCGAACAGCACCAGCAGGAAGAACAGGAAGCCCATGATGGTAGCAGCACCGCCCATGTCCGCGAACACGGTGGGCAAGATGACGAACATAAGCGACGGGCCGGAGTTCTCCGCAACGGCCTCGCCCGAGCCCATGGCCACGAACGCGGCGGGCACGATCATGAGGCCGGCCAGGAACGACACGCCGATATCGAAGCCGCCGATACGCGTGACGCTCGAGGTCAGGCTGGACTTCTTGTCCAGGTAAGAGCCGTAGGTGATCATGATGCCCATGGCGAGCGACAAACTGTAGAACATCTGGCCGAGCGCGCCGATCACCAGTTCGGGAGAGAACTTGCTGAAGTCGGGCACCAGGTAGTACAGAGCGCCTTCAAGAGCGCCGGGCATGGTGAGCGTGTAGATGGAAATGCCCACGGCCATGATGATGAGCGCCGGCATCATGACCAGGTTGGCCTTCTCGATGCCGCCCTTCACGCCCAGGGACACCACGATGAACACGACGGCCATGAACAGCAGCATCCACAGGAAGCTCTCGGTGTTGCTGGTGATGAACCCGGTGAAGAAGTCGCCGCCGTCGGCAAGCGCCTCGGGGCCGTTGATCAGGTACGCAGCAGTGTACTTCGTCACCCAGCCGCCGATGATGCAGTAGTACGGCGTGATGATGAACGGCACCACCGATGCCAAAATGCCGATGAACGCGTACTTCTTGCCGAAGCTCTTGAACGCGCCGATGGCGGATTGGCCGGTCTTGCGGCCAAGCGCCGTCTCAAGCAGCAGCAGCGATACGCCGAACGTGAACACCAGCACCAGGTACGTGATCAAAAAGGTGCCGCCTCCGTATTGGGCGGCCAAGTACGGGAAGCGCCACATGTTTCCCAAGCCCACGGCCGAAGCGGCCGCAGCCAGGATGAACGCCCATTTGCCCGACCACGCAGAGCGCGCGGGCGCGTCGGTAGATGCCATTCGATTCCTCCATTGTCGATCAAATATTGACAGGGGTTCCCGCCAACCGATCTCGCTCGCGGGAACTCGGACGCCGTCACCTGCGGTCTCTCCCTACCAGCACGGCGATCCAAGTGCATAATTATAGCGGCAAACGACCTTCGTCTGGTCATGTTTTGCCGCAAGAACCACCTGGGAAAAGGATTTTTTGCGAAATTGCACGGCTATGCCCCGCGAGCGAGCGATTTAAGCGCCCCAACGGCTTTCCGCAGATGGCGACGCGGCTCGATTAGGGCGGTTTTCCCGCTCGGCCAGAGAGCGCTTTCCCGCAAGACCCGCCGTGCGCTACCATAGAGCGCGCAGACGCGACAATGCAGCAGCATCAAAGGGAGGGTGGACATGACGAAAACGGGAAAGACGAGCCTTGTCGGGAAGGCGATCCTCGTGCTGGCGGGAGCGCTTTTGGCGGCGCTGCTCTGCTCGTGCTCCGCCGCGCAGCAACCCGACAGCAAGACCGCAACCGACGCGCTCGACGCGCAAACGGTGCGCGATGCGCCGCTTGCCCAGCCGGAGCACCCCGACGCCCAGTACGTACTCGTCATAGGCGACGACTCCTGGGGCGCCTACGCCCCGGGGCGCGCGGACCTCATGATGCTCATGCGCCTGGATTTCGAGCGCAACCAGATATCGCTGGTCACCGTTCCGCGCGACACCAAGTACGTAGCGCCGGACGGCGGCGTGTCGAAGCTCAACCAGGTGTACTGCGACCAAGGCCCCGAAGCCCAGTGCGCCGCGGTTTCGAGCGTCGCGGGCGTGGACGTGACGCAGTACGTCGTGATCGGGTTCGAGGGGCTCCAAGGCATCGTGGAGCACTTCGGCGGCCTGAACGTGAACCTGCCGTACGCCCTGGACTACAGCTTCTACACGAAGGACTACCCCAACGAGCAGTTCGCCGAGGGTGAGCAGACTCTGACGCCATGGCGCGCGATGGCGCTTTCGCGCGCCCGCACAAGCTACGGCGACTACAACCTGGAGCAGGACATGATGCGCCAGGTGGTGGATCGGCAGATGATGGTGAACCTCATCCAGCTGGCGTTCGCCGACCCTTCGCAAACCAAGACCCTGCTTGGAGCCCTGCAGGGGTTCGTCACCACGAACGTGACGCTTGAAACGCAGTCGCTGTGGGCCGACGAGCTTGTCGATGGGTCGCAGATCACCGTGCACGCCACCAGCGGTCCGTACACCGGAGGCATCGACGAGGAAACGCAGTTGTGGCTGGTCACACCCGACCCCGAGAACTGGAAAGCGCTCATGACCGCCGTCGACGCAGGGCAGGACCCCGCGCAGGCAACGGCGGCGTACGCCGCGGCATCGGAGTCGCCCCGAGCCCCCGTCAGCACGTCCGCCACGATAGCGCTGAACTAACGGAGCGCAAACCCCGCCAAGCTAGCAGGCGGCGACCAACCGCACCTGAGAATCGGCGTCGGTGCCAAGCGGCTCGCCCACGGGCAGGGTCAGACGGTACTTGTCGGACACATGCTCGTAGCCGGCCGATTGCGCCAGGTGCCGCATCGAATCGTTGTGCGTTTCCATGTAGATGGTGTCGATGCCCAGCATAGGGGCCATGGACGTCCATGCCGACAGCATGCGGCGCATGAACCCCCTGCCGCGATGCTGCGGCGGCGTGTAGCACGCAACCACAGTAGCGCTGCGCTGGGCGCCGCCGTGGGCGCTGATGGTGGGAATGCGGTCGGCAGCTTCCAGGCCGGACATCGAGACAACTTCGCCGCCCTGCTCCACCAGCGCGAAGAACACGCTGGTGTTGAGCGTACGCCGCAGGAACGCCTCGGTCTCGGCATGGAACAGCCTGCACGCATCGCCCGACGGGGCGAGCCCCCAGTACTCGACCGACTGCGCGCAGCGGAAATCGCAGATGGTGGCTATATCTTCTTGGTGCGCGAGGCGAAACGTAGCCGCAGACCCAACGATCTCGCCGTCTTCGTTCGCGGCGCGCAGATCCGAGTCGTCCTCGCCAAGCTGCAAGACCAGCCCGAACGCCATGGCCCGCATCTCCTCGGAAAAGCCGCCGGAGAAGGCGCCTTCGGCAAACGGATCGATCACGTTCGCCGGAGCAACGGAGGACGCGCCCACCACGACGCTCCTCCTCGAGTCCGGGACGTTCGTCTTATTATGCTCCCTCATGTATGCTGCCTCCTCGCCTACCGCCGCGCCGGGTGCCGTCGCGACCATCGCGCCGTTTGCCGCCGAACGAATCGAATCCTTCAAAATGGGCCAACGCCCCGAACGCCGCAAAGTGGGGAAGCCCCTCTTCCGCATCGAATCGGTCATCCTCGCCGAACAACCTTCGAAACGCCTCTTCGCGTTGACGGCGAACCGCTTCCAAGCCGCCTTCTTCGCATTCGTCTATCTCGTCTTCAAGCACAGCCACGACGCGATCGAGGTACGAGCCGAACAGCTCCTTCTCGAACTCCTCGAGGCAGTCGAACATATCCGCAGGGCCTTCCTTGGCGGAAGGCTGCTTGACGGCCCGGCCCTTATCCGTAAGCTTGACCACCATCACGCGCCCGTCTTCTTCCGACTGCTCGCGGGAAACGTAGCCCTTGCCTTCGAGCTTTCCCAGAAGCTCGTTGAGCGACGAGGTCCTGATGTCGAGCACGTTGGACATGTCTTTCGTACTCACGCCGTCTTTCACCTTCAGGAGCGCTAAGATCCTGCCCTGCCCGCGCGTCGGATCGGCCAAAGGACTTCCGCCTTCGACCGAGAACCGTCTTCGTATAAGCAGGTGCTGAAGCGCGACGAGCTTTTCGTAGAGCAGCACGTTGGCGTCGAGCGCAGGCTCGTCGACGATCCGATTCGCCGCCGCCTCGATGCCTTCGCCCCCGTGATTGGAGCACTTCGAATTCTCGTCCATATCGCGCTCCCCCAGAAGGTTTGACAGGTACCTTTCATAATGCAGGAGCACATAATAATCCGGTACCTGTCGGAAATCAAGAACTTTCTGACAGGTACCGGCTCTTTTTACGCAAGATTGACGGTCGCTTGCGGGCGCGTTCCCCTCGCTGCCCGTTTCCGCGACCGATTGCGTACGCGCGCGTGCTAATATTTCCTTTTACCAACGGTCGGATTCGAGCCGGGTCGCTCGCGCCGTGCCGCACCAAAGATCGTCCGGCGCCGCGCCGCGCCCGCGAAAGGAGGCAGCCCATGCTGCTCTCGTCGGGAGAATTCTCTCGCATGTGCAACATCAGCAGGGAGCTGTTGATCCACTACGACCGCATCGACCTGCTAAAACCCAAGATCATAGCCGACAACGGCTATCGGTACTACTCGCTTGAGCAGCTGTACCTCTACGACGCCATCCGCTTCTTCATGGACGCCGGCATGTCGACGAAGGAGATCCGCGATTACCTAGACCATCGCACCACCGAGCTGTTCTTGGGAAGCATTCAAGAACGCATCGATTGCCTGCAGCGCCAGCGCGACGTGCTGAACGCGCGCATCGGCATGATGGAGAAGATGCGCTACATCACCCAGCGCGCGCTTCGCTTCCCCAAAAGCAAGCCCTCGCTTGCCAACTGGGACGAGCTCTGCTTCATCACCACCGACATCGCGTGCTCGCACACGGAGCACACCTACGCCCAAGCCATCAGCGAGCACGCGCGGTTCTGCAGGACCGCCGCGAGCGTTGCCACGTTTCCCCTGGGAAGGATCGTGGACGTCCCGGACGCCGAGCACGCTGAAGCGTTTCGCTACACCAAGCTGATCACCTGGATCGATCCGCCGAAAAACCCCGAGAAGCTCGACGGGCGCATCTTGCGCAAGCCCAAGGGGACGTATGCGGTCATCCTGCACCAGGGAGGCCCTTGTACGGTCGCGCAATCCTACGCCGACCTGCTGACCTACATCGAAGAAGAGGGGTTCACCCAGACGGGGCCCATTTTCGAGATGGACGTGAACTCGTATCTGACCTCGGATTCCCCCGAGGACTACCTTCTGCACATATCCACCTTGATAGAAGAGTAACGGCGCGCATGCGCGCCGTGCGGGCGAAACGAACGGCGCCCTCGGTCGGCGAGGCTCCCGCCCGCACGGCAGCCTTGAACCAAAGGGCAGCTTGAAATTCGGGTGCAACGCAAAAGAAGGGCCGCATCTTTCCTCGATGCGGCCCTTCTTCCATTCCATCGACCGGCTAGGCGCTCATGCGGCCGGTTTCCTTGATGAGCTGCGCCACGACGGACGGCTCGGAAAGCGTCGATATCTCGCCCAGGTTGTCGGTTTCCTTGGCGGCGATCTTGCGCAGGATACGACGCATGATCTTGCCGCTTCGGGTCTTGGGCAGCGCCTTCGCGAAGTGGATCACGTCGGGCGTGGCGATAGGCCCGATGACCTCGCGCACCTGATTGCGCAGTTCGTCACGCAAGTCGTCGTTGATGACCGCGCCCTCCTTGACCGTCACGTACGCGTAGATGCCCTCGCCCTTGACCGGATGGGGGTATCCCACCACCGCGGCTTCGGCAACCTGCAGGCAGGACACGAGCGCGCTTTCGATCTCGGCCGAGCCGATGCGATGGCCCGACACGTTGATGACGTCGTCGATGCGGCCCGTGATCCAGAAGTACCCATCCTCGTCGCGATAGGCTCCGTCGCCGGTCAAGTACGCGCCCGGCACCGGGAAGTACACGTTCTTGAACGTATCGCGATTCCCGTGCACTCCCAGCATCATGCCAGGCCACGGGCGCGCGATCATAAGGCTTCCCGACTCTCCCGCCGCGGTTTCCTCGCCGTCGGCACCCACCACCTTGGGCACGATGCCGAAGAACGGCAGCGCAGCGGATCCGGGCTTCATGTCCACGGCGCCGGGCAGCGTGGTGATCATGACGCCGCCGGTCTCGGTCTGCCACCAGGTGTCGGCGATGGGGCATCGGCCCTGGCCGATGGCCGAGTAGTACCACAGCCACGCTTTCGACGTGATAGGCTCGCCCACCGACCCCAGCAAGCGCAAGCTGCTGATGTCGTGCTCGTTCACCCAGCGCTCGCCGTCCTTCATCATGGAGCGAATGGCGGTCGGAGCCGTGTACAAAACGTTCACGCCGAACTTCTCGACCACTTCCCAGTACCGGTCGGGCTTGGGATAGTTGGGAACGCCCTCGAACATGAGCGCCGTGGCGCCGTTGGCCAAAGGCCCGTACACCAGGTAGGAATGGCCCGTGATCCAGCCCGCGTCGGCGGTGCACCAGAAGATGTCGTTCTCCTTCAGGTCGAACGAGTACTTCGTGGTGAGCGTCGCGTACAGAAGGTACCCGCCGCTGCCGTGGACGATGCCCTTGGGCTTCGCCGTGCTGCCGCTTGTGTACAGGATGAACAGTGGATCGTTCGACTCCATGCGCTCGGGCTCGAACGACGGAGCCTCGCCGGCCATGATGTCGTCCCACCACACGTCGCGATCGGCCGCCATTTCCGTGCGCTTCTCGATGCGCCGCACCACCACGCAGTGCTTGACCTGCGGGCATGCTTCCACAGCCTTGTCGCAGATGTCCTTGAGGTGCAGGATCTTGCCGGAACGGTACCCGTAGTTCGCGGTGATCACCACGGTAGCGCCCGAGTCTTCGATGCGGTCTTTGAGCGCTTCGGCGGAAAGCCCGCTGAACACCACGCAGTGCACGGCGCCGATGCGCGCGCACGCCAGCATGGAGATGACCAGCTGCGGCACCATGGGCAGGTACAGCACCACGCGGTCGCCGCGCTTCACGCCCAAACTGGACAGCATGTTGGCCGCCTTGCAAACCTCGCGGTGGAGGCGCTGGTAGGTGTAGACGTCCACTTCCTCCGAAGGTTCCCCCTGCCAGATGAGCGCGGCCTTGTTGCGGCGCGGGCCGTCCAGGTGGCGGTCCAAGCAGTTGTACGACACGTTGATCTGTCCGCCGCGGAAGTAGCGGACGAAAGGCTCGTCCGAGCTGAAGTCGTACTCCTCCACCGCGTCCCAGCCGCGGTACCAATCAAGGTTCTCGGACGCCATCTGGCCCCAGAACGCCTCCGGCTCTTCGATGGATCGGCGATACAGCTCGTCGTAATCCTGGCGGCTCTTGACAAGGGCCTTGTAGCTGAACTCGGGGGATGCCTCGATAAGGCGCTCGTTTTCGAGCATCTGCCTGATGAAGGCGTTGCGCGTGTTCGTCTTTCTCATAGCGGGCTCCTATCTTTTCTTTCGTCGATTACGCCACGTTGTCGACGAGCAGCGGTCCGCTCGCGATCATGGGGGTGTACACGGTGCGGGGAATGAAGCTTTCCGGGGTGCATGCCTGCAGGTCGGCGCGCAGGTCGGGTCGGCAGTGCGCCAGCTGGGCGAACGCGTCTTCCAGCAGAACGGACTCGTTGATGGAGCGGCATCCGCTCATGGCCGCGCACAGCACGTGCCCAACGCCGCGATCGCAGCGCGCGCACCAGTCGAAGCCGCTCTCGTCCATCAGGGCCACGGCGAACGCGATCAGGTCGGGATCGCCAAGGCACGGCAGCAGGCGCTCGATCTTCTCAGCTGCGACAGGACCCCCGTCGAGCACTTCCTCGATGCGGCGCAAGGCGTCGCGCCGGACGAACGTCGCCACGTCGGCGCATGCAAGCGAGATCAAAAGGTCGACGTCGTCGAGCGCGGCCGTGGCGGCGATGCGCGCGGCGCGGCTGACCCGATCGGATGCCGCGAACGCCAGAAGCTCGGCTTCGTCAAGCCCTCGCACGGCGCAGCGGAGCTCTTGCCCATGGAGCTGGCCGATTCGAGCCACAAGCTCGTCTGCGCCAGGATACGATGCCGACGCCGCCGAGCGGACCGAAGCATTCTTCGCTGCTGTCTTCTTATTGGTTGCCTTCATGGTTCTGCCTCCTTCTTCTTCGCTGCTCTTGCTTGGACAGGTTCGTAACGGAAACGAAGCGGATGAAAACCGAAACGGGCGCTCATCGCTTTCGGCGTGGGTCCATCCTGGGGGTTGCAACAATTACAAGGTCAACCGGCATCCCCGATACCCGCCTGCGACCGGTTCCTTCCCTGCCGCGAACGGGCATGCGAAACGATGCCGACGCCGAAAAGCCCCCTTCGCGCCGCGTCGCTGGCGCGCGGCCCCCTCCGCCGCAGCGCAATCGAGTGCATCTTGCAGCTTTTTTCGCACGCATCCCTTGACGCGTACCGCTTCGTTCGTTATAAGTTACCCTAACCTAACTTTTCCGAGTAGAACGGATATTATGGACGACATGCACTACCGGTTGGACTTCGAGCGAAAGCTCATCCACCATTGCACCCCCGTGCTGGCAGCGCTCAAGCCGGCCAACCTGTTCACCTGCCGCGACGAATCGGTGCCGGGAATTCGCGGAAACGGACCGAACCCGGTGGACCCGCACGAGTACCAGGACAGCTTCTCGAAGGCGCTTCGCACCGCGCGCGTCAAGCTGGCACCGTGCGGCGTGCGCATCGAGGTGCTGGCGCGACGACCGGCCGGCCCCCTTGTATACGTGTACCGGCCCCATCTTCTCAAGCTGAGCATCCAGCAGGAAAACGTAGCGGCATACCTGCGCAAGGAAGGCTACGACCCCTCCTGCCTTTCCACATGCATAGAGCGCCTGCACCGCCGCATCTGCGGAACGGACGTGAAAAGCCAGCTGACCGGCTGCTGCTCGTTCCCCCACGAGATCGGGTTCTTCTTGGGCTACCCCTACGAAGATGTGGTGGGATTCATCGAGAACCGCGGCGAGAACTTCCTGTGCAGCGGCTGCTGGAAGGTATACGCGCAGGAACGCGACGCCCAAGCATGCTTCTGCTGCTACAAAAACTGCACCACCGTGTACGAGTGCTTGTTCGACGAGGGGGTTCCCCTGGAATGCCTCGCCTCGCTTGACGAGGACTTCCCCGCCGCAGAGGCGTTTCGCGCCGCCGGCTAGAACCACGTGCCGAACCCCGACGCAGGCGTCGGGCGACGCGGGCGCGCAGCTTGTTTCGGCAACGCGTCCGCGTCGCTCGACCAGCGAAGGAACACCAACCCGATAGGAGCATGACATGAGCAAGATCGCAATCGTTTTCTGGAGCGGAACGGGAAACACCGAGGCCATGGCCGACCTTATAGCGCAGGGCGTGCGCGCGAAGGGAAGCACGGCGGACATCTTCCAAGCGTCCGACTTCCACGCATCCCACGTGGCCGATTACGACGCCTTCGCCCTGGGATGCCCCGCTATGGGCGACGAGGAGCTGGAGGACGGCGAGTTTCTTCCCATGTACGAGGAAGTGGAGCCTAAGCTGGCCGGTCGCACGGTGGTGCTGTTCGGCTCGTACGATTGGAACGACGGCGAATGGATGGAGCTTTGGGAGCATCGAGCCGAGGAAGCCGGCTTGATCGTAGCGGACTCCGTCATCGCCAAGGACTACCCCGACGACGAAGCCAGCGCCGAATGCGTGCGCGTGGGCAACGTGCTGGGCGAATAGGGATTTGAGTCGTCGGGCGGGCGGCTGAGGCGGTTGCAGCCCTAGCCCGCGTGCGCGGTTGCGGCTGCCGCGTGCGCGGCCGAGGCTGCCGCCCGCCCGACGTCCGCACATTTTGTGAACCCGCGTTCAATCCTGGTAAAATCGCCGCGCTGCCCGCAGCAGCGGTGGCATACTGGGTCGGCTCGATCTCGAAAGGACCGCACCGACCCATGAAACGAAGCCTCATAGCCCTTGCCACCGGATCGTTCGCCTTGGGATTTTCCGAGTTCGTCATGATGGGCATCCTCCCCATCGCCGCGGCCGGCCTGGGCGTCAGCGTCCCGGACGCCGGAACCTTCATATCCTCGTACGCCCTGGGCGTATGCGCAGGAACGCTGTTTCTGGTGTTCGGAAGGCGCGTGCCTCCGAAAAGGCTCTTGCTCCTGTTCGTGGCGCTGATGATCGTCGGCAACGCCGCCGCCGCGGCAGCTCCCAGTGCAGAAGCGCTCACGGCGGCCCGTTTCGTTTCGGGACTTCCCCACGGCGCGTTCTTCGGCACCGCCACCATCGCGGCCAAAAAGCTGGCCGACCCGGGGCACGAAGGCCAGGCCGTCTCCATCATGGTGCTCGGCCAGACGATGGCGAACATGCTCGGCGTGCCCGGCGGCACGCTTTTGGCGGGCATGATGTCATGGCGCGCGGCGTTTCTTTTCGTCGCGGTTTGGGCCGTCGGGTCGCTGCTGCTCGTGCTGCGCTTCGTCCCGCGCGTCGATCCCATTCCCGACGCGGGCCTTGCCGGCCAGTTCCGTTTCCTGAAAAAACCCGGCCCCTGGCTGGTCATCGGCGCGGTGCTGCTGGGAAACACGGGCGTGTTCTGCTGGTGGAGCTACGTCTCGCCCTGGCTGACCGACGTAGGAGGGTTTTCCGCATCCCAGGTTCCCGCGCTTTTGGTGCTGGCGGGGCTGGGCATGGTGATCGGGTCGCTGGCGGGCGGGCGCGTATCGGACCGAACCACGCCGGGAAAGACGTCGGCAATCGGGCAGACCGTGGGGTGCGCGATGCTCGCGCTTATCTTCCTGTTCTCGGGAACGCAGGCATCGTCCGCCGCGCTCATGTTCGCGTGCGCGTTCGGCATGTTCTTCGTATCCAGCCCCCAACAGCTGCTCATGGTGAACGTCGGGCGCGGCGGCGGCGAGATGATCGGGTCGGCGTGCGTGCAGGTGGCGTACAACCTGGGCAACGCGTTCGGGGCGATGATCGGGCAGGCCGTGCTCAACGCAGGAGCCGGATACGCGTGGCCGAGCCTTGCGGGAGTGCCGTTCTCGCTTATGGCGGCCGGTTTGCTGGTGGCGTTCTTCCTGCGGTTCGAGAAGCGCTACCGCGTCGCGCCCGAACGCGCCGGCTGCGCTTTTCCAGTACAATACGAGCATGCGCCGCAAACGACGGGACATGCGGCGCCGTCGAAAGGAACGTCATGAAGCAGTGCATGGACGCCGACAACCTGCATCGCAGGCTGAAGAAAATCATCGGGCAGGTGCAGGCCATCGACCGCATGGTGGACCAAGACGTGCCTTGCGAAGACGTGCTTTCGCAGATCAACGCCGCAAAATCGGCGCTTCACAAGTGCGGGCAGGTAGTTCTTGAGGGACACATCCAGCATTGCGTACGCGACGGCATCGAGCACGGCGACGCCGACAAGACCATAGAAAGCTTCACGAAAGCGGTGGAGCGCTTTTCGAACATGAAGTGACGGCGCGCAAGAGCCACCGCGCCCCAACGCCGAACGCTGCGATCACAACCTGCTCGCAGCGTTCGGCGTTTTACGCGCGCGAAAAACCGTGCGAGTCGCTTCGACGCCCCGCCCCGTTGCTTCCGACCGCCGCGCTTCGCCTTGCCGCGCAGTTGAAGCCGGGGCTCGGCTGCACGACAGAGTCGCCGACCCGAGAGCGACCGCACGGCAAGGTCGCCGACCCGAGAGCGGCTGCACGACAGGGTCGTCGACCCGGGTTCGGCCGCCGCATACCTCGCAGCGGGGACCTTGCGCGCGAAAAACCGCCTTCGCTGGCAGGTTTTGACGGTTTGAGGTCGTCGGGTCGAGCCTTCCCTTCGCTGAAGCACAGCGTGCTTTCCGTTTTGCCTGGTCATAGCTTTGGGCTTCCACGGCGCGCGTTCATAGACGCCTACCCGGACGGATGCGACAACCCCTAAACGCAAAAACCTGCCAGCGAAAGCGGTTTTTCGCGCGCAAGGTCCCCGCTACTCCCCTATACGACAGCGAAACATGCTTCATACCATAAAAGTTTTCCTTGGATAATTTTTATCGGCGCGCTATTATACATATACCCCTATAGGTATATGTATAAGGAGATGGTCGCGGTGCGCATACCGACGTTGGAAAAGGTGGAAGAGCTCATGGATGCGGGCGGCACCCGCAAAGACATCGTCTTGCTGGCGGTTTCGGCCTTGGCGCTTGCCGTCAGCTTCTTCGCGCCCGGACTGCTCCCCTTCGATCCGGCATGGATCGCCATCGTCTTATGCGGCGCGCCCATCGTGATCGGCGCGGTCATAGGCCTGGTCACCGAGTTCGATGTCAAAGCCGACGTCCTTGTTTCCATGGCGCTCATCGCCGCGGTGGCCATCGGCGAGAATTTCGCCGCGGGCGAAGTCGCCCTCATCATGCAGCTTGGCGCGCTTTTGGAGGAGCTGACGGTAGCGAAAGCACGGGCAGGCATCGAGGGCCTGGTCAAACTGTCCCCGCGAACGGCGCGTATCGTGCACGGAGACGACGTGCGCACCGTCCCCGCCCAAGACGTGCAGGCTGGAGACGTTGTGCGCGTGCTTCCAGGAGAAACGGTAGCGGTCGACGGCACCGTGATCAGCGGCTGCACTTCCATTGACGAATCGGTGATGACCGGCGAGCCGCTTCCCGTGGACAAAGCACCGGGCGACCAGGTGAAAAGCGGTACGGTGAACCAATTCGGAGCGTTCGAGATGCGCGCCGAGCGCGTTGGCGAGGACAGCTCGCTCGCCCGCATGATCAGCCTGGTGGAATCTGCCGACGCGGGCAAAGCCAAGATCGTTCGGCTGGCCGACCGCTGGGCTACGTGGATCGTCGTCGTGGCGTTGGCGGCCGCTGGCGGCACCTGGATGGTCACGGGCGAGATCA
Organism: Paraeggerthella hongkongensis; assembly: GCF_003340345.1. Lineage (GTDB taxonomy): Bacteria > Actinomycetota > Coriobacteriia > Coriobacteriales > Eggerthellaceae > Paraeggerthella > Paraeggerthella hominis. The sequence goes on along the minus strand of NZ_PPTQ01000007.1, from coordinate 117,119 downwards.
TCCGAGCGGTCACTATCCTGGTCGTATTCTGCCCTTGCGCTCTGGTTCTGGCTACGCCGACCGCCATTATGGCGGCCATCGGCAACGTGACCAAGCACGGGATTCTTGTGCGCGAAGGCGATGCGCTCGAACGCCTGGCAACGGTGCGCAAAGTGGCGTTCGACAAAACGGGAACGCTCACTCACGGACAGCCGCAGGTAACCGCCGTAAGCGGGGGCGATCGCCTGTACTCCTTGGTTGCCTCAGCGGAAAGCATGAGCGAGCATCCCCTGGGCAAGGCGGTGGTACGCGGGTGGCGCGAGCACGCGACAACCAAAGCGAGCGCAGCCGACCCCCTGCCCCCCGCAACCTTCGAGATGATCCCCGGGCGCGGCGTTCGAGCCTCCGTTCAAGAAAACGATGTGCTTGCCGGCAACCGGGGGCTTTTGCTGGAACAGGGAGTTCTCGGCATCGAAAGGATCGAGGCGTCCTCGCTGCCGCACGCCGACCAAGGATGCACCTTGGTGCTCGCCGCCGTGAACGGGCGCGCAGCGGGATTCGTCGCCCTGTCCGACACCGTGCGGGACACGGCGCGCAAAACCATCGAGGGCATCAGGGCGCTCGGCATCGAGCCCATCCTTCTGACAGGAGACCACGACCGAGCGGCGCGGCGCATAGCAGCGCAGGTCGGCATCGAGAACGTGAGCGCCAACTGCCTGCCCGAAAGCAAAACCGCCGCCATCGAGCGCCTTGAAGCAGCGGGCGAGCCCGTATGCATGGTGGGCGACGGCATCAACGACGCGCCCGCGCTCAAGCGCGCAACCGTGGGCATTGCCATGGGGGGAACGGGCAGCGACATCGCCGTGGACGCCGCCGACATAGCGCTCGTGCACGACGACATCGCAGCCCTTCCCCACTTGCTTGCGATCTCTCGCCGTATGATGACCGCCATCAAGCTGAACATGACGTTCTCGATGACCCTCAACTTCATCGCAATCGCCCTGGCCATGACGGGCGTGCTCGATCCCGTTGTGGGGGCGCTCGTGCACAACGCAGGATCGATCGTGGTCATTGCGAACTCGGCCACGCTGCTCTCATGGAAGGCGGGCGGTACGCCGAGAACAGCGCGCCGCCCGCTTGAAGACGGCGACGCTAAACCAGCGCTGCCTTGATGGCCGCCAACAGGTCGTCGTATTCGTCGAAGGCCGGCAGCTCGGGATTGTCGGCCTTGATGGAATCGGGGCTCTTGAACAGGAAGCCCGCTTTGCCGGCCTTGATCATGCCCAAGTCGTTGAAGCTGTCGCCTGCGGCGATGGTGTCGAACCCGCACGATTGCAACGCGCGCACCGTGGTCAGCTTCGACTGCTCGCAGCGCATGCGAAAGCCGGTGATCTCGCCGCTTTCGGCAACCTCGAGCTCGTTGCAGAACAGCGTAGGCCAGCCCAGCTTCGCCATGAGAGGCATCGCGAACTGCGTAAACGTGTCGCTGATGATGATAGCCTGCGTTGTGGCGCGCAGCTCGTCCAGGAATTCCTTGGCGCCCGGAAGCGGATCGATGCGCGCGATGGTCTCCTGGATCTCCTTGAGGCCCAAGCCGTGCTCGCGCAGGATGTTCAGGCGGTACGCCATCAGCTTGTCGTAATCGGGCTCATCGCGCGTGGTGCGCTCGAGTTCCGGGATGCCGGTCTCCTTTGCGAACGCGATCCAAATTTCCGGGACCAGCACGCCTTCCAAATCCAAGCAAACCAGGTTCATAAGGGCCTTCCTCCTGATAGAGCGACGGATGCCGTCGGCAGTCGGGTTTCTCAACAAGCCCATGATAGCGGCTAACCTGCGCCGCCTGCGCGAAAAGCAGACGTGCGGACCGCTTTTCCGGGCGCTGCCGACGCGACAAGCGCCGCCCGCGGATCGGCAGGGACTTGCGAGCCAAGCGCCTGCGAAGCAGCCACCGCACCCCGACCGCATCCATAACGCATCGTTATAGGCAGATAAGCAAAGGTGCGGGCACCCCGGAAGCACGCGCGCCTACAATGGACGAAACGCCATGCGAAGGAGGCATCATCATGCACGATTACGACATCGTCATCGTAGGAGCGGGACCAGCGGGCATCAGCGCCGGCATCTACGCAGTCAGCCGCGGCCTCAAGACGCTTGTGCTGGAGCGGGAGTCGGTGGGCGGCATCATCGGAAGCGTATCGACCGTCACCCATTACGCCGGAATGCCCGAAGCGGAATCCGGCGCCGCGTTCGCGCGGAGGCTGCAAGACCAGGCGATCGCGGCGGGCGTCGACATCGCGTACCAGCAGGTTCGACGCGTTGCGCTTGCCGACGAGATCAAAACGATCAGCACCGGCACGGACGTCTACCGCGCGCCGCGCATCGTGCTGGCAAACGGCGGCACGCCGCGCGTCTTGGACGTGCCCGGCGAAGTCGAGCTGACGGGAAAGGGCTGCGGACTCAACGCCGCGCGCGACGGGGCCGCCTATCGCGGAAAGAGCGTCTACGTCATCGGAGGCGCGGACGGAGCGGTCAAAGAAGCGCTGTTCCTCGCGCGCTTCGCGCATCGCGTTCGCATCGTGTGCGTGGAGCGCGAACTTGCCTGCGTCGACGAATTCCGCCGCAAGGTGGCAGCAACCCCCGCGATCGAAGTGATCCCTTTCACGGCCGTCGGTGCCCTGCACGGCGCCGACCGCGTGGAGGCGATCGACCTCGTATCGCTCGCAGACGGCAGCACGCGCACAATCGAAGATCCCGGCTGCGGAGTGTTCGTATACGCGGGCTGCGCCCCCAACACCCAGCTCTACGCGGACCAGCTGGTGCTGCAAGACGGGTACATCCTTACGAACGAGCGCATGGAAACCGCGCTGCCCGGCGTGTACGCCGCCGGCGACATTCGCGTGAAGCAGGTGCGGCAGGTGGCCACCGCCGTAGCTGACGGAGCCGTGGCCGCCGTCAACGCCGCTTCACGCTAGCGCGCCCGCCGCTCGCTCGCAAACGAAGGGCGGGCGAGCCGAGCGGAGTCCGAGCCGAGCCGAGCGGAGTCCGAACCGAGCCGAGCGGCGCGAGGCGCTCGCAACGCCTTGCGTCCCGCCCGACCCGTCCGTCCCGCAAGGCCCTACGCTTGCGCAAGACCCTCGTTATCAGGCGGCGCCTCGCATGCGCCAGCAGGCCGAGCGCCCGATCCTATCCGGCGAAGCGTCGAGACCATCACGATGACCGTAGCCACCGCCAACAGGGAGTCGGTCAGCATGCAGGCCAGCCACACGCCGTGAATGCCCAGACCGGCAATGCGGGGAACGGCCAGCACCAGCGGAATGAACAGAAGGATGGGGCGCGCCAGCGCAAGGACGGTCGCCTTGCCTCCCTGCCCAACGGCCTGCAGCAGCGTAATGCCCATGACCATAGCCCCCATGGCAACGTACGGGAAGAACAGGATGCGGAAATCCTGTGCGCCCATGGCCACGATGGCCGGGTCGGTAATGAAAAGCGAAAGCGCCGCGTGCGGAGCCAGCATGGCGGGAACCCAGAACACCAAGGCCAAGCCCGTCGATCCCAAACAGAAAGCCGCCGTCACCTTGCGCACGCGGTCGTACCTTCCCGCGCCGAAGTTCGTTCCAACCGCCGGCTGGTAGCCGTTGCTCATGCCCCACAGGGGAATGAAGGCGAACGCCTGGATGCGCATGGCGGCGCCGAAAAGCACCTGCCATTCAGGTCCGCCCCATTCAGCTGCGGCTCGGTACACGACGGCCTGCTGAACCAGCGTCAGCACCTGCATGAGAAAAGCCGACACGCCCACCTTCAGAACTTCGGACATAACGTCTCGATCAATGGCCAACCGTCCGATACGCGCCGTTTTCGCGCGCTTGACGAACCACCACAGCATGACCCCTCCCAGAACAACCTGGGAAAGCACGGTGGCAATGCCCGCTCCTTCGATGCCCAGCCCCTGATCGCGCAAGGCAAGGATGAACAACGGAGCCAACACCATGTTCAGAACCGCACCGCCGCCCATGATGGCCATAGCGCGAACAAGCTCGCCTTCGCCGCGCATGACCATGTTCGAGCTTTGCGCGAAGTTGACGAACAGGCTTCCCATGAAAAGAATGCGCAGGTAGGACACGGCCATGTCGAGCATCGGGCCCTCAACGCCCGTCAGCATCAGCAACGGCCGCGTGAACACGACGCCGATCACCGTGATGACCAGGGAAAATCCCACGCTAGCAACCACAAGGTTTCCCATGACCTTTTCGATGGTTCGCTGGTCGCACGCGCCGATGGCGCGAGAGAGCACCGAAGCCGACCCCATGCCGATCATGGCCGCCAGGCCAGAGCTGACGAACGTGAACGGATACGCCACCGAAACGGCGCCCATGGCGTCCACGCCGATAAGCTGACCGGCGTATATGGCATCGACGAACGTGTACAAGCCTATGACGAGCATGCCGACGATGCCCGGAAGGCTCAACGACGCCATCAGCCTTCCGGGCGATTGCTCAAGCATAACGGCGCGCTTTTCTTGCTGACGAGTCATGGCGTCTCCTTCGGAACGTGTGACTATTGCGAACGACGGCATGCGATGCCGCACATTCCTCCTTTTATGTTAACTTTATCTAACTTATGAGTCATGCAAGCAACGCGCAAGCGCAAGAGAGCAAACGCGTCGAATCGCAAGGAGGTCGCGTTGAATCGACAGGAAGGCTCTACGTTCAATATCATGCAAGACATCGTGCTGCCCTGCGTACGCGACCTGAACATGCGCGAAGCTCCGCGCACGAGCGCCGACGGGCACGCTACGCCGCTGCGCGAAGGGCGTTTCTTTTACGCGCCCGAAGACCAGGCATCCGGCTACTATTGGGTGTACGCGAATCGGGATTTCGCCGTATCGGTTACCTCGATGAGATTTCGCCGAGATTTTCAGCAGCACTGCCTTCATCCGCGACTCGTGTCGGTGAGCTACCTGCAAGCAGGATCGTACGTCAGGCAGGACACGGGGCTCGTCGTAAAAGCCCCGTACTTGGAGGGGCACGCCACCAAAGGATGCTCCTGGAACTCCTCCCACAAAGCAGGCCAGCTTCTGCGCAGCGTGGGCATCATGCTGACGCCGCCCTTTTACGAACGCTACCTGGGCGCGATATACCGCGGAGAGTCCTTTTCCGCCGAAGATGCGTTCGCAAGCATTGACGGACTGACCGATTTTTCCGAGATGATCGTGCTGATGAAGCAAATCGAAGCGTACCGCGGCACGGGGGCATCGGCACGGCTGTTCTATCGAAGCAAGGTGGAGGAGGCGGTGGCCCTTGTGGTGGACAAGTCGCGCAGCCTAGCCGCGCGGTCGGGCATCGACGAAGCAAGAAGCCCGTTCGCAAGCGCGCTTTCGCGCGAAGACGCCCGCGCGATCGAACGCGTTCGGAAACGCCTCGACGAACGGCTGGCCGATCCCGTCAGCGCCCTTGAACTGACGCGCATCGCGTGCATGGGGCAAACGAAGCTGCGTCGAGCATTCAAGCAAGCCTACGGGTGCACCATCGTCGAATACCGTCAGCGAAAACGGTGCGCACGCGCGGCCGAACTGCTCGCCTCGAGCGGCGCGTCCGTCGCGCAAGCTGCCGCAACCGTGGGCTATCGTCCCGAACGGCTGGCCGAGCTGTTCGCGCGCATTTACGGCGCCACCCCGAGCGTCTACCGAGAATCGCTTGGACAAGCGGGCAATCTAGCCTCGAACACGATCCACGTCGACGCGTCCCGCGCTTCGACGCGCGCATCAAGCGCGCCGCCCATACGCTCCACCAGGTGACGCGCGATCGAAAGCCCCAATCCGGAGCTTTCCTGGGATCGGGCGGAGTCGACCGTGTAAAACGGCTCGAACAAGCGCGCAACCTGGTGCTCGTCGATGCCTTCGGCATCGTTGGCAAACGACACCGTCACCCAGCCGCCGCACGGCGCCGATCCTTCGCGCGCGTACGCCGCGTCCACGACAAAGCAGCTTGCCGCGTACTTGCCGGCATTGTGCACCAGGTTCGCGAACACGCGCTCCACGGCATCGGCGTTCGCGCGCGCGAAAAGCGGGCCGTCCGGGATGGACGCGCGCACGCTCGTCCCCCGCCTCTCCAGCAACCGGTACTGTCCCGCGATCGATTCGCGCAGCAGCCTTGCCGCGTCCACCTTTGCAAGCTCCAGGGAAAACCCCTCGCCGCGCACGCGCGAAAGCTCGTAGAATTGCGCGATCAGGCGCTGCAGCGATTCCGCCTTGCGCTCGACCGTGGCAAGCGCCGCGCGATCCTCTTCGCTCAAAGGTCCCGCATCGACAAGCGCCAAGTAGCCCTGGATCGAAGTGAGCGGCGTGCGCAAGTCGTGGCTTATACGCTCGATCTGCTCTTTCAGCTGAACCTCGCGACGCGCGTAGAGCACCGACTGGCGGCGGATGCCGTCAAGCGCGCGGTTCACGGTGCGCAGGAAGGCTTCCAGGTCGCGGTCGGGACACGGCATCTTCACGATGCGGTTGTCCTCCAGATGCTCCACGATATCGCGCAGCTCGCGATCGGCGCGACGCAGCGACCGCTTGAGCGCGAAGCAGCGCATGCCGAACCATGCCGCCGCGCCCAGCGCGAGCAGCAGCGCGATAGCGAACGCCCCGTTCGGCATGCCCTCCCCCTTCCGCTACAGTTCCGTTTTTCCAATGCGCCACAAGCCCGCCGCCGAGAACGCCGCGATGCCCGCGAACCCGGAGATCAGGCACTTCGCCAAGCCTTGCGGCGTATCCCATAAGAACTCCGCCGCGCCGCTCATGTTGATGAGCACCTCGTTCGCGAAGAAGTTGTACGGCATCCAGCTGGCAAGCACGGCCACCGGCTCGACCACGCGGCCCACCGCGTCGAGCGCCATGGGAACCAGGCACACGACGGTCAACCATATCATAAACGCGTTGGCGGGCTTCGGCGAGACGATGCACGCGGCAACTGCCAGCACCACGCACGCCACCGTGAACGGCAAAGCCGAGAGCACGCCTTTGACCAGGTGCGTCGCAGGTTCTAAAACGGGGCCTTCCAGAAGCAGCGCCGCGCTGCCAACGTACACGATCAGGATGACCGCCAGCCCCATCAAGCCCCACGCAATCGACACCAGGCACTTACCTGCGAACAGGTCGCGCCGCGCAAGCCCTTGGGCTATCTCGTTTTTGAGCGTGCCGTTCTTGCGATCGTCGCCGAACAACAGCCAAACCAGCAGCCCGGCCATGAGAAACAACGCCCCCAGCGACATGATCACGTTGCTGAGTGAAAAACGCGCGGTGGCGTACGGGAAGTCGGGCGTGCCGGCCATGACGGCCAGAAGCACGTTCGCAGCCAGCACGATCGCGCACAAAACGCCCACGAGCAGGTATCCTTCCTTGCTCCGCGCAATGCGGTACCACTCGCTTTTCATATAGTTCAGCAGCATGTTGCCCCCCGCTCCTTCATTTCCAGATAGTACTGCTCAAGCGACATCTTTCGACGTTCCAGCTTGGAAACGCCCATGCCGTGCGCGCTCGCCAGCGCGCTGAACGCCTCGATGCCGTGCTGCGGGTCGAGAATGCGAACCGTGGAGTCAGGAAGAACCTGGTAGCGGTCGTGGTGCAGCTCGGTTTCCAAAAGAACCGCGTAGCGCGGGGTGTCCGACACGGCGATGTCTATGCAGTCGGCGCAGCGCACACGAAGCTCCTCGGCGCCCACCTGCTCCAAAAGCCGGCCCTTGCTCAAAAACGCGTAGACCGTGGCCATCTGCTCAAGCTCGGCCAGATGATGGCTCGACACCACCACGGTGATGCCCTTTTCCCGATTGAGCCTTTGCAGAAGAACGCGCATCTCGACGATGCCGCTGGGATCGAGCCCGTTCGTCGGCTCGTCCAAAATAAGCACCTCCGGCTCCCCCAGCAACGCCATGGCCAGGCCCAGCCGCTGTTTCATGCCCATCGACAGGTCGCGGCACGCACGGTCCTTCGCGTACGACAGCCCCACGGTGTCGAGCACGCGCGAAACCGCGTCCCTGCCGGGAACGCCCCTGCGGATGCGGCAGCATTCCAGGTTCTTCTCCACGCTCAAGGCCGGATAGAAGCCGGGCTGCTCGATGACGACCCCGATGCGCGCCCGCTGCCGCTCAAGGTTGCGCGGCGCGCTCGCGCCGAGCAGGCGCAGTTCGCCCTCGGTGGGAAACGCAAGGCCGCACAGCAGCTTGAACAGAGTCGATTTACCGGCTCCGTTGTCTCCCACCAGGCCGAACACCTCGCCGCGGCGCACGATGACGCTCACGTCTTCGAGCGCGCAAACGTCGCCGTAGCGCTTCGTCAGCCCTCTTGTCTCGATAACCGATTCCATGGTTTCCGCTTGCCTTTCCTCATCGTCGCTTCGCAATGGGCGGACCTCGTCGATCTCGGCTCGCCATCGCACGAGAGAACCTTACCGCCCCGACGTGAAATAAGTCCTCAAGAAAGGATAAAGAAAGAATAAAGATGCGATCGCGCGTCGAGCTTTCAGCAGGAGGCCGACGCGCCGTCGAACCCGCCGGGCCGCCCGAGCCCGACGAACCACGCACTCGTCCCGCCACATCCTTTTCCCATCGTCGCTCCGCCACACCCTCTTCATCGAGGTTCTGTCAAAACGAACGAGTTTTGCTGGTCCTCAAGTCAGGATAAATGCAACGCGCAAGCCTCTGAACAGGCATGATGAAAAACGCCCCTTGGCAACCTGCCTGCAAGAGGCGAAAAATCCCCGCAAAACTCGTCCGTTTTGACAGAACCTGGAAACCTCCGTGGCGAATTGAGGCGTTCGCCCCCGTCAATCCCACCAGCCCCGTCCGGACCTCCGAAAGACTCACGACAGCTTGAAGCCGATGCCCCAAACGGTTTTGACGTACTCTTCATCCGGCTCGACGGCGGCAAGTTTCTTGCGGATGTTGCTCACGTGCACGTTGACCGTGTTGTCCTCGCCGTAGTAGCCGCTCTTCCATACCAGCTCGTACAGCAACTCGCGCGAAAACACCTTGTCGGGCGCCTGCATAAGCACGTGCAGAATATCGAACTCGTGCGCGGTCAGCGCCACCTCCTCGCCACCGAGAAACACCCGGCGCGTAGCCGCATCGAGGCGCAGGTTCTTGAACGAGTACGACTCCTCGCGCTCTGCCGGCAACGCGGCGCCCGCGCGCCGCAGCACGGCCTGCACGCGCGCGACCAGTTCTTCGGGCTGAAACGGCTTCACCAGGTAATCGTCGGCGCCCTGTGCCAGCATGTCCACCTTGTCGGACAGCCCCGCCTTTGCCGACACCACGATGACGGGCGTCTTCAGCCCCCGATCGCCGCGCATGAACGCGATCAGTTCCGGGCCGTCCATGCCCGGCAGCATCATGTCCAGCAAAACCAGGTCGAACGCTTCGCGCTCCAGATGAAGCCGCGCCTCGGTGCCCGAATACGCATGCACCGCGCGATAGCCGGCCCGCGTCATGACGGTGCCCAGCAGCGCGTTGATGTCGGGGTCGTCCTCCACCACGAGAATGCAGCCCAACGCCGCACCGTCCATCTCGACCATCAGCAGTCAATCCTCCCGTATTCCCAAGCACGCGTTCGCATGGCCGCCCGCGCGAACGGCTCGACGCGGCAGGGCGGCGGGCAGCCTCGATGCCACCCGTTTCGCCTTCGTTGAAGCTCTAGCGCCTTCGCGCCCGATCGTCATGCTGCGCATCGGCGCGCGCAGGCTCGGATTCGAACGACCCGCCGTCCCCGTCAGCCGCGCGCGGCACCGGCACCTGCGCGCAGCCTTCGCAGCCATCGCACGACGACTCGCATCCGCTTCCCCTCGCGCGGCGCGAGCGCATGCGCGCCAAAGCCAGCACGACGAGCACCGCCACCAGCGCGCCCACCGCCAGCGTCCACGCGTTCCCTCCGGCGTCCACCGCAAGCGTTCCCACGCCGTGCACGACGAACGCGGCAACCCACGCCACCGCCAACTGGCCGAACACCACGCCGAGCGCCCACTTCCCGCCCAGTTCGCGCTTCACCGCCGCCACCGCCGCCACGCACGGCGTGTACAGCAGGCAGAACACCAGCAAAGCCAACGCAGCCACGGAGCTCATGACGGCAACCAGGCTCGCCGTGCTGCCGAACAGGATGGACAGCGTGGACACGACGCTTTCCTTGGCCATGAAGCCGGTGACGAGCGCCGTCGAAATCCGCCAATCCCCGAATCCGAGCGGCGCGAACACCGGGGCGATCCAGCCGGCCACCACGGCCAGCATGCTGTCCTCGGAGCTCGCCACCATGTTCAAGCTGAAGTCGAACGTCTGCAAGAACCAGATGACGATGGTCGCCACGAAAATGACCGTGAAGGCGCGCTCCAGGAAATCCTTCGCCTTCTCCCACAGCAGCTGACCGACGCTGCGCACGCTGGGCATGCGGTAGTTCGGCAGCTCCATGACGAACGGCACGGCCTCGCCCGAGAACAACGTGCGGCGCAACGCCAGCGCCACCAGCACGCCCACCGCAATGCCGCCGAAATACAGGCCCACCATCACCAAGGCCCCGCTCGTCGGGAAGAACGCCGCCGTGAAGAACGCGTAAATGGGCAGCTTAGCCGAACAGCTCATATACGGAGTGAGCAGGATGGTCATCTTGCGATCCCGCTCGGACGGCAGCGTGCGCGACGCCATCACGGCCGGAACCGTGCACCCGAATCCGATCAGCATGGGCACGATGCTGCGCCCCGACAGGCCTATCTTGCGCAACAGCTTGTCCATGACGAACGCCACGCGCGCCATGTAGCCGGAATCTTCAAGAAGCGACAGGAAGAAGAACAGCGTGACGATGATCGGCAGGAAGCTGAGCACGCTTCCCACCCCGTTGAACACGCCGTCGATGACAAGCGATCGCAGCCCCTCGTTCACCTGGGCGGCGGTCAGCGCAGCGGCGGTCACGTCGGTAAGCCACCCGATGCCGGCGTCCAGAACCTCCGAAAGCCAGGCGCCCACCACGTCGAACGTAAGCCAGAACACAAGCGCCATGATGGCCGCGAAGGCGGGTATGGCCGTATAGGTGCCGGTCAGCACGCGATCGACAAGCATGCTGCGCGCATGCTCGCGGCTCTCGTGCGGCCTGACCACCGTGTCTTCGCACACGCGCCCGATGAAGCAGAAACGCATGTCGGCGATAGCCGCCGCGCGGTCGAGACCGCGTTCAGCCTCCATTTGGGCCACGATGTGGTCGAGCATGTCCTTCTCGTTTTGATCCAGATGCAGCTTCTCCAAAACAAGCGCGTCGCCCTCCGCCAGCTTGCTGGCGGCGAACCGCGGCGGAATGCCCGCGCGCTCGGCATGGTCGTCGATCAGCGCCATGATGCCGTGCAGGCAGCGGTGCACGGCGCCGCCATGCTCGTCAGCCGCGCAGAAGTCCTGGCGAACAGGCGGCTCCTGGAAACGCGCCACATGCAGCGCGTGCTCCACCAGCTCCTCGATGCCCGCGTTCTTGGACGCCGAAATGGGAACCACTGGAATGCCCAGCAGCTCTTCAATCTCGTTCACCAGGACGGTGCCGCCGTTGCCCTCCATCTCGTCCATCATGTTAAGGGCCAGCACCATGGGTATGTCCAGCTCAAGCAGCTGCATGGTCAGGTACAGGTTGCGCTCGATATTGGTGGCGTCCACGATGTTGATGATGCCGCGCGGACGATCCTCCAGCAAAAACCGCCTGGTAACCACCTCTTCGCTCGAGTGGGGCGACATCGAGTAGATGCCCGGAAGATCCGTTACCAACGCCTCGGGATGTCCCTTGACCACGCCGTCCTTGCGGTCGACCGTCACCCCGGGGAAGTTGCCCACGTGCTGGTTCGCGCCGGTCAGCTGATTGAACAGGGTTGTTTTGCCGCAGTTTTGGTTTCCTACGAGAGCGAAGGTGAGCGGCGTTCCTTCGGGCAGCGGGCTTTCGGCGGCCTTGTCGTGGAACTTCCCGCCCTCGCCCAAACCTGGGTGAGGCAAGGGGCGCCGCGCAAGCGGCTCCCGGCGAGGTTCGCTGGCTTCGCGCACATCGTCGATCTCGATCTTCTGCGCATCGTCCAAACGCAGCGTCAGCTCGTAGCCGTGGACGCGCACCTCCACGGGATCGCCCATGGGAGCATGCTTCACCATGGCGATGTCGACTTGCGGAATAATGCCCATGTCCAGGAAGTGCTGGCGAAGCGATCCTTCGCCGCCAACCCCCACCACCGTGGCGGCCTTCCCAATGGGCAGGTTGTTCAGGGTGCCCAATGCGTCTCCTTGCGCGGCTGCGGCGAATCCCCCGCCGAGCCGCCGTCTCTCGTCTTTTGCTCGCAACCATGGTACCGCGAAACGGACGCCTTGGGGCACAGAAAGTTGCCCGAGGCAAACGTCGAGCACGCATGAGCGCCGCAACGCCCGCAACCGCTCGCTCTTCTTGGTGTTACGAATTCCGATTTAGTATTAATTTGATGTTACGAATTTCTATTCCGTGTTACCATCGCGCAAGAGGGAGGCCTAAACGAAAGGAATCAACATGCCCCAACTGAAAACGACGAAACGGCTTCGGCTGATCGCCGCGGTGCTGCTGGCCGCCGCGATCAGCATCCTATGCCTAGGAGGATGCGGCGCCGGACAAACCGAGAGCGCACAGCAGGATCCCCCGGCAACTTCGCAAACCGTCACGGTTACCGACATGCTCGGTCGCAGCGTCGAAGTCCCCGCCGAAGCGCAACGCCTCATAGGCATCGGATCGAGCTCGCTGCGGCTGATCTCGTACCTGAACGCCGCAGACAAGGTGGTCGGCGTGGAGCAGTCCGAGCTGAAGGACAACGTCACCTGCAGCTATCGCCATGTCAACCACGAAACGTTCAAGAACCTGCCCGTCATCGGCGACGGAGGGTCGAAGGGAACCACCCCAAACGAGGAGGCCATCATGCAAGCGGCGCCCGACGTCGTGTTCGCCTCGATCGACAAAGACGCCGCCGACGCCCTCCAAGAAAGGACCGGCGTTCCCGTAGTGTGCCTGACCTTGAGCAACGTGGTGTTCGACCAGGCGTTCTACGACAACGTCAACCTGGTTGGGAGCATCGTTGGCAAGCAGGAGCGCGCGGCGGACATCGTCCGCTACATGGAGGACACGCGCGCAGACCTCGAGAAGCGCACGGCTAGCCTTCCCGCCGACCAGGTCAAAACGGCGTACGCAGCCGGCATCAGCTTCCGCGGCGGCCACGGCTTCGCGGGAACGGAAGCGAACTTCCCGCCCTTCCAGGCGACCAACGTGAAGAACGTCGCCGACGTGAACGGCGCGAGCGGAGCTTTCGACATCGACCTCGAAGCCATCTCCAGCGCACAGCCCGACTACGTGTTCGTCGAAAGCGGGAACCTGCCGCTCGTGAAAGAGGACTACGAAGCCAATCCCTCCTACTTCTCCGCGCTCAAGGCGGTGCAGGACGGCAAGGTGAGCACGCTCATCGCCTATCGCTTCTACGCCACCAACATCGAGCTGGCCTTGGCAAACTGCTACCAAGTAGGAGCAACCGTCTACCCCGCGCAGTTCGCTGACATCGATCCCACGCAAAAGCTCGACGAGATCACGGAGTTCTTCTTGGGAGCCAGGCTTTCGAGCGACCTTGCCGCCGAAGGGTGCGAATTCAAGCAGATCGATCTGGCAAACCTGTAGCGCCCGAGCACGGCCGCAGGGCTACGGAGCAGCCGCGCAACCTCCCGCATTCGTGCGTTCGGGTGCTCGACCTCGGCGTCGAGCACCCGAACGTCCCGTTGCGCGCCCGCGCAACGGGACGGCGGCACCCGTCATCTCGCTCGTTCGCGGTCGGCTCCGGGAATTGTCGATCCAAAAACACGTTTTCGGCCCCGAAAACGTGTTTTTGGATCGACAATGAAAGCGGGCGCGCCTTGCGACCGCGAACGATAGCGAGCGCCCGTTGCGCCGCGCCGTCAACCAAGCGGCACGGCTACCGGAACGTCGCCCACCGCGTCCACCTTGAAGCCCACGTCGTACGTGGCCGACAGAGCCTCGTCGGTCACCGCCTCGCGGTTGCCGTACGCCACCACGCAGCCATCGCGCACCAGTAAAAAACGATCGCAGAATCGCAATGCCAGGTTGATGTCGTGGATCACCAGCACCGAAGCAATGGACTCCGAAGCGGTCACGTCGCGCACGATGCCCAAAACCTCCAGCTGGTTCTTCGGATCGAGCGCGCTCGTGGGCTCGTCGAGCAGCAAAACCTTCGGCTCCTGCGCAAGCGCACGGGCGATGAACACCTTCTGACGCTCGCCTCCGGACAGCTCGTCAAGATAGCGCGCGGCGAATCGCTCAAGCCCCAGACGCTCGATCATAGCGGACACCACCCGACGATCGCGATCGGACAACGACCACGAAACATGCGGCTTTCGCCCCAGCAGCACCTGGTCGTACACGCTCAAGTGAGGGATACGCTGCTGCTGCGCAACCAAGGCAATGCGGCGGGCGACGTCGCGGCGGCCGAGCGACGCGACGTCGCGACCATCGACCTTCACCGACCCCTCGCTCGGGCGAACGATGCCCGCCAAAACGTTGAGCAGCGTAGACTTCCCTGCTCCGTTGTTCCCCAGGATGGCCAGCATCGACCCCGCGGTCGCCTGCACGTCGATGCCGCGAAACACCGGCTTTTCGGCAGCGGGGTACGCATACGCCACTGCCTCGGCGGACAGCACGGGGCGCTCGGGGATCCGCGAATCAGCCGCAGGAGCGTCGAACACCTCCTGGAGCAGCGCCCGCGCCTCCTCGACGCTCACGGCAGGATCGCCCTTCCCCAACTGCTCGCACCTCATCGCTTGCACCCCTTGTACAGCAGGTACAAAAACAGCGGCGCGCCCAGAAACGACGTGATGGCGCCAATGGGGAGCACCACGGGCGATATGACCATGCGCGCCGCAAGGTCGCTGGCCAGCATGATGATCGACCCCAGGACAAGCGATGCCGGCAGCAGGAAGCGGTAGTCGTTGCCCACAAGACGGCGAGCAATATGAGGGGCAATGAGCCCGATGAAGTTGACAAGCCCCACGAACGACACCATCGCCGCCGCCATGACCGTAGACGCCACAACGCCCAGCACGCGGCAACGCACCACGTTCACGCCCAAGCCGCCCGCAACCTGGCCGCCGTTTTGCAACGCATTGTAGTTCCAGCGATTCGCGAAAAAGTACAGCGCGCACGCAGCACCCACCAGGGCCATGAAGCCGATTTGAGACCACGTTGCACGGCCCAAATCGCCGAACTGCCAAAAGATCACTTTCGTCAGGGCAAGATCGTCCGAAAAATACTGGATGATGGTCGACGCGCCCGCCCACAAAGCCGAAAGCGCAACACCCACCAGCACGATGCTCTCCGGGCTGGAAGACCCCAGCCGCGAGAACAGCAGCACCACCGCGCTCGACGCCAAGGCGCCAGCGAACGCGAACAGGGCGACGGCACCCATGCCGATCCCCGTGGAAGCGCCCGCCACAACAGGAGCCACCACAAGAAGGGCCAACGTGGCGCCGAAGGCAGCTCCCTGGGAAATCCCCACGGTCGATGCGGATGCGAGCGGATTCTCCAGAACGCTTTGCAGCACGGCTCCTGCCAGCGCCAGGCCGGCGCCGGAAACGATAGCGCACAGCACGCGCGGCAGACGAATGGATCGCACGGTCATGACGTCCTGCGCAGACCCGATCCCCAACAGCGCCTGCGCGCTGGCAAGCGGGTTCATGTCGGAAGCGCCGCTTGCGAGCGCGCACAGAGAAACCGCGACGCACACGGCAACGAGCACGGCGACAACCAGCCAGTTCCGTCGCTCGATGCGCGCCTGAGCATGCGCCGCCCTTCCCGAACCGCGCGCCGAGGCCGCCGAAGCCGAAGCTGCCGAAGCCGAAGCCGAAGCCGAAACGCCCGCATCGCCTTCGGCAGCCATCAGGGACCGAATCACCAGATTCCCTCCCGCGCGTACGCGTCGTAGCAATCGCGGCACACCAAAGCGCCCTGCTGCACGCGCAGGCCGTACTCGGCCGTCGATTCGCCGCACACCGCGCACTCCTGCGACGCGAACAGCCGCGCAGGCTCCGGAAGACCGTACGAGGGCAGCCCCACGTCGAACAGCTGGTCGTACGGCGTGCTCAGGATGTACGATTGAAATTCGTCGCGGCTTCTCTCGCCGGATCGGGCCGTGAACACAAGGCGCACGGCGCGGTCGGTGCCGCGCACGAAGAACGAGAACGCCATCTTGCCGCGCAATCGCGGAATCAGGTTCGACTTGCCGTACGTGCAGCCCAGAACAACCTGCACGGCATCCACGCCGCACGCATCGTTCTCGGTCACGCACACGATCTCCTCGTCAACGGCGGGAAGCTTCGCCGCATCGAGCCCCAGCTCCGCAATGGCCCCTTCGCACGCTTTGAATCCTATAGCGAGCCCCGGGCACGTGTGCCCATGAAACGACGCCGCCCGCGTCCACCACGTTTCGTCCAGCATGGCATATTCCTTCCGTACGATGTGCAACCGTTTCGTCGCGCATCGTAACACGGAATTCAATTTCGTAACACTCTCAATCTGCGGACGGTAGAGAAGCGGACCCGTGCTGCTACGAATGCGGCCTTTCGGAGCACTTCAGGCCAATGCTGTCAGCGTAGGCGACCCAACGCTCGAAGGACTCGTCGCTAATGGCATGCTCCATCTTGCAGGCTTCCTCGTCTGCGACGTCCTCATCGATGCCGATGACCTTTGTCAAGAACGCCAGAAGAAGCTTATGGCGGTCGAGCACGGAGGTGCCGTACGCCATCCCCTTCTCGGTCAGGGTGATGCCGCCGTAAGGCTGCTGGTCGACATAGCCTTCACGTTTGAGCACGATCACCGCCTTGCTCACCGACGCTTTGGAAACCGATAGCGCGTCGGCTAGGTCAACCGAGCGCACGACGGCCCGCTCGGGACCGCTCAGCTCGACGATAGCCTCCAGGTAATCTTCGCCGGACATGGACATTCGCTCCACGACCCGCCTCCTTCCCCTCCCCCTATGCCCGAATCCAGTCGAAACAAGAAAAGCGGAGGGAAGAAGGGGGGATCTTCCCTCCGCTTGCATGATGCGGCAGTCGGCCAGACGAGAGGAGCCTCTGCCGCCGGGTCAGCGGATTCACAATCGATAAGGCAGCGCCTCGTTCGATGTGAGTTATCTTAGGTGAACTTATACGTGCCGACAAGGGGAGTTAACCTAGGTATACAATTTCTTCACATCTGGATTCGGAGGCTCTTCGGGAAGGTTCGCGCGTTGCCGTTCGCGGTCGCATCAGCGCGCGCGGTACACGGCGCAGTTGTTCGGAGTCTCGTACATGTCCACCTGCGAAACGGGCAGGCCCTGCTCAGTCAAGCGTTCGCAAACGTAGCGCGCCAGGTTCTCGGCCGTAGTGCGAAACGGCAGCACAGTCAAGCTGAAGCCCTCTGCGGCGAGCGCGGCCAACGTGGCCTCGCCAAGCGAGCCCTCCTCCACGAGGAAGGTGTGGTCGAGCTCTTCCGCCAGATCGCGCACCGCGCGTTTGAACACGCCGAAGTCCAGCACCATGTCGCGCATGGTCCCTTCGGTTTGGAGCTCGCCGGTTTCCAGGTAGACCACCGTGCGCCACCGATGGCCGTGCAGGTTCTCGCACTTGCCATAGTAATCGGTCAGGAAATGGGCGGAATCGAAACTCGCCTCCGTTTTGAGTCCGTACATAGCACGCTCCTCGTCTCATGCAGCCGTCGCCCTTCGATCGGGCGCGGCGAATCATCGTTTTTCGCCATCATAGCAAAGCGCGCGGCGAATCGGCCCCCGCGGCGCGCAAGTACGTCATCGCCGCTCGAAACGTACAGGTTTCGAGCGGTCCGCGCAACCGCCCCCTCGCCCGCCGTCGCCCGCGCCCGCACCCGGCCGCCCGTGCGGATTCGGCCGGGCAAGCGCGGGCGAAGGCGAAGGCTGGCGGGTGCATTCCGGGCGACGATGCGCCGCAGCGATGTGTCGGCTTCGCTCCGAAAGGCCCCGCGCGCGAAGCTTGTGCTACGATGCTCAGACGAACCGACGCGGCGCGCCGCCGCGCCGCCCGATCCGCGCCAACCGCGCCGGGCGGCACCGTCTCCGCGAAAGGACGACGAACCATGCCCATGAACAAGGCCATCCTGGCAGCCTATCGAGCCGCCACGCGGATCAGGCCCGACATCAAAGAGTTCTACAAGGCGCAGCGCGCCGCCGAGGACCTCAGCGCCAAGCTGGCCATACCCAATCCCCGCTGCCGCGTCGACGACGCCTTCGCCGTCATGCCGGACGGCTACCGCGTGCCCCTGCGCATCTTCACGCCGCTCGACATCGACTTCTCGCTTGCTTCGGGCTTCAAGGTGTCCGAAGACTGGCGCGGCACCATCCTGTTCTTCCATGGAGGCGGCTGGGTCAACGGCGACGTGGACTTCTACGCCGACGCTTGCTCCACCATGGCGCTCAAACTCGAGCGGCGCGTGGTGTCGGTGGACTACCGGCGCGCGCCCGAGCACCGATTCCCGCAGGCCTCCGAGGACTGCTACGAAGTGACGCGCCAGCTGTTCGCGGGAAAGCTGCTGCCCGACGTCGATCCCCGTCGCATCGTGCTGCTCGGCGACAGCGCAGGGGGAAATCTAGCCGCCGTCGTATCGCTCATGGCGCGCGACCGCGGCGCGTTTCGCCCGCCTACGCAGGTGCTGCTCTACCCCGTCACCTACGACGATCACGACCCGCGAACCTCATGGTTCGACTCGGTGCGCGAAAACGGCGAGGACTACCTGCTCACCTGGCGCGACATACGCGGGTACATGGAGCTGTACCGTTCGTCGCCGACCGATTACGCCAACCCCTACTTCGCGCCGCTGCTCGATCCCGACCTTTCGGACCAGCCGCGCACCCTGGTGGTCACAGCCGAGTACTGCCCGCTGCGCGACGAGGGCGAGGCATACGCGGCGCGCTTGGAGCTGGAGGGCGGCAGCGTGCAGTGCTACCGCGTGCTCGACGCCGTGCACGGGTACCTGCTGTATCCTTCGGTGGTCGGCGCGGTCAGAGACACCTACCGGATCATCGGGCACTTCCTTGACGGCACCGACCTGAAGCGAGAGGACAAACCGGCGTGGCTCGGAATACTTGGTACCGACTAGACAACGTAGGCAAGTTCTACTCATCCCAAGCCGGCAGCTCCGCGCAAACGGTGTTCCGCTACGCAGCCGAGCTGGTCGACGACGTCGACCCGCAGGCGCTGCAGCGCGCGCTCGACAAGACGGTCGACACGTTCCCCGGGTTCAACGTGTGCCTGCGCAGCGGCATGTTTTGGCACTACCTGGAGCAAGCGCCGAAGCCGCCCGAAATCAGCCGCGAGAACCTTCCGATTTGCTTCGGCCTGCACGTCGACGCGAAAAGCGTCCTGTTCCGCGTCAGCTATTATCGAAACCGCATCAACTTGGAGGTTTCCCACATCGTCTCCGACGGGCGCGGCTCCTTGAGCTTCTTCAAGATGCTGCTGCACGTCTACATTCAAAAGCGCTACGGCGTGGAGGGGGTGCCGTTCGAATACGACGGATCTGACCACCAAAAGCACGAGGACAGCTTCGACAAGTACTTTGAGCGGGACAAGGCCGCGGGCACGCGCGCGCCGAAGATCTACCGGCTGTCCGGCTGGCGCGACAAGGCCGACCCCACGTTCATGGAATACCACCTGCCCATGCAGCGCGTGCTCGACCTGGCGCGCTCGCACGGAGTGAGCCTGACGTCGCTTGTGATCGCAGCGGTGATGTGCGCCATTCGCGCGGAGATGCCGCGTCGCGACCGCCATCGCGCCATTCGCATCGACGTGCCCGTGGACCTTCGGAGAATCTTCGAATCGGCCACCACCAAGAACTTCTTCGGCTTGGCTTTCGTGTCCTACACGCCCGGCGATCAGGACGAACCCGTGGAAGTCGTAGCCGCCCGCGTGCAGGACCAGCTGAAGGTGGCGACCGAGGCAGAAAACCTCAAACCGCGGATGAACCGCATGATCGCGCTCGAAAAGCACCCGGCCCTGCGCTTCGCCCCGCTGTTCGTGAAGGACATCGCGCTCGAACTGGCAGACCGCATGGTTGAGCGCGAAACCACGACGACCGTATCAAGCCTGGGAGCTATCGGCGTCGACGAGCGCCTGGCCCCGTTCATCCGCAACGTCAACGTGCTGACCTCCACCGTCGGGCTCAACTTCATGGTGTGCTCGTTCGGAGACGATCTGAGCATCGGCATATCCACCACGTACTCGAACCCCGACGTGATCAAGAACTTCTGCCGGTACTTCTCGGACCAGGGCATCGAAGGGTACGTCAACATCAACAAAACAAGCGAAGAAGTAGCCGAGGACCGCCTGGAAACCAAACTGGAGACTTCGGTCAAACGATGGGGCGGCCAGGTTCCCGCACATGAAGAAGGCGCCGACGACGGCGCACCCGAAGGAGAAAGGGAACGACCGTGAGACGTTGCGAGAAGTGCCGCGTCGAATTCACCGGCGACCTCGATCGCTGTCCCTTGTGCCAAGCCGAGCTTGCCGGAACGGCAACGCCGTCGGCGTTTCCGCGAAACGAAGTGCGCAAGTCGGGAGCCATGGCCCTTGGCGTCTTGGCCTTCGTGAGCGGAGCATGCCTTTTGGTGATGGCGTTTCTGGGACGAATGCTGTCGCTTCCGGGCGACATCGTGGTTTCGGTGTGCGTGGCGTTGGTGGTGAACTACCTGTTCGTACGCAACATCCTTGCGCATTCGCCGGACTTTTTGCGCGTGGTGGTACGCTACTTCCTCATTTTGCTGGGCATTGCGGCAGCATGGTTTCTGGTCACGGGAAACACGCTGGTCACCACGTTCGTCATACCGGGAATATGCCTGGTGGCGCTGGTGTTCGACACGGTGCTCGTGGCCGTGTTCAAAGACACGTTCGTGGCCGGGTACGCGAAGTACCTGCTCTTCGACGTGGTGCTGGGGCTGGTTCCCCTTGCGCTCATCGCGCTGGGGCTTACCACCTGGGAGATCCCCGCGCTTTCGAGCGCGCTCGCAGCAAGCGTGTTCTTGCTGGGACTGCTCGTGTTCATGCGAAAGCAGCTGATGGACGAGGTTCGCAAGCTGTTCCTGGCATAGCGCGGCGGCAAGCCGCGCCTCCGGGCGTCGGCGAACGTCGGCGCATGCCGGCGAACGTCGGGCAAACCCTCCCGAAAGCCAGTGCGCGCCCTACAGGGAAAGCAGCCCCTGCGATGCCAGCAGCCAAACCAGCGAAGCCACCCACAGAACCCCCACGGCCACCCGCGCGACGGTGGGCACGCGCAGGCTTTTCGCCGGCACCATGAACATGGCCACCAGGCCGCCCAGCGCGCCGCCCAAGTGCCCGCTCACGGAGATTCCCGGCACCAAGAACGTGTACGCGACGTTCACCGCGATGATGCCCAGCATGCCCTTGCTGTACTGCGCGAACATCGAGCGATTCCCCTTGTGCAGCAAACCCAGCAGGGCTACGGCCACGAACAGGCCGAACACGCTGGTAGAAGCGCCGGCGCTCACCGTCGAGCCACCGCCTAGGAACACGTCGGCGGCGTAGGACACCGCGTTGCCCGTGATGCCGCCGATGAAGTACAGCGCCAGGAAGTTCCCTTTGCCCAGCACGCGTTCGAGCACTTCGCCCACGCTGTAGAGCGCAACCATGTTGAACCCCAGGTGCATGAGGTCCATGTGCAAGAACATCGGCGTCACGAACCGGTACAGGTCGGCCGCCGACTGCATCCACGGCGCGTACATGGCGCCCATCTGCACGAGCACCGACGTCGACACGTTCACGCGGAACCCCGAAAGCACCGCCTCCACCGCGAACACGATCACGTTGAGGGCGATCAGGATAAGCGTGACCATGCGAAACCGGTTTCGCTCGAAAAAGGACGGCTCGCTTTGATTGAGCATCCGCTTCAACTGCTCGTCGTCGATCACGGTTTTGGTCGGGTTCGGCACGTTGTTCTGGTTTTCCGGCACTGGCTGCTCCTCGCATGCGGCAATTCGATCATGGTTCAGGGGAAATCCTACCACGTCGCTTGCGCGACAACGCAGCCTTCGCGTTTCCGTTGAGGCAAAAACACGGTTTCACCGCTGCGCGCCGCACGCGGTCCCCGCCCGACCCGCGCCGCCTCCCCGGCACGCGACGAAGCCCGCTCGATCGCACCGCCTTCCGAGCGCGCGGCCCGCAACCCGCCCGATCCTCGCCGACCTCCACCGCGCCGCAGAGCCCTCCTCGGCCGAGCAAGGCGCTGCGCGCGCCCGTATTCCCCCTTGTCGTTGTGTTTCCCTCTCCGTTGTGGTAAATGTTAGCCTTAGTAAACTTATAAGCCGCTCACGCGGGGAAACGAGAACCCATGTCCAACCAAGCAGCCTTCTTCCCCCCGAAGAAGCACGACCCCCACGAAAACCGCAAGGCGCAAGACGCCGACTCCGACGAACGCCGCGAACGCCCGGCGATCGACCCCGTCTTCCTGTCGGTCGACGGCCTTTGCAAGCACTACGGAGAAGGCGAAGCGCGCGCCACCGTGCTCTCGGACATTGCCACGACCATCGAACAGGGCGCCGTATGCGCGCTGCTCGGGCCTTCGGGCTCGGGAAAGTCCACGTTCCTCAACCTGGTAGGCGGGCTGGAGCCGGCCGACTCGGGCTCCATCCGCGTGGGAGGCGTTGAGCTGACCGGCCTTTCCGACAAGGAGCTTGGCGAGTACCGCCGACGCGAGCTGGGATTCGTGTTCCAGTTCTACAATCTGATCCCCGACCTGACCGTGCGCGAGAACATCGAGGTGTGCCGCCATCTCAGCGCAAACCCGCTTCCCCTTGACGACCTGCTGCATTCGCTGGGGCTATGGGACCATCGCGGAAAGTTCCCGCGCCAAATATCGGGCGGGCAGCAGCAGCGTTGCGCGATCGGGCGCGCGCTCGTGAAAAACCCTCGCCTGCTGCTGTGCGACGAGCCGACGGGCGCGTTGGACTATCAAACCTCGAAAGAGATATTTGAGTTGATGGAACGGGTCAACCGCGACTACGGCTGCACCATCGTTATCGTCACGCACAACGACGCCATCAGGCACATGGCCCATCGCGTCCTACGGCTGCGCGACGGGGTCCTGGCCGAAGACGCGCGCAACCAGCAGGTGCTCGCTGCGCGCGATCTGGAATGGTAGGCGCGCCATGGCAACCCCTCTTGTCCGCCGCCTTCCGCGCGAGCTCAGGCACAACTTCGGCAGGTATCTGGGCATCTTCCTGCTCATGACCATCTCCATCACGCTCGTGTCCGGCTTCCTTGCAGCAGCCAGCAGCATCGAGCGCATCACCGACGGCATGCGCGACGCCTACGCCGTCGAGGACGGGCGCTTCACGACAAGCCGGAAAGCGCCCGCCGAAGCGCTTGCGGCCGTCGAGGACCTGGGCGCGTCCGTGCACGAGAACTTCAGCTACGACCTGCCGCTCGAGCGCGACGACGCACCGGGCGCCACGGTGCGCGTGCACCTCAACCGCAACGGCTTCAACGAGGCCGCTTACGCGCAGGGCGAAGCCCCGCAGGGAGCCGACGAGATCGCGCTCGATCGGACCTTCGCGGAGCATGCCCGCATCGAAACGGGCGATACGGTGCGCGTGGGCGGGCGGGATCTGACCGTGTCGGGCATCATGACGCTTCCCGACTATGCGGCTCTTTTCGAAAAGAACTCCGATTTCGTCATGAACACGCTCACGTTCGGCACCGCCGTTGTGGACCGAGCCGCGTTCGCGTCCTTCGAAGGCGCGAGCGTCTCCCACGTCTACTCCTTCCTGTTCGACGACCGCGCCTTGCCCCTGCCCGAGCGCATCGACGCCGAGCAGGACATCGCCGATGCGCTGGCCAGCCACGGAGCCTTGCTGACCGATCTGGTGGACGCCGCGTCGAACCAAGGGATCACCTACGCCGCCGAAGACGTGGCGGGCGATCAGGTCACCTGGGAGACCATGCTGTTTCTGCTCATCGTCATCATGGCGTTCGTGTTCGTGGTGCTGACCTCGGCCGCCATCGACGAAGAGAGCGCCGTCATCGGCACGCTTCTGGCTTCGGGATACCGCAAACGCGAGCTGATCGCGCATTACCTGGCGCTGCCTTGCTTGGTAGGCCTGGCGGCGGCCGTGGCGGGCAACGTACTGGGATACACCGTCATGGTCGACCCCATGAAAGGCCTGTACTACAACAGCTACAGCCTGCCGCCCTACGTTGCCGCCTGGAGCTGGCGCGCCTTCGGATTGACCACCGTCATCCCGTTTTTCCTGCTCATGGCAATCACGTCCGTCGGGCTGGCGCGCAAGATGCGCTGCACGCCGCTCATGTTCCTACGGCGCGAAACGGCGAAGGCCGGCATGCGCGCAACCCTGAAGCTTCCCGAGCGCCTTGGCTTTTCGGCGCGGTTCAGGCTGCGCGTGTTCCTGCGCAACCTTTCGCACTTCGCCACGCTGTTCGTGGGGATCGCGTTCGCCAGCATGCTGCTGTTGTTCGGGCTGTGCATGATGCCCACCATCGAGCACTACGCCGATTCCCTGCGCAACGATCTGGTGGCCGAGCACCAGTACCTGCTCAAGGCGCCGCTCGAAATCGACGCGACCGACGACGAGCGCGAGGCGTTCGCAGCCGCGACCGCGCTGGCCGCAACCGAGCAGTCCCAACTTGAAGCCATGGACCCGATCGAGCTTGCCGCGCTCGCGCAAAAAGCTTCGACGGTGCAGGAAGGAGCCCACCCCGTCAACGTGAAGCCGAACGACCGCAGCGTCATCGAGCAGGCCGAGAAGTTCGCCGCAGGGCGCCTGGAAACCGCCCGCTTGGCACAGGGGAACGAAGAGGTCGTCGTGTACGGCATCGCGGAAGGATCCCGCTACTGGAACGACGTCGACGTCGGCGAGGGAAAGGTGGCCGTAGGACGCGGATTGGCGCAGAAATGCGGGCTGAAACCCGGAGAGCCGCAAACGTTCTCGAACAAGTTCGACGGCGCAGCCTACGAGCTGACCCCCAGCTCGCTTTGGGGCAGCTCCTCGTGCATGGCGGTGTTCTTGAGCATCGAGGACTTCAACGAGCTGTTCGGCAACGATGCCGGCTATTTCAACGGATACGTGTCGAACGAAAGCCTCAACCTGGACGAACGCTATCTGGCAAGCGATCTTGCCCCTGCCGACATGGACAAGATCAGCGCCCAGATGCAAGACTCGATGGGCCATGTGATGGACATGATGACGGCAGCGGCCACGCTTGTCTACCTGGTGCTCATGTACCTGCTCACGAAAACGGTACTGGATCGAAGCGCGCGCAGCATTTCGTACATGAAGGTGTTCGGCTACCGAAACCGCGAGATCAACAAGCTGTACCTGCATTCCATCACAACCGTGGTGATCGCCTCGCTCCTTGCATCCCTGCCCCTGGTTGTCCTGGGTATATCGACGCTGATCAGAGCTGCCCTCGCGGGATACGGGGGCAACATGGAGGCGTACGCGCCCGCCGACCGCCTGGCGCTTATCGCGGCAATCGGCGTTGCCACGTACGCCGTCGTGGCGTTTCTGCACACCAGGCGCATCAAGCGCGTCCCGCTTGCCCTGGCGCTCAAAGCGCAGGAGTAAGCCCCGACCGGCGGCGGGGCCTGGATCCCGCCGCCGGTCGCAGGACTGCGGTCAGCCCGGGAAGCCGCGCGTTTCGCAGCCGCTCCTCACACGTAGTAGAGAAACGACCGCAAGCGCTCGTCGATGCCCTGGTCGAGCGCGCCGTCGAACGACACGTGCAGCACGGGAGCCGCAAGGTCGTCGGCATCGTCGAGCAGCTTGAGCACGATGCCGGTGTTCTCGTACATCGACGACACCGCTATCACGCCGTCCGCCTCGCGCGCCGCCAAGCGCGCCTTAGCCGCTCGGTACCTTCCGTTCGCGCCCCGATAGCCCCCCAGCGCCTCGTCAGCCGCAATCCGCAGGTCGTCCAAGCTGGCGCAAAACGGCGAGGCGCAGCCCAACGAACGGTGCACTTCGGCCATCTGCGCGGCGAAGGCCGCCAGCAGCTCGTCGGGCTGACGCGCATCGCGCCACAGAAACCACAGGTACTCGGACAGCGGCATGCGCACCAGGCGGTACCCTGCGCGCTCAAGGCCCTCCCAGCGTCCGCCCGTCAGCTGGTCGGCGTACACCAAAGGCCACTCGCCCACCAGCGCAAGCGTCTTGCGGGCGCGGCGCGAACCCCCTTCGGCCGCATCCCCCGCTCGGCGGGCCGCGGCGCATACGCGCTCGAACGTCACGCCATCGCGCAGGAACCCGTCCAGCACCTCTTGACGATCGTCCTGGTCGGCCGCGTAGGCTACGTCGCCGGCCAAAAGATGCAGGAAGAAGCCCTCGGGATCGGGCATCGACCAAGGCAGCTGATCGAGGATCGGCGCAACCAGCTTCGCGTCGGCCGCCCCTTCCTCGTCCAAGACGGCGCGGATCACGCGGTCGTACTGCCCGTCGGCCTCGGCGCCTTCCGTCGAAGGCAGCAGCAGCTGCAAGCCGCTCGCACCGGCACGTTCCGCCGAGGCTTTCGCAGCCGCCCGCAACGACATTCCCAGCAGCGCCGTGAACGACAGGTACTCCTTCGAAGCGCTGCGCGCACGTCCGGCGGCCACAGCCGCGTCGTCGGGTTCCAGCAATTCCACGCGCAGGCCGCGCCCCTCCAGCCAGCCGCCCACCAAGGGCCCCCACGCCCCGAACGACGGCAGCGCCACAACCCGCCGCGCATCGAGCGTCGCGTGCGGCGCCTCGTACGGACGGCCCGCCAGGGGCAGCGCGCGCTCGTCGCGCGGCTCGTAGTGGTCGATCGCGTTCAAAAACGCCTCGATGCGCGTCACGACCCCCACCTGCGAAGAATGCTCGTCGGTCTCGATATGCAGGTAGGGCTTGTCGCCCATCTCCTCGCGAAACAGGTGGCTCACCATGGTGTCCGGGCCGCACCCGTGATTGGTCAGGTACACCGCGAACAGGCGCGGATCGCGGCGCACCAGCTTCGCGCCCGACACGATATGCTGCCCGAACGGCCAGTACAGCCCCGGATGATCCTGCGACACGTCCACGTCATGCGCATGCAGATGGCTCACCGTGATCACCTTCCGGCCACGGTCCAGGAGCGCATCGGGAATGCCCATGTTGAGCGCCGGATCGACAATGCCGTAGTTGCGGGTGATCAGCACGAGCACGCGCTCGTCGGGGCCGAGCGAACCCAGCAGCTGCTCTCCCAGCTCTTCGGTCTTACGCGTGAACTCCTGCACCGCGAAACCGCCCGCCAGCATGGCGCGGGCGGTTTCACGCGGCTCCTTTCCCAGCTGCGCGCCCACGCCCAGCAGCGCTTCGGCAACGGCCTGCTGCCCGAAATCCATGTCCAGTACCGGGCTCAAAAGGCGAATGCCGCGGCCCTCGAAGTCAAGCTCCTTGGCCGCCAGCATCGGCGCCGACTGCATGTAGGGGCACGCGTAGTTGTGCGCGACCTTGGAAGAGACGTGGCGAATCGTGCGCACCGCCGGCATGAACACGTAGTCCACGCCGCGCCGCGCCAACTGCTCCAGATGGCCGTGGACGAGCTTCACGGGATAGCATGTCTCCCCTTGAGCCGTCTGCTGGGAGAGGCGCACCGTTTCCTCATCGGTCGCATCGGACAGCAGCACGTTGTAGCCCAACTGCTTGAAGAACGCGTTTGCCAGGGGAAACAGCTTGTGCAGCATAAGGCAGCGCGGAATGCCCACCGTTTGCTTGGACGGATCGATGCGGGCGTCGTACCCCTCCAAGAACAACTCGTCGACCTTGCGAAAGAACCGACGATTCTCCTCGACGGACGCGCGGTCGACGGCCCTCGAAGCCTGCGGCGCGCGCGTCAGGTCGAACCCGCGAAACGCCGTGGCCTCCGCCCCGGCCTCCTGCGCGAGCAAGGCCGCGCCCACCGCGCCCGACACGGCGAACCACGGCGACACCGAAAGGGCGTCGCCCAGGTGCGCCTTGAACGCGGCCACGATGCCGGGGTTGTAGGCCACGCCGCCCTGCAGCACCACATGGGCGCCCACCGGCTTGGTTCCCACTACGCGATGCAGGTAGTTGCGCACCACCGACAAGCACAGGCCCGCCGCCACATCGGCCGTCGACGCACCTTTCGCCAAAGCCGCGTTGATGGCCGTCTCCACGAACACCGTACAGCGCTCCCCCAGGTCAATAGGTGCCTTCGAGGACAGCGCCAGCGGCCCGTAGTCGGCAAGCTCGATGCCCAGGCGCGCAGCCTGCTCCTCGACGAACGACCCGGTGCCCGCCGCGCATATCTTGTTCATTTGGAAATCGGCCACCCGCCCGTCCTTCAAGCTGACGTACTTGGAGTCCTGGCCCCCTATCTCGAACACGGTGTCGACCCGCGCGTCGGCAGCCACGGCGGCGCGCGCTTGCGCAGTGATCTCGTCGCGTACGGCATCGGCGCCAACCATCTTCCCGATCATGCTGCGCCCCGAACCCGTCACGCCCACGGCCGTCACGCGAACGGCGGAGCCCAGGCGCTTCGCAAGCGAGTCCAAGCCCTCGCGCACCGCCCGTCGCGCGTCGCCGCGCGTGCGCAGGTATTGCACGTCCAGCAACGCGCCCCGTGCGTCCAGCAGCACCAGGTTCGTCGACGTGGACCCCACGTCGATTCCCAGCGCGCAGTCCACCGGCTCGCCCGTCGAAGCCGACCAGGGCCGCGGGCGCAGCCGAAACCCGGGCCTCGCCTCGACCGGCACGGACGGCAGCGCGCGCAGCCGGGGCAGGTCGTCGTCGACCGTATGCTCAGCCAGCCGCGCGGCAAGGTCGCCTATCGCAAGGGGGCGGCAGCCGTCTTTGCCGGAAAGCGCGCGCCCGCCTTGCGCCCGGGCCTCGCGCGCCGCGCCCGCCGCTTGGAAAAACAGGTGGTCGGGCGCGTGCAAAAGCTCGCCTTCTCCAAGCTCGAACACCTCGCGCGCCGCCCGCACCACCCCGCGGTTCGCTAGAACGCCGCCGGAAAGCGCCACCGGGCGCGCCACGGGCAGCCCGCGCACGATGGTGGCCTTGTAGCTTTTCACCATGGCGAAGCACAGACCCAGCAGAATGTCCTGCACCGACGCGCCCTCCTGCTGGTGATGGATGATGTCGGTTTTTGCGAACACCGCGCAGCGCCCGGAGATGCGCGGCACCGAAACCGCGCCCTCCACCAGATCCGAGTACTCTTCCAGGGCAAGTCCCAAGCGCTCCATCTGGTCCTCGAAAAACGACCCCGTGCCCGCCGCGCAGCTTTCGTTCATGGCGAACTGAGGCACCTGCCCCGACCCGACGCCCGTAACGAACAGCGCCGACTGCCCGCCTATCTCGATGACCGAGCGCGCCTCGGGCGCCAGAAGCTGCGCGCCTTGGCACACCGCCGGCACTTCTTCCAGCATAAGGCAAGCGGGATCGATGCCCCGCAGCGCCGCCGCCCCCGATCCGGCGGCGGCCCAGCCCGCGCACTCGCCCTCCGGCAGCTTGGACGCCAAAACGGCCAGCATATCGCGCAGGCACGCGAGCGCGGCCCCGCGATGCAGGCGGCTTTCGCGCCACGCAAGCTCCTCGGCGTCCGTAAGCGCCACGAGTTTCACCGACGATGCGCCGATGTCGATGCCAACGGTGTACATGCCCGCCCCCTATTCCCCCTTCGCGCGCACGCGATACCGCTCGTACTCGGCCAGAAACGCGCGCTCGTCCAGCTGGCGCACCTGCACCACGTCGGCGAACGTCACCAGGTCGGCTATAGGGTTGTCCAGTGAAAACGGAAACCCCTTCGACACCAGGAACTCCCCGAACAAAGGCTCGTCCAGCACCGTCTGCTTCATGGTCTTCGTCGCGTCTATCATCGCGCAGCCCCCTTCGTTATATCGGTTAACATGATTTTTCGGGCGCCCAGAAGCGCAACGTCCTCGTCGCTGTGCGTTGACGCCAAAAGCGTGCGTCCGCGCCGCTCGGCCAGCAAGAACTCGATGACCGCGCGCTTGGTTTGCCCATCGAGCCCGGTGAACGGCTCGTCCAGCACGATCGCGCTGCCGGGATAGGCAACCGCCCTTGCCAGCGAAACGCGTCGGCGCATGCCGCCCGAAAGCTGCATCACCGGGCGCTTCAGGCAATCCGCGGGAAGGATCTTCTCCAGCATGCAGCGGATCTGGCGTCGGCTGGCCCGCGCGGGCAGCACCAACGCCACGTTCTCCACGGCCGTCAGCGTCTCGCACAGGCGGTCCTCCTGAAACATCGCTGAGACCGCGCCGGAAGTCGCGCCCTCGATGCGCCCCGCGTCGGCGCGCTCAAGGCCCAGCAGCACGCGCAGCAAGGTGGTCTTGCCCGCGCCCGAAGGCCCCATCAGGCAGTACACGCCGCCTTCGGAAAGCGTGCACGTCACGCCCGCCAGCACGCGCGCGTCTCCGAACGACTTGTCCACGCGCTCCATCACGATGTCCATGCGGCATCGCCCTTTCCCGCGTCGCTCGCGCCGCCCTCGTCGCGCCGCCCTCGTCGGGCGCGCCCTTCGCGCTCGTCGTCGCGCACGCCCAAAAAGCCGCCCAGCGGACGTCCGGCGCGCTTCAGCAGCGCCATGAACGCCTTCTCGAACGCCAAGCTCAGCACCATGACCATCACCGTCCACGCGAACAGATCGGGCGTGTCCAGGTACGTGCGCGACAGGCTCATCTCCTTGCCGATAGAGGGCTTGGGCACGGCCAGAACCTCGGCCATGATGCCGCTTTTCCAGCTCATTCCCAGCGATATGCGGGAACTTGCCACCAGAAACGGCATGAACGCAGGGCGGTACACGTACATGAACGTGCGCCATCTGGACAGCTTGAACACCCGCGCCATCTCCAGCAGGTGCCGGTCCACGCTCTCGAATCCGGCAAGCGTGGACGTGTAGACCAGCGGCAGCACGATCAAGAACGCCAGGTACACGGTCAACGCCTGGTTGCCCACCCAGATAAGCAGCATGATGATGAACGAGATAACGGGAATGGTGCGCAGAAGCGACATCACGGGATCGATGAAGTCGCGCACGACGGCCACACGGTACGCCAATAAAGCCAACAGCAACCCTACGGAAAACGACAGGAGAAACCCCGCGGCGATACGCGCCGTGGAAGCGCCGCAGATCAGCCAGAAGTCGGGCTTCGCCACCTGCTCCGCCAACGCCTCCAGCACCCGAACAGGACCGGCTAGAACCAAGCGGTTGTCCACCGCCCGATCGAGCACTTCCCATACGACCAGCCAAAACAGCACGATCAGCGCCTTTTTCGCCCCTGCGATGCGCCTTGACGCGCCTCGGGTGGCAACGACGCGCTCCCGCCCGGCGCGCTCCTCTTCCAAAACAAGCTGCGCTTCCTCGTCGTCCATGAGGCTTTGCGCCTGCATGACGCGCACCACCTGCTGGCAAGAAACGCCCATGGAGGTCATCATCTGCATGATCTGATCTCTGCCGACGCCGCGGGACACGGCCGTTCTCATCATGAAGCCCATCTGGGCGTCGTCCATGCCGTTTTCCCTGACCATCTGCACAACCTGCGCAACCTTGTCCTCGGGCATGCCCAGCTTCTGCGCTATCTGAGCCACCTGCATGCGCGGGGCCTCGCCCGTATCACGCGTTTCGCGCGCCCGCCCGATGCGCACGCCCAGCCGCCTCAGCAGCTCTTTCGATCGCCGTTCGCCCATGGCCTACACGCCCGCGCTGCCCGCATCGTCAAGCTGGCCCACGGGAGGCAGGTAATAGAACCCGTCGTCTGGAACCTTGCCGCCAATCCAGTCGGGGTTCGAGCGGTACAGCTCCTCGAGAAAGCCCGAAAGCGCCGTGCGCATGTCGGTTCCCGTCAAGCTCACCATGCTGATCTGGGGCATAGCGTCCAGCGCCACGGCGTTGTTCAGAAACGTCCCCAGCTCCTCTTGCAGAGCGGCCGCGGCCGACATGTTCTCGAGCGACCACGCCACCGATTGTCCCGCCATCCGCAGGTACTCGATCACGGCTTGCTCGTGCTCTTCGAGAAACTTCCGATTCACGATCGTGGTCGTGGTAACGACCTGGCTCCCCGTGTCGGCAAACGCCGCATCCCATTCCTTGGCGATGTCGATAGGCGCGTACAGGGGGTCCACCATGAGCTTCGAAAGCGACACGAACGGCTGCGGAAGGATGGCCGCGCAGTTCGGTTCGTCCTGCAAAAGGTTCAGCACTTCGAACGGCGACGACTTGAACTCAAGGTTGAACGACCCCGCCTTGCCCATCTTGCCCAGCAACGCCTCGATCGTGTACTCGGGCGTGCCGCCTTCGCCGTAGCTGTACACCGTGCGACCCGCAAGGTCGTCCACGGCAGCCACCGACGGATCGGTGGTGATGCCGTAGAGCACGCCCAGGTTGTTGACGCTTATTACCTGGTAGTCGTTCTTCAGCTCCTTGTTGTTGTACAGGATGGGGCCGATATTGGACGGCAGCGTGCACATATCGTAGCTGCCCTGGTTGAACGCGGCGGAAAGGCCCACGTAGTCCACGCCGCTCAGCTCGAACTGGAAGTCGTTGAACGTCTTGCCGGCTCGCGCCGCCACGATGAACTGCGAAAGGCCCATGGATGGCGGGCCCATGATCAAGCCGACGCGCGCAGTGCACGCATCGGGACTGCCCATGAGCTCGCGGCTTTCGGGCTGCGCAACCAGGTCGATCGTGCCGAGCGCCGCATCGCCTTGATCGGGGCCGCTCGACGAGCAGCCCGCCAAACCCACGGCCGCCGTTGCTACGGCCGTGCTCGCAAACGCGCAGAACGCGCGTCTTGTCAGATTCATGCCTACCTCGTTTCCGGGTCGTTCCTTCAAATAAAGAGCTGCGAGCCCGTCCGCACGACGCGACTGGCGGACGGGCTCGCATTCAGTCGTGCACGCTAGAAGCGGGCCTTAGCCTTCGAAGGCACGCGCTTCCTGCGGTAGGCGAACGTGCCCGCCGCCGCTCCGGCCACGGCCAACGTGGCCAGCGCGCCCAAACCGATCGCAAGAGCCGGATCGCCGGCCGAAGCGCTGTCGGCTTCGGCTTGCGCCGGGTTCGACTTCGTCGCAACGCCCTTGGCCTTGGCGCGCGCAGCCTTGTCCTCGGCCGCAGCCAGAGCTTCGGCGGTGGCCTTTTCAGCATTGGCCGCCGCATCGCCCGACGCCGAGCCGTTCATCACGGCCAGGGCCGCAGCGGGAATCGAGCCGCCGCCCGAAGCGGGCACGCCGGAGAGGTTCATTTGGAACGTAGCCGGATACGTATGGTTGCGCTCGCCGCCGAAGATGGAC
Source organism: Paraeggerthella hongkongensis (assembly GCF_003340345.1). Lineage (GTDB taxonomy): Bacteria > Actinomycetota > Coriobacteriia > Coriobacteriales > Eggerthellaceae > Paraeggerthella > Paraeggerthella hominis. The sequence goes on along the minus strand of NZ_PPTQ01000007.1, from coordinate 83,775 downwards.
CCGCCGATAGCCATGGCCATATCCCCGATGGTAACGTCCACCGTGCACGATCGCGAGACCACCGAAGCGGCGTCTTCCAGCACGCCCAGGTCGACCGTGATCGAAGACAGGCCGCCGCCGTTCGAGCTGGAGTCCACGATACGCAAGCCGCTGATGGCGTTCACCGTCATGATCCTCGACTGAATGACGATGGGAACCTGCACCGCAGCGCGCCCGGCAGCATCGACGGTCAGGACGGCGTTGCGCGCCACCGGGTTCATGGGCGGGAAATCCCCGCTGGTCAGATGCGGATTCAACGGAAGCCCCGTGTCTTGTTTGCTCAGCCAGATATTGGCGGACACCGTGTAGGTGCCGGCGGCCAGCGTGCCGCGCCGAACGTCCTCGCCGCTGGCAGCGTTGCCCGAGCCGCTGCTCGCGCTGCCGGAGCCGCCCGCACTTGCGGATCCGCCGCCATTGCCGGAGGATTCCCCAGCAGAGCCCGCCCCGCCGGAACCGCCTCCTGCAGAGCCTCCGTTGTCGCCCGGAACGGCCAGGTCGGTGCTGTCGGACAGCTTCACGGCGCTGGCGTAGTCCACGGCCAGCGACAGGCCCCACGTTTTATCCAGGCGCAAGGGAGCTGCATACACGTGGCTCCCGGGAAACGTCAAGACGGGATCGTTGCCGTCCAGCTTGACAACGGCTTTGACGATGCGGCCCTGCGCGTTGGCGCCGTACGGCTTGCCGTCGCGCTCGATGCCGAGCACCTGCGCGCCGCTCGCCGGCGTTCCGAAATCGATCAGGGTGAACGCCGGATTCGGCAGCTCCAGTTCGAGCAGCTTCGTACCGTCCTCCTTGACCACGAGCTTCGCGTTGTCGGACATCGGGTCGGTGGGAATCCCGAAGTTCGGGCTTCCCTCGGGCTCCATTGGGTTCTTGGGATTGGTCATGTAGGCCGTCAGATGCAAAATGTCGTTTTCAGACGAGGGAACGAACAGGTTCGCCGTCACTGCGTACGTGCCGGGCGCAAGCGCCGGAGCCTGCGCTTCGGCAACCGTCAGCACGCCGCTGCGGTAGGAAAACGCGTAGTTCGCAGCCGCGCCGCCCACAGGCGTCAGGTTGTACGCTACACCCGCTTCCAAAGACGCCGGGGCGGAAACCGTCGGCGCGGCGAAGCCCTTCGCCGAGGCCGCCGTCTCCCCGTTCACGAACCCGGACACGTCCACGGACAGTCGCGGAGCCTCGTTCGCAGCGACCGTTTCACTGCGGTACGCGGCGGTCAGCTGCGCTTTCCCGATGGTCCATGCAAGCGTCGCAGCGCCCTTCGACCCGTCCGCCCACGTATAGCCGTCCTCGAGCGTGACCAGCGCGGTATAGGAGCCGGCATCAACGGCCGAACCTGTCAGGGAAACGCGATAGCCTTCGCCCGGAGCGACGCCTGTTTGCTCCTGCCCGTTGTACACCAGGCCCTGGGCAGGGGTCGGCTTCTCGATCTTCGCAGGAGCCTCGGCCACCGCCACGTAGTACGCCACGTTTTCCGAGTTCATCCAGTCCTTGTGCCCGTTCAGAAGGTACGCGCCGTTGAGCAACCTGCCGTCCAGCCCGTCAAGGTTCGCAACGGCGTTGCCGTCAACGGGAAGGATGTCGAAGAACGCCGTGCCGCCGCCGATAGCCGCGTCGACCTTGGTCGCGCTGGTCAGCTTGTCCGCCGTTCCTTCCACCAGATAGATCGCCACGTTCTTGCCGCTTACCGGAAGCGTGCCGCTCAAGGCGCAGTTGCCGTTGCCGATCGTCGACACGAACCCGGCCGCCAGGGGCACTCGGTTGCTTCCCAAAGAGGTCATGTCGACATGGAGCCCCATCGCGTACAGACCCTCGATGGCGGGATCGCTGAAGCCGGACGACTCTTTCACCAGCTCCAACGCCTGATCGACCGCGGCTCCGTCATGCGCGCGAGCGCCCACGGCGCCCACGAAGGGCAAGTACAACCTTTCGTACAAATTCGACAAGACTTCTTCTTTGTCCATATCCAACGCGTCGTTGTTCACGGCTTCGTTGTAGCCGTTGGTCACCCACGTTGCCGACGTGCCCGAAGCGTCGTCGGCGTACGTGTACGACCGAAGCCACCGAACGTTCGCCTCTCCTGGAGCCGAAGTCACCACGAACGATCCCAGCCGCGCGCTGTCGAACGTCAGGGAGCCGTCCGCCTGCGCAGCCGGAAGAGCAGTCAGGGATGCGCCCTTGTGCAAGAACACCTCGGAACCGCTTTCGCCCGGCAGCGAAACGGAGAACTTCACCTTGTCGTCAACCGCAATATCCGCGCCGCCCGAAATCAGGCGCACGTCCAGCAAGCTGAAGTCGGGAGCCTTCTGATACTGCCGACCGAGCGCGGGCTTCACCGCCGAGCGGCGTCCTTCGTCTTCGACGAGCTGCGCCGAAAGCTCGGCGGATTGGATCGATTCGAACGCCGACGAACCCTCCTCCACGTTTACCGTCACCGACACGCGCGCCTCGTCGTCAACGAACGTCTTCGAGAAATCTCCCTCGACAACGCGCACGGCGTTGGCAAGATCAACCGTCAAGTCCAGGTCGATGTTGAACGACTTTCTCAACGTGGTGGCGTACTCCGTGCAGCCCTGGAGCGTGTACGTTCCGCTCCAGTCCTTCAACTCCACCGTAACCGTGGAAATGCGCGACGTGATGCCGGCGCTGGCCAGATCGTCGTTGTACTGGCTGTCGTCGCTTTTCAGCTCGATGGGAACCCGCGTGGCCTCCACCACGGAAGCACTGGGGGAAGACCCTGCGGCTTGCACCGTGAACACGGGGTTGATCAGCGTAAACGTGAGCGTTCTGGTTCCGTCGGCCGCCACGACCAACGTGCTGCCGTTCGTCACGGCCGCAGCAGGAACGCCCATCTGGCCGCCGATTCCTTCAGGGTTCGCGGGATTGGTCGCATACCCGCGAATGCCCATCGGCGTCATCATGGACACGTTGGCGGAAACCGTATAGGTTCCTGCGGCAAGCTCGGCGCTGCTCGCGCCCTGAGGGGCAACGTAGCCTTCGCCTTGCGCGCTGCCGAGCGCGGCCCGCGACGGTTCGGAGCCTTCGCCTTGCGGCCCCGCCTGCTCGCCGGAAGCCTTGCCTTCGACGACGGCAAGGCTCGCACCCCCTTCCCGGGATTCGCCTTCCGCGTTTGTCGATGCCGGCTTTTCGACGGCGTCCGGTGCGCGCTCTTCAGAAGAAGACGTAGCATCCTTCGCAGATGCGCTCCCGTCCGGCGAGTCAACCCGGTCGAGCGACCTGCGCGCCGCATCGTCCGCTTCCCCGCTGCGCTCCGCAAGCGGCGCCGCAGCCGCGTCTTTGCCCTCGCCGCCAGGGGCGCCGCCTTCGGCAGCGTCGGCAGCCTCTGCGCCTTGCGCATGCGCCGGCGCGTCCGCCAGCCCGAGCGCAGATGCGTACGCAAAACCGGCCGGCGTCTGCGACAGAACCAACGCAGCGACCAAGAGCACGGCAAGAACGGCGCCCGCAAGCGAATCGCTTGCTCTGTTCACCTTGTTCTTCATGGTTTCATTCCTCGTTTCTGTTTCATGCAACGTGCGATCAACCGCGATGCAGGCCGTTCGCGCAGCGCCTCCAGCGCCAAGCGCACCTGTCACGGAACCTCGAAAAGCCGGCTGCCGCAGATGCAGCAGCCGGCTTCAGCGCATAGGGAACGTTACGCAGCGCCCAAATCGGCAACAAGATGCAGATCCCAAGTCTTGCGTCCCTTGTACAGGGGAAACGATGCGTACTCGGCCGAAGGGCCGAACGTCGCGACCGCCGAGCCGCCGGCGAAGTTCGTCACGTCGAACGTCAGCGAGACAACGCGCTCGTCGTAAGGAGAAGACCACAGGAAGTTCGGCATGACCCACTTCCCCATCTTCTTCTCGGTGATGCGCACCAGGCCGTCTTGCGAGGCCGAAGCGATCTCCAATACGCCGAACGAGCTGTTCACAATGGGTACGGTCAAGAGCTTCGCACCGCCCTCGACCACCACGAGCGTCGCATTGTTCGCAACGGGCGAAGTGGGCTTGTTGAAGGGCGGGTTTCCCGGATTCGTGACGTACGCGTTCTTGCCGATAGGCGAATCGCGCTTGTCCACGTACAAGTTCGCCGTCACCGTGTAAGTGCCCGGTGCCGCATAAGCGCCCGACAGCGGCACCGCACTTGCCGCAAACGCCTTGCTCGCGTTGATGTCCGGCAGCGCCACGCCCGCCGCCGCTGCGACAACGGCGGCACCTGCTGCCGCCTTGAGGAAGTCGCGGCGTGACAAGGACGCATCCTGCATGCCTTCGCGTATCTCGGTCATGTTGCCTATCCTTTCACTGAACTGGCTCTATCGCTTCGCGTTCGCAAGCGGGCGGCATGCGCTCCGCCCGCTCCACGGGGGACCTTCATGCGCGGTTGCCGTATTTAATTAACCAAGGCTAACTTCAGGGTATTTTAAAAGCTGCAAGTTCTTGCCCTGCAGCTCCATCGCACCGCCCGACCGGAACCATCCCTCGGCGCAGCGCGTCAACCCTCGCCCACCTGTTGTTGGCAGGCATTCGGCAATCCGCATGAGCGCAGTATACGCAGTGCGAAATCCCCTTGTCAGTGATCTATGTTACCTTTGTATAACTTTTTTTGAGAAGGTATGCCCGCCAAGAATGGGAAAGGCGATTTGCAGCCGACGAGCTGGGGCCGCCACCCCCTCTAGCGAGCTTGCCGCAACACGCGAACCGTGCGACCGTCCACCTCGATGACGCCGTCATCCTGCATGACCTTGAGCTCGCGGATCAGCGACTTGTCCGCCACGCGCAGGCACGCCGCCCATTCCCTGCGCCCGAACGGAACGGTCACGCTCCCGTCCGCATTGCGCGGCAGCGTGTCCAGATACGCCAGAACGCGATCGGACAGGCGCGGCTCGCTCAAGACCGCAAGGCTGCGACTGAGGACCAGCACCTTCTTCGACATCTCGCTCATGAGGTTTCCATGCAAAGTCGATGCCCACGCATGGGAGCAGGCGCGAAGCCCGGCAGCGGGAATGCACAGCAGCACCGTGTCCTCAAGCGCGCGAATGTCAACGGGACAGCGCCGCAAAGACGAAGCGACGGCCTCGGCGAACGAATCGCCTGGGCCGAATAGGGACACGATGCGGTCCAGCCCGCCCTGCGGCAAAGAAGCTTGCACGCGGCCGGACACGACCACCGGGTAGAAATCAAGCCCGTCGCCCGCTCGGCGCACCAAACTGCCGCCAGGGTACCGGCGCAGCATGCCCTTCGCATCCGCAATCAAAGACGCACGCTCTTCCATCGGTATGCCGGCAAACACGGGAGACTCGCTCAAAGGTCGCACGTCAATCGGATCCGCCATCTTTCGCCCTCCTTCACCACACGTTCAGCTTGCCTCGCCCCCCATCCGTTCATCATGTCCATGCTCCATCATACCTCAATTGTTAGCTAAAGGTTACTATTTTCAAAACGCGTCGGATCGCAGCCGAACAACAAGGGGTTCGAAGCGCGAACGGGCGCCCCTTCCCCGCGCGAACAGGACTTGCGCGCGAAAAACCGCCCTCGCTGGCAGGTTTTGACGGTTTGCGGTCGTTTGATCCAGCCGAGCGAACCAGCGCGAGCGCATAGCACAGCAGCACAGCTTCGTGACCAGGCAAGACGAAAAGCAAGCGAAGCGACGCCCGGAACAACGCCCGACTCAACGACCCCTAAACGCAAAAACCTGCCAGCGAGGGCAGGTTTTTGCGCGCAAGTCATCTCTATCACTATCGGCCGCAGCAAAACTCGGTGCTCGTCGCACGACGCGCCGAATCTTCCGCGCCCGATCAAGCAGAGGCGCCGCGAAACAGCAACGACCGAAGCCGAGCGACGTTTTGTCCAACCAGAAGAAAGTCGTCGGTCACTTCCCCGTCGCGCACGTGGATGATCCGATCGCACGCTCCCGCCAAAAACTCGAGATCATGGGAGATTACGAACACGAGCCGCCCCCGAGAAGCAAGGTCGCGCACGATATCGCACACGCTGCGCATGCTGTGGCCGTCAAGCCCGCTTGTCGGTTCGTCGAAAAGCAGAACGCGCGCGGGGCTCACAGCGGCGGATGCAATGGTCACGCGCTGCTTCTGCCCGCCCGAAAGCGCCATCGGATGAACGCCTCGCAGCGACGCCATCCCCAACCGCTCAAGCACGTCGCGCACCCGTTCGTCAAGGGTCCCGTCGTCCTCGTTGCCAAGGCGCAACTCGTCCTCGACGCTTTCGGTGAACAGTTGGTAATCCGCATCTTGCATGACGAAGTACATCGAGCGGGAGCGCGCCCGGCGACGAAGCATGCGCCCGTCAAGCTCTACAGTTCCGCGGCAGCGGCGCGAAAGACCGCAAAGGCAACGCGCGAGCGTGGTCTTTCCCGCCCCGTTGGGCCCGGTTATGCCGATAACCTCCGCCCGCTGCGCGCAGCGGGCGCCCGCATGCCCTCCTGCATCGAATTCCACGCCGCGCAACACAGCGCGCTCGCCAAAAGACAGCCGCACGTCGCGCACGTGCAAAAGCGGCGACACGGGCACATCCGCCTGCACCCGCCGATCCGCAGATGCAGGCGCGGCGCCGTCATCGCCCGCCGCACGCCCCGCCCTGCCGTCCGCCGCTGCCGAACCAGCGCGCGCAGGCGCCACATCGTCAAGATCGAACAATCGAAGCCCACGACGCATCAGCTCGTCCCGCGAAAGGGAACGAGCCCGGGAGGGCGTCCATTGGTCCACGATCCTCCCATCCTCCATGAACACTACTCGATCGGCAAGCTCCATAAGGTAGTACAGGCGATGCTCAGACACCACGACGGTGCGCCCGCGCCTCTTCAGTTCCGCCAAAACGTCGGCCAACATGAGCGTAGCCCGAACGTCAAGATTGGCGGACGGCTCGTCAAGGACGAACAGGTTGGGCTCCATTGCGTACGTAGACGCAAGCGCCACCTTCTGCTTCTCGCCGCTTGAAAGATCGAAGATGCTCCGGTTCCTCAAATGCTCGATGGCGAAATCGGCGAAGGCACCCTCGACCTGCGATGCGATCCTGTCGGAAGGTAAACCCAGGTTCTCGCAGCCAAACGCCACCTCGGACACCGTGTTCGTCGTAAAGAACTGCGATCGAGGATCCTGGAACACCGACCCTACCGTGGCGGCCAATTCGTACGTGGCAAGCTGGCGTACGTCCCTTCCCCCCACCAACACCTTGCCCGACAGGTTGCCCGGGAAGAAATGAGGGATCAAGCCGTTCATCAGCCGCGTAAGCGTGGTTTTTCCGCATCCGCTGCGTCCGGTGGCCAGCACGAACTCGCCTTCGCGAACCGATAGGGCAACATCGTGCAAGGCTGCGCCCTGCGCACCTTGATAGGAAAAGCTCACGTGCTCCATTTCAACGATGTTCATGAAATCATCCTGCTTTCGAAGCATGCTAGAAACGCAGCGCAACCCACCACCGCACCAAGGTACGCGAAATCCCTGAAACGCAGCCGCATCTCAAGCAGGGATCCCCTGACGCCCGGACGTTCGATACCGCGTACGCAAGCCGCAGCAGCAAGCTCCTCGGCCACCTTGACGAACCGCATCATAAGAGGAACCATAACGAACTCCATCATGGTCAAGGGAGCTTTGAGCACGTTGAGAACCGTCAAGGGAATGTTGCGTATCCTCATGGAGTCGCGCATGGCCCCCACTTCCTGCCCGATCGTGGGAAGGAAGCGAAGCGTCACGGCAAGCGTGATGGTAAGGGCGCGCGGCAGCCTGAGCCGTTCGAGCGCGTTCGCCAATTCGCTCGGGCTGACGCTTTTCGTCATCATGAAGTACACGCCGGCAAGGGGCGTGAACTTGAAGAATATGAAAACGGACATGCCCGCTGCAGCCGCAACCGCACCGGGAACGCTCGCAAGCAGAAGCGAAGCCGCCAGCAACGCGCCCGTAACGGCAATCAGCCTCGCGGCGCAGCCGTACAATCCGAAGAACAGCAGCGCGACGACCATGAACGCATCGCTGAGCAAGATTCCCCCGGTAGACCGCACCACGAACAGCAAAACACCGGCAATCGCAACGTGCACGAGCTTCACGCGCGGATCGATGTACCTGATGCAGGCGGGACTCGCCAAGACGAAAGACTGATCCACCAAACGCTCCTATCTTCGGGATTCCGCAATCGCCCTTTTGGACGAGCGGCTACACCAAGCCGGCCTTTACGAAGTGCTTCCTCAGTATCTTGCGCCCGACAACCACTCCCGCCGCAGCGCCAACGACGCAAGCGATGACCGACGCGATTCCCAACCAGCTTTTCGCGGTACCGATCAGTTCGTTGAGGTACGTCATGTCAACGCCGGCAGCTCCGCCGGTCGCCTGCTGGATGTACCAATCGGTGAATACGTAGATAGGAGCGATGTCCCCTGCGTAGAATCCCAGCATGAGCACGACGTACGCAATCGCTATGCGCTTGAAGTCGCGATACGAGCCGGAATTGGCTATGGCCTCAGCAATCAGGCCGAATACGATCACGGTAATCAGCAGCGTCTGAGCCCCCATGAGTCCCAGGAGAACCCCCATGACCGCCGACGGAACGAGAAACGCCCCGAACGTGCGCACCTTCACCGCGACAAGCATGAAAAGCGGGCCGCTTGCGAACGCGAACACGGCCGGGTAGAACAAGTACACGACAGGGGTCACGCCGGTCACCATCATAAGAACCATGGCCAGGGCGAACATGACCGCCCCGAAAATGCCCATGAGGGCGAAGTCCTTGATTCCAAGTTTTTTCTTTTCCTGCGTCGCGCTCTCCATCGCATTCTCCTATCGTCGATACGCGGACGTGCCGCTTGTTAGTTAACTAAAACTAACAATAACGAAAGGACCTCCTCGTTTCTCCCCGAAAACGCTTTTTCCGTACTCCGAAACGCTTGAAACGACAGGTTATTCCCGGAAGCGCCGAGCGTACTCGCCCGGCGTCATGCCGCACCTTCGCTTGAACTGGTCGCCGAAGTGGCTGATGTTGCTGTATCCCGCCATCGCGGCGGAGTCCTTGACCCGGTAACCGCGTTCAAGCAGTTCGCACGCTCGAACCATGCGCCGGTCCAGCAGGTACTGATGGACGGACGTCCCGTAACGCAACTTGAACTCGCTGCGAAGCCGTGATTCGCTCATGAGCGACAGCTTGGCCAACTCGGCAACGGAAACATGCTCGAAGCACCGCTCGTCCAACGCGCGGCGCACGCGCTCCAAAGCGTCGACCTCGGCCAACGCCGGCCTGCACGCACCGCCGTCCGATCCTGCTTCGGGCACAACCTCGCTCAGAAGCGCCGAAACGATCTCGAGCACCTTCCCCTCAAGATACAGCGCCTTCAGATCATGGGAGTACGAACAGCTCAGAAGATCGTACACGAGAGGCTCGATCGAACGCGAAGGCCGAACCTTCTTCACGCAAGAAGACGGTTCTCGACAATCGGCGACGAAGCCTCTGTCCGCAAGACGGCGCATCACCGATCCGAATCGACCGGGATGCAGGTCTATCCCCATGCCGAACGAACGCCTGCTCGCCTCGTAGCGGTTCTCGAACGCGAATGCGCCGTTGCGGTACACGCAGCAATCGCCGCGCTCGAGTCGCACCCCGCCGCACTCGCCCACCTTCCGCCACTCGAGCTCGCCCGAAAGACAGAAGGTGAGCGAGAACGTCTCGCGCACTGCGCGCTCAACCAAGGCGACGTCTTCGCGAAACGTCACATCGCCCACGTACACGTCTATCCCCGAGCACGGGGATAGACGCCGATAGTAACCCGACCCTAGGTCGGGGGCTAAAGGCACGACAACGTCCACCGCGCTTCGAGCAAATTGCGAAGACAGCGTCTTCGCGCGGGCGTCCGCTGCGCCGTCTTCGCGCACAAGCCCGTATTCGGTAGCGAGCACGGCCGACCGCCTCCCGCCGTGCGCTACGAGCCCGAAGCAGCCGCAGGCACGCCGCTCGACGCGCCGCCCAGCTTCCAGCCGATCGCCTTTTCGCGCATGCCCACGAAGTCGGCGTAGATGCCCCGCTGGCGAATCAGCTCGTCGTGCGTACCGCGCTGCGCAACACGTCCCCGGTCAAGCACGATGATCTGATCGGCATTGCGAACGGTCTTCAACCGGTGGGCGATCATGATAACGGTCCTGTCGCGCGTGAGCGCTTCCACCGCCCGTTGCAAGTCGCGCTCGTTCTCCGGGTCCACGTTGGCCGTAGCCTCGTCCAAGATGACAATGGGAGCGTCCTTCAAGATGGCGCGCGCAATGGAGATGCGCTGCCGCTCGCCGCCCGACACGGTAGCGCCGCCCTCCCCCAGACGCGTCTCGTACCCCTGGGGCAGCTTCTCGATGAACTCGTGGCAGCATGCTTTCCGAGCAGCCTCCTCGACCTCCGCGCGCGAAGCGTTCGGGCGACCGAACCTGATATTGTTCTCGACGGTGTCGTCGAACAGGTACACGCCCTGAAACACCATCGAGAAATTGGCAAGCAGGTCGTCCACCTTCCAGTCGCGCACATCGGTGCCGCCAAGCGTGATGCGCCCCTGGTCAACATCCCAGAATCGTGCGATCAACTGGGTGAGCGTGGTCTTGCCCGACCCCGACGGCCCCACGATGGCGCACGTGGTGTTCTGCGGAATGGCCAGGGAGACCCGGTCGATCACCGTACGATCGCCGTACCCGAACGAAACGTCCTGCACCTCGATGTCAAGGTTGCGCGCGCACGAGACGCCCGCGCCTTCGCTCATGGCCGGCGTGGCTATCATGTCGTTCACCTTGTCCATGCAAATGTCGATCTGGCGCAGCAGGCTGGCGAACAAGCCCGAGGCTTCCAGCTTCCCGTACACCATGAACGACGCGACGATGGCCACCAGGCACACGCCTGCATCCATGGTTCCCTGAATCCAGAACCACGCGGATGCCAGGCACATCGCCACGCTTGACGTCTTCGTTACCAGCGCCTGTAAAATGGCGAACCCCATGAAGCGCAGCTCTATCGCCACGTTCATGCGCTCGCATTCGGAGATAGCCGCATCAAGGCGCCGCTCCGCGTCCCCCGTCAGCGAAAACGCGCGCACCACGCTCATTCCCTGAACGTATTCCAAAACAGCGCCCACGATAGCGCTCTGAGCCGCCACGCGTCGGCCGGACACGTTGCGCGCCGCGCGCTGCATCCAGGCGTTGACCAGCAGAAAAACAGCAATCGTGGCCACGACCACCAGCCCAAGGCGCCAATCGAAGAACACCAGCATCACCGCGACGATCGCCGAGAACACAAATCCCGAAATGACGTTCATGTACACCTGGCCGCCCGCGTTCTGCACGTCGTCGAGCGTGTTGGTCATGGTCGACGCGATGTCGCCCAGGCTGTTCTCGTTGAAGTAGCCCATGGGAAGGTAGCGCATGCGATCGCCGATCTGCGTACGCTTCTCGCCCGTCATGGAGAAGTTCCCTTTGCAGAAATTCCTGCTCTTGAAATGCATCGTGACGAAGCATCCGACGATGCTCCCCAGCATGATGAGCAGCGACGTCCACAGCGTGGACTCCGTCACGGCTCCGTCCGCTAACGCGAGCAGCACCACGGCAAGCGCCATCATCTGCCATGCTTCGAAGAACGAGTTGAGCACCGACCACACCATTCCGCGCTTCAGGTAGGCAACGTAGCTGCCCCCGAAGGCGAAGTACTTCTTAAACGTTGACAACATGCTGATCTCCCTTGTCCGACTCGGCAAGCGTTGCGTCTTTGGCGTCGATATGCGCGTTGTACATGCCGGCGTACAGCGCACATGATTCCATGAGCTGGGCATGCGTTCCCTCGGCCTCGATGCGCCCATCGTTTACCACCACGATTTTGTCGGCGTCGACGATAGTCGAAAGCCGGTGCGCCACAACGACGAGGGTCTTGCCCGCCACAAGCTGGCCTACCGCTTGCTCGATGACGGCTTCGTTTTCGGGATCCGTATACGCCGTCGCTTCATCGAGAATGACCACCGGCGCATCCTTGAGCATCGCGCGCGCAATGGCGATGCGCTGGCGTTCGCCGCCCGACAAGTGGCCGCCCGCACCGCCGACCACGGTTTCGTAGCCGTTCTCAAGGCCCTCGATGAACTCATGGCATCCGCTCGCTTTCGCCACGGCCACCACGTCCGCATCGGTCGCGCCCGGCCGTCCCCTGCGAATGTTGTTCATGACCGTATCGTCGAACAGGTAGCTGTCCTGCTCGACAAACGAAACGCACCCGCTCAACTGGGAAGCCGTCATGTCGTTGATCCGCGCGCCTCCTATTGCAACCCGTCCTTCGCCCGCATCCCAAAAGCCCGCAATCAGGCGCGCGAGCGTCGACTTCCCCGAACCCGACGGCCCAACGAGCGCCGTCACCTGCGCCGGTTCGATAACCAGGCTCGCTCCGCGTATCACCTCTTCGCGACCGTAGGAGAACCGCACGTCGTCAAGCTCGATACGGGAGCCCTCCACACGTGCGGGCGTGTCGCGACGACGCTGTTCGGGCTGGTAGACAACCGAGGAAATCTGTTCGACCACGGTGCCGATTTGCGCAAGCGTATCGATGAAGTTCATGGCCGCGTACAAAGGCGGGAAAATGGACAGCGACAGCACCGCCAGCACGACGAACGTCGCCGGATCGAGCGTGCCCTGCATAACGAACAGGCAACCCACCGGCAGAACCGTCACCAGCGTGGCCGGCCAAATGGAAAGGCCCAGGTCTTGGAATACCTGCACGTGGCTCATCCAATCGATGAACGAGCGAGAGTAGCGGTCCACCGCCTGGGAGAACTTCTCGTACGAGCTGGCCGATTGCCCGAAAGCCTTGATCACCTCGATGCCGTTAACGTACTCGACCGATGCCGAGTTCATATCCTCCCCCGCCTTGACCGTTTTGTTGTACCACACGGCATAATCCTTCATCATGCCCAGGTATCCCACAAGCCCGACCGGCAGCGTAATCAGCGCCACAAGCGCCATGCGCCAATCGAGCACGAACATGAACACGACCACCGCCAACGGAACAAGCAGGTTCGACGTCATCTCCGGGACAAGATGGGCAAGCGTGGGCTCTATGCTGTCGGTTTTCTCCACCATGATGTTCTTGAGCTTGCCCGAAGGAGTGTCCAGCACGTAGCCCAACGGCACGCGCGTCAGCTTATCGGCTATCCGACGACGAATCATCGAGATGGTAGAGAACGCCGACACGTGCGACACCGTGGTCGAGGCGTAGTGGAACACGATATGCAGCGCATAGCCCGCGGCGGCCACGCCGCACCAGCCAAGGTAGAAGCCGAACTCGCGCACGCCGCCCAGCACGCCCACGATCATCTGGCCGGCAGCGTAGTACGGCACGATGCTGCCGGCCACGCCCACTACCGCCAACACCACCGATAGCGCAAAGCGCGCTCGATTCACGCCGCCAGCCCAGTCAAGCAGCAGGGAAATCGGGTTCGACCCCTGCAGGCCGCCCTTGCGCTCGCTCGACGCCTTCGAGGCATGATGCTCGGTCGAAACCGCACCGCCCGCTGCGGCCTCGTTCCCAACGTCCATACACAGCCCCTTTCCTAAAAGTTATCTATGGTTTACTTTCAGGAGTATAACACTGTTATATGGCAACGCTACTAGAATTTGAGCCTCTTCGATCCGTCCGATCTTCGACCCTCGCTCGTTTTGCGGGCGCCCCAGCCAGCATGCACGCCGCAGCAGAAAGCCCGCCGTCCATCTCCGCTTCCTTTCGCGCGCAGCGCACTTGTGAAGAAACGGTGAATCCCTCGCCTATTAAAAGCCGCCGCTCGACTTTTCCTAAAAGTTAGCCTAAACTAACAAATGTCAAATGAAGGTGATGCCTTTCCTGATTCCCGAAAAAGCATCGACGCTCCCTTTGACGACTTCTCCTCTTTGCTTTACCGAGCGATGGTGGTTTTCTCTCGTCTGGCCAGCCATCGCAGCGAAGCCCGCAAGGTCCCCCCTCTTGCGGGCTTTCGTCTTTTCCAGATCTGGAGCCAACCCTCTACCCAAGTTCGCGCGTCGCAATGAGCTCGACGTAGCCCGCGTGGAAGAACCGCTCGAGCGACGCGATGAAGGCATGCGCTTCGTCGCGCTTCATGCCGCCGACAAGCGGTTCGAAATAGCCCCGGAAGAACATGCTTGCCAGAATGCGCGCCGTAGCAGGCTCGATGTCCGCGATGGTCTTCCCACGTGCGCGCATCATGCGAACGTAGCGATGGGTGCTCTCCCGCTCAAGCTCGACGAACCTGTCAAGATATCCCTCCCATGCCGTACCCGCCGCTTTTGTCAGAATCAGCACGAACTCATCTTGATGATCGTACACGTAGTCCAGCATGTCATGGATCAGGACCTGCTCGAACCCCTGCATGCCTTGAAGAGTCTGGCGGTCTTCGGGCAAGGTGTAAAACTGCTCCTGCATGGTTGCGTAGCGCCGATACAGCTCGTTTCCCGCAGGTCCAACCAGCGCGTCGAACAACGCCTCTTTGCCGGAAAAGTGCCCGTAGATGGCGCCCGTGGTCACGTTCGCCGCAGCAGCGATCGAGCGAAGCGACGCCTCGGCGAACCCTTTGTCCAAAAACTCCCTCACCGCGCAGTTCAGAATACGCGCGCGAGCAGGCGGTGCGGCATGCTCCGTCGCCTTCGCCGTTGCCCGTCCATCCATCGTCACCATCGGCAGCCCGTCCCATCTTTTCACGTGGCCACCATGATAGCGCATCCGAACCGAACGCACCCGACCGGAGCCTCCTGCCGTCCACGACGCCCCCAAGCCAGCGCCTGCTTGCCGGGCGCGCCCGAACACCGCGGCAAATCTGCGGTTTTGGCGTGATGGACGCATGGCGCTTGGGACAACGCCGGCTTTCCTCTATCATGGTCGGGTACCGAAACGAAGGAGCATTCACTATGTGCGGAATCTGCGGGTTCACCGGGGCGAACGAGGCTGACGCGCCCATCCTGAAAGCCATGTGCGACGTCATGGCGCATCGTGGTCCCGACGGCGAGGGCCAGTACCTCGACCAGGGCGTCGCGCTCGGGCATCGGCGCTTGTCCCTCATCGACCTTGCGGGAGGCAACCAGCCCATGGTGCGCGCCACCGCCGAGCATGACGCCGCCATCACGTCCCCCGCCCTTGCAGGCGACGGATCCCCCATCGCCGGGCCCGAAGCCGCCGCGGCGAAGGGCGACTTCGCCATCGTGTTCAACGGCGAAATCTACAACTACCGCGACCTGCGCGCCGAGCTGGAATCCGAAGGCTGGACGTTCAAGACGAACTCCGACACCGAGGTGCTACTCACCGGCTACCTCGCCTGGGGCGAAAGCGTGCTCGACCGCCTGCGCGGCATGTTCGCGTTCGCCATTTGGAACCGCACGACGCGCGAGCTGTTCTGCGCACGCGATTTCTTCGGCATCAAGCCGCTTTACTACACCGTGCAAGAAGGCCGGTTCGTCTTCGCGTCCGAGATCAAATGCATCCTCGAGCATCCCGCCTACCAGCGCGAGCTCAACGAAGAGGCGCTTGAGCAGTACCTGTGCTTCCAGTTCTCGGCTCTGGACGAGACGTTCTTCAAGGGAATCTTCAAGCTTCCGCCCGCGCACTGCATGACCGTGCGCGCGGACGGCTCCATCGCCATGCGCCGCTACTGGCGTCCCACCTACGAATTCGACGAGAACCGCAGCCGCCAGGACACCGTGGACGCCATCGACGCCGCCATGCGCGAGTCGGTGCGCTATCACAACGTAGCGGACGTGGAGGTGGGATCGTTCCTGTCCTCCGGCATCGATTCCAGCTACATGGCCGCGTGCCTGGCCAAGGAAAACCCGGACATCAAAACGTTCACCGTAGGCTTCGCCGAATACGAGGGCGAGCGCGACGAGATCACCTGGGCTCGCGAGCTGGCCGACGAGCTCAAGATCGAAAACAACTCGAAGCACATCTCCGAAGAGGAGTACTGGGCAAGCCTTCCGCGCGTGCAATGGCATATGGACGAGCCCTCGGCCGATCCGAGCGCCGTAGCGCTCTACTTCGTCGATCAAGAGGCCGCTAAAAAGGTGAAGGCCGTGCTGTCGGGCGAAGGAGCCGACGAGTTCTTCGGCGGATACCGCATCTACCAGACCCCGTTCGCCAACGCGAAGCTGTCCTGGGCGCCGAAGGGCCTGCTGCGCGGGGCGTCGAAAGCCGCACGGGCGCTGGGCGTCCGCGGCGCGAACTACCTGGAGCGCGCAAGCGAGACCGTCGAGGACTGGTACTACACCAACGCGAACGGCGTGGCCTTCAGCCCCGAGGAGCGCGAGCGCCTTCTGCGCCGGCCCGTGCAAGCGTGCTCGCCGCAGAAGCTGACCGCCCCGGTGTACGCCGAGGTCGAAAACCTTGACGAGACTACGCGTATGCAATACGTTGACCTGCACTTTTGGCTGGTAGGCGACATCTTGCTGAAAACGGACAAGATGTCGATGGCGCATTCGCTGGAAAGCCGCGTGCCCTTCCTGGACAAGCAGGTGTTCGACGTTTCGCGCACCATTCCCACGCGCCTGAAAGCAAACGGCGAGCAAACGAAGCTCACGCTGCGCGAAGCGTCCGAGCGCGCTATCCCGAAGGACTGGGCGCAGAAGGAGAAGCTGGGCTTCCCCGTGCCCGTGGTGAACTGGCTGCGCCAGGAGCGCTACTACAACCAGATCAAGGAATGGTTCACCGGCGAGCTTGCAAGCACGTTCTTCAACACCAACGAACTGGTGAAGCTGCTCGACGAGCACAAGGCCGGAGCCGACCGCTCCCGCAAGATCTGGATCGTCTACATGTTCCTCATGTGGTACAAGATTTACTTCGTGGATCGGAGCATCCCGGACAAGCCCGCCGCCTAGCGAATCGAAAAAACGTAAGGCCCGCCGAGCACAACCGGCGGGCCTTACGTTTTACACCAGCTTGGACGCATCGACGGCCACCAGATGGCCGTGCTCGTCCTCGAACACGCACAGGCCGCCATCGCGGCTTTCGTACAGACGGCGAAACCGCGCGAACGCATCGTGCCGCGCAGCGGGATCGACCGTCCGGCGCGCCTTTCCCTCGTCGGCAGCGCGCGATGCGGGCGAAGGCTTCTTGTTCTCGAACATGCTGCACCGCCTTGCGACTGAAAGGTTCCCGTACTTCCTTAGTAGATAACGCGCCAGAACACGAGGCCCTGAGCAGGGGCGTTCTCCCCCGCCGCACGCCGATCGCACGCCGCTAGAACCTCGCCCACCCAATCGGCATCGCGCTGGCCGCGCCCCACGGTTACCAGCGTGCCCACGATCGTGCGCACCATGGAATGGAGGAACGCGTTTCCCACCACCTTGATGGTGATGATGTTCTCGCCCATGAACGTTTCGGGATGAAACGAGATTTCGCGAACATTGCGATGCGTCGGCTTGTCCACCGCGGAAGCCGCCATGCAGAAGCTCTTGAAGTCGTGCTCCCCCAGCAAATGACGAGCGCCCGCCTCCATGGCGGACATGTCCAACCCGCCGGGCACGAACCACGAGAAATCCTTCATGAAGATGGGGGCCGTGCTGTCCACGCACAGATGGTAATGGTACTCGCGCGCTCGCGCGTCGAAGCGAGCCGAGAACCCAGGCTTTTTGGGCTCTACCTCGCGCACGGTGATGCCATCGTGCGTAAGCGCGTTCAGCGACCGGCGCAGCGAGAAGAGCGACCGCCCGTTCAAATCCTCGTCGCTCACGTCGAAGCTCACCACCTGGCCCAGCGCGTGCACGCCCGAGTCGGTGCGCCCCGCGCAGGTGGTTTCCACGTCGCGCCTGAACAGCAGGCACAACGCCTCCTCCAGATTGCCCTGCACCGTCAGCTTGCCCGGCTGGCGGGCAAACCCGCAAAACGGCGCGCCGTTGTACGACAGCGTCAGCGCCAGCGTATGGTCGAGCTGGGGCTTCACGAACGCACCGGGCACACCGCAGGTCTCTGAAGAACAAGATTGTTGGAAAGAAGTAGTCGTATTCATAGCACCCATCATAAACGAAGGCGGCTGCACAACCAAGCGCAACCGCCCTCCCTTGCCAAATCGTCAATCACCGCCGCGCAGTCGGCCCACAGGGCACGCTGCACGTCAAGCGAGTTCCGCACGAACGGATGACCCAGCGGGCTGTCCGTGCGAGCCCAGGGCCGCCGAGCGACCGGGCAACGCGCTCTGCGGCCTTACGACGCCCTCCACACCTGCGCGCCGAACAGCTCTTGCAGCTCCGATTTCATGATGGGGCTGTTCGAGTCCACGGTTATGGGCAGTTCGGCACGGAACTTGTGCCCGTCGTTTTGCTGAACGAACAGCACCACGCCGTCGCGACCGGGATACGACTTCAAAATGCGGTTCAACCGCAAGGACTTCGACTGGTCGAAGTCGGCCATCGGCACGCGCAGTTCCAGGTGCGAGGGACGTGCGTCGTCCTCGCTCAGCTCCAGCGCCTCCACCTCGAACGCCATGATCTGGTTGCCGCGGTCGCTGTGCTCGAACTTGCCTTTCACCTTGACGATAGCGTCTTCCTGAATCGCCTCGGCGTTCTCGTCGTACTTGAAGCAGATGCACTCCACATGGCCCGTCGTATCCTCCAACGAGAACGTGGCCATCTTCGTTCCGCGCTTCGTCAGCTTCGTCACCACGGACGAGATCATGCCGATGAACACGGCCGACTTGATCTCCTTCGTGCGCTCGGCCAGATCGCCCAGCTGGAACTTCGTCATGCGGGCGATGTAGTTCTCGTACGGACGCAGCGGATGGTCCGAGACGTAGATCTTCATGATCTCCTTCTCGAACGTCAACAGCTGGCGCTTCGGCCACTCCACTCCGTCCGGAGCGGGAACCTCTTCCTCGAAGCCCGAGTCGGGGTCGTCGCCGAACAGGTCGAACATCGACACCTGCCCGCGCTCGCGGTCCTTCTGACGCTTCGACGCGCTTTCCAGAAGCGGCGTCTCGTCCACGAAGTACATGAGCTGCTTGCGCGTGTAGCCCGTCGAATCGAACGCCCCGCCCTTGATGAGCGCTTCGAGCGTCTTTCGGTTGTAGCACTTCGCGTCCAAACGGTTCACGAAGTCGTGCAGCGACGTGTACGGGCCGTTCGCCTCGCGCTCGGCGATGATCTCGTCGGCAACGTTGCGCCCCACGCCGCGCACGCCGACCAGGCCGAAGCGAATGCCCTCTTCAACCGGCGTGAACTCGGCGTTCGACGAGTTGATGTCGGGAGGCAGCACCGGCGTGCCGTTGTGGTTGCAGCTGGAGATATAGCGAATCAAGCGATCGGTGTTGCCCATGTAGCTGGATAGAACGGCCGCCATGAAGTCGTTCGGATAGTGCGCCTTCAAATACGCGGTGCGCATAACCAAGATGGCGTATGCGGCCGAGTGCGACTTGTTGAACGCGTACTTAGCGAACTTCTCGGCGTCTTCCCAGATCTGCTTGGCGATCTCAAGCGAGTAGCCGTTCTCCACCGCGCCGTTGTTCCAGTCTTCCTGCAACCCGCGCATGACGTCGAGCTTCTTCTTGCCCATTGCCTTGCGCAGCTTGTCGGCTTTACCGGCGGAAAAGCCGCTCATGGCCATGGAGATCTGCATGATCTGCTCTTGGTAGACCATGGTGCCGTACGTTTCCTCCAAGATGGGGCGCAAACGCTCGTCGTAGTAGTGAATCTGCGTCTTGCCGCTTGCCACCTTCACGTAGTCGTCCACCATGCCGGATTCCAACGGGCCCGGACGGTTGAGCGCGATCGAGGCGACGATGTCCGAGAAGCGCTTCGGTGGGAGCCGCGCGAACAAGCCCACGTACAGCGCGCCCTCCACCTGGAACAAGCCGTCCATGTTGCCCGACTGCATGAGCACGAACGCGCGCTCGTCGTCGATGGGGATCTCCTCGGGGATCACCTTGGTGCCGAAGCGCGCCTCGATGTTGCGGCACGCGCGCGACAGCACGCCCAGGGTGCGCAAGCCCAAGAAGTCCATCTTCAGCAAGCCCAGGTCAGGCGTGTAATGACCGTCGTACTGCGTGATGATGCCGCCGCCCTTGGTATCGCGCTTCATGGGCACGTGCTCGCTCATGGGATCGCGGCAGATGATGGTGGCGCACGCGTGCACGCCCTCGCCGCGCACGTGGCCTTCGATGGACTTGGCCGCGTCGATAACGGCCTTCACGTCCTCTTCGGTCTCGTACGCCTTCTTGAGGTCGGGGTTTGTCTCGAGCGCCTTGTCGATGGTGATGCCCAGCTCGTCGCCGATCATCTTCGTGATCTTGTCGCCCGTGCTGTACGGGTAGTCCAGCACGCGCGCGGCGTCGCGCACGGCGTTTTTCGCCTGCAGCTTGCCGAAGGTGATAACGCCGGCTACGTGATCCTCGCCGTACACTTCCTTGATGTGCTCGATGACCTCTTGGCGACGTTCATCCTCGAAGTCGACGTCGATATCGGGCATCTCCACGCGTTCGGGCGAAAGGAATCGCTCGAACAGCAGGCCGTTGGAAAGCGGGTCCAAGTCGGTGATGCCCATGGCGTACGCCACGATGGCGCCTGCGGCCGATCCACGGCCCGGGCCAACGCCGATGCCCTGGCTGCGAGCCCACTCGATGTACTCCTGCACGATCAGGAAGTACGCCGGGAATCCCTGCTGGATGATGATGCCCATCTCGTAGTCGGCGCGCTCTTGCGCCTCCTGCGGCACCGGATCCCCGTAGCGCTTGATCAGGCCTTCCTGGACGCGCGTGCGAAACCAGCTGTCCTCGGTTTCCCCTTCGGGCAGCGGGAAGCGCGGCAGAACCGAATCGCGCTCGAGCACCACGTCGCACTTGGCCGCCAGCTCCACCGTGTTGTCGCACGCCTCGGGGAAGTCCTTGAGCGCTTCGCGCATTTCCTCTTCGGTCTTCATGTAGAACTGATCGTTCTCGAAGCGCATGCGGTTCGCATCGTTCATGGCGCTGCCCGTACCGATGCACAGCATGATGTCCTGCGCGCGGGCGTCCTCGCGCGTCAAGTAGTGGAAGTCGTTCGTGGCGATGGTCTTGAGGCCCGCGGCCTGAGCCAGCTTCGTCAGCTGATGGTTGAGCTGCGTCTGCGTAAGGCCGGCGTCGGTCATGATGCCCTGGTTCTGCAGCTCGATGTAGAAGTCGCCCGGATCGAAGCAGCTGGCCAGCTTGTGCGCCCACTCCAGCGCCTCGTCGAACTGGTTGTTGTCGAGCAGCTTGGGGATGATGCCCGCGATACAGGCGGACGAGCCGATGATGCCCTTGCCGTACTTCTGCAACATGCTGAAGGTCGTGCGCGGCTTGTAGTAGAAGTTGTCGACGTGCGACTCGCTGACCAGACGAAGCAGGTTGTGGTAGCCCTCGTTGGTCTTGGACAGCAGCAGCAGGTGGTAGAGCTTCGGCTTGACGTCTTTGCGCAGCTCTTCGTCGGTTGTGAAGTACACCTCGCAGCCGTAGATGGGCTTGACGCGGATGCCCGTTTCCTTCTCGACCGCGTCGCACGCGTCGCACAGCTCGGGCACGCCGGACATCACGCCGTGGTCGGAGATCGCCACGGCAGGCATACCCAGCTCAGCTGCGCGTTTGACCATGTCCTTCACATGCGTCGCGCCGTCAAGCAGCGAGTATTCGGTGTGGTTGTGCAAGTGGACGAATGCCATAGCTTATGCCTCAAATCAGATAGGGATGCGCTGGATTTATTGGTAGCCATGATACCAGCATTGCGCGAAAAGATGCTCGAACAAACCATGGATTTTCGCAAGGGGCAAGCCGAAGAGGACCCTCGCATCGCACGGGCGCGGCCCACCCCGCATGCAAAAGCCCCCGACCCTAACGGATCGGGGGCTTGCGTCTTGCTTCGATGGCGGCTTTCAGCCGTTGCGTTGCCAAGCGACCTCAAGCCGCACGTCGCAGGTTCGCCTTGAGCGACCTAGCTGACAGCTTTCAGCTGCACGTCGCACCACGCCTTGTCGGCATGAAGCGTCGTTTTGGCGGCATCCCCTTCGGCCAAGCCCGCAAGCTCGGCCTCGATGGCTGCCAGCTGCTCGCGCACCTGCGCGGCATCGATCTCGGCAACAGGAAGCGCACGGTCGGCCAAGACGATAACCTTATCGTCCGTAACCTCCACGTAGCCGCCCTGCAGCGCGTAGTGCCTAACCTCTTTGTCAGAGGCTCCCGTCACGCGCGCCACGCCGTCGGCGAGCACCGACACGAGCGGCGCATGTCCGCGCAGAAAGCCCATCTCGCCTTCGACGCCGGGCACGACGACGAACTCGGCCTCTTCAGAGACCAGCTTCGCCACCGGCGTCACGATGTCGCACATGAATCCAGCCATTTACGCGTCCTTCTTCATCGCTTCGTACGCAGCGTACACGTCCTCGATGGAGCCCTTCATGCGGAAGCACTGCTCGGGAATCTCGTCGCATTCGCCGTCGAGAATGGCGGCGAAGGAGCGGATGGTGTCCTCAAGCTTGACGTACTTGCCCGGCAGGCCCGTGAACTGCTCGGCCACGTGGAAGCACTGGCCGAAGAACTGCTGCGCCTTACGAGCGCGGTTCACGATCTTCTTCTGGTCCTCGGACAGCTCGTCCATACCAAGGATGGCGATGATGTCCTGCAGGTCCTTGTAGTTCTGCAGCAGCTCCTGGATGCCGACGGCTACGCGGTAGTGCTCGTCGCCGACGATCTGCGGGTCGAGCGCGCGGGAGGTGGACTCCAGCGGGTCGACAGCCGGGTAGATGCCCAGCTCGGAGATCGAACGGGACAGAACCGTCTTGGCATCGAGGTGCGTGAACGTCGTGGCCGGCGCGGGGTCGGTCAAGTCGTCAGCGGGCACGTACACGGCCTGCACCGACGTGATGGAGCCGGTGGACGTGGACGTGATGCGCTCCTGCAGGTCGCCCATCTCGGTAGCCAGCGTGGGCTGGTAACCAACGGCGGACGGCATGCGGCCCAGAAGTGCGGACACTTCGGAACCGGCCTGCGTGAAGCGGAAGATGTTGTCCACGAACAGCAGAACGTCCTGACCCTGGTCGCGGAAGTACTCGGCCTCGGTCAGGCCGGCCAGACCGACGCGCAGACGCGCTCCCGGGGGCTCGTTCATCTGACCGTACACCAGGCAGGTCTTGTTGATAACGCCCGAGTCGCTCATCTCGAGGTACAGGTCGGTACCCTCGCGAGTACGCTCGCCTACGCCCGTGAAGACCGACGTGCCGCCGTGCTCCTGGGCCAGGTTGTTGATGAGCTCCTGGATGATAACGGTCTTGCCGACGCCAGCGCCGCCGAACAGACCCGTCTTGCCGCCCTTGACGAAGGGCTCGACCAGGTCGATGGCCTTGATGCCGGTCTCGAAGATCTCGGTCGTCGTGGAAAGCTCGTCGTAGTCCGGAGCCGGACGGTGAATCGGCATGTAGCCGGACACCTCGGGCATCGGCTTCTCGTCGACGGGCTCGCCCATGACGTTCCAAATGCGACCAAGCGTTTCGGGGCCGACGGGCATCATGATCGGATGGCCCGTATCGGTCACCTCGACGCCGCGGACAAGACCGTCCGTCGAGCTCATAGCCACCGAACGGACAAGGTTGCCCGGCAGGTGGGTTTCGACCTCGAGAACGAGATGGATCTCGCCCGCCGGGGTCTTCGCATCAACCGTCAGCGCGTTGTAAATCGCCGGCAGCTGATCGGGAGGAAATTCGACGTCAACAACAGGGCCGACGATACGCACGATGCGTCCGGTAGCGCCTTTGCTGGCTTCGATCTCCTCCTTAGTAAACATGTGTTCAGCCATTTAATCCTCCAAAGCCGCTGCGCCACCGACGATTTCCGAAATCTCGGTCGTGATAGCGCCCTGGCGTACGCGGTTATACAGTCTGGTCAACGTTTCGACCATTTCGGTAGCGTTTTCCGTCGCCGACATCATGGCGTTGCGACGCGCGCCCTGCTCGGCAGCAGCCGAGTCGATAAGCGCATGGTAGAGCGTCGTGCGCACGTAAGCCGGCAGAAGCTGGTCGAGAACGGCCTCGGCGCTCGGCTCGAAGATCACGTCGCCCTCGGGCTTCGCTTCACTGTCGGCCGCTACGCCGTCGTCAGCCAGTTCGGCCTTGAGCTTCTCCGTGTCGACGGGCAGCACGAGCTCCTGGCGAAGCTGCTGCTCGGCAGCGTTCTTCGCGTGGTTGTACACGACGATAACCTCGTCGATGTCACCGTTCACGTAGCCGTCGATGGCGAAAGTGGCAACCGAAGCAGCCTCTTCCACCGTAGGATCGGCGGACAGATCCGCGAACGAAAGCACCGGCTGCACCTTGCGGTAGGTGTAGTACCCGACGGCCTTCTTGCCGCAGGCGACGACCTCGACGGTCGCGCCCGCCGCCTGCTTGTCCTTCATGAGGCGATCGACGTGCCGCAGCACATTGCTGTTGAAGCCGCCGGCCAGACCGCGGTCGGACACGACGACCACGACGAGCACGTTCTTGACCTCGTCGTGCTTGCGCAGCAGCGCGTTTTCAGAGCCACCTACACGCTTGGCAACGTTGGCCAACATTTCGACCATGGAGTCAGCGTAAGGCGTGGAAGCCGCGACGCGCTCTCCGGCGCGACGGATCTTCGCAGCCGCCACCATCTCCATGGTGCGCGTGATCTGCTTCGTCGAGGAGACGGAGCTGATACGCCGTTCTATGTCGTGAAGGTTGGGCATAGTCTACCTGCCTTAGGAAGCCGTGGGTGCGAACTGCAGCTTGAAAGCCTCGATCGCAGCGTTCAGGTCGGTTTCGATGGCATCGGTGAACTTCTGCTCCTTCTCGAGAGCCGCGACGATCTCCGCCTTGGAGGCGTGGATGTAGTCGAGCAGCTCGCCGCGGAAGCGGACGACGTCGCACACCGGGATGTCGTCAAGGTAGCCGCGCGCACCCGAGTAGATGGCGATGGCCTGGTCCATGACGGGCATCGGCACGTAACGACCCTGCTTCAAGAGCTCGGTCATGTGAGCACCGCGGTTCAGCTGGTCCAGCGTGGCCTTGTCCAGGTCGCTGCCGAACTGCGTGAACGCCTGAAGCTCGCGATAGGCGGCCAGGTCGAGACGCAGCGTACCGGCAACCTGCTTCATAGCCTTGACCTGCGCGGAACCACCAACGCGCGACACGGAAATGCCGACGTTGACAGCGGGGCGCTGGCCCTGGAAGAACAGGTCGGTGGACAGGAAGATCTGACCGTCGGTGATGGAGATGACGTTGGTCGGGATGTAGGCGGACACGTCGCCAGCCTGCGTCTCGATCACGGGCAGAGCCGTGAGGGAGCCCGCGCCGTACTCGTCGGACATCTTGACCGCGCGCTCGAGCAAGCGAGAGTGCAGGTAGAAGATGTCGCCCGGGTACGCCTCGCGTCCCGGCGGGCGGCGCAGCGTCAGCGACATCTGACGATAAGCCACAGCCTGCTTGGACAGGTCGTCGTAGATGCACAACACGTGACGGCCCGGGTTGTCGGCGGAAGCCGGCTTGCCGTCCTCGCCGTTGTACATGAAGTACTCGCCGATGGCGGCACCCGCCATGGGGGCGATGTACTGCAGCGGAGCGGAGTCGGAAGCCGAGGCGTTCACGATGATCGTGTACTCCATGGCGCCGTGGCGTTCCAGCGTCTCCACCAGGCCGGCGACCGTGGACGCCTTCTGGCCGATAGCGACGTAGATGCAGATCATGTCCTTGCCCTTTTGGTTGATGATGGCATCAACCGCAATGGCCGTCTTGCCGGTCTGGCGGTCGCCGATGATCAGCTCGCGCTGGCCGCGGCCAACGGGGATCATCGAGTCGATAGCCAGGATACCGGTCTGCATCGGCTCCTCAACGGGCTGGCGCTGAATAACGCCGGGGGCCTTGAACTCGACCGGGCGCATGCCGTCGGCCTTGATGGGGCCCTTGCCGTCGATAGGCATGCCGAGCGGGTTCACCACGCGGCCGAGCATACCCTTGCCCGACGGGATCTCCACGATACGACCGGTGGTCTTGACCTGGTCGTTTTCCTTGATTGCGGTGACGTCACCAAGCAGCACGGCGCCGACTTCGTCCTCTTCGAGGTTCTGAGCCATACCGTACACGGTCTGGCCATTGGAACCCACGAATTCGAGGAGCTCGCCCGCCATGGCGTCTTTCAGGCCGTCGACGCGCGCGATGCCGTCGCCCACCTGGATGACGGTACCCACCTCGCGAGATTCGACGCTCGTGTTCAACGCATCAAGCTGCTTGCGCAGTGCATCGTCAATAGACTGTGCGGTGATTTCAGTCACTAGCATTCACCTCCATCTGTTGATAGTTTGAGCACGTTGCGAGCGCTTTCCAACTGCGACTTGACGCTGGCGTCGATTCGCTTGCCGTTTGCACTCATCAATATGCCGCCGAGCAGAGACGGGTCGATGTGCTCTCGCAGCACCACGTTCGTCCCCAGGTCGGCTTGCGTTTTCTTTACAATGACTTCGCGCAGATGATCGTCCAGTTCGACGACGGTCGTGACGTCGACGACGGAGACGTTCAACTTGCGTTCGAGCGCCTCTCCATAGCTAACCCATACGCGCGACAGCAACGCGAAGTCCCCGCGCTCTGCCATAACGGCCAGAACATCGACGAGGACGGGATTCGCCTGCGCAAACACCCTGCGCGCAAGCTCATTCCTCTGCTCGGGCGTATAGGAGCTGTCCTCCAAGGCATCGGAGAGATCCATGTTCGAACGCACGATACGAACAATGCGCTCAGCTTGGTCGCGAACTTCCAGGACGGCGTCTTGGCCGCCTGCAACGTACGCGCCCTCCAAGAGGACCGACGCATACGTCGCGACCTTTTCCCTTTGAACATGGCGGTTAGTTGGCATTGAAACTGCCCGCCTCGTTCACGTAGCGCTCGATGATCTTACGATGCTCGTCGTCGCCCAGATCCTCGCCGATCAGGCGGGACGCAACGGCAACGGACAGATCGGCGACCGAACCCTGAAGCTCGGAGATAGCGGCCTTCTTGTCAGCCTCGATGGCGGCATGCGCCTTCTCGATCATGACGGTGGCCTCGGACTGCGCCTTGGCGGTGATGTCCGCCTTCACAGCCTCGCCGGTCTTCTTCGCGTCGGCAACGATCTGAGCAGCCTGGCTCTTCGCATCTTCCAGCTGGGACTTGTACTCTTCCAGCACGCGTTCGCTCTCGATGCGCGCCTGCTCAGACTTCTCAAGGGACTCCTTGATGGTCTGCTCGCGCTTCTCGAGCATGTCGTTGAACTTCGGCCAGCCGAACTTGGCAAGCACGAACCACAGCACCAGGAAGGCGATGAGCATCGGGACGAATTCCACCATGTTCGGCAGAATCGCGCTGATACCCGCAGCGCTCTCCCCTTCGCTGGCGAACGCGAGCGCAGGGAAAGCAAACGTCATGCTGCCCGCGGCGAGCACGGCAGAACCCGAAAGGGCCGTTGCTTTTTTCGCTCTAACTTTCACTACGTAACCTCCTTTGAGCCCGTATCCGGCTATTGGTTCCGAATAAGGCCTGGTTACATGATGAAGGCGACAACAAGGCCGATGAGGGCAAGAGCCTCGGCGAGAGCTGCACCGATGATGAAGTTCGTAAACATACGACCCTGCAGTTCGGGCTGGCGAGCGGTCGCAACGCAGCAGCCGTAGCAGGCGATGCCGATACCGATGCCAGGGCCGATGGCGCCAAGGCCGTAGCCGACGACTTTAAGAGCCGAGAGTACGAGAGCGATTTCCACTTGGTTCCTCCTTTTACACGGTTTCGAGACCTCCCCGAAACCTCCTGCTTTATTCCCTAGCCGGCCATCCGGGCCGACCAAGTAACCGAATGAGAACGCCGCGCGAACGGGCGGCTTGCGGGCCTAGTGCTCGCTCGTTGCCAGGCTGATGTACACGGCCGACAGCGTGGTGAACACGTACGCCTGCAGAAACGCAACCAGAACCTCGAGCGCGTACATGGCGATGAGCAGCGCCATCCAGCCGACCGGCGGCAAGAAGAACAGGAAGTCGCCCTGCAAGCCGGCGCTGATGAACACGCTCGTAGCCAGCGCGAAGATGCCCAGAACCATGTGACCGGCGAACATGTTGCCGTAGAGTCGCACAGCCAGCGTGAGCACGCGCAGCACGAGGGAGATGAACTCGAAGAACCAGATGACCGGGACCATGACCTTCGGCAGACCGGACGGCGCGATGGACTTGATGTAGCCCCAGCCGCCATGAGCCTTGATGCCCCAGTAGTTGAAGTACACGAACGAAATGGCGGCCAGCGCCCACGTGATGCTGATCGATCCGGTAGCGGCCTTCGATCCCGGGATAAGGCCCACGAAGTTGCAGATCAAGATGAAGAAGAACATCGTAGCCAGGAACGGCAGGTGCTTCTTGTAGCCATGACCGATAGCGCCCTCGCCCATATCCTTCTTCACGAACTCGTAGCCGTACTCGACCATGTTGGCGAACTTGCTCTTGGGAACCAGCGTGAGACGCCTTCCCACCGTCAGCACCACCACCAGGGTGATGATGAAGCACAGGATCATGTACAGGGTGTACTGCGTCACTCCCCCGAACACGAACGTCGAGTCGAACGAGTGCTGAAGGTGGACAGCATCCTGCGCAAGGATTTCAAGTGGATTCACGTAACTAACCTTTCCGTTCTACTTCCGGACCAACTTCACCACACCGAAGCCGATAGCTGCGACGCTCAGCGCCAGCACCTCGGCCAAAGCAAACGAAAGCACAAGCTCGCGAGCGAATACGATGCAGGCCATGACGGTGGCGAACAAGATGAGGAACGAAGCGAATACACTGAGCAGCAGAATGCCCATGTGCCCCAAATTACTGGTTTTGGTGACCCGCTTTGTCATACGAAGTCCGAAGATCAAAGGCAAAAAGCCCGCGATTCCCGACAACGCCCCCAGAACAATCGCTCCTACCATAACCCGCTTTCCCACTCACGCGCACGCTTGCGCATCCTACCAATTAAAACCGCTATGCATGATAACGGAATTTCCTGCTCCTCTTACGATAAGGTAACAGAAACCTACAATTTTTTGGTGGGCGGAAGCATAAACCGGCTAAAAAAATGCATAAATCAAGCGTCAGCGGTAGGCGAAACTGAATATTCTTCAGACGCAGATGAGGAGGATCCCCGACAGCTCAAGCCGCCGGGGATCTTTTAGCCTTCGAAAATGCGAAGCTGCATGCCCGCCTCTTCGAGCATGGACATGGCCAGCTCGTCGGGATACGGATTCTGGTACACGATCTCTTCGATGCCCGCGTTGATGAGCATTTTCGCGCACACCACGCACGGCTGCGTGGTGATGTAGATGGATGCGCCCGTGATGTTGATGCCGTAGCGAGCAGCCTGGATGATGGCGTTCTGCTCGGCATGCAGGCCGCGGCAGATCTCGTGGCGCTGCCCGCTGGGAACGCCGAGCTGCTGGCGCAGGCATCCGGTTTCCGCGCAATGGCGCATGCCGGTGGGGACCCCGTTGTATCCCGTGGCCAGGATGCGGCGATCCTTCACGATGACGGCCCCCACCCCGCGACGCAGGCACGTGGTGCGGGTTGCCACCTCGTTGGCAAGCTTCATGAAGTACTCGTCCCAGCTGGGACGATGATCGAGCGGCTCGGTCATGGTTTTCATCCTTCCTGGTCCAGCAAAGTCAGCGAGAAGCGTCGAGGTGTCCGAGATCGCCCCGTTTTGCGGCCGAGCGTGCTTTTGCACGTGAGGGTAAGCGAAAAAGGGGCGAGGTCGGGCGCATCGGCGCTTCGCAGCGTCGAGCAGTTCCGCCGTCCGGCAGGACGGCGGAACGTTACTTGGTGCCGAAGATGCGGTCGCCCGCGTCTCCAAGACCCGGAACGATGTACGCCGCCTCGTTGAGCTCGGCGTCGACGGCGCACGTGAACACATGCACGTCGTCGTCGGCTGCAAGCAGACACTCGATGCCGACCGGCGCGGCCACGATGACCATGACCTTGATGGTGCCGGTCACGCCGATGGAGCGCAGGTACTCCACCGCCGCCGCGGCCGACCCGCCCGTGGCTAGCATGGGATCGACCACGATGACGTTGCGCTCGGCGATATCCTCCGGCA
The DNA here is from genome assembly GCF_003340345.1 of Paraeggerthella hongkongensis. Taxonomy (GTDB): domain Bacteria; phylum Actinomycetota; class Coriobacteriia; order Coriobacteriales; family Eggerthellaceae; genus Paraeggerthella; species Paraeggerthella hominis. The sequence continues at coordinate 53,668 of NZ_PPTQ01000007.1, read as the reverse complement.
GCTTCGCGTAATACGCCACCGGCTTGTGGGTCTCCTCGTTGCGGTACATGCCCAAATGCCCCACGCGGGCAGCGGGAACCAGGTCGAGCACGCCGTCGACCATGCCAAGGCCGGCGCGTAGGATGGGAACGATCGCAAGCTTCTTGCCGCTGATAGCATGGCAGGTGGCCGTGCAGATGGGCGTTTCCACCTCCACCTCCGAAAGCGGGAGGTCGCGCGTAGCTTCGTACCCCTCGAACAGGGCCAGCTCCTTGACCAGTTCGCGGAACTGCTTGGACGACGTTTCCTTGTCGCGCAGGATGGACAGCTTATGCTGCACCATCGGATGGTCCACGATGGTGACGCGTTCGTATTCTTTCGCCATGGGTACGTGCTCCTAGTAGGTAAGTTCCGGGTACAGCGGGTGGGCGGCCAGCATGGCCTCCACCTTCGTGCGAATGTCGGCGAGCTTGCCCTCGTCGCCCGCGTTGAACACGGTTGCGGCGATAAGCTGGCCCACCTGATAGAAATCGTCGGCGGTGAAGCCGCGCGTGGTGGCCGCAGCGCTGCCCACGCGGATGCCGCTCGTGACGAAGGGGCTGCGCGGCTCGTTAGGAATGGAGTTCTTGTTCACCGTCAAGCCCACGCCTTCGAGCAGCTTCTCGGCGTCCTTGCCCGTGACGTCGGCCGCGGTCAGATCGACCAGGCACAGATGGTTGTCGGTGCCGCCGGACACCAGGCGCAAGCCGCCGTCCATCATGCCCTGGCCGAGCACGCGCGCGTTCTCCACCACCTGGTCGATGTACGCGGCGAACGAAGGGGCCAGCGCCTCGCCGAAGGCCACGGCCTTGCCGGCGATCACGTGCATGAGCGGACCGCCCTGCGCACCGGGGAACACGGCGCTGTTGATCTTCTTGTACAGCTCTTCGTCGTTGGTCAGGATGAAGCCGCCGCGCGGGCCGCGCAGCGTTTTGTGGCTGGTGGAGGTCACGATGTCGGCATGAGGCACGGGGCTGGGATGCGCGCCCGTGGCAACCAGGCCGGCGATGTGGGCCATGTCCACCATGAAGTACGCCCCCACCTCGTGGGCGATGGCGGCCATGCGCTCGAAATCGATGACGCGCGGATAGGCGCTCGCGCCGCCGACGATCACCTGGGGACGGCATTCCTTGGCCTTGGCCTCAAGGGCGTCGTAGTCAATGGTCTCGGTTTCGGAATCGACGCCGTACGCTTCCACGTGGTACAGGCGACCCGAGAAGTTCACCGGGCTGCCGTGCGTAAGGTGGCCGCCCTGGTCCAAGCTCATGCCCAGGATGGTGTCGCCCGGCTTGATGATGGAGAAGTATGCGGCAAGGTTCGCGTTCGCGCCGGAATGGGGCTGGACGTTGGCGAACCGGCAGCCGAACAACTCGCAGGCGCGGTCGCGCGCCAGGTCCTCGACGATGTCGACCTTCTCGCAGCCGCCGTAGTAGCGCTTGCGCGGGTAGCCTTCGGCGTACTTGTTCGTGAGCACGCTGCCCACGGCCTCCATAACGGCAGGAGACGTGAAGTTCTCCGACGCGATGAGCTCCACGGAATCGCGTTCGCGGGCAAGCTCTTGACGGAGCGCGTCCGCAACGACGGGATCGGTTTGGGATACGTAGGAAAGAGCCATGGTATTCCTTTCGCTGGGCTGTTTCGGGGCTATGCTAGCACAACGGGCGTGCGTAAGATCCAGCCAAGCTAGCCGATCTCGAGAGCGGCGATCTTTTCCACGCGACCCGCATGGCGCCCGCCGCCGAACGCGGTGGACAGGAACGCGTCGAGGATCGCCTGGTTGACGCCCGGCTCGACGAAGCGACCGGACAGCGTGATGACGTTCGCATCGTTGTGCTCGCGGCACAGCGCGGCGAATTCGGGGGACACGATGTTGGCAGCTCGGACGCCCGCCACCTTGTTCGCGGCGACGGCCATGCCGATGCCGGTTCCGCATACGAGCACGCCGCGCTCGGCCAAGCCGTCGACGACGTCATGCGCGACGAGCGCCGCATAATCGGGATAGTCGACGCGGTCGTCGGTGTCGGGGCCGCGGTCGACGACGTCATGGCCCTGCGAGGCCAGGTAGTCCACGAGCTGCTGCTTCTGCTCGAATCCCGCGTGATCGCTTGCGATGCTGATCTTCATGTAGTAAGCCCTTTCGTTAATCCATCATCGTGCGGCGGACGGCCTTGGCCCAGCCCTCCAGCAAAACCGCATGGCGCGCATCCTCGATGCACGGCTCGTAGCGCTTGTCGGACGCGCGCAAGCCGCGCAGCTCTTCAGTTCCGCTCCAGAATCCGACGGCCAAGCCGGCCAGGTAAGCCGCGCCCAACGCCGTCGTCTCCGCATTCTGCGGTCGACGCAGCGGCGTGCGCAACACATCGGACTGGAATTGCATGAGAAAATCGTTCGCAGAGGCCCCGCCGTCCACGTTGAGCACGGAAAGGGGCACGCCCGCGTCGGCCTCCATGGCCACCGCAAGATCGTGCACCTGATAGGCCAGGGATTCGAGCGCGGCACGCACGAAATGGGCCCGCGTGGTTCCGCGCGTAAGCCCGTACACGGCCCCGCGCGCATCGGCGTCCCAGTACGGGGCGCCCAGCCCGGTGAAGGCGGGCACGATGTAGACGCCGCCCGTGCTGTCGACGCTGCGCGCCAAAGCTGCGGTCTCCCCCACGTTCTCGATCAGCCCCAGCTCGTCGCGCAACCACTGCATGAGCGCGCCCGCCATGAACACGCTGCCTTCGAGCGCGTACTCGGGGCCCGGCGCGCCGGGCGCGGACGCTGCAACCGTGGTGATCAGGTTGTGCGAGGACGCGCACGCTTCGCCGCCCGTGTGCATGAGCAGAAAGCACCCGGTGCCGTACGTGTTCTTCGCCTGGCCGGGCTCGAAGCAGCACTGGCCGAAGAGCGCCGCCTGCTGGTCGCCCGCTACGCCGCAGATGGGGATGCCCGGAGCAATGCCGGCGTTGGCCGTGCGGCCGAAGTCGCCCGAAGAGGGACGAACCTCGGGAAGCATCGAGGCCGGCACGTCGAACAGGTCGAGCAGCCAGGGATCCCAGCGCATCTCGTGGATGTCGAAGAGCATGGTGCGGCTGGCGTTCGTCACGTCGGTGGCGTGAACCCGCCCCTGCGTCAGCACCCAGATAAGCCAGCTGTCCACCGTGCCGAAAGCAAGCTTGCCGGCCCGGGCGTCCTCGCGGGCGCCGGGCACGTTGTCCAAGATCCATTTCACCTTGCTTGCAGAGAAGTACGCATCGGGAACCAGGCCGGTCTTGCGCGTGATCTCGCGCGCAACCTCGGCGTCGGCGCACAGCTCGTCGATGATGGGGGCTGTGCGGCGGCATTGCCACACAATGGCGTTGAACACCGGCTCTCCCGTTTCGCGATTCCACACCACCGTGGTTTCACGCTGGTTCGTGATCCCGATGCAGGCGATGTCGCCTGGACCCAAGTTGTTCGACACGAGCAGTTCGGTGAACGCCCCCAGCTGCGACGACAGAATGTCCCGCGGATCGTGCTCCACCCAACCGGGCTGCGGGTACAACTGGGGAAACGAGTTCTGCACCGCATCGACGACGGCGCCCTGCCCGTCGATGAGCATAGCGCGCGACGAGGTGGTTCCCTGATCGAGCGCTACGACGTAGGTTGATCGCATGCGTGCTCCTCCATCCAATCGGCTACTTCGGCATAAACCTGCGCCCGACCGGGCTCGTTCAGTATCTCGTGGCGCATGCCCTCGTACAACGTCGCCGTCACGTCCTCGACGCCCGCGCGGCGCAGCAGGTCGGCGGCCGCCTGCACGCCCTTGCCGCACGCGCCCACCGGGTCCTGCGCGCCAGCGACGAACAGCACGGGCAGATCTTTCGGAACCTTCGACGCGCAGGCCATGGTGACCACCTCGCCCGTGAGGTCGGTGAGCGTGGCGTAGGCGCCGACCGAGAACATGGCGCCGCACAGCTCGTCCGCCAAGAAGGCGTCGACGACGGCGGGATCGGTGGACAGCCAGTCGTAAGGCGTGCGGGGGTTGCGGATCTTCTTGGCGAAGCCGCCCGCCCCCATGCCGTCGAGAAACGCGCTGCGATACTGCGGCCCCTTCGACCGCGCGATCAGCCGGGCCAAAGCGTTGCCGGCTTTCGAGAGAAGGTACGGCTGCTGGCCGGTGCCGCACAGCACGGCGGCCGCCACGCCTTCGCCATGGCGCGCCAGGTAGGCGCGGGCGATGAAGCTGCCCATGGAATGCCCGAACAGGATGTAGGGCGTTTGACGGGAGTAGCGCGCGGTGACGGTTTTGCGCAGCTCGTGCACGTCCTCGATCAGGATTTCCTTGCCGTCAACGGGCATGTGCCCCAGGCTTTCCGCATCGGGAGCGCTTTTGCCGTGCCCGATGTGGTCGGCGGCGCACACCACGTAGCCGCGGCTTACCAGGTAGCGCGCGAACTCGTCGTAGCGCTCCACGTGCTCGGCCATGCCGTGCACGATCTGCACGATGCCGCGCGGAGAGGAGACGACGCGCGCGCTTCCCCTTGTTTCGGAAGCTTTCCAGACCAGGCCCTTGATGGTGGACGTTTCGTCGTTCGAAAGAAAGCCCACGGGCGTGACGGTCGTTTCGATTCCCATGCTGTATCCCCTCCCCAGGAGTTTCCTCCATTATACCCATCCTGCAACAAGAAGGGTGAAGACCGGGTTTCGCGCGGGCGGAAACGAGGACCGAAGCGCACGAGGCGCAAGGTTGCAGACATGCCCGGATTAAAGAAGGCTCCGAACGTCCTTGGCGGTGACGGCCCCTTCGCGCACCACGACGGGCAGATCGCGCGTGCAGTCGAGGACGGTCGAGGCAAGGCCGCTTTTGTCGGCGTCGCTCTCGTCCGCCACGATCACGCGCACGCGCGCGGCCAAGGCAGGGTCGATAGCTTCGTACGAGCACGGCGACGCGCAACCCGACAGATTCGCGGACGTAGTGGCAAGAGGGCATCCGACCTGAGCGATGAGTTCGAGCGCAACCGAGTTGTCGGGCATGCGCAAGCCGATGGTCCCCTCGGCGGATCGGAACGCTTCGGGGACGCACTCGGCCGCCTTCACGATCAGGGTGAGCGGGCCCGGCCAGTACATTCGCGCGAGCGTACGAGCTAGATCGGGAACGCCTTCGCCGTACCGGTCGAGGTCGTCCGCACCGCCGACCAGCCACGCGATGGGCTTGCCGCGATCGCGCTCCTTCAAACGGTAGAGCACCTCCGGCGTGCGCGCCGCATCAACGGCAACGCCCAGCCCGTACACCGTGTCCGTGGGAAAGACGATCGCGTCTGCGCGCCGCAACGCTGCAACCGCATCGTCGAAAGAGCCAGTTCCTCGAGCCATGGAAACACTTCCTTGCTGTTCAGGGTGAAGCCGCCGCTTAGGGAAGCTTGCATTGTATCACGATGGACGAGATGTGCTGAAACCAGCGTCCACCAGGGCGTATTTGCGCTTGATGCGCTCAAGCTTCTTGCGCCAGGGCGCATAGAGCGCCAGCAGAAACACAACCGTGGCAACGCCGTGCGTGACGTCGAAGGGAAGCGCAGCGGCGAAAGCGACCGCCACGGCGGGAAGCGTCACGGGATGGACGAAGCCCACAACGTACCAGCTGTTGAGGATGAGCCCGTACGCCAAAGAGGAAACGAACCCGTAGGCGCACAGCACGGCCGTCCGATCGAGCCAGCCCCGATCGGCCAGCACGCCGGCCACGTACCCGACCAGGCCCCACGCGTACATCTGCCACGGCGTCCACGGTCCTTGCCCGAAGAAGAAGTTGGACACGAGCGCAGCCAGCGCGCCTACCAGAAAGCCGCTGCGCCGACCGAACACGGCCCCTGCAAGGATGCAAATGGCCGAAACCGGCTTGAAGTCGGGAACGGGCGCGAACAGGATGCGGCCCGCAGCCGCCAGCGCAGCCAGCACTACCGTGGGCATGACCTGGCGAAGCGGCGGACGAGACGTCTCGAACCCCGCGAAGAACACCGCGACCGCAACGCAGGCGACCGCCACGGTCAAAAGCGCCCCCTGCTCGATGCCGAAATACGCGCACGCGGCAAGCGCGCAGGGAACGGCAACCAAGGCCGGAACCTCGAGCGCCGCCAACACCCGATGCGCCTTCCCTTTCGAAGCGCTCATCGCGACCCTCCTTCGTACAGGCGCGCGAACGCGTCCTCGGAAGGTCGGTAGAACAGGTTCCCCTCGAAAAACGAACCGGCAGGCTCCGTGCAGGCATCCTCGCCGTTGAACAGCATGGTGACCTCGTCGGCAACAAGGGCCGCAAAGGCCAGATCGTGCGTGGCCACAAGCACCGTCGCGCCCGCCCGAACCCGATCGAGCAGCGCCTCAGCCACCGCGGCCTTCGACGGCGCGTCAAGGCCCTTCGTGGGCTCGTCGAGCAGCAGCAAGTCGGGATCGGTCAGCAAAAGCTTGGCCAGCGCAAGCTTTTGCTGCTGCCCGCCCGACAGGTCGTACGGATGGCTTGCCGCGCAGGACGTCAGGCCGAACCGCTCGAGCGCGGCGGACACGTCGCCGTCGGAGAATCCGCACGAACCTTGCCACTCCCGCAGCTCTTCGTCCACGCTGTCGCACGCGAACAGGGATTTCGGATCCTGCGGAAGAAGCGCCTGACGGGACGACAGGTGGTTGATCACGCTGCCCCGCTCGGGCTTCAGCACGCCGGCGACCAGGCGCAGCAGCGTCGACTTCCCGCTGCCGTTCCCCCCCACCAGCGCATGCACGCGCCCCGGGCGCACGTTCAAGTCCATGCCGCGCAGCACCCAATCGGCGTCGCGCCCGTAGCGGCAGCGCACGTCGCTCAGCGCCACGGCAGAATCGGCCGCGCGCGCCGGGCGCCCCGCTTCGACGGCGCGTCCAGCATCCGGAAGGCGAAGCGGCCGCGCCGCGAAGCGATCGAGCGAAACCTCCTCTATCCGGCCGTCGCGCAGCTCCACGGCATCGGTGGCGTACGAGGCCATGGATTCAGGCGCATGCGTGGCAACCACCACCGTGATTCCCAACTCGCGGTTCACGCGGAAAAGCGCGTGCAGGAAGTTCTTCTCCGCCACCGGGTCAAGCTGGGCCGTCGGCTCGTCGAGCAGCAGCAGCCGGGGCTGCATGGCAAGGACGCTGGCCAGCGTGAGCATCTGCTTCTGGCCTCCCGAAAGCTCGGACACCTGACGCCGGAACCACGGCTCGATGCCGAAGAAATGCGCGACCTCGGCCACGCGACGGCGCATCTGGTCCTGCGAAACGCCCAAGTTTTCCAGCCCGAAGGCAAGCTCGTGCCACACGGCGTCGCACACGATCTGGTTCTCGGGGCTTTGGGCAACGTAGCCCACGCGCGAAGCCGCCGCGAACGCGTCCATGTCCTCGACGGGGATGTCAAACGTTTTGAGCGCCCCGCCCTTCGTCCCAACAGGAGAGATAGCCTGCTTCAAGCAGCGCAACAGCGTGGTCTTTCCGCTGCCGGTCGCTCCGACCAGCAGCTGGAACGCCCCTTCGGACACCCGCCAATCAAGCGGTCCGATCGATGCCGCGGCATCGGGATACGAAAAGGAGAACCCGCGCGCCTCGACGGCGGGCTGATCGGTTACGATCTCCATACAATCCGCTCCCTTGCTTCCATGGCCAGCGGCAAAGCCGCGAACAGTACGTAGGGGACGTAGCTCCACCACGAGGCGAAGCCGACGATGGACGGGTAGAACCTGAATTGAGCGCATGCCGCCCAGGCGGCAACGGCGGCGCTTGCGCCAACCACCGCGAGGAACGCGAGCGCGCATGCGTCAAGGCGCCGGAAGCGAAAGCGCGCGTAGGTGGTGCGCTTCGGGGCGGCGCCCCAACCGCGCGCTTTCATGGCATCGGCGGTTTCAAGCGAGTCCTCCATGCTCCACCCCATAAGAACCGAAGTCAAGCGCATGTGCTCGCGAAAACGAAGGCGGCGGCTCGCGCCTTTCGTCGAATCGGGCGATGTCGCCGCAATCGGACGGGCGGCCGTGCATGCGCGCGCAACGCCTTCGATATCACCTCCGCGGCGAACGAACTGGGGCACCAGGCGCGCCGTCATGGACAGCATGAGCCCGACCGTGGGCACGACGCCGCCGAACAAAGCCATGATCTTGTCGGACGTCAACACGCGCGAAGCATTCGAGAACGTGAGCAGCACGCTTGCCAGCATCACGCCCATGCACGCACCGTACACGAAGCTTTCCAGGTAGAACGCCCGCGCTCCGATGCGAAACAGCTCGGTGGACCCGGAAGCCGAGAACAACGGGTTCGCCAGCGCGACGACCACGACAAGAGGAAGCTGCCATGCAAGGGAGCGAGCGACGGCACGAGAGCCGCGCAGCGACGCGCCAAGAGCGAGCGCGGCCGCAAGCGACACCAGAAGGTACACGGGCTGCATCGCGGCCATGCTCATGACGAGCAGGATAGCGAAGTACGCCAACGCGACCACGGGATGGAACAGGTCGAACGCCGTTCTTTTCACCAGGCTCGCACCCTTACTTGCCCACCGTGAAGAACAGCGAGATGACCAGAAGCACCGCAGAAGCCAATGCGATGATCGCAAGAATGATCGAAACCTTCCGACTGAACAATGCCCCACCTCGCCTTTCGATCGCCGAGCCGCCCTCATCCGAAGCAGCTAGGATAGCACACGAAACCGGACGCCCCTTCAACGAAGAAGGAAAGGCGTCCGGTTGAAACCCATCAACTCAACCCGTCACGTAGAACCACGAAACGGCATCCCCGTCGTTCAGCGCGTACTTGTCGCACGCCATCATGAGAACCTCGCCGTTGACCGAGTACTTCCAGCCGCTTCCTCCTCCATGCTCCTTCTCGGCCAGACCGCCGACGGCGCTCACGTATATGCCGAACGGAGACGTCGACGCATTGACGGAAAAGCCGCATGCCATGAGCGCATCGTACACCGTTGCCCCTTGGGCAAAGGTCGCCGTGGTACCGCCCGATACCGGGCTGCCCACAACCGACGAATCCACATATACCGAAACGGTGACGACCGATTGGCTGGAACCACCTCCAGAAGCTTCTTCCTTGAAAGATCCCGAGAGATCCGAACCTCCCGCCGAAGCCCCTGCCCCCTCTGCAAGAGCAGGTTCTCGAGCAGCAGGGGCCTCGGAGGTTTCACCCGGAGAAGCAGCGTCGCCCTGGCCTTCCCCCGATCCCTCGCTCTGGCGCGCGGAACCCTCCGAACCAGCATCACCGACAAGCCCTGCATTCTGCTCTCTCGATACAGGATCGGAGGAAGGCGCGGACGAATCGACGGGAGATGCGTACAAAAACACCGCCGAGCATCCGATGAGAAGCACCGACAGAATGCCGACGATGCCCGCGATGGTCTTTTGCCGAACAGAAAGGGCAGCTCGACTAGGAGCAACGGACGCTTGAAAACGCGTCTCCTGGCTGTCGTCCGTACGAGCCGCAGTTGTCGCACGTCGCGCGTCCTCGTCGCAAAGCTTATCTTGGTCAAGCATTGCCGTCGCCCTTCGTGCGGCGGCGCGCGACGGCACCGTAAGCCACAGCTCCTACAAGACCGACCATGCCAAGCATAAGGCCTCCTGCAGCCCAAGGGTTCACGCCGTTGCGAGCCGCGCCCGCAGCGTCCTCGCCGTTCGGTTCCGCTACCCGAGCGCTCCCTGAACCGGACGCCCCGTTCAGGGACGAGGTCCCTTCGGCAACCTTGCCGGCCTGCCCGTCAGCTTTGCCAGATGCTTGCCGCATAAGCGGAGCATGAGCCGCACCCGGCGCCCCAAAAGATGCCCGGAAGGAACCCGACGTCCCATTCGGCCCGCTCCCCGATTCGCCAACACCGCCCGGGCGAGCGTTCGCGACCCATCGGGCGTACAACGTCATATCGCCATCGACCGGCGTTTCGAAATCCCAAGCTCGCGTGCACGCCGAATCGACGAACCATCCGCCGAACGAGTACCCGTCGCGCGACGGATCAGCCGGCTGCACGATGGGCTTGTCCTCGACCGCCATGGCGGAAGGCACGAAAGACCCGCCCGTGGAATCGAATGTCACCCGAAAGCCAGCCCGACCCTTGAGCGCGAACAGGACGCCGGCATCGTTGGTGTAGTACAGATTGCCTTCTTCGTCCGCAATGACGGATGCCGTGCAGTAGTTCTGCTGCGGCCCCGCAGGCGTGTACAAAGCGTACGCGGCGGCATCGCCCACCCGGTACGCGTACACGCCGCCCGGCAACCCGTTGCACGTGAAGTACGCGTACGTGCCGTCGCCCTGGACCGACACCAGCGGGGAACCCTGCGCCGCGCCAAGGCCGCCGACCACCGTGCGATCGACGCGCATGCCGGCCAGATCGATCAAGGACAGCGTCCCGTAGCCGTCGGCATCCGCACCGCACACGAACACCGTGCCGTTCGACACGATGGGCGTCGACGTGGAGGATCGAGCAAACGAAACGCGGCCCGCAACCGAGAGCGCATCGCCCTCGCGAACGATCTTATGCAGCACGCCGTCGCTCGTCACGGCCAGCAACGTTCTCCCGTCGCCAGCCGATACAATGGTCGAGCGACACGGGGCGCCAAGCGAGACCGAAGACTTCACCTTGCCCGTATCCCCCTCGATCAAAACGACCGCCCCCGATTCGTCGCCGATCACGATATCCGATCCGGATGCAGCAGCACCCGCCCAATAGTAGCCCTCGGGCTTTCCGCTGTTCGACGAATCGCCTTCGTTTACCCACATCACTCGACCGTCGCTGATGCGAACGCACGCAAGGGCGCCAGCCGTGCCCGTGGAATTCGCGCCGCCCGGCTGCGTAAACCCGGCGTACGCGTAGTCCCCGTTCACCGTGAGCGTGGAAAGAGCTTGGTAGCTTATCTTCCCGCCCTTCGTATCCAATGCTTCGGTCCTCCACACGCACGTCAACGCATCGGCGGTGAACGCAGCCAAGCGACCATCGTCGGTCGGGACGATGATCACGCCGCCCGCATAAGCAGGACGGCAGAAATAGCGATTCGCGCCTCCGACGCTCGCAGATGCCGTCACCTTCCCCGTGGCAACGTCGATCTTCATAAGAGAACCGCCCGACACCACGTACATGAGGCCGTTCACGATAAGGGGATCCGACACCCCCTCGGACGAGGTCGCAGCCTTGTAGTCAAACGACCAGAGCAAATCGGCCGATTCAGCAGGCGTGGCAACGTTGACGATCGCCGACCCGCTTCCGAATTGAGGCCAGGACGAATCGTAGCCAGGTCGAGGCGCATCGGGATTGACGACCACATCCCCGGGAGCAGGCAAGGACGATCCCCGAGCCGAGTAGTACCACACGATCTTGTCATCGGGATCGATCTTGAGACCGTTCGCTCCCACCGAAGCGGCTCTGCCGTTGACGAACAACTGCCAATACTTCCCCGTACCTTGATCCCATCCGAGGGCACGTCCGTCGAATGGCGAGGTCAGATCCTTCAGGTACCAGCCACGTTCGGTATCGACCGTGGCCTTCAACCCCGTCCTGGCAAACAGCTGGTCGGTCAAATCAGCCGCCGTGGCGCCCTCGACCATGGCGTAGCGCGTGGACGACGCCCACACCTGGGGATTCCCGGCAATATCCATACCGACGACCTCGCATGCGGCAGCCACGCGCCCAGGCAGCACGTCCCGATCGGCAGAATAGAACCATGCAACCTGATCGCCCGCATGCAACTCGTACCCGCCGGCGCCCACCGTAGCGGGCGACCCGTTGACGAACAGCTGCCAGAACCTTCCGGTTGCTTCGTCCCAACCGAGGGCCCTGCCATCGTAGGGCGAGGAGATTTCGCTCAGATACCAGCCGTGCGAAGCGTCTACCTTGACCTTCAGCCCCGCATCGGCGAACAATCGATCGGACAGGTTGGACGCCGTCGAACCTTCCGGCATCGCATACGCGACGTCGGCAACCCACGTTTGGACGGCGCCGTCGGCATCGATGCCGATGACCGAGCACGTCGCCGACAGGCGATCGGACGGCGCTTCCTCACCGGAGGCCGAATAGCACCAAGCCACCCTATCGCCGGGCTGCAGCGTCCAGTCGTTGGCGCCGATCGTGACGGGCGACCCGTTGACGAACAGCTGCCAGAACCTTCCGGTTGCCTCATCCCAACCGAGCGTCTGGCCCGCATCGTAAGGAGACGTGACGGATTCGAGGTACCAACCCCATTTTCTATCGATGTTGGCGGAGATCCCCGTCTTAGCCAGCAACGCCTCGGTCAAGCCGGACGCCTTCGAGCCGTTGTCCAGCGTGAACGGCTCAGCTGCCGCCCACGTCTGACGATTGCCGTGCTTGTCCACGCCTATGATGGAGCACGTCGCCGTGACGAAGGGATCCGTCTGGCCCTTCGTTCCCGCCACCGTGAACTCCGCCTGAACAGGTCGCTTCACAAGCGACTGCAGGTCACGATTCTCCGGATGCGCAGCCGCCAGGGATTCGTACGCCTTGTAGGTGAGCACCGAATCGACCGCAACGCGGCGATCGTAGTCAGGACGGTTGACGCGCAGAATCTCATCTTCAAGCACGCCGGCGTCCGACGACCTGAACGTACGCCACTTCTGGCTGCCCATCGGGTCGTATCCGGGAATATCGTCCGGGACAACGCCCTGGTCCGTCATCTGGTCGACAGAACGAGCCCATGCAAGAGAGCCGTCGGCTGCACGGCTAACCTCCATGAACGCATCGAGGTCGACCGTCACCTGGTCAGCAGAAGCATTCTGCCCCAAAAGCGCCTGGCCGTACGCCGCTGCGGCGTCGTTCATGAATCTGACGGCCTGTTCCAGCTCGTCAGAAGACACGGGCTTGAGCGTATAGGCCCCCAGCTCCCTCGAGACGGTCACGCCATCGTAGGTCAAACTCGCTGAAACCTCAACCGTACGGATAGGCTCCCCTTCAAGGGAGCGCGTCACGACGCCTCGGTATCCGTTGACCTTCAAGAAATCCTCGTCGCTTGAAACGTAGGATAGCTTGTACACCTTGCCGTCCACGCCCAGCGAACGCGGTGTCGAAAACTTCACATCGCCGTCAACCGCACTCGTCTGAACGCTGCCGCCCGATGCTGCATCGACAACCTTCGCCCGTTTCAGCACGTTCGCAAGCTGCTTCTTGATATCATCGACTTCAGCGCCCGATTTTTGCTCGACCACCATGTCGAAAGTCGTTCGATACGAGACACCGGGACCGCTTCCGTAACCGGGAACCTGCAACTCGTACGTCGCCGTCAACGTAACCGACCGAGGAACCGCCGTATGCGAGAATACCGCCGTCGCAGTCTGGTTGTAATCGCTGTCAAAACCGTTCGCGATCTTCGCGACCGCCGAATCGGACGACGACCAGCCAATCGTCGCCGTCTTGGCGGATCCGGCGCGCACCTCCGTAGGAAGACCTACCTTGAGGGCCGACGCGGGTATCGAGCCCGTCTTGATGCCCTCGTCAAGGGAGACGTTAGCAGCTTGGCCTTCCAGATACGCAAGAACCCGAGCATCGTCCCATGCCAAAGACGACGCACGCGAAGGCGTATAGAACCCCGTCGCATCGCCAAACGTCAATGCATAGGTAGGTTTGAACTGCCGCAGCACCGAATAATCGAACGAAACCGTCTTCGCATCGGGGGCCAGGAAGAAATACGTGATCGCGCCGTTATCCGAACCTTCGGAAACATCGACGGAGCCTTGCTGCTTCGGGTCGACTCCCGAGAACGCCGCAGCCGAAACGCGCGTCGACACGCCGTCGAACCCGAGTTCGGACAGGCGCGATTCGATCATGCGGTTGAGATTGGAGTCCGTACCGTACTTCGGATTCGGATAGTACCCGCGCAAGCCATCTTTTTCGAGAGCCGTGATCGCAGCGGCCACGCGAGCCTCGTTCTCCGCAGAACCGGCGGCGACCACCGCACCGACCGCTGGAGAAACGACCTCGTTGCGAGACGACGCCTCCACCTTGACGTACTTGCCGACTTCGGACGACGTGAGCTCGAGCGAAGATCCCCGCGCTCCGGGAAGCTCGTGGAACTCGCCGTCAACCGCATCCCCGACCAACCAACGATACGCGACGCCCGATTCCACGGCAGTTCCGCTCGCGGCATCATGCGCAATGGCCGTAAGGGCGTTACCTTGCTTGGCCGTACCTTCGATCTCGACCGATGCAAGGTCTGCCTTGCCGTCTGTGACCTTGGGAGTTGACGAAGAAGACCACTTTTCGACGCCGTTGGCCAAGGTGACCTTGACGGCGAGGAACGAGCCGGCGTCGGCGTCGGCCAAAAGGTACGTCCGAGCATTTGCCCCATCAATCGGAGCGTAATTCTTGTAGCTTAAAGCGTTTGGTGCATACGAAACCTGCGTACCGCCCCGATACCACTGAAACGAAATACCAGCGTAATCGCTGACTTCAACCTCTTCCGTACCCCAACCCCAAGGATCCTCTTCTTCGACGAACGCCCATGCCTTGATCTCCAAACCCGCGCCCAACTTGGAGGGGAGGTTCATACCCGATGTGGTTTTGACGCGTACGCCGTCGACGTTTGAAACAGCCCGGGAGGAAGAGGGTTCGGAAGAGTCCGACGATGCGGTTTCCTCCAAAGAGTCCAGAGCACTGGGCTGGATGCTTCCATCCTCGTTCGACAACGCTTTCTCGGAGGGAACCGCGTCGCCAGCCAGCCCGCGATCGACCGTCGATCCTCCTCCGATCTCGAAAGGCTCGCCCGCTTCGGCATTCGAAAGGGTCTCGGTGCGGTCCGCCGAGCCCAGCGAATCCATCGGCCCAGTCGAACCGCCCTCGCTCGATTCGCCAGACCCGGCAAGAGCGCGCTCTTCAGCAACCGAAACGTGTGCACCGCCCGGCTGCGCCCAGGCGATGCCGGGAACCAGGGACACGACCAGGGCCACGGCCAGAAGTACAGCTAGAAATCTCTCCGAAACGCTTGCAACCGAAACGGCTGACAAAGGCGTGTTCGACCTCTCTCGAACGGAGCGCGTACCCACGCGCGCCAACTGAAGACCGATCATCGTCGGCACCTCTCTTCCAGGGCTTGCTGCGATGGATGGGTGTTCCGACTTCGCCTCATCTGGCTCGAACGCATGCCTGCATGTCGTCCGGCCATCAACGTTTACGGTTACTGGTATAGCGCAGGATTCTCACCCGCATTTCCCCAAACGAACATGATCCGCACGTTCGCTCGCGCCGCGCTTGGCGCAACCATCTTTGCCAATATATGCTTCGCGGTATTCTACCACGCAGGCGACAGGAGAAGGGGCAGAAGGATTCGTCGGCATTCCTTCGCGAACGCGCAAGCTAGCAGCTTTCCAAAAGCATCCGAGCAAGGCTGCGATAGCGCTCGGCCATTGCCGAGTCAGGAAGCGCCGCCACAACGGTCTTGCGAAGCTCTTCAGCTTGCTGAACCTCCGGACTTCGAGGCAAAGAAGCAACCAGGGAAGTGCCCATCTCCGCACAGGCAGCCTCCACCGTAGCGCGCTCGTCCTTCACGTTTCGCTCGTTCAGGATAACGCCGCGCACCCGAGCGTAGCCCTTGTTCCGGTACGCCGCTACGGCTCGGTTTATGTTGTCCGCAGCATACAAAGCCATCATCTCCCCCGATGTCACGATGTACACGTCTTCGGCATAACCGCCGCGTATGGGCATGGCGAACCCTCCGCACACCACGTCGCCCAACACGTCGTACAGCACGAAATCAGGCTCGTAGGTCTGAAACGCCTTCAGCTCGTCAAGGCGCTCGAACGCCGCGATGATGCCCCGGCCCGCGCACCCGATACCCGGAGGAGGACCGCCCGCCTCAACGCACAGCACCCCCGTATCGCTGCGCACCACGATATCCTCCAGCTTCACGTGCCCGCCTTTTTCCTTGATGGCATCCAAAACCGTAAGGATGCGAACGCCCGCCGTCAGGTTCTTCGTCGAATCCGACTTGGGGTCGCACCCTATCTGCATGACCGTGAAGCCCTGCTCTGCAAGGGCGGCGGAAACGTTCGACGTCGTGGTCGACTTCCCTATACCGCCTTTGCCGTAAAATGCTATCTTCTTCACCGACTCGCCTTCTTCCGCACCATAGTATGCTCTATCGTCGCGAGCGCCGCAGAAAGGGCGTCCGGTCCCACGGCGGGCGCCGGATTCGTCCAATACAAGCGGCTGGAAACCGCAACGTGGGGAACGCCCACGTACGCCACCTCGCAAGGAATGGCCTCCTGAAACAATGGATCGCCGATCACCACGTCGTACCCACGATCAACAACGTGCTCGCAAAATTCACCTTCGCTTGAAAACGACCGGTCGCCCTCGAGCATCAGCTCGTCGTCCATACCGAAGAAGCTGGCCACCGTGCAGTCAGCGCCCGAAACCTCTCGCATCAGGCCGGCGCGAAAGGCGTTGGCCCATACTTGCTGGCCGACAATCAACACCTTCACGCCGCATGCCGGTTCGCACGGATTCCCGACGCCGCCCAAAGGCTTTGCCGAGAACTGCGCTTTCCAAGAATCGGAAGACGCCTGAAAGCCATCGGGAGCCATCCATCCCGCACGGCAAGGCCCCACGGGCAAGGCGCACGTCCAAGGCGTGCCGAACGCTTGCTCAAGCCAGCGGGCCGACGCAAGGGCAGCCACCGAAACAACCACGTTGACGTGCGCCTCCGCAAGACGCTCGACGTCTTCGAACGAATAGTCCATGCCAAGCGTGCAGATCACTCGGTAGCCCTCCCTCTCCACGTCTTCACGTAAAACGGCAAGCTGATCGGGCCCCCAAAGATCAAGCGGTATCGCCCCTAAGATATTCGCAGAGGGGCCGACGCTTCGAGGAGCCGGCTTCGCGTAGCGCCTGCACAGCTCCATCATCACCATGCTCGCACCGCGATCGTAGGCGGTCATGCCCGTGGTTTCGAACGCGAAGCAAGGCAAAGACAGCCGATCCTCCAAAGCCGCAGCAACCGCTTTATGATCCGTGCCGATAATCGCCGCTGCCGGGCTGGCGAGCAAGGCAAGGTATCGAGAACCTTGCAGCCCCTCTATGAGGGGAAGCGTTTCCTCCAGGAACTCCTCATCCCCGAATATGGCCCGAACATCCCGCAGCCCGCTCGAAAGCACGAGCGAGGTTTTTTCGAAGTAGCGCGGCTCATCGTAGCCAGCGCAATTGGCAAGACACCCGCTTGCTCCGTTCACCACAATGGTTCCCTGCAAATCGTACAGAACCGACACCGCTCCCGAATAGTCGGGGGCAAAGGCCGGCAGAACGTCGAAATAATGAAGCCCGTCCATGTGCTCTCCTTCTTGGGCGCCCGCCCTGGAACAAACGTCGCCGCGCACGCTTTCGCACAATGCGACAAGCATGCCCGACGCTCCTACACCACAAGGCTGCTGCTGGTCAGAGCAGCCTCGAACCCATCGGATACCTCGCAAGGGCGCACCAGCATGCGCAACAGCTCGACACCGCCCTGAAAGCCGAACAGCGGCAATTCGAATCCTATATCGGCGTACTGCGTGCAATTCGAGTAGTACGCAGCATCCAGTCCCACCGCCACATCCACTTCAGGAGCCGTTTCGTGCATGAACAGAGCGCGTCTCGACTCGGGCGGCAGCACGACGATCTGAGGGGCCTTTTGCTGCAACCACGAAAGCTGCTCCATGCACGTGCGCGAAAGAGCATTCGCATACACCGACTCGACCCTCATCCCGCACTCCGTCAAAAACCGAGCCAGCTCAAAAGGGCTTGCCAAGTGGGACGAGCCCACGGAAACGCGCAGACCCTTCAAGCGGGAAGCAAGCAACCCGATCTCCGCCATGGCCTGGTCGCGCGCTTGCTGCCAGGAAAGCGCGACCTCCAGCTTCTTCTCAAGGCGTTCGTAGCTTCGAGCCACCAAGGAGGGCAGCACATGAAGAGGAAAGCGAAGGCTCTCCATGCCCAGACGATCGTGCAAAGAATCGCACGCGATCGTCGCCGCGTCATGCGCTACCAAGTTCAAGCGGGACGCCGAAAGCGCCTGGAACTCCTCGTAGGTTGCGCAATCGGCCACGTTCGCCAATCTATAGCCCGCCCGAGCAAGCACAGCATGGGCCTCCGAAGACGGATGCACGTTCGAGAAGATGCCGCACAAGTTCAGAATCGCAGGCTGGCCGCCCGCCCCCGAAGAAGACGAGGAAACGTTGCCCTGCTTCGAAGGTTCCAAAAAGCTGTAAACCGTGCGCAACGCCCGAGGCAACGGCGGCAGGGATCCTTCGCTTCTGATGGGGTTCATAGCCGAAACCTGCACCGGCAGCCCGCAAGCATCCTGCACGTCCGAAGCGATCAGATCGAAATCCGAACCCAGCAGATCGTCGATACAGCTGTACACAATGGTAAGGGCACTGGGCGCATATCGATCCACGATGAAGCGCGCGGCATTCGCCACTTGGTCCAGATGCGATCCAAGCGACACCGCCTCATCTTGAACATGCAAGGCATGGATCCTCGCGCGATCGCGCCCGTGAAGATACGCCGCCACCAACCCGTGCCGGCCGCAGCCCTGAGGGGCAACGAACAGAACATGGCTTCCGGGCACCAGGCATGCAACGCGAGGAATGCCGTATCCTCCCGTCGCAGGCGAGTAAAAGCACAGATCGGATCCTTTGTTGAGCAAGAGAGGCTTCCCTTCGGAATCAACCTTGATCTCCGTAATAGGAATACCCTTCGGGGGCAGCGACTGCGCATCGAGGCAAGGAGCTTTCATCATGTCCTCCTCAAGGGAATAACGGCATCGTACGCACGCCCGTCCTCAACGCAGGAGAGCAACTGCGCGTCGACGCCGTAATACTGGGAAATGCTCCGGCGGTTCAGCATGTCTTTGACCGGCCCGCAAGCATGTCCCTCGCGTCCGATCAGCAAAGCCTGGTCGGCAACGCGCAGGGCATGCGCCGGATAGTGGGTATTCATGACGATGGAAAGGCCGTCCTTTGACGCCAAGCGCTCTACCAGGTCAAGAACGTGGATCTGATTGCGCATGTCCAAGTTCGATTCAGGCTCGTCCATGATCAGCACAGAAGGCTCCTTCACCAACGCCCGAGCAATAAGGACCATCTGCAGCTGCCCGCCCGAAAGCTGATGGCACGAGCGCCGCGCAAGCGAGGCGATGCCCATGCTCTCGAGCAAACCTTCCGCACGAAGGTAGTCGTTCTTCGAAGGCGTTCTTCCGAAAGCAACGTACGACGAGCGCCCCATGACCACAAGATCGAGCACGGTATGGCTGAACACCATGCTGCGAGCTTGCGGGACGTAGCTGATTTCCTTCCAAAAATCAGCCGCAGACACGTCGCGTACCGGCCGATCGCCAAGAAAGAACTCCCCTTCCGTAGGAGAGAGAAACCGCATAAGGCAACGCAAAAGCGTCGTCTTCCCCACGCCGTTCGAACCCAAGACCGCCAAAACGCTGCCAGCCGGAACTTCGAACGAAACATCCTGGAACAAAGGGCTTCCGCCCGCATAGCAAAACGCCACCGATTTAGCCCTAATCACTCCAAGCACCCCCGGTTCGCCGCAAGAGGACCGCGAAGAACGGCGCTCCCACGATAGCCGTCAGAATAGACAGCGGTATCTCGGCTGGCGTTGCCGCACGCGCGCCCGTGTCGATGAGGACCATGAAAACCGCGCCGACCAGAACGCATGCGGGCAAAAGAAACTTATGGTCGTTCCCGGTCAGCATGCGAGCAAAGTGAGGAACGGCCAGCCCCACGAACGTCACTATGCCGCATATCGAAACGGTAAGAGCGGCGATGACCGTAGCCGCCGAAATGACGACAAGGCGCAAACGCTTCACGTTCACCCCCAAAGACACGGCTTCGTCTTCAGGCAAAGAGAGCACGTTGAGTTTCCACCGAAGGCACCACAGAACGCCGATGCCGGCGATGATGGCGGGCCCAACGGTAATCACGTCGGTAACAGACGTTCCCGCAAGACTTCCCATCAGCCAATACGTGATCGCCGGCAGCGTGTTTTGCGGATCGGCCACAAACTTGACCAACGAAACGAGCGCCTGGAACACCGCGCCCACGATAACGCCCGACAGCACCAGCGTGAGAACGGTGCTCCTGCCTCTTCTGCGGCTCATGCCGTACGTGCAGGTTATGCCCGCAAATCCAAACAGGATGGCCATCACCTGGACCGCAAGCGAATCGCCAACCAGCAAGATGCCCAGAGCGGCACCGAAGCCGGCGGCAGCCGATACGCCCAAAATATCGGAGCTAACCAAAGGGTTCCCGAACATCGCCTGCAACGACAATCCGGCAACCGACAGCCCCGCTCCAACGATCATGGCCATAAAAAGCCGCGGGATCCTGATAGAGAACAGCACGGTGTAGATCGTCTCGTTCGCCACGGGTTGCCCCGCCAAAACGGAGAGCAGTTCGTCAAGCGGAATGCCATAACGCCCGAGGCACAAGGCCAGCGCTGCCGACGCAAGCAAAACGCCGATCAGGGCCCCTTGCATCAATCGCTGGTAGCGAATAGATTTGAACTTCATTGAACTCCTTGCAAACGTTGCGCAAAAAGGGATGCCCCGCATCTGCCGGAAGCATCAGCGGGCATCCCGAATCGCATGGTCAGCTATTTGGTGTTGCTGCTCTTGTACTGCCAATCAGCACCGCGAGCGGCTTCCGGATTGGAGGAAAGAACGCCTTTTACCTGGTCGTCAGATATATCGTAAGAATAGAACTCGTTGTAGTACGCCTTGATCTCGGCTTCCATGTCGTAGTCGAACAGATCCGGGTACAGCGTTTCGGACATCCA
This sequence comes from Paraeggerthella hongkongensis, assembly GCF_003340345.1. GTDB lineage: Bacteria > Actinomycetota > Coriobacteriia > Coriobacteriales > Eggerthellaceae > Paraeggerthella > Paraeggerthella hominis. The sequence continues at coordinate 32,886 of NZ_PPTQ01000007.1, read as the reverse complement.
CTTCAACATGAGCGGAGCGTCACCCGAAGGAGGGAACCAGCGATAGACTCCGATAGGCTCTTTGTACACGCGGCCCTCGCGCACTGCCTTCACGTTGCTCCAATCCTGCCCGGGAACCGTGTTGTTGTATAGATCCTCGGGCATGGTTTGGGAAAACGTGGTGATGATGATAACGTCGGGGTTCCATTCGTAAATCTGCTCCATGCTGATAGCAGGCGTGCCCGACAGCTCCGAGGCAACGTTCACGCCTCCGGCTGCGTCGATCCACCCCTGCCCGTAGTGGCCTTGGGCAGATGTGGTGATCTTCTTGTCATCGTGATTGAACAGGAAAAGCGTCCGGGGCTTGTCCTTCTCGTCGATAGAGGCCGTCTTCTGCGCGACCTCCTCCTTCACGCGCTTGCCGTAGTCGACAACGGCATCCGTCTTGCCCGTGCTCCCGAACATGCGGCCCATGATCTCGACCCATGAATCGAAGGTCACCAGGGCGTCTCCGTCGCCTTGGGTCTTCACGCCAACGATGGGAATCCCTGCGGCTTTCATGGCGTCGCGCTGGTTGCCGTACTCGGCCCAATACATCACGGCATCGGGCTTGAGGGCAAGCAGCTCTTCGACGTTGATTTCGTCGCCCTGAACGAAGCTGCTGGGGACGTCAAGCAGGTCGGGGTACATAGCGGCCATCACGGAATCTTTGATGGCGCTCGCTGAACCGGGGTGCATTCCGACCAGCTTGTCAAGCGGCTCGCCCGTAACGGCGTACACGCTGGGAAGCGGCAACGCCGTGGTAACGAAACGATCGATAGATCCGGGCAGTTGCTGCTCTTCCCCGTTTTGGTCAACGACGACTATCGGCTCTTTTTCGCCGCTGTTTTCAGCAGCTGGATCCTGGGGCGCAGAGCACCCCGTAGCGAACAAGCCTACCGCAGCAGCCAGAAGAGACAGCTGCACTATGCGCTTGGGCATACGACAACCTCCTAAAAGTTAGTTATAGTTAACTTCTTGAGATTATCCTAATGTCCGGTCGTTGTCCAGATGCGCTAGTCAATTCTGGGAAAGTGCGTCGATTCGACCCGCAACGCCCTGCGTTACTGGTACCGCAGCGACTCCACGGGATCGAGCTTTGCGGCGCGCCGAGCCGGGTAGTAGCCGAACACCACGCCTATGAGCACGCACACGCCCACCGCGCCCAAAACCACCTGAGGCGCCAGCACGGGTGCAACGGCCATGCCGGGCTGGACCACGCCGATCACGCTTCCCAGGCCCCACGCCGCCAAAAACCCGAACACGATGCCGAACAAGCCGCCCGTAACGCACAGCGCAACGGCTTCCAGCAAGAACTGCATCGTGACGTCGTGGCGACGCGCGCCCAACGATTTGCGCAGCCCGATCTCGCGTATGCGCTCGGTCACGTTCGTCAGCATCATGTTCATGATGCCGATGCCTCCCACGAACAGCGATATCGAAGCAACCGACCCCATGAGCAGCGAAAACGCCGACATCATGGTTTCCATCTGCTTGATGATGGAATCGAGCGAGGTCACGTACACGTCGCTTTTCTGCAAATTGAAGTACCGTGCAACGTAATCTTGGGTAGTCTCGACAAGCCGGTCCATGTCGGTGCCTTCCCGAGCGGCTCCGATAATCTGCGATACCCCGCCGCCCGCGCCGATACGCGTCTGCGCCGTGGTGTACGGCAGGTACATGGTCATGCCGCCCGACATGAACGACGTGGTGTCGAGCACGCCCACCACCGTGTAGTCATCGTTTCCCAGCCGAACGGACTTGCCCACGGCCTGCACGTCGGCGCTGCCGAAAAGATCCCTGATGGAGCTGCTGTCGATCACCACAAGGCGCGCTGCGCCCGCCTCTTCGCTCGCAGTGAAGAAGCGTCCCTCCTTGAGCTTCGAGCCGGTCACCTCGAAGTAGTCGGGCCGCACGCCCACGATGTTCGCGGGAGTCTTCTTGCCGTCCGATTTCGCAACTTCGGTAGACGAGTAAGATGCGCCCGTAATGGTTTCGTATTCCGGCATGCCGGAAGCAAGCTTGTCCAGATCGTCGAAAGTCACGCCCTGAGGCGCATAGGCGCCGATGGAAACCTGCCGGGCCTGGCTGAACCCAAGCTCGCCCATGAGCATGTTCTGGACCCCCGCTATGAGCGAGGTCATGGCGATAACCGCGGCGATGCCGATCACGATGCCCAAGATGGTAAGGAACGAGCGCCCCTTGTTGGCCGACAGGGCATGCCAGGTTTCGTAGAACAAATCCCCGATCTTCATCGTGCACCTCCCGCCAGGCTGACATGCGGGCCGTCGTAGAGCTTGCCGTCCCTGATGTGAACCACGCGGTCCGCATGCGCGGCCACGTCGGGTTCGTGCGTGATGAGGACGATGGTCTTCCCCTGGTCGCGCAGGCTCTTGAACGTCTCGAGCACCATGTCCCCCGTTGCAGTGTCCAGGTTGCCGGTAGGTTCGTCGGCTAAGATGAGCGCCGGGTCGTTCACCAGGGCGCGCGCGATGGCCACGCGCTGCATCTGGCCGCCGGACAGCTCGTTGCTGCGATGGTCGTACAGCCTTTGATCAAGCGAAACGCTGCGCAGCGCCGCATGCGCGCGGGCGGCGCGCTCCTTGCGCGGGCAGGCCGTGTACACAAGCGGCAGCATGACGTTGCGCATGACCGTAGCGCGCGGCAACAGGTTGAACGACTGGAACACGAAGCCCAAACGCGTCGCCCGAATCTCGGCCAGCTCGTCCTCGCGATACGCCGCCACGTCGACGCCTTCCAGCAGATAGCGCCCGCGCGTGGGCGTGTCCAGACAGCCGAGCAGGTTCATGAGCGTCGACTTGCCCGAGCCCGAAGGTCCCATGATGGCAAGGAACTCGCCTTTCTCGACCGAGAGCGACACGCCGCGCAGGGCATGGGTGAGACCCGAAGCGCTCTCGTATATGCGATGCAGGTCAACGGCCTCTACCACGAAGCTCATGGCGCTATCCTATCGCCACGGCGTCGGCGGAAACGCCGGGCGCCGCGCTCGAAGCCCCTTGATCGCCCGCAGGCGCCAAGGATCCGATGACCACGTTTTCCCCAGCTTTGACCCGACCTTTCACCACCGACGTCAACCCGTCGGACGCGACCACTTCCACCGAGCGCTGCTCGACGGCCTGCGTTTCGGGATCGGTGACCACCATCACGAAGCTCTTGCCCGAGCTGTCCGACTGCACGGCCGAAATGGGAACCTTGAGGGCATCCTCGATCGTCGTGGTGGTGATGGTGGCCTTCGCGGTCATGCCCGGCTTCAAGCGAGGATCGGGCTGCGCGATCAGCAGCTTGACCGCGTAGGTGACGGCCCCGCCGCCTCCGTACGAGGCGCCAGCCGACGCGTCGCCCGCGCCCGCCGAGGTGGTGGCGATCTTCACCACAGTTGCAGGCAAGGTGAGGTCGGGTGCCGCCGTGAACGTGACCTGCGCCGTCTGGTCGACGCTCACCTTGAGGATGTCTATCTCATTGACGTTGATGGAAACGGTCATCTGCGACAGATCGGCTATCTGCACGGGAGACACGGGGTTCGCCGCCGAAGTGGATCCCAGCGCCTTGCCGGGCTCGATGTTCACGGCTACCACGCTTCCGGCGATCGACGAGGTAACGGTGCGCTTGTCGGCGCGCGCGACGGCTTCGTCATAGGTGGTTTGAGCGCTCTGCAACGCAAGGTTCGCGCTGTTGAGCGCAATCTCAGCCTGCCTGATGGCGGAGTCCGCTCCGCCTTCGTCGAACGTGGGAGCCGCCGCCGGAGCCTGCGGAGAAGACGGAGCGGCCGCGCCCGGCGCTGCGCTGGCCTGGGCATCGGCGAGCGCCTGAGCCTGTGCGCGCGCATCGGCCACCGCCTGCTGCCCGGCCGCTTTCGCGCGGTACGCTTCGTTCACGGCGTTTTGCGCTTGCGCCACGCCGTTGCGCGCTTCCTCGATGCCGCGCGCAGCTTGGGAAACCGCCTTGTCCAGTTCGGCGTTCACTACCGTGAACAGCGTTTGGCCGGCTTCAACGCGATCGCCTTCGGAAACGAACACCTCTCCTACGATACCGTCCACCTCGGGCGTAGCGCTCACAGACGAAATAGGCTGCAGGCTTCCTGAAGCGGTAACGGTATCGACGAACGTCCCCTGCTCGATCGGGGCGGTTTGAGGGGCCATGCTCTCAAGCGCCTTGGCCGTTTGATCGGCAACGTACCAAGCAAGCGCGCCCATCAAAACTACGACCGCAAGCACGGCCACCGACACGCCGATGATGATCTTCCGCTTGCGCTGCTTCTTGCGCTTCGCCTTGAGGTCGTTGAACGCCTGCATGTCGGAAAGCGCGTCGGCGTCGACGAGAGCATCGGGCAGCGGCGGCAGCACGGCCGTGGTCTGAGGCGAAGCGGGAACGAACGCCGCAGTATCGTCTGCGCCGAACGAACCCGCGGGAACGAAAGCACTGTTCCCGTCTTGGCGATTGCCGTGTTTCATCGCGAACCTCCCTACGCGCGAAGCAAGACGTCTTCGCGCAATACCTTCTCGCTACAGTATAATTTGATACAGAATACGCGATCACCGCGGAAAAAAGAAGCGCGAAACGGCGTCTTAGGCAAAAAGAAAGTGGTTTCATGGGAGATTTCTCCAACAAAGTGTTCGACACGGTGCGCCACATCCCGCGCGGCAAGGTTGCCTCGTACGGCCAAGTGGGTCAGCTGATCGGAGCCCCGCGATCGGCTCGCTACGTAGGCTACGCCTTGCGGGCGAACCCCGAGCCCGGGGCCGATCCCGCGTGCATTCCCTGCCATCGCGTGGTGTTCAAAGACGGAAGCCTGTGCAAGGGCTTCGTTTTCGGAGGCCCCGACGAGCAGCGAAGCATGCTGGCAGCCGAAGGCGTCGAATTCGAAGACGACGGGCGCGTGAACATGAAAGCCTGCCAATGGGACGGCCGCATGCAAGATGCCGACGCCGACGGAGAGCCCACCCGCCCTCCCGCCGATTTCGATTGGAAAGCCGAGCTGGGAGAATAGAAGCCGCGCTTCGATGCCGAGCAAGCGTCGACCCGACTTGGACGCTCGCTTCAAGCGAGCGGAATGCAGCGGCCTCCGAACGTCTGGGCGCGAATGGGCACCTGCAGTAACGTCAACGGGCGAACGCCTGAGCCACGAACTGGGCAACTCGCAAACCGTCGCATGCAGCGCTCATGATGCCGCCCGCATAACCCGCGCCCTCTCCGCACGGATAGAGGCCCGTCCCGCCGTCCATAGGGGATTCTTCGGCTAGAAGCGCCTCGCAGCCTTCGCCGCGCACGATGCGAACCGGGCTTGAACTGCGCGTTTCCACGCCGGTCATAACGGCATCCTGGTCTGCGAACCCCGTGAGCTTGCGGTCCAGCACCGGAAGCGCGGACGCAATCGCATCTGCAACGAACTCCGGCAGGCACTCCCGCAAGTCGCACCACGCCACGCCGCGCGCGTACGTGGGGCGCACCGACGAACCGGGACCCGCCGAGCGGCCCGCAAGGAAATCCCCCACGGTTTGAGCGGGCGCCTGATACGGATCGCCGCCCGCTGCGCACGCCGCCCGATACGCCGCGCGCTCCATATCCCGTTGCAGCTTCACGCCCGCAAGGGGATGATCCCCCTCGAAGTCCTGCGGGCCCACGCCCACCAGCAGCGCGCTGTTCGCATTCTCCCCGTCGCGCGCGAACCGGCTCATGCCGTTCACCACCACGCTGTCCGGCTCGCTTGCCGCGCATACCACCTGGCCGCCCGGACACATGCAGAACGTGTAGACGCTGCGTCCGTCGGGCAGATGAACGGCCAGCTTGTAGTCCGCCGGGCCGAGTGCCGGATGAGTTGCGGCATCGCCGTACTGAGCGCGATCCACCGCCACTTGAGGATGCTCGATGCGCACGCCCACCGAAAAGGGCTTCTGCTCCATCTTCACGCCCGCAGCATGCACGACCTCGAAGGTGTCGCGCGCCGAATGCCCGCACGCCAGCACCACGCGCCGCGCAGGCACGCGCGCGCTCCTTCCCGATTCGAGCACGTTCACCGCCGCAAGGGCCCCGTCCTGGAAATGCAAGCCCGTCAGCTGCGCGTGGAAGCGCACCTCGCCGCCCGCCGCGACGATCTGGCTGCGCAGCTCGCGCACCACGTCCACCAGCAGATCGGTACCGATATGGGGTTTGGCCTGCCACAGGATTTCCTCGGGCGCGCCGGCGTCCGCAAACCAGCGAAGCACATGACGCGCCAAGGGATTCTTGATGTTCGTGGTCAGCTTTCCATCGGAAAACGTACCCGCGCCTCCCTCTCCGAACTGGATGTTCGTCTGCGGGTCCAAATCCGCTCCCGCGTCGAACGCCGCGATCGTCGCAAGCCGCTCGTCCACGTCTCCCCCGCGCTCCAGCAGAAGGGGCCGCAAGCCGGCCCGTGCCAGGTACAGCGCGCAGAACAGGCCTGCCGGACCCGCGCCCACCACCACGGGGCGCGGCTCGCCGCTCGCCTCGAACGTCGGCCCGAGTTCCGGAACGGCAAGCGGCGCATAAGGCTCGTGACGCTTCACATGAGTGCCGGAGGAAGCTCCCGCGCCCGCCCGCGAGCAGGCTTGCGCAAGGACGCGCTGCTCCATCGAAGCGTTGGAAAGAACCACGCCAAGCGTCGCCACGAAATGCACGTCCCGCTTCTTGCGCGCGTCCACGCTGCGCTTGAGGACGCGAACCGAATCCACGTCCCCCTCCCGCACGCCCAGCGCATCCGCCGCGGCAACGCGAACGAGCGCGTCGCCCTTCGACCCGGCGACACCCGCATCAAGCGGAAGCCTCACGTTCGACACCTCAAGCACGGCTCGCTCCCTTCGCTCGACCGGCGTCGACCGCCAGTTCGTTGGCTGCCGCGCGGGCTGCCAGCATGCCGCTCGCCCACGCCCAATGCAAGTTGTACCCGCCGCAGGGTGCATCCACGTCCAGCGCCTCTCCCGCCGCGAAGAAGCCCGGTATGCGGCGCGCTCCCATCGTGCGCGGATCGAACGCGTCGACGGCAAGCCCCCCGCGCGTCACTTGGCATTGGCGGGCATCCCCGATGCCGCGCACCGTCAGGGACAACCCTTTGAGAACATGCGCCAGCTTCGGCGCATCCTTCTTGGCGAACGGGTCTTCAGGGCGCAGTCCCGCCTCCTTCAACACGGCATGGGCCACCGCGGGCAGCAGCATGCCCCGCACAAGCGCATCGGCCGAGCACGAGCGGCCGGCCGAACGCAAGCGGGCGGCGCGATCGAGCAGAAGGCCCTCCGCCTTTTCGGGCGCGATTTGGGGAAGCAGGTCGATGCGCAGCTTGTCGCCCGGACGGGCGAAGCGCGACAGGTTGAACACGGCAATGCCCGACACGCCGTAATCGCGGAACAGCACCTCGCCGGATTCGCGAGCCTTCTCGGCGCCGTCCGCGCCCACCAACGAAACGCAGCAGCGAACGCGAACGTTGTTGAGCGGCTTCACCAGGGCGGTATCCGTGCGCAGCGGGCCCAGCACGGGACGGCCGCTCGCGCATGACAGCCCTTCCGGCAGCTCGATCTCCTCGATCGCCCTGCCGCCAACGGCCACGATCACGGCATCGGCATGCTGCACCGCGCCGTCCGCAAACCGAATATGGAACCGATCGCCCGCGCGCTGCGGCGCCTCGACGCGTTTGGCAACGCAATCGCACGCCAGATGCACCCCCGCATCCTGCGCAGCCGAGCGCAGCACGTCCAGCACGCTGGTCGCCTTGTTCGCCAAAGGATACAGACGCCCCTCGCCCTCTTCGCGCCAGAGCAGGCCCAAGTCGGCGAACAGGTTGTGAACGGGGTCCTCATGCAATTCCAATTCGGGTTCGGGTTCGGCCTCAAGCTCGGCCAAAGCCTGCGAGACGAACGTCGGATTGCGGTATGCGGCAACGTCGATGCAAGCATTCGAGAAGTTGCAGCGGCCATTGCCGGTTGCCAGAATGGATCGACCGACGCGGTCGCTGGCTTCGTACACCGTCGTCTCCACGGATCCGGGGGCAACGCCTCGAGCGTGCAAAGCGCGGGCGGTTTCAACAACGGCCGCGAGCCCCGCCGCGCCGCCTCCTATGATGGCAAGTTTCTTCATACCGGCCATGATACCGCAAGGCGAGGCGAGCCCCGCCGCAGCACAGCCGCTTATCGCAGGATCCTCGCAGCAGGTAAACGACGCGGGGACAGCGGTCGGCGCAGCCCTCGGCGCGCTCGGCAGCGCGGCGGCGCGGCGGCCGGCGCGACCCTCGGCGCGCTCGGCGGCGCGGCGACTATCGCAGCCCCCAGCGCGCTCGACACGCTCGGCGGCGCGGCGGCAACGGTCAAGAAAGACGCCCGCCGCCGAACCGCCATCGACATGCGCCCGCCTGCGTTGGGGACGGCGCTGCACTTTCTGCTCGATTTTGCACGCAATGTTGCGTTTTTCGAGGCGCAAGCCCTCTTCATCGCCTTCCCTCCAAGAGCCGTATTCCATTATCCCAGTTCACAAGGACGGGGCTTTTGAAGATGCGAGGCGATGCGCAACATTGCTGTAAAAATCGGGCAGCTAGGGGCGCGGGCGGCGCTGAGAAAATCCCGACGGCGAACCAGCCGCGCCGCCCGACCACCGGGGGCCCATCACGACCGATCGCAGTCCGACCGCTCGAAAAGACAACGTACGTCAGCATGTACCGATTCCGGTTCAACATAGAGCCCCCTGCAAAACCGGGAGCGCGGGAAATGGGAGCAGGTGCGCGAGGAGGAACGCGGCGACCCCGGAACGCGAAGGGGTTGTTTCGGGCCTGGAAGCTCGACCGGATCACTCCTTCGGATCCCGAGCGCGCGGGCATGCGGGCGGTTCGCCGCCTGGGAACTCGAGCGCCTTGCGGCTTCGCCATCTGGCCGTTTCGCCTCTTACGCAAACCTTACCGCATGCGTACCCGGTCCTTACCTGCACCGTACCCGCTCTTTTCGCGGCGCTCCTATACTTCCGCTCGGCAACCTTTTCCACGCCGAGCGCACCTGCGCCCCGCCGCCGCGGCCCAACCGGGCAAGCGCCAACCAACCATTCGAGCAGAAGGGCTTTCCATGGAACACGCGTCATCCTTTTTCGAAACGAGCACGATCGGCGTGTCGCGTCGATCGTTCCTCAAGCTAGCAGCCGTAGCCGGCGTGTCCCTTGCGGGAGGCATGCTCGTGTTCCCCGATCAGCGCGCCGACGCAGCGTTCAGCCCGGCCCCCGGCCAAGCTTGGCCCGCGCTGCAGGACGGGCACGTGCGCTTCACCGTGCACAGCGACACGCACGTAGGCGCCGAGGCCCGTAACTCCTACGCGCAGAAGATCCCCGCTGCGTTTTCCGGGATCTACGCCGCCGCACCCGATGTGGCAGCCCACTTCTTCGTGGGCGATTCGGCGGATACCGGCACGCCCGCGCAGTACGATGAACTGGCCTCGCTCCTCAACGCGAACGCGCGCAAGCCCGTCGGGATCGTAATGGGCAACCACGAATACTACAGCTGGCAAGGAAACAAGGAGAACGCCCAGGCTGCGTTCAAGGAGTTCCTCTCCTCCAAGCTGGCCGTAGCGGGATCGTTCCAGATTCCGGGAGGCGCGAACGAGGGCCAAACCGACTGCGATTTCATCGTGGGCGGAAGCGGCGGCTACCACGTGCTGGCGCTCTCGTCCCATCCGGGCGGCTACGACAACAGCTGGTACGGCGACCGGCAGGACTGGATTCGCGAACGCCTGGCCGCCGCGCAGGCGGAAGACGCGAACAAGCCCATCTTCATGTTGACCCATCATCCCTTCGGCAACACGGTCTGGTACAGCACGGGCGGCAGCTGGAACGGCCAGTTCGGCACCAACAAGTCCGACCGAACGGGCAACGACATGGCCTTTTACCATGAAATCGCAGCGGCGTATCCCCAGATCGTTCACTTTTCAGGGCACACGCACATCCCCATGGCCGACCCGCGGTCGATCTACCAAGACGACGGCTGCACCCTTATTCAAACCGCCACGTTCGCCAACAACTTCTGGACGAAGGGAGGCCAGGACGAAGGGTACAACAACGGCGACTACAGCGGGGGGAGCCTTTTGTACGGGCACCCCGCCGACGGAGACGACGCCAACCAGTGCGAGCTGGTGGACATCGATCCGGCAACCCATGTCGTGACCGTCTACCGCATGGATTTCCGCGAAGGCGCATGCCTTGGCGAGCCGTGGTCGTTCAGCCCGAACGACCAAAGCACCAAGGTCTATACGTCTGCCGCCATGGAAGCGCGCAGCCTTCCCCCTACGGTGGAGGCCGACGCCGCCGTCAGGGTGCCGAGCGACGACACTCTGACCTCGTCGGGAGCGTCCTTCGCCATCACCGCGAACAAGGTGCACGCGGACGCGACCGGCTTGGACAACGATATCGTCCTGTGTTACCGCGTCGAGGTTTTCGAGGCGGATTCCGACACGCCCCTGTACGATGCACGGTTCATGTCCGAGTACTACAAAGCAAGCCAAAACCGCGCAGACGAGTTCGTTCGCCCTCTTATCGGCGCGGCCCTGGCAGAGAACACCGCGTACACGCTCAAGGCCTACGCCCGCAATGCATACGGCAAGGAAGCGCTTATCGGCCAGACCGAGTTCAGGACGAAGGAGCGCGAGGTGACGCCCCTTGAGGACCCGCTCTTGTCCGTGGATTTCGCGCAAGGATCGGCCGACGACCTCTCTGCCGCGCCCCATGCGCTCAAGGAGTTCGGAGCATTGGAGCTAACTTCCGACCCCCTGTTCAACAAGCAGGTCGGCGTATTCGGAGGCGCCGCCGCGGCAGCGTACGCGTTCACGAGCGAGGACTACACGCGTATCGGCACCGGATGCACCCTGGAAGTGCTGTTCCGGTTCGACGAAGAGCCCTCCAGCTACTTCGAGCTGTTCTCGTCGGGGCAATCCCGCGGGCAAAATCTGGAGTACTACCCGTCGAGCAGCTCCGACCCCAACGGCAGCCGTCCCAGCCTGCATTACTACACATCGCCTGAAGGCGGCGGGTGGAAATCGACCAGCGCCTATGTCGACACGCTTGCCTGGACGCATGTCGTGGCAACGTACGACGGCGTCGAGATGAAGCTGTACGCGAACGGAACGCTTGCTTCGCAGTTCGCCAATCCGGGAACCCTGCCCCCGCCCAGCGTAAGCGGCGGCGCGCCGTTGCGCTGGTTTTTGGGCGCCGACACGAACGCGCAAGGCGAGCCCGAGCATGCGATGGTCGGACGCGTGGCGTTCGCGCGCCTAAGCCCCGGCGTCGCAACCGAGGACCATGTCGCAACGCTGTACGTAGCCTCCGCCGTCCCCGCTTCCCCGATACAAGCCCCAACCGCATCTGACCTGGGGAAAGCCACGGTAGGAGAACCGTACGCCATACCCTCCGTATCGTTCGAGGACGTCAACGGATCGACGATGCAGGCAACGCCCTTCGTGACCGATCCCGACGGCAACCCCGTCGCCCTTGAAAACGTCGAAGCGCAAAAAGCGACCGGCAGCACCGAAGGCTCGGCGCCGACCTGGCAGTTCACGCCCGCTGCGGCAGGGACGTACACGCTAGCCTACGCAGCCGGCTACGCCTCGGCAACGACAACCCTAACCGCGACGTTCGCCCCCGAAAAGCCGGGCAACGATCCTGAGCCGGAAGGAGGATCCGGCAGCGGCGGAAGCGGCCAGGGCGGCACCGGCGGATCGGGCACCGGCAGCGGGTCGGGCGGATCGAACGGCAGCGGCGGCAGCACAACGATCGGCAACCCGGCGAAAACCGTCCGAACCGGCGACGCGTCCTGGGGCGCAGTCGCGGGAGCGGCGGCCATCGCGGCCCTCGGCGCGCTCGGCGGCGCGGCGGCAAAGCTCAAGAAAGGCGAAAGCGAAGAAAACTAGCCGGCGCGCTTCCCGCACAAGGCAAACTCGCGACCCCCGTAAAAAAGAACAGCCCGGCGTCAATACGGCGCCGGGCTGTTCGGTGCGTTGTCGAGACGAGCACCGTGCAAGCTGCAAGCTACTTGCTCTCGAGCACGGGAATCTCGGTATCGTCCGCCTCGTCGAGGTTTTTCTCCCACACGTAATGCTTGGTCTCGCGAGCGATCAGCCCCGAAAGCAACAGCACGACGATGATGTTCGGAACGGCCATGAGCGCATTGGTGATGTCCGAGATGGTCCACACCAAATCGCCGATGCCGATGGCGCCCAAGAACGCCACGGCTACGTAGAGCACCTGGTACGGGCGAATGGCGTGCTTGCCGAACAGGTACGTGACGCAGCGGTTGCCGTAGTACGACCAACCCAGGATGGTGGTGTATGCGAACAGAATCATGCCGATCACCAGGATAGGCGTGCCGATGTAGGGAATCGACGCGAACGCCGCGCTCGTCAGGTCGGCGCCAGCGGAAACCTGACCGCTCTCCATGATGCCGGGGCTCGCGATCATCGTGGAAACCAGCACGATGCCCGTCAAAGCGCAGATGACCACCGTGTCCCAGAACGTACCGGTCATGGACACGAGCGCCTGGCGTGCCGGGTTGCGCGTGGACGCGGCCGAGGCCACGATGGGCGCGGAGCCCAAGCCGGACTCGTTGGAGAACAGGCCGCGCGCGCAACCGAACTGCAGCGCCATCATAAGGCCGCTGCCCACGGCGCCACCGAACGCAGCCTTCGGCGTGAAGGCGCATTCGAAGATCAAACAGATGGCGGGCCACACGTATTCCCAGTTCATTCCAATGATCACGATACAGCCCCATGCGTACGCGATAGCCATGAACGGAACCAGCTTCTCGCATACCTTGGAGATGATCTTGATGCCGCCGAAGATGACGAGCGACACCATGATGACGATAGCCAACCCGATGCCCCACGCGGGAACGCCGGGAGCGTTCGAGGTGATGATGCCCGTCATCGCGCTGGACTGGACCGCGGATCCAATGCCGAACGAAGCCACAGCAGCGAACAGGGCGAAGGCGCCCGCCCCCAGCACGCCGTACCAGGGCGTCTTCCCGTCCTTCTCGAACGCACGGCGCCACGCGTACATCGCTCCGCCCAGCATGTTGCCGTTATGGTCCTTCACGCGGTACTTCACGGCTGCGTACGTCTCGGAGTACTTGGTAGCCATGCCGAACACGCCCGTAAGCCACATCCACAGCACCGCGCCCGGACCGCCCGCCAGGATGGCGGTGCCCACGCCCACGATGTTGCCCGTGCCGATGGTGGCCGAAAGCGCCGTGGTCAGCGCACCGAACTGGCTGATATCCCCCGGTGCGTCCGGATCCTTCGTTACCGACAGCTTGATGGCCGTCGGCAGCTTGCGCTGAATGAATCCCGTGCGAAACGTCAGGAACAGGTGAGAACCCAGCAGCAGAATGATCATCGGCGGGCCCCACACGAACGCATCGATGTCGCTGATAAGCTGAACGATGTCCATACCCCAACCCCTCTCTCTTTCCTTGTGTACGAAAGCAGGCGAAGAGTCTATACCGAAGCAGGTTGCACCGCCCCGACAAAGCGCTGGGCATCATCGGCGCATGGCGAGAACGATGGAAGCCGTTTCGGTATGGGCACTTTCGCACGCTAAAGTACCCGGATTATAACGAGGCAGCACGTTGCAGCTTGATACCAAATGCGAAATTGTCAGCGAACGGCGCCGCGGGCAGGGGGGACGAGCGAAAACACGGCATCCGCGGACGAGCGGGCGAGCCCTACTTCCCTTCCAGCTGCGGGATAGGCGTGTCGTCGGCTTCGTCGAGATTGCCGTCGTAAATGTAGTGCCGCGTCTCCCGAGCGACCATGCCGGACAGAATGAGAACCACCACGATATTGGGAATGGCCATGAGCGCGTTGCCGATATCGCTGATCAGCCAGACGACGTCGCCTACGCCGATAGCTCCCAAAAACGCCACGGCCACGTACACCACCTGATACGGACGAATAGCGTAGCGCCCGAACAGGTACGTGATGCAGCGGCTGCCGTAGTACGACCAACCCAGGATGGTGGTGTAGCTGAACGCCACCATGCCCAGCACCAGAATAGGCGTTCCGATGTAGGGAATCTTCGAGAACGCCTCGCTTGCCAGCTGGGCGCCCGAGTACAGCGTGGGATTCTCCAAGATGTCGGAGGCGATGTCGGGATGCGCGAGCATGGTGGACACCAGCACGATGCCGGTCAGCGCGCAGATCACGACAGTGGACCAAAACGTGCCGGTCATGGCAACAAGCGCCTGCTGAGCAGGGTTGCGCGTGGAAGCCGCTGCCGCCACGATGGGCGCGGAGCCCAGGCCGGATTCGTTGGAGAACAGGCCGCGCGCGCAGCCGAACTGCAAGGCAACCATGATGCCGCTGCCCACGGCGCCGCCGAACGCGGCCTTCGGAGTGAACGCGCACTCGAGGATAAGACCGAGCGCCTGACCCAGAAGCGGGCCGTTGAGCACGAGGATGACGATGCATCCGCCGGCATACGCCACGGCCATGAAGGGAACCAGCTTCTCGCAGACTTTGGATATGGATTCCACGCCGCCGAAGATGACCACCGAAACCAGGATCACGATCACCACGCCCACAGCCCATGCGGGAACCGCGACGTTCGAGGTGATGATGCCGGCCATAGCCGACGCCTGCACGGCCGATCCGGTGCCGATGGCGGCAATGGCCGCGAACGCCGCGAACGCGACCGCGCCCAGCTTCGCCCACCACGGGGTACGCCCGCCGGGGCCGGGATCCAGTTCGCCCTTGTCATTGTGACGAAACGCGCGCTCCCAAATGTACATGGCGCCGCCCAGCATGGCACCGTTATGGTCCTTCACGCGGTACTTCACCGCCGCGTACACTTCCGCATACTTGGTGGCGATGCCGAACACGCCCGTGATCCACATCCAGAACACGGCACCTGGGCCGCCCGCCAGGATAGCCGTGGCCACGCCCACGATGGAGCCCGTGCCGATGGTGGCCGCCAGCGCCGTTGCGAGCGCGCCGAAGTGGCTGATGTCGCCTTTGCCCTCGGGATCCGAGGTGAGCGAGAGCTTGATGGCCTGGGGCAGTTTACGCTGGATGAAGCCCGTCTTCACCGTAAAGAACAGATGCGAGCCCAAAAGGAGCGCGATCATGGCCGGGCCCCATACAAAGCTGTCGATGGTGTTGAGAATCTCAAACATAATTTCGCTATTGTACCCCCGCACGAACCGGCGAAGGAAAATTCCCGTCGGGTATACACAAACTGTAACCTAGCGTGCGAAACATCGCATCGATGCCGCGCTTCGCACGCTAGGTTCACGAAACCGGCGATCTGCCGAATCGCCCCAGCTCGTCGGGTACGGGCCTACCGTCGATGGTAGATCAGGTGGCACACATCGTCGCCGCGCGCGATGGTCTTGGGCAGGTCCAGTTCGCAGCCGTACGCCTCGCCGATGCCGCGATCGCCGCACATGGCCCAATCGCACAGGTTGGAAATCTCCTCGTCGGTGCAACCCTGCTTCTGCCACGCCTTCACCAGCGGGCAGTAATGAAATTCCAGCTCGAACCGATCGTCCTGCACGTCTTTGACGTCCATCTCGAACACCATCTGGGCCGGCTTGCCGAACAGCCCCTTCTTGAGGCTCTTCAAACTATGCGTGCCGCCGCCCTTTGCAACCAGCTCCGCCCCCTGAAACAAGCCGCAGCGCTTGACCGCTGCCGGCGCGAACGTCGCCGGATCGGCGCCGGCCTTCGCGGCCTCGTCCGTAAGCAGGTACAGCCAAAGCGCGCGGTGCTCCAGCAACTCCCGAATAGCCTTCACCAGCGGGTTTTTGATCCGCGGCTCGTTCACGACCCCGCTCTGCCCCATTGCTCCCCCTTCGTCTTCCATGGCGTGCGCCATGTCTTCGCGTACCGGCATTATACGGGAGCGGTCCGCCAGCAGGCAAAAGAACGGCCCGGCAGCAGGCCAACCCGCCCCGCCGCGCATTGTCGCCCGAAACGTACGGTTTCTCGGCGAAAACCGTACGTTTCGGGCGACAATGCGTTCACGGAAGCGCTTTCGATCCCGTCCAACGCCCGGTGTCCAACGCCCAGCGTCCAGCACCCAACGTCGCAACGCCGGGCGCCGCAACGCCACAAAAATTCGATCCTGTCCGCATTCCGTGAGAAACGCTTGCCACAGATCAGCGAGGTGGTTACAATGTGCGCCATGGATTCTGTTTCAGGGCGAGGTGCAATTCCTCACTGGCGGTAATTCGGCCCGCAGCTTCGCGCTGCAGCAAGCCGAGAGTCCGCGACCCTGCGTGGCGCCATGCTGTGCAGGCTGATTCCGGTGAGATCCCGGGACCAACGGTATAGTCCGGATGGAAGAGGCAGAGATCCGCGAACGCAGCGCGCGCGCTTTGCATCGGCGGACCCAACAAGCCTGTATGGAAGGAATTCATACGGGCTTGTTTTCTTTTTTGGCCGGAAAACCTGACCCGCACGCAATCGGCCTGGAAAGAAAGGGGTTGCCATGGCAGCCAACAACAAAGACGCTCACGCGCCCGCATTCACCAACACGAACAAATGGGAAACCCGCCAATTGGTCACGATGGCGCTGCTGTGCGCGATCGGCGTGCTGCTTTCGTTCGTCGAATTTCCGCTGCTGCCCGGCGTGACCTGGCTGAAATACGATGCTTCCGCCATGCCGGCCATGGTATGCGGGTTCGCGTTCGGCCCCGCAGCCGGATTGTCGGTCGGCATCGTGGGCGCCGTGATCCACGGCATCTTGTTCGCCGATTTCTCGGGCGCGCTCATGAACATCCTGGTAGTCACCGGTTTCATCTTGCCCGCAGCCATCGTGTACCGCAAAACGCGGTCATTCAAGGGCGGCGTGCTGGGCCTTGTCCTGTCCGTCCTTGCTGCAACGCTCATGGCCATCGTGGGCAACCTGATCATCACGCCGGCGTGGCTGGGCGTTCCGCTTGATGCGGTGATCGCCATGATCATCCCCATCCTTACCCCGTTCAACTTGGTGAAGGGCGCGCTGAACGCCGTTTTGACCTTGATCGTATACAAAAGCATCTCCAACCTGATCACCCCGAAGAAAAAGCAGGTCAAGGGGCGTTAAACCCTTCTTTTCCCAGGGCTTTTCAGCAGACCAGCCGTCGGCGGCCGCAAGTTTCGACCGCCGACGAGCTCAAGCCGAAGCACGGAAAAGGGCACCGCCCTGCAACCGCACTCGCGACAAAAGGAAAGAAGGACCGCTGCTTATGATCGAGTTCTCCAAGGTGGGATTCACATACGACGGAGAGGCGTTCGTGCTCGACGGCGTAGACGCGCGCATTCAGCAAGGCGAGTTCGTGTGCGTTCTCGGCGGAAACGGGTCGGGCAAATCGACGCTAGCCAAGCACGTGAACGCGCTTCTAACCCCCGACGAGGGCAGCGTCACCGTGCTTGGCCGCGACACGCGCGACGAACATGCAACGTACTTCATCCGAAGCAACGCAGGCATGGTGTTTCAGAACCCCGACGACCAGCTGGTTGCCAGCCTCATCGAAAACGACGTGGCGTTCGGGCCGGAAAACCTGGGCGTGCCCACCGAGGAGCTGCGCCGGCGCGTAGCGGACGCGCTGGCGGACGTGGGTCTGCAGGGCTACGACAAGCGCGAGACCGCGGCGCTGTCGGGCGGGCAGAAGCAGCGCGTAGCCATCGCGGGCGTCTTGGCCATGGAGCCGGACATCCTGGTGCTCGACGAGGCAACTGCCATGCTTGATCCGCGCGGACGCAAGGGCCTTATGCGCGTGTGCCACGAACTGCACGATCGCGGCATGACCATCGTCATGATCACGCATTTCATGGAGGAAGCGGCTCAGGCGGATCGCGTCATCGTGCTGGAGAACGGCCGCGTCGCCTGCGACGGAACCCCTCAAGAAGTACTCGTACGATCAGAGCTGCTGGAAAGCCTGAACCTCGACGTACCGTTCGCCGCTGCGCTTTCGCTTGCGCTCAAGCAGCGCGGTGTGCCCGTAGGCATGCATGTTGAAACCGAAGCCTTGAAGGAGGAGCTATGCGCATTGCTTTCGAAGGCGTAAGCTACTCGTATTCCGACCCCGACCGTCAAGAAAAGCGCAAGCGCCGCCTGAAAAAGCGACGGGAAGCCGGCGTGATAGAAGAGGCGCCCTCGCTTGAAACCCACGGCAAAGCCACCTGGGGAACGGATCCCAATGCCGTATGGGCGCTTCGCGACATCAACTTCTCCCTGGAAGACGGGGAATTCCTTGGCGTGGCCGGCCACACCGGAAGCGGGAAGAGCACGCTCATCCAGCACATGAACGGGCTGGTGAGTCCCACGCGCGGACGCGTGCTCCTTGATGGGAAAGACCTGGCCGACAAGCGGGAGGCACAGGCGTGCCGCGGCAAGGTGGGCCTGGTGTTCCAGTACCCCGAGCATCAGCTGTTCGCCGCCACCGTCAACGAGGACGTGGCGTTCGGACCGCGAAACCTGGGCGTGACCGACGAAGAGGTGCAGACGCGCGTGCGCGCCGCCCTGGAGAGCGTGCGCTTGGACCCGGACGTCGTGGGAGACAAAAGCCCCTTCGAGCTTTCCGGAGGACAGCAGCGGCGCGTGGCGTTCGCCGGGGTTTTGGCCATGGAGCCGCAGGTGCTGGTGCTCGACGAGCCGGTCGCGGGGCTCGATCCCGTGGCGCGTGAGGAGTTCCTCGCCCTCATAAGCGAATTGCACGCCGGAGGGCTCACCGTTGTGATGGTGTCGCACAACATGGACGACCTGGCCCGTTTCTCCGATCGAATCCTCGTGCTGAACGAAGGCAGGCAGTTCGCGCTAGGCACGCCGGCCGAGGTGTTCGCGCAAGGCGACGAGCTGCGCGCCATCGGGCTGGACGCGCCGGCCCCGCACAAGCTTGCAGCCGAGCTGCGCTCGCTGGGCCTTGACCTGCCCCGCCAGCTGTACAACGTGGAATCGCTTGCCGACGACCTGAGGGCGCTGTACGAAGCGGAGGCTCGCCATGCCTGACATCGCGGTCATCGGACGCTACTGGCCGGGAACAAGCCCCGTTCACCGCATGGACCCGCGCGCCAAACTGCTGCTTTCGCTTGCCCTCATGGCGGTGGCCTTCGTTGCGAACGTGGGAAACTTCTGGGGGCTTGCCGTATGCGCCGCGTTCGTATTCGGATTCTTCGCGTTGGCGGGCATCCCGCTTCGATCGGCGTTCAAGTCCATCGCGCCGCTGGCGTTCATCGTGGTCATCACCGCGCTGCTGAACGTGTTCTTCGTGCAGGGCGGGCAGGTGCTGTTCGAGTGGTGGATCTTCCGCATCAGCGAGGCAGGTATCTGGCAGGCTGCGTTCATCGCGTGCCGGCTCCTCTTGCTGCTGCTGGGCATGAGCCTTCTTACGCTGACCACGACCACGCTCGATATCACCGACGCTTTCGAGTACCTGCTGCACCCTTTCGCACGCATCGGAGTACCGGCCCACGAGCTTTCCATGATGATGGGCATTGCGCTTCGATTCCTGCCGCAGTTCACTTTTGAGCTGCAAACCGTCTACCGCGCGCAGATCAGCCGCGGGGCAACGTTTTCCAAGGGGAAGGTGCGCATGCTGGCCTCCCTTATGGTTCCCCTGTTCACCAGCGCGTTTCGCCATGCGGAAACGCTTTCCTCGGGCATGGACGCGCGCTGCTACCACGGGGGGACCGGGCGGACGCGCCTGCATCCGCTTGCGTACTCGCAGCTTGACGCACGAGGCACGGGGGTAATCCTGCTCATGCTGGCGTGCGTCATTGCATCCAATTTCATACCGAACTAGCCGAACTGGCAACAGCCCCCACTGAAGAGAGGAACGCCCCATGAACGGAAACGAAACCATCGCCGACTACCTAACGAGCGTGCCCGCCTGGTATCTGGCCACGTGCGACGGCGACCAGCCGCACGTGCGGCCCTTCAGCTTCGCCGCCATCCAGGACGGCCGCATTTGGTTCTGCACCGCAACCACCAAAGACGTGTACCGAGAACTGAAGGCCAATCCGAAGTTCGAGCTGAGCGCTTGGAAGCCGGGGAGCGGCTGGGTCATCATGCGCGGGCAAGCCGATTTGGAAGACCGCGCGAACAGCGAGGTGCGCCGTGCCGGGTTCGAGCACATGACCGGACTCGGCGAAAGCTACGATGGACCCGAAGACGAGACGCTCACGTTCTTCACCGTCACGAACCCCGAAGCATGGGTGTGCGACATCGACGGCAGCTGGAATCCCGTCGAGTTCTAAACTCGGCAACGCAAACGAAAGCGGTGCAGCACGCGCGGCGACGACCGGAGGTCCACCCGCCACGCTGCGCCGCTTTCGCGCTTGCTACGCGAATATGCCGGAGCTGTGGCCCTCCTTGCGTTTTTAGTGAAGTATTCCGTACGCCGAAGGAAGGCTAGCGCTGGGTGAAACGAAAGTCGTACACTGTAGTTCACGACCCGTCAATAGAATTGAGTGTTGCGAGGTCAGAGTATAAAAAGCCCCGCTCCCCCGTTAGAGCAAGAGGTTGAGAACCATGGATGTAAACGACTACGATGCGCTCATGGAAGCCATCAAGGGCAGCGCTTCGAAGATCTTCGAGCTTGCAAACACGGAAGAGGAAGTCTGCCGTCTTGAAAAAGCCATCCACCACGAAGTGATGTATCTTGCGGCCATCGCGCAATCCGACCGCATCAAACCACCGCAAGGATGGGATCTGCTCGGACGCTAAACGACGGCACGGGGATTGCTCCCCGCGCCGTTTTTACTTTAATCTGCAAAATCGTACAGGTCCTTCGTCGCCGCCCTGAAGTCCTCGTATACCTCGGAGGCTACCGCCTCGTCCTCGACAAGCTCGAAAGCCGCGGGCTGGCCTTCTTCGTCGAGTTCCGTCACTTCCAGCAAAACAACCTCGCCCGACGAGCCGGCCGGCTCGTCCTCGCTGATCGGGAAAAAGAACCCGTAGCTTCGGCCTTCGTGCAGAATCAGACCCAGAAACTCCAGCTCCGTCTGCTCGCCAGTCTCGTCTTCGAGCACGATGGCGATGCCCTCCTCCACCGGCGGACAAAAGTTAGGGGCGCTTCCTTCACGCATCGCGGACTCCTTGCTCCTCGCATGTTCATTGGCGCTAGGGTACCACAAGCACCTTGCACCGCGCGCGTTCGAGCCGGCAACGACAGACAAGCGCCAGACGGCTGGACGGGCGGCACACCGCAAAGGAAGGTCCCCTGCCAGGGGACCTTCCTTTGCATCGAACGCCCAGGGAGGGAAGGGGACGTCCGTGCAACAAGGGGTTGTTACTTCGTCAAGCTATGCAACGGGCCTGACCCGCGCTCGGCGCTTTGCCATCCTTCGGGCAACGGAGCATCATGGCATTCGTTGCAGGTCATCGTCGACGTGCCGTCCACCGAATGACATGTGACGCAATCCCCGGCAGCCAAGTGCGCTTTATGAGGATTGAACCCTTCGATACCCTGGTAGTTCTCGTTCGCCGCGTTGATGGTGTCGCGCGTATGGCAGCTCAAGCACACCTTGTTGTCGAACGATTCGACTCCGTCCAGCTGGCCTTCCACATGCACGGCTTTCAATGAACCCGTCGGATACGTCGCCTCCGCAGCGCCCTGATCGTCGCCTGCCTTCGGCGCGCATCCCCCTAATGCCACCGCCAGAGAAGCAGCAAGCATCACGGGCGCCAAAACCTTCATCAGCTTCCCTTTTTTCACGTTCAGCACCTTCTCTTCCTAGATGTTTGCATGAATGTAATCGAGGCCCAGAATATCCTTGACGGCCAACCACGCAAAGCACTGGCCATGTCCGATGCCAGAGCCCATCACGTTGGGAGGATACACGTTGCCGTAGAACGATCCGGCGGTGTTGCCGGCAACGTACAAACCCGGAATAGGCATGCCCTTCTTGTCGAGAACGCGCTGCCGCTCGTCGTTCTTGAGTCCGCCACGCGTCGAAGTCATCGACGAACAATGCTTCGAGGCGTAGTACGGCGGCGTGTCAATGGGATTCATCCACAGCGGGTCCTTGTAAAAGTCAAGATCTTCGCCAGCTGCGCACAGCTCGTTGTAGCGCGCGAACGTGGCCATGAAGATGTCCTTGTCGAATCCGCAATGCTCGGCCAACTCTTCGATGGTGTCGAACTTGAACGTAATGCCGTTCGCAACGTTCTTATCCACTTCTTCTTGGGTGTTCGAGGCGGTATAGTCCTCCACCATGTAGCCACCCTCAGGAAACTTCTCTTTCCAAGCGCTATCCCAAATGCTCCACGCGCAGCCATCCGGCGTACACGTCAGCTTGGGAATGGAGGGCGACTGGAACGGCAGATTCTCAGCCATGAGGCGTCGGCCGGCTCCATCGACCATGAGCACAGGCAAGTTGGCAACGCCTGCGTAGAAATGGGTGCCGTCGAACGTAGTGGGCAGCGTCCCGTCCATCATGACAGCTGCAAACGGCCACAGATCGCCGCAAGCGAATTCGTCCATGTCCGCCCCGATCCACATGCCCATCTTCTGGCCGTCGCCCGTGTCGTTGGTATTGATGTTGTAGCGAACGATCTTTTTCAGCGACACGTTGTAATGCGCCATCATTTCCCGGTCAGCCGCCATATCGCCCGTAGCCAGCAGCACGCCCTTCGAAGCGTTGTACTTCACGTACTCGCCCGACTCGTTCTCGGCGATAACGCCCGTGCACCGTCCGTCGCTGTCTCGGACAAGCTGAACGGCAGGAGTGTTGTAATGGAAAGTTGCTCCCTTTTCGGAAGCGTATGCCTCCATAACGCCCGTCCAGTCCACAGGATCACCCGTAGCGAAGAATCCGCCGTCTTTCTGCGCGAAGAAAATCATCTGGGCGAACGCCTGCCACAGGGGGCTTGCGCCCGGCATGCCAATGCCGTCGTTCGTGATCTTGTAGTCGAGCGATGCGGCGGGAATCAGCTGGTAGCCCTTCTCGTTGAAGATCTTCTCGAGCCAGTTGATGTAGGGACCGGAGTTATCGAACCACAGACCGTAAGCCGACGTCCGGCCCTGCACTCCATTGGTGATGGCCCATGTCGAAGTGACGAACTCCTTGCGATCGGTGGTCAACCCCAACTTCGTCTGCACATCGGAGTTGAAGCCGGCAGTGCACAAGCGGAACAAGCCGTACGTGCTTCCTTTTTCCACCACATGCACGTTCGCGCCGCTCTCGGCCGCAAGCATAGCGGCAGGCAACCCGCAGATGCCCGCACCGCAGATAACGATATCGCAATCGATCGTCTCGGCTATCTCGCTTTCGGCAATGGGGTCAGGTGGCGTGAGGAATGCAGGCTGCCCGGCCTCAGGAGCCGCAGCCGCATTCGCATGATCGGCGGGAGCCTTCGATTCGGACTCCGACGCCCCACCGCTGCAGCCGGCAAGCCCGAATGCTGCCCCAGCTCCGACCATCGCAGCTCCGGTTAGAAATCCGCGACGAGACATTCCTTGACCACGCATGCTTTCCCTGTTCAACATGACGTCCCCTTTCCTTGATCCATCCCTTTAACCGACCCCTTGTATCGAGCGATCGGCTCGCAACCGATCCTACGTGTTCAAGGAGAGGTTAAGAAATCGGTAACTTCACAGCACTGCGGGCATTTTGCTAACCTGAACCGCTAACCCTCGCTAACCCTTGAAGGGGTTAGCGATTTATCTCTACCGCGATCGTGCGTTATGGGATACTGTCGTGATGGGGAGCTTTGGGAGGGGAACGCATATGGGAAACGAAAGACGCCTAGACGTCTTCGCGAAAGTGCGGAGCGCCGTAGCGACCACGCGAAAGAAAGCGAGCGCGGACGGGCTGTTTGTCGGAACGTCGTGCATGATCGCCCTGGTGTCGTACACGCACTACACCCCCGCGCTCGCGCACGTTTCCCCCGAAGAGTTATCGTTCTCAGACGTCACCTGCCTTCTGGGCGCAATTACTTCCTTCATACTGCTCGCCCTCTCCAAAAGCGATCGACCCGTCTTTGCAAAGCCTTCCGTCATTTGGATCTCGAGCGCATGCGTGCTAGTCAGCATTCTCGCGTTCGCTCTGTTTCCAACAATGGTACGCGTATCGCCTTTGCTGGTTACCGTAATAGGAGGAGGCCTGTTCGGAATTTACCTTTCCGTCATGGCCGTGTGCTGGCTATGGGTATACGCGCACAACAGCGCGGCTACCGTCATTTGGAACATCATGTTCTCCGCCTTCGCCGGATCGATCATCCTGTGATTCATCGTCGGCATGGACACGCCACGAGTTGCATGCAGCCTGGTGGCGCTGCTTGGAATAGCCGCTTTCACACTTACAAAGCGCATGGCCCTCTTGCGAAAAGCGCCACCCGATCAGCTCGTGAAGGAGTCGCAGGGTCACGCACCCATCCATATCACCATCTCCACGCTTTTGTTCAGTTACGCGTTCATGGTGTCGCTCTCCTTCGCCGGACTCGAACACTTTTCCCTCGCGTTTTCCGCAATCGCCATATTGATACCCTTTTTGCTGGTAGGCGTATTGATGCTCTCCTTCAAGCGGCTCACCACCTTATCGCTGCTCAACATCGCCGTGCCCATCATCGTGACCGCAACCCTGTCGGCTTCGTTCCTGGATCTCAATCCAGTAGTCACATTCGATCTTGCGCTCGTTGGCATACTGCTGTTTCTCGCATACGCAGTCGTGCTCCTATGCGCCATCACTGAGAAGTTTGATTCCCGCGCATACCAAACGTTCTCCCTTCTCATGATCGGATACTTCGGCGGGTGCATTCTTGGCAGAGCCGTTTCCGCGTGGGCGATGTTCGGCTCTGCGCTTTCGCACGACGTCGTGGTGCTATCCTCGGTGCTAGCCGTCCTTTCAGCCATGCTTCTGTGCATTCGAAATGGGTTCATACCCAAACAGCTGATCGCCTTGTTCGACCCCGATCGGACAAGGCACGAAGGGGATCTGCCAAGCGAGCAGGTTGCACGCATCACGCAGATTTCCGCCCAATGCAATTTGGGCGCTCGCGAACACGAGGTGCTCGAACTGCTCCTGAAGCAAAAGACCGCCAACGAAATAGCCACCGAAATGACTATCGCAAACGGAACTGCGAAATCCCACATCAGGCACGTATACAAAAAGCTTGGAGTGCATAGCCGAGAAGAGCTCTTCGAACTGATGGGACTTTAGGCCCCGCAAGGAAACGGCCCCGGTGTCCGGGGCCGTTTACGTTACTTCTTGTCGGGGCGCTTCTTGCGCTGCGCCTTGGGCGGCTTGTGCTGCGTCTTGCCAGCATTCGAACCGTGATTCGAACCGGCCTTCGCCGTCGAAGCGGAAGCGGCGCCTGCGGCCTTCGCAGCCTTCTTGGGCGAGGCGCCTTCCGCCATGGCGTTCGGGTTGCCGAACTCGTATCGACCGACCTCGGGACCGAACTTCTTTACCAGCTTGGCGTAGCGCGGCTCGCGCGTCTTCCACATGGCGTACAGCGGGGCCGCCACGGCAATCGAGGAGTACGACCCGCAGATCAAGCCGATGGACATGGCGAATGCGAAGTCCTTCAACGTCTCGCCGCCGAAGAAGAGCATGGCCAGCACCGGAATAAGCGAGGTCAGCGTCGTGTTGACGGTACGCACGAGCACCTGATTGATGGAATGGTTCGCCATCGTCATGAACGTGCACTTGACGTCGTCGGACTTCATGTTGTCATTGATGCGGTGGAACACGACCACCGTATCGTAGAGCGAATAGCCCAGAATGGTAAGGAGCGCGGCGATGGTGTTCGGGTTGACCTCGCGCCCGACCAGCGCGTAAATGCCCATGACCAGCACCAGGTCATGCAAAAGGGCCACAATGGCCGTCACGCCCATCTTGTACTCGAAGCGAATGGCGATGTAGATGATGATGAGCACGATGGAAACGAGGAACGCGATGAGCGAAGACTGGATGACGCTCGCGCCCCAGTCCGGCCCGATGGTGGTCACCTCGAAGCTGTCGGTGGAAAGCCCCAGCTTATCGGCAACCTGATTCGCGCGCGACGTGGCTTCTTCGGCGCTCGTGGTGGTAGTGCGCACCAGGAAGCCTTCGTCCCCGTCGGCGTTGGTGGTCTGGATAACGGCATCGGGCTCGCCCGCATCGTTGAAGGCGCCGCGCATCTGGTCGATAGACACCTGCCCGGTATTATGGAATGAAACCGACGTGCCGCCCACGAACTCGATACCGAAGTTGAGGCCCTTCACGCCCACCACGGCAAGCGACGCGCACACCAGCACGGTAGCCACCGTAAGGAACACCTTGCGGTGGCCTAGGAAGTTGACGTCATGCTTGATGAACTTGCCGCGCGGCTTGCGCGCCTTCGCAGCCGCCGCCTCGCCCGCTTCTCCAGCAGCGCGCTCCGCCGCCTTCTCGGAAGCAGCCGGATCGATGGCCTCGCCAATCTCGGCCTCGGCCACGGTCGTCCCCTCCGCAGACGCCAGCGCAGCGTAATCGCTCGCCGCCTGCTGGCTGTCCTTGATGCCCCAGAAACCAGGATGCTTCGCGATAACGCGCGGCGCAAGCACGCGGATAAGCGGCGCCTTGAACAGCAGCATCATGAGAATGTCGCACGCGATGCCCAGGGCAAGCGTCAAGCCGAAGCCCTTGACCGAAGCGCTGGCCAGGAAGAACAGCGAGAGAGCCGACACCAGCGTAACCAGGTCGGCATCGATGGACGTGACGATGGCGTGCTTCACGCCGGTGATGGACGCAGCGCGCACGCTGCGACCCATGCGAATCTCCTCGCGGAAGCGCTCCATGGTAAGAATGGACGAGTCGGCGGCCATGCCGATGGTCAGCACGATGCCCGCAATGCCGGCAAGCGACAGGCTGAACAGGCCGAAATGGGAAAGCGTTGCCAAAATGCCCAGGTACAGCACCGCGAACACCACCATGGCACCCGCCGTGATGAATCCCAGGCCCCGATAGAAGAACAACAGGTACAGCATGACCACGGCCAAGCCGATCAGCGCGACCAGCACGCCGGAATGGAGCGCATCCTGCCCGAGCGTCGGGCCGACTACCTGGCTCTGCGCGTATTCGAAGCTCACCGGCAAGGAGCCGCTTTCGAGCACGGTCTGCATCGATTTGGCTTCCTCAAGGGTGTAGCCGCCCGTGATCTGCACGTTGCCGTCGGGAATCTCGCTTTGCACGGCAGGGGCGGATTGCACCTCGCCGTCAAGGATGATGACGATCTTGCCCTTCGTTGCCGCAAGCTCCTTCGTCGCAGCGGCGAACGCCTGGGCCCCCTGGGAGTTGAGCGTGATGTTGACCGCGTAATCGGTTGCCGTGTCCGAAGGCTTGCCGACGGAAACGTTCGTAATGTCGGCGCCGGTCACGAGCGGCGTGTACGTCCCTTCGGCCACCTTAAGGTGCTCGGTTTTACCCGAGGGGAAGGAGTTTCCCAAAGCGTCGGTCACAGTTCCTTCAGAGCCGTACTGCCCGCTTTCGATTTTCGATTTGACGTCGGCATCCGTAAAGGAATCGAGGCGCGCGAACTCCAACTTGCCGGTCTTGCCGATGGTGTTGAGCGCATCCTCGGTGTTCGTGAGACCCGGAATCTGAACGAGGATCTGGTCGGTTCCCTGTACCTGCACCACCGACTCGGACGCGCCGAGAGCGTTCACGCGGCTTTCGATGATGGCGCGCGACTTCTCCATTTCGTCGGCGGTTACTTGAGCGCCGTCGGCGCCCTTCGCGGTAAGAACCACGGACAGGCCGCCTTGAATGTCCAGGCCTTGGTTGATTTTTTCCTGGGGCGGCGTGAACATAAAGATCGAGCCGACAACCAGCAACGTGGTAACGACCAGCAACCAAACGTTGCGCCGGTTCACCGACCCGGATTGCTTCTTTTTCGCCTTCTGCGCTGCCGCCATGTGACGCTCCCTAGTTCGTAATCTCAGATACGCTGGAACGAGGCTCGATCGCCCCGCACGATAACTGCCCTATTGTGCCACAAAACCAGGGCAAGCGATACCGGAGGCCTTTTATTCCTGATAAAGGTTAAACCGAGAAAACGCAACGTGAAGAACCACGATAGAGTCGGTCGAAAAATCGAGCGGAATTCGAATAAAACCGCTTCGGAAACGTGCTAGATCCGCGCTAGGTTCGCGCTAGATCCGCACCGGAACCGCGAAGAAGCGCGCGAGCTCCGCGCTGGACGCACGCCATCTGCGCGCTAGGCCGAGCCGCTATCATGGAAGGACGGATCACCAGGCGGCGAGGCTCCACGCCCCTTTCCACCCATGCTCCCGACGAAGGGAAAAACGGGAGGAGGTGGACGCCATGACCGATTTGGCTTTGATTACGGCGGCCGTCGAGCTGATCTCCAGCGTTATCGCGCTCGTCGCGGTAATAATAGAGAAGCTCCCAGTCCGAAAGGATAGGGAGCCCTAAACAAAAAGCCAAACCGCCGAAGCGATTCGAGAGCCGTGGGGAGTTAGCAGCTCCCTGCGGCTCGACCCTATTATACGCAAACCGCGCAGCTGGTTCAACGCCAGCGCACGAGCGTCGTACAAAACAACGGAAACGACCGATGCCGAAACTCAGTAGTCTTTCGCCGCCGGGCTTGCCATCCACTCCCCGTAGAATTCCTCGTAGGAATCGGCCAGCACCGCCTCGCGCGCGCGGCGCATGAGATCCAGCAAGTAATGCAGGTTGTGGATGGACAGCAGGATACCGCCCAGCATCTCGTTCTGCTTGACCAGATGACGTATATACGAACGGCTATGGTTCTGGCAGGTCGGACACGTGCACGTGGGATCGAGCGGGCCGAAATCGCGCGTGAACTTCGCATTGCGCATGTTCATGCGGCCCGTGCTAGAGAACGCCGTGCCCATGCGCGCGGTGCGCGTGGGCAGCACGCAATCGAACATGTCCACGCCTTCGCGCACGGCGCGCACGAGCGTGGTGGGATTTCCCACGCCCATAAGATACCGCGGTCGATCTTCAGGACACGCTCGTGCGACGTCGCCTAGCGTCTCGAACATGACTTCGTGGTCCTCGCCCACCGAGTAACCGCCTATCCCGAAGCCCCCGAAGCGACGGCCGCCAGCCGCCAGGCTTTCGTCCTCGATCTCGCGCAGCAGACGAATGGAGTCCAAACGCAAATCCAAGTGCATCCCGCCCTGCACGATGCCGAACAGCGTCTGGTCAGCGCGTTGGTGCGCCACCAGGCAGCGACGCGCCCACTTGGCCGACAGGTCCACTGCCTTCGCTACAAATGCCTTCTCGGCCGGATACGGTGCGCACTGGTCAAGCTGCATCGCGATGTCGGCGCCAAGCTGCTCTTGGATGGCCATGTTCGTCTCGGGCGTCCATCGCACCTTCGACCCGTCGTAGATGGAGCGGAACGTCAGGCCGTCGTCGTCAAGCTTCACCGTGTCGGCCAAGCTGAACACCTGGAACCCGCCCGAATCGGTGAGCATCGGGCCGTCGTAGTGCGAGAACCCGTGCACGCCGCCAGCCTCTTCCACCACGTCCGCACCGGGACGCAAGGACAAATGGTACGTGTTGGCCAGCACCACCTGGGATTTCAGATCGTTCAGCTGGCCAACGGTGACGCCCTTCACTGTAGCGCTCGTACCCACGGGCATGAACATGGGGGTCTGAAACGATCCATGGGCCGTTTCGTACGTAAGCGCGCGAGCGTGGCCGCTCGTCGCTTCGCACGTGCAATCGAACAGCGACACGACTATCCCTCCACTCCGTTGATCGAAAAGCCCGCCGCAGAAACGGCCGCGTCAGCCGCAAGCGCATCGGGGCAACCGTTCGAGGCAAGCGCTTCATCCCGCGCAGCCATCGAAACAAGCCCCGCTTCTATCCCCGTTGCAGGATCGGCGCAAACGGGCAAGGACTCCGCCCAATCGGCGAACGCCTCGAGCGTTCCGTTTCGAACGGAGCTCACGTCGAATCCGATCGGGTCGAGCAGCAGATCGGTCACCAAGAACGCATCGGCCCCCAAGCCCATGAACGCCAAATCCTCTTTCGTGTTGTTGCCCACCATAAGCACATCGTTTCCAGACACCCCAAGAGCGGCCAGGTTCTCGGCGTAGTACGCCAGCTTCGGCTTCACGGACGTCGAGTTCTCGAACGAGGTGATGCGCGAGAACAAGGCGGGATCCACGCCGGCCCATTCCAACCGCCATTCCACCGCGCGGCGGGGAAACATGGGCATGGTAGTCAAAGCCAGCGGGTAGCCCTTGGCCGCAAGCGCGTTCACCGCGCGCGCCGCTGCAGGGCTGGGAATCACGCCGTTGCCGATCGCACCGAACTCGCGATCGTAATACGCCGCCAACTCCCCTTCCCAATCCGCCGCGCCTCGATCGACGCAAGCAAGGAACCCTTCCCAAAACGCATCGGAGTTGGGGCGAGCATCGTCATGAGCGGCCATAGCCTTGATACCGGCCTTCATGCCGGCGGAAAAATCCTGGGGAGCCACGCCGAAGCGCGCCACGTACGCGCCAAGCGACTGAAAGTACGCCTGCATGAACCCGTCAAGCTCCATAGGGAGCAGGGTTCCGTCAAGATCGAAGCAGATCGCACGGTAAAAACGGTTCGCCATTGCGAAATTCCTTTGCTCAAATGATGGATGAATGCCTAGCGTGGTAGTATAAGCCACGTTTGCGAAGGAGCTCTGAAACCCGATGAAACTACTACTTCACGCCTGCTGCGGCCCGTGTTCGCTCGAGCCCGTTCGCTTGCTGCACGAAGCAGGACACGACCTTACCATATATTACGCGAACTCGAACATAGCGCCAGATGCAGAATACAGCCGGCGCTTGGACGCGCTGCTCGCATGGGCCAAAGAAGAGGACGTCGCGGTCATGGAGGGTCTTCGCGCGCCATGCGCATGGGAAGCATCGGCTGGACGAATCGGCGAAGAAGCCCTCTCGGAAGCACGCGAGCGCCTTGCTGCCTCATCGGACGGAGCCAGACCCCTTCCCCTTGTCATCGACCCCGCCCGCCGCATGGAGCGCTGCCGCGCATGCTACCGCTTGCGTTTCGAGGAAACCGCGCTTGTTGCCGCAGCGCACGGATTCGACGGCATCGGCACGACGCTTTCCGTAAGCCCGTACCAGTACACCGAGATCATTCACGAAGAGCTTTCGAGCGCCGCCGCACGCTTCGGCGTAAGCGCGGTGTTTCGCGACTTCCGTCCCTATTACGACGAAGCCACGCGCAGAAGCCGCGAAGCGGGCATGTATCGCCAAAACTACTGCGGCTGTCGTTTCTCAGCAGCCGAAGCGGAGGCCGAACGATCCGAACGGAAAGCCGCACGCGAAGCCGCCCGGGAAGCCGATCGCGCAGCGCATGCGGCAGAACGGGAGGCTGCTGAAGCCGAGAGAACGGCAAAACGAGCGGAACGGCTGGCCTACGATGAAAAGCAAGCTCGAAAACGAGCCGTCCTGAAGGCGCTGCGCACGCAGGAAAAGGACGCCTCGCAGTAGCTTGCGCGCAAAAGCGCACCGCATGAACCCTTGGCGAAAGCCGACCGCCAAGCCGGAACAACGCCTATAATAAGATGCTCTGAACCACGCATCGACGCCTACACGAACGCCGCGAAGGAACCGCACGCATGAAAACTTCCGATTTCGACTACAATCTGCCTCCCGAGCTGATCGCTCAAGAACCCGCCGTCGAACGCGACGGATGCCGCATGCTCGTCATGGATCGCGCAACCGGGGCGTTGGAAGACCGCATCTTCCGCGACATCGCCGAGTATTTGCGACCGGGCGATTTGCTCGTGGCGAACGAAACGCGCGTCATGCCCGCCCGCCTGCTGGGCGCCAAGCGCGGAACCGGAGGCGCCGCCGAGGTGTTCCTTTTGCGCGAGATAACGGGACGCGAACCACGCACGAACGCGAGCGCGCTTTGGGAGGTCCTGGTGCGACCGGGAAAGCGTTTGAAACCGGGCACGGGCGCCGTGGTCGACTTCCTTGATCCGGATGGCAACGTCGCGCTTTCCGCAGAAATCGTCGACTGGGCCGAAGGCGCTCAGAAAGGCGAGCGCCTCGCCCGCCTGACCACGACGTTGCCTTCCCTTGACGAGGCGCTGCATGCCGTAGGACACACGCCCCTGCCTCCTTACATCAAGAACTACGCCGGAGACGAAGAGCTGTACCAGACCGTCTACTCCCGCCGCGAGAGCTCGGCAGCCGCCCCTACCGCCGGCCTGCATTTCACGCCGGAGCTCATCAAACGCTTGAAAGAGCAGGGCGTTCGCTGGGAAACCGTCGAACTCGAAGTAGGGCTGGACACGTTTCGCACCGTCGACGAGGACGACCCTGCGCAACACGTCATCCATACCGAATTCTACACGGTCCCCGAGCGCACGGTAGAGGCTATCGCCGAAACGCGTCGCCAAGGCGGGCGCATCGTAGCCGTGGGAACCACCAGCGTCCGCAGCTTGGAAAGCGCCTGGAACCCGCAGGCCGGTACCGTTACGCCGCGCGAGCGAGAGGCAACCTCGCTCTACCTGCTGCCGGGATCCGAGTTCCACGTGGTAGACGCCCTGGTCACGAATTTTCACGTACCGAAATCCACGCTCATGATGTTAGTATCCGCCTTCTCTTCGCGCGAAAACGTCATGGCGGCATACGAACACGCCATCGCCGAGCGTTATCGCTTGCTTTCATTCGGCGACGCTATGTTCATCCAATAACAGGCACGAGTTCGACGGACCGCACGCTCCAGCGACGCGGTCCGTCCTCCATTGGCGGTTCGGGCGCCGCACGCCAGTCTGCAAACGTCGCCCAGTCCGATCAAACGATCGAGTAGGAGGCGCGTCATTAGTTGACGCGCCGTCCTCTCACACCACCGTGCGTACCGTTCGGTACACGGCGGTTCCGTTAACGCGCATGCACTTGCCCGTAGTAGTCCGAGAAGAACAGATAGC
>NZ_PPTQ01000006.1 GCF_003340345.1 Paraeggerthella hongkongensis | reverse complement strand
CTTTTTCAGTTGACTCGTTCGGCGCATGTCGCCCGGACCTGGCGGTCAAAAAAGGATGCTGCGCGGGCGACGAGCCGGAGCATCAGCTGGAAAACGTGGATTGTGGTTGCCTCGAATCCCCTAGCGGCGCCTTTTCGACGCGTGCCCGGCGTCTCCTTTCCAGAGGCGCAGCCGGCGGCATAAAGCTGTAACAAAAGTTGCAGCCCCTTTCGCTATGCAATTACGGGTCCATGCTTGGTTCTCATGCGTCGCTTGCGCTCTCTATCGCACGGCGTCTTCCCCTGGCCTCTTGATGCGAATCGAGTGCGTCGTGCATGCCGAGTGCTTCACTCGAATTGACCCTTAGCACAGCGATCTTGTCGTGTAGTTGTCCATATGGCCACCGCACTCGCCGATGACGACCTTTCCGCTCGGCGCATCGTAATCGAAATACAATCTGAAAAGTTCTTGCTCGATGCGTCGCCGGTCGAAGACGAGACGTGCCTCTCTATGAAGATTTTCTTTCCTTGATGCATGTCTTCGCGTTGGGCCATCAGCTTCGGGTCTTTGCGGGTTCGCCTGCCCTCACCGCGGGCGTATTTGAATCTCGACTTGCTGGAGAACTCCGCAGCGACATCGATGCTCTCCTTGCTCGCGAGCATGGGATGAAGGACGGTGGCGATGTCTCGAAGAGCGGCCCAGAGGACGTTCAAATCCGCTGTGCATCTATCCAGCGACGACCAGCCGCGCTCGCTGAAGTCGATTTCGTCGGAGAAAACCTTTGCTGCCAACTGGGCAACCTCGCATGGCCTTTTGGGAAGGCTGGGCATCGTCGACAGGAACTTTCGCAAGCTGTCGTCGTAAAATCGCGAACCGGAGGAGAACTTGAAGGCCTGCTCATAGTTGTCGCATCGCATTCTGAGTCGGTAGTTTTCTTCACTCAGCTGATTTCGCTCCCGCTCGGCGTTATCTACCTTCCGCTCGGCCTCGATCATCTCCTCAAGGATCTCGTCTTCAAACTTCCCCTTTTTGATCTCGAAACGCTTTTCGTTAGAGGATGCCCAGTTCATGCGTTGTATTTCACTGTGGCGTGGGTGGTCGTAATGCGCAATTATAGGTTTCAGGGTTTCTGCTCTCGGCCTCGGCCATTGCGGCTGTTGGGAACGCGGCGGGTCCGGGTTTGCACCAGCCGATTCGCAGAGCGCTCTTCTTGCGATGCGCCCAGAGAGGAGTCGTCCTTTCGCACCCTAAACGGATGCGGTGCTTGGCGAGCTCGGTGCCTTGCGGTCTGCATTGGGCAACGGCGGGCGATAACGCAATCGAACAGCTTGCGTTATCGCAGGTAGACGCTCTTCAGCACCTCGACGACCTGCTGCGTCCCGATGCCCCTGATCTTGAGCGCTTTGGGGTCGACTGGGTCCGACTCATAGGCTTCCATGAAGCGCTGCATGTCGGCGCGGATCCCCTCGCTCATGGCGGGGCGCTCGCCGCCCGTGAGCAGGGTGGCCAGGCGACAGATGTCGTTGCGGTGCTTCTTCACGCTCTTCTCGTCGATGTCCTGGCCGTCCGCCCGCCTTGCCGACAGATCGAGCCACGCCTTGGCCTTGAAGGGGATCAGCCCTTCCGCCGATAGGACGGCGATGCCGCCGGTCGACGCCCTGTTGTCGACGAGCAGCCGATAGTACTCCTCGTCCAGTAGGATCGCGGACAGGCTGGAAACCTCGTCGTCGATGTGGATCGGCGCGAGGCCGGAGTCGGTGTCGCGCAGGTCGACGTTGGTGCGCGCGAACAGTTCCAGCATGGCGGGGTAGGCCGGGTCCTTCGGCTTGGAGAACCGGTAGAACTGCGGCTTCCCGTTGCTCTTCTGCCTGTTTTCGTACCCGCCCGCCCTGACGAAGTCCCAGAAAACGCGGCCGAACTCGGGCGTTAGCGCCTCCACTAGGAGGACCAGGTCCAGGTCCTTGGTCGCCCGGAAGTCCTGCCCCGTTTCGCCGAACAGCAGGTTGCACGCCCCGCCGCCGATGAGGACGTACTCGCCTCCGTGCCCTTCGAAGCACTTCCTGAACTTATCGATTCCCCTCATCATCGCCTCCAAGCACTTGATTCAAAATGCTCTCGATTTCGCCCGCGACACGCGGGTCGTTCCTCTCGTCGTCTGGGAGGGATAGGATGGCCGAAAGCGGGTCGACCGCGCATCCGGGTGCCGGCACGGGCTCGTAGCGCACTACCTGCACCACGCACGCCGGGCCGTCGGGCTCGCCGAAGCCGACGGGGCGCGCGTCGGCCGTCAGTCCCAGGGCTCGCTCCTGCTCCTTCGTCGCGGCGAGGGTCGACCAGGGGTCGTCCTGCAGCATCGAGAGCTCGCACAGCGCCGAAATCCCGCCCAGCGGGAGGTCCGCATCGGGCAGGTAGCCTAGGCGGTACTCCCTTGCGACCGGGCTCGACAGACGGGGCTCAAGCCGCTGCCACAGCGCTTTCTTGTCTTTGTCGGGCTGCAGGACCCGCCGGCGCCCTTCGATGGCGATGAGCGGGGGGTCGGCGGCTTCGAGCTCGTCGAAGGCTCGTGAGGCGGTCATCTTTGCCACGCCGAGAAGCCTCGCTGCGCGGGTGACGCTGACGCCATCGAAGTCGCCGTAGAGCGCCATGAGCGCAAGGCGCTGGGCCTGGGGTGAGAGCTTCTCGGCGCGCGTTTGCCGTCGGGCGTCCGCGCGGACCCTCCCCTCGTTCAGCGAAACTCCTAAAAACGGCAGGTACACCTGCCTGTCCGGGGCGACGAAGGGAAGACCCACCTCGAGCATTCGCCCGATCCTGTAGCCCGTGGCGTCCTCTAGGGCGAACGCCACGGGGATTTCCAGGGCTACTTCCAGCGCATCGCGGTGCTTCGCCATGGTCTTCACCGCCGGGTTTTCGAGAGGGGAGGCCACGGCGAACGGCACGCCGAAGACAATCCACCGTTCCAGTGAGTACAGCCCCCTTAGGTAGAGGGGGAGCCCCGAGGCATCGACGGGCTTGCTCTCGACTTTCGTGTGCAGCATCTTCTCGACGTATTCCCGCATGCCTCGCCTCCTGTCGTAACTTATTTTTTTGCAATGTAACATTCATAACGTTACATTGCAAATTATTTAGTTACACCTAATGACGCCTTGCGGATTCTCGTGGGTTTTCGAAATGCGCAAGGCGTTCAGTAGAGAGCCTTGTCTCGGCTTTCTGAATTTTCGTCTTGACAAAAGGGATGTGGGGCTGGGTCCGCGGCTGAATTGCGTCTTTGAGCGCCGGCGCTCAAAGACGCTTTACTCGCGCGACTCCCGGCCTTCTCCGATCATGGCGAGCAGTTCCTGCTGGTTGTGGATGTTCAGCTTTCGGTAGATATGCGAGATGTGCGTTTTCGCCGTGCTCTTGGAGATGTACAGCTGGTCCTGAATATAGGCGGCGTTGTATCCTTTTGCCAGCATGAACATGACTTCCGTTTCGCGTCGAGAGAGCAGGTATCGATTGGCTATCTCCTCGCACTGACCGCGGAACCATCCGCTTTTGCGAGATCCCTCGTCAAACTGCAGCACATCGGCCGCTGCCCGCTGCGGACCGGTCTTTTGCCGAGGCTCCCCGGAAGCGATGGGGGGGGGGGTTCTCTGATTTTTCCTTCGCGCTGGTGTGAGTTGAGTCAACTGCAGTCGCTTTGCTGTTGACTTCCTTACTTTGCTTGGAGACGCCTTTGCTGTCGGCGTGTGCTTGTTCGTTCTGAAGGTTCATAGATGCAATGGCCCTGTTGAAAGAATCATCTGCAGGGCCAATAGCGCGTTTTATATCGCGTACGCGGGGAAGCAGCGCGTACGCTAACACCATGGTGAACATGATGACAATAGCTCCACTGTTCTCTCCAAACGGCGTGAGCGTGTCGAGTAGGTGGGGATCCGTTACCAAAAGAGAGCCCGCAAGAGATCCCAAAGCTAGGCATCCGCGTCCGACTCCGAACACGAAAATAGGGGACAAGCGAAACTCCTGAGCCAACTCTCCGAAAAACACCCACATGAGCGATTCGAAGCACATGTAGCCTGTCAGCAGGACAAGCGGGGGCACTATGCTGTTATCCAGAGCGAGCGATGGTAAAAAGAACAGAGTGACGGCAATGAAGGGAACGATGGGTCTGAAAAGAAAATCCCAATGGCTTCTTTTATCAATCGAAAATACGGTTATGAGAAGCAGGATTGTAGCCGCCCCTCCGGCGAACAGCGCCAGTAGCTGCGTTGTAAGATCGGATGATGGCAGGATGATTTGCGTGGAAACGGATCGCAGGGCGCCAAGTGCGAACCCGAACAGAAGCACAGGGAAGCTGAGACGCAGGGAAAACGGAACCTTCTTGACGGGTAGCGGGTTGAATATCGGAATGGCATGTCGGATGGCATAGCTTTCAGGTGTAAGTTGCCAGAGGAGCGGGAGTTCCAATAAAGGTAGGCAGGCAGTGAGGATTCCGGAATACGGCGCGGGAACGATGTGCAAGACAAGAGAATATATGGCAACGGCGATGACGGTGGACACTGCCGTGTTCACGACGATGGACGCCGAGCTGTCGCGGGAATAGGCAACGCCCCAAAAGATAAGCATGAACGCGGATCCGATTCCGGTTGCAACCCCGGCGAATACCGTTGCTGCTATGCCGATTATTCCGGGAGCGAAAGCTGCGAACACGGAGAACGTTCCGATGGAGGTGAGCGCCGCTGCAACAACCATGGTCTGCTTTCGCGTGTATGTGCGAAGGAATTTTTGGTCCGTTGCCGCAGCGGTAAAAAGCGTTAAGGCAAACACGATGATTGATATGAGGAACACAAACGTAACCGAGGGGATGGAGCCACCGTTTTGGGCGACGTTTTCGCTTGTTTGAAAAATTGTAGTGGTTCCAAACATGGCGGAATACACCCATGCTTGGTGGATGCCTAATCCTAGCGATAAGCCGCTTAGCTCGCCTTGAGTACCTAGGCCTCGGTCGTCGTTAACCGTAATGCTGACGCGCGGAAAAGACAAAGCCATGAGACTCTCCCCGTATCCCCCAGAGTTGTTTTTGAATCGGCCCGTTTCCTTCTCCATTTGCGCGTAGGCGCATGCAGTGTTTCCTGATGCGTTGGATAGGGGAAATGGGTCACGCCCTCAGATGTTTCGCGGCTCAATCATCGGTGGGTTCAATATAAACGAAAACAGATCGTCGTTCAAATGCAGAATATTAGGTCTACAAGCGCCATCTGGGGTTATATGGGGTGGTGAGATTGAAGAATGATAAAAATCAACCTCTCGGAACGATAGGGCCCATTTGAAAATTGCCCCCATGATTCGATGCTCTGCATCCTTCAGTGCCTAGTATTTGCGGCGTCGGTTTCTTTTGACAAGGATTGATAGGGGGTTGGCCAGGCTGCGCTCTTTCAGCTTGGCTATCCGAAGGAGAATCGTGGAAAGGGGGACGTGCGCGGTCGTTTCTTCCGGCTGCTGCGTATTCTTATGGGTGATTCGAGGGCCGATACGGGGCGGAACTCAAAACTGCGGAAGCCTCAATAATTTGCGAATACTGAAGCGTCTGTAGTTTCCCATCAATGCGCTGCTGCCGTCTTGCTATCGCGTAGAGGGTGAACTTAATTCTTGCAATTTGGCCGATATGGCCGAATTGCAACAGTGTTTACTTTCCTTCAGAGGGGGTTTTGATGGATAAAAAAGAATTTACCATCTCAGAAGTCATAGACTCCATCGGCATCAGTTCGCACACGTGGGTCGTGTTCGTGCTGCTCGCCTTTGCTATGATCTTCGATGGTTATGACTTCATGATCGTCAATTCGACCAACCTGTTCGTTGCTCATACATTCTGGCCGGAAGATGCGGCTCCCGGAGCACTTATGGGGTCTTTAACCACGTGGGGCTTGCTCGGCATGGTTATCGGCGGCGCTGTCGGCGGTATTATGTCCGACAAGATTGGTCGCAAGAAGACGTTGATTGCCGCCGTTATGTTTTACGGGCTGTTCACCTTGCCTCAGGCATTTGCGAATGATCTGGCGTTCTTCGCCGCGTTCCGCCTGATCGCCGGATTTGGCGTTGGTTCCTGCATTCCCGTTGTGACCACGGTGTTCTCCGAGAGCATGCCGTCCAAGCAACGCGGTATCTTTGTTACGTTCGGTATGGCCTTCATGGTCGTCGGCTGGGTTTTGGCTGGTTTGATTGCCAATCCTATCTGCAACGCAGCTACGCCGCTTTTGGGCGAATTCACCAACCAGGTGACCTATGCTCTGGCTGATGGCGGTACGGCTACCATGTACGCCAACTGGCGTATCTGCTACCTGATCGGCGGCATCCCTCTGATCTACGGCATCATTCTCATCTTTACCATGCACGAGACTCCGCACTGGTACGCTAACTCGGGTAACAAGGAGAAGGCATGCGAGCGCCTGACCCAGATCGAGCAGGCAACGCGTCACTCTTCTCACACTTACGATCCCGCTTTGCTGATCGTTCCTCCGAAGCCTGCCAAGACTGGCCCTTCGGTTCTGTTCTCGAGCAAGTTCATCGTGGCAACCTGCGCTATCTGGTCTGCTTACTTCGTCGGCCAGTTCTGCGTGTACGGCATGAACGCCTGGATTC
This sequence comes from Paraeggerthella hongkongensis, assembly GCF_003340345.1. GTDB lineage: Bacteria > Actinomycetota > Coriobacteriia > Coriobacteriales > Eggerthellaceae > Paraeggerthella > Paraeggerthella hominis. The sequence continues at coordinate 165,181 of NZ_PPTQ01000006.1, read as the reverse complement.
CCACTTGGTTCGTGGGTCTTGGCTATTCGCAGGCCGACAGCGTTGCCCTTCAGACGTGGAACAACATGGCGGCTATTGCTTCGAACATCGCTGTTGGTTTCGTTTCTGACAAGGTTGGCCGTAAGCGCAACCTCGCTGGGTCGTGGCTGTTCTGCATCGTCGCTATCATTTTGTGCTCCATCTTCGTTGCTCCGAACAATATGGGTTTGTGCATCGCGCTTATGCTGCTGTTCGGTTTTGCGCTCAACTATGCCATCACCGCTGTTCAGCCGTTGATGCCCGAGAGCTATCCCACCGCCATCCGCAATACTGGTACTTCTTGGTGCCAGGCATTCGCCCGCTTCGGCGGTTCGGCGTCCTCCATCGTTCTCGGCGGTATTGCCGGTATGGCCATGTTCCAGACTGCTGCCGGCAATACAAACTGGTCGACGGTGGTTCTCGTGCTTATTGTCCCGTTTGCCCTGGGCTTCATCTGCACGGTTTTGTTCGTTAAGGAAACAGCTGGCAAGTCTATGGATGCGTTGGCGGAAGAGGAAGACAGGCTTGGCAACTCCGAGAGCGACGGTATGATGCGCTTCGGCGTTATGCTGGTAATCGTTGCTATTTTGGCTGTGCTGTGCATCGTTTGCCCCCTGGTGGTTCCCGGATGGTCCAAGCAGCCGTACGCACTGCCTCTCATGGCTGTCGGCCTGCTTCTTCCCTTCCTGTACTTCTTCGTGTTCGGTGGCGCTCAGCTGGCTAAGAACAAGAAGAAGTAGTATGGATCTTTCGCGACGCGACCGTCTCCCCTTGACGGCTTAGCCGTCCGACGTGTGGCTTCGCAACGTGTTTTGTTACGCAAGAAGCCCTCGCCCTTCGATGAAGGAGCGAGGGCTTCTTTTTTGCTCGGCTTGATCAGTGCTTCCGGACAGCTGTCCGGGTCTCTCCCGGTTTGCTTGGCGTTGGTGGTCTTGTGTGCCTACTTGGCGTCTTCAGCGAGGCTCTCAGCTTGCTCAGGGGCCTTCTCGAGCTCTTGTAGCTGTTCGTAGGTAAGGCCTCGCCCTTCAAACATCCATCGCTTGAGCTTCTGGGCTTTCGACGCATTGGGGTCTTTCAAGCCTTCGCTCTTTCCTTTGTATTCTTCCTTGATGCCCATGGACACGATGGCTGCCGTCGCTATGCGCAGCTTGGCGACGTCGCTCGTTTTGATTTCGTAGCATGCCCCACGGTTTTTGAAGTCGACTAGGCGGACGTGGCCTTCCTGCTTCGAGGTGTCTTCGTTGGTGAAGTGGAAAGGGGGGTTGGATAGGCTTCCTTTGACCAGCCAGCGCAGGCCCTCTATGTAATAGTCCTTGAACACTCGCAAGGTATGGAACGCATACTCCCATCGCTCAAGTTGCAAATAGTACGTAAGCGTTTGCGCGTCCGGCTTGATACGCCCCATCTCGCCGCCCATTCGTCCAAATATGGTCACTTTGTCGCGTTCGCTGGACCAATCTCCCTTGAAGCTGAGAAACGTGTCCCCGTCTTCGTACCAGACGTCGAAATCCTCGTGACGGGCCAGTGCGTCCGCGGGCAGATAGACTCGATTGTTCTTTTTCACCAGGGCCTCCTCAGGGGTGTTTGGGTCTGCCGCGATTATAGCGTACCTAAGCCCGTTCGCGCGTCGACCACCAAAAGCAAGAAATGTAAAAAATGGCTTATTATCAGGTGAAACAAAGTCATATCGTACTTGTCTCAAACGAAAATCAACCTCTCGGACCGATGGTATTCACACCAAAATTGTCCTTGTGATTCGATATGCAATTTGCGGAACTACCTATTCTGAAATCACCGGATACGTTGGTGCTTGCAATGGCCGAAGCCGGTATTGGCAAGTCATTGGCACGGTGGCGAAATCCCCGTTTTGCATCGTGCATGACATACGTTGGAGTGGTCGGCGACGGCACGTTGCTGCGGTTGCCGATCAAATGAGGAACGGAGGCTTCCCTTATGTGTTTTAGACCAGCAGATGCGTCCGGCGGCGACGGGATGAACAAGTGCCCCGAGTGCGGTAAGACCATCCAGATGATGGCGGGCGTTACTTTGAAAAAGTGCCCGTTCTGCAAGTGCGATTTCACGCCGTACATCAATGGCGAAAAGCCGCTTCCCGGTGCAGGCGCTCCTGCAGCCCCTGCAGCCCCTGGTGCCCCCAAGGCTCCCGGTGCCCCCAAGCCTCCCGCGGCTCCCGGTGCCCCCAAGCCTCCCACCGCTTAAGGCGAACAGTACTTGGCGATGCCCGTTGGGGATGGGCATCCTTCAGATTTGAAAGCCCGGGGAGGGGGTGATCGCCGAGTAGCTTATGTTTTGGTTTTCTCGCCGCAAGGCGGAAAAAGTTTCTTCAGTATGCGAGTGACGAGCTCAGAAAGAAGGAAAACATGGCATACGGTAAACAGTGGCAAACCGTAATGGAGGATGGGACGGTTGTAACCCGTAGCAATACGTGGTCGCCTCCGGGAAGCCATCCCGTAGGGTACGGCGTCAAGGTTGTTACCAAGGACGGCGAGCTGATCCGCATCGAGGGCGATGACGACAACCCCATCACCACCGGTCGCGTGAACGCAATGAACCTTGCTCTTCGCGAGTACACGTACGCTCCGTCGCGTATCATCCACCCGATGAAGCGCGATTATGCCGATCGCGGCAAGGACAAGTGGGTTCAGACCACGTGGGACGAGGCTCTGGATACCATTTGCGAGAAGGTTCGTTATTTCCAGGAGACGTATGGTCCCGAGTCGATCGTGTGCTTCGGCGGTACTGGTCGCGAGGCCTGCATCTTCTACTATGCGCTGACCTTCTCCGTTCTGCAGTCGCCCAACTGCTGCTACACGCAGTCCGGTTGGTCCTGCTACGGTCCGCGCTGCTCCATTTCCGACTACGTTTTGGGTGCTGGCTATCCCGAGCTCGACTATGCCGGCCATCTGCCTGGCAGCTACCAGGATCCGCGTTACGAAGTGCCGAAGTACATTGTTGTTTGGGGTAAAGAACCTCTTCCGTCCAACGGCGACGGCTTCTTCGGCCACTGCCTGGTCGACCTCATGAAGCTTGGCACCAAGATTATCTCCATCGACCCCCGTATCACGTGGGTGGGCGCTCATGACGGCAACATCAACCTGCAGGTTCGTCCTCAGACGGACACCGCTCTTGCTTTGGCCATCATGAACCTCATGTTCGAGAACGACGAGTACGATCACGAGTTCGCTGAGAAGTGGATCTACGGCTTGGACGAGATCAAAGAGCGTGCTGCTGAGTACCCCGTCGACAAGGTTGCCGAGATCACCACGGTTCCCGCCGAGGATATCAAGCGCGTTGCGCACATTATCGGTACCGAGCGTCCTGTCGGTTGGGCATGGGGTCTGGCGTTCGATCAGAACAAGAACGGCGTGCAGCTGTCCCAGGCGTTCATCATTCTTGCCGCTCTGGCTGGCTCGATCGACCGCCCCGGTGGCCTGACGCTTGGTCCTCCGTCTGCTCTGCTTGGCAAGTGGCGTATGGAGCAGCGTGGCGCTATGGAAGACTCTGTGTGGGAGAAGCGCATCGGTGCTGCTGCATGGCCGGGTCTGTCCACCGGCATGGCTACCACGCAGCCCGACGAGACGCTGAACACCATGGAATCCGACGAGCCCTATGCTCTGAAGATGGGTTGGTTCAACAGCTCCAACTTCCTGACTCCGACCTGCTCCGCTCAGCCGAAGCGTTGGCATAAGGCTCTGCAGAAGCTCGAGTTCGTGGTCGTTCAGGACCTCACCATGACCCCGACGGCTATGGCCGTGGGCGACTACTTCTTGCCGATGGCAACGTGGGCCGAGCACAACGGCATCGTTCTGACGCACTATGGCCGCAACACCGTGTTCATGGGCCCCATGAACAAGGCTCTGCAGGTTGGCGAGTGCAAGTCCGACGTCGAGATCTGCCTCATGTTTGGTCAGCGCCTCAACCCGGGCTGGTGGCCGTGGTACAAGCCTGCTGACGGCAAGTCCCTCGACCTCGATGCTCTGGCAACGGCTGTTGAGGACTTCTACAGCGATCAGCTGAAGGAGCTTGGCTTCGACTGGAAGACCTTCCAGGAGCTTGGCCTGTATCAGCCCGGCGCTCATGGCTTCGAGTACGAGAAGTACGAGAAGGGCCTGCTCCGCTTCGACGGAGAGCCCGGCTTCAACACCATTACCGGCCAGATCGAAGCCTACTCGATTCTGTACGAATCCTGGGGCGAGGACCCGCTGCCGTACTACGAAGAGCCGAACTACAGCCCGATCAGCAAGCCTGAGTTTGCCGGTCAGTATCCGCTGATTTCTACGTCTGGCTCTCGTCGTTACAGCTCGTTCCACTCCGAGCATCGTCACGTGCCGTCTTTGCGTCAGATCGATCCGTGGCCGTGGGTGCAGCTCAACCCGCAGACCGCCGAGGAATACGGCATCACCGATGGCGACTGGTGCGAGGTTTACAACATGTTCGGCGAGGCTCGCTTCAAGGCCGAGGTTACTCCGGTCATCAAGCCCGGTATCCTGAACTGCGCTCATGGCTGGTGGTTCCCCGAGCAGGATGGCGAAGAGCCCAACCTGTTCGGCGTTTGGAAGTCCAACTTCAACAGTCTGGTTCCGCACTTCAATGTTGGTAAGCTTGGCTTCGGTGCTCCTTACAAGGGCGTCATGTGCAACGTTCGTCGCGTCCGTAGCCTTGACCAGGACTAACAAGAAAGGAAGTGACACCAATGGCAGATCAGAAATACGCTTTGCTCGTTGATTACACCTATTTCTCTGGCAATCATGCCGCTGAGATTGCCTGCAAGGAAGAGCTTGGCCTTCCTCTCGATCAGTTCGGCATCAAGGAAGTCGAAGTTGGTCCGTTCAAGAAGGGCGAGGGCAATGACGGCGACGCTTGGGAATGGTTCTACATCCCGTGCCCGACGTCCATCTTCTCCGAGCATTGGGGAACGGGCGGCGATAAGGCCGGCCAGCGCCCGATGGCTGTGCAGGTAGAAGAGTCTGCTTCCATGTACTACGGTACGCTTGAGGAGATGCAGGCCAAGATGGCTGAGTTCGACCGCCCGATGGTGCTGTTCCAGCTCTAAGCTTGCGCTCTAGGTAGGATTACCGTGGCCATCGGTTGCGTAGCCGGTGACCACGGTATCGTGTTGAAGACTGACAAGGAGGGCGAAATGACTCGTGACGAATTTTTGGCACTTGACGCACCCGAGGGCGCAGAGAAGCTGAACGCTCTGCTGGCTGAGGGCAAGAGCCAAGATGAAGCTATGGCTGAGTGCGGCATTACCAAGGCCGAGCTGATGAAGGCGCAGATCTTCTTCGTGAAGGGCAAGTACATTGCCCGCGCTTGGGGCGGTTACACCTCCACGAAGGCTACTGGTAACGAAGGTGCTGGCGAACTTGGTCTTGGCGGCAGCTTCAAGGACATCAAGCCGGCGGAATAAGCTTAAGCGATGTGCTTTTGCTGAAGTGAAGAGAAAGGGCTCGCTTGTTTCTCGGGGCGAGTCCTTTCTTGAAATGGGGAGCACTACGTTGCCCGTAGCGCTTTTCAGGGGGGAAAGAGCTTTACGGGCATCGTATTGAAAACTATGGGAAACGCCGAAAAAGCGAACACCGGACCGCGCAAGGAGGCAAGGCTCTTATGGCAACTGAAGACGAGATCAAGCGAGAAGTCGAAGAACTGGGTCGACTGACGGAGGAGCAGGAGAACATCCTGTACAACATCTGCCTGAAGCAGGACGAACTGGGGCGCGAGTCTACGAACATGCTTTTGAGCAAGCTTAAAGGCAATCCTATATACCAGGATATGCTTGATCGTAAGTACCTGACGTACGACGTGTTCAACCATGGTGGCAAGCATGAGATCGCGTGCTTGTACGTGACACTTAAGGGTATGCGCTACTGCATTCTTTTTGCTGAAGAACTTTCTCTTCGTCGCAAATTGAATCCGGCGGGCGCTCCTTGGAAGGTTGCGTAGTTTCTGTACGCCTGACCGCGCATGCGTGAATAAGAAGCGCCCCGGACGTCCGGGGCGCTTTTTTGAAGTTCGCTTGGATGCCGTGCAAGCTTTGTGGCACTATGCTTCGCGCAAAGCCACGTCAATCAGGTAGCTTTCCGAGTCATTGCTCTCGCACACCAAGTAACATGTCATGATGCGGACGGACTTTCCGTTATTTGCCGTGATGCTGCGCGCTGTATCGAGAAAGCGCGGAGGGAATGCAAGGGATTGTTCGGCCGGGTCTTCCATGAAGTCGGTGCAGCCTGCTTCTTGAAGCGCTGCGCGTACCGGAGGCACATCCTTTCCAAACACTTTTGCCGTTTTCAAAAAGAAATCGTCGTTGTCGAATACTACGCACGGATGAGCGTTGGCAGCTCGTTCGTTTTTCTGTCGAAGCTCGCTGCGGTGCTTGTTTTCAAGAGAGCAGTAGTGCATTCCAAACGATATTCCCTCGTCAAGTGCCCACTCCATAAGTGAAAGGGCAAGTGATTCACTACCGGCGACGGCCAAGCCGCCCGAATAATCGTAGTCGTACATGACCTCGAATGGAGGGTTCTTCAGCATGAATCCTCGCTTGCTGAATTCGTCCCAGTTGCAGAAGGGGAAGCAGAATTCCAAAAGGTTGATGCCATCGATGCCGACCTCTTGGAATGCGCGGAACAACTTGTGCATATGTTGCTCGGAACCGGGAATCACCGGCATTTCCACCATGACCGAGGGAATGTGGCGCTTGGCGACGCGCATAGCTGCAATAACTTGCTTTTGCTGATCGGGAGTATCGTCGTCCTTTACGCTGAATCGGATTTCATCCAATCCGGCCGCGCACAATCTCGCAGCGCTCTCTTCGGTCAGCAGATCCCCTGAGGTGTACATGCGTTTGTGTGCGTTTGGCCACGTTCTTTCTGCATGTTGTAAAAAGTCGATCGCGTTTTCCAGATCGAGTAGAGGCTCGCCTCCGGTTAGACCCACGCAAGCAAGAGTTTGGTTCTCGCTTGCCGATCGTTCGAGGGTTTCCTTCCAGGGACAGCCTTCGCGAAAGAACGTTTCGTATTCGGGTTGGTTGTGGTTGAAGCAAAAATAGCAATCTCGGTGGCACTTGAACGTAGTGGAAAACGTTTCCGATCCGCGGTTGCCGGTGCATTCCACGCAGGCCGACGAAAGATGGCCCACGCTGAGACTTGCCCCGCTATTGCGCGAAGCAACTCCTCGTGCAATCAGGCGTGTGCGAAGCTGGGCGCAAAGATCGGCGTCAGCGTATTTTGGAGCGAATATCAACCCCTTTTTCTCAAGGGTTTGCACGTAGCGTTTTTCGACGTCGGCGTATTCGGCGAGGGCTGCATCGAGTGCTTCATCGGACATGCGGGCGCTCCGTTCGTATCTGTTCGACAATGGGTTGTTGAAGATGCGGTTTTTGCATGCTGGTCTGGGGTTATTTGTTCGATCGGGGTTGGACTTTTTGCTTGCTCCATTATAGTCGGTATAGGCGACTTGTATGACGAGACGCATCATTGCTGAGGGCAATACAAGGAGGTCGCGCGGTGGAAGTTCCTGTTGAAAGACGTTTTCAAGGGTCGGTGCGCTTGGTGACGCTGCATCTTTGGCGAGTTGCGAAATCGACCGATCTTGAAAAGGGATTCGAGGTCGCGCGTCGCTTGGGGATGCTTAGCCAGCAGAACGAAGATTTCGTTCGGGCCTGCTTTTTGATTGACGCGCAGATTGATCAGGGGCTCGCGTGCGATGGAGCGGTAGACATGCGCATGGTTGACGAGCTACAAAAATGCGCTATTCGTTTGAATACGGCTGATCCTGCGTAGAGCCTGCTATCCGCATTTGTAGCACGTGGGAGTGAAACTCAGCACCCGCTTGGTGATTTCGGGTTGCGTACGAAGCTTGACGAGCATGTTGTATACAGCCGCTCCGTCTATCGAAACAATTCGCGGATTCTTCGACTTCATAGCAAAGTAGACATCGGCTGCCGTGAGTCCTTCGATCACGAGAGGGCTTTCAACTTTGTCGAAGAAGCGAGGCTTGGGTAGGTCGAGGTAAGAACAGAATTCCCGATAGATGTCATCGTGCTCAGGTGCGAAGAGCGTTTTGCTGTAATCCGGGCGATGCGTAAGGCAGGATGCCTCTTCAGAAAGCTCGGCATCCAGCTCCGCAAAATAGTCGAGTGCTGCTTGGCCTCGCTGGGCAATTCCCTGTTTGATGTGCTGCTGCTCGCGCTCGTAGGTCCCCATGATTTCCTCCCTGCAAACAAAGGAAAATAAGCCTATTCGTTTCGGTGTTTTCATCGTAGTTTTCGGGCGTTTTCTGCTAAGTTACAAACACGTTGCTTTTGATAGTTTAGCCTGATTAAAGGCCATATAACAAGAATTATAGCAGGGCGATTGTGGTACAATTACTACCATGCAGTCAGCGGGCTTGAATGCAAGTTGAACAGGGTTCAAAAAAGCCAAACATCTTCGAACTACTCGGGGGAAATCGTGCTAATCAAAGACAAAACGCGCGTGGATGATGGCGAGGTTCAAGAGCTCTCTTTCACCATGGTCGCAACGGTGCAGGAAGTCGAAGAATCAGCGAAAGAGTTTTTTCGCCAGATCTCTCAAAAAGATATTCCGGGCTTTCGGAAAGGCAAAGCCCCTCGCAATATCTTGGAGCAAAGCGTAGGCGGTCATGCGAACGCTATGGGCGGAGTTGCCGAGACGCTTATCAATGAATTTGCCTTCAAAGCTATCGATGATGAGGGAGTTCTTTTTATCGGGGATCCTCAATTCAACGTTGCCGAGATGCTGGAAGAAGGGAAGCCGTTCTCGTTCGATGTGTCCGGACCCGTTGCGCCGAGCATGCATCTGGCAAGTTATGAACCGGTTTCTATCGTGATGCCGCCCGAGGAGGCAACCGAGCAGGATATTAAAGCTCAGATTCGCGAACTGCAAAGCTATTACCATTCTTTTGAAACGATCGATGATGCTGAGCATAAAGCCGAATGGGGTGACTATGTTGAAATGACCTTGACCGTGACGAACCACGGCAGGATGGTGTCTGGTCTTGGAGCGGCCGACCGCATGATAGGTCTGGGCGAGGGAACCATGCCCGAATCGTTTGATGCTCAGGTAATTGGTTCGAAAGTCGGCGACAGGCTCGAATTCGACTTCGAGGCAAAAGATGCCGAAGGCGAATCGGAATACGGCGACGGCGAGTTGAGCGCGATCGTCGAAGTCAAGGGTTTGCGAAGGTGCATCGTGCCTGAAGTGGATGACGCATTTGCGGTTAAAGTTGGTTGCGAAAATGTTGATGATCTGCGGAAGCAGTTGAAATTGGCCATCAATATGCAGAAGGGGAAAGACCTCCCCGGTCTGATGGTAGATCGAGCGATTGATCAATTGGTCAATCGCCTAGAAGGGGCCGTCCCTGCTTATTACATTGATTTTATTCGTCAAGATGTCGGACGCGAGATGATTCAGTCGCTCAAGCAGCAGGGAACCAGCCTGCAGCAATGGATGCTGCAGAACAGCATTGATGGCGACAAGATGAAAGAAAAAATCTCGAACGAAGCAGAACGCCGCGCAGCTATCGACTGCGCTCTTGAATCCCTGTTCGCGCAAAAGGGCTGGGAGCTTTCCGAAGAGGACATCGATGGAATGTTTTCGAGCGAGCGCGGCCTTGAGGGCACGCGTGAAGATTGGGAAAAGAGCGGTCGCATGGCGTCCGTCCGAAAGATGTGTCGTCAGTCGAAATCGACGGAATGGCTGGTTGAGACGGCTGTGGTCACGGTGGTAGAAGAACCGGTTGAATAAGCGAACTGCCCGCTGGATTGTCTGTCGCGTTGTGGTGGACAATCGATTCGAAAAGGAGATCGAAGATGGAACTTGGCTCTACGGTAACTCTTACCTACACGGGTAAGCTCGATGATGGCACGGTTTTTGGGTTCGCTACGCCGGAGAATCCGATGAAGTTTCAAACGGGTATGGATATGGCGATCGACGGATTCGAGAAGGCTATTCTGGAGATGAACGAAGTGGGCGAGCGTGCTACGTTTATCGTTGATGAATACGGTGGATACGGTGAGTACTTAGAGGATTATACGGCGCGCATTCCCTTGGAGCAGATTCCCGTTTCCGACGTCAAAGTGGGAAAGCGCATTATGCTAGCAAGCGGCGAAGACGGATCGCCTATGCCTGCGACGGTTTTGGAGGTTGGCAAGGGCGTGGTGGTGTTTGACTTGAACCATCCTTTGGCTGGCCAGAATCTCAATTTCGAAGTGGAGATTCTCGAAATCGAAGATGCGCCTGAGAATTTTGTTTCTGCTGCCGAAAAGAGCAAACATTTCAAAGAGCAGTCGAAGCTGCTTGGTGGCGACCAGGGCGAAGACTACCGCTAAGCTTTTTCGCCGATAGTGCAAAAGAACCCCCGCCTGGTTTCAAGTATGGCGGGGGTTCTTTTGCATTCGCGTTGCGGCGCGGGGCTTCGATTTTCTCTTTTGCGCGAAGCATCGAAAAGAATCCTTTTAGATGCTTCGCGCTTTACGTCTTACAATCCTACGAAGCTGTCAGGGAACTGCTTGTTCGCGTTGAGCACGTCGTTGCTCGTGTCTCCGTAGCGCAGCCATTCCGTGTCGGTAGCCTTGCGTTTGATCCTCGCGTTTTCCATGACTTCTTTTAGGGCCTTGGTCTTTCGGGCGTACTCTTCCATTTGGGCGAGGCGGCCCTGCATCTCGATCTGGCGCCTCTTCCGCGCCTTGTCCTGGATGCTGTCTCCGGGAATGATATCGTAATAATCTTCAGGCTCAACGATTATTCCCTGATGGGTTGCGTAGGCTTCGAGCGCGGAGTCTTCTCGGAGGCTTTGAAGCGTGCGCTCTTTGACGTCGGCGTACACTTGCTCAACCGTGATGCCGCGCTGTTGGCTGAAACTCTCCAGGGTCATACCGTTCCGGGCGATCATTTCCTCAAGGCGTACATTCGCGTCGTTGAGCGCACCTTCAACGAGATCTTCGGGGAGCTCTTCAACCAAACGCGTCGCGAGTTCTTTGCAGATAACGTCTTGGTCTGCCAGTTCTTGAAGCTCCCTGCTGTCTTTATACATGTTGTATCGAATGAAGATCAACAGGTCATCTACACTCTTGAAGTCTTCAGTGCGGGTGCTGATCCAGCTGTCGGTAAGTTTAGGCTCTTCACCGGCCTTGCAAATCATGTTTTTCAACCAGCGGATTGCCTGGTCTTTGATGGCGTCTTCGGGAATTCGGATTTCCTCGGCGACTACGTAAACCGGGTCGTACGAGGTGAGAGTGAAGTGATGGCTTGCCATATGATAGCCTCCATGGGTTGAGTATGCGCGCTGTTCCCCGTGAGTTTCCGCATGTCGCGCGCATGTGACATGCGATCATACTAGACTACGTCATATATTATATAGCAAGCGAATGCGTTGAGAAGGATGATTGGTCGAACCTGTGTGTCCTTAGTTAAATATGGGACTCTGGGGATGATGGATGAGGGACTATCTCTTGCTACCATTGATCGCAAAGAGCGACGACAAGGTGTTCGTGCGTCTAGATCGGTTGAAGGGAGCGAGAGAACGTGTGTTGGTCGTGTAATCCGATTTGCGGCGGTTGCAGACCGCCGCGCAAACGCCCGGTCAAGTGTCCGGAGTGCGGTATGTTCAATGCGGTGGATCTGGAGCATTTCTCTGAACCAAACCCATGTACGAAATGCGGGTTTGATTTGACGGACATGGCTGTTCCCGAGCCTGTGGTGTGTACGATTTGCGGTGAAGTGTGCTACAACTCGTGTAAGAAGGGAAGAACGGATCAACTGACCGAAGATATTCGTCCATGTCTGACGCGTGTGAACGAACCGTTGCGCATGTCAAAATGAGATAGGCTTCTCATTTTGGAAATGATGCCATGGTTTTGCGCCGCCCCTTTTTATAAGGGGCGGCGCTTTTAGGTCGGTAGAGGTGAGCTGCTTTACGGGTGGCGCTTCTACCGGTGTGTCTTGATGCGGTCTTTCGTAATTCCCGTACGATCGCAGATGCTGTCGATCTCGCGTCGATTTTTGGCAATGCTGATGCCCGATTGCCCTGCAATGAAAGCCATAAATATAGCTATCAGATAAACAGCGCCGCTGGCTATTGTGCCAACCGACTCGGATGGAATGAGGCCGTACACGTCGAGGGCAGTGCGTCCGAGGCCGAGCAATAGGACGACTGCCATGGCCGCAAGGATCTTAATAAACGCCTTGCGGTTGCTTGCCTTCAAAGTCTCGATGGTTTCGAAGGCCTTAGAGAATTGTTTGCTTGCTTTCTTTGACATGCCGGTCTCCTTGCCGCGCTTTGTTTGCACGTAGGTTCATTATATTCCGTCGATGAACTCCTGGCCTTTCATGCGATGAACTTCTTCAAGCGGCATTCGGCCAAACTTTGCCTTATAGATCAAAAAGGTTGCAAGTCCCGTAAAGAACAGTCCTGCGACGGCGAGGAAGAACGAGCCTAGATGGAGCAAGCCGTCGTCGAAAGCTCCCATAGCGAACGACATTCCCACGTTGTACATGTTGTAACCACCAACGGGGATAAGTACGCTGAAGCCTTGTCCCGCCAAGCTTGCAAGTGCGCCAGAGATGCCCAGTGGCGCGAAAACGGATCCGCAAAACCATGCCGTAAGCAGAATCCAAAGCGGCTTGCACTTGGGAGTTATTTTTTTAACTATCAAGTAGACAACTTGGAACAGCATGCAGAGCGCGCCGCCTATCAAGAAGGAAAGAGGAAACACCGTGGAGGTGGTGTTTTTTTCGAGGCTGATCAAGGGCTCTATGCCTGCCATGCCGCAGATGTAGCCAAACAGGATGCTGATGGCTGCCGCCACAAGGTTGAACCAAATCACCAACCAAAGACCAGGGATGATGGCTTTTCCGATGCTAGCATTGTCTTTTGTCCAAGGTCCGATCATCTTCATGCCGACGGCCATGGCGAAACCTGAAAACGGAAGAAGGGCTCCGAAAGCCCCCCATTTCTCTACGATCTGATAGTTTGCAAATCCTCCCAGCACGCATCCGATGACGCCCATGCTGATAAGGGTGGAGCCGCCGATGAAGAATTCCATGGGAGTGTTGGCAAGAAGCTGGGTCCATACCGTCACCAAGGCTTGGGCAATGAGCGCAAATAACCCTCCGATAAAAAAGCTGTATACCACTGTTTTGTACGCTTTCATCAACCATCTCCTCTACCCGTGCGTAAGTTGTTTCTTGTGCAGGCCTTCACGCTTTGACCCCTCGTCTTGCGTGGAGATAAGCCTTTTCAATTGTAGTAAGAAGACGGGTTTCAGCATCCTTCCAAGCGTACTAGGTCTTCGGTATTTCTTTCTTCAGAGGGATGAATTGAAGGTTCTGACGGTGCGTTGCCTGGTGCGCTCGATCGCGGTACATGCAAAGGGTGTCAAGAGCGATCGAGCGCGATGTGCCCCAGAAAAAGGAGAACCGGAAAGCGTTGGAGGACTTTCCGGTTCAGGGTGCTTCAGACAAGTACTATTATATGACATAGTCTACTAATGGGCAAGTGACATTTATCGTTCTGCTTTTGGGCGCGGATCGGCTTGTCGGACGGTTGTCGGTCGGCGTCACGCGCTCGCGCAACCGTTTAATCGCGTGGTTTTGCCTTTCGAGCCGCGCGCTTCTTTTCCGCTCGTAAAGGCAGGTATTCGCTCACCACAATGCCGGCGAAGATAAGGGCGAACCCGGCGAACAGCGGTGCGGTGAGGGCTTCGCCCAGAAACATAATGGAAAACGTCACTCCGAAAACCGATTCCGTAGCCAAGAACAACGATGCCGGAGCCGGGTCAACGTGTGCGACTGCGACGTTTTGCAGCAGCAGCGCTATGCACGAAGCGAAGACGGCCAAGTAAGCCAAGCTGGTCCAGGTGTCCAAGCCTAACGCGGAGAAATTAGGTGTCGGCTCGAACGCGATGCCTGCGGCGAAACCAAGCGCGCCCGCCACGACGAACTGCACCACGGTGAGCAGCGTCATGTCGCGCCCTCGCGCGTATTTCGCCGTGAACAGCACATGAAAGCTCAGGAACAGGGCGGAAAGCAGGGTGGCCAGATCGCCGAATCGCAGCGACAGTCCCGATGCGCCTGCAAACGAAACGCATCCGACGCCTGCGACGCACACGATGGCTGCCGCTACATTGAATCGCGTGGGTTTGGATCCGCGCAGCGCCCAGCCCAAAAACGGGATGATCACGCAATACAGCGACGTCAAGAAAGCGCTGTTGGAAGCTGTGGTGTCCGTGAGCCCCGTGGAGTTTGCCCAGTACGCAAGGAACAGCCATGCTCCCAAAATCCCGCCTTTTTTCAGGTGATCCGCATCTAGATTCTTGCGGAAGCGCGGCAGCATGATGACGCCCAGGATGATGCCGGCGGCCGTGAAGCGCACTCCTACCAGCCACGCAGGAGGGAAGGCGTCGACGGTCGACTTGATGACGACGGTGCCTAAGCCCCAAATGGCAGCTGCCAGCAGGAGGAACACCTTGTAGGTCCACAAAGGGCGCGCGCTATGTTGGATGATTTCGGTCACGGTAGAGCATCATAGCACGAAGCGCTTGCGGCAGGAGAGGGGGCGCTGCGGAGCGGGCGGCGGATCGGCGATGGCTGGCGTGGACCGTGCGTTCTGTCAAAACGAACGAGTTTTGCGGGTCCTCGAGTGAGAATAAACAAAATGCGCACGCTTCTGACCTGGCATTATGCGAAAGCTACTCGCAAACCTTGCTTCCGAGGGGCGAAATTTCCGGCCAAAGTCCCGCAAAACTCGTCCGTTTTGACAGCGGGCCCATGGGTTTCGGTGCAGCGTGCCGCGTGCCGCGTGCCGCGTGCCGCGTGCCGAGTGCACGGCGGGCGGGCGTCACTCCTCGAACAAGGCTATGACGTCGGCTTTCGAGTGCGCGCCGAGCTTGGCGTACAGATGACGAACATGGGTCTTCACCGTGTTCTCGGAAAGGAACAGCTGCTGCTCGATTTCGGCGCGGCTTTTTCGCTGGGCGATGAGCCCCATGATCTCGGTTTCCCGGGCCGTGAGGCCGTATCGTTCCGCTAGCGACTCGCATCGCGCCATGAACCGTTCGCGCGGACCGGGCACATGCAGCTGTCCGTCAAGGGTTATTCCCGATGCGCCCCAGTCTCCGTTCACGGACTTTTCGCTGGTCCAGACCAGTGCGCATACTAAAACCAGCACGATGCCGCCCAGCGCCAATCCAACAAGGAACGCCTCGTTGAAAAACAGGCTGTTCTGCAGCAGGCATTGGCGGATGCCGATTCCCGCGAAAATTCCCAACTCGCTCAACGCGCGGGCAAGGGCGAAGAGCCGCAGGGTGGGAACCTCGAAGCGAAACGCGATGTTTGCCAGCATGAGCAGTACGAACATGGTGAACCACACGTATGCCAGCTTGAGGGAAAACGAGACGGCGAATCCCCATTGCGGATCAGCGAAGGGAATCGCTGCCAGCGCGATGATGGAGAGGGGCAGGCCAACCTTTGCAAGGAACCGCACGTCGATGCGATCTTTCAGCGTGAGCGCCATCACGATGATCACGATACCCGCGAGTCCGGTCGCCACCACGCGGTGAATGGCTCCCATCCAGGTGGCATCGGGGATGACCGATCCTGCGGTGCCGGAAAGAAGTCCGGCGGCCGTCATGATGCCCAGCAGCTTCCAAGGAAGGGGGTAGCGTGTGTTCGCCGAGCGGGCAGGTTCCGTTGGAAGGATGCGCAAGCTCAGCAGGGCGCATGCCAACGACGCCAAGGGAAGCAGCGCCGTTGCGGCGATAGCGTACGGTTCCTGCATGGTGCTGACTGCGAACGAAACTACGGCGGCGGTGATGCACGAACCTGCGCCGTACATGAGCGTGCGCGTGGTTCCCATCTGGCTGTACGCTTCCGCCCAAAGGCAAAAGAGAAAGGCCCCGCCGATAGCCGTTACGGCCGATACGGCAAACAGAATTGCCGCTGCGCTTCCTGCGGGGAACAAGACCAGTCCCAGAAGCGCTGTCCC
The DNA here is from genome assembly GCF_003340345.1 of Paraeggerthella hongkongensis. Classification (GTDB taxonomy): domain Bacteria; phylum Actinomycetota; class Coriobacteriia; order Coriobacteriales; family Eggerthellaceae; genus Paraeggerthella; species Paraeggerthella hominis. The sequence continues at coordinate 149,146 of NZ_PPTQ01000006.1, read as the reverse complement.
TGCTGCCGTGATGATTACGAATGCTGCGCTTGCTTTTTTATGACTGCCGAGGCGACCGATGCGGTTTGAAAAAAGGGCGAGCACCAAAAACGTGCCAACGTCGCCTACGCGCATCCCGTAATTGATGGCCGCAAGTGACGCGTCGGGAAATCCGAAGCCAGGAAAAATGAAGGTTACGTGCGTGCAGCATAGCCATGCGACAAGCAGCCCCATGCCCAAAAATCGCAGGGGGAACAGCAGCGCAGCAAAAGAATCTTCCTCTTCTGCCTGATCTTCGGGAACGATGGCTCGTACGACATCACTTGGTTTCACGGCGCCTCCTTGTGGTTGCCATATTGTACCAGGTCGGGTGCGTGGCGTTACGAAGAGACGCGCCCGCATCGTGAGGATGCGGGCGCGCTGCACGCTGCCGCAAATGCTGGGTATCTGGCAAGGGCTTTTGCTGAGCGCTTGGTCAAACCATGCGTCGAGCGCGTCTTTGCGGCAGTCGCCTGCATGCATGCGTGCTGTGCTTCGGGAGGGGTGAACGCAGGGGTGAGCTTGGATTCACCCCCTTGCTGGGCGGTTCACCCGCGACAAAACCCAAGGTTGAACGCATGATGGCCCAAGAGCCCAGGGAGGGCAGCCGATCGGCTTGGCGTGCGGCACCGACGCCGCGCTCAAGCTGACGGACACGTGAATTCTTCGGAGGGAGTTCTTATGAGCGAGATCACCAAAGGCCTGTCGCGCCGCAGCTTTCTGACGCTGGGAGGCGTGGCCGCGCTGGGCGGAGCCGCCGCGCTGGCCGGTTGCGCCCCGCAGGCGTCGAGCGAATCGAAGTCGGAGTCCGCAAAGGGCGACGACGCCGCTATGAAGACGGCCGACCAGACGAAAGAGTGCGACATCGCCGTAGTTGGCGCGGGCGGCGCTGGCATGTGGGCTGCGGTCGAGGCCGTGCGCGCCGGCAAGAGCGTCGTTGTCATCGAAAAGGGCGCGAACGTGGGCGTGGCGAACGGCTCGCTGGCGGGCGGCCCATTCATCGTCGGCTCGAAGCTGCAGCAGGAAGCTGGCATCGACTTTACGGTTGAGGAAGCGTTCAACCATATTATGGAGTACGGCCACTGGTCCACGAACGCTGCCGCCATCAAGGCCGCCGTGGAGATTTCCGGCGAAACCATCGACCAGTTCACCAGCGATTTCGGCGTGCCCACCGGCCTGCGTCCCGACAACTACGGCGCCGGCCATGCTTCGGTGCGCGCCAACTTCCAGGCCGATCCCAAGGACTCGAAGACGCAGGCCAAGGGCGAGGCGCGCATGAAGCCGCTTCAGGAATTCGTTGAGTCCGAAGGCGGCGAGTTCCTGTTCAACACCGCCGGCAAGCGCCTTATCATGGAAAACGGCGCATGTGTCGGCGTGCAGTGCGAAGGCGAAGGCGTCATCGACGTGAAGGCCAAGCAGGTCATCGTGGCTACCGGCGGCTTCTTGGGCAGCGCCGACATGATGCTGGAGAAGTTCGGCACGTTCGTGAACCCGCTGGGCAACATCCTGTCCGTGGGCGAGGGCATCGACATGGTGCAGGCTGCGGGCGGCCAGGTGTCCACGCAGTGGGGCATCGCGGGCAACGAGTTCGCCGGCTCCAACCAGAAGGCCGACGGCTTGTACGATCGCAAGAACGCGGCGTTCACGGTGGGCATTTACGGCACGCTGCTGGTGAACAACCAGGGCCGTCGCTTCAGCAACGAAGGCAAGTTCGCGAACCTTCCGCTGGCGCTGGGCGGAGCCATCTCGCTGGTGGGCGGGAAGTACTACGCGGTGGTTGACCAGACGTACGTCGACGGCTTGAACGCGGGCACCGATGCGTGGACGCTGTGCGGCTCCGACGCCGAGAACTGGCGCACCGGCATGATGACCCTCAAGGGCAAGGCGCTCGAGAACGTTCAGGCGAACTTCGACGCCGCCGTCGAAGAGGGCTGGGCCTTCAAGGCGGATTCGATCGAGGCGCTGGCAGAGGCCATTGACGCCCCTGATTTGGCGAAGACCGTTGAAACCTACAACGCTGCGTGCGCTGCGGGCAAGGACGACCAGTTCTACAAGCCGGCTTGCTTCCTGCAGCCGGTAGCCGCCGGTCCGTTCTACGCCATGCAGTACGAGCCCAGCGCTTGGGTGACCATCGGCGGCATTCGCACGAACGACCGCTTGCAGGCTATCGACGCCGAGGGCGTGGCCATCCCCGGCCTGTACGTGGCGGGCGCCGACAACGGTACGCTCATGAGCGCGCCGTACACCGACTACGAGGGCTATTCCCTCATGTGCGCGTACTGCGGCGGCCGCCTGGCCGGCCAGTACGCCGCTGCGGCGATCGACGCGTAGCCTTTCGGTTCCCAGGGCGCGCAGACCCCTCCCTTACGCGCCCTGTTCCGTAGCTTCGGCGGCCTGTGCCGCTCGAAAAGAAACGGCCCGCACCTTGTGAAGCGTGCGGGCCGTTTCGCGTTTACTCGAACACGACGATTGCTGCGGGGTCTTTGATGCGCAACGCGGCTGTTTCCATGATGCGGAAGTGGTGGTTGAAGTCCACCAGCTCTGCGTACCCGACCGAAAGATCAAGGCCGAGCGCCAAGTCGAGGTACTCGGGCTCCGCGCACACCAGCACGGCCTTGCCTTGGTCGATTGCGCTGGTCATGTAGACGTTGTCGCCGATCAGCTTCTTGATGCGGTCGATCTCCAGCATACCGGTGTTGGGCTGGAGGCGCTGCAAGGCCAGGAACAGATCCGGTGCCACGGCAAGCGCGTAACGGCCCAGGTACCCGGTCTTGGCAAGCTGGGAAACGGCGGCTGCTACGTCGGAAAACCCGTTCTCGCCCTTGTTCCAGTCGGCGCGCTTCATCTTGTTCGCGCCCTTGGCGGTGAGCAGGCCTTCGGTCCCCAGCAGCTGGCTGCCGTTCAGCACCAGGCTGTCCTCGCGGCGCGCAGCCTTCTTGGCTGCGGTAACGGCCGGAGCCAGATCAAGCGGCATGCCCGTTTGGGTGGCCAGCTCAAGATCGCGCCCGAGCAGGGTGAAGTCTTCGTACAGCATGGGCAGTTCAAGTTGCGTGCGCCCGACGATGCGGCCGATGCCGTCTTCGAGCACCTCTTCTTTGGCCACGCCGTCTACGGCGACGGTGGTTGCTCCGGGGCCGAGCGGTCCGTAGGTTTTCAGGAAGCGCCGTGCGGCCAATTGCTGGCGCGCCGTGCTTATGACGGCGTCGTCGATTCGGTTCCAAAGCTCAGCCGAAAGATCGGCCGATTCACGAGCGAGGTAATCCATATCGAACTCCTTTCGATTTGGGAAAGCGTGCGGCTACGCGCAAGGCAGAAAGCAAAGCCGACTGCCTTGCTGGGTCGTCGGCGGAAGGGCGGGCCCCTTTCGCACAGGTGGCAAGGTTAGGAAAGATCGCCCACCGTAGGAGCTGCTGCGGGTTCGGCGGGCGCCGGCGCAATCTGGCCGTCCGTCTTGATGCCCAGGTCTTCCAGCATCTCCTGAACTTCGCCTTCGCCGTCCAGGAAGAATTCGGTTTCCTTCGGATCCAGATGGCGCATCAGCGTGATGAGCTCGCCCATGTGGGCCTTCTCCTCGTCGCGGATGTCGGCCAGCACGGCCTTAGCCGCGGGATCGTCGGTGGCCAGGTAGTGGGATTCGTACAGGTAAATAGCCTCAAGCTCTCCTGCGATGTCAAGGCGCAGTGCCTGCATGAGCTCGGCGTTGGTCATTTTGCGGTCGACGTTGCCGGCAAACGGATTAGCGAAACTGGGCATAGGGGCCTCTCTCTCCTTGTGTCGCTCCGATGAGCTGGCCGGTTGCGCTGTGGCCATAGCGCTCGTTGGTGACGACTTCAGTGAACTTCTTGTCGTCATCATACGCTCTTCGTTCGAGAAGAGAGGTTACGAATCGGTAGTTATCAGTAACTATTCTCAATAACTACACGGTTTCGGTTTTGGTTCGCGTGACGTGCCGATAGGCGAGCACGCCGATTCCCGCCAGGCCAACGGTGATGGCAGCCACGATGGCCGCTGCGGCGTAGTTGCCGCTGCCCACCGCCCCGGCTACGAGCGTAGACGAAACGATAGACGGAATGCGTCCTACGGTCGTGAGTGCCACGATGCGCCACGCCGGGCTCGTTCCCAATCCGGCAACGTATGTGAGCAGGTCTTTCGGCGTTCCGGGAACAAGGAACACCAGAAACAGCACCAGCTCGAACCGTCGCGTGTCTTGCAGCCATTTGACTTCCGAAATTTTCTCGGGAGGGAAGAACAGCCTCACGACGCGCATGCCGAAGGTGCGGGTGAGCAGCAGGGCAAGGCCGGTTCCGATCGCGCTTGCCACCAGGCACCACAGGGTGCCTTCGACCGTGCCGAACGCGTATCCGGCCGCGAGTTCAAGCGGTTCGCCGGGAAGGAAGGCTAGCACCACTTGAGCGGCGTTCGCCGCGACGAACGCGATGCGCCCCCCGATTCCCATGCCTTCCACCCATGCGCGGAAGCGCTCGGTATCCGATACGAACGTCAAAGCTTCGGGGCCGAAGCGAACGCAGAGCGCAATCAAGCCTGCGGAGCAGGCCAGCAGGGCAACGATGAACGCCGCGCGCTTCGCTATTTGCAGCTGCCGCGCGCGAGCGGCAGCTGCAGCGGCGCTTGCGGCGCAGGGAGGGAACTGCGACGAGGCGCCTGGCGCGATGGTTCGATGCAGTGCGGTGATGTCGTCCATGGGTGTCTCGATTCTCTGGTGCGATTAGCTTGCATCAGATGCTACGAGCCAAATATCTACTCCCGATCAACGTCGCGTAAACTATAGGTCGAGTTCAAGGTCGGCATGCGAACCGCGCCGTCACGCGCGCGCCTCCTTCGGGGCGATTTTCGAGCGTGAGCGATCCGCTATGCTTGTCGCACAGCAGGCTGCTGATGTTGAGCCCCAGGCCAAATCGCTCTTTCGACGGAGTCTCGCTGAAGAACGGCGCGCAGCCGTTCTTCAGGGCCGCGCATGAGAAGCCCGGCCCGTCGTCGTCCACGATGAGCACGAGTTCTTCACAGCCTTCGTGTTCTGTCGGCCGGACGTCCAGGCGCGCGGACACGGTTTTCGATGCGTAACGGAAGGCGTTCGCTAGAAGATTCTCTGCCACTTCGCTTACGAGCGAGCCGTCAACGCGCATCGAAGGCTGCTCGCATGCGCATCGCTGACTGGCGAACAGGGCGAAGCGCGCCTCGTTCGAGCGAGCCAGGCCGTTGCCGGCATCTTCGATCAGTTCGGCTATGCGGCTGAACGCGATGTCGGACCGTTCGGGTTCGCGATCCTCCAGCTTCTGGAGGCTGCTCATGGCCGCGACGTAGCGTTCGAGCCGTTCGACCTGGGCCGAAAGCGACGCCGTCGAGGCTTCCAGCTGCTCGGGAGACGCCGTCCCCGCTTTGATGCGCGTATCCAGAAGCTCGATCTTGCCTTTCAGTATGGTGAGCGGCGTGCGCAAGTCGTGCGCGAAGGCAGCGTTGAGGCGCTTTCTCTCCTCGGCCGTGCGCCACAGCGCTTTTTGCGATTCCGCCAGAGAAGCACGCATGGTTTCAAACGACTGAGCCAGTCTTCCCAGTTCATCGTCGCGGCCGCGCGCCACCGTGAAATCGAGGTCTTGCTTGGCTATTTTTTCGGTGGCGTTGTCGAGCACGGCAAGGCCCGGAGCAAGCCGCATGCGGAAAAAGCGGCGTGCGGCGGCGAATATGCACACGCCGAACCACAAGGGGAACATGAGAAACGACAAGAACCCGAACAGGGAGGAAAGAGCCAATGCGCTTGGTGATGCCGGCGTGCTGAGGTAGTAGCCGACGGGCGACGTCATGGGTCCTTCCGCCGCGGAACCTTCGGCCGTGTTCAGGGAGAAGAGCGGAGCGTAGGGGCTGTCGGGGTTCTCGGCCAGCCATGCGTCGAATCGCTTGCGCGCCCATGCGTCGTAGGCGGGCAGGTTCGCGAGCGTCGCTTCGGTTCCGAAGGTGAGCTCGGGCGTTTCCTGCTTGCCGCTGGATTCGTAGTTGAAGTCGTAGACGAACGAGTAGTCGCTCGCGTCCGCTACGGCGGTGCTTTCGGGCAGCTCAGCCCGCGCGATCGACTGCATGCCGTCGCGTGCGCTTTGCACGAACGCCAGGCGGCTGTCGGACGTGACTTCGATCGACCGCGCCGCCACCAGGGAGTCGGTTTCCTTGTCGTAGAGGTAGAGACCCGATATTTCATAGGCATCGGCGGTCGCTTCGTTTTGCAGGCTGCCGAACAGCGCTGACGTTGTTAGGGACAGCACGAGCGCCGCAATCAGGAACAACAGCATGTACGCCATGAACGAGGTCTTGAGCGATGCGTTGCGCCAGCGTTCCCTCAGCTGCGCGAGGCGGGCCGCACCCGCGGACGCGCCGTTGTCGCCGTTGCTCGTGCCTACGGGCTTGCCGTCGGCGCCGCCGGCCCGACCTACGCGCGCCATCGGTACCCCATTCCCCACACGGTTTCGACGGGGTCGTTTTCCGCTCCAGCCTTCGCCAGTTTCTTGCGGATGCGTCGGATGTGCTCGGTGACGACCGATGGGTCGCTCTCGTTCTCCCAACCGCCGACGCGTTCGTGAATTCTGTCGCGTTCAAACACTTGACCAGAGTTTTTGGAGAGGAATGAAACAATGTCGAACTCGCGTCGCGTCAGCTCGACCGCGCTGCCCGCAACGCTGACGGTGCGCGCGCTGTAGTCGATGACGATGTTGCCGTCGAAGCGCACTTCGGCTTTCGTTTGGCGTCGCTGCTCTCGATTGAGGTGCGCACGGATGCGGGCACCCAGTACCGCTAGCGAAAAAGGCTTCAGCACGTAGTCGTCGGCACCCGCCTCGAACCCCTCAAGGGCGTCGACGTCTTCCACGCGAGCCGTCAGGAACAGGATAGGGCAGCTTAGGTGTTCGCGAATGCGTCGGCATACCGTGTAACCATCCATTTCCGGCATGCCGACGTCAAGCACGATGAGATCGGGCTTTTGCTGAGCCCGCTTGAGCGCCGTTGCTCCGTCTTTGGCGGTAAGAACATGAAAGCCCTGGTCGCTCAAATATTCTTCCAATAGTTCGACGATATCGGGCTCGTCGTCCACGACAAGCACGGTGGTGACGTCGGTAGGTTTCTGTCCTGCTCTCATACGGTTCTTTCGCTTTAATGGGCATGCACGCGGCGAAGCATAGCACGGGAATCCCAACAAACGATCAACGCGCGGCCGTTGTGCGCTTCGCTATTCCTTGACCACCAGCACGGGGATGGGGGCCTCGCGAAGAACGTAGCTGCTCACGCTGCCCAGAATGCCGCGCAGCGCGCCCAGCCCGCGCGATCCCATGACGATGAGGTCGCAGTTGCATTCGTCGGCGTACGAGACGATTTGGGTTCCGGGGTGCGTTTCTTCGAGGATCTCGATGCGGATGCGATTCATCAAGCCGTCGATGATCCCATCGATCTGGCTATGCAGACGATCGTTTGCTTCGGCCGTTACTTCCTCGAACGCCTTGCGCATGCCTTCGGGCACGGCTGCGTCCACTATGCTCTGCGCTTCCAACCTGTTGATGACCAGCTTGTTCGTGTCTATGATCTGCACGATGTGCAGCGTAAGGCCGGGGTCTTCCTTGGCGAAGCGCACGGCCTCGGCCAGCGCGGCGTCGGCCGAGGCCGATCCGTCGTAGGGGACCATGACGTTGTCGTACAGCATGAGGACTCCTCTCTTTCGCACGGGGCGCATCGTTGCGATGGACCCGCGAAGGTGTTTCCAGTATAGCAGCCTGCCTGGTGCGCTCCCGGTTGGCGGGGAAGCTGTTGCTTTCACGCCTGTACGCAGGCCGGGTTGTGGAAATTCCTGCGAGAAATCCACGAAAGCCCTCTTGCGAGGTGAGCGGGCTTTCTGTATACTTCATGTTCGCGCTTCGCAAGAGGCCGTATGCCAACGTGGCTCAGCTGGTAGAGCAACGCACTCGTAATGCGTAGGTCAGCGGTTCGAATCCGCTCGTTGGCTCCACGAAAGATGCAGGCCGTCAGGGTAGAACCTGGCGGCCTGTTTTTTATATCGAAATCTGTGAGTAGGATTTCCACGAACAAATTTGCCCTAATGGTTTGGTTGAGCGGGTCATTCGTTGTTCAGATTGAGCATGGACGGAGAAGCATCTTTCTGGACGCAATCGAGAGAATAGCGGCAGGACTTAACATGACCGTATCGGAGTTGTTCGAGGGCGTTGAGAACGCATAGTGAAGAACGTTGTAGCGATAAATGAACTTAGGGAACGCCCTTTCTTTCGTAGCGGAGAAGTTTGCACCATCAAGTGATACCTGTTAGAGTACGTATTAGCAAAGCGCCCGAATGGTGAGCAAATCACTTCCTCCGGCGCTTTCTTTTGTTATACAAAGAGTGGTCAACAACTTCACCCGAAATATAGTAAGCATCAGCGCAATCATATATCTTGGGCTTATCTAATTCGTTGCCACCTTCAATCGGTCATACTCCGGTCGTCTCCCTCCCGCGTTTGCGAGCAGGAGCATGCTGTCGGTCTTCGTTTGGAGGATGATGGGATCGTACTGCGATATTGTGTCCTGAATCGCAGGATGGAGGGCTAGGCTAGGAGATCTGCCACTTCGACGCCCAACGCTCCCGCTACGCGATGGAGGGTCTTGAGCGTGGGGTTTTCGATCGCTCCTCGTTCTAGGCGCGAGATGTAGGTGTTGTCGGCGCCGATCACGAGGGCGAGCTTGCGCTGCGACAGTCCGGCGGCTTTCCGAAGCTCTCGAATCCGGTCGCCCATCCTTGCTCTAGTGTCTTCCAGGCTCATTGTTCCCATGCGGGAATCCTATGTGATAAACTCTTATAAGTGGGTGTACAAAAATACCCATACAAATGTTTTGAAAAGATGTGGAAGATCTGAACGCTGCGGCGAGCTGATGGATGCAGTCAAATGCGTGGGCCTGGCATTAAATCGGCTTTGAAGACGGAAGGGTGAAGAGTGTCCAAAGGTTGCTTTTCCGTCCGGGCGAGGCTTCGATAGAGGCTTTTTTGGCTTCGAGGGGATGGCGCGCTCGAAGGACCTAATCTGCGGCACGACGAGGCGGAAGGGAGCGTGGATTGATATGTACTGCCCGGCATGTGGAGAGCGGATAGAGGAGGGGTCGGCGTTTTGCCCGTGCTGTGGGGCGAGCGCTTCGGATCCGTCACCGCAAGCGTCGCCGCAAGAAGCCGCATTCTATTTAAGCAGTCGCCGCGCCCGGCGCGAGCGTATGCGCAAAGAGGCGGACGAAGCGTATCGAGAAGCGTGTTTTGCCGAGGACGAACTGAAGAGGTTGAGGGGTCGCCGTTTGAGCTGTCTTGTGGCGACGATCATTTTAGGATTTGCTGCAGCGCAAGGTTCCTGGGCTTACTTTTCCGGGCTTCCAGACCTCGACGCGCAGTATGCGGCGTTCGGAACCGCGAACTTGACCTTTGTCTTTGCGGCGTTTCCGTTCGGTTTTATGCCCTTAAAAGATTTCGCTATGTCCCACGGCTTTGCGATAGTGTTCACGGTTGCGTTTGCGGTTCTGCTCTTCGCGTTCGTCCTCATGTTCACTACGTTTGCGGCCATACCGTATTTTCTCTATCTGCAATCAAAGATCGGCGCTGCGAAGCGTGAGGTTCGAACGTGCCATGATCGCGTCGAATCGATTGCGGCGGCATTGGATTAAAAAACGAGAAGGGGTTGCGATGTTCTGTAGAGCATGCGGAAGGGAAATCCAAGATGGTGCAGCGTTCTGCCGCCATTGCGGTTCGCCGACCGGCCTTGCCAAAGCGGTGCCTTCGGGAGTTGGAGAACTCGAAAGGCTTGCCATGATGGAGGAAGAGGCCGAGAGAAATAGGAATCGGGAGGTTGCGGAGAGAGAAGCTCGATTAAACGCAGATCGGTCTTTGCGCGCGGCGAAGAGCCGTTTTGCTTTCTGTTTTCTGACGGGGCTCGCTCTTGCCGCAGCAGTGGGGGTGTTTGCATTCTACGTTTGGACGAATTACTCGACCACGCCCGATCAGCTTGCTTTCGCGCCCTTTGCTGCTGCGGTAGGTGCGCTAGGATGCTTTTTCCTCCCCTTCGGCGTGTCTGTCTTGTTGAGTTTTTGCCGTGACAAGGGTATATCTCTCGTGCTGTTTTGGGTGCTGGGCTTCTTTATCTACCCCGTTGCCCTTGTCGCTGGAGCGCTCGTTGGTATTCCTGGAGTGTTCATAATGGGATTACAGGCAATGAAAGCCAAGTAAAGGTATTGCCTGGAACGGGGGCTTTAGGTCTGCTTTCAAAGTCAGCGGTTCGAATCCGCTCGTTGGCTCCACGAAAGATGCAGGCCGTCAGGGTAGAACCTGGCGGCCTGTTTTCGTCTTTCGGGGCGAATGGCTGAGGTGCGGGAAGGCGGGATGCGGGCAGTTCCGCGCATTCCCTAGGCTTTCCTGCCGATGTAGAAGACGTACCCGTAATGGCGTCCGTACGTTGCGTACAGCTCGACTTCGCGTCGGTTTTCCGCCACGAACGCCGCCACGGTTTCATTGCCGGGGTACGTTTCCAGCAGCTTTTCGAGCGCCGTTTCGCGCGGTGCGAAGTACTCGTCGGTCCAGCAGCTTTCCGGTAGCGTGAAGCAAGCGATGAGCCGATACCCGCAGTTCTGCAGGACTGCGATGTTGTGGCTGATCGAATCCAGCCCGCTTCCAGCATCGGTCCAGAACTTCTCGATGACGGCAGGGTGCTGGTTCGTAAGCCACGAAGGACACGTTACGGCAACGTAGCCGTCCTTTTTAAGGAAGCGGCGCCAATGGGCAAGCCCCTTCTCCAAGCCGATGTTGTCGACCGCACCTTCCGACCATATAAGATCGAGCGACTCCTGCTCGAAAGGCAGGTTGTCCATCGAGCCAACCATGCCTCGCACCCGATCTTTGAGCCCCAGTTGATCGGCGCGTTCGTTCAGTACGTCGATAAACTGGGGGAACAGGTCGAGGCCGACCACGGTTCCCGTCAGGTGCTGCGCAAGCTCGAGCGTTTGCGGCCCGCTTCCGCAGCCTAGATCCGCTACGTTCGAGAAGCCGTCAAGCTCGCCTAGGAAGCTCAAGGCTTGGCGCGTCGTGTCATCGCTGCCCGGCCCTTGCCTTTCCAGGTGCACGTGAGCCTCGATAAGCAGGTCGATTATGGATGGCTGGTTGGTTTCCATGTTCGGAGTCCTTTTTCTTGGGGCGCCCGGGACGTCATCCGCCGGAGTTCATTTCATCATACCCGATGGGCGGGCGCACTCCCCGACTCCCATGCTCGATTCTTTGCCGCGCGCGGCAGGGCGCGGTGTCCGCGGGCGAGCGCTCGGCAGGGCGAACGGGCGCGCATGGTTGCCAGGTGCTTCGCGCGCGGCAGGGCGCTCGCGAGCTCTTGGATGCTTTTCGTGCAACGGAAACGACGGCCTTGGCGACTTCGATTTCCCGAGGGGTTGGTTCCTTCTGGCAACAAGGTGCGTAGCATGCTAAGCTGTATAAACTCGAGTGCCTATGTAATTAATGGAATACAGGTTTGGATCACTTAACCGACAGAGAGTTCGATAGAATCTGCACGTATTTATCCCGCACGCTCGGGCTGAATATGCAGTCCAAACGCGTGCTGCTTGAATGTAGGCTCTCGCACGAACGGGAACGTCTGGGGTGTGTCTCGTTTTCGTCCTACTTCGATATGGTGGAGCGGGGTGCCGATCCCGAGATAACGAATCGCTTCATCGATCTTGCCACGACGCACTACACGTATTTTCTGCGCGGGCGGGAGCAGTTCGATTTTTTGCGTACCGTCGCGCTTCCTGAACTGGAACGTTCTCGGCCGCGTCGTACCTGGAACATACTATGCGCCGGTTGCTCCACGGGCGAAGAGTGCTATACCGCGTCTATGATCGTGGAGGACTATAGCCGCGATCACGCTATTCCCCCAGTGCGCATTACGGGCGTCGACGTTTCAAGTGCGGCCATTGCGAAAGCCCGCCAAGCGGTGTATCACCCTATGCATGTCGAAAAGGTTCCGTCGCACTGGCTTTCGGACTATTTCACGCACACCGGGGAAACCTATGCGGCAACCGCCCCGATTCGCCGCCGCGTGGCGTTCGCGCAGGCAAATCTTTGCGATCCTGGTGCTCTTCGCCGCCGCTACGACCTTATTATATGCCGTAACGTTATCATTTATTTCGACGAACGTACTCGTGAGCAGGTTCTTGACAACTTGTACCGCCATTTAGCCGTTTCGGGCTACCTTATTCTTGGTCACGCGGAAATACTCCGCGACCGAGCAAGATTCGACTACAGGAAAGATTCGGTATATCAAAAGCGACCGGAAGCGACCACCTTATGAACCTGTCATTTAAAAACGCAAGCATTAGCCGCAGCCTCATGGTTTCCTACCTTACGATTATCGCGTTGTTCGTGGTTTCTATTTGCGTGGCTATCTGCGGCGTTCATCAGAATTCAGCGATGACCACGGAGTTTTACGAGCGCCCGTACCAGGTGTCGAAAAGCGCCATCTTGCTGCGCAACACCATCGAGCAAACGTCTGCTTCGCTGAAGCAGTGCATTCTGACGGATGACCCCGCTGAAAGAACGCAGCTTGTCTCTGATATCGAGCAGTTGGCAATCGTGCGCGAAGCCGAGTACAACGTTGTTGCCAACAATTTCAAAACCGACGTGGATATCCTGACGCAGTTCGCTTTGACAAGCGAAAGCCTTGTCGTTGTTCGCGATCAAGTTATCGAAGCGATACGCGCAGGCGATATTGAGCGAGCGCACGAGATGTACGATCAGAGCTACACGCCGCAAAAAGACATCATGGTAGCGCTGGCGAACAGCATCGTTGATATCGCCGAAAAGGAAGCTCTTGAGTACTCGCAGGATACAACCTACGTGGAAATCGCAACTTCGGTCATCATCGTATTGCTGGGGCTTTGCGCCATCGCGCTGGTGATGGTGCTTTGGCGTCGCATTACTCGTGCCATTGCGGTGCCGGTGGTCGAGATCGAAGACATAGCGCGGCATGTGGCGGAAGGCGATCTTACGGTGCGTGCCGTTGCCGATTCGAGTAATGAGCTGGGTTCCCTTGCTGCGTCCATGAACAAGACGGTGGAAACGCTGCGCCTGACGGTGGAGCGGCTAAAGGAGACGGCCGATCAGGTGGAGCGCTCTTCGTCGCAAATGGCCGACGGCTCGCAGACCGTTGCGCAGGGTTCCGCCGAACAGGCCATGGCCATCGAGGAGCTGGCAACCAGCGTGCAGGGCATTAACCAGGTGGTGGAGGAAAACAACAAGAGCGTGGTTACGGCCAACGAAAACACCGCCATGGTGCTGCATGCCGTCGAGCAGAGCAATCGTCAGATATCCCAGGCCGTGAAGATCATCGAAGACATCAGGGTGAGCACGAGCAATATCTCGCAGCTTGCGAACACCATCGAGGATATTTCGTTCCAGACGAACATTCTTGCGCTCAACGCTTCCGTTGAAGCGGCGCGCGCGGGCGAGGCCGGCCACGGATTCGCCATTGTTGCCGAGGAAATTCGGCGTTTAGCGTCGCAGGTGAGCGAGGCGTCGCGCGCGGCCGATGAGTTCGCCGCCCATGCCACCCTCAACGTGGAAAACGGTAGCGCGCTCATTAAGACGACGTCGACCAGCATGGATAACGCTGTGTCTGCTACAGAGGGCGTGAAGGAGATGATGTCCGCCATCGCATTGGCGTCAGCGCAGCAGCTGGATTCTTTGTCGCAAATCCAGGAAAGCATGAACAGCCTGTCCGACGTGATCCAGGAAAACTCGGCGGCTTCGGAAGAGAGCGCGGTGATTGGCGAGGAGCTGGCCGACCAGGCTCGCGGCCTCAAGCGCCTGATCGATCGCTTTACGCTTGAGAAGCCCGCGCAGCGCTCAAACGGTGATGGCAAGTGACCGGGCGGACTGCTGCGCCTTCGTCGGATTCGACGTCGGAATCGGATCGTGCCGAGTGCCTTCAGCTGCGTGAAGCGAACGCCGTATTGCAGGACAAGCTCGATGCCATGCGAAGCTTGGCCTTTCGCGATCAGCTTACGGGCCTGTTCAGCCGACACTACCTTACGGATTACCTAGAGCAGAAAATGCAGGAGTCCAGCCATGATTCGAACACGGTGCTGGCGCTTTGCGATATAGATGACTTCAAGGCAATCAACGACGTGCGCGGCCACCAGTCGGGCGACATCGCCATTGTGTGCATCGCCGACATTCTGGATGATTTGGCTGGGAGCCACCCCGTTGTTCGCTGGGGCGGCGAAGAACTGCTTATCGTCATGCTTGCAACGTCCGACCATGACGCGCTGCGCCTGTGCAATCGCATGCGCGAAGAAGTTGCCGCGTATCGCATCGACGATGGGATGGGCGAGTTCTCCTGCACGCTTACGTTCGGGCTGTGCTCGTACGATTCCGGTTTCACGCTTGCCGAGAACTTCGCGCGTGCAGACCGCGCGTTGTATCGTGGCAAGGAAACCGGAAAGAACTGCTGCACGTTCGCTCAGTCTGAAGTGGCGGGTGAACAGGCATGAAGCAGGCGAAGCGCGAGGAATTCATCGTTCAGGTTATCTTCAAGCCTAATTGCGGACTTGAGAACACGCGCGCGTCGCTTGTGATGCGCCGCATTGTGCCGCTGTGTGAAACGGCGTCGTGCCATCCCCGCGCAGTTAAAAGCGATCGATCCACCATTACGTACCTGCGTGACCACGGGCTGTTCATTCGCTTCACCTCTTCTGTTCCCGAACAGGTTTTGCTGACCATCAAAGGGTCGTTCTTTGTAGATAGATGCACCATCGTTGCTGATGAAAGCGCTATTCCTGCATACAAGAAGGAAAGCATTGCGTCTGGAAACTTGGGGGGAACCGCGTCTGCGCTGCCGTATTCGTTTGCGGACGAAAATCACCTGAACGAGCGCGGGAGCCAGCTTGTCAACGTGTTGGCGCAGTTCGAAGAGGTGCATCGCAAGTTGCGCGAGCATGCCGAGAGCATGCCGCAAGACCATGAGCTGAACAGCATCGTGCTCTCGCATACGAAGGTGGTGGACGAGCTGCGCACGGCCGTTGCGCGGTCGCGTATCGAACGGTTCGATCGCATAGCTCCATCGCTGCGCGCGCTTGTTGCCGATTGCAGCCGGCGTTTTGGCGTGCTTGTCGACCTGGACATTGCCGACGGCCACATGGTGCTCGATCGGTCGGTGCTCGCTTCAATGGAGGAGGTAATCAAGCGTCTGGTGCGGTTGTGTCTTCGCGACGGGATCGAGCAACCCGAACATCGCATTGCCGCGGGAAAGCCTGCGCGCGCTCTGCTGCGCTTGCGATTGGAGGCCGATGGATCGGACGTGGTGTGCCGAATCGAGCACGACGGCATGCCGTTCAATTCGCACGACGTTGGGCAGCATGCTGCGAAACACGGGCTGTTAACGCGCCCGCTTGAGGCGTATACCGAAGAAGAACTGGGCGCCCTCCTTTTGGTCCCTGGGTTTGCCGCTGCTTCCAAAACTCCTGTTGCAGGCATGTTTTCCCAATTCAACGAAGTTGCATCGCTTTTGCAGCACGTGGGCGGCCGCGGCGAGGTGCGCAATACCGATCGCAGCACGCTTGAGATCGTGCTGCATATTCCCGTGCCGTTCACCATTATGGAGGCAGCGCTTTTGCGCACGGGCTCGATGACGTTCGCGCTTCCCGCGCAACGCATCGATCGCTTTGAAGCGTATCATGCAAACCGGGTCGAGCCTGATAGCCAAAGCGCACAAGAGCCTCAGGCGGCAACGCCCCAGCGGGTTCGCGCCGCGTTTTATGTGGGAGAGGACGGGAATCGCTCGAAGCTCATAAACGGAGCGAGTTCGGGCTCGCCTTTGAAGGCGGAGGATCCTCGGCTCGTTCTGTTTTTGGAAGAGCTGGGAGAGCGGCGTTGCCTTGTGGTGGACGCCGTAGTTGGCTACGAGCGGATTTCCGTAAGCCGGCTGCCGCAGTTGCTCGATCGAGGGTCCTTGCGCAAGGCCGGGTGCTTCGGCTATGCGCTTCTGAAGAACGGGGATCCTTGCGCGGTCGTGAGCATCCGTCATCTGTTGAACGCAGCGTTCAAGGAAGAGGGTTCCCATGCGTGACGTTGAGCAGCGCTTACGGTGGATAGAGGAACTGATAGGCGGCGGCCAGCGGGAGGCGCATCGCTCGAACGCGCTTGTCGTTCCCGTCGCAAACGGCAACATCGCCATTGCGTTCTCCTCTATTGAGGAAGTGGTGTCGTCGGGCAAGATGAAGTCGTTGGCGTTTCTTCCTAAGGAGTTTAGCGGCGTGCTCTCGCAAGGCTACGAACTTGTGCCGGTGCTCGATGTTGAGGCATGCGTCAGCGAGCCATCGTCTCAAATTGTGATCGTGCGCAGCAATGATTGCTTGTTGGGGCTGCGCTTTTCGGGCGATCCCTACGTGATCGACTTGAACGAGCTGGATCATGCGCCGTTGAAGACGGAATCCTTGCAAGATGCCGCCCGCGCTCCCTTGTCGCTGCTGGACGTCGACGCCATGGTTTCCTCGCTGCTTGCTGTTGGCTGATCGCGCGGATTGTCGGCGCTTGCGAGGCGGTATACTGGGCAGCGTTGATCGCTCGTTTTGGCTTACGAACTCGCAGGAGGTTGTTCGTGGAATTCGTCATTGCAACAGCTGAGCACCTTGACCGCATGTGCGACATAACCGACCAGGCGAAGCGTCAGCTTCGGGGTTTGGACGTGAATCAGTGGCAAAACGGGTACCCCTGTCGCGAAACGTGGGTGCAGGACATAGCGGACGGCTGCACGTATCTTGCCATGGACGACGGTTCGGTGCAGGGGATCTTTGCCTACAAAGAAGGCCCCGATCCTTCGTATGCCGCCATCGACGGCGCGTGGCTGACCGGCGACGATGCGCGCTACGCGGCGCTGCATCGCGTGTGCGTGGCGGACGAAAGCAAGGGAAAGGGCGTGGCGGGCGCGATGTTCCAGTATGCGTTCGACCTTGCCCGCCGCGTCAGCATGGCTTCCGTGCGCATCGACACGCACCCCGAAAACATTCCGATGCGGCGCGCGCTTGAGAAGGCGGGCTTTCGGTATTGCGGCGAGATTCGTTTGGCCGAAGGCGCCGAACAGGGCGACCTGCGCATTGCGTTCGAGAAGGAGCTGGCCTGCGCGTAGGCTCGCGTCGCATCGGAACGCGCGCGTCGCCGCATGCCGTCGTCGGCTCACGCAGCATGCGCGACCGCTTCGCCTACGCGGCCGGGAACCTCAGCACCAGGTACACGCCCGCCATCAGCACCGTGAGCAGCATGATGGGGAAGGCTGTTTTGAAGAAGCCCATGAACGTGATCTCGTAGCCGAACTTCTTGCTGATGTCGGACAGCACTACGTTCGCGCTGGCTCCGATAAGGGTGCCGTTGCCGCCCAGGCACGCACCCAGGGAGACGGCCCACCACAAAGGCGTTACGTCCATGCCCGACGCTTCCATGGTCAGCAAGATGGGGATCATGGTGGCTACGAAGGGTATGTTGTCCAGGAAGCTGGAGATGACCGCCGATCCTATCAGCAGCACCAGCATGGTCACGAACACGTTGCCCCCGGTCATGTCTACCAGCCCGTTCGCCAGCATGCCGATGACGCCGGTTTCCGCCAGCGCTCCAACAATGACGAACAGTCCGGCGAAGAACGAAAGCGTGGTCCATTCCACCTGCGAGAGCGCGTCTTCGATGCTCGTGCCCGATAGCAGGATGGTGATGCCGGCCACGCCGAGCGCGATGATGCTCGATTCCAGCCCTAGCGCTCCGTGTCCCATGAACCCGACGACTACGACGCCGGTCATGACAACGCTCAGCTTGAGCAGGCGCGCGTCTTTGATGTACGTGCGCTCGTCAAGCTCCATGACGCGGGCGCGCTCTTCGTCGTTGACTTTCATGGATCGTCCGTACATGAAGTAGAACACTATCAAAATCGCGGCCAGGATGACCACGACGGCGGGGGCGTCCATCATGATGAAGTCGAGGAACGTGAATCCTGCGGCCGATCCGATCATGATGTTCGGGGGGTCGCCGATGAGCGTGGCGGTTCCGCCGATGTTCGACGCCATGATCTCGGTCATGAAGAACGGGATGGGGTTGATGTCGAGCAGGCGGCATACGGTCAGGGTCATGGGCCCGATGAGCAGCACGGTGGTCACGTTGTCTAAAAACGCAGATAAAACGGCGGTGAGCAGCACGAACAAAAGCATGATCTTCCAGGGGTCGCCCCGTGCGATGCGCGCGCTCTTGATGGCCAGGTACTCGAACACGCCCGACAGTTTCACCACCGACACGAACAGCATCATGCCCAACAGCACGCCCAGCGTGTTGAAGTCGATGTGCTCCATGGCTGCGTCGAACGGCATTACGTGCAGCGCGAGCACCACCATGGCGCCCACGATGGCCGCGAGCGACCGATGCAGCTTTTCGGTCATGATCGCCAGCATGACAACCACGAATATGACGATGGCTATGATCTGATTTGTGTCCATGCGGATTATTGTACGCCCGAAGCGGCAATCGAGGCTGCACTTTTCCAGCGTCCTGTCCGTCAATATGCGTCGAATGGCGGGCAGCGGGCTGCATGACGCCGGCATCCGCCCGACGTCTGTCGTTGGTTTTCCTTCCGCGCGGCGCACGTTCCCTCTTAGGCTGTCTGAAGATGCTGCGCTTCGGTTGGCGCGCGGGCGCAACCTGATGATTGTATGGAGGGGCATGCCTTGCGGGCGCGGGGCGCGTTCGTGCGCGACAACCGAACAGGTATACTGATCGCATTGAAGCCGTACTACACGTACTACAAGACGAAGGACACTTTATGGGTTTGCAGTTCGCCGCCGCACGCGCCGTGAGCGCCGTCTCCACGTGGGGACTGAAGAACGTGTTTCATCGCCCTGCCGCCAACTTCCCCGGGAAGATCGCGCTGTACGTCGATCCGCGCATCATCGCCGATCTGACGCCGAAGCTGGCCAAGGGCTCGGTTGCGGTGGTCGGTACGAACGGGAAGACCACGGTCACGAACCTGCTTGCCGATGTGCTGGAGCAGGCGGGCCAGCGCGTGGTGTGCAACCGGACCGGAGCGAACCTGGATTCGGGCGTGGCCACGGCGCTGCTGCATGCGGGCCCGTCCGATTGGGGCGTGTTCGAAACCGACGAGCTATGGCTGGCGAAGATCCTGCCGCATCTGAAGGCGAACTACGTTGTGCTGCTCAACCTGTTCCGCGATCAGCTGGATCGTGTGGGGGAGATCGACCGCATCCAGGACAGCATCGTGGGCGCGCTGGCTTCGTCGCCCGACACGGTGCTGGTCTACAACGCCGACGACCCGTTGTGCGCGATGATTGCCGAGCGTGCGGAAAACCGGTCCATCGCGTTCGGCGTTGCTCAGGATATGGGCTTGCCTCAGAACACGGTGGCCGACGCCACTATGTGCCAGCGTTGCTCGTCGATGTTTGAATATGCGTTTCGCCAGTATGGTCAGCTGGGAGATTTTCATTGTCCGACCTGCGGTTTTTCTCGTGCAAGCCTTGATTTTGCCGCCGAGGACGTGCGCTTGAGCACGGACGGCTTGTCGTTTCAGCTGGGAAAGCCCCAGCAGGGTGTTGCCGCAAACGCAGGCGCGTTTTCGGTGCGCGCTCCGTTCAGCGGCGCGTACATGGTGTACAACCTGGCGGCGGTGGGTGTTGCCGCAAGCCTGCTCGGCTGCTCGAATGACGCGCTTCAGCAGGCTATCGATGCGTTCGACCCGCAGAACGGGCGTTTGCAATCGTACGAGATTGCCGGTCGGTCGGCGCTGCTCAACCTGGCAAAGAACCCGACCGGGTTCAACCAAAACCTCAAGATCATCTTGCAGGACGAAGGGCCCAAGGCCGTGGCGTTCTTCGTCAACGATAAAGAAGGCGACGGTCGCGACATCTCATGGCTGTGGGACATTGATTTCGAGGAGCTTGCCGCCGAGCGCGACTTGCTGGTGTTCGCGGGCGGCATTCGCCGCAACGACCTGCAGGTTCGCTTGAAGTATGCCGGGCTTGACGCGCGGCTGATCGATGACGCTCACGACCTGTTCGGGCGTTTGTCCAACGTGCCTGCCGAGGTCAAGGCGTACCTTATTGCAAACTACACGGCGCTTCCTCCCGTTCATGCCGACATGGACGCGCTGGCCGCTGCTGAAACCGCGCCGTCGGCAGGCGCGCCGGGCGCTTCGGGCGCGCCTGCTGCTGCAGACTCATCCGACGCTTCGCAGGCGCCTGTTGCTGCTGCGAGCGCGCCCTCGGCTTCGCAGGTTCCCCCTGCCGCCGCCCCGTCGGATTCCGAGGCCCCGCTTGTTATCGCGCACCTGTTCCCCGACCTGCTCAACCTGTACGGCGACGGCGGCAACGTGCGCATTCTGGAACGCCGCCTTCGCGACCGAGGCGTTGCCGTGGAGGTCAAGCGCGTGAACCACGGGCAGTCCGTTGATCTGGCGGACGTCGACTTGGTGTTCTTGGGCGGCGGGCCCGATCGCGAGCAGCGCTTGGCTTCCGCCGAGCTCATGCGCATGCGCGATGAGCTGCGTGCCTTCGTCGAGGACGACGGCGTGTTGCTGGCTATTTGCGGCGGCTATCAGATCCTCGGCAAGGAATGGCTGCTGGGCGACGAGGTGGTCGAGGGCCTGGGCATCGTCGACATGACCACCGAGCGCGCGGCGGGATCCGCTGACCGGCTGATCGACAACATCGTGCTGGACTCGCCTTTGGCGCAGATGCCGGTGGTGGGGTACGAGAACCATGCCGGTCGCACGCGTCTTGGCGCCGGCGTTCAGGCTTTCGGGCGCGTGGTTTCCTCGGTGGGCCATGGCAACAACGACGACGACAAGCAGGACGGCGTGCTGTACAAAAACGTGGTGGGAACGTACCTTCACGGTCCGCTGTTGGCGAAGAATCCGCAGGTGGCGGACGCTTTGCTGGCTCGGGCGCTCGAACGCCGCGCCGCGCGTGCGGAAGTTCCCGCCCCCTCCCTTACTGCGCTTGACGACACGGCGGAAAAGGCTGCGAATGAATACCTGTGCAAGCGCTTGAACGTGCGCGTTTAACGAATAGCGAGGGCGGCTTCCTTGAGGAGCCGCCCTCGATTCGCTATGGGCTTTTCCTAGTAAAGGCTTGCGCGCGCTTGCGCGGTCGCGCGTTCGTCGGCACAATACGTCCATGGACTCTCAACGAAGCAATCAAAGGCGCCCTTCGCGCGCGCATGAGGAATCACCTCGACCCACGCAAGAAAACCGTTCTTCGCGGCCCGGTTCCGTTCGGGCTTCTCGACCGGCCGCCTCGCGCGGCGCGGGCGATGGCGCAAGAAGGCGACCGAGCGTTCACCCCGCATCTTCTCCTACGCCTCGCGCTCGATTGTCGCGCAACGGCGCTGACGTGCCGCGCTCTTCAAAGCGGAAGCGACCCAGCAAGCTGGTGATCGCGCTGGCGGTGGTGGGCGTGCTCGTGTTGGGCGGAGCCGGCGCGGCGTTTGCGTACTACGGCATTTTGTCGGGGAACCTGCACGCCGGGGTCGACGCCAAGTTGCGCGCGGCGCTCGTTGATACGGATTTGGCGAAAGAGCCGTTCTACGTACTGCTTATGGGCACGGACGGGTCGAACGATCGCCAGGCTTCCCAGGAATACGCAGGGGACCAGTTTCGCAGCGACAGCATCATACTTGCGCGGATCGATCCGGTCGACAAAAAGGTCACCATGGTTTCAATCCATCGAGACACCCTGGTTGACATGGGCGAATACGGTCAAAACAAACTGAATGCCGCTCACGCTATCGGCGGTGCGGCACTGGCGGTGGAGACCGTGTCCAAGTTGGCGGGCGTGCCCATTTCCCATTACGCGGAAATCAACTTCGACGGCTTCAAGGACGTGGTGGATGCTTTGGGCGGCGTCGAAGTGGACGTTCCCATGGAGATCGACGACGAAGACGCCGGCGGCCACTTGGATGCCGGCGTGCAGACGCTCAGCGGCGATCAAGCCCTTATCCTGTGTCGTTCGCGGCATGCGTACGATGAGTTCGGAGACGGCGATTCGTATCGCGCGGCGAACCAGCGATTGGTCCTGGGGGCTATTGCGAAGAAGATCCTCTCGGCTGACGTGGCCACCATGGCAAGCACCGTGCAGGCCCTTTCCCAATACGTGACCACCGATCTTGAAATTACGGACATCGTGGGCATAGCTCAAACCATGCAGGGGCTTGATCCGGCAACGGATATGTATTCCGGTATGGAACCCACCACGTCCAGCTACATCGACGGCGTGTGGTACGAGATCAACAACGTCGAGCAATGGAAGGCCATGATGGCGCGCGTTGATCAGGGTCTTCCGCCTACGGAGGGCGATATCGTCGACGAGGTGTCGGGTACCATCTTGGCCAGCACGGGCAGCGGGCAGCTTGTGAACGAGAGCGGCGATTTGAGCGGCGGCGGCGCTTCGCAGAAGCGTTCGGGAACGGTTGCGGTGCGCAATGGAAACGGTATAACCGGCGCGGGGTCCCAGGCTGCCGAGCGCGTTCAATCGCTGGGCTACAAGGTGGAGTCGGGCAATGCGGACAGCTTCGATTATCCGCAAACGCTTGTCGTATACGAGCAGGGTGGAAAAGCGGATCGCGCCCAAGAGATTGTCGATGCGCTTGGCGTGGGCAAAGCTATGGTTAACGACGGGTCGTACGTTATCAACGCCGACTTCCTGGTGGTTTTGGGAGCTGACTGGAAGTAGCTTACATGCCCCAGGTCCAGTCGTTGAGCAGCAGTCCTTTCGCCAAGCCCAGCACAAGGATGTGCAGAGGATAGTACGCATAGAAGAACCACTTCATCGGCAGGCCGCGCTTTCCGTTGTATGAGAGCAGCAGCGGAATGGTGGCCGTGCATCCAGCCAAGGGGTACAGCGCGAAGGACAGCAGAACCAGATTGGAGCTTGCCAGGTATCGCGCAAGCGCGGGGATTCCGTCTGCCAATATGGGCAGCAAAAGCGGGTAGACAACGCGCTGGCGTCGATCTTCAAGGACCTTCATCATGAGGACCATGATGGGCCCTAGAATGCCCCAGTCACACAGAGAGCTTGCCGCCGTCAGCGCCGCCGCGATCGCCCAAAAACCTGCTCGGTTTTCCAGGCGGTCGTAAAGATACAGCACGGCTAATCCGATGAGCAACGTGAACAGCACGTTGAGGTTTCCTGCAAGAAACAACCCGTAGGGTATTTGAGATATAAGGGCAAACACGAGCAGGCGCCGGGCGTATTTAGGTACGCTCGATGTGCGTCGGTAGCCTTCTACCAGCAGAAATGCCATGATGGGGAAGGCGAGTCCGCCAAGACCGAACAGTAGGCAGAACGCTTCGGCAGGTAGGTAGGGGTAGAACATGTAGGACGCGTGGTTGGCCGTCATGCCGACTATGGCTACGATTTTCAAAGCGAAGGACGAGACGCCCCTACGCGTGTCTTCATCGGTTGTATTGAGCGATTCGTTCATAGGATTCCAGTATACTGGGACGGCTGGGGGATTGCGGGATGAAGGGCGAAATTGCGTGATGCAGGCAAAGGACGGCTCAAACGGTTCAAGCGGGTCAAACGAGGCTGGGAAAGCGAACCGGCCCGTTTCGGCCTCGGCCTCGGCTTCGGCTCCGAGGGAGGGTTCCTCGGCCGTGCTCGCTTTGTTTCGGGCTCCCGGTTTGTTTGTTGCGGCAATCGTGCTGTCGGTGACGTGCTTCCAAGTCTTCCCGGGCGATACGCTGGGGTCTTCGCTTGTGCAGGGGATTGCGCTGTCGATCATGGTGCTTGCGCTTGTGAGGATTGGTCGTCCCAAGGCGTTGCAGCGTTCTTGCAAGACGATCAGCTCCCTTGGCCGTTGGGTGGTTTTCGTGCTTGCGGTAGGGTTTGCCGCGGGTATCGCGCTGTGCCTGCTTTCCGAACCGGTTGGTTTCTTTGATTCGGGTGCCGCGGCGCGCGTTTCCTTCATTCTTCCGATATGCCTGATGACCGGCTTGTTCGAAGAGGGTGTTTTCAGGGTTCTTGCCCTGGATGCGTTCTTGACGCGCTTGGCCCCGCTGCGTGCTGCGGTGGTTTCGGCGGTTTTGTTCGGGCTGCTGCATGTGTCGTTCGGACAGGCGCTGGCCGTTGGGGACGCGGTTGCGTGGACGCAGGCCGTGCTCAAGCCGGTGCAGGCGGGGCTGTTCGGCTTCTTCATGGCCGTTTTGTACCTGAAAGGCTGCAGCCTGTGGTTTCTAGCCTGGGTTCACGCTGCATTCGATCTGGTTTATCTGGGCCCGATCATGCTTGCTACGGGGATGCCGCCGGTCTACGTGACCGGCGGCTTTGACGATCTGATCGTGCTTGCGGCTACTACGATCCTTTTGCTCGCGCCTGCTCGAGCGGCGTGGTCGGCTTTTCGCGCGCCGTCGAAGGCGGCCTCGGATTCGTAGCGGTTTCCCGCCCTCAGTCTTGGCTGGCGCACGAGCATTTGTTGCGCTTCGCACGGTACAAGTCGTTGTCGGCTTGCCGGTACAGATCTTCGAACACCGGGTTGCCGCATGTTTGCGGGCAGTTGCTGCGAGCTACGCCAACGGCTAGCGACAACGATGCGAGCGGGTTTTCTATGGCTTCGTCGTGAAAACCTTCGAATGCTTCGCTTTTGATGCGCTCCACCAGGCGATCGAGGTCGGCCGTGTTTTGCGCATGCGGTACGAACACGGCGAACTCGTCGCCGCCGAACCGCGCGACGACGGCGCTAGGACCTGCGACGTCCTTTAGGAATGCGGCAACGTGCGTCAGGACGCGATCGCCCGTGGGGTGTCCGTATCGATCGTTCACTTCCTTGAAATCGTCCACGTCGATGAACAGGAGCGCGCACGCCTCGCTGTGCTGCTCGCAGTGTTTTCGAATGCGCTCGATGGCCGTGCGCCGTGCAATTGCCCCGGTTAGGTCATCGTGCTCCGCAAGCGCTCTGTACGTCTGCTGCTGCATCATCATGGCGTGCGTGTCCAGAAGCCTTCCCACATGGCGATACGGTTTTCCGTTTTCGTCTCGCAAGACGACGGATTGGTATCGGCACCACAGGGGGTTGCCTTGCGCGTCGGGCAAGGCAACGTCAACGTCGACGCGCGCTGCTGCGTGGTTCGTGCACGCGTGCTGGTAGATTTCGAAATCACCGTGGTTGGCCTGGCACGACGGCCCCTGCGGACCCAGTTTGTCGAAGTCGCTCGACGCCATGGGACGCCCGAACCGTTTTTCGAAATCCCCGAACACCTCCGTTTTCTTAAGGCGGCAGTTCGCGTCGAAGAGCACATCGTTGTTGAGCTCTGCCAAGATGGTGAGCCGCTCGTTGCTTTTCTCGAGTTCTTCTTGGTAGGTGATCTTGTCGGTGATGTCGAGCGTTGCCACGTAAAACCAGCGAACGCCGTCCTCGTCAACCACCAAGCGCCCCCAATCTTCAATCCAGCGAACGCTGCCGTCTTTTTTCTTGATGCGGTAGGTGACGACATCGGTGTCGCCGTACTTCATCTGTTCGGCTATGGACTTTTCCACGGCCTCGAGGTCTTCGGGATGGACGAATCCCCTGAACGAATTTCCGGTTGCCTCTCGAAATGCCTGCTCGGTTTCGTAACCGGTCATTTCAAGCAGTCCGGCGCTGATCGAGCTGAATTCTTCGCCACCGTCGGCGCGGTAGCGGAACAGCCCTCCCGGCATGCGTTTCAGGAAGTGGTGGTATTCTTCTTTGATTTTCCGCTCGTTTGCCAAGGCTGATCGCAGCTTGCGCTGCGCTTGGTTCATTTCGATGGCATTCATGATACGTCGAGATGCATAGGGGCTGAAGGGTCGAACGATGATATCCAACGCGTTCGGCGTCCGTTCGGTGGAGGGCGCTTCGTTGTGGTCATCTACAATCAAGAAGAACGGAATGCCGTCGGTTACGCTGGGCCCTTCGAAAACGTTTGGTCCGGTCATGCTTGCAAGATGGGGGAAATCGTTGTCTGCAATGATGGCCGATATGCCCTGTTTCGATCCTCTGACAAGGGAGAACGCTTCCAGGATGTCAGATGCTTTCAGCACGGTGCATGTTTGCGTCAGCAGGCTCCCCAGCTCTTCACGGTCGCTTTCGAGCGTACTTGCGATTAGGACGGTGTGCATGACGGTCGTTCCCCTTCGGCCGGCAGGCCCTCGCTTCTTGCGAGGCGAGGGCCACGTGGTATGGGTGGTGAAGGCATCGTTTTGTTTTCGAGTGTAGCATAGCGAGTGCGAGGCGAAGCTGACGAGCCCGTTGTTCGGAAGTGGGTTTTGACGGCTTGCCGTGGGCGTTTGCGCGTGTTGGGCGACCGGCGAGTTCGGCTTGCTGCGAGCGTGAAAGCTGCGTTTGAGAGTGCGTAGAAAATAGCGGAAATTTGTTCTTGCGTTTGCAAAGCGAATCCGGTAACATATTCAACCGCTTCGGAAGAAGCACGATTTGTGCGGGCGTGGCGGAATTGGCAGACGCGTACGGTTCAGGTCCGTATGGGGGCAACCCCATGGAGGTTCAAGTCCTCTCGCCCGCACCATTTGAATTGCAAGGCCTCTGGTTCCAGGGGCCTTTTTGCATGTATGGAGCAGGAGGCGTGGGGGACCGGCCGGGGAAGGGGCGCCGGGCACGGCTGCGGAGGCTGTTGCGCGTGGCGTGCAGCATGCGCTGCACGGTGTGCGCCATGCGGCGTACGGTGTGCACAGCACGTGCCACGCGCCGCACGGTGTGCAGCACGCGCCGCACGGTGTGCGGCTGAATCCGATCTCGGCCGCGGGCACGGGCGTGGGCACGGATTCGGGCGATTCGCCCAGGTTTCTGTGATGCGTCCCTGGAGTTACCCCGCCGCGGCCCGTTTGCGCACGAAAAACCGCTCTCGCTGGCAGGTTTTGACGTTTAGGGGTCGTCGGACCGGGCGCTGTTTCCGCTGCTGCTCCGCTCGTATTTTGTTTCCCCTGGTCACAGAGCCGAGACGTCGCATCGCGCTTCCGTTGGCCCTCGTCTTGCTGAACCAAACGACCTCTAACCGTCAAAACCTGCCAGCGGGAGCGGTTTTTCGTGCGCGGGCTTGCCTGCAGGCGACGAAAGTCTTGCACGAGCACGTGCTCGCGTTGCATCGGATGCGACATGCCGAGGTGATATGCGCGGGAGCGGGTCTGCGCCAAGAGTGCGTTTGCGGGTGCCGTCCGGTTATTCGTACAGGAGAGGCAAGGGGAAGTTCCGAGTCAAGGAGTCGGGTCCGGGGTTGCCGCTGGCGGTTTCGACCAACAAAAAAGCAGGTCAACCGTTTTCTTTGGTTGACCTGCTGCAAGTTTTATGGTCGCGGGGGCAGGATTTGAACCTACGGCCTCCGGGTTATGAGCCCGGCGAGCTACCAGACTGCTCCACCCCGCAACATTGTGTTGCGCCTACCCTTCCTGCCCGAAGTGCCTTCAAACAGGAAAAGCGGCGAAAATGAATATTACTAGCATTCAGTATAAGAAGCAAACGATTTCTGGCAATTCATAGAATGTTCATAATTGGATACAGCTTCGACTGGATCAACGCGATGCCCGCTGCGCCTGGGCGCATGGCTTCGGCTTAATGCGCAGTGGGCAAATGGCCTCAAGCAGACAAGCCGCCTCAGTTTAGTCGGGCGGTGCTCCTTCGACTTCTCTGCGTTAAGCGTCGATGCGACGCATTCGGTCTGGTGCGGCGCGTTCTTCGGCAAGGTTCTGCTTGCTGCGGCGCGTTGCGTGAAGAAAACCGTCGTTCATCAGTTTTGTATCGTGCGTTCATCCGGGAGTATTATGCAGGTAGCTCGACAAATAGCCAATCAGATGGAGGCAAGCTATGAAGTCGTTCATCGACGTAATCCGTTCCAATATTTTGGTGCAGGCCGTTCTGTCTATTGCGCTGGGCTTGCTTTTGGCATTTTGGCCGGGAGCGACGGTGCTCACCGTGGTCTATCTGCTGGCTCTGTACCTTGCTGTTTCCGGTGCTGCGTCGCTGTTTTCCTACTTTCGCTCCTCGAGCGGCCGTTATCGGTCTGCCGGAGTGCTTACTAGTGCGGTCGTGCTGTTGGTGCTGGCGCTGCTCGTGTTTTTGTTCCCGCAGGCCGTTGCCGGGTTCTTCTCGCTGATCTTGGGCATCCTGCTGCTTGTCGGCGGCGTTGTGAACGCGATTCGCTCCATCGAGTTGCGCGCGTATCAGGGCAGCACGTGGATCGCTTCGCTGGTGATAAGCGCCGCCGTGGCCATCGGCGGCGTGGTTATCGTGGTCAACCCCTTCGAAACCACGGCGGCATTCGTCCTGATGCTTGGCGTGCTGCTTATCGTGAAGGGTGTTGGCGACCTGGTCATCGAGCGCAGGCTCGCACAAGCCTCGAAAGACCTACGTTAGAGCACGTCCCGCTTTCAGCCGCGCCTCCGCCCTCGATTGTGGCCACGCCCTACCTCCGCCTTCGGCTGCAGCCCTGTTTCCAGCCCCGGTCGCCCCGGCCCGCCGCTCTTCCGATTGCGTAGGCTGCGTCGGTCGTTTCGCCCGATCGAACAGGCATATTGCGGCTCGCAGCCGGGTTCTCCCACCTTTTTGCGCTACAATTGCAGCGTTTTGCTAACAGACAGGTGCGTGCAAATATCTGCAAGAGGAGCGTGGTATGAGCGAGGGCAAGGGGACGGGTGGCGTGCAAACCGCCGACCGTGAGCGATTCGCGTCGCGGTTGGGCTTTATCCTGATCAGCGCCGGATGCGCTATCGGCTTGGGAAACGTGTGGCGTTTCCCCTACATCGTGGGCGAGTACGGCGGCGCGGCCTTCGTGCTTATGTACCTGGTCTTTTTGATCATTCTGGGTCTGCCCGTCATGGTCATGGAGTTCGCCGTGGGCCGTGCCAGCCAAAAAAGCGCGGCGCTTGCGTTCGATACGCTGCAGCCTTCGCGGAAGTGGCATTGGTTCTCGTGGTGGGGCTACATCGGGTGCATGGTGCTCATGATGTTCTACACCACCGTGGGCGGCTGGATGCTTTCCTTCGTGGTGAAAATGGGAACCGGCGCGTTCAACGGCCTTGATAGCGCGGGTGTCGGCCAGGTGTTCAACGACATGCTGGCGAACCCCACCGAATTGGTGGGCTGGATGCTGGTGGTCATCGTTTTAGGCTTCTTGGTATGCAGCCTGGGCTTGCAGAAAGGCGTCGAGCGTATCACCAAGGTGATGATGGTGTGCCTTCTGGGCATCATGGTGGTGTTGGTGGCGCGCGCCGTTACCCTGCCGGGCGGCTTGGAGGGCCTCGAGTTCTACCTGATCCCCGACTTTGGCAAGCTGTTCGCCGGGGCAACGCCTGCGGAGCAATGGGCTACGTTCGGCGACGCCGTGTACGCGGCTATGGGCCAGGCGTTCTTCACGCTTTCGCTGGGCATCGCCGCCATGGAGATCTTCGGCAGCTACATCGGCAAAGAGCGCTCGCTCACGGGCGAGGCCCTGCGCATCTGCGGCTTGGATACGGCGGTTGCCCTTATGGCCGGTCTCATCATCTTTCCTGCATGCTTCGCGTTTGCGGTTGAGCCGGGCAGCGGTCCGGGCTTGGTGTTCGTTACGCTTCCTAGCGTGTTCAATCAAATGCCCATGGGTCAGCTGTGGGGCGCGCTGTTCTTCGTGTTCATGAGCTTTGCCGCCCTGTCCACCATCATTGCGGTGTTCGAAAACCTGATCAGCTGGTCTATGGACAAGTGGGGTTGGAGTCGCAAGGTGGCCGTTGCTCGCACGGCTATTCTGGTGACGGTGCTCAGTCTTCCGTGCGCTCTTGGATTCAACGTGCTCGCGGGCGTCACCATTCCGGCTATCGGCGACATCCAGTCTATCGAGGACTTCATTGTGTCGAACAACCTGCTGCCGCTGGGCAGCCTGTTCTTCGTGCTGTTCTGCGTCACGAAAAGCGGGTGGGGTTGGGAGAACTTCCTGGCCGAAGCCGACACGGGCAAGGGGCTGAAGTTCCCGGCATGGTCGCTTCCGTGGTTGAAGTTCGGCATCCCCTCGCTGATTCTGATCATTTTCGTTATGGGGTATGCACCGAAAGTGGCGGTATGGCTGGGTATGGCGTAGCGGAACGCTGAAGGAATATACTGGACGAATCGTCAACCCAAGGAGGATGAAGGCATCATGCAGGTCATCGAAGATCAGGTCATTAAGTTTTCCAAGGACAATGCGCCTTGCTACACCGCGCAGCCGGGCGAGGTTTTGCTGTTCAAGACGCAGGATTGCTTTGCCGGACGCATTCCTACCGAAGACGTCACCATGAAGGACTTGAACTTCTCGTACGGGTTCACCAATCCGGCTGCTGGTCCCGTGTACGTGGAAGGTGCCCAGCCAGGTGACGTGCTGGTGGTTGACATTTACGACGTGCAGGTGGCTGACCAGGGCGTTATCGCAACCGATGACCACTGCGGACCGTTGTTCGAATCGACCGACTACCGCAGCAAGATCATCCCCATCAAAGACGGCATGGCCGAGTTCAACGGCGTTAAATTCCCCATCGACCCCATGATCGGGGTTATAGGAACCGCGCCCGACGGCGAGGATGTCATCGACGGTTTCGTGGGTGCTCATGGGGGCAATCTTGACAACAAACTGATCACCAAGGGAACTCGCATGTACTTCCCCGTGCGCGTGCCGGGCGCGCTGCTCCAAATGGGCGACGTGCACGCAACCATGGGCGACGCCGAACTGTGCGGCACGGGCATCGAGATTGCTGCCGACATTACGGTGAAGGTGTCGCTGGTGAAGGATTTCGAGTTGAACTGGCCCGTGCTCGAGACGTTTGGCCCGCACGGCAAGTGGTACGTGAACGCGAGCGCTCAGGAGTTTGACGAGGCCCTGATGAACGGCTCCAAGGAGATGCAGCGTTTGCTCATGCGCATTACGGGTTGGGACGCTATCGACACCTACATGTACATGTCGGTGCAAAGCGACGTAGAGTTGTCTCAGGCGTGCAAGCCCTGCGAGGTTCAGCTGAGCCTGCGCGTTGGGACGCCGAAGTTGCCGCAGTTCCCGCCGCTGGTTCCCCAGCCGTAAGCGCGTTTTACCGGGAAGGGCGCTGTTGGAGCCGGGTGAATTCCCGGCTCCAATTATGTAAGCGTCCGTTTACAAAAAAGTTGTGGATTCGATGACAAGGTAGCGCGATAATTCGAGGATGCGCTTTGCTGCGCAAGCGCGCTGGGTTGCAGCGCTTTAGTGCAGCGGAGCGGCGAAGGAAGAGGCGGCTTCGGCTGCACGTTAGTAAGGGGGACCGACTATGTCGGCTCAAACCGATTCTCCGGCGAAAGCGTCCGGAGAGAGCATCGAGCAGTTCGGCTACAAGCAAGAACTGCGAAGGGGTATGACCTTGCGCGACGTCGTTTTGTACGGCGTGTTGTTCATGGTTATCATTGCTCCGCAGTCCATCTACGGCGAAATCCAAATCGCCAGCGGCGGCATGACGCCGCTCGTGTACATCGTAGGCTTCGTGGCTATCAGCTTTACGGCTATGAGCTACATGCGCATGTCGAAGCGCTTTCCCATTGCGGGATCGGTGTATTCGTATGTGCAGCGCGGCATCAATCCCCACGTAGGCTTCATGGCTGGTTGGCTCATTTTGTTGGACTACGTGTTCGTTCCGTCGTTGCTGCTGGTTATGGTGGCGAACTGGGGCGTTGCGCTTGTTCCGGGAAGCCCGTGGTATCTGTGGGTTGTTGTGTTCGTGGTGTTCAACACGTTCGTGAACATTCGCGGCATTCAGATGACGAAGGGCGTGGACTGGGTTATCTTCGTTGTTGAGATCCTGGCCGTTATCGCGTTCATCGCTATTGGCACGAGCTTCGTTTTGGGCGGCGGCGGTGCTGGTCAGCTGACGATCGACCCCATCTATCAGCCGGGTAAGGTTGATGCGCACTTTATAGCGACGGCGGTTTCCATTGCATGCCTGTCGTTCCTTGGCTTCGACGGCATGTCCACGTTGGCCGAGGAAACCGTGAAGCCCGAAAAGACCATCGGCAAGGGCATCCTCATCGCTTTGTGCATCATGGTGGTCGTGTTCGTGGCGCAGACCTACGTCGCCGCGCTCATTCAGCCCGACGTTTCGCAGGTTGATCCCGAAATGGGATTCTTTAACGCAGCGCTTATGGCGGGCGGTCCCGTTCTGTACAAGCTGCTGCTCGTTGTGAATATCGTGGCTGTTGGTATCGCCAACATCATGAACGCGCAGCTTGCTTCTTCTCGCCTGCTGTACTCCATGGGCCGCGACGGCGTGATCCCGCGCATCTTCGGCAAGGTTCACCCGAAGTTCCAGACGCCCTACATTGCGTCTATTGCATTGGGCGTTGTGTCCTTGATTCTGCCCATGTTCTTGGATATGACCACACTGGTGGCATTCGTGAACTTCGGCGCGCTGTCGTCGTTCGTGCTGTTGAACTTTGCCGTGTTCTTGTTCTTCTTCGTGAAGGAAAAGAAGCGCTCTTCGTTCGGCGACGTGGTGAAGTACCTGATTTGCCCTTGGCTCGGCATATTCATTCTGGTGTACGTGTTCACCGGGTTTGATTTGCAGACTTATGCGGTGGGCATTTCCTGGATGGTCATCGGCCTGATTATCGGCGCGGTGAAATCGAAGGGCTACAAGGAGGTTCCGGAGGCGTTCAAGCATCTGGAAGTGTAGCGCACAGGCGATTGATTGTTGAGCGGGCGGCCTTCGGGTCGCCCGCTTTGCCGTTCGGGTTGGTGCGTTCGCTTGGCGCGCGACGGCGCTTTGCGTTTGCCTGCGCAGCGGCTCGCGCGGGTGTCGGTATACTATGCTGATCAAGGCGGATCTACGCGAAGGGGGAGCGATGGGGGCTTCGAAAGCGCGCAATGCGGTTCTGGCGGTGGGGGCCATTATGGTGGACGTGGTGTGCTGCGTACCGGCGCTGCCGGCCTCGGGCGAAGGCGTGGTGGTCGAGTCGTCGCGCGCCGTCGTGGGAGGCTGCGCGTTCAACTCTGCGAACGCTGCGCGCCAGTTGGGGGCCGACTGCACCTTGTTTGCGCCCGTGGGCGAGGGTATCTACGCAGGGTTTGTAGAAGGTGCGCTTGCGCAGCGCGGCTTGCAGGCGCCGTTGCGCGTGAAAGGCCGCGACAACGGATCTTGCACGTGCTTG
This sequence comes from Paraeggerthella hongkongensis, assembly GCF_003340345.1. Taxonomy (GTDB): domain Bacteria; phylum Actinomycetota; class Coriobacteriia; order Coriobacteriales; family Eggerthellaceae; genus Paraeggerthella; species Paraeggerthella hominis. The sequence goes on along the minus strand of NZ_PPTQ01000006.1, from coordinate 115,950 downwards.
GTCGAGCCTGATGGACAGCGCACGATGATCACTTCGCCGGGCGTCGAGCGCTACTTCGAGCGGTCGTGGTTCGACGTCATCGACGCTGCGCATGTTTCATGCGGTCTTGCCAGCGGATACGAGATAGAGGGTTCCGGCGGCAACGCTATCATCGAGTTCTTTGAAGAGCATCCCGAAATCCAGTTCTTCTATGCGCCCGGTCCGCGCATTTTGGGCGTGGGGCCGGAGAAGCACGCGCGCATCAACGCGCTTCGCCCCATCTGGCACCTGAACGATCAGGAGGCCCTTGCGTACACCGGTTGCTCGACGCTTGAAGATGCGGCTCGCGTTCTGGCTGCAGCTTGCGAAAACGCCGTAGTCATCACGGCGGGTGCTGCCGGCTCCTTTGTGCTTGAAGGGCCGGACGCTTGTTTTGCCAACGTTGCAACGGAGGCGGTTCGCGTGGTCGATACCGTGGGAGCGGGCGATGCTCATCTGGGCGCGCTTGCGGCTGCGCGCGCTGCGGGCCGTTCGTGGAAGGAATCGCTTGAGCTTGCGAACAAGGTGGCGTCTGGCGTATGCTCGGTTGAGGGCGCAACGCTTTCTGACGAGGCGTTCGCTCGGTTGGGCGTGGCGCTGTAGCGACGCGCCTGCAATTCGGCTGCGAGGTTGCCGTCGATGAAGGCGGCGCTCCGCTTGCGGGGTCTCGCGTTCGCTCGCGAAGGGGTGTGCGCACGAAAAACCGCCATCGCTGGCAGGTTTTGGCGTTTAGGGGTTGTCGGGCGGCGCGTCGTTCTTTCTGTCATGAGGCTTGCTTTTTATTTTGCCTGGTCATGGCCTTGGGCTATTGCACTGCTCTTTTGCGAGAGCCCGTCCGGCGGGGTTCAACGACCTCAAACCGTGAAAACCTGCCAGCGATGGAGGTTTTTCGTGCGCAAGCTTGCTGGGAGAAGGCGCCGAGCGATGCGCGTGCGCGCGAAAGCGAAAGGCAGCCGGCCTGGGCGCGTCTGGAGAGGCCGCGTGCTGGGGTCGCACGTTGGGACGCGGCCTGGGAAGCCGTGCGTTGGGGCGCGTTTGGAGAGGCCGCGCGTTCGGGCGCCTGTTGGGGCCGCGCTCCCGCTCCCCGGCTGCGTGCCACGCGTCCGGGGCTCGTCCGGGCGCCCGTTGAGGCCGTTCGCTCGGCGCCCGTTGCTGCGCTTCCCGGCTGCGCGTTCGCCCGCGCGTCGCCGCGACCCGATCCCGCAGCCAGCGCACGCTGCGACCCGACCTCGCGACCCGATCCCGCGGCCAGCGCGCGCCGCGACCCGATCTCGCGGCGGCCCGACGGCAATCCGGCTCGCACCGGCTTGTGGCTTTCGGCTTGCAGCATATATGTGCTGCAGGTTCGTTCGCCTGCCTTTCGCGCTTGGCGAAGAGCCTTGCGGTATCATGGTCGCCAGACGAGATCATGGAAAGATGGCGGGTGATATGAAGCGGTTTTCGGTACTGGGCGACTCCATCAGCACGTTCGAGGGGTGCAACCCCGAAGGATTCGACGTGTTCTACGAGAACGAGCGTCGCGACGCAACCGGCGTTCGCCTTGTGGAGGACACCTGGTGGGCGCAGGTCATCGAGCAATGCGGCGGCAAGCTGTTGAGCAACGGTTCGTTCTCTGGAAGCATGGTGGAGGGCGCGGGTTTTCCTGCAGCAAGCAGTGCCGAGCGCATTGCGGCGCTGGCGAAAGACGGCGTTGCGCCCGATGAGATCCTTGTATTCATAGGCATCAACGATTACGGGTGGGGCGGCCCGGCCGCCCAAGCTGCGGGCCGCGGAAACGCCCTGCCAGCAACGCTTGATCTGTCCGCCATTCCGGGAGCCGAGGCGGGCCTGGCTTCTGCCGATGCGGCCGAGCGGTTCGGCCAGGCGTATAGTGCGATGCTCGCTCGTATGCGCGCTGCGTATCCGCAGGCCAAAGTGTGGTGCTGCACGCTGTGCCCCGGTCGCATCGAGGGTTACGCCCATTCGACGTTCGCGTACCGGTTGCGGGGCGTTCATTTCGATCGCTATAACGACGCTATTCGCCTGGCCGCCGAATCGAACGGATGCTGCGTTGCCGACGTTCGCGCTTTGGGCCGCGATTACGAAGCTCTTGAGGGAACCCACCCGACAAAGCGCGGCATGGCGCAGTTTGCCCTTATGGTCTTGCATGCGATGGCGGCATGCGATGGCGGCTCGCTCGAAGGCCACGCTTCGAACCCCCTTGCCGATGACGCGTTCGGCAGCGCTCCTCGCTCGCTCGAGACGTGCCGGAAACCCGCTTGCGTCGGTTGCGCATACGCCGGAGCTACGGGAAACAAGTGGCTTTGCGTGTGCCGAAAGGACGACGAAGCGCGCAGCGAATAGAGCTGCCCGGCGCACGCGTCCGGCTCGCGGCGCGCCTCACAACAAAAAAGTGAAAGGATATTCCTTCATGCAAGGGAAACCTCTTGTTCTATTGCTGCTGGTTTTATACGGAGCAGCATTTCTTGCGGGGTTCAATGAAAACCTCGTAAACATGGCTCTCGTATCCATCATGGCCGATTACGGGGTGGATTCCGTGACGGCCCAGTGGTTGGTGACGGGATACATGATCGTTGCCACCGTGGTGGTCATGTGCATGGCGTTTCTATACCGACGCTTCCGCTTGCGCACGCTGTTTTTCGCTGCATCGGCTTTGAGCTTCGCTGGTTCTGCGATGGGGCTTGTTGCGAACGGGTTCGAGATGCTGTTCGCAGCGCGCTTGGTGCAAGCGGTGGGCACGGGCATATTCATCCCTCTTATGATGAACACGATCGTGACCGTTACGCCCAAAAACAAACTGGGCACCTATTTGTCCATTGGCGGCTGCACCATCACGTTCGGTCCTGCCTTGGCTCCGGTGGTATGCGGGGCTTTGGTGACGACGTTCGGTTGGCACAGCATTTTCGTGGTTCCCATGGTTGCGATGGCGATCCTGTTCGGCCTAGGGCTTCGCTTCGTGAAGAACCTGGAAACCAGCGAAGCTCACCTTGACGTTCTTTCCGTCGCCCTTGCGGCTGTGCTGCTGACCGCGCTTTCGCTTGGGTTGGTGCAATTGACTATCGACGTGCCTTTGGCGCTTGGCTCTCTGGCGGCTTCGGCTCTTCTGTCGGTGGCGTTCGTCGTGCGTCAGCTGCGTTGCAGCCATCCGCTCATCGATCTTGAGCCGCTGAGAAACCGAGCCTTCTGGCCCGCGTTGTTGCTGGCAACCGTCTCGATGATCAGCATGTTCTCCATGAGCGTGCTGCTTCCGCTGTATTTCGAGGGCGCCGCCGGCATGACTGCTCTTTCCGCGGGGTTGGTCATTCTGGTTCCCGTGCTAGCGAATGCGGGCACGACGCTGCTTGGCGGGCGCATTATGGACAAGCGCGGCGAATGGCCCCTGTTGCCGTTAGGCTTCGGGGCCATCGCCCTCGGGTTCGTCGCCTTGGCGCTGGCCGGGCCTACGCTGTCTATTCCCGTTGTGTTCGCGGCTGCGCTGCTCATGTACGTGGCGGTTGGCTTCGTGTTCTCGCCTTCTCAAACAGCGGGCTTGCGCACGCTGCCGCCGCAGCAAAATCCGTTTGGCGTGGCTCTTATGACCACGGTTGTTCAAATTGCGGCATGCGTTGGCCCGTCCCTTTACATTGGCATCATGTCGACGGGACAGATTGCGGCCGTCGCTCAGGGAGCGAGCGCGTCCCAGGCTGCGGCCGAAGGGTTTTCGCTGGCCATGTTGGTGGCAAGCGGGGTGGCCGCAGCCGGGTTCGTGCTGTCGTTTCTGTACGCCCGCGCCGCGCGAAAGCGAACTGCCGAGCGCATCGGGCATTCCGTGCCGTGCTTGGCCCTGCTGATGGAGCCCGATCCGTACACGATGCCTGCCGATTCGACGGTAAGCCAGGTCATGCGCGCGTTCGTGGATCTTAAGGTGAGTGGCTTGCCTCTTGTGGATGCGGCGGGGCATCCGGTGGGCTTCGTGTCCGACGGCGACGTCATGCGCTATCTTGCCGACCGTCATCCGGTGGTCACGGGCGCGTACTCGCTTATGAAGGCAGCCAACGACCAGGGCATCGACGAACGCTTGCGCGAGCTCATGCTGCTGCCGGCGCGCACGATAGCCACGGAGAAGCTGATCGCGCTTGATGCCGACGCCACGCTCGAAGAGGCATGTTCGTTGCTGGCGTCGCGCCGACTGAAGAAGGTCCCGGTGGTAAGCGAGGGCCTTGTGGTGGGAACCGTCAACCGTTCTGACGTGTTGCGCTACGCCATGGACACGGTTTTGCAGGCCGCGCCGGTGCGGTAGCGGCAAAGGTTCTCGGCTGCTTTGTTATTATGTGTGAATATGTCGTACAATAATTCTCACGTGAAGGCAAAGACCAGGAGCCGACAAAGGCCGGCACCCGTTCCTTGGATAAAGGTGGTGCGCCCATGGGGGCAGCGTTCGGAGAGGTCGAAACCAGTGCCTATGTAATCGACGGCGACTATCGCATCGTCTATTTCAACGATAAGGCTGCGGAGTCTTTTCCTGGCTTGCAATGGGGAATGTGCTGCTATCACGCTTTGCGCGGCGAATCGGCGCCGTGTCACGATTGCCCGTTGCTGCTCGATCACAGCAACAAGGGCCTTCTGTACAATCAGGTGCTTCAAAGCTGGGTGGAAACGGAAGTCAGCGATATCGAATGGCCCGGTGCGGGCGATTGCCATATATTCTTGAGCCGCAAAACCGACAAGCCTGATTTAGGGGTGCCCGATTCTCCGCCGATCGATTCTTTGACCGGCTTGTACACGCGCGCAGCATTTTTCCGCGCCGTCGCCGACGCCCTTGCCGCCCACCCGAATCGCTCGTACTGCCTGATGGCCATCGACATCGAGCACTTCAAGCTGTTCAACGAATGGCATGGAGAAGAGGCCGGGGACCGATTTCTCGAAGAAGTGGGAAGGTTGCTCAGGGAGGCGTCGGTGCAGCAAAACGGCGTGGCGGGATACTTGCGCGGCGACGATTTCTGCATGCTGATTCCCTGTTCGCCCAAGGCGATCGAGGGTTTGCAAGGCCGTATTTCGCAAAGCACGCTACGGCATGGGCGGGGCATGGGGTTTTTGCCGGCCTTCGGCTTGTATCTTGTTGACGATCGGTCGCTTCCCGTAAGCACGATGTACGATCGAGCGTTGCTGGCGCTGGCTTCGGTCAAAGGCGACTACGCGCAGCGCTCGCGATGGTACGACGAGGGCATGCTGCGAGAGATCGAGGACGATCACTCCCTTTTGCTGGAGGTTCAGCGCGCCTTGTCGAACGGGGAGATCACGTTCTACGCACAGCCCAAGTGCAACATCACTACGGGAAAGATCGTGGGTCTTGAGGCGCTCGTGCGCTGGGATCATCCCGAGCGGGGGCTGATTCCTCCTGATCGATTTATTCCCATGTTGGAGCGAAATGGGCTAATTACCACTCTTGACCTGCACATTTGGGAAGAAGTGTGCTGCTCTCTTCGCGAATGGATGAAAAGGGGCCACGCGCCCGTTCCCATTTCCGTCAATGTGTCGCGCCGGGATTTGTACGCGTTGGACGTCCTTGCCACGTTCGAGGAGCTGATCCGCAAATACGGCATCGACCCTCGCTTGCTGGCGGTTGAAATTACCGAAAGCGCCTACGTTGAAGACTGCGATCTGATGGCGGTTATCGTCGACGGGTTGCACGATCTGGGCCTTTCGGTGCACATGGACGATTTTGGCAGCGGGTACTCGTCGCTCAACATGCTGAAAGACGTAAGCGTCGATGTTCTGAAACTGGACATGAAGCTGCTTGAGGCTGTGGACGCGCGCAGCCGCAAGGGGCGCGGCATTCTGGAATCGATCATCGGCATGGCAAGGCTTCTGGATATGCAGGTCATTGCGGAAGGGGTCGAAACCGAGTCCCAACGCGCGTTGCTTGCGCAGATGGGATGCTTGTACGGGCAGGGGTACTTCTTCTACCGTCCCATGTCGAAAGAGGAGTTCGAGCCGCTTATCGCTGCTCGGAGAAACGTCGATTTCCGCGGTATGCAGGCCGATTCGATCGACCAGTTCAGCATTCGAGATTTGATTGAGAGCAAAATGCTGAGCAAAACCATGTTCGACGACATCATGGGCGCCTTGGTGCTGTACGACTTCCATGATGGCGAAGTGGAATTGCTGAGCGCCAACGAGCACTATTGCCAGCTTACGGGCATTGACCCCGTTGACCTGCACGAACAGCGGTATAGCTTCGCACGTCAGGCGTACGAGGCCGATTGGGATGAAATTGTGGCGGCATTCGAAAGCGCTCGCCAAAGCGTTCCGAACGGTGCTACCGCCGTGGTGCGGCGCATGCGCGCTGGCGAAAAGACCGTTCATTTGCAAATGCGCCTAGTTTTTTTGCGCGAGCGCGACGGACATGCGCTTTACCTGGGGTCTTTGAGGGACGTGACTCAAGAGCAGCAGCAGGCGCGCCAGCTGGAAACCTCGCGCCGCGCGCTTTCTGCGGTGGCGGGCGCGAATTCGCCGGATTTCTCGCTGATGAACCTGACCGAAGAAAATCGCAAGACCGCCTTGTCCATTTCCGCTCAAATGTCGCCGGGCGGCTTGATCGGCGGGTACTGCGAGCCGGGCTTCCCTCTGTATTTCGCCAATGCGGCCATGGTGGACCTTCTGGGGTACGATTCCTACGAAGAGCTGGCGGAATCCATTGACTGGCAGGTTGGCAACACCATCCATCCCGACGATTTCGACTCGGTTGTGGCCGACATCGGCCCCGAATACTACGTGGGCCTTGAGTACACCACAACGTATCGCATGACCAAAAAGGACGGAACGTGGTTCTGGACCATCGACAAAGGGCGCGTCGTGGAGGCCGAGGACGGGCGGATGGCCATTGTCAGCGCGTGCACGGACATCACCGAAGTGATGATGGTTCAGCAGCATCTTGCGGAGCGCAACCGATTTTTGCTGAGCCGCAACGACGAACTGGCGTTTTTGAACGAAGACATGCCCGGAGGATACCATCGCTGCCTCGACGGCCCCACGCATGACTTCTTGTATATAAGCGATCGCTTTCTTGAGATGTTCGGCTATACGCACGAAGAGATCAAGGAGCTGTTCGATGACAAGTACATGAATATGATCCACCCCGAAGATCGCGAGCGCGTTCTGAAGGGGGTGGCCTCCTTGAAGGAGGGCGATGCGCAGCCGTTCCCCTTGGAGTATCGCATGCGAGCAAAAAGCGGGTATCGTTGGGTGGTTGATCAAAGCCGCTTTTTGGAGTACGAGGGAACGTCGTTTTTGCAGGGCGTTGTGGTCGACGTGACCGAAACGGTTGAGCTTCGCAACATGATGCGCATTTTGATGGAGCATACGCCCAACGACATCGTGCTGCTGTCGTGGTCCGACCGCGAACGCGTGTGCGCGCACGTGGTGGCGTGCGGGGTGTCGGGGAAGCACGGTCTTTCCTGCGAGCAGTACGAGAAGGTTGTCTTGGATCATCTGTATGCTCGGTCCGAGGAAGGCGAGCGTCGCCTTGTCGACCTGATTGCTGATAAAATCGAATGCGGGGAAGAGGCTGTTGTCGTTACGAAAGCCCGATTCTCAGGGCAGGAAGACGTTTGGATGCACATTGAAGCGCGCCGGGTCGAGATGCTGCCGGCGAAGCATACGGCCTTGTGCTTGTGCACCGATGTGACCGAAATCAAAGACCGCCAGCAAGAGCTTTGGCTTGCCCAACGAAAGCTCGAGGGCGTTTTGAGCCAGGCTGGCGTGAAAATTTGGGATTGGGATATGGAGAACAATCGACTGGTGCTTTCTCGAAGCGAGGTGGTCGATCGGGTGTTGGGCCATGTCGGTCGCATAGAGGAGAACCTGATGATAGTCGAAGGGTTCGACCTTGAAGACCTTCCGTTCCGTTACGTTCCTCCTGGATATCGGCAGGTGTTCACCAACTTTTTCCGCCGCGTTTACGCTGCGCGGGATCATGCCCGCTTGTCGTTCGAGGCGCCGTTCGAGCTTGATGACGAAACCACCATCTGGCTGGAGACCGCGTGCGAGACCGTGCGCGACGACCGAGGTCGGCCCATTCGCGCTGTGGGGTACTACCTTGACGTGACCGACCGTCGAAACGAGTCCTTGCGCAGCAAGGCGAACGTCGAGGCGCTGCGGCAGCTGAAGGAGCAGAGCGGGCAATTGGCTAAGATGGCGGAAACGGATGCGCTGACGGGGCTGCGCAATCGGCAGTCCGCCATTCCCAAGATAGAAGGTCGTCTGCGTGCCGTGCGCGAAGGGTCGTTGAACGAGCTGCCGTGCGCGCTGGTCATGCTGGATTTGGATTCCTTCAAACTGGCCAACGACGTGTTCGGCCACGCTTACGGAGACGAAGTCATCACGCACATGGCCAAATCGTTGCAAGCCGTGTTCCCCGATAACATCGTATGCCGCATGGGCGGCGATGAGTTCTTGGTGTGGTGCGAGGACGTTGACGTTGCGTCGCTCGAGAACGCCCTTGACCGGGCTTTGCGCGCGATGGAGGTTCGTCGCGTGACGGATGGCCGTACCTTCTTGTTCTCGGCTTCGGCGGGGTATGTTTTGGCGCCGCAGGAGGGCGCTTCGTTCGACGAGCTGTATCGGAAGGCCGACGAGGCGCTGTTCTCGGCCAAGATGAACGGAAAGCGCTCACGTGCGGGGTATTCGCCCGATATGAAAAGCATCCGTTGCGAACTTGCCGAATGATCGAGGAGCAACTGCGGAGTATTGTGCGATGCGCTTGACATCTTTCGAGGTCGGTTTACAATCCTGATTTAGCACTCGAAGGCTGAGACTGCTAAATCAGGATGCTTCCATGCGCGAAGACGGTTGGCAGCTTGGCCCTTTGCATGACAGACGACGAAACGAAAGGGAGCGATGCCGACCATGCGCAAGTTCAAGACAGAGAGCAAGAAACTGCTCGACCTCATGATTAACTCCATTTACACGAACCGCGAGATATTCCTTCGCGAGCTTATCTCGAATGCGTCCGACGCGGTGGATAAGCTGTACTTCAAAAGCCTTACCGACAAGGACATCCAGCTGAGCAAGGACGAGCTGCGCATTCAGGTGTCGTTCGACAAGGATGCGCGCACCGTTACCGTCAGCGACAGCGGCTTGGGCATGACCAAGGACGACCTGGATCTCAATCTGGGCACTATCGCTCATTCCGACAGCATGGCCTTCAAGGCCGATAACGCCGAGGTGCAGGGCGAGGATGTGGACATCATCGGCCAGTTCGGCGTGGGTTTCTACTCCGCTTTCATGGTGGCCAAGAGCGTGCGCGTGGTTTCGAAGGCGTACGGCAGCGACGAAGCGTGGGCTTGGGAAAGCGACGGCGTTGAGGGCTACAGCATTTCCGAGGCGCAGCGCGACGGGCACGGCACCGACGTCATCCTTACGCTCAAGGACAACACCGACGACGACAACTACGATACGTTCCTGTCCGAGTACGGCTTGAAGAACCTGATCAAGCGCTACAGCAATTATGTGCGCTACCCCGTGCAGATGGAAGTTTCCAAGACGCGCGAGAAGCCGAAGCCCGAGGATGCGGGTGACGACTACACGCCCGAGTACGAGGATTACACCGAGGTCGAAACCATCAACTCGATGATTCCCATTTGGAAGCGCCGCGCCTCCGAAGTTACCGACGAGGAGTACAACGAGTTCTACAAGACCGACTTCCACGACTTCTCCGACCCGGCGCGTACGTTCAGCATTCATGCCGAGGGCGCGCTCAGCTACGACGCGCTGCTGTTCATTCCGGGCCGCGCTCCGTACGACCTGTACAGCAAGGACTTCAAGAAGGGCCTGGCCCTGTACAGCTCCAACGTGCTCATCATGGAGAAGTGCGAGGAGCTTTTGCCCGACCATTACAACTTCGTGCGCGGCGTGGTGGACAGCCAGGATCTGACGCTCAACATTTCGCGCGAGACGTTGCAGCACAACAGCCAGCTGCGCGCCATTGCCAAGAAGATCGAGAAGAAGATCACCTCCGAGCTCAAGAAGATGCGCGACAACGACCGCGAGACGTACGAGAAGTTCTTCGAGGATTTCGGCCGCGGCTTGGAATTCGGCATTTACACCAGCTACGGTATGTTGAAGGACGAGCTGGCTGAGCTGCTGCTGTTCTACTCCGCCAAGCAGCAGAAACTGGTCACGCTTGACGAGTACCTGGAAGCCGCACCGGCTGATCAGAAGGCCATCTACTACGCTGCGGGCGAGAGCATCGAGCGCTTGGGCAAGATGCCCATCGTGAAGACGGTGCTCGAGAAGGGCTACGACGTGCTGCTGTGCACGCGCGACGTGGACGAGTTCTGCTTCCAGTCGATGATGGCGTACGGTCCCGAGCCCGAGCTTGACGCCGACGGCAAGCCCATCGAGGGCACCGGCCCCAAGGAGCTCAAGAACGTGGCTTCGGGCGATTTGGATCTGGCCTCCGAGGAAGAGAAGAAGGAAGCCGAAGAAACCGCCAAGGAGAACGAGACCCTGTTCGCGGCCATGAAGGATGCTCTGGGCGATGCCGTGACGAAGGTGAGCGTGTCGTCGCGCTTGAGTGATGCGCCCGCGTGCATTACGGCGGCGGGTCCGGTGTCGCTTGAGATGGAGCGCATCATGGCTCAGATGCCCGATGGGGCCGAAGGCCCGAAATCCGAGCGCGTGCTGGAGATCAACGCGAAGCACCCTGTGTTCGAGGTGCTGAAAGAAGCGCAGGCGGGCGGCGATGCCGATAAGGTGAAGCTCTACGCCGACATCCTGTACAACCAGGCGCTGATCGTGGAGGGCATGCCCATCGACGATCCCGTGGCTTACGCAAACGCAGTAACGAAGCTTATGGCCTAACTTGTTCCGGTGGTTGACGACCGCCGGAACATGCCGACGCTGCGGCCCGCGTGACGCACTGCGCCAGCCAGGGTGATAGGCCAAGAAAGCTCGCATGCAACCTGCACGTTGAAACTGCCCCGCCGAATCGGCGGGGCAGTTCGCATTCGGGGCTCGTGAACGTGCGAATCAGGGACGCTGCAGCGGCCCGTGCGGCGTGCTGCGTTAACGAGGGCGCGCTCGTTACAGCTCCTGATGTGCGTCCAGCTTGTCCCGTGCGCTCACGGCGACGGCGCCTGCTGCAACGGCCGTCACGGCGGCTCCAATGACCACGGCTTCGGCGGAGTCGCCAGTGCGTGCGAGCGGCTTGGGGTCGGGCTTGGCCGTCGGCACCGGCATCGGTTCGGGCTGGGGCTGGGGCTCTGGCTCGGGTGCAGGATCGGGACCGTTCTTGATGGCAATGCGCCCTTGACCGCCTTCGCTTGCGTATTCGCTGCCGATGACGCCTTTCAAGTCGTATTTCAGGTACTCGATCAACGCGGCGTTGTCCACGTCGAGCAGCACGGGATCGTCTGCCTTGAACATGGTCATGCCGTCGCCGCCCTCCATGATCATATAGGTGTGCGACACCATCTTGTACGTTCTTTCCGTATCGAGCGGCCGTCCGTCCACCAGCACGTCTCGCACGCGGTATTCTCCGGCCACGCGCACGAAGCTTCCCTTGTCGTCGATCTCGATGGACGAGGGCACGTCGGTGCGCACGGCGTAGGTTACGCCAGACGTCTGCATGAATCCGCCGCTTCCTTCGGGTAGCTTGCTCGCGCCCATTTCAAGTGCATCCAGAATGTTCTGGCCCTTGGTTTCTATGTAGCAGAGCTGGTTGCTGTAGGGCTGCACGTCGATAACGTCTCCGTACGTGATCGTTCCCGGTTCGATGTTCGCGCGGATGCCGCCGCCGTTGACAAGCGCCACCTCGGCCATTATGCCGCCATGCCAGGCGAGGGCCAGGTACGCGTCCGCCACGAAATCGCCTAGGTTCGTCTCGCGCTGACGAACGGCCCAGGTGTAGTTGTCGCTTTCGGTTGCGATAAGCCGTACGTCCGAATAGCCTACCTTCTGCCCCGTTATTGCTTCTATCTGGGCTTTCTTGTTGTTGACGACCGCCGCCGTTGCTGCGTCGATGCCGTCCCACGCCGTTATCAGCTCGCCTGCGCAGGCGCCCGCGCTTGCTGCAATCCTGTTGGCGGCGGGATCGATGATGACTCGCCCGATGCTTTCAAGCTGGGTTCCCGTTTGCGTGACCAGCACTGGAACGCCGTCCTTGTTGAGCAGCGTGTCCACGTACTCTTCGTGAGAGTGCCCGTCGATCATCACGTCGATACCGGAGGTGTTCGCCACCACGCTGCTGCTGCTCCAACGCGGGGTCACGCCGGAGCGTCCCAGGTGCCCCATGGCAACCACGTAGTCCGCGCCGGCCTCGCGCGCTGCATCGACGGCGCTCTGCACGGCTGCGTACAGCTTGGAACCCGAGTCGTCTTCGCAAAACCCGTAGACGTACGCGCCGCTTTGGTCCTGGAAATGCGCAGGCGAAGATTTCGTCAGCGACTCGGGCGTGCAAATGCCCACGAACGCCACGCGCTTCTGCCCGGCGGACGTTTCGTACGTGCGCATGGCGTACGGGTCGAGCATGAGGTTGCCCGTGCGCAGGTCGGTGAAGTTGCACGACAGGTACTGGATTGGCCCGGCCTGCGGGTCCGATGCGTCCTTTGCACGCGAAACCAGCACGTTGAACTGGTCCATTCCGTAGTCGAACTCGTGATTGCCGGGGATGGCCATATCGTAGCGACACTGTTTCATGATGTCGATCAGGTACTCGCCCTTCGAGAGCGTGCCCATGGCCTTGCCCTGCACGGCATCGCCCGCGTCGACCAGCGTGACGTTGTCGCCTCCGTAGGTCGAGCGTGCGGTTTTCACGTAGTCGGCCAGCTTCGCGTAGCCCAGATTCTCGTCCACGGCGCAATGCACGTCGTTCGTATGGACGATGACGATGGGGCCGGGTGCCGCGGCGGCTTCGATCTCGTCGGCGAGCGCGCGTCCGGGAATTCCCAGCGTTGCAAGTGCGACGGCGGATAGAGCGCAGAACGATCGACGGGTCATTGGATAGGCCATGGTGCCCCCTGTTCATGAGAAGCGCGTGTTCTCCAAAACGCTGCGAGTAAGTATACTGCGGGTATGAAGCAGAAACGATCAGCGATTCCTGGAAAGGGAGGCTCTTATGGTTGAAGCGATTTACAAGCGAGCGAGCGTTCGCGCATTTACGGACGAAGCAGTGACCGACAATCAGGTGCGGGCGGCCCTGCGTGCTGCCATGGCCGCTCCCTCGGGTGGAAACCAGCAGCCTTGGGAGTTTTTCGTGGTGCGAGATGCCGAGCATCGTTCTCGGTTGTCCCAGGTCACGAAGTATGCGAAGCCGGCTGATGCGGCGCCGTGCGTCATTGTTGCCTGCATGCGCACCGAAGGCTTGCGCTTCCCTAACCTGGCTGTGCAGGACATGGGCGCCGCGGTTGAGAATTTGCTGCTTGCTGTGGCCGACATGGATCTAGGAGCGGTATGGATGGGTATTGCGCCTGATGAAGAGCCCATGAAGGCTGTTGCGGACATCGTGGGCGCACCGGAGGGCATTCAGCCGTTTGCCCTTGTTGCGCTGGGGCATCCTGCGGCACCGCCCGCAGCGAAGGGTGCCGACCGTTACGAGGAGTCTCGCGTTCACTGGTTGAGCTAGCGCCGTCGCACGGTGCTGCAGTCGGTCGAGGAACGGGAGGGCGAGGGCGAGGGCGAAGGATCGGCCTTCCGCTCCTCGACCGACTGCTCCTCGACCCTGGTCGCTTGTCCCGTTCGGCTGCGCGGCCGAACGGGACTGCAGCGGTTTATTCCACCACGCGCGAGCGCGCGTATTCCTGCGCATCTGCGATGTACGCCTCTTGCGAGTGGGCTACGTTGCGCGCCACCGCCTCGGCATCGAGCGTGCGCACCACTTTGCCGGGAACGCCCACTACCAAAGAGCACGGTGGGATAACCTGACGTTCTTTCACAAGCGCGCCGGCTGCGATCATCGACCCCGCCCCGATAACGGCGCCGTTCAGCACCGTTGCGTGCATGCCCACGGTCACGTCGTTTTCGATGACGGCGCCGTGAACCACGGCATTGTGTCCCACCGAAACGCGTTCTCCCAGCACGATGGGGCAGTCGTGGTCGCTGTGCAGCGTGGCGTTGTCCTGCACGTTGCTGTTCTTCCCGATACGGATAGGGGCAACCTCGCCGCGAATCGCCGCACCGAACCACACCGAGCTTCCTTCGCCGAGCGTCACGTCTCCGCAGATCGCAGCGTTCGGCGCGATGTAGGCGGCTTGGCTTACGTCAGGGGCCATCCCCTTAAATTCAACGAGCATGTACGGTTCCTTTCGCCAGACGGATGTCTCCGGTTTGCCGCATTGTCCCGAAACCGCGTCCGACGGGCATCGCAAGAATCAGATGATTTCGCAGAATTCGCCGTCGCGGATGACGCACTCGTCGTTCAAGTACAGAGTCGGGCGAAGCACGATGCCGTCGTAATGGCAGTCTGCCTTGGTCACGCCGCCAAACGATGCGTTCGTGCCGAATGCGACGTGCACGGTGCCGTACAGCTTTTCATCCTCCAGAATGATGCCGCAGAGTTTGGCGCGCTCGTTCGTGCCAATGCCCAGCTCGGCGATGGTGCCGTTCTCCGGGCGCGCGAACAGGATGCTCAGTTGCTCGGCGTAGGTGCCGTTTGCGTCGCCGCCTTCCGCCTGCACCAACCGCCCGTTCTCCAGGGTCACCACCAGCGGTTCGGCCAGCGTGCCGATGCCCACCATCGACCCGTCGATAACCACGCTGCCGTTCGCGCCACTTTCGAGCGGCGCGATGTACGCCTCGCCGGAGGGGAAGTTGCCGCTTGCGCCCGGCGTGCGGTACACGCCGGGGCTGGCTACGCCGTTGCGCCCGTTCAGGTCCATGGTCAGAACGTGTCCGTCCTTCTCGATGCGCGCCGTTTTCGCATGCGTCAACCGTTTGGTCAGCGCCATCGTCCGACGCTCCACTTCAGCGTAGTCGGCGCATGCGGCTCCGTCGCGCAGCATGTCCATGGTGACGCCGGGCATGGTTACCACGCGCGTTCCTGCGGCAGCTGCTTCGATGCGCGCCGTGGTGTGGGTGATCGACTTCGCGGTGGGGCACAGCGCCACGTCTGCCGTCTTCATTGCCGCGGCCACGGCGGCGGGCGGCTCTTCGCCGGTCACGCGTCCTTCGGGCATCACCATGAGCAGCGCGCGCCGGCCGAGCGCGCGGGCGGCGTCGTAGAACAGCTGCCCCACTTCACGCGTGGGGTCGTCGGTCACCACCAGCAGCGTTTCGTCCTCGCCCAGCGCGAGGTTCGTCGAAAGTATCGTTTGTGCGCGTTCTTGCAGGTTCATAAGCAGCCTTTCGAGTTGATGCGTCTCTGTTCGTTCGCATCTTCGCCCGAAACGTACGGTTTGACGCCTGAAAGCGTACGTTTCGGGCGAAGATGCTTGCAAGCGGCGATGCCCGCGAAGCGACTTTGCTCGAAAGCGCTGTCGTTCGCGGGCATCCGTTTCAGCTGCAGCGAGTTTATGCCTGCGGGTCTACGGCAGGCAGCGCGCCCATTCCCTGCAGGTGCGCCATCGATCCGTAGCGTTCCACGAACCGGGCGTACTCGTCGGCGTCGTAGAAGGAGCATTTGCCCGCGCCGAAGGCCTTGGCCGTCTCGATCATGAACGAACCCGCTTCGTCCAGATCGGTCAGGTGCGTGGCCCCGGTCGCGCAACCGGGCACCGCCGTTTCGGTGGTGATGGCAACGCCTACGACGGGCGCGTCGGTTGCCGTGCACGGCTGCAGGATGGAGTTCAGGTGGTACAGCCCGTTGCCGTACGGTGTGATGTCGGCCATGGTCAGCGGGAACGTGCGGGCGCGTCGTCCGGTTGCTATCTCGACAAGCGACACCAGATCTTCGCTTACGCGCAGGATGCAACCCTGCTTGACGGTGGGGGAGATCATGAACCCGCGATCGTTCATGATGCGGTTGCCCTTCGTGGTGTCCACCACCAGCACGGCGTCCAGCGCGTCGGCGCCGCCCACTTCCTCGCGGTTGACGTCGGCGGTTGCCACGGGCGAGCCCATGAACGCCACCGGCTCGTGCGGGAACGTGGGAGCATGCGGGCACACGTGGGTCGATACGAACACGTCGCCGGGCAGCACGTCGCCGCGCGCATGCATGGACAGCAGCTTCGCCGCGCAGGCCAGCGCCGTCAGCGCGCCGTCGCCGTCCGACACGAAGCCGATGCGCTCCGGTCGCGCGCCCAGCCCGCCCAGGCGGCCCAGCAGTCCGATGGTGGGGGCGTCGCCGCCCGCGGCGCGTCCCTGCGAGCCCGGAATGCGCACGCGTACCATGTCGGTTGCGCCTTTGGGGCCTTCCAGCACGTAGGTTTCCGCATCGCAAGCGGGATCGATGCTGCGCAGGTACTCGACGGCGGCTTGCCCGCTTGCGGTAGGCGAGTCCAGTATGTCGTAGAGCTCTATCAGCTGCTTCAGGATCATGGCGTCTCCTTGTTTTCTTGGTCTGGCAAACTGTGGTGCATACCGATTGGCGCTGGCTGCGCGTCAATCGGTACTGTTTCCTGCGGCCGCCGTCCGGCGCGGTCGTTGCCGGGGCCCTGCTGGGTCTGGTTGTTGGTGTGTGGGCACGATGCCGCACAGCAGCCGTGACGAGCCCTCGATTCCCTTTGAACTGGCGGTATCGCGCTTGTGGGCTGCGCAAGAACGGTGTACTCGAAGTTGCATGCAGCAAGTATGGAAGCAATGCGGGCAACTTGCAAGGAGCTGGCCGAAAATGGAAGCACAAAAGCAAACCCGGGCCAAACCGGGGAGGCCATCGCCGTGCGCGAAACCCTAGCATGAAGCGCAAAACGCAGCTTGTTCGGGTGCTTTGTTGGGCACTTTGCAAGTTCGACGCGTTCGTTGCCGGCTTGCTCTATTACAATCCGAATGACAGACTGGTCATGTCAACGCTACACGGAGAAAGGGCTCACGCACCATGAGAAGGAAGATCGGCATCAAAGAGATCGAGGACATGGCGCTTGGCGCAACCGTCCTTGGCGCTGGCGGGGGCGGCGACCCCTATGTTGGCAAGCTTATGGCCATCGAAGCTATCAAGAAGTACGGCGAGGTGGAGCTTATCTCGCCTGACGAGGTTCCTGATGACGCAGTGGTGTGCGTTTCGCAGATGATGGGCGCGCCCACCATCATGGTGGAGAAGATTTGCAGCGGTGCCGAGCCCATGGCCACCTACGACGAGCTGGTCAACGAGCTGGGGCAAGAACCCTACGCCATCTACGCCGTCGAAGCGGGCGGCGTGAACTCGACCATCCCGTTCATCCTGGGCGCGACGCGTCAGATTCCCGTGGTGGACTGCGACCTCATGGGGCGCGCGTTTCCCGAACTGCAAATGACCACGCTGGGCATCAACGGCGTGAAAGGCCAGCCGGCGGTGCTCGCCGACGAGAAGGGCAACACCGTTACGGTGCGCGGCATCGACGATCGCTGGCTCGAGCGCATCGCGCGCCAGGCCACGTCGGTCATGGGCGGCTACACCATCTTGGCCTCGTACCCGTGCACGGGCAAGCAGCTCAAAGACTTCTGCATTCCCGACACTCCTACGCTGTGCGAGGAAATCGGCCGCACCATGCGCGAAGCGCGCGAGCAGCACGCCGATCCCATCGACGCCGTGTTGCGCGTGACCAAGGGCTTCCGCCTGTTCCGCGGCAAAGTGGTGGATGTGGAGCGCAAGACCGACGGCATGTTCGTGCGCGGGCGCGCCATCGTGGACGGCCTGGACGAGGACAAGGGCAGCCAGCTGATCATCGAGTTCCAAAACGAGAACCTTATTGCGTTGCGCGACGGCCAGCCGGTCACCACGTCGCCCGACCTTATCATGTCGCTGGACATGGAGTCCGGCGCGCCCGTTACCACGGAAGGCCTCAAGTACGGTGCTCGCGTGGTTGTGGTGGGCATGCCGTGCGCTCCGCAGTGGCGCACGCCCGAAGGCCTGGCCGTAGTGGGTCCGCGCGCGTTCGGCTACGACATCGACTACGTGCCGCTTGAGGAGCGCGTAGCGGCGGCTCAGGCGACGAAAATCCAGGAGGTGCAGGCATAATGGCAGGTCAGTTGCGCACGTGGCGCTTGGGCATCGACGTCGGCGGCACGAACACCGACGCGGTTATCATCGACGGCGACCTGAAGCTGGTCGCTGCCACCAAAAGCCCCACCACCGCAGACGTCATGAGCGGCATCGTTGCGGCCATGCACGAAGTGATCTCGCAGGTTGGCATGGAGGCCGCTCAGAACATCGGCTTCGCCATGCTGGGCACCACGCATTGCACGAACGCCATCGTCGAGCGCAAGCGTCTCAACAAGGTTGCCGCTTTGCGCGTGGGAGCGCCGGCCACCACGGCCATCAGCTGCATGGCCGACTGGCCCGACGAGCTGAAGAGCGCCATGCGCGTGCGCGACTTCTTGGTGCACGGCGGCAACGAGTTCGACGGTCGCGAGATCAGCCCCCTCAACGAGGACGAGATTCGCGAGGTTGCGCGCGTCGTCCGCGAAGAAGGCTTCGAGTCCGTTGCGGTGACCAGCGTGTTCTCTCCCGTTTCCGACGCGCACGAGAAGCGCGCCGCGGCGGTGCTGCGCGAGGAGCTGGGCGAGGAATTCCCCGTTACGCTGTCTTCCGAAATCGGATCGCTCGGCTTCTTGGAGCGCGAGAACGCGTCCATCCTGAACGCCGCGCTCTACGACGTGGCGCGCACGACGGCCGACAGCTTCGAGGCCGCGCTGGCTTCCGAGGGCTTGGCCGACGTGGCGGTGTACCTGGGGCAGAACGACGGCACGCTCATGTCCGTGGACTACGCCAAGCGCTATCCCATCTTCACGATTGCCTGCGGTCCTACGAACTCCATTCGCGGCGCATCCTTCCTGACGCAGGAGAAGGACGCCGTAGTGGTGGACATCGGCGGCACCACCACCGATGTGGGCGTGCTGGCACATGGCTTTCCTCGCGAAAGCATGGTGGCCGTGGAGATTGGCGACGTGCGCACGAACTTCCGCATGCCCGACCTGGTGTCCGTGGGCCTGGGCGGCGGCTCGCTGGTGCGGCAGCTGGACGACGGCCGCGTGACCGTGGGCCCCGACAGCGTGGGCTACAAGGTGACGCGCGAGGCGCTGTGCTTCGGCGGGCAGACGCTGACCGCTACCGACATCGTGGTGGCCAAGGGTCTGGCTGATGGCGTGGGCGACCCTGCGAAGGTGGCGCACTTGGATGCTGCGTTGGTGGATGCGGCGTACGTGGAGATCAAGCGCATCATCGAAGACGCCGTGGACGCCATGAAGACCTCTGCCGGCGACGTGACCGTCATCCTGGTGGGCGGCGGATCCATTCTTTCGCCTGAAGAGCTTGAGGGCGCGGGCCAGGTGCTGCGCCCGGAGAACTTCGGCGTGGCGAATGCCGTGGGCTCGGCCATCGCGCAGGTGTCCGGCCAGATAGCCAAGGTGTTCTCGCTGTCCGAAACGCCGCGCGACCAGGCGATTGCAGAATCGAAGCAGCGCGCATGCGACGAAGCCATCGAAGCGGGCGCCAATCCCAGCACCGTGGAAGTGGTCGACGTGGAGGACATCCCCATGGCGTATCTGGGCGATGCGCTGTGCATCCGCGTGAAGGCTGTCGGCGACTTGATGCTGTAGGCTTTTTCATATCGAAGAAGGCTCCGCCGCCTGTGCGCGGAGCCTTCTCAAACGCAGGGGCGGGACCGGTGACGCATCGGCCCCGCCCCTGCGTTTATCGACGCTTGCACTGCGGCGCCGGCCAAGGAGCTCGTCTGAAGCGACAGCCCGGCCAGCCTCGTTGGCCTTGCCGGTCGCACGCCAGAGACGATTTGGCCGCAGGGCTTTTCAATCCTGTCAAAACGGACGAGTTTTGCGGCGATTTTCTGCCTCTCGCGGGCAGGTTGCCAAGGGGTGTTTTTCATCATGCCTGGTCAGAGCGCTGCTTGCTGTATTTATCCTGATTTGAGGACCAGCAAAACTCGTTCGTTTTGACAGAACCTCGACGAAGCGGCGCAAGCAGGGAGAATCGGAGCCGGGTCAAAGGGCGCATCGGCCCCGCCCCTGCGTTTATCGCCCCTTCCCGCACCCTGCATTCTGCCGATACTTTAGTTACTACATATTTTTAAGAACATAAAATTCTGCGTTGACGTATTATGTGTCGGAAGATACTATATGACCCATCGATCGAGGCAACGGGCCTCGACTCTGGGCAACGTTCTAGGGGACTGATATGTTTGTTCTTGATGTCAAGTCGCATATCAAGCGTAACCATCGCTTAAAGCAAGCCAAGATGGGCATGCTCATGAGCAAATGGGCCTGGAACCGTAAAGGTTGCCCCCGCCAGTTCAAAGCGTTCTTCTCGCGTTTCACGCTTCCGAAGGAAACCGCTTTGTTCGCTCCGCTTCTGCAAACCCATCGCGTTTCTTGTTCGTCCGCTAACTACGGCGAAGCATCCGCAACGAAACTCTTCATTTTTATAGCTTGAGAAGGCATGCCTTGGTCGCGTGCGCCCTTGCAGGGCCCCGGCCATGTTGTATTCGGACTGCCTAGAGAAAGGGGTTGAAGGCATGGCGTAGCAGCGCCACACCTTCCCGGAGACGAACCGGCTTACCCCCTGACCGATCCAAGCCATAGGAATCGATACCGCAAAGTATAGACGAAACTTGTTCAGATGCCGCCGTTTTCGGCGACTGGCAGGTCACTTCGCGTGTTTTGACCATCCTACTCATAGTCAGGGACCTCAGCCATACGCTCCTGGAAGGCCGGCCACCGTGCATGGGGCATGTCACGGTGTCGTCTGCGCATCAAGCTTCGCATCGAGTGATCCTTCGAAACCGCATCGACGTGCAGCTTTATTCGCAGAGTGGAAAACGTACTACAACGTTGGAAGCAATTGTTGGACACGAACCCGGAGGGGGACGCGTCCGCACAACAGGAGGTAATCGATGGCTACCAATACAGCCAAGAAAAAGGGGATTCACTTCGCATGGTTCGTCCTCGTCGGCGTTTTGCTGATGATGGGTCTGTGCCGTGGCGGCATCAACAGCGGCATGGGCCTGTTCTTCCAGCCCATCAGCGCTGATATGCATATCGGCGTGGGCGAAGTGGCGATGATGTCGTCTATTTCCGCTCTCGTCACCATGTTCTGGAGCCCGTTCGCGGGTCGTTTGCTCGACAAGTTCGACATCCGCATCGTCACCATCGTGGGCGTTATCGTGCAGGCGGGCTGCTTCGCGGCGTTGTCCCTGGTCGACGCCGTGTGGGGCTTCTATGCACTGGCCGCGCTCATGGCGTTCGGCTCGGTGTTCGTGACCCAGCTGGTAGGCCCGATGATGATCAACCGTTGGTTCAAGGACAAGAACGGCCTGGCCATGGGCATCATGATGAGCTTCGTTGCCATCTGCTCCGCCGTCCTTTCGCCGGTCGTTTCCTCCATCATAGCTTCGTCCGGTTGGCGCATGGGCTACATCGTGCTGGGCGTGCTTGCCCTGGTGGTTGTCATCCCGGCTGCGCTGTTCTTGTTCCGCACTCCCGAGCAGAAGAACACGCTGCCCCTGGGCGCTACCGAAGAGGATGCGAAGGCTCAGGCTGCCGACCCGGCCGCCGCTGCTGCTGCCGCCAAGAACCTGCCTGGTTTGACCTCGAAGGAAGCCCTGAAGACCCCGACGTTCTGGTTCTTCTTCATCTTCATGGTGCTGCTCACCGGCACGCTGGCGTTCGCCTCCATCGTTCCCACGCTTGCCATTGAGGCCGGCTTCGACACCGTGACCAGCGGCTTCGCCATGACGGCGTACATGATCGGCACGGCTATTGCCGCTATCGTGTTCGGTACGATCTCCGACAAGCTGGGCCCCCTGAAGGCTACGATGGTTGCGTGCGCCTGCGGCATCATCGCGCTGGTCGGCTTGATCTTCTTCCGCACGAACCTGTACATGTTCTTCGGCTCGCTGTTCTTCTACGGCTGCCTGTCCGCCACCCTGGGCGTTATCGGCCCGCTGGTTCTGGGCACGCTGTTCGGTCAGAAAGAGTTCGGCTCCATCTACGGCATCGTCATGATGGCCACGGGCATCGGCTCCATGATCCTGATCCCGGCGTACGGCTTCATCTACGACGCCACGGGCAGCTTCACTCCGGCCCTCATCATGATCCTTGGCTTCATCGTTGTCTGCGCCATCTCCATGATCATGGCTTTCAAGACCGGCAAGAAGGTCCAGGCCATGTGGATGCCGAAGGCGTAACCGCATCGCCCCTGCGGTGCTGGATCCGGGCGCGCGATCCGGCACCGCACATCCGAAGCGCGCCACCACCCTTTGGTTTCTGCGGGGCATTGCTCCGTGCATGACGACCCCGAACGGTCGGGGTATCGCCGAAACATCCATCCTGAGAAAGAGGAGGAAGCATCATGGCTCTGAAACTACTGGAAGGCATGAAGGTTATCGAGATCGCCGCGTTCATGGCAGCTCCCATGGGCGGCCGCATCCTGGGCGAGTGGGGTGCCGACGTCATCAAGGTTGAGCCGCCCACTGGCGACAGCAACCGCGGTATCGGTCTTGCACGTCATATTTACAACGGCGACCAGGCTGGTTGGGACTCCATCAACGCCAGCAAGCGCTGCATCACGCTGGACACCCGCAACCCCGAGGGTCTGGCCATCCTGAAGGAAATGCTGAAGGACTGCGACGTGTTCCTGTCGCACCTGCGCCCGAAGGACTCCAAGAAGCTCGGTCTTGACTACGAGAGCCTGTCGGCCATCAACCCGAAGATCATCTGCGGTTCCACCTCGGGCTACGGCACCAAGGGCGAGTGGGCTCCGCGCGGCGGCTTCGACGCTGCTTCGTACGCGGCGCGCGCTGGCTACGACCTGGACTGCCCCATCAAGGGCGACAACCCCATGATCCCGTACTTCGGTTTCGGCGACATCCCCACGGGCACCTACCTGGCGATGGCCGTGCTGGCTGCGTACGTCGAGCAGCAGCGCACGGGCAAGGGCCAGGACGTCAACGTGGCGCTCATGCATGCCGGCATGTGGAGCGTGGGCGTGCCCATCGTGACCGCTGCCTACGGCGACGAGTATCCCACGGATCCGAACTCGGTGCTGCCGCTGGCTCGTCCGTACATGTGCTCCGACGAGAAGGCCATCGCGCTCATGGGCCTGCAGTGGCACAACTCCTGGCCGGAGTTCGTGCATGCGTTCGGCATGGACGAGGGCTACATCGCCAAGTGGCCTGACTACCAGACCGCGCTTGCCGCTTCCGCCGAGATCACCCCGATCATCACCGAGGTTCTTGCCGGCGTGACGCGCGACGAGGCTATCGAAAAGCTCATGACCACCGACATCCCGTTCGACCTGTGCCAGCACTTCTCCGACCTGCAGGACGACCAGCAGGCTTGGGACGCCGGCTTCTTCCAGGGCATCGACTATCCCTCCGGCAAGCACATCGGCATCGTCAAGGCTCCCGCCATCTTCTCTTCGGGCGAGGCTGAGTTCGTGGCCAGCGGCTATCCGGGCGAGTTCACCCGCGAAGTCCTCAAGGAGTACGGCTTCGACGACGCCAAGATCGACGACCTGCGCGAGCGCGGCATCGTGACCGAAGAGGACCAGTGGAACAAAGACCAGTACAACATGGAGAAGATGATGGCTGCCGCCGCTGCCGCCAAGAAGAAGGCCGCTGAATAGCAGCAAAGCAAGAACGATCGGCGGCTGCACGCCGGTTCGAAGAAATACCGTTTCCGATCCGTGCGGGGGTGCGCTCCCCGCGCCCCCGCACGGAGCAACAACACGCCCAAGGAGGCACCACCAATGATCGATTTTTCCAAGACCGAGGAGCAGGAACTGCTTCTTGAGAGCATCAAGGAGCTTCTCGAGCGCGAGTTCCCGCCCGAGAAGGAGCGCGAGTGCTACCGCAACGCCGAGTTCCCCTGGGACGCCTGGAAGGCCATGGCTGAGGCTGGCTTTACGGGTCTTGGTCTGCCCGAGGAGGTTGGCGGCACCGATGTCGACCTGATGACGGTTGCTCTGGCCAACTTCACCATCGCTCGCTACGGCGGCCCGCTGTCCGCGTTCTACTCCATGGGCATGCCCACGATGTTCGATGTGTGCGCCTTCGGAACGCCCGAGCAGATCGAGAAGTACGTCAAGCCCTACATCGAGGGCGGCGCCCCCTTGGCTCTGGGCATCTCCGAGCCTTCGACGGGTTCCGACGTTGCCGGCATGCAGACGTCCTACACGTGGGACGGCGACACCGCGGTCATCAACGGCGGCAAGCACTACACCACGTGCGGCATGGAGGCTCCGGCCATCATCGTTATCGCCAAGGACCCCACCGTGGACAACGTGCACCGCGGCGCTACGATGTTCCTGGTCGACCGCGACACTCCGGGCGTGACCATCAACAAGCTTCCGAAGATGGGTCACGAGGATGCTCCCACCAGCATCTGCGAAGTGTTCCTGAACGACGTGCGTCTGCCTCGCTCCGCCATCTTGGGCCAGGAGCACAACGGCTTCATGCAGACCATGCACAACTTCACCCGCGAGCGCATTGCCAACGTGTCCGGCGTTATCGCTACGGCTGTGAACGCGTTCGAGGACGCTTGCGCCTACGCTAACCAGCGCGAGCAGTTCGGTCAGCAGATCGGTCGTTATCAGCTGGTGCAGGAAATGGTCATGAACATGGCCTGCAAGATCGAGAACATGATGAACATGCTGTACAAGCTGTGCTGGAAGGCCGACAACGGCGAAGACGTGCGCATCCTGGCCGGCATGGCGAAGTACTACTGCTCCAAGACCACTTGCGA
Organism: Paraeggerthella hongkongensis; assembly: GCF_003340345.1. Classification (GTDB taxonomy): domain Bacteria; phylum Actinomycetota; class Coriobacteriia; order Coriobacteriales; family Eggerthellaceae; genus Paraeggerthella; species Paraeggerthella hominis. The sequence goes on along the minus strand of NZ_PPTQ01000006.1, from coordinate 91,128 downwards.
AGTGGTCGACGACGCCGTGCAGATCCTGGCTGGCATCGGCGTGGTGGGCGACCATCGCGTGGGTCGCTACTACGTTGACATCCGCAGCTGCCGCATCGCGGGCGGTTCCGATCAGGTTATGGTGTTCAACACCGCTCCGCAAATTCTCAAGCAGTACCGCTAGTCTGATAGTCGCATTGCAGGAGGGTACGGTTCGAAGGGGGGGTTGACGTTTATGAGCTCACGGCATGAAGGCATTCCGCAGAAGTCCATCGATCTTGCCCAGCAGCTTAGAAGGCTTGCTGAAGCATGGGGAGATGAGACGGCGCTGGTCGAAGTCGCCAACAACGGATCCGAGCGCAGCATGTCGCGCAAAGAGTTGTTCGAGGCGGTGGAGAAGGTGGCCAGCCACCTGCATGCCCAGGGCGTGGCCGAAGGAGACTTCGTAGCTGTTGCCTTGCCTAACTGCCTCGAGCATGCGGTGGTCACCATCGCGGCTTGGCAGCTGGGAGCCTGCTGTGTGTTCATGCCCCCCAAGGGAACCGCTTCTGAAAAGCGCGATCTGCTTGGTTTGATCGATTGCCGTCTTCTTGTGTCGGACTGGGATTTCGAAGGATCTCACGGTGCGGCTACGCGAGAGGACGTGCGTGAATGGATGGCCGGAGGCTTCCCGGAGGGTTCCGAAAACCTGCCCTTTTTCGCCTGCACGCCGATGCGCGCGGTGGCAACGGGCGGGTCGTCCGGGAAGCCGAAGCTGGTGGTGCAGGGGATCAAACCCGCGTACTGCGGTGCCGATCTGGAAAGCTGGACGGCTATGACCGGCCAGATTGCATGGGGTCGACAGCTGGTGCCGGGTGCGTTGTTCCACAACCTGTACAACAACACCACCTACATTGGCTTGTTCTTCGGGCAGACCGTGTACTTGATGGAGCGGTTCAACGCTGCACGTGCGCTTGAGCTGATTGAGAAGCACCAGATCGATTGCATTGGTTTGGTGCCCACCATGATGGAGCGCATGATGGCCGAGCCGTCGTTTACGACGCGCAACCTGGGCAGCTTGAAGGCGGTGTTCCACAGCGGCGGGCCTTGCCCGGACCGCGTGAAGCTTGGCTGGATCGATCGTTTGGGCGCGGATCGCGTGTACGAAATGTACGCGGCAACCGAGATGGTGGGTTCCGCCGTCATTCGAGGCGACGAGTGGCTTGAGCATCGCGGCAGCGTGGGACGACCCGTGGGGTGCGCGTTCCAGATCAGGAGCGAGGAGGGCGAGGTTCTGCCGGCCGGACAGGTTGGCGAGATCTTTGGCAAGCCGGTTCCTGGCCTGATAACGCATTACGTGGGGGCGCCGTCCATAGCGGCCGATGACGAGGGCTACTGCAGCGTGGGGGACATGGGCTGGCTTGATGCCGACGGCTATCTGTACATATCCGACCGCCGGGTGGACATGATCGTCACCGGCGGGAAGAACGTGTACACGGCCGAGGTGGAGAACGCCCTGTTCGATTACCCGGGCATTCAAGATGCCGTGGTGATCGGCATTCCCGATGAGGAGTGGGGTCGGCGCGTGCATGCCATCCTGGAGCTTGAAGCGGGAACGGATGCATCGTCGATATCGTTCGATGACTTGAGCGCGTTTCTTCGTATGAAGATCAGCGGGTACAAGTGCCCGAAGACGTTCGAGATCATCGAGTGCATGCCCCGCACCGATTTCGGCAAGATTAGAAGAAAAGAGCTCATTGAGCAGCGCCTGCAAGGGCTGTCCGAGCATGAGCCTTGCGCATAAGCGCGAACAACGGTATTACCCCGCCGCCGCCGACGGCGGGCATTCGATACAAAGAAGCACTACCTATTAAGGAGGAGTCAGAATGCTGCAAGCACCGATGTACTTCGAGGACGTTGAGGTTGGTTACAAGTTCCAGTCTCCCGGTGGCCGCACCATCACCAACGCTGAAGTGGTGAACTTCGCGCAGATCACGGGCGACTACAACCTGGTCCACTTGGACAAGGAGTTTGCTAAGACCGGCATGTACGGCAAGAACGTTGCTCACGGCGCGCTCACGCTGACGCTGGTGGGCGGCATGCTCAAGCGCACGGAGTTCTGGACGGCTACGGCCGAGACTCTGGGCGATCTGACGGGCTTCAAGCATGTGAAGTTCTTCAACCCGGTGTTCTTCAACGACACGATTCACCTGGAGTGCGAGATCGTGGGCAAAGAGGACAACGGCGACGGCACGGGCACCATCGAGATCTCCATCCTGGGCATCAACCAGGAAGGCACGACCTGCCTCGACAACGTGCGCTACTACTCCATCGCCAAGAAGAACTAACACAAGCAACCATTTGAGGAGGATCTCATTATGAACGAGCAACTGCAGGCAGCTTTCGACGCCAAGTTCAAGGACACCTGGTTCTTCGAGGACGTGCCCCTGAACCACAAGACGCCGGCTACCACGGGTCGCACCATCACCGAGGCTGACATCCTGAACTTCGCCGGCATCTCCGGCGAGTGGGCTCCCATTCACATGGACCTCGAGTACTGCAAGGCCCATGGCCATGACACCGTGCTGGCTCAGCACATGCTGATCTACACGTTCACGCCCTCCATCAACCCCTCCGATCCCATGATGGCCAAGATGAACAACTCCATTCTTGCCACCAAGGGCACGAAGAACTGGAAGTTCCTGAAGATGCCGGCCGTGGGCGACACCGTCTACACCACGTCCGAGATTGTTGCGAAGGACGACAACAAGCCCGAACGCGGCGTCATCATCATCCAGATGTCGATGATCGACCAGAACGGCGACGTTCTCCAGACCGGCGAGTATCACCTGGTCCTGGCCAAGAAGATCTTCTTCGAGAAGCAGTTCGAGGAAGCCGCTGCCAAGCATCAGCAGTAACAGCAACGCTGCGCACCGTGGCCGACCTTCCCGGCCGGCCACGGTATCGCCTGCGGACATGGACGCTTGGTCCAACCGCTGCGTATCGCCTAGCCGCTTTGTGCGGTACCCAACCGTTTGGTCGAAGCGTCCATGTCGCACGCGCGGCATGCTGACGATAAGTTAGAAAGGATAGTCATACCATGAACATCATCGTTCCCATCAAAGTTCTGGCCGACGATCAGGATATCGTCGTCGCTGCCGATAGGAGCCTGGACGACTCCAAGGCCCATCGCATCGTCTCCACCTACGACCTGAACGCGCTGGAGGCCGCGGCCCAGCTGGCCGCCGCGCACGACGGCTCGAAGGTCGTCGCCGTGTCGGTCGCCGACGCGAAGGCCGACGACTCGAAGCTGAAGAAGGGCATCCTGGCCCGCGGCGTCGACGAGCTGGCCATGGTCGCCGACGACGCCTGCGCCGACCTGGACGCGCACGCCACCGCCGCCATGCTCGCGAAGCTGGCCGGCGCGCAGGGCGGGTTCGACCTGGTCGTGTGCGGAGACGGCTCCGCCGACAACTACGCGCAGCAGGTCGACGTGCAGCTGGCCGACGCGCTGGGCCTGCCGGTCGTCACGGCGGTGTGCGCCATCTCCGTCGAGGGCGGCGTCGCGACGTGCGACCGCATGCTCGAGTCCCAGGTCCAGACCGTCCAGGTCGACCTGCCCGCCGTCGTGTCCGTCGTCCCCGACGTCGCGCTGCCGCGCATCCCGGGCATGAAGGACATCCTGGCCGCCGGCAAGAAGCCCTCCACGGTCGAAGCCGCCTCCGAGGCCGCCCCGGCCGTCGTCGAGATCGTCGAGACGAAGGCCCCCCAGCAGGCCGAGCGCAAGCTCGAGATCCTCGACGCCTCCGTCGACGGCGACATCGAAAAGTTCGCAGCCGCCCTCAAAGCGGCCCTGTAGGAAAGGTTGGCTCAGCAATGAAAGTACTCGTTATAGCCGAAACCCCGCTCGCCGCGCGCGCCCTGTGCGCGGGCGCCCGCACGATGGCCGACGAGGTCGTCCTGGTAGCCCCCGGCGTCGAGCCGACGACCGGCGTCGCCGACAAGGTCGTCCACGTCGACGTCCCCGCCGGCTCCGCGATCGACGACGCGTACGCGACCGTGAACGCGATCGCCGACGCCGAGGCCCCGTCCGTGGCGCTGGTCGAGCCCACGCGCCGCTGCAAGGTGCTCGCGGGCCGCTTGGCCGCGCACGCCGGGACCGCCGCCGTCACCGACGTCATCGAGTTCGCCGACGGCCTGGCCACCACCATGTACTTCGGCGGCGTGGGCCAGCGCAAGAGCAAGCCGGCCGGCAGCCTGGCCGTCTACACGGTGGGCGCGGGCGTGTTCGACGAGTCCGCCGCCACGGGCACCGACGCCGTCGAGGAGGCAGCGTTCGAGGCTCCCGAGCGCGCCCTGCGCGTCACGGGCGAGAAGGACCTGCCCGCCAGCGACGTCGACCTGCCCGCCGCCGACGTGGTCGTGGCCGGCGGCCGCGGCTTCGCCGAGGAGGCCGACCTCGAGCTCATGCGCGCCCTGGCCGCCAAGATCGGGGGCGAGTGCGGATGCTCGCGCCCCTTGGCCGAGGGCGTGGACTGGATGCCCAAGGAAGCCTACATCGGCGTGTCCGGCGTGATGCTGGCCCCGAAGGTGTACGTGGGCGTCGGCATCTCCGGCCAGATGCAGCACATGGTGGGCGTGAACCGCGCCGGCACCATGTTCGCCGTCAACAAGGACAAGAACGCCCCCATCTTCAAGCAGTGCGACTACGGCATCGTGGGCGACCTCAAGACGGTCCTGCCCGCCCTGGCGGCCGCCCTGTAGGGAGCCGGCGCGAAAGGGGCCGCGGGAAGCGGCCCCTTCACCCCGATACGAGAAAGGATAGGACATGGCTGATTTCGACGCGATCGTCGTCGGGTCCGGCTGCGCCGGGGCCGTGGCGGCCTACGAGCTGGCGCGCGCCGGCAAGTCGGTCCTCGTGGTCGAGCGCGGCAACTTCGCCGGCGCCAAGAACATGACGGGCGGGCGGATCTACTCGCATTCGCTCAAGAAGGTGTTCCCGGACTTCGAGCAGGAGGCGCCCCTCGAGCGCAAGATCACCCACGAGCGCATGGCGTTCATGGACCCCGCGGCGCAGCTGGCGGTGGACTTCGCCAGCCCGGAGCTGGCCGAGGAGGGCAAGGACTCCTACAGCGTCCTGCGCGGGCCGTTCGACCAGTGGCTGGCCTCCAAGGCCGAGGACGCGGGCGCCGAGTACATCTGCGGCATCGCCGTGGAGGAGCTCTTGAAGGACGGCTCCGGCAAGGTCTGCGGCGTGCGCGCGGGCGAGGACGAGATCACCGCCGAGGTGGTCGTCCTGGCCGAGGGCTGCAACACCGTGCTCGCCGAGCGCTGCCTGGGCAACCCCCGCCCCAAGGCCTCCCAGATGGCCGTGGGCGTCAAGCAGGTGTTCGAGCTGCCGGCCTCCCAGATCGAGGACCGCTTCCTCGTGCCCGAGGGCGAGGGCGCGGCGATGCTGTTCGTGGGCGACTGCACGCACGGGAACGTGGGCGGCGGCTTCCTGTACACCAACAAGGACTCGATCTCGCTCGGCCTCGTGGCCACCATCTCCACGGCGGCCGACGCGTCGAACCCGTACCCGGTGTACCAGATGCTCGAGGACTTCAAGAACCACCCGGCCGTGGCGCCCGTCATCCGCGGCGCGAAGCTGGTGGAGCACTCCGGCCACATGGTGCCCGAGGGCGGCTACGACATGATCCCGAAGTACGTCTTCGACGGCTGCCTGGTGGCCGGCGAGACGGCGGGCCTGTGCATGAACATGGGCTACCAGGTGCGCGGCATGGACTTCGCCGTAGCGTCGGGCCAGATGGCGGGGCAGGCGGCCGTCAAGGCGCTGGACGCGGGCGACACGAGCGCGGCGGGCCTGGCTTCGTACAAGCAGGCCATGGAGGACTCGTTCGTCGTCAAGGACCTCGAGACCTTCCGCAAGTGGCCCCACGTCATGGAAGGCTGGGACCGCATGTTCGGCGAGTACCCCGCCATGGTGAGGGAGATCTTCAACGCCATGTTCAGCGTGGACGGGCAGCCCCAGAAGCCGCTCGTGAAGCGCATGATGCCCATCGTGAAGAAGCGCGGGCTGTTCAAGCTCGCAGGCGAGGTGCGAAAGGCGGTGAAGGCGCTGTGAGCAAGGTATGCGAGATCACGGTCAACGTCGACGAGTTCCTGGCGTTGGACAAGTACGAGGTGGACGAGGAGAGCGCCCACATCGAGCTGGTGGACGACCCGGACGACGAGGAGTTCCTCAAGCTGGTGCGCGTGTGCCCGGCGGCCCTCTACAAGGTCGACGAGTCGGGCGCGAAGTCGTTCGACTACGCCGGCTGCCTGGAGTGCGGCACCTGCCGCATAGCCTGCGGGTCGACCATCGTCAAGAAGTGGGAGAACCCCCAGCCCACCATGGGCGTGGAGTACCGCTTCGGCTAGGATTCCGCTATCCTAGACAAAGTATGTGGATTCGAGCAAGCGAAAGGCCCCGATGAAGGCTTCCCTTCAAGAAATAGCGATCGTGACCGAACTTTTCCGGTTGGTGAAAGAGGTCAACCGGACGTGTTCGCAGCCGTACATGGCGCGCATGGGCCTTTCGCAACTCGAAGCCGATGTCCTGATGGTTTTGTCAGGCCATCAGAAGAAAGGCGAAACGATCCGTCCCGGGTCGCTCGCCCGATTGCTCCGCATGCCCGCCAGTTCGCTGTCGCAAGCGCTCAAGCCACTTGAAGACAAAGGGTACGTGAAGCGGGAACGGCTGCGCGATGATGCGAGAACCGTGTCGATCGAGCTGACGGAGCGTGGATGGGAGCTGGCAGAAGGGTGCCAGTACGAGATGCACGCGCTTATCACGGAATTCTGCAACACGATTGGCGTGGACGAGATCGAGGATCTTATGGCGTCGCTCGACAAGGTGTTGGAATTCGCGAATTCGTACGGCCGCCCAACGCGCGTTTGACGGTCTGTTCCGAGCTTTTTGCTGATAACGCGGCGCGTTTGCCGCGGCTTTCGCCCTGCTGCGCCCATCTTCCCGACATTCGGCTGCTTGTTCTTTGGCGTTCTGCGTTCGTCATGAGATAATGCCGTCAAGACGAAATCTGCACCCAATAAAGGAGTTGTTCATGACCGAAGCGAAGCGCACGGCGCGTTTGGCGCTCGTCCAGTTTGAAAGCGCCCTGTGCGATCCGGCCGCCAATACCGAAAAAGCTTGCCGCATGATAGCCGAGGCTGGGGCACAAGGCGCCGACCTGGTGATTTTCCCCGAGTTGTTCTCTACGGGGTACCAGCTGAACATCGTGGGACCTCGCATTGTCGAACTCGCCGAACCGGTGGAAGGCCCTACGGTTACGGCTTTGTGCGAAGCTGCTCGCGCTGCGAATTGCTACGTGGTTGCCGGTCTTGCGCTGACGTACGATTTGACCGGCGTGGTGTACAACAGCTCCGTGTTTATTGACCGCGGCGGCAACCTCATGGGTACGTACGACAAGCAGCACCTGTGGGCTTTGGAGCGCTTCTACTTCCGCTCCGGCTGCGACTGCCCGGTGTTCGAGACTGATTTCGGGCGCGTCGGCGTGATGATCTGCTACGACATGGGCTACCCGGAGGTGGCGCGCATGTTGACCTTGCAAGGTGCCGATCTGGTGGTGTGCCCCAGTGCGTGGTGCGCCGAGGACATGGACGTGTGGGACGTGAACGCCCCTGCCCGCGCATTGGAGAACACGGTGTTCTTGGCGGCTGTGAACCGCTTCGGCGAAGAGGACGGCTTGTCGATGCCCGGTCGTTCGCTGGTGTGCAACCCGCGCGGCCATGTGGTGGCGCAGCTGGAGGATCCTGCCGAAGGCGTGCTGTACGCGGATATCGATCTGAACGAGATCGACGGCTTCCGCGAGCGCAGCCCTTATCTGCGCGATCGCCGTCCCGACTTGTACGATTTGGTGCTGCTGCCGTAAGGGGCAGTCTGGTTGAACTGCGCTTTCGCTGGGCCTGCCGCTATCGCCGGCGTTTCCCATCGCGTTGAGAGTTAGCGCCGCCTGCATTGTCGATCGAAAAACACGTTTTCAGCCCGAAAAACGTACGTTTCGGGCGACAATGTGCTTCCAGGCTGACTCGCGCAAGCAGGCTGATTTGCGCACAAACAAAAAGCCCCGCCGGCGCAGTGCGATAAAGCAGCTGCGCGTCCGGCTTGCGATTGATGCGAGCGAATTAGAGCCTTGACGACGCGGCGATGAATCTTTGTTTCGAGCTTTGAGGTTTATCGGGGATTGTCATGCGCAAGAGACCTTGTTCGACGGCGGGGGCAATGTACACGCGGCTGGCGTACGGCACAGAGGTAAGCCCCAAGAACTCAGCTATTTCTGCTCGAGATCGAGGTGTCGAGCAGAACGAGATCAGGTCGAGCTGGCTTTCCTGTTCTGGTTCGAGCGATTCGACGGGATGCTTGCGCAAAACAACGGTGAACGAATCGTGCTCATCGATGAATTCTGGCTCTGGCAAGCGTGCCTCGCTCATAAGCCTTTGTATGGTCGGTATGCCCGAATAGCGGTTCTCCGTCAAGCCAAGGGTTTCCATGGCGGTGGCGATGATGGGGTTTCGGGTGTCGGGCTGGGTCTTTCCCAATTGATCAACGCGCAGCCTGCCGTACAGACCGCCCGGATTGCTTACTTCGATGCGGTCGGAGAACAGCTTGATTTGTATGGGCATTCCCTCGGTATGCACGCTGTAGTCGCGATGAACCAGCGCGTTGAGGATGATTTCTCTGATGGCTTCCACGGGGTAGTCGGAAACGTCTCGGCGATCTCCGGTGATGGGATCGACTACTGTTTTTGTCTTCATGTTGTTTCTTACGAACACAAGTGCTTCTTTGAGCATGTCGGGGATTGTTCCCTCGATGCGTCGATTGTCGATGAAGCGTTCCCCTTCGGAGCCTGTTTCTCCCAATGCTTTTCCGGGGATCGACACCGCGATGATGCATAGTTGAGGAATGAAGGCTTGGGGATATAGTCCGAACAGCCACTCGGCGAAAAGGGTTACGCCTTCTTCTCGGCGTATGCTCATCAGGTTGCAGATGCTTTCATCGTCGAGCCTGCTCAGATTCGGCTTATCTCGCTTTAGCGCGAGAAGGTACTCTTCGAGCAAAGTGCTGTTAAGCGACGATAGATCGGCATGGGGAATTACCCGAACATCATCCTGGTACTTCTTTCTAAATGCTTCGTAGCTGTATATTTCGTATTCCGTCATGGGCTCATCTGCTTCGCCTACGCGTTTGTACGATCCTTTGGTCTTGCCCTTTCCTTTGTAATAGCAAGGGCGGTCCGCTAAATCGAGGGCGGGTATCTCGGCGGAGACAACGTATGCTTCGCCTAGTTTGCAAACGCTAAAGAGGGGACGGACCACGGGATCCATTTGATTGCACTGATCGACGACGCTCTTTTGTAGATCTTGGATGTCGTATACTCCCACGCATCGGTAATCGTCGGTTTCGTCTAGGCCGAATATGATGACTCCGCCTTCATCTTGGTTGGAAAACGACGAAAGCGTGTCAAAGAGACGTTTGGGGCAGCCGTCGTGCGCCTTTTTAATCTCTACGGTTTGTGACTCTGCTTGCATTTCTTGGACATGCGACACCAGATGTTCAAGATCTGTTTCAAGCATACAAACCCCTTTCGAGGATTCCTACAGAACATTTAAAACGAGCATACAATCCTTTAAGTGAAAGTACAATTTTTGTAGTAAAAAGTACAAAACTTTTGAAAAAGTACAAAGCATAAAGTACAAAGTGGCATACGGGCGCTTTTGTATTTGTCTCCATCGCGCTGAGAACCGGCGCCGCCTGCATTGTCGATCGAAACGTACGTTTTCAACCCGAAAAACGTACGTTTCGGGCGACAATGTGCTTCCAGGCCGACTCGCGCAAGCAGGCTGATTTGCGCACAAACGAAAAGCCCCGCCGGCGCAGTGCAGTGCGCTGACGATTCCAAGGGTAGTCGAACGTGCGGCCGAAGCGAGGGCGGGATGAAAGCGAACGTCCATCATGCAGGTGACCATGCAGATCGCTCGTGGCGCGGAACGGTGACCGCTGCCCTTGGAGTTCTTGCTCGGGCGCGGCGTTTGTGTCATGCTCTTTTTCGACATTGCGAAAGGAGGTGGTTGCGTGACTGAAGCTCGGAGCGATCAAACGCGAGGTGTCGAACGGCTTCCCAAAGAGCGTGCCGTCATCGAGCTGTCGAGGCAATCCCTTGTCAACCATTTCGTTACGCGCAACATGGACGTCGCTTTGGCGCATATGGCCGACGACGTCGAGTGGGTGGGCCAGCGGGCGGGCACGTGGATCGTGTCAGCCTGTTACACGCCGTTCGTCATGTCGGTCGACGGCGAGCGGAGCATGCCGTTCGAGCAGCACGCAACCTATGTATGGGCGCCCACGCCGGACGGGCCGCGCATCGTCCACCTGCACGTTTCGAATGCCGCCGACGCGAACCCGCTCCTGCCGTCGCTCGATTCGAAAGAAAACGTCATCGAGTTCATATACGAGCATTTCGATGCTCAGGGTTCGGTCGCGGGAAAGATCAATTTCCGCGATGTGGGCGGGGATCTTCATGTTTTGCACCCTAACGAGCTGTACGCGATCGAATCGGAAGGTCCCCGATGCGTTGTCAGGCATGCCCACGGCGCGTTTCCCATGCGTGTGGCCTTGGCGGATCTTGAGAGCCAGTTGCCCGCACATGATTTCCTTCGGCTTCATCGCGGCCGCCTTGTGCATCGCGATCGGATCGTCGGCGTAGAGGGGCATCGGGCGAAGCTCGACGACGGCTCGGAATATCCCATTGCCGAGCGGCGCTATCGCGAGGTCAAGCAATCGCTTGCCGCGGCTGGTGCGCAATGGTAGGGGCGACGCTCGTTTCGCGAAACAGGGCGCCCGCTTCGCCGTCGCTGGACCGAAGGCCGGTCAAACGCACCTCCCTCCTATACTGGGCTGCATGGTCACGCCCCTCGTCCCAAGACAGCAGAACAAGCGCGCGAAAGAGGAACCGCTCATGAAGAAGACTTCCTGCAACCCGCTCGGCACTCTCGGACGCACGGCGCGCGCCATCGCGCTCGCTCTCGCGCTTGCCGTCGCATTGCTCCCCCTGCCCGCTTCCGCCGATCCCGGCAGCGCCGGCACTGGCACGCTTCAGCCGCTCGGACGCACGATCGAAACCGAACGCGGCCCCGTGTTCAGCCTGTTCGACCCCACCCTGCTCAACCCCGCATCGGGAGCCAACGCGCGGACGGCCCTTCCGTCCTCTTACGACCTGCGCACGGTGGGAACAAGCGGGGCGATCCTCTCGACCGCCGTCAAGAACCAGAGCCCCTTCGGCAGCTGCTGGTCGTTCGGCGCATTGTCGTCGCTCGAGTCGAACCTGCTGGTCGAGGGCCATGCTGCGGGCGCTCCTGGCCATCCTGACCTATCCGAGCGCCATCTGGCGTGGTTCACGTACAACGGTGCGGACGACAACGCCGACGACAGCCTGTGGGCGGGTGGCGACACGTTCCTCAACACCACGGGCCGATCCGACTACGACGCGGGCGGGACGCGGGCCCTGTCTGCCGCCACGCTCATGCGCTGGTACGGCGCCGTGGACGAGCAGAAGGCCCCGTACACCGACGACGCCAACATGGGTGCGCCGAACGCCGCCCTGCGCACCCAGTCCGACCTGCACGTGCAGAACGTCGTGTTCCTTCCCGAGCCCAACGTGTACACCTGGCAGGAGTCCGGAGACGGGTCGTTTACCTTGGAGCATAGGTACGACAGCAGCGCCGTCGACGCCATCAAGACATGTCTTATGGAAAACGGCGTCGTGGACATGTCGTTCTGCGCCGACGATGCGATCGCGGGCAATGAAGCCGCGCCGAAGGACAACTGGAACCCCGCGACGAGCGCTTTCTACTACAACAAAACGACCGAAGCCGCCGAATGGTTGGCGAATCACGAAGTGAGCATCGTCGGATGGGACGACAACTTTCCGAAGGAGAACTTCTCCACCACGCCGCAAGGCGACGGCGCCTGGATCGTCAAGAACAGTTGGGGCACCCAGGCGCCGGGGCACAAGGACGGCTACTTCTACCTGTCCTACTACGACACCAGCTTCTCGAATCCCACATCCTACCAGGCGGAGCAGGCGGCCTACGACGCCAACGGGACCGATCATGTTTACGACGGCATCTACCAGTACGACGGGGTGGGCGTCGGCGAGGCAGGGTTCGTCAACACCGAGCGCATCCAGTTCGCCAACGTATTCGAGGCGCGCGGCAACGAGACCGTGCAGGCTGCCAGCGTGTTTCTGCCCACGGCCTGTTCTCAAGTGGACATCGCCGTCTACCGCAATCCCACCGGCCTGACCGACGACGGGACGCTGAACCCGCAAAGCGGCACGTTGAAGTGGCACACGACGCTCACCGAAGCCAATGCCGGTTACACTACCATCGACCTGGGCGACGCTGCGTTTCCCGTGATAGCGGGCGACACCTTCTCGGTGGTTGCCTCCGCGAAGGCCCTCAACGGAAACTACCTCATGCTCGCCGAAATCGACGATGCAAGCATGAGCCGTGTCGCCATCGACTGCGCAGCCGGACAAACCTACTATACTGACGCGGGAGCGACCGGCTGGCACGACATGGCCCGCAAGAACCTGCTCGAGGACGAAGCCGGCTACACGGCGGGCAATGCCCTGCTGAAGGCGTACACGGTCGACACGCCCGCAGGGCAGGACACGCCCATCGCCATCCTGCACACCAACGACGTGCATTGCGGCGTCGACCAAACCTTCGACAAGGAAACCGGCCAGGCCACGAGCATCGGGTATGCCGGGGTTTCCCAAGCGCTGAAGGATGCGGAAGCGAAATACGGCGCCGACAACGTCACCCTCGTGGACGCGGGCGATGCCGTGCAGGGCAAGCCCCTGGGAACGCTCTCGCAGGGGGCCGACCTGGTGGACATTATGAACCAGGTAGGCTACGACCTGGCCATACCCGGAAACCACGAGTTCGACTACGGGATGGACCAGCTGCGCACGCTCGTCGATCGCTCGAACGCCACCTATCTATCATGCAACTTCGACAACCTGAAAACGGGCGCAACCGAGTTCTCGCCTTACGTGATCGAAACGTACGGCAACGTGCGCGTAGCCTACGTGGGCATCTCCACGCCCGAGTCATTGACCAAATCGAATCCGGCGCACTTCAAGGATGCGAACGGCGCCTACCTTTACGGCTTCTGCGAAGACGAGACGGGGCAGAAGCTGTACGACCGCGTCCAGCAAACCGTCGACGACGCGCGCGCGGACGGGGCCGATTACGTGGTGGCAATCGGTCACCTGGGCGAGTCGGGGGTCGCCACGCACTGGCGTTCGGATACCGTTATCGCGAACACCACGGGCATCGACGTGTTCATCGACGGCCACTCCCACGAGCAGTACGAGCAGCACGTCGCCAACAAGGCGGGCAAGGACGTGCTGCTGGCGCAAACCGGCACGCAGCTGCAAACCTACGGCGAGGTGATCATCCATCCCGCGACGGGGCAGATCGAAGCGCGGCTGGTGGAGCCGCCCGTCGCACAGGATCCCGACACCGTCGCCTTCGTCAAGGACATCGAGGGCAAGCTGAGCGAGACGCTGGACCAGGTGGTCGCCCGCACCGAGGTCAAGCTGGTGGCCGTGGAGAACGACGCGCAGCATAGCTGGGCCGTGCGCATGCATGAGACGAACCTGGGCGATCTCGCGGCCGATGCCGTCCGCGCATCGCTCGGCGCCGACATCGGCCTCATGAACGGGGGCGGCATCCGCTCGGACGTAGCCGTGGGCGACATCACGTACGGCGACGCCATCGCGGTGCTCCCGTTCGGCAACACGCTCTGCAAGGTGGAGGCCACCGGCCAGACCATCGTCGATGCGCTGGAAATGGGTGCGCGCCTGTGCCCCGAACCCAACGGCGGGCTGCTGCAAACCTCGGGGCTTGCCTACGAGATACGCTCCGACATCCCGTCGCCCGTGAAGCTGGACGCGAAGGGCGTCTTTGCCGGCATCGAGGGGGCGCGGCGCGTGCAGAACGTGCGCGTGGGCGGCGAACCCATCGACCTGGGCAAAACCTACACCGTGTCGTCCATCACCTACCTGCTGCAAGACGGCGGCGACGGGTTCTCCATGTTCAAGGACGCGAAGGTGCTCGTGTCCGAGCAGGGCCTCGATTACGAGGCGCTCATCTCCTTCATGCAGAACGACCTGGACGGCGTGATACGCGCCGATTCCGTCTACGCCAACGAGAACGGCGCCGGTCGCATCCTGATAAAGACGGGGGCCGCGGTCGAACCCGAGCCTCTGCCGGCACCCGGAACGACCGAACAGGGCGACGGGCCGAAGTCCCTTGTGCGCACGGGCGACACCGCGGCGCCGGCGACGGCGGCGGTAGGCGCCCTGGCGCTTTCGACCTTGGCTTGCCTGGCCGTGGCGACGCAAGCGGCGCGACGTCGGGAACGAGTGGAAGGAGCCGCAACACACCGTAGCTAAAGCAGCCGCGTTCGTTTCGCCAGGCGGGCGTTCGTTTCGCCCCTCTGCACCAAGCCCCTAATAGGCATTGGCATCCTTTTATACTAGGTGCATGAATTTGCCATGCAACAACTCGTCCGAGACGACGGTTCTCGAGGACTCGCCCGACGCAAACCCGTTCGTCGGCGAGGCTCTTTTGCTGACCAAAGAGCTCGTCCATCGCTTTTGGAACGGCGAAGTGGCGTGGTGCGTCGACCGCTTGGCCGAGGACTTCCTGTGGATAGGCGTGCAGGAGGACCAATCCGTCGTTTTCCGCGACGAGTTTCGCTGCCAAATGGAGGAGATCGCAAGGGAGCGCCCGTGCGTGGTGCTGGCGGGCGAGCGCTACGTGCCCGTCGCTGCGGCTGCGGAGCTCTGCGTGACGGCGGGTAGCTACCTGGGCTTCAGCGTCCTTCGTCCGGGCAAGTGCTTGCGCAGGAGCAGCGCTTTACGTTCGTATGGGACGTTGGAGGGTCTTCGCCGAAGATTCGCCATTACCACGTGTCCAACCCCCCTTCAGATCGCTTGGAAAGCGCTCTGTCCGAGGCGCCTCCGAGCGCGGTGCTCCCGGAAGATCCTGATCAAGCGACAAAAGCTGATGACGAGGCTCCCACCGATCTTCCGTTCGTTGTTGTAGGCAAAGATGGAAATCCGGCTGTGTTCGGCAACGATTACTACGTTGACGACACAAGTCTGGTCGTGATTGGGCGCAGCGATTCTGCCGTGTGCTATCAGGAGTACACCATTTCCATGGCCGAAGGCGTCGGTCAAACGGACTGGAACATCGTTGTAAAGGGAAGCTCGCCTTATGTCGTTTTGAGAAACGTCTCCATTAAAACGAACAATGTTTGGGGCGCTCTGGTGCAAACGGGATCCTAGGAGGCCTGCGAAGTGTGGTTTGAGGGAAAGAACCATCTGGAATGCACGAAAGGCGCTGGCGTATACGTAGGCAACAACGGATCTCTGTCCCTGTACGGCGTGAGCACGGCCGCCGTTTTCGGGTTGCGACGACTTCGGGTTGGCGGCATCCATGCATGTCGTATCGCGTGTTCTCGCGCACCATGGCCCCCGGCTACTCGCTTGTTCTCTGCACCGACGGAGTGACCGAGGCCATGAACGCTTCGGATCATTGCTACGGCAACGACCGCCTGTTCCGCTTGGTTGAGCAGGAGTGCGACGGATGCCCGTCGGCAGTCTCGGACATTATAGAGGAAGACGTGCGCGCCTTTACGCAAGGGGCCGACCAGGCTGACGACATAACGCTTTTGGTGCTGCGCTACGATGGAAAGGAAGGCCGCGCGGTGTCGACGGCCGGAAAGCGAGGATAGCGATGGACATGGAGATCAAGACCAGCTACGACGACGGTGCGGCGGTTCTCGAGCTTGGGGGCCACTTGAACACCAACACCGCGTCCGAACTGGAGAACGCGCTCGAGCCGGTGCTTGAGAGCACGAACCGGGTCGTGCTCGACTTCGACGAGCTGGAGTATTTCTCTTCAGCTGGATTGCGCGTGCTGGTGGCTGCCCAGAAGAAGACCATGAAGGCGGACGGAACCTTGCGTATCGTGAACGTCATCGACGACATTCGCGAAGTGTTCGACGCCACGGGGCTCTCCGACGTCTTCGACGTGGAGTAGGGCGATGACGACGGATGCGACGTCGAGGTGTCGGTGGCCGTTGCGGACGACGCCCGCAGCGCGAAGGTGGTGCTGCGCGACGGCGGTATGCCGTTCGATCCGTTCGCCCCGACCGACCCCGAAACTCCGTGCACGATAGAAGAAACTCCCGTCGGGGGCTGGGCATTCTCATGGTCAAGCGCCTGATGGACGCGTGCTCGTACCGACGCGTCGACGGCTGCAACGAGGTGACCGTCGAAAAGCGCTGGCAATAGGACAGGGTTGCAAAAGAAGGGAGCCGTCATGGGCATCGTGGGCATGGGGGAAGAGCTCGGAGGATGAAACCCTCGAGAAGTTGGCAACGTATCTGGACAACATGGATTTGCAAGAGAAGGACGGGATGGTTCATGCGGGCGCCTTCGAGTTGGCGGGAGGCTACGGCCGCAAGAGCACGTCGCGCATCCTCAACGGCGTGCTGGAGTTCATGCAGAAGCAAGGCTGCGAGATAGTGGATATGCAGCTTTCTCCCAGCGGCATGGGCGACAGCTTGATGTGCTGCACCGTCCTCGTCCTGTACAAATGACGGTCGCCCGGTTCCGTCGGCGCCGAGCGACCCCGCCTTTCCCTTACGAGATCATGCAATAGCGGTAGGGAAAAACGTATTTGCTGTTGCAGCATGGCACGCAGTTGTTCGCGCCCGGCGTTATCCGGTCGCATTTATAGAACGCAGTCACGATCAGGCGGCCACTGTAGGCGCTGTGGACCCCTCCTCCGCCGACGGTGGCGCCCAGTCCTTGTCGGAAGCTCGCCTCCAGATGCTTTCGCTGCCATGAAGACATCCTCCTGCTCGGGAGTCATCTCCATGCCGAACTCGGCGCACGCCTCGCGCAGCTCCTCCACCGTCTGAATGGCTTCGGCCCGTTCCATCATTTCCTGCTCGGTTGCTGCCATGATGCACCCTCCCCCCTCTCTTCTCCCCGCCATTCCGCCGTCCGCTTCCAGGCGGCTCTCTTCGTCGAGTATAGGAAGTTCCTTCCCCCGCCCGCAACCCGACGCGAACGAACGACCTCTCCGGCAGCACGAAAGCCTTTTCCGGCAAGGGAGGGAACGTTTCGGCCTGGTCGTTCGTTCGGCAGAGCGGAAGGCCGTCCGGAAACGCGGGTGCAATCGTCGCACGTTACGCAGATCTTCGATGCCCTCGCTGAAAGGAAACTCCATGGTCGCTGTTCGCAAGTTCGTTCGATCCCGCCCGTCGCTCGTAGCCATCATCGCCCTCACCGTCGGACTAGGGTGCATCTGGGGCATTCCGACGGGCGGTTCCGTGTCGGGCATGATGTTCGTTCGCCTGGGATTGTCGATTGCCGCATTCGCCGTCATCACCATAGCGGCGGGGCGACGCGTGATCACGCCTACGGCCAAAAGCATTGGCTTCGCGTTCGAGAAGTCGATTTACCTGCTGGCCATCGCGCTGACCACCGGCGCATTCGCCATCGGGATGGCGCTGTACCAGAACAAGGAGCTATTGCCCGACTGGCCGTTCCAGTTGGCGCTGGTCGTCCTGCTGTGCCTGGTTGTTGGCGCGTTCGAGGAAGGACTGTTCCGCGGCATCGTCTTGAGCCCCCTGTTGGCCCGCCTGGGGAACACGCACCGCGGCCTCGTGGGAGCCGTAGTCGCCTCCTCGCTCATATTCGGTGTAGTGCACGTGGCCGCCTCCCTCTTGTCCGGTCAGGTGACCGACGGCCTAGGCGCAGCGCAGGCAATTCTCAAAACCGTGCAGCCGGGCATTCTCGGCGCGTTTTTGGCGGCGATTTTCCTCGTAACGCGCAACCTTTGGGGCGTTGTGCGGGTGCATTGCGTGAACGACCTGTTCGCGATGTTGAGCGAGGCGCTCTGCGCCGGCTCCGTATCCCACCAGTACGTCAGTACCGACCCCATGATGGCGACGGGTGCGGTCATCGCCTACGTCATTTTCACGGTGCTGTACGTGCCCATTCTTGTTTCTACCGTGCGCATGATCAAGCGGGTTGAGGTTCCCTGCCGCGGTCCCTTCTCGGATAGCTGGTCGTAGCGGCTATCAGGCGGATAGTTTCTGGCAAGCAAGCGTGGACCTACGAAGCGCCGCCTGCATTGTCGCCCGAAACGTACGTTTTCAGCCCGAAAAACGTACGTTTCGGGCGACAATGTGCTTCCAGGCTGACTCGCGCAAGCAGGCTGATTTGCGCACAAACGAAAAGCCCCGCCGGCGCAGTGCGCGCGAGCGGGGCTTTCACCTGCAAGGAGGTATGCTCTTTGCTTACAGGACCTGATCCGTTTCCGCGAACGTGATCACGTCCTGCTTCTTGATGCTGGCGTAAGCCTTCATGATGGCCCAGTACAGCACACCGGCCAGAACAAGCGAGTTCAGACCCGGAATGCCGATTGCCATGATGCTGGTGATTTCGCCCACGGCGAAGCCGGCGATCCAGCACACGATTGCGATGGGGTTCCAGTTCTCAACCTTCGCGGGCAGCTGGCCCTTGGCGCGCGACTCGTCGAGCGTCTTGCGGCTGCGGCGCAGCACGAAGTAGTCGATGACCATGATGCCGGCGACGGGCGGAATAGCCACGCCCAGCAGCACCAGGAAGTCGGTGAAGTAGTTGATGATGCCGATAACCGACAGCGCGGTGCCCACGATGCCCAGCATCCACACCAGCGCGTTGCGGCTGAGCTTCTTGTTGAACAGGGCGTTCAGCATGGTGGCCAGGCCCAAGCTGGACGAGTACAGGTTGATGTCGTTGAGCTTGACCGTAGAGGCCACAACGATGATGACGCCGATGATGCCCGAAGTGCCCATCATGATGTCGACGACGTTCTCGGTTCCCATGGCGTGCGCCAGCAGAACGGCCAGAAGGTTCATGCCCAGTTCGCCCACGAACGTGCCGATGAGCGTCATCCAGAACACCTGGTTGCCGTTCTTCAGGAAGCGCGCGTAGTCGGGGGTGCAGATGGCGCCTGCAATGAAGCCGCCCGCAACCATGGTGGTGGCGGCGCCCAGGGTAAGGGCCGGTCCCGGAGGCGCGGTGGTCAGAAGCTCGGTGAGCGAGTGGTTCTGCAGGATGATGGCTGCGGCCACAATGACCACGATCACGAACAAGGGCACGAATATAGCCGCGAAGTTCGCGATGGCCTTGATGCCGAACACGACCAGGAGCGTGATGCCCAGGCCGGTGACGATGGCCCAAATCGGGTACTCCATGCCTCCCAGGAAGTCGGTCAGCGTGACGATGCTGGCCATGCCTTCGCCGAACACGGAGTTCTGCACGCCGAACCAGCCGACCATCGAGATGGCCACAACGCCGCCGAACAGGGCAGAGCCGCCCTTGCCGAAGCCCGCCCAGCGCGAAAGCAAGCTGGTGGACAAGCCCTCGTGGGCAGCGGCGGTGCCAAGCGCCCAGCTGACTACCTGCAGCAGCACCGATCCCAGCATGGTTGCCAGGAACGCGTCCCAAAAGGTCAAGCCGAAGCCGAGTGCGGCTCCCAACATGAGCTGCGACACGCAGCAGATCGCGCCGATCCTGATGAAGAGAATCCGCCAAAACGGCTGTTTCGCTTCGTCAGGAACGCGCGACAACGAGTAGTCGATGTCTTCTTCCGTTGCCATTACTGTTCCTTTCCGTCCCGCGCGCTTTTGCGACGGGAAACCCCATGTCCGCACGAATGGTTGTAAATTTGTGCGGGCGATTAAAAGATTCGGAAATTATACCTTGACACCCCTTGCGCAAGCCCCGCAGGTGAAAAGTTTAACGATTAGGTGTCGATTTCTTTGCTGAACGCCCTTGCGAACGGGCTGCGAATATGCAAAGCTGGCGCTTCGGCGTCTTTTCTGGGTTGTGCGCTGTTGCCGAGCTGGCGTGTCGTGTTGCGCATATTTGTACTAGAATACCTGCATGCGCAAAAGAAAACAGGACATCCGCCAAGCTATCGAGACGCCAGCCTTGGGGTTCGGCGTTGTGATGTTGGCGTTGCTTTGCTTTTTGCTTGCGCTGTGGACGCTTATCATTGTCGTAAGGGTCGTGCTGGATTGATCGGCTTCGAGATAACACCGCGCGTCTGCGGAATAAAGCGAGGTTAGAGCGCACCATGTGGCAGCGGTTCACCTTATACGATGTCCGGGTCATCGGCCACTACCTGGGCGTGCTCGTGCTGTTCTCGTCCTTGGCGCTGCTGGTGCCGTTTGCGACGGCTCTTGCGTTTCAGGAATGGATTCCTGCGGCCAACTATCTGCTGACCATTGGCGTTTCTCTTATCATAGGGTCTGGCCTGCGCTTTTTGCGCATAGAGCCCGGACGGCTCAACCGCCAGCAAGCCCTTGTTGTCACCGGTCTGGCTTGGATCGTGCTGGCTATGGTTGCCACGATTCCCCTCCACCTGTCGGGCCACTACGAAACGTACCTTGACGCGTTGTTCGACGGCGTGTCGGGCATTACCACCACCGGCGCAAGCATCATCACCGATCTGGATCACCTGTCGAACGCCGACAACATGTGGCGCTTCATGATGCACCTGATCGGAGGCTTGGGACTCATCGTTGTGGCGTTGTCGTTCGGCCTGTTCGGCAAGCGCGCGGGTGCCAGCCTGTATATGTCCGAGGGCCGAAGCGAGCACGTGGTTCCCAACGTGGTCCAAACCACGCAGTTCATTGCGAAGATCGCCGTCGGCATCATCCTCATTGCAACGGTTATCTTGACGGGCATGTGCCTGTTCATAGGGATGGAGCCGTCGCGCGCGCTTTTGCAGTCGCTGTGGCTGTCGATTTCCGGCTTTATGACCGGCGGATTCGCGCCCATGAGCCAAAGCGTTATGTACTATCATTCCCTGCCCATCGAGCTGGTGCTCATGCTGCTTATGCTGCTGGGATCCATCAACTTCGTGCTTCATTCCGAGGTGTGGAAGGGCCATGTCGAAGTGTTCTTCAAAGACTTGGAAATTCGCACGATGGTTTTGTGGATTGCGGTCATGACCTGTGTTTTTGCAGCTTCGTTGAGCGCGAGCGCCGAGTTTTCCAACCTGCCGGCCATGCTGCGGCGCGGCTTGTTCACGGTGATCTCGGCCTTCTCGACTACGGGATTTCAGAACGTCACTACAAATCAGCTGACCACGGCCCTTTCGTCGGGCGCGTTTTTGGTGGTGGCCATTCTGATGGCCGTCGGAGGCAGCGGCGGGTCCACTTCGGGCGGTTTCAAGTTCAGCCGCATGGGCGTTATCATGAAATCGTTGGTGGCAACTATCAAGGAAGCACTTGCGCCCGACTCCGCGCGCGTGGTGGTTGACTACAATCACGTTGGTCGCCGCATTCTCTCGCCCGAAGTGGTGAAAGAGGCTATGACGGTGTTCGTGCTGTACGTGGTCACGTATGCGATTGGCTCGCTGGTGGGCATTGCCCATGGTTACGACGCGACGCAGGCTATTTTCGAATCGGTGGCTATGGCCAGCAACGGCGGCATTTCTTCGGGGCTTGCGGCTCCGGGTATGCCGGTCACCCTCGAGCTGTTCTACATCCTTCAAATGTGGGCCGGCCGTCTTGAGTTCGTGACGCTTCTGGCGCTTATCGTTGAAATTGTCGTGTCGCTTGATCCCCGAAGGTTGGTGCATCGGTCGTGAACGTGCCGTGGTGCAACAGGAAAAGAACGTGGTGGACGATGGCGGCGGTCTTGATGGCGTGCATTCTGATCGGGAGCTTTGCGTCGAGCGGTGCCGCTGCAACGGCGTATGCCGAAGAGGCCGAAGGCGGGAATGCGGTGAATCCGCAGCAGCTTCCCGATAGCTCGTTCATCTACGATACGTCCATTGCCGACTTGAGCGAGGCCGACGCGTATTACGATAACCAAACCGTGCAAGTAACGGGCGAGGCCATTGGCGATAGCATCAAAGAGGGCTTGGATGGAAGGCATCGCTGGATCACGCTTTCGTCGCCGGGCGATTCGGCAACCATTACGGTGTACATGTCGAGCGAGGCGGCGGCGAAAATAGACACGTTCGGCGCGTACGACAGAAAAGGCTCCATCGTGCAGGTGCGAGGAACGTTTCACCTGGTGTGCCCGGAGCACGAGGGTCTGTCGGACTTGCATGCCGAAGTTGTGACCGTTATCGAGCCCGGCGAGCGAAAGCAGGATCCGTTCGTGTTCGGAACGTTCGTCCCCGGTATCGTGGCCGTGGCCATCGGCCTTGCCATGACGGGCGTATTCTATTGGTTGAGGGAGCGCCAGCGCTAGCGCTTTTTTGATGGTGAGGGTGCGGTTGTGCCGATTGGAGCAGAGGAGGACGCTTGCAAAGGGCCCAGGTAGTCAAGCTTGATCGTGGATATCCGCTTGTGCGATGCGACGATGGGACGCTTGTGCGATGCGAACATGCAACGGCGCTGGTCAAGGGCGAGGAAGTGCGCGCCGTGATCGGCGATTTCGTTGAAGTGGACGTGCCGGAGGGGCATGACAAGGGCATCATAGCCAGTATTCTTCCGCGCACGCGCGCGTTCGTGCGCAAAGATCCGACCGAACGGGCGCTTCCGCAGGTGCTTGCCGCGAACTTCGACCGCGTGTTCGTGGCGCAGCCCCTTGCCGACGTGAACGCTCGTCGGCTTGAGCGCGAGCTGGTGCTGGCTTACGAAACGGGTGCCTTGGTGACCGTTGTGCTGACTAAGGCGGATCTTGCCGAGGACGAAGCGCATGTGGCCGAGGTGCGCGATCGCGTGCGCGCGCTGGTGGGTCCCGACGTGCAGACGCTGGTGGTTTCCGAAAACGATCCCGTCAGTGTGGAGGCCGTGCGTGATCTGGTGCCCCGAAATACGACTGCCGTGCTGCTGGGAAAGAGCGGCGTGGGGAAGTCGAGTCTGGTGAACATGCTGGTGGGAAGCGATATTCAAGAAACGACGCCCGTGCGCGACGACGGGAAGGGCCGTCATACCACGGTGAGTCGCGAGATGGTCCCCATTCCCGGCGGCGGGTTCATGGTGGACATGCCCGGCGTGCGCGGCCTGGGCTTGTGGGAGGCCGATGCGGGCATCGGCGCCGCGTTCTCGGACGTGGAAGAGATTGCCGAGGGCTGCCGATTCCGCGATTGCCGCCATGTTGACGAGCCTGGGTGCGCCGTGCGTGCTGCGGTGGAGGCTGGCGAGATCAGCAAGGAGCGGTTCGCGTCCTATCGAGTGCTCAAGCAGGAAACCGCTGACCTGCGCGAACGTCGCGAGGAGGCTCGTCGCATGCGCGGCGAGAAGGCATCCGATCGCAAGGGCGGAAAGGGACGCGCGCGCAGGAAGCGGTAGCGTCGAGGGTCGCGCCTGCGGGTTGGCTGCGCCAGTGGGCCGCTGGAGGGGTTGCACGTGAGGGTCGGATGCGCCGACGAGCCGCCGACGGGGGTCGCGCCTGCGGGCTGGATGCGCCGGCGGCCCGCCGCTGGCGCAGCCGCGCACGAAAAACCGCCTTCGCTGGCAGGTTTTCACGTTTAGGGGTCGTTTTGCTTGGCCGGACGAGCGTCCTCGAAAGCACGATGCGACGCTCCAAAGCTGCGACCAGGCAAAACTAAACGCGGGCAGCGCCATGGCGAAGAGAGCGCTCAACATGACGACCTCAAACCGTCAAAACCTGCCAGCAAGGGCGGTTTTTCGTGCGCATGCTTCCCCTGCGGCGGCGGCAAGCGGCGGCAACAAGCGGGTAACGCGCCGGCACGTCGCCGAGGAATCGCCTGCTTATCGCTGATGTCGACGAACGTACGGGGCTGTTCGATTGCGGTGCCGCCGCGAATCGCGCGAGGGCCGTTCGCACGTTCCCCTGCTTCCGTTTTCGGCCATGCGCCCGATGCTCACTGCTTTACGTGGCTCTTAGTCTTGTGCTAGGGTTTACATCGCAATGCGAGGGGGCGTTGCGAATACGGGGGCGGGGACGCGCATGGGGAAGCACTCTTTCAGTCTGAAAACTATTTATCTAGCTGCGTTGACGGCGGTGTTCGGCGTGTCGTTTCTTGCGTTTGCTGTGTTCGATTTCTACTCGCAGCAGCGCCAGACCGAGGCGGCTTTGCTGGAAGAGGCCCGCACGTTTGCTCGCGAAATGGACGCCGTGTGGCAGTTTATGGACAACTCGCAAAGCGTGATCAACAACACTTCTGACGGGACGTACGAATTCAAGGGTTTGCACTGCTCATTGGTTGGAAAGAGCGTCGGGCGCTTATTCTCGGCCGGCAGCGACTACGCTATTCGCTACACCAATTTCAACCCGCGCAGCGAGCAGGACATACCCGATGAATTCGAGGCGGAAGCGCTCGAACGCTTCAACGCCAACTCGTCGGTGAAAGAACATTACGGCATTGCCGAGTATCAGGGGGAAGAGCGTTTTCGGTACCTGCAAGCACTTGAGGTTGATAACAGCTGTCTGTCCTGTCACGGCGAACCGGCGGGCGAGCTTGACGTTACCGGCAAAGAAAAAGAAGGATGGACGCTTGATTCCGTTGGGGGCGCTATCAGCATTGTCATTCCCATCGATCAGCAACAGCAAACGCTGCGCGACAACGTGATTCGCGACGTCGTGTTCTTCCTGGGGATCACCGTGTTCATTGGCGCGGTGATCTACGTGGTGACAACCTTCTTCGTGCTGCGCCCGATAGGGGGGTTGCATGCGGCATTCGGAAAGCTGAAGCGCGGCCGTATGGATGCAGAACTGGGCGGCGGGCATGCGGCGAAAGAGGTGCAGCAGCTTGTTGGCGGGTTCAACGACATGGCGGGCGATCTGCGCGATATGTACGAGCACTTGGAGTCGCAGGTTGAGGCTCGCACGATTGATTTGCAGGAAGCCAATGCGCTGCTCGAGCATCAGCGCGACAAGTTGGAAAAGCTGAACGAAAGCCTTGAGCAGGAGACTCGTTTCAAGTCCGATCTTTTGTCCATGGTGAACCACGAGCTGCGCACTCCGTTGACGTCCATCATTACGTTCGCGCAGATTTCGCGCGAAACGTGCGATCCAGGGCGTGAAAGCGATCGACGGTCTTGGGAGGAAATCGAGAAGAACAGCCAGATCTTGCTCAACATGATCAACAACATGCTGGACATCGCGCGATCCGACGCGGGCAGCATCAAGTCTACATGCGAGCCGATGGATTTGGGCGACGTGGCGGCGTCGGTCAAGGGCACCATGGCTCCGCTCGCGCGCAAGTACGAGGTTTCGTTCCGTACGAGGGTTGCTTCGGACGTGCCCCTGGTGAACGGCGATTACGAGAAGACGTTGCGTATGCTTGAAAACCTGGCCAGCAACGCCATCAAGTTCACGCCCGACGGCGGGTCAGTGGAGTTGAGGGTGGCATACGACGAGAATCGTCAGGTGGTAACGCTGTCGATGGTCGATACCGGCATAGGCATTGCGCCCGAGGACCAGGAGCGCATTTTCGAGCGATTCTTCCAGGTGGATAGCACGTCGACGCGAAAGTACAATGGCAGCGGCCTGGGCCTTGCCCTTGTGCGCGAATACGCTGACATGCAAGGGTTCGCCATTTCGGTGGAGAGCGAAGTGGGGAAGGGCAGCGCTTTCGTTATTACGGTGCCGAAGAGGCTGATAGTGGGGGAAGACGATGTATAAGGTGATGCTCATCGACGATGAGGATAATTTGCGACAGGCGATCGAGCAGCTTCTAACGTCGAACGGGTACGCATTTTGTGGCGCGAAAGACGCCGAATCGGGCATGGAGATGCTTCTGCATGAAAAGCCGGACCTGCTGTTGCTCGATGTGATGCTGCCGGGAACGAACGGTTTCGATTTGTGCGCGCGCATCCGCGAAGAAGGCCGTCGCATTCCGGTCATTTTCCTTTCTGCGAAATGCGATATTGTCGACAAGAGCATCGGCTTTCGGTCGGGTGGGGACGATTATGTGACCAAGCCGTTCGATGCCATGGAGTTGCTGCTGCGCATCGAGGCGAACATCCGCCGTCATAAGGACACGATAGATTTTGCGCGCTCGAGAAATCGGGAAGGGGTTGCTCAGATTGGCGATCTTGAGGTGCATTTTGGAGAGTACCAGGTGCGCATCAAGGGAAAGCCGGTGCAGCTAACCACGAAGGAGTTCGAGATTGTGGCGTTTTTGGCGGCGCACCCGGGCAAAGTGTTCACGCGCAGCCAAATTCAGGAGTATATCTGGGGCGAGTCCGATGCCAACTGCAAACCGACCAACAACATAACGGTGTTCGTACGCAAGATTCGCGAGAAGATCGAAGAGAACCCTTCCGAGCCACGGTACCTGCTGACGGTTCAGCGCGTGGGTTACAAAATGGCTGATCGAGTGGAGGGGTAAGGCTCGCAGGAAGCCGAAGATTCGTTACTCCGCTTGTTTCCTGCATCAAGCAAGGCATTATGTCTTAACAAATTGCATTATGTAATGCAATTTGTTAAGATCGTGCAGAGCAAAGGAGGCGAAAATGGCTGTTGCGGGAACGATTAATGCGCGGTTGCCGGAAGACCTGAAGCGTCGCGGAGGTCAAGTTTTGGCGCGCGAAGGGGTGTCGACGACGCAAGCCGTTCGATGCCTCTATGAGTATTTGGAGCGAGAGCAACGTGTGCCTGAGTGGATGCGTGGCGATGCGGGTGCATGCGACGAAGTGTCCAAGCGCCGCGAGAAGCTTCGTTCGCTGGTGGGGGTGGTCGACTTGCCTCGTGGAGTTGACGCACGGCAGGAATATCGCGACTACCTGGCAGAAAAGCACGGACCGGGGTTGCACTCATGAAAGTGCTTCTTGACGTTAATGTCATAGTTGACATTTTAGGAGCGACCGAAGACGTGCTTTATTCGTTCCAGGCGTTGGACGTGATGTTGCTGAAGCGGTTCGAGCCATTTATGACCGCGTCGATGGCGCCCACGGTTCAGTACGTTCTTTCTACTCGTAAATACGCTTCAAAGCCGGGAGCCATTTCGGCGCTCCAGAATTTAGTTGACGTCGTAAGCGTCCTTGATGTGACGGAGGTTGACCTTCGTCGCGCGTTGGTCGATCCTCTGGGCGATTTTGAAGATGCAATGGTCGCCTGGGCTGCTTTTCGACATGGAGTCGATCTCATTGTGACTCGAAACGTGCGGGACTTTGTCGGATCTCCCGTTGCCGCTATGACCTCTCAGCAGTTCTGCGAAGTCTACCGCCCCGCTGGATATGAGTACGATCTGGCCAGGTCTTAGACGGATTTTCTTGCTTGGCGGGATTGTCCGGCACCTTTTCGCATCCTCGATGCACCATTCAAGCTTATTAATTTAGTCATTAATATCCGGTTAATATCTTCTTAACGCAAAACTTATTTTCAGTTTATCGCAATAATTCTTAATGATCCGTAGAGTGCATAGCAAGGGAAAGTCGGGGGGAAGCGAGACTTTTCATCTTGCGCTGCGGACGGCCTCCCTCCCTGCTGTTCGCAGCGCAAGAACGGTGCGACCGAGAGGTCGTGGGGAGAGAACGAGAGGAGCAAGCATGGCTGAAAACGCAACGCATGGTTTCACCCGCAGAAGCTTCATCAAGGGCGCGGCGGCGCTCACTGCAACGGGCGCGCTGGTCGGCTGCAGCCCGCAGGCCAAGAACCTGGAGGAAACGGACAAGAAGCAGGAAGCCCCTGAGACGCAGCTTTACCCGGGTGTCTGCCGTGGTAACTGCGGCGGCGGCTGCTTTTTGAATGTGCACGTGCGCGACGGGCAAGTGGTGCGTACGTCGGCGCGCGATATGCCGAACACGGAGTACAACCGCATCTGTCCTCGTGGCTTGACGCACGTGGGTCGTATGTACAGTTCGGAGCGCGTGCTGTATCCCATGAAGCGCGTGGGAGAGCGTGGTTCGAACGATTTTGAGCGCATTAGCTGGGACGAGGCGCTCGATACCATAGCTGAGAAGTGGAAGAGCTATCGCGAGCAATTCGGCCCGAAGTCCATCATGTTTTTTTACGGATCGGGAAACTATGCTTTGTATAGCGGTAGTTGCAACGCGGCAGGTGCGGTTGTGCGGTTCGAGAACATTCTTGGATGCACCGACGCCGGCCTAGATGTTGACGTAGGAACGGGATACGGCGCGTCGCGTGCTCATGGTGGAGCTGATCTGGGCAATGAGCTTACTGATCGTAAGAATGCAAAAACGCAGATTCTTTGGGGCAACAACCCTGCTATTTCGCTTCCTCATACCCTGCACTTCATGATGGAGGCAAAGGAAAACGGGACGCGCCTTATCGTGATCGATCCGGTGTACAACCCGAACACGGCCAAGGCCGATTGGTGGATACCCGTCAAGCCCGGTACGGACGGTGCGCTCGCGTTAGGTGTTTTGAACGTGCTGATCGGGAACGGTTGGGTGGATGAGGATACGCTGCGCAGCAAGACCAACTGTGGCCTGCTCATCAAGGAAGATGGCATGTACCTACGCATGAGCGATCTGGGCGTTGAGCCGACCGAGGGCGACGTTGACCCGCTTACGGGCAAGCCGAAGGTTATCAACCCGCCTGCCGTATGGGACGAAGCTGCGAGCAAGGCCGTTGCGTTCAGCGAGGCTCAGAAGCCGGCGCTCAAGAACGTGGCTCCCATCGACGGCGTTGTGGTTCAAACGGTGTACGAGAATGCTATGAGTTACATTTCCGCTTGGACGCCCGAAGCGGCATCTGCCGTGTGCGGCGTTTCCGTAGAGGACATTCAAGAGCTGGCACGCGTGTATCACGAGGACGGTCCGGTGACGACCGAAATCATGCAAGGCTTGAACCATTATCGCAACGCACACTACACTGGTTGGCCGGTATATTTGGTCGGATTGCTGACTGGCAATGCTGGCAAGCCTGGTGCTGCGATCGGCCAGAGCGAGGAATACCTGCCTCAGATGCTGTTCTCCAACATCAAAGGTGCCTGCTATCCGGTTAATTCCGCAGGAGAGGCGGCTCCGGGCATTTCGGGACATCTGGATACGACAGTGTTCGAAGAGGTGTTCACTACGGGCAAGTTCAAGGGCGAGGACTACGTGGTGAAAAGCGCGTACATCCATTGCTCGAACCCGCTTGTGACCATGTGCAGCAACGATTATACGTCGCGCTGGATCGATGCTCTCGAGTTCGTCGTGGTGGCCGACATGTGCATGACCGAAACGTGCAAGTACGCGGATATCGTGCTGCCCGCCGCTCATTGGTTCGAGCAGCAGGACATCGGCTTCCTGTTCTCTTCTCACCCGTATCTTTTGTGGCAGGAAAAGTGCGTCGAGCCGCAGGGCGAATCGAAGCCTGACTTCCAAATTTTTGGCGATATTCTGGATCGCCTTGGTTTGGGCGAGTTCTGGTGCACGGAAGACGAGTATGCCGAGACCATTCTGGATTCCGAGTATTGGAAGTCTTTGGACTGCACGCTTGAGAACATCAAGGCGAAGGGCGCTGTTCGCATCTATCCGGAAGGCGACAAGCTGGGCTCCGCCGATCCGCTGCCTACGGAAACTGGGCGCATTCAGCTGTACCAGGAGGTTGCCGTTCCCAACAACGTTGCTACGACCGATTTCGACATCTCGAAAGAGCGCGGTTTGCATTGGGAGACTCCCGTCTACGTTGGCGAGGACCGCGAGTATCGGAAGACGTATCCGTTTAGCTTGCTGTCCGAGCACATGCGCACTCATACCCATACGCAATGGTGGGAATGCGGCTACGTGCGCGAGTTCGAGCGCGAGCCGGTGGTGCGTATCAACCCCGATGACGCGGCTGAGCTGGGCATTGCAGAGGGCGATACCGTACGCTTATCCAACGATAACGGGTATGTGGTCATGAAGGCGGCTATCAGCGCTGGTTTGCCGCGCAAGATGATCTCGTCGGGACGCAGCTGGCAGAAAGACGATTTCATCGATGGTCATTTTGCAAACCTGTCTTCGAAGGACTACAACTCCATGATTGCAAACCAGGCTTTCAATGATGTTGCGGTCATGATCGAGAAACTGTAAGGGAGTGGTGAGGAATGACCCGTTACGGAATGGCGATCGACCTGAATCGTTGCTTCGGCTGCCAAGCGTGTGCCGCTGCGTGTAAGATCGCGAACAATATGCCAAAGGATGTTAACTACAACATTGTGTACACCAAGTCGGATAAGAGTCTTGATACGCTTGGTCTGGCAGTTGCGACCGGTGCCGTTTCCAATGACTGTGCTGGCGGGACGCATGATGACCCGGTGCTGTCCTTTTTCCCTATGCAGTGCCAACACTGCAAGAAGCCTGCGTGCCTCGACGTGTGCCCGACGGGCGCTACCGTCAAGGATGAGGAGACCGGCATCGTATCGGTGGACAGCGAGCTGTGCATCGGGTGCGAGTCGTGCATCAAGGCGTGCCCGTACGAGGGCGTGCGCACGCTCATCAAGAGTCCCGAGTACTACCTTGACGTGGTGGTAGGCGAGTATGACGCGCCGCCTCATAAGGCCGGTACGGTGGAGAAGTGCACGTTCTGCAAGAACCTCATCGACCGTGACGAGGTGCCCGCTTGCATGCAGCTGTGCCCGGGCCGTGCGCGCTACTGGGGCGATCTGGACGACCCCGAGTCCGCGGTGTCCAAGGCTATCGAGGGCCGCGAAGTCCTGCTCTTGCAGGAAGATGCCGGCACTGAGCCGAGCGTGTACTACCTGCAATAGCTTTACGCGGGGCGGCGGTTTTTGCAGCAACCGCCGCCCCTTTTCAAAAAGGGGAGGAAACATGGAGCAATACGACGCTTTGAAAAGGGCCGTGGGGAGGGCCGACGCGTGCGAGCTTCTTTCGCGCGCGTTTTCATATCCTGACGACGTGTTTGCAACTGCGCTCGTCGAAGGTGCTCTGGCCGACGATGCTCGGTCTTGCCTGTTGGACATGGGTATGTCGGCTTCCGTTGCTGATGATTTGGCAACGGGGCTGCGGGCATGGGCGGAATCGTCCGTTGCGGACGTTTTGTCGGAGATGAGGAAAACGTACTCGCGCTTGTACCTTGCGCCGGGCGGGCACACGCCGATTTTCCCTTACGAAAGTGCTTTCCTGCATGTTTCCATGGGCGCTCCGGGTGTTCCCTCGTTGTTCCGCACGCCCGTCACGCTTGACGTCGAGCGCTGCATGCGCGAAGCCGGAGTGATGGCGAAGAACGGGCGCAAAGAGCCGTGCGACAGCGTTCAGGAGGAGTTCGAGTTTCTTTCGTACCTGTTCGCTCAGCAGGCCGAGGCTGTTCGCACCGAGAATAAAGAAACGCTGACCAGTCTAAACGAGCAAACTCAAGCGTTTCTTCGAAGCCACGCGCTTGCCTGGCTCCCCCGATTCATGGAGCAAACCTGCGACTTGACCGACGGGCCGTACGCCGCGCTCGCCTTGTACGCTTCCGCCGTCTTGACGTCCTTGCCTGACGAAGAATAGGGGAACGTATGGATTTCCTGCTGGTCTTTATTTGCGCCGTTGCGGCGGCGTTTGCGTTGCGCAATCCCATAAAGAAGGCACCGGTGGCTTTCTATATTTTGGCCGTGGCGGTGAGCGTGCTGTTCATTGCGGCGGAGTTTTTCCCAATGCCGCGTGCAGTGTGGAGCGCTTTGTTCCTGCTCGTTCAAAAATGCATGCTGGCCTTGGCTTTGTTCGCCGTGGTGATGTTCATCGGCGTGTTCTCGCGCGATTCTCGAGCAGGCCGTTGGCTTCGTCCCATTCGCGCGGAGCTGTCCATTATCGCCTGGATTCTGTCGTTGGGGCACATGGCCGTGTACCTTGTCTCGTACCTGCCTCGATTGGGCGGCGTGAACAAGGGAGCCGTGATGATCTCGTTCGTGGTTGCCTTGGTGCTGTTCGCTCTTCTGCTGGTCTTAGGGGTCACGTCGTTCAACGTGGTCAAGAAGCGCATGAAGAAAGACACGTGGAAGCGCGTGCAGATGCTGGCGTACCCGTTTTTCGGTTTGGTGTACCTGCATCTGATGCTCATGTTGCTGCCGCCCGCCTTGCATGGAGGCGCAGCGGCGCAGGTCAGCGTGGCGGTGTACTCGGTGCTGTTTGCCGCTTATGCTCTTTTGCGCGTTCGACGCGCGGTGATCGATCGAAAGGCCGCATAGCAGCAGCGCGACCGGGTTGGGCCGGCGGATTGTGCCTGGGTCGGCTGTGGTGGCGAGCCGTCGACGGGGGGCGCGCCTGGGCCGGATGCGCCGGCGGCCCGCCGCTGGCGCATCCGCGCACGAAAAACCGCCTTCGCTGGCAGGTTTTCACGTTTAGGGGTCGTTTGGCTTGGCCGGACGAGCGCCCTCGAAAGCGCGATGCGACCCTCCAGAGCTGTGACCAGGCAAAACTAAACGCGGGCAGCGCCATGGCGAAGAGAGCGCTCGGCATGACGACCTTAAACCGCAAGAAACTGCCACGCAGGGCGGTTTTTCGTGCGCATGCTTCCCCTGCGGCGGCGGCAAGCGGGCAGCGCGCTGGCACGTCGCCGAGGGCACGCCTGCTTGCCGCCCGCCGCGCATCCGATTGCGCGGCGAGTTCTCGCTACACGCATCCGATTGCGCGGCGAGTTCTCCTTACACGCATTCCACTAGTTTGGCGGCTGCGTCATTGAGCATGGCGTAGAACGAATCTTCGTCGGTCATGCAATCGTTTTTCCGGGCGTCGATGAGCTCGGCCAGCTCTTGCAAGGCTGCTGCACGATCGGCGTCCTCTTCGGCCAGCATGAGGGCAAGGCGCTTGGACGCCTCGATCAAGCGCAAGGGGCCGTAGGCTTCCGGCTCTCCCTGCAATCCTGCAGCCGACGTAACCATGTACACCAGCAGCTCCATTGCGTCGTTCGTGTTCATGCTGCGCTCCTAATTCCAGGTGTTGTAGAAGGCGATCTCGGCCAGGGGCTTGCGCGCGGGCGCTTTCGGCTCGTGCGCTGGGTGGCCCACGGTGATCACCAGCTCGATGACTATGCTGTCGGGCAGGTTGAGGATGCGTCGCAGCGCCGTGTCGTTGTAGGACTTGATGGCGCAGGTGCCCAGCCCTCGATCGGCTGCCGCCAGCATGATGTTCTGCGATGCGTACGCGCAGTCAAGCGTCGCAAACTCGTTCGCGCTTTTCGCCCCGCCCCGCTTTTGCGCGTATGCGCGGTCGGAGCACGCGACGATGAGCGCAGGCGGGTTGCCGCTCATGCCCGGCGAGAACAGGTCGATCTTGCGTACCAGCTGCGGATCGGTCACGATGCCGAATTTCCATGCCTGCACGTTGCTGCCCGACGGCGCCCAAGCTCCCGCTTCCACCAGTTCTTCAAGCACGCTGGTTTCCACCGGCTCGTCTGTGAAGGCGCGCACGCTTCTGCGCTGCTGTATCGCTTGCAAGGTTTCCATGCAGTTCCGGCTTTCTCTTCGGGCGCGGACGCGCGATGTTCTTTCTGTCGTATTCTACCCGACGAGTTGCGGATGGGTTGCGCGCGTTGCGCTCCCAGCCCGATGGTCTGGCGGCAGGGCGAAGATCTGTTGGTGGGATCGTTCGATCCGTTCGTGGCGCAAAATCCCCGGTCTGCGCTGCTGGACGAGGACTCTCGACAGCCGTCGAATCCGCTGCGTCTCGGTGAGCTGGTTCGTTGATGCGGGCGCACAAAACGACCGCACCCGACAAGCCGCGCAAGGAGCGCAGTCCCGCGATTTCGTGTCCAAAAAAATCGCGGGAAAGGCACCGAGCCGCGCGTTCGGCCATCGGCCCCCTGCGCGTTCAACCTCCTGCGTCCTTGCGCGCAGAACGACGGCGCAGACGCCCGCGTGCGAACGAGCGCCAAGCGAACAGCGCCCTCGCCCCTGGCGCCCTCGGCTTTGCTGTGCGCCGTGTCGCGCGGCGCGCTCAAAGCCCGCTTCTCTGCTATACTGCCTTCTGGCTTTGCGCTGCGGATTTCACGCCCGCATCGGAAGGTCTCGCATTTGCATCGTTGGGCCCTGCACTTGCGACCTATAGTTGCCCAAAGCCCGCGGCGCTTGCCGTGCGGAGACAAGGAGATATCCATGAACAAGAAGACGACGTATGTCGCCCAAGCGGGCATGATCGCAGCCGTGTATGCTGCGGCGACGCTGGTGACCCTCATGCTGCTGCAAGGCTTAGCTTGGGGCCCGGTGCAGTTTCGCATCTCGGAAGCGGTGTGCGTGCTGGCGGTGCTCACGCCTGCGGCCGTTCCCGGTTTGACCGTCGGCTGCATCATTGCGAACCTGATTGCGCTGGCCGTCAACGGTACGGGCGCGCTCGGCATGCTTGACGTGGTGTTCGGCAGTTTGGCCACGTTTGTAGGGGCGCTCTGGTGTTGGAAGATGCGCGAAAAGCCGAAGCTGGCGCTGCTTGGCCCGGTGATAGCGAACGCGCTCATCGTGCCGGCGTACCTGCCCTTGATCCTGCAGGGTTTGGGTTACTATACCATTCCGTTCACCAGCATTGCGCTTGATGGCATGTATCTTCCCATGTACCTGTTCGGCGTGGTGGCGACCGGTTTGGGCGAGGCGCTGGTCATGTATGTGCTGGGTCTTCCTCTGTTGACGGCGCTCAGGCGCTTTGGCGTGGTGAAGCAGCCCGACGCGTAAGCGCATCTGGCGAGTTCGCACTCCGGCGAGCCTGCGGCGTGCCGGGCGCGGATCTTCGCATCGCATACTATGTTTCAGCTCACGGGGGCGTCGGACTATCGGCGTCCTTTCTGTATGTTCTATAGGTGCTCACCAGGCGCTTCACTGTTTCGGTGAATTGGACAGCGGGTTGGTTGAAAATAGCTACAATAGGGAGGTTAGACTCGCAACGAACGTGCCCTCGGACGCTTTTGGAGGTGCGCGTGCGAATCTGCAAAGTGTCGGTCGAATGAAGGACGTGCATGAATCCCGTTATCGTCGTTCCAGTTTTCATATCAGCCCGCCGCCGAAAAGACGGCGGCAGCGTGCTTACCACGTACGATCACGCGACGCCGGTTTCGGCGCCTGGCGAGTTGCCTCGCCTGCTTGCTTCGCTTCAAAAGGTGCGCGGTCTTGGGCAGATCGTCTTGCTGGTTGTTAGCGAGCCGTCCATCGAAAACCAAGCTGCCGAAAAAGTGCAGGCCACGGCTTCGCGCTTCTCGTCCCTTAACATCGTGGTCATCGGCGCGCCCGAGCTGGCGCTTATCCAGCAGCGCATGGAGCAGTTGGGTTTGGGCAAGCTGCAAAAGGAAATTGGTCTTGCGGGTTACGGTGCTATGCGCAACCTCGGCTTGGTGATGGCCAACGTGCTCGGCTACGATTCGATTGTGTTCCTAGATGATGACGAAGTGGTCGACGACGCCGACTTCCTCCAAAAAGCCATGTACGGCCTGGGCAAGCTTACGAAAAAGGGCATTCCCATTTTGGCCAAAACCGGTTTCTACTTCAATTCCGAAGGGTCGTACCTGTCCAAGAGCCAGGACAAGTGGTACAACCATTTCTGGCAGCAGGGCAAGGCGTTCAACAAGTGGATTACCAAAGCCATGCGCGGTCCTCGCTTGTCGCGCTCGAACCATGTGTGCGGCGGGTGCCTGGCGCTGCATAAAGAGGCGTTTCGCCGCTTGTCGTTCGATCCGTGGATCGCGCGCGGCGAAGACCTGGATTACATGCTGAACCTGCGCATGTACGGGTCGGACATCTGGTTCGACAACCAGTGGAGTTTACGTCACCTTCCCCCTGAGACCGAAAGCGAGGGCACGCGTTTTCGCCAGGACATCTTCCGTTGGCTTTACGAGTATCGCAAGATGGAGTACAGCCGCACGCAGATCGACCTGCTGCAGGTGAAGCCTTCGTCGCTCGAGCCGTATCCGGGTCCCTTCCTGGAGCCGGGCATCACGAATCGCATTCGCCTGACGGCGTTTCTGCGCAGCCTTGCTCGGCCCGACAAGCGCGCGTATCGCAAGGCCGCTCGTGCTGCGACCGGCGAAGCCACCACGTACGCTCAGCGCAATTGCGCGAAGTACTTCGAGTTCCAGTTCGTGTGGCCGGAGCTTATGGCGCGCATGGAAAACGACCAGATCCTGCGCACCGCGCTGCTGCAATCGTCTGCGCAGCGCCAGCTGAACGCCAGCGCTGCCGGGTCTTCGCCCATGCGTCCCGTACCCGCTCCCGCACAGGCTATCGACCCGGGCGTGACCAGCGAGATTCGCCTGAACATCGCGGAATAACGCGCTTGATGAGCATCACCTGGTTGGCCGGCGAAACGCCGGCCGCCTTGCGTTCGGGGCCGGAAACGGAAACCAAACGCTTACCTTTGTAAAAAGCAGTACCGTATTTGGCGAAAGGCATCTGCACTTCGGCTACACTTGACGCTGCGCGTGCTTGGGCGCCAAGCGAAAGGAAAGCTCAGCGTTCATGGATATCTTCATGCTCTATGCTCTGCCGGCTCTTGTCGGCGTGGGAATCGGCATTTTGTCAGGGCTGCTCGGCATCGGCGGCGGCACGGTCATGGTTCCCATTTTTCGGTTGGCGTTCGATATGAGCCCCGTCATGTCTACGGCTACGTCCCTGTTCACCATCATTCCCACATCCGTTTCGGGCGCGGTCTCCCATATTCGGCATAAAACCTGCATCCCGTCGCTGGGCATTGCCGCGGGCCTTGGCGGCGCGATCACGTCGCCGTTGGGCGTGTGGCTTGCCCAGATATCTCCCGCTTGGATGATCATGTTGGCTGCCGCGCTCATCATCGGGTGGTCTGCGTTCAAGATGCTGTCCAAGGCGTTCAAGATGAAGAATGCGTCGCCCGTTGCTGCGGAATCGTTGCAGGCGGCTGCCATCCAGGTCGAAACGGCGCCTGATAAATCCGTCGATTCCGCGACCACGACTGCGACCACGACCGCGACCGCGTCCAGCGGCCCTGCCGGTCCTTCGCCGTCGAGCAAGCTGACGCGCAAGCAGCTGCTGGTGGGAGCGGCAATCGGCCTGGTCGCGGGCGTGGCATCGGGATACGTGGGCGTAGGAGGCGGCTTCATCATGGTGCCCATGATGTTGTCGTTGGTGGGCATTTCGATGCGCCAGGCTTCCGGCACTTCGCTCATCGCGGTCATGATCCTGGCCGTTCCGGGCGTTATCGAGCAGGCGTTGCTGGGAAACATCAACTATGCGGCGGGAATCGCCATAGCCATCGGGTCCATTCCCGGTGCTGTTGTAGGCGCTCGTCTTGTTCGCGTGGTGCCCGAACGCATGCTCCGCTTCATCTTCGGATGCTTCCTTCTGCTGGCGGCTGCCCTGTTGGTGCTGAACGAATTCGGTATACTGAGCTGACGCGCCCGGTGACGATACTCGCGCGCGGTCTGTAGAAGCAATTTCGAGCGCGGTGTGCAGATGTCGCGTTGTGCGGGAGGCACCATGAGGAAAGAGTCGCAAGAACGGGCGTCGTTGCCCCGTTTCTTCACCCTTGAGATGTTCATGTTCACGATCACGGTCCTTTCGGGCCTGGTGCTTATTTGGAACCTGATCGCGCCGAACAACAACATCATCGCGCTCTTTTGCGCGGGCATCGTATTTACGCTGTCCATCGTGGTGGTCATCAGGCTGCTCATGGACCCTGATTCGGTGCGCGCCCGGCAATCTGACGCCATGCTCAAGCTGGCAAGCCGTACGCTGGCCTGCATGAACGAGGGCCTTGACCGCACGGCGGCAGAAAAAATATGCGGACTGCTTCTTCCTTCGACGGCCGCTATTGCCGTGGCCATTACCGACAAAGACAGGATTTTGGCGTATTCGGGGTACGAAGAGTCCGAGAATCCGTCGGGCAGCATCATCCGCACGCACGCCACGCATGCCACGATCGCCGACGGCGAAATGCGCGTTCTGTTCACGCCCGAGGACATCGGTTTTCCGCACGACAGCTCAACCATCAAGGCTGCCATCATCGTGCCGCTCACGGTGGGCCGCAACGTGGAGGGCACGCTCAAGTTCTACTATCGTCGGGCCAGCCATATCAGCGAAACGCAGAAGTCTATCGCGGAGGGCTTCGGGCAGCTTTTGTCTACGCAGATGGCCGCCGCTGCGCTTGAAGAGCAGACGAACCTGGCTACCAGCATGGAGTTAAAAATGCTGCAAAGCCAGATCAATCCCCACTTCTTGTTCAACACCATCAATACCATTGCTTCGCTGATCCGTACGGATCCGGAAACCGCGCGCAAGCTGCTGCGCGAGTTCGCCGTGTTCTACCGGCGCACGCTGGAGGATTCTGCCGACCTGATCATGTTCGGTCGCGAAATGGAGCAGACGCGGCGGTACTTCACGTTCGAGGTGGCGCGCTTCGGGGCCGATCGCGTTGCCATGGTGGAGGAGATCGACTCGCGCATCGACGACATGATGGTCCCCCCGTTTTTGATGCAGCCGCTGGTGGAAAACGCGGTTCGCCACGCTATGCCGTCGGAGGGCAAGCTGACGATAACCATTACGGGCGAGGTGATAGGCCAGGACGTGATCGTGCGCGTGATGGACGACGGCGTTGGCATGACGGAGGAGTCTCGCCAAAACATTCTGCATCCTGAATCGTCGACGGGCCTGGGGATTGCCGTGAAGAACGTGCACGATCGCATTTGCGGCTACTTTGGCCCCGGCACGCACATGGACGTGGAAAGCGAGTTGGGGGCGGGGACGTGTGTGAAGCTGGTGCTCAAAGGCGGAGCTCGTCGCGAGTATCAGTAGGCGTTCTTGTGCAAGATGCGTTTGATCAGCGTATTTGCTTGATATGTGAGCGTTATGGTTCTTTTCTTGCGTTTGTGCTACCTCTATAATATCATTTAATATGAACGATGTTCATGTAAGAGGGGGCTCTGCGCGAGGCTGCAAACGGCTTCGTCGGGGCTTTGGGAAGATCGCAGTCGAAAGACGAGCGACGCAACGCTTTGTTGGAATCGGAAAGAGGCGAGCATGGTCAAGAAATACACTACTTTTGCGTTGGTTTATGCGGTGATCGCGTTGGCGATGGGCGTGTTCTATCGGGAATTCACCAAGATTTTGGGATTTGACGGGTTTACGAGCCTTTCGTTTATCCATACCCACTATTTCGTGCTGGGCATGGTCTTCTTCCTGCTGCTCGCGTTGCTTGAGAAGTCGTTCTCGTTTTCGGCCCAGGGCAAAACCATGCCCTTTGTTGTTGTGTACAACATTGGCCTGAACATTGCGTGCTTGGGCTTTTTGATTCGGGGGATCACGCAGGTGCTTGGTGTAACGCTGGCAAGCGCGCCCGATGCGGCGTTGGCGGGAATCGCCGGCATCGGCCATATCCTGCTTGCTGTTGGCATTGTTGCAATCTTGCTGAAGGTGCGCAAAAGCGCAGCGTAGGGCTTTTGCGGCGCGACGCGACGGTTGCCGGCCGTCGCGTCGCGCCTTCTCATTGACGTGCTACGGGAGCCGCAGGCCTAGAACGGCGGCTCCTTCGTTTTGTGCATGGCCGCGACAATCTTTTCGGCTATGTCGAAGTATTGGTGAGCCTTGCTTCGACTCTCTTCGGGAATGATGGCGATGAGAGCTCCAAGCAAATCGGGAACGATGAAGGTGTCAAGGTCGTAAAGCGCCTGCTCGGTGATGCGCGCGTACGTGTAGCGCTGGTCCGAGGCTGACCGCTGCCGCTCAACGTATCCCTGCTTCTCGAGTTTCTTCAACGCTTCCGAAACCTCGGGCGGTCGTAGGAACACCTTGCCCGCAATCACGATAGGGGACAGCCCGATGGGCGCGTCGGTAAGGCAGGCGAGGATCTTGAAGCTGTTCAGGGATACCCCGTTCTTTTTCAGGGCGCGGCATTCGGTTGCGTGATTGACGAACACGCATTCGGCGTACGAGCGTTCCACGTTGTCAAGGGTTAGCCCGTATTTGCTGATCACGCGGTTGTTCGCGGCTGTTTTCAAGGAATCGTAGTATGTCAGCAGAAGTTCGTCGGTGGTGTAAAGCTCCCAAATCTGTCTGACCTGGTCCACAATTTCTCGGTCGATGTCTTTGATGAGCTGGACGGAGCGTTCGGTGCACAGGACAACGGTGTTGCGTCGGTCGTCTTTGTCCCACTGGGTTTTGACCAGGTTCATCGCTTCAAGCTCTTTGATGGTCATGGTAACGGTCGATGGATGCAGGCTGAGCGTTTTGGCAAGGCTTCGCATTTGGTCGAATCGCTCGAATGCCTGCAGTCGCGCAAGGATTCGGTACTGGTTTACTGATATGCCGCCTGCAAGTCCAATGGTCTTGGCGAGCGCTTTGTGCGCGGCGGTAGTGGCAATGACCCAGTTGTTCAGTCGTAGGCACAGCGTCATGGATCGATACACCCTCTCCAAGGCGTCGTAACGGATATGATAAAAATGTTACTATTTTTCTATCGAAACCGTTTCGCAGGGCTCCAAAGGTTTACATACCGAATCGAATCATTAATTGAACTGATAAATTAGTATGCAAACTAGTTGCTTGACTTTTGACGTGCCTCAAGCTGGGTATTCCGCTCGATTATGCGCCGTGTTTCGAATTGCGCGAGTTCGTGCGAAGCACCCGTTCGCACGCCTCGTTCACCGCGCGCCCTGAAGCCTTGATGGGCACATGGTTGGGCATATTGATCGTTTGTCCATGCATGGTTCAGCTGGGCGTTTCGGGCGGTATCATTTCACACGCGCTGGAACTTGGATTTCGCGGCGCACGAGCCTTCCTCCGACGGGTGAAGGTTGCGAAGGGGCGGCAAAGGAGCTTCGATGCGCATGTTCGATATCTTTAGACGAAGGTCGTGCAGTGCGAGCAAGCCGAAGGCTTTGCCGTGCGATGAGCAGGTGGAGAAGGGTGTCGTTTGCGATTTGGAAGAGCTTTCGCATGCGGCTGGCGCGGAGTTGCATGCGCGCTCTCGGGCGGCTGGATCTGCTCAGGATCTGTTGACGCTTTTGGCCCAGAAGACGGAATGCCCTTCCATTGGAAGTTTAGGGGTGGAGCCGTGGAGGGGCCGGGCGCGCGTGCTTATGGGGTCGGTTGCCCATGAGGAGTACACTCCGGCGGCGTTGACGGCGGTTGCGCACGTTCTGTACGCCGAAGCGCTGCGCTTTGATACTGCCGACGAAGCTCATCGGTTTTTCGAGTTGCTTGACGCGGTGCTCGGCCAAGCGGATGGCGAAGAAGTTTCGTGATGGCGCGTGCGCTTGGCTTTCGGGTTGAAGCGCGCGGCAAGGATGAGACGATCCTGTCAAAACGAACGAGTTTTACTGGTCCTCGAACCAGGATAAAAGCTACTGGCGGCTGCGTGACCTGGGGCGATGTAAAACGCGTTCGAGGAGTGGTTCTCCCAAAGACGGGAAATCGCCGCAAAACTCGCTCGTTTTGACAGGACGGCGCGACGATCCGCGCGGAAGGGCGGGCGTCGCGCCGCCGACCGTCGGAGGGGCGGGGCGTCGCGTGCCGAATAGCTGTGGGACCGACTCCTGCTTGCTGGTTCAGGCGCGTTTCTTGAAGCTGACCTCGATGTTGCCGCCTGATGCAAGCTCAAGGCGCTCGTCGTCGCACAATGCCCGTATCAACGGGAATCGAACGGGGTTTGTGCCGTAGACGACCCGGTTGATTTGCTCGATACCGTTTGGGTGGACGAAGTTCTTGGGTTTTGGATCGGTAGAGAAGTAGGTCATGAGGAAGGGGACGTCGAGGGCTGTTGGAGATGCGATTCGGAAGCGCAGGTCTCTGCCATGTGCGTCCACTCGACGGGCGGGAGCTTCGCAGCTTCTGATTCCGTGTTTCCGCAGAACCGCCCTTTCTTCGGCAAGGTTGCTCCCGTAGCTTTCCAAAGCGAGTTCGCGATACCCCGGGGCGCAAGAGTCAAGGCGTTCGAACCGATCGACAAGGGCACCTTTACCCAGAAGCCGCATGAGGACTTTTGCGGCGTCGGGCATTCTTGAGCCATCCAGCAGCTCGATATAAGGTCCTGTCGAAAAGTAGATGAGGGCATTGATCGGGCTTTTCGCTCTTCCGTACTCGACCGCGAACCCTTCTTTTCGGTATTCTCGAACAGCTTGATCCAGCTGTTCGACTTTCAGTATGAGGTGGCTTAGTTTCATAGGCAGCTTTCTTTCTCCAATGCGCTTTTTGGTTCTTGGGGGGTGTTGCAGTGTTGCGGGTTGCTTTGCCTAGGGAATAATTTTAGGGACGGGCGGGTGCGTCTTTTGTAAGTTATACTAGGCTAACAAAAGAATATTGCAAGTAGCTTATCGTGTGCGAACATCCATGCACGAGGGTCGCGGTTCCAATGCTTTGGGCGCGAATCGGTGCCTATGGCAATTTGCGCCGTATGCGAAGCCACATAATGGCTGCCTCCGAACGCGCGACCAGGCATTTCGCCAACGCGCTGTTTCGCGTCCTGCTTTCGGCGCCCGATTTTTTGCCATAGGCCCCGATTCGCGCCTGTGTTTTCAAGGGCGGTCCTCGAGCTAGGATGAAGTGAGCGGCAACCGGGGGTTTTGAGGAGGAGTCGGGCGTCTTGCGGGCGCCGAGTGCGCGCCGGGCGAGCGTCGGGTGTGCGCCTTGCGGGCGCCGAGCGAGCTTTCTGAGCCTCCGATGCGCATCGGTTCCGTTCATCCTGTCAAAACGAGCGAGTTTTGCTGGTCCTCGAACCAGGATAAGGGGTTCTTGCACCTTCATGACCTGGGACGATGCAAAACGCGTCCCAGAAGCTGCTCCCTCAAGGGCGGAAAATCGCCGCAAAACTCGATCGTTTTGACAGGATGGCGTGGCAAGTCGGCGCTGCGCGGCGGCGCAGACTGTCGACGTCCGCCCTGCACGCCGTGCGCAGCCGCCTTGTAGAACCCGCGCGACCTGGGTTGAAGCCAGGCGCGCGCCTTGCGACAGGCGTCATGTGGCCTATCGATGGAATATTCTCTGATATTTTCAGACGAATGGGGAATATAAGGTTATAATTTCCTACATTGCGGGTGTGGCCAAGTGGTAAGGCAAAAGCTTCCCAAGCTTTCATTCGCGGGTTCGAGTCCCGTCACCCGCTCCATAGACTTACGATCCAAGCCTCGGCTTGGATTTTTTCTTATGATAGGAGGTTGCCATGGCTCGCTTCGACACGCTGGTGTTTGACTTGGACGGCACCCTGCTCGACACGCTCCCTGATTTGGTGGTTTTAACGAACGCCGCACTCGGGGAATTCGGCTTTCCCCCGCGTACGACCGACGAGATCCATAGCTTTGTTGGCAATGGGGCACGTGCGCTTATGTACCAAGCTGTTCCCGCCAGCACGTCGCCCGAGCAAGCCGAGGCCGTCATGCAGCGTTGGAAGGATTTGTACCCTCAGATTGGCAACAAGCTTACCAGCCCGTATCCGCACATGATCGAAACCCTGGCCGAGCTCAAGCATCGCGGTGTTCGTCTGGGCGTTTTGTCGAACAAGTTCGATCAAGGCGTCCATGACGTGATCGATCAGCACATGCCCGATCTGTTCGAGGTGATGTACGGGGAGTGCGACCAGATTCCTCGCAAGCCCGACCCCACGGGCCTGCTCCGAACCATTTCCGAACTGGGCTCGACGCCCGACCGCACTATCTACGTGGGGGATTCCCCGGGTGACATCAAGGTGTCGCGCAATGCCGGCACGTTCGCCATGGGTGTTGCATGGGGGTATCATGATGCGGCCCATCTTCAAGAAGCGGGCGCGGATATCGTGATCGAGGATGCGCGAGACTTGCTCAACTTCGTTTAATGTTACAATAGCCACCGCGCCTCCGTAGCTCAGGGGACAGAGCACCGCTCTCCTAAAGCGGGTGCCGCGCGTTCGAATCGCGCCGGGGGCACCATTGGATGCTGCAGGTCATCGGTTTTCAACCGGTGGCCTGTTTTGTTTCAGGGCGAGCGCGAGCCGCCCCGCCGCGCCCACGCGTGCTACCACGCCCGCGCCCACGCGAGCCGCACCGCCGCGCCCGCGCCTACGCGCACCGCCGCGCCTACGCGCACCACCGCGCCCACGCCTGCAAGCAAGTTCCCGCTATCTGGCCGTAGCCTTCTTGAACGATGCCGTTACCGTGACCCCTCCAGAGGGATTGCGCGTCATCTTGATGGCGCCCCCATGCGCGTCCATGATGCTTTTCGCAATGGAAAGCCCCAGTCCGTTCCCGCCCGTTTCTCGAGAGCGCGCCTTGTCGGCGCGATAGAATCGATCGAATACCCGACTTAGATCCTCGCTGCTCACTCCCACGCCGTTGTCCGAAACCAGCAGCAGAGCCGACGCTCCGCGTTCTTCGACTGATACTCGAATCGCATCGCCTCCCTCGGTGTATTTGAGCGCGTTGTCCAACAGGATGGCCAGAAGCTGCTGCAGCTTGTCTCGATCGCCTTGCACCAAGACGTTGTCCGATGTGCGCACGGTTAGCGTTTTTCCCTCAGCCAGCGCCAGATCCTCATAGGCCGCCGCGACGCCGCTTGCCAGAGCGCCAAGGTCAAGCTCGGTCATGTCGGCTGCATTGTCCTCCGCGTCTGCGGTGGTCAGCGCCAAGAGGTCTTTGGTCAGCCGGGACAGCCTTCCCGCCTCTTCGATGGTGATGCTGATGTCTTCGAACTTGTCGATGATCCTAGCGTGAGGCTCTTCCAGCAAAAGCTCCTGC
Source organism: Paraeggerthella hongkongensis (assembly GCF_003340345.1). Taxonomy (GTDB): domain Bacteria; phylum Actinomycetota; class Coriobacteriia; order Coriobacteriales; family Eggerthellaceae; genus Paraeggerthella; species Paraeggerthella hominis. The sequence goes on along the minus strand of NZ_PPTQ01000006.1, from coordinate 46,522 downwards.
GTCGTACGTATGACGGTGAGGGGCGTGCGCAGCTCGTGCGAGGCGTTCTGAACGAACTCCGTTTGCTTTTCCCATGCATCGGCTATGGGCCGCAGCGTTTTGCGCGACAGCGCGTAGCTGGCGCCCGCGCAAACCAGAAGCGCTATCGATAAGCCGACGATCAAGGTAAACCTGAATTGCTCCAGGATGGCTATCTCCGAATCCACGTTTACGATGGTTTGCAGGTACGCAATCCCGTCCGCGGCGGGCTCCACGCGATAGTTCGCCGCGCGATAATGATGCCCGTTTTTCTCCATGAGGTACGCCGTGTCCAAAACGCTGGGATCGAACGGCAGGGTCTCGAAGAAATTGGGATACGTGGAGTAGATGCCGAACGTATCCATCACGGTTCCGTCGCTTGCGCGCGCAAGTAGGACGGTCTGAGGATTCCCTTCCAGGCTTTCTTCGACTATCTGGCTTTGGGGCGTCTCGCTGGCAACTTCGCCTTGCGCCGGCGGAACCTCGGCCTCTTCTTGCGCCGGGCTTTCGTCGTTCGCGTCGGTTTTCACTTCGGTGCCCGTTGCCAAAGATTGGTCTTCTCCAACGCCGACCATGAGTATTTGCTGGTCGACGGCTCTGAAGATGTTGGCGTTGACCGTTTGGTACACGAATGCGCCTAGCGCGGCGAATATCAACCCGAACACAACAAAGAACAGGGCTGCGTAGCGAATGGACACCCGCTTCATGCGCGCGCTCTCACGCATGGTCGTCCTCGTCCGTTAACAAGTAGCCTACGCCTCGAATGGTTTTCAGGTACGCATCGTATCCGAAAGGCTTGAGCTGCTTGCGGATGGCGCTCACGTATACTTCCACAACGTTTGACGATGTGTCGGAAAGAAAGCCCCATACCTTGTCGAACAGCTGCGACTTCGATATGAGCTGCCCCTGGCGACTGGCCAGGTACTCAAGGGCGTCGAACTGCTTGCCCTTCAACTCGATAGGGCAGCCTTCGATTGATGCGGTTCGGTTCGTCGGCGAAATGATCAGCTGCTTGAAACTGAGGTCAGCCGATCCGTACAGTCCCATGGTTCGTCGAAGAATGGCCTCGATGCGCAGCAGCAGCTCGTCTTTGTCGAACGGTTTCACCAGGTAGTCGTCAGCTCCCGTCCTGAATCCGCGCGCCTTGTCGGCAATGGTCCCCTTGGCAGTAAGGATGAGCACCGGCGTGAACACCTCGTTCTTGCGCAGCTTTTCCAAAACTGAGTAGCCGTCCATTTCGGGGAGCATGAGGTCAAGCACGACCAGGTCGTAAATGCCTTCTTTAGCAAAGAAGTAGCCTTCCGCCCCGTCGAATGCCTGATCCACGTCGTAGGTCGAGGAAAGGCATCGCTTGATGGCGTTCGATAGGTTGCGATCGTCTTCGACGATAAGAATCTTCATGGTTCACCCACCTTCAGTTGCGCCCATTCTATCATCGCATCCTTAAACGATCCTGAAGCGGGAGGTGGAGATATCTCCACAGATGAGAGCACGCTTTTTAAGGGTTTTTTAAGGGGCCTTTCGATAGTATGCGCAGCGTGAAGTTGACGGATGCGAAAGAAAGGCATTCCCATGAACGATTCCAAGACTAGCAACGCATACAAGATTCTTGTCGTCATGCTTTCGGTGGCGATTCTGGTAACCGGCGGCCTGCTGCTGGCGAAAACCATGAACAAGGACACGTCGATGACGGCGGTCCCCGTTGGTTCCGCCTCGCTTGGAGGCGGCGATCAAAACGCTTTCACGACCGACGAGGCGTAACCACGGGCTTGGCGGGCGTGGGCCTGCATGATGAACAACGATAGGAGATAGCATGGTAAGGAACGTCGTCAAAGTGGTCGTGGTGGTGGTGCTGTGCGCCGCGCTGGGCGGCCTTGGGTATCTGCTGTACCAGCAGACCAATTCCGCTGCCGTCCCCGAAGGCGAAATGATGCCCACCGGCACGGTTGCCAAGGGCACGGTGGTGAAGCAGGTGAAGGGCACGGGCGAAGTGAAGGCCGCTCAGGTCGAGAAGCTGAAAATGCCCAAATGGCGCTACTTCAAAGACTCCGAGGTGCCGCTGAACAAGGTGATTCCGGCGGGCACCGTGCTGGCGAACTTCACGTACGGGGATCCGTTGGTGGCTCCGTACGACTTGGTTGTTCTGTCCAAGAGCCTTCCGAAGGCCAAGGAAGAAGTAACCGAGGAGCATTACATCGAAGTGGCGCGCGTCAACGCCATGCATGTTGAGTTCGACGTCCACGAAAGCGATCTTTCCACCCTTTCCGAGGGGCAGGCTGCCCAGGTTGTGCTCGGCTCCAACGAAGGCAAGACGTTCGAGGGCAAGGTAGTGAACATCAACCAGGTGGGCACGTACAACTCCACCGGATCGAAGTACAAAGTGACCATCGAGATCCCCAACGACGGCAGCATTCTGATTGGCATGACGGCGAACGTGCGCATCAACGTGGGCGAAGCTGCCGATGTCCTGACGGCGCCGGTGAGCGCTATCGTGGATGCGGGCGGCGGAAAGACCACGGTGCTCGTGCAGCGCGAGGGCGGCATGATGGAGCCTGTCGAGGTTGAGACCGGCTTGTCGGACGGCAAAATTGTCGAGATCAAGAGCGGCCTTAACGAAGGGGACGCGGTCGTCCTGAACGAAGCGGGAGCGGGCGGCGGTGAAATGCCCGGTGAAGAAGGCGCCGGCGCAATGATGCTTCCGGCTGCGGGTTAGGCGCTCTCATGATTTCCATGACCCATCTTACAAAAACCTACCGCATGGGAGACGACGAGGTGCGCGCGCTCGACAACGTGAGTTTCCAGGTGAAGCGCGGGGAGTTCGTTGCCATCGTGGGGCCGTCGGGTTCGGGCAAGTCCACGCTCATGAATATGATCGGGCTTCTGGATTCGCCTGATTCGGGCACGTACTTGCTTGACGGCGAAGACGTTTCCCGCATGTCGGACGATCGGCTTGCCGGCGTGAGGAACCGAAAGATCGGCTTCGTATTCCAGCACTTCAACCTGCTGGGGAACATGAATGCGCGAGAGAACGTGCGTCTGCCGTTGCTGTACCGGGGCATGCGCGTGGCGGAGGCCGACCGTTTGGCGAATTGCATGCTGGAGAAGGTTGGGCTTGCCGGGCGCGAGAAACATCGGCCAACCCAGCTGTCCGGCGGCCAGCAGCAGCGCGTCGCCATTGCGCGCGCTCTTGCGGGCACGCCCGAAATCTTGTTGGCGGACGAGCCTACTGGCGCGCTTGATTCGCGCACGAGCGTCGAGATCATGGACATGCTCAAGGAACTGAATGCTCAAGGGCAAACCGTGGTGCTGATCACGCACAACCCCGAGCTTGCCCTGGAGGCGAACCGCACTGTGACCATAGCCGACGGCGTGCTGTACGAGGAGGTGAAAGCCGTATGAAATGGGTGCAGATAGCGAAAGAGGCGTTGGGCAACGTTGCGCGCAACAGGCTTCGCACGGCGCTCACCATGCTTGGGCTGATCATCGGCATTTCCTCGGTGATCGTTCTCGTGGGCATGAGCGACGGCTCGAACCGCCAGGTTTCCGAGCGGATGAAGGCGCTCGGAGGCGATGTCATCTCGGCGCTTTTGTTCGAGGCGTCCCTTGATTACAACGACCTGTCGTCCATATCCGAGCTTTCGAACGTTGCGAAGGTGGCTCCTGCAAAAAACGTGAACGCTTCGGTGAGCGTTGGCGCGAAGCATTCGAGCCGCGCGACGGTGGAGGGGTCTGACGAGCAGTATCTGGCTGCCCGGAACCTGGAACTGGCCGCGGGCCGCAATCTTTCCTCGGTGGATCGCGCCAACAAGTCGAACGTTACCGTGCTGGGCGGTTCGGTTGCTCGCGATCTGTTCGGCACCACCGACGTGGTGGGCCGTACGGTCAAGATCGGCGGCAACGAGTTCACCGTGGTGGGCGTTCTCAAAGAGCAGGGCGCGTCCATGGGCCTCAGCACGGGAAGCGTGGTGATTGTCCCGATTCCCGCCGCGTACGCTTTGGGCGCCGACGGCAAGATCGATTCGGTGTATGTTCGCGCAACGGACGAAAACAGCGTTCAGCAGGTAAAACAGGCGGTGTCGAGCTATCTGAGGGTCGACAAGAACATCTCGCCGTTCAATTTCGTCGTGAACACTCAAGACGAAATGCTGAACGCGGGCGGCTCCATCAACAAGACCATGACGGTCCTTCTTGCCGGGGTTGCCAGCATATCGCTGCTGGTTGCGGGCATCGGCGTTATGAACGTCATGCTGGTTTCGGTTGCGGAGCGCATCCGCGAGGTGGGCATCAAGAAGGCCCTTGGCGCTCGCTGCGGCGACATCATGTTCCAATTCTTGGTGGAAGCCCTGCTCATAAGCTTGTTGGGCGGTACGCTCGGCATCGTGTTCGGCGTGGGCTTCTGCAAGCTGGCCGAGTTCGTCGGCATGGCCTGCGTGGTTTCCCCGTCCATTGTGGGCATCGCGTTCGGCGCAAGCACGTTTATCGGCCTGGTTTTCGGTATTTTCCCCGCGTACCGGGCTTCGAAGCTGCGGCCTATCGAAGCTTTGCGGCAAGAGTAGCAAGCGGGCGCCCGGATTCCTCCCCCGGGCGCCTTGCTTGGCGCTTAGCGAAGGCGCGCGTGGTCCGCGTCGCTGCGCAGACCGATGGGCGAACGCTTTTTCCTGTCGGCTGGCTTTTGCGTGGTGAGCAGTTCTTCGGGGGTTGTTTCGAGCGCGTCGGCTATCTTCACAATGACGGAGAGCCGAGGATCGGCAAGCCCGCTTTCTATCTTGTTGAGAAACGGGCGTCCTATGCCCAGCATGAGGGAGAACGTGTGCTTGTTTATCTTGGCTTCAAGGCGCAGGCGCTTGACGTTTTCGGCCAGAACATACGAGAGCCTTCCTTCGTCAAACTCCTGGTGAGAAGGGTTATTATGTCCCAAGCCTGAATGCATGAAGAACAGGCTACTGCCAGCCAAGGGAAACGGCGTAACCGCCAGAATACGTTTCTGCACTAATTCGGAAAATGTGCGCTTTGTACCCAGCGCATGCCTATTTTATGGTTGTAATCGATCGATGCTACAATATATGCCATACGCGTCGAATCTGCGGATGCCGGTATATGGACGGTTTGCGAATCGTTTGGGCATCGGGGGGTTCGGGTAGGTTTTGAAGACTGAGGCCCTGGCAGCCGATGCCTTTCGCCGACGGGGAGACGGTGCATGGCTCGTTCTGTACCGCGCTCCGTTCGCGCGAAGGGTCGTTGAGGAGAATATATGGCGCCAAAAAACTCTCGCACCAGCCGTCCCGCGGCCCGTTCGTCTCGCGCTCCCCAATCGGCGCGCGCCGTTCGTTCGGCGAAGGCTGCGCAATCGGGGCGGATTGCTTCTCGGGCTCAAGCGGGCTCGTTTTCCCAGGGCGGTGCGGGCGAGCCCTCTTCGTACGCCGGCTATCGATCGGCTTACACGCCGGGCAGCCAAGGATCGGGCGCGAACGGTGCCTACGGCCGACAAACTGCGGTAAGCCAGTACTCCCGCAACAACGCGTCTTATTCGACCGCATCTTCTCGCAAGTCGAATCGTGGCAAGAAGATTGCGGTTGGCGTGCTCGCGGCGTTGCTGGTGGCTGTTGTGGGCGGAGGAACGGCGTTTGCTTTCTGGATGGACGGCGTCAACAGGCAGCTCAACCAGGGCACCAAGTCCGAATCCGAGCTGAGCGCCATCAGCGATGCGCTGAAGCCGGTCTCCAATCCGGCGTTTACCGAGCCGTTCTACATGATGCTCATCGGCTCCGACCGTCTTGACGACGACCCCTCTGCCGGCGCGCGTTCCGATACCAACATCGTTGTGCGCGTCGATCCCGCCAAAAACCAGGCGACCATGGTGTCCATTCCTCGTGACACGAAAATCGAAATCGACGGATACGGCACGAACAAGTTCAATGCCGCGTACAACTACAGCGGCGCGGCTGGTGCCATCAAAGAGGCCAGCAAGCTTTTGAACGTGGATATTTCCCACTATGCCGAGGTCAACTTCGAAGAGCTGAAAGGCCTGGTCGATGCCGTGGGCGGCGTGGACATCGTGGTGGACGAGCGGGTTGACGACCCCGACGCCGACGGAACGTCCGCGCATCCGGAATGGCCGCGCGTCATCATCGAAGAGGGCGAGCAGCATCTTGACGGCAACCAGGCGCTCGTGTTCGCGCGCAGCCGTGCGTACGTCGACGGCGACTTCACGCGTACGGCCAACCAGCGCAAGCTGATCATGGCGATCGTCAACAAGGTGCTCGCTTTGCCCGTTACAGAGCTTCCGGGCGTTATTCAAAGCGCTGCGCAAAGCGTGACCACCGACTTGTCCGTGAACGACATCATTTCGCTGGCGCAGCAGTTCCGCGATGATGGCGAGCTGACCATCTACTCGGCCATGCTGCCTTCGTACACCCAGTACATCAACGAGGTGTCTTACGTTATCAACGACGCCGAAAAGACTAAAGAGATGATGAAGGTTGTCGACGAAGGCGGCGACCCCAGTGGAATTACGTCTGCTGGCGGCCCCTCCGTTTCGTCGAGCACGTCCAATTCGGGCGGCAGTTCGGGATACGTGGATAACTCCCTATATTACGGAGGGTCCTCCTCAGGCTCGACGAGCAATCAAGCGCCGGCTGCGGGAGGCACGGGCGCGACGGGCTCCGGCACCGGATCGGGGGGAGGCACGGGCGGCGCGGGTTCTTCCGGCGCGGTTGGCGCCGGGGGCTCTGCGGGCACCGGCTCGGGCGATGCGAACGCTCCTGGTGGAGGCGGAGCTTCGGGCTCTGCAGGCGGTTTGGCTGCCTAGCGTGCCTTGTGCGCGGTTTGCGGGGCATCTTGTCCGATGGGGTGTATAATCGCTACAACCTTGCCCCTTCTGGACAGTCGTGAGATGTTGGTGTCGTGAACATGCGGTGGAAATATAAGGGTGTCATGCGGCGACTCGTCGGATGGGATTCGCCGTATTTTTCGCGTACGCTTATTGCGCTCGGCTTGTCTGTAGCGATAGTCGGAGTGGTCATATTCGGCGTTTTCAACTCGTTCTCCCGTTTTCTGAACGCCGAATTCGTCGTGATGACAACCGAGAGCATGAGCGACTATACGCTTGCTCAGAAAGTGGAGGTTGAATCTTCCATCCACGAAACGCGCGGCGTTCTTTCGTCTATGCGCGCGCTTGCCGAATCTATCGATCTTGAATCTCAGGGCGAGATGTACGCGACGTACTTGCAGTCGTGGAACGAGAAGGGGCTGTTTCGGGTTGTTTACTCTTCCATAGAGGAATTGGAAGCAGGCTTGGAAGTCAACGTTCTTTGGAAGGACGAGCAGATCGACATTCTTACTCGGCTGAAAGCAGGCCAGTCGGTGGTTTCCGAGGTACGCAAATCCGAGCGCTACGACGGCTACTATTATAGTGTTGCAGAGCCGGTGGTGAAGGACGACCGCGTGGTTGCCGTGCTGAGAAGCGTGGTCGATGCTTCCACGTTGCTGCAAACAAGCCAGGAGGACACCCAGGTTACGTTGATATCCTCGCTGCTGGTTAAAAAAGACGGATCCATCATTCCCGTGCGCCAAAATACGGAAGGATTGGCCGGGGTCAATCTGTTCGAGCTGCTGGAAGAGCGCGGGTGCTCGCTGCAGGCCGTGGATCGGGTGCGCTCAGGCATTCAAAAAGACAACGAAGTGATAACCACCGTGATCGGCTCCGATGGCGGCTCCGCCGTGTTTATGACGATAGCGCCGCTGGGGATCAACGATTGGAACATCGTCAACTTTACCGAAGAGAGCGATCTTGCTCGGCATGCCGAGCATATCCTGGAGGGGACGGTAACAACGGGCGCCTCGCTGGTTGGCGTTGGCGTTGCTGCGTGCGTGATCATGGTTTTTGCGGTGGGCGGCATTCGTCGTCGAGCGCGTCGCGATGCGGAGCGCTATACGGTGCTCGCCGAGTTCTCCGATACCGTACTGCTTGAATATTCGTACGCGACCGACGTTCTTGAGCTGACGCCGAACGCGCGCGAGGTGTTTCGGTTGGAGGAGCTGTCGGCTCAGTCCTATCTTGAGCGAGGGCGGTCTTTGATCGACGTGTGCGAAGATGACTACGACGCTCTAGTTGAAGCGCTTGAAAACCCGCATCCAAGCGAGACGCGCGTGGTGCTGTGCCGCGTTCGGTCGATTTCGGACGAGTATCGCTGGTTCAGCTTCACGTTCCGCTATTTGTACGAGGGGTCGCAGCCGTATCGCGCGGTCGTGAAGATTGTCGATGTCGACGACCAGCGGAAAAAGGAAGAGCGACTCGAGCATCGGCTGAGGCTTGACGGGCTGACCGGCGTGCTAAACAAACTTGCCGTTCAGGAGCGCATAGAGGCTATGCTCAACGCAGGTGATCCCGGCATCCTGTTCGTGATCGATGTGGACGATTTCAAGCTGGTGAATGATTCGTACGGTCATTTGGCGGGCGACCGCGCACTTGCGACCATCGCTCGGGTGCTTCGCGAGGTCTTCGATCGGCGCGGGGTTGTCGGTCGAGTGGGCGGGGACGAGTTCGCGGCGTTCGTTTTGTCGGACGACGGGCTTTCCGATGCTCGGGAAATTCAGGCCACTTTGCGCGCGCAAGCGAAGGCGGTCTCCCTTGAGATGGGATTCGACTTGGGAATGAGCGTTGGCACGGCGTTTTTCCCGCAGGACGGCAAAACCTACCAAGAGCTTTTCGATGCTGCCGACAGCGCAATGTACGAAGAAAAGCGAGACAAAGACTCCCTGTAGATGAGCGAGGGCGGTGCAGGGCGGGAGGGGTTAAGCCTTGCTTCCGTCGATGTCAAAAGAAAAAGAAGGGGCCGAGGCCCCTTCTTTGCTGCGGTGCGCTATGCGGTGGCGTAGCCGTCGGGATTCGTGGACTGCCAGCGCCAGCTGTCGGCGCACATGCGGTCCAGGTCGTACTGCGCGACCCATCCCAGCTCTTCGCGCGCCTTGTCGCAAGCTGCATAGTTCACCGCTACGTCGCCTGCACGGCGCGGCTTGATTTCGTACGGCAGCTTCTTGCCGCACGCACGCTCGAATGCATGCACGACGTCGAGCACGCTCGACCCGGTGCCGGTGCCCAGATTGAAGATTCCCACGCCGCGGCGCGTTCCGTCCTCTGCCGGCGTTCCGGCCAGCGTTCCCGCGGTGCTCGCCTTGCCGGTGCCCACTTTGCCGCCCATCCAATCGAGCGCTGCCACGTGCCCGCGCGCCAGGTCGACTACGTGGATGTAATCGCGCACGCCCGTGCCGTCGTGCGTGGGGTAGTCGTCGCCGAACACGCCGACGCATTCCAGCTTGCCGACGGCAACTTGCGCAACGTACGGCAGCAGGTTGTTCGGGATGCCCTTCGGGTCTTCGCCGATCAGGCCGCTCTCGTGCGCGCCGATGGGGTTGAAGTAGCGAAGCAGCACGACGTTCCATTCGTTGTCGCCTACGTACAGGTCGGTCAGCACCTGCTCGAGCATGCTTTTCGTCCAGCCGTAGGGGTTGGTCGCGTCGTGCTTCGGGCAATCTTCGGTGATGGGAATGAACTCCGGCTCGCCGTACACGGTGGCGCTCGACGAGAATACGATGTTTTTCACGCCATGGTCGCGCGCGACCTCGCACAGGGCCAGCGTGCCCGCGAAGTTGTTCCAGTAGTATTCGAGCGGCTTTTGCACGCTTTCGCCTACGGCCTTGAATCCGGCAAAGTGGATGATGGCGTCTATCTCGTTTTCCTCGAAGATGGCGGCTAAAGCGCTGCGGTCCAGGATGTTTGCTTCGTAGAATGCCAAGCGAGCGTCGTCGGCGGCAAGTCCGGTGATGCTGCGAACGCGGTCGACCGCGACGGCGCTCGAATTGCTCAGGTCGTCGACGATGACCACGCGGTATCCTTGATTCAGCAGCTCCACGCACGTATGGCTACCGATGAACCCGGCGCCTCCCGTGACGAGCACGCAAGTTTCCTCGTGGCTCTTGGCAAGGTTCCTGTTCGCCATGGCTGTCTCCTCTCCCGTGGATGAGCGCGTGCGCATCCGTTCAGTTCGTCTTTCGTGCGAGGCGTTGCTTTCTCGCATGTTCATAATACCAGCTTGCGGGCGTGTTTTTCCTCGAACCCGCCAAAGCAACATGCCCTTGTTGTGCCGCTGCCGTGCTGGCGGCGGCCATCGCTGGCGCTGTGCGGGCCCTTGTTTGCCTGCAAAACGTGCCCTTGCTTGATGAAGAACGGTCCTTGTTCGGCAATATTATCCTTGACAAAGGATAATATTGCCGTTAAAGTACTACGTGATGAAACGACCAACTTCTCCGGTTTCCTCGTTTCACTCGTCCAAGCGCAGACCGCCTCCCCCGCGGTCTGCGCTTGCGTTTGGGCCGGGGCGGCTGGCCGGCCAAATCCCGCCGCCGCGAAGCAGTTCCTCGAAGCAGCAGCGCCTTCTCATCCGCCTCTTTTGCGTTGGCTTGGTCCGATCGATGCCGATTTGTCTATAATGAACAGCAGTATGCCTTGCACGTGGCCGGGCGCTTTGCGCTTCGGCACCCATAAGGAAAGGAAGTTTCGTGGCAGACATTCACTTCGGCACCGATGGATGGCGCGCTATCATCGGCGAAGACTTCACGAGCGATAACCTGGTGCGCGTCGTGGACGCGGCCGCTCGTATGTTCAAGGAAGACGCGGTGGCGGCCGGCCGACCGGCTGACGCGCCGGGCACGTTGATCGTCGGTCATGATTGCCGTCAGGATGCGCATGCCTACGCGCAGTTGGCGGCCGAGGTTGCTGCGACGCAGGGCTTTGCGGTCAAGCTGACGCAGGATTACTGCCCCACGCCCACGCTGTGCTGGTCCGTGGCGCAGGACGCCGACGCGGTGGGCGGCATCATGCTCACCAGCAGTCACAACCCGGCTGAATACCTGGGCGTCAAGTTGCGTATGGCCGACGGCGGCGCGGCGGGCAAGGACTTCACCGATCGCGTGGAGGCGGCGTTCGTCGACGAGCCTCTTGAAGCTCGCGGAACGTATGAGACGGTGGATCTCATGACGCCGTACCTGGCTACGCTGAAAGAGCGCGTTGACGTCGAGGCTATCCGCAGCGCCAACTTGCGCGTGGTGGTGGACCCGCTGTACGGAGCGGGTCGCCTGTACCTGGCGAATCTGCTGCGCGATCTGGGCGTTGAGGTGTGCGAGATCAACAATGCCGAGGATCCCACGTTCGACGGGCTGCACCCCGAGCCCATTCCGCCCTGGGTTGACCGCTGCTTGGCGAAGGTTCCTGAACTGGGCTACGATGCCGGCTTTATCAACGACGGCGATGCCGATCGTATCGGCGCGGTGGACGAGCGCGGCAATTTTGTGAACCCGCACCGCATCATCACGCTGATCACGTCGCATCTGGCCGAGGACAAGGGCCTTTCCGGCCGCGTTGTGTCCACCATCACGGCGTCGGCCATGCTGGCTCGCCAGTGCAAGCGCTTGGGCCTGGAGCTGACCAGCACGCCCGTGGGCTTCAAGTGGATTTACGCCGAGATGGAGAAGGGCGACGTCATGCTGGGCGGCGAGGAGTCCGGCGGCATCGGCATTCCCGGCCACGTCATGGAGCGCGACGGCCTGCTCATGGCGTTGCTGCTGTGTGAAACCATGGCGCAGCGCGGCATGAGCCTGGGTCAGCTGGTGGACGACATGTTCCAGAAGGTGGGCAAGCTGGAGTTCGAGCGCCAGGGTCTTACCATCACCGACGAGCAGATGGCGAATTTCCGCGCGAACATCGTGCCGAGCTACGCACCCGAAAACGTGTGCGGGAAAAAGGTCGTCGACGTCGATCGTCGCGACGGCGTGAAGTTTTACCTGGAAGGCGATGCATGGGTGATGATGCGCCCCTCCGGCACCGAGCCGCTCGTGCGCATTTACGCCGAAGCCGAAACCGTGGACGAGGTGCGCGATCTTCTTGCTGCTGCTGCGGAAGTGGTGACGGCTTAATTCGCGAGGACGCGTTTCGCGTTGCAAGGAGGGCCGGCTTCGGCCGGCTCTCCCGATGGGAAGCGGGACCGGTAAGACGAGATAGGGCGGAGGGGCAAGGTCGGTGACGTAGCCCCTCCGCCCTATCTCGTCTTTACCGGTCCCGCCCTTTTGCCTCGCCCCGTTTGGGAAGCTTCTTGAGCAGGGCCCAGGCCACTTGTTTTTCTTGGCCGTCGTCGAGCATGCGGGAAAACGACCGGAACGCCACGCAGGTGCGTCCGAAAACGCGGCTCGCTTTTCCCGGAACGGCTTTGCATCGGTACGTCTCGCAAAGCGCCTTAAGAGCGGCCTCGTCGGTTGCGACAAGGCAGAGCGGGTCCACGCCTTCGATCAGCAAAAACAGCGCTTGGCTGTCAAGGGGCGTTCCCTCGGGGGCTAACGTTGCGAACAGGCAGGCATCGCGCCCGTACCCGAGGGCTGCGGCGGAGCTGTTCAGCGCATTGCGACTGCGCTCGTCAAGCTGTTGCGTGCTCAGCACGCACACGAGCCCCGAGCGCGCGCCGCTCAGGTGGGCTCCGAACAGCTCCCACGCTTCATCCAATGCGACCTCGTACATGTTACCGTTTGCAGATTTTTTCACACTGTCCCTTGCGGTCCATTCTGGTTCGCCGTATAACAATCATGATAGCAAGAAACGGGCAGCTGCGCCGCGCTTCCTGCAAGGGGCGGTTGCCGTACGATAAAGGAGGCTCGCTATGTGCACGAACGGTATCAACACGGGTCAGTTCGAGCAGATGATCGACCAGATCGACGACCATATCAAGCTGGAGCGCCGTTGGGCGCACTCCCTTGGGCATACGGCGGGCGATGCCGGCTACGCTACTGTCAGCGAGAAGCTGCACGCGGCGCAGGCACTGCTCGACGATGTGCGTGCGCTGCTCGACGAGGCCAAGGACGCCCTTGAGGACGACGCCGAGTCGGCGGGCGGCGTTACCGTCAGCCTGGTGTAAGCGGAGCATCCATGGGCAATGATCTCATGCGGTTCTCGGTTGCAATGCCCGAGGATTTGCTTGTTCGATTCGACCAGCTGGTAGCGCGTCGCGGCCTGGCGAAGAACCGCAGCGAAGTCGTGCGCGACTTGGTGCGGGATGCGCTGGTGGAAGACGAATGCTCCACGCCCGGCGTTGAGGTGGTGGGCACGATCACCATCGTGTTCGATCACCATGCAAGCGATTTGCAAGAGAAGCTGCACGCCATCCAGCACGAGTATTTTCAGGAAATCGTTTCCTCGATGCACGTCCATCTGGATGCGCACAATTGCCTGGAGGTCATCGTGGTGCGCGGTGAAACAGGCTTGGTGCAGGATATCGCGAACCTTATTCTGGGCACGAAGGGCGTGCAGAACGGTCGTCTGGTCGTAACTACGACCGGGCAGTATATGTAGGGAGCAGTATGGACACGACGGTCATGTTGGGCCACGGCAGTGGCGGTACCATGATGAAACGCATCATAGACGAAGTTTTCTTCGCGGCGTACGCCGGAGACGAGCTGTTGCGCGGTGACGATGCGGCGGTGCTGCCCGCCCCTGCTCCGGGCGAGCGCTTGGCGTTTTCGACCGACAGCTTCGTGGTTACTCCGCATTTTTTCCCCGGCGGCGATATCGGTCGTTTGGCCGTGTGCGGCACGGTGAACGATGTGGCTACAAGCGGCGCAACGCCACGCTATCTGAGCTGCGGATTCGTGCTGGAAGAGGGATTTCCCATCGAGGATTTGAAGCGCATTTGTGCATCGATGGCCGAATGCGCTCGCGAAGCGGGCGTTGCGCTGGTCACCGGCGACACGAAGGTGGTCAACCGCGGTCATGGCGATGGGGTGTACATCAACACCTCGGGCGTGGGCACGCTTCCCGAAGGCATCGACCTGGGCGGGTCGCGGTGCCAGCCTGGCGATAAAGTGCTGGTCACGGGAACCTTGGGCGATCACGGCATCACCATCATGAGCTGTCGCGAATCTCTTTCGTTCTCGGCCGACCTGGAAAGCGACGCCGCGCCCCTCAACCATTTGATCGCCGACGTGCTTGCGGCGGCTCCTTCTACGCGCTGCTTCCGCGACCCTACGCGCGGCGGTTTGGCGTCTACTCTGAACGAGCTTGCGGCGCAGTCGGGGACCGACATCACGATCGAAGAGGATGCCGTTCCCGTAAAGCCTGCCGTACAGGGCGCGTGCGACATGCTGGGTTACGACGTGCTTCAGGTGGCGAACGAGGGCAAAATGGTGTGCGTGGTAGCCGCCGATCAGGCCGAAGCCGCGTTGGCTGCCATGCGCGCGAACCGCTACGGTGCCGACGCCGCCATGATCGGAGAGGTTACCGCTGCGCAGCCGGAACGCGGCTCCAAGGTGTTCTTGCGCACGGCTTTCGGCGGCACGCGCATCCTCGACATGCTGGTGGGGGAACAACTGCCCAGAATTTGCTAGATATTCGAAGCCGTTCTTGTTGAAGCGGGACTTGAAAGCGCCGCGCGGTTGTCGATGGTAAATCGACGGCGCTTTTCGCGCCGCACCCTGAGAATTTCACCATTTTTTCTTGCAATCGGCGGGAATAATGGTATCTTGCGGGCATGAAGTTTTGGGGAAGCCCTCCGGCCTTGGCGCTGGGTTGCTTTAAAGACGAGAAGGAGTGTTATCATGGCTCACCCGGTTATCGAAGCCGATGAGTGCATCGGCTGCGGCATCTGCGTCGATGCGTGCCCGCAGGAAGTGCTCGAAGTCGTTGGCGGCGTCGCTGAGGTCGTGAACGAGGACGCCTGCATCGCATGCGGCGATTGCGTTGAAGAGTGCCCCATGGGCGCCATTCCCGAGGTTGTCGAAGAGTAACTTCCTCACTCGGACTGCTCGCTTGAGCGAATTTGAAGCTCCCGTCTCCTTCGCAGGAGGCGGGAGCTTTTTTGCGTTCGGAGCTAGCCGCGCAACGCTTTCGGTCGGCGGGCCTTCATCCGGTTGTCCCGGCGCTTCTGGCCGCCGGTGCTGCCGCCGCTTCGCGCCCGGCTTTTCATTCTTGCGCGGGCTGCGCCGTTGCTTCGCGGGCTGGTCCGCGGTCTTGTGAACTTGTCGGAAGCGTCGGCCTTGCAACAGGTGCGTGCATGCTGCGTAACAAGTGCCGAATTGCCCCTGAAGGAGTTGCTGCGGTGTCTATAGTTGGCGTGTTGAAATAACTTGTGTGACAAATTGGTAACTAACTTGACAACCAAAGACTTAGATTATATATTCCAAAACATCGAAAGCGGATTGAGCGTCGAGGCAGCACCTTTTGCTTGGTCCTTGCTGACGACCGCGCGCTCCCGAGCGCGCATTGCATGCGAATACAACAACTGCTGACACGTGAACATTGGTTACAAACTCCAACAGAGAGGAAGCATGATAATGGGTAAGATTCTAGGCATCGACTTGGGCACCACGAACTCCGCCATGGCCGTGATGGAGGGTTCCGAGCCCGAAATCCTCGTCAACGCCGAGGGCGACCGCACCACGCCGTCCGTCGAAGGCTTCCGCAAGGACGGCGAGCGCGTGGTGGGCAAGGCCGCGAAGAACCAGGCCGTCACCAATCCCGAGAACACGGTTGCATCCGTGAAGCGCTTCATCGGCCGTTCCTTCAACGAGACGGGCGAAGAGCAGAAGACCGTCAGCTACAAGGTCCAGAAGGGCAAGGACGGTCGTGCGGTCGTCGACATCGACGGCAAGGACTACACGCCGGAGGAAATCTCCGCCATGGTTCTGCAGAAGCTCAAGAACGACGCCGAGAAGCAGCTGGGCGGCCCGGTGACCCAGGCGGTCATCACGGTTCCCGCGTACTTCAACGACGCTCAGCGCCAGGCCACCAAGGATGCCGGCAAGATCGCGGGCCTCGAAGTGCTTCGCATCATCAACGAGCCGACGGCCGCTGCGCTGGCCTACGGCCTTGACAAGACCAACAAGGACGAGAAGATCCTCGTCTTCGATCTGGGCGGCGGCACGTTTGACGTATCCATCCTCGAGCTGGGCGACGGCGTGTTCGAGGTTGCGGCTACCGCAGGCGACAACCACCTGGGCGGCGACGACTGGGACCAGCGCGTCATCGACTGGATGGCTGACAAGTTCAAGGCTGAAAACGGCATTGACCTGCGTGCCGACAAGATGGCTCTGCAGCGTCTGAAGGAAGCCGCCGAGAAAGCGAAGATGGAACTGTCCTCCACCACGCAGGCCAACATCAACCTGCCCTTCATCACGGCTGACGCGTCCGGTCCGAAGCACCTGGACTACACGTTGACCCGCGCTGAGTTCGAGCGCATCACGAAGGACCTGCTGGATCGCGTTCGCACCCCTGTCGAGCGCGCGCTCAAGGACGCGGGCCTCAAGTCCGGCGACCTTGACGAGGTCATCCTGGTGGGCGGCTCCACCCGTATGCCCGCCGTGCAGGACATCGTGAAGAAGCTCACCGGCAAGGACCCGAACATGTCCGTGAACCCGGACGAGGTCGTGGCCATGGGTGCTGCCGTCCAGGGCGGCGTGCTGGCTGGCGACGTCGAGGGCATCCTGCTGCTGGACGTGACCCCGCTTTCGCTGGGCGTCGAGACCATGGGCGGCGTGATGACCAAGATGATCGACCGCAACACCACCATCCCGACCCGCAAGACCGAGATCTACTCCACTGCGTCGGATAACCAGACGTCGGTCGAGGTCCACGTCCTGCAGGGCGAGCGTCAGATGGCGGGCGACAACAAGACGCTGGGCAAGTTCCAGCTGACCGGCATCCCCGCGGCTCGTCGCGGCGTGCCTCAGATCGAGGTTACGTTCGACATCGACGCCAACGGCATCGTGAACGTGTCGGCCAAGGACCTGGGCACCGGCAAGCAGCAGCAGATCACCATCTCCGGTTCCACCGCGCTGAACGACGACGAGGTCGAGCGCATGGTGAAGGATGCCGAGCAGCATGCTGAAGAGGACAGGAAGCGCAAGGAAGAAGTCGAGATCCGCAACAACGCCGACGCTTTGGTGAACGCCACCGAGCAGACGCTGGCCGAAGTGGGCGACAAGGCTCCGGCTGACGTGAAGGCTGCTGCCGAAGAGGCCATCGCCGAGGCGAAGACGGCTCTGGAGGGCTCCGATATGGATGCCATCAAGGCTGCGACCGAGAAGATGCAGCAGGCCGGGTACAAGCTGGCCGAGGTTGTGTACTCCACCGAGGGCGCCGCTGCCGGTGCCGGTGCGGCTGCCGCTGAAACGGCTCCCGCTGACGACACCATTGAAGCTGACTACGAGGTTGTCGAAGACGACGACACGAAGGAAGGGAAGTAATCGCCATGGCCCAGCCGAGCACACCCTCGCCGGCGCGCGCGGCGCAAGGCGAAGGCAAGCAGATCCCCATTGAAGACGTTCGCGCTGCTGCCGAGGAGTCTCAGCAGCAGGGACGCGATGCCAACGCGGGCGACGGCGCCCCCTCCTCTTCCGACGCCGTGGCCGATGCTGTCCCGGTCGATCCGCAAGGATCGGCCGAGGGCGGCGCCCCTGGAGCGGCTTCGGCCGAAGGCGCCGAGGCTGCTGCGGAAGCCCAGCCGACCAACGACGAGCTGGTCGCCCAGGCCCAGGCGGAAGCGCGCGAGTGGCAGGACAAGTTCATGCGCTTGCATGCCGAGTGGGATACGTACCGTCGCCGCACGACCGAGCAGCGCGAAGTCGAGAAAGCGCGCGCTACGGAGAAGCTTGTTTCCGGGCTGATCCCCGTCATCGACGACTTCGAACGCACTATCGACTACGCAGCCAAGAACGGTGAAACAGGACTGTTCGACGGCGTGAAGGCGGTGCATGCGAAGTTCGTCGGCGTGCTGACGAAGGACGGCGTGCAGGTTATCGATCCGGCGGGCGAGGCGTTTGATGCGCTGGAAGCCCAGGCGGTTGCCACGGTCGATGACGCAAGCGTCCCCGACGAAACGGTGAGCGAAGTGTACCAAAAGGGTTACAAGATGGGATCAAAGGTCTTGAGACCCGCAATGGTGACCGTTACCACCGGCGGACCAAAACGCGAAAAGCCGCAGGAAGACGCGGAAAAGAAGTAAAGCAACGGTAAGCGGGCGACACCATACGGTAGCCCGCTTTTGCTTAATGATGAACAGGTAACAGCGAGGCTTCGGCGCGATGTCGTGGGCCTCCTCACATTGAAAGGAAGGTGGAGCGCATGTCGGCCACTCCCGACTATTACAAGACGCTGGGCGTTCCACGCACGGCGACGGCCGATGAGATAAAGAAGGCGTTCCGCAAGCTGGCACGAACGCACCATCCCGACGCCGGCGGCGACGAAGCGAAGTTCAAGGAGATCAACGAGGCGTACGAGGTTCTTTCCGACGACAAGAAGCGCAAGCTGTACGACCAGTACGGCACGGCAAACGAGAACCATATTCCCCAAGGCTGGGGCGGCGGTGCCGTGAACGTCGAAGACATCTTCGGCGGCGGCGCGGGCGGCTTCGGCAGCTGGGCCGATATTCTGGAGAGCATTCGCCACGGAGAAGGGGCCTTCGGTTCCGATTGGGACTTCAACGGCTCCGGTTTCGGCGGCGCCCGCCAGCCGCGCCCGCGCAAGGGCCAGGACATGAACGTGACGTTGAACGTGACGTTCGACGAGGCGTTTTCGGGTGCCGAGAAGCGCGTGACCGTGCGCGTTCCGGGCCGCGGCGAATCGGAAACCTTGACGGTGAAGATTCCGGCCGGCGCCGTCGACGGCGGTCGTCTGCGCTTCAAGGGCAAGGGCGGTCCGGGCGAAAACGGCGGCGCATCGGGCGACTTGCTGATCACCACCAAGATCGACGAGCATCCCTACTACAGCCGCAAGGGCGCTGACGTGCTCATGGACGTGCCGGTAAGCGTGGCCGAGGCGGCGCTGGGCGCGAGCGTGGTGGTTCCCACGCCTGACGGCACGAAGGTGCGAGTGAAGGTTCCCGCCGGCACGCAGGACGACACCGTTCTGACCGTGCGCGGCAAGGGCGCTCCCAAGGTGAAGGGCGAGGGCTCGGGCGATCTGAAAATTGCCGTCAAGGTGCTGGTTCCGAAGGAAATGAACGAAGGCCAGAAGAAGGCTATGGAAGATTACCTGGCTGCGACGACGGAAGACGTGAGGAGCTGGGCGCAATGAGCGAACGTACCGACCGCAACCGCCCGCTGTACATGATCAGCGTGGCCGCGCAGCTGGCTGGCGTGCATCCCCAGACCTTGCGTGCGTACGAGCAGAAGGGCCTCGTGTCTCCGCAGCGCACCAGCGGCAACACCCGCATGTATTCGCAAGCGGACATCGAACGCCTGGAGCTTATTAACGAGCTGACGGGCGAGGGCATCAACTTGGCAGGCGTCATCCGCATTCTGGATTTGCAGGGGCGCCTTGACGAGCGCGACAACGAACTTGACGACCTGCACAAACGCGTTCGCCGCTTGGCCGACCGCGTGCACGAGCTGGAAACGCGCGAGAGCGTCAGCGCCCTGGTGCGCGTTTCCGACCTGCCGCCCTCGTTTCGACAGCTACCCTAGCTAGACCTGCTTTTGCCATAGACGAAAGCGAAGGAGGAACGTATATGAACATGGGCAACTTGAACAAGCTGGCCCTCAGCGCGCAGGAGGCGCTTCAGCAGACGATCGTGATCGCTTCTGAAGCCGAGGCCTCCCAGGCGGAACCGATCCACATGCTGAAGGCATTGCTCGAATCGAAAGAAAACAATCTGTCCGCCATCATCAAGCGCATTGGCGCGGAGCCTTTCCAGCTGCTTGCCAACGTGGATGCCGAGATTCAGCGCATGCCGAAGGTCAGCTCCAACAGCAACATGATGATGAGCGGCATTCCCGGTCCCGCTTTGCTGGGCGTGATCGACAATGCGGTGAAGGTGGCCGAAAAGCTGGGAGACAGCTACGCTACAAGCGAGCACCTGCTGATTGCCCTGTCTGAAGACAAGGGCGCGGCGGGCAAGGTTTTGAGCGTGGCGGGCGTAACGCGCAAGACCATCGAAGCCGCCTACGATGAGCTGCGCGGCGACACGCGCGTGACCGACCAGCAGAATAAAGTGCAGTTCGAGGCGTTGGAGCAGTACGGCCAGAACCTGACCCAGCAGGCGCGCGAAGGCAAGCTGGACCCGGTGATCGGCCGCGCCGAGGAAATCCGCCGCACTGTACAGGTGCTGAGCCGCCGTACGAAGAACAACCCCGTGCTCATCGGCGAGCCGGGAACGGGCAAAACGGCCATCGTCGAAGGTCTGGCGCAGCGCATCGTGGCAGGGGACGTCCCCTCCAGCTTGAAGGATCGCGACATCATCACGCTGGACCTGAGCGCGATGCTGGCCGGCGCCAAGTACCGCGGCGAGTTCGAGGATCGCTTGAAGGCCGTGCTGCGCGAAGTCAAGCAGAGTGAAGGCCGCATCATCCTGTTCATCGACGAGCTGCACACCATCGTGGGCGCCGGTTCCACGGGCGACAGTTCCATGGACGCGGGCAACATGCTGAAGCCCGCCCTCGCCCGCGGCGAGCTGCACGCGATTGGCGCGACCACGCTTGACGAGTACCGCAAGTACATCGAGAAGGACGCCGCTTTGGAGCGTCGTTTCCAGCCGGTGCTGGTCAGCGAGCCTACGGTCGAGGATACCATCGCTATCCTGCGCGGCCTTAAGGAAAAGTACGAGATTCATCACGGCGTGCGCATCACCGACAGCGCCATCGTTGCCGCGGCCGAGCTTTCGAACCGCTATATCTCCGATCGATTCCTGCCCGACAAGGCCATCGACCTCATGGACGAGGCTGCCAGCCGCCTGCGCATCGAGATCGACTCCATGCCGGAAGAGGTCGACGCTGCCGAGCGCAAGCTCACGCAGATGCAGATCGAAGAGCAGGCGCTCATGAAGGAGAGTGACGAGGCTTCTCGCGAGCGTCTTGACGTGCTGCGCCGTGAAATCGCGTCGGCTCGTGAGGACTTGGACAAGCGCAAGGCCGAATGGCAGAACGAGAAGGACGCGATCGAGAGCGTGCAGAACCTCAAGCTGGAGCTGGAAGGCGCCCAGCTTGAAGAGGAACGCGCCACGCGCGAGGGCGATCTGGTGAAGGCATCCGAAATTCGCTACGCGCGCATTCCCGCATTGCAGCAGCAGCTGCATGCCGCCGAGGAAGCGCTCAACGTCAAGCAGCAGGACGGGGCTATCCTGAAAGAGGAAGTCTCCGACGACGAGATTGCTGAAGTGGTGTCCACCTGGACCGGCATCCCCGTGCAGAAGATGATGCAGGGCGAAATGGCGAAGCTGGTCGATCTTGAGGATAAGCTGCACGAGCGCGTGGTGGGCCAGGACGAGGCCGTGTCCTCGGTTGCCGGTGCTATTCGACGCAACCGTGCGGGCCTGTCCGACCCGGATCGTCCCATCGGCAGCTTCCTGTTCCTGGGCCCGACGGGCGTGGGCAAGACGGAGCTGGCCAAGGCGCTGGCGGAATACCTGTTCGACAGCGAGAAGGCCATGGTGCGCATCGACATGTCCGAGTACATGGAGAAGTTCAGCGTGCAGCGCTTGATCGGCGCGCCTCCGGGATACGTGGGCTACGACGAAGGCGGCCAATTGACCGAGGCCGTGCGCCGCAAGCCGTACAGCGTCATTTTGCTGGACGAGATCGAAAAGGCCCACCCGGACGTGTTCAACATCTTGCTGCAGGTGCTCGATGACGGCCGCTTGACGGACGGGCAGGGCCGCGTGGTGTCGTTCAAGAACTCGATCATCATCATGACCAGCAACGTGGGGTCGCAGTTCATTCGCGAATTTGCCGAGCATGGCGACGAGAAGGCCATGAAGCAGGCCATCGACGGCGCGCTGCGCGCGACGTTCAGGCCCGAGTTCATCAACCGTATCGACGACGTGGTGGTGTTCAACGCGCTCAACATGACGAACATCGAGCCTATCGTCGATCTGCAGCTTGAGGAAGTGCGCGCGCGTTTGGCGGATCGTCGCATCACGCTCGATGTGACGCCTGCCGCGATGGAGCACTTGTCCATCGACGGTTACGATCCCATCTTCGGAGCGCGCCCG
The DNA here is from genome assembly GCF_003340345.1 of Paraeggerthella hongkongensis. Taxonomy (GTDB): domain Bacteria; phylum Actinomycetota; class Coriobacteriia; order Coriobacteriales; family Eggerthellaceae; genus Paraeggerthella; species Paraeggerthella hominis. Next base: position 24,485 of record NZ_PPTQ01000006.1, on the reverse strand, counting down.
CTCAAGCGCCTCATCCAGCGCGAGATCGTGGACCGTATCGCGCAAAAGGTGGTCGAGGGCAATCTGCGCGACCGCAGCCACGTGCTGATCGGCATCGACCAGGACGGCAACTACGAATGCACGGTTGAAGATCCCCTGGACTTCGACAGCTTGACCTTGGATGCGACGCCTATCGACTAGCGTATCTTTTCATGCGAACGAGCGAAGGGTCCGGCATTGCCGGGCCCTTCGCGGTTGCAGGGCCGGTCGGGGCAGCGGGACGAAGGTTGGGAGCAGGGCGGCAAGGTGGGGGAGCGGGCGGATTTCCCGAATTGCTTTCGCTACGCTCACGTTACCTGTTTTCCGTGGTCAGAGTAGGGAAAAAGTCTTATACTGAAGGGGAAGCAGAGGCGGTGGGCTCAGGGCCTGCCGCGACCGAAAGGGGGCCGATTATGGCTGTGAACAACCTGCTTGTTGCGTTCGACGAATCCGAGGGCGGACGCCGCGCTCTGGATATGGCCGTCAGCTTGGCCGAAGTCAATCCCGCGGTGCATATCGACATCGCGTACGTCGTTCCCATCCCGTTGCTGGACGAGAGCCAGATGGCCAGCTTCAAAGAGATTCTCGACATGATGATTTCCGACGGGGAAGACTTGCTTGCCGAAGCGGTTGCGGACGTGCGCGAGGATGTGGCGGCTCGCATCGACTCCTTGTTGCTGACGGGCACGAACCCTGCCACCGAAATTCTCAAACTGGTCGATCAGCGCGAGTACGACCTGGTGGTTGTGGGAAATCGCGGTTTGAGCGGCCTTAAAGAGTACTTGGGCAGCGTGAGTCACAAAATACTGCACGGCTCCAAGATTCCGGTGCTGGTTGCAAAGTAAGCGCACGTCTTGCATGGATTCGCCAACGTGCGGACGGCTTGCCCCGTCCGCACGTTTTTTTGTGGCTCGTGCATGGTGGGTCGGCACTCGCCATGCATCGGCGGCGTTGTGGCGCAATCCTGTGGTTCAGCATCATGGGTTCGGGCATTATGTTCGCCTCGCAGGGCCGTGCGCTTCCCGCAGCTGGTCGTGCGGAACAGTTTGCCCATACCCGTCCACGTGTCTGCTTGAGCGGGACGCGCACGGCCCTGCGAGGCGAACCTGTAACCTTGGAATCTAGCTGCCGTTCGGTTGGGAACCTGCAACTGTTTCCCCGTGCCAGTCGATGATGCCTCCCATGTCGGTTACGTTTTTGTACCCCAGCGATACCAGCTTCTCGGCGGCCTGCCTGCTGCGCACTCCCGAGCGGCAATAGATCAGCAGCTCGGCATCCGGGTCCGTCAGTTCGGCGGGTTGCTGGTCGCCGATGGTCTCAACGGGAATGTTGATGGCACCGGGGATGTGTCGTTCGGCGTATTCCTTTGGTGTGCGCACGTCGACTACGGTGACGCCTCCTTGCTCGATCAAGCCTTGGGCCTCGATGGAATCTATGGTTCGATGCGCGTTGGATGATGCGTCGGATTCGCTCGTGCGCTCCATGCTTGTTCCTTCCTGGGTTGACGACGGGTTCGAGCAGGCGACAAGCGCCAGCAGCCCTGCTGTTGCAAGGACGGCAAGGCTCAGTGCCAGGCCGAGGCGTTTCGTTCGAAGGTTCACGGTCCTTGCTCCTTATCTGCCGGTACAGTATGTACGTGCAATAACTGTAACTTTAGCAAGTACAGATTGGGGAGTCAATAAAACAATAGCGAATGACTATGGAATTCATAGGTGCCGCATGCTTTCGTTTGCGGCGGCCGAGCGATTCCTGTGCTTGAGCGGTTGTCGCGCGTGCGATCCCCAGCTGGCGCGGTGCTGGGGATGCGGCTTGCGGCTCGTCGTTGGCCTTAGCGCGCCGACGGACGTGCGCGCAGTTCCCAGAAGGCTACCGCGCTCGCCGCAGCTACGTTGAGCGAATCCACGCCATGGGCCATGGGGATGCGCACCGTGTAGTCGCAGCGTGCGATGGTGCTGCGGGAAAGGCCGTCGCCTTCCGTTCCCAGCACGATGGCCAGCTTTTCCTCGGTGGCAAGAGCGGGGTCGTCAAGCGATACGGAGTCGTCGGAAAGAGCCATGGCGGCCGTTTTGAAGCCCAAACTGTGCAGCAGGGGGACGCCCTCTTCCGCCCAGGTGCTGTGGCCCGTTGCTCGGGCGGCGTCATCGTCTCCGATGCGGGTCCAAGGTACTTGGAACACGGTTCCCATGGAAACGCGCACGGCGCGTCGGTACAGCGGGTCGTAGCACGAGGGCGTGACCAGCACCGCATCTAAGTTCAGCGCTGCGGCGGAGCGGAAGATGGCGCCCACGTTGGTGTGGTTCGTAATGTCTTCGAGCACCGCGATGCGCCGAGCGTTGGCAACCGCGTCGGCAACGCTGCGCGGCTTGGGGCGACGGAAGGCGGCCAGCGCACCGCGAGTCAGCTCGAAGCCGGTGAGTTTCGCCAGCTCGTCGTGCGGTGCGACGAACACGGGCACCTCGGGGTGATCGAGGGCGATGCGATCGATGACAGGCTGCAAAGCGGGAACCCATTTCGCCTCCATGAGCATCGACAGCGGCTCCAAACCGGCTTCGAGCGCTCGCTCGATGACCTTTCCCGACTCGGCGATGAATATGCCTTTCTCGGGTTCGAGCTTGCTGCGCAGCTGCGCTTCGGTCAGGCGCGCGTACGCGTCGAGCCGGGGGTCTTCGAGCACGTCGATCTCTAGCAGGGGCATGGGTACCTTCTTCCTTAAGCGTTGCGCTGCGCTGCGCGCGCGTTGGCTGCCATGTCGCGAACGTCGGCCAAACCGCGGTCGCAGAACTCCTCGCACGTCATGATATGCGCCCCGATGTGGGCCATGTCCTGGATGTTGGCCGCTTGCACGGCGGGGGAGCGTGACGACGTACAGTCCTCCACGACCACCACGTTGTAGTCGAGCGACAACGCGTCGTAGCAGCTGGTCCGAATGCAGTTCGGCGTGGTGGTGCCCATGAGCACCACGGTGGTGACGCCCAGCCTTCTGAGCGTCAGGTCGAGCGACGTGTTGAAGAAGGCCGAGAAGCGCGGTTTCACCAGCACGCGGTCGCCCGGTTGCGGCGCGAGCGGCGCCGGCTCCTCAAGCGAGCGCGGGCTTGCGCATGCGCTCGATACCGGCTTGCCGCCTTCGGCCCACGCTTCGTGTCGGCAGGCTTCCACGTCCGATCCATCTTCGGCATACGAGCGCACTACGTGAAACACGGGCATTCCCCTACGCCTGGCCGCATCCAGCGCGCGGGCGCAGGCGGGCACCGTGGCGGCCGCGCCCGCTACGCACAAAGACGACGACGCGTCGATGAATCCATGCTGCATGTCGATGATCAGCAATGCGGCGGTGCGGGGGTTGATCATAGGGCGCTCCCTCGGGTGATTTCGAATTGGCTTTTATGATAATCGATCAAGCCCTCCCGCTTCATGCGGGAAAGCTCGGCGCACATGGCGCTGCGGTCGATTGACAGGTAATCGGCCAGCTCTTGCCTGTCAAACGGGATGGTGAACCGATGTCCTCCGGCCATCTCGGCCTGGTCGGACAGATACGACAAGAGTTTCGCCCGCGTTGTGCGCTTGGACGTGTGCTCGATCTTGCGGGTGAGCGCATGCGTTCGCCGCGCCACCACGCCCAGCACGTTGCGAATGAGCTGCGCGTGGAACGCGCAGGAGGTGGGGCACATGGTGGTAACGCGGCCTACGTCCATGAACAGGATCGTTGTTTCCTCGGCGGCTATCACGTTGATGTCGTAGGCAAGATCCTGCTCGCAGGCGTACACCTCGCCGAAGGATTGCCCCGGACCGAAAGATGCAAGGATGCTGCGGTTTCCCCACCAGTCTTCTTTTTCGAGCCGAACCGACCCTTCCAGCACCAAGCCCATGGTCGACGAGGTGTCTCCTATGCGAAAGACGGCCGATCCTTTGGGGTAGCTGCGCTGGTGCGCGCCCAGGCATTGCAGCATGGAGTCGACGTGCTGCGGATCGATGCCGTGGAACAGGGGCGAGCGGTTGATCAGATGGGCGTAGCGGTCCATTGTGCTCCTTTGTTGGAATTACAACGGAAAGCATAGCGGTTGTGCCGTAGGGTTGCAACTACGCAAGACGAGAGCGGGCGAGCGCGTTCTGGTTTCGCGGCTCATGCTGCGGACCAAGGGAGGCGCGGACCCTCGAAAGAGAGGAAGAGCAATGACGGATGCGAATGCAATGTTTTGCTTCCAGTGCGAGCAGACCATAGGGTGCAGCGGTTGCACGGGCGCTGCGGGAGCGTGCGGCAAGCAAGCTTCCACCGCCCAGGTGCAAGACGAGCTGACGGGCGCGCTCGTGGGCCTGGCGCGCACGGTGCGTGCGGCGGGCGTGACGGGCGATGCTCGCCGCGCGGCCGACGATCTGGTGATGGAAGGGCTGTTCGCCACGTTGACGAACGTGGACTTCGACGATGCGGAGCTGAAATCGCTTGTACGGCTCGCTCGCGCGCAGAAGGCGCTCATAGCTGCGGATGCGGGCATGGATCAGGCTCCCGACCTGGACTTGCGTGAAGTTTGGAATGATCTGGAAGACGTGCGCTCGCTCAGGTCGCTTGTGCTGTTCGGCTTGCGCGGGATGGCCGCGTATGCGTACCATGCTGCGGTTTTGGGGTATCGGGACGAAGCCGTGTCCTCGTTCATACACGAGGGGCTTGAGGGGGTTGCCGTTGCGCAGGCCGACGAGCTGCTGCCGCTGGCGCTCATGGTAGGCGAAGTGAATCTGCGCTGCATGGAACTGCTCGACCAGGCGAACACGCAAACGTTCGGCACCCCCGAGCCCACCACCGTGTCGCGCACGGTGGAAGCGGGTCCGTTTATTGTGGCAACTGGTCATGACCTGCATGATTTGAAGCTGCTGCTCGACCAGACGGCTGGCCGCGGCGTGAACGTCTACACGCACGGAGAGCTGCTTCCCGCGCATGCGTATCCGCTGTTCAAGCAGTATCCGCATCTCAAGGGGAACCTGGGAACGGCCTGGCAGAACCAGCGCGACGAGTTTGCGGAGCTGCCCGCACCCATCCTGTTCACCACGAACTGCCTCATGCCGCCGGCATCCTCCTATGCCGATCGCGTATTCACGACCGGCGTGGTGGCGTATCCGGGTGCCGCGCACATCGGTGCTGCGGAAGATGGCAGCAAGGACTTCGGCCCCGTCATCGAGCGCGCGCTCGAACTGGGCGGGTTCGCCGAGCCGCGCGTATTCGCAGCTATCGAAGGCTCGCGCGGGGAAAGCGCCGGCGCCGACGCGTCGCTTGTGACCGGGTTTGGCCACGGCGCCATCCTGGGAGTTGCAGACACGGTGGTCGATGCGGTGAAGCAGGGCGCTATCAGCCATTTCTTCCTGGTGGGCGGATGCGACGGTGCGCGCCCCGGGCGCAGCTACTTCCGCGAGTTCGTGCAGAAGACCCCCGAGGACAGCATCGTGCTGACGCTTGCGTGCGGGAAGTTCCGCTTCAACGATCTGGACCTGGGATCTATCGGCGGCCTGCCGCGCCTTATGGACATGGGGCAGTGCAACGACGCGTACGGCGCGATCAAGGTTGCCGTGGCGCTGGCCGAGGCGTTCGAGTGCGGCGTGAACGATCTGCCGCTGACGCTGGTTTTGTCGTGGTACGAGCAGAAGGCCGTCTGCATCCTGTTGACCCTGCTGCACCTGGGGATCAAGGGCATCTACCTGGGCCCGACGTTGCCGGCGTTCGTTTCTCCCGCCGTGCTTGACGTGCTGGTGCGCGAATTCGACGTGCATCCCGTGGGTGATCCGGAGCACGATCTTGCCGCGATTCTGAAGGCGTAGGCAGGTGAGGGCATAGGGCTTTCGCGGCCGGGGCTGCTGCTGTTGGAGCGCAGCCCCGGCCGCATTGCTTGCGGGGCGCGCGTCGCGTACAACATGCGGCGCGTCGTGCGAATCCCGCGCCCTGCCGCACGTCGCTGTCCAGCGTGCTCCCGCGCCCTGTTGCCGCGCCCTGCCATGCGGCGCGCACCCTGTTGCCGCGCCCTGCCGTGCGGCGTGCGCCCTGTTGCCGCGCCCTGTCGCCGCGCGTCGCGTGCGGTTGATTTTCGTGCGTTTTCGGTTCCTGCGGCATCGTTGGTTTCGTTTTGACGGCGAGGGGTATACTGCTGGGCAGAAGAACAGCAGAAAGGACCGTCCCATGACCGTATCCCGTCGCGAATCCGCGCTTGACATTGCCGCCCATCCGATCGAGCATCCGTCGTTTGACCAGTTCGTTGCCACTATCGCTGCCTTGCGCGCGCCCGATGGCTGCCCGTGGGATCGCGAGCAAACTCATCAGAGCATCGCGCACAACATGATCGAGGAAGCCTATGAAGCGGTCGATGCTATCGAGGCCGGAGACAACTCCCACCTGCGAGAAGAGCTGGGCGACGTCTTGCTGCAGGTGGTGCTGCAAAGCCAGATAGCCGCCGACGCGGGGTCGTTCGACATCAACGACGTGTGCTCCGACGTTAATGCGAAAATGGTGCGCCGCCATCCGCACGTGTTCGGGGAGAGCCGGGCCGCCAATGCGGGCGAGGTCTTGGATTTGTGGGATCAGGTGAAGCTTTCCGAAAAAGGAACGGCGGACGAAAGCGCGCAAGCCGACGGCGCTCGTCCTTCGGGGCTTCTGGACGGCGTCCCCACCAGCTTCCCCGCGCTTATGCAGGCTCAGAAGATTTCGCGCAAAGCGGCTTCGGCTGGATTCGAATGGAAAACCCTTGAGGACGTGTGGGCCAAGGTGGACGAAGAGGTGGCCGAGCTTCGCGAGGCGTACGCGGCAGCCCCCAAGGCTTCGAACGGGAAGATCGATGCGAGTGCGGCCGACCCCCGTGCTGCGCAATTGGCCGCAGCCGTCGAGCTCGAGTTCGGCGACGTGCTGTTCAGCCTGGTGAACGTAGCGCGCCGCATGGGCGTGGACGGCGAAGGGGCCTTGCGTGCAACCTGCGCGAAGTTCCGCGCTCGGTGGTCGTTCATGGAGGGCGCGGCATGGGCGCAGGGCCGCCGCATCGAGGACTTTTCCGCCGATGAGCTTGAAGCGCTGTGGGAAGAAGCAAAGGCTGCGTTAGCCGGTGCGAGCCCTTCGATGTAGGCTATCATACGACCTTTACCGCGTACTGTTGTAAGGAGCATTGTCATGGAGGTGGCGTTCGGCGTGAAAGACGAACCCTTGTTTTCGGGTGAACGGGCTGATCAGAACGGGTCCGTGGAAGAAGGAGGGATCCAGCCGGCGTTTCGTTCGACCGATGATTTGCGCGGGCCCATGGATGACCTGTGGCGCCTGCGCGAGGCTGAGGCGAAAACGCGCGAGATCATTCAGAAGTACCAGGCTGCTATGCGTGAAATGCAGGTTCGGTTCGAGATTTTGGACCAGGATCTCAACCTCAAGAAGAATCGCAATCCCATTCACCACATCGAATCGCGCATCAAGAAGCCCGCGAGCATTTTCGAGAAGCTGGAGCGTTACGGAAAAGAGCCCACGCTCGAGAACATGGAACGCTACATCATGGACATCGCGGGCGTGCGGGTGATCTGCTCGTACATCCACGACGTATACAACCTGCTGGAGCTGCTTCAGAAACAAGATGACCTGTCCATCGTCACGGTGAAGGACTACATTGCAAGTCCGAAGCCCAACGGATACCGCAGTTTGCACGTGATCGTGCGAATTCCCGTGTACTTCCTTGACAAGAAAGAGTTCATTCCCGTGGAAGTGCAGCTGCGCACGATCGCCATGGATTTTTGGGCCAGCCTCGAGCATGATCTCAAGTACAAGGCGGTGCGCGAGGTGGAGGGGCTTGACTCGTATGCCGAGTTGAAGGATTGCAGCCGGATTATCGAGGATGTCGAGGCCCGCATGCAGGTGCTCGCTCGCAGCCTGGAGATGGGCAAGTAGCTGCTTGTCGCGTTAAGCGGCAAACGGCAAACGGCAAGAGAAGAGGGCCGTATGCGTCTGCGACGCGTTTGCGCGCAGCATGCATACGGCCCTCTTCGATCCTTCGAAGTTCGGAGTTCAGAGGTCGACTAGTTGTCGAAGTTCTCCGAGAAGCGGGCGATTTGCTGGTTCTCTTGCAGCACGGCGGCGCTTTGCGGCTGCTCGATGCGGCGCACGAAGAAGCGAACGTAGTGGCTGAAAACGTACGCCACCATGACAATCGCAATGGCCGTTTCCGCAACGAACAGCAGGTCGAGCGCTTCGGGCAGGGCGACGCCGCTTGCTCGGAAGAAGACCAGGGCCTTTCCCAGCGCCGTTGCCGTGATCACGAACGGAAACGTCATGGCGGCGTAGCTTGGGTAGAACCGAAGGCGCAGAAGGCGGGGCAGCTTCGACAGCACCAGGACGAACAGGGCTTGCGCCAGCACCAGCATCGCGGCTACGAACAGGGGGTTGGGGTCGGCTGCGGTTGCCAGGTACCCTACAAGCGACAGGCTCATGGGCGCCGTGTAGATGCAGAACAGCGGGCGCGCTGCCTCGGGAATTTCATGCTTGGCGTAGCGGTAGGTCACCAGCGCAAGCAGTACCAGGTAACAGGCGAATCCGAACCAGAACAGCACGTGGCCGGCGCTCGTCATCGCGAACGTGGGCGATGTGACCGAGGCGACGACGATTCCCACGTAGCAGATAAAGTAGGTGGGGAACACCTCGTGCAGTTTGAAATGAGCGATGAACCGTGCGGTGAACCATCCCATAAGGGCCAAGTGCGAGATGACGGCGGCGGCCCAGATGGCGAAGGCGAGTTCGTAGGCGGCGGGCGCCAGGTAAACGGCCAGCTGCATAAGGGTCATGAACAGCGTTGCGCTGACGCTTGCCAGAATGGAATTATGCAGGTCGTCGCGAATCATGTTGGGGAACAGGACGATTTTCGCAGCGAGCAAAGCAATGAGGGCAAACGCGAGCGCGCCGCAAACGACATGGATCGCTTCGGTGTACGGTTGCAGTAGATTGCCCAGCGCTGCCAGGCCGAGCGCGACGCCAGCGGTGGGGATGGGCACTTTTTGTATAACGTTGAGCACGGCTCGCCTTTCTGTTGAGCTTATCGTAAACGAGAATAATTTTGTTGTAGGTGATCTCGCGATGATTCACGCGAAACGCGCAGCTTCCTGACCGAAGGCGCCTTTGGCGTATTCTTCCATACCGTAACAACAAAGGAAACTAATATATATTTATGTAGCAATAAGGTACTGTTATGGTATTGGCGAAAAGCACGATGCTCGATGAAGGGTGGAGGCTCGTATGCAGGACTTTCGCGTAGCAACGTTTTTAACGGTGTGCCGCACGATGAACTACACGCGCGCCGCCGAAGAGCTTAACGTAACGCAGCCGGCGGTGTCGCAGCATATTGCGTACCTGGAAAAAGCGTACGGTGCCTCTTTGTTCGATTACCGCAACAAGAAGCTTGCGCTTACCGCTGCGGGGCGTATGCTGCGCGATGCCCTGTCCACCATGGCCCATGACGAGGCGTTGCTGCGCGATCGCGTTGCCGAGGCCGTTGCCGGGTCGCGCGTCGATCTGGTTGTGGGCATGACGCTGACGGCGGGCGAGTATTTGGTTGCGGCGCCGCTTGCTGACTTTTTGGTCGAGCACCCGCGGTACCGGGTTACCGTGCGGTCCGGCGGCACGGCGGAACTGCTTGAGCTTTTGGGAATGGGCAAAATAGATTGCGCGTTCGTGGAGGGGTTCTTCGATAAGAGCGCTTACGCTTGGAACGTCTACCGAAGCGAGCGGTTCGTGTGCGTATGCGCGCCGGATCATCGCTTCAGTCAGGATCCGGGGCGGGTGGAGGACCTGTTCGGCGAGCATGTGCTGGTGCGCGAGCGGGGCTCGGGCACGCGCGCCGTGCTCGAACATGCGCTGGCTGCCCGCAACCTTTCCGTCGACGGTTTCAGCCAGGTGAGCGTGGTGGAGAGCCTCGATATTATCAAGGTGTTCGTGCAGCGGGATATGGGGATCGCGTTTCTGTACGAGGCTGCGGTTGAGCGGGAGCTGCGCGAAGGAACGCTGCGCGCCGTCGAGCTGGAAGGCTTCTCCGTGGAGCATGACATAGCCTTCATACGGCTGCGCAACAGCATTTTCGAGCAGGAATTCCAGTACCTGTTCGATTGCCTTGCCGGTTCCGGTTCGCACACGTAGCGTTGCTGTGGGATGCAGGCTCGGCACGATCTTTTTTTCGCGTACGGAAACTTCTTGACTTGGAGCCTGCTCCAATAGGTATGATTTTTCTTGTCACCGAATACAGGAAAGCAAGAAGGAGCGTTCGTGAAACCAGAATTCCAGAATACGTCGAAGCTCGGTTTCGGCTGCATGCGCCTGCCTTTGCTGGACCCTCAGGACCAGAAAAGCATCGACCTTGAGCAGTTCAAAGAAATGGTGGACGCGTTCATTGCGGGAGGCGGCACGTACTTCGACACCGCGTTCGTCTACCACGAGGGCGCTTCCGAAACGGCTTTGCGAGAGGCGCTGGTGCGGCGCTATCCTCGCGATTCGTTCACTATCGCCACGAAGTGCTTGGCCTGGGCGGCTCCGGATGCCCAGACGGCTCAAAGCAACCTGGGAACCTCCCTTGAGCGTTTGGGCGTCGATTACGTTGACTTTTACCTGTTGCATAACGTGGGCGGCGCTCGGACCGCCACCTTCGACGCGTATGACATGTGGGATTTTGCCAGGCGCGAGAAGGCGGCGGGGCGCATTCGGAATTGGGGATTTTCCATGCATGACGGCCCCGACGCGCTCGATGCCTTGCTGCGGGCACACCCTGATGTCGATTTCGTTCAGCTGCAAGTGAACTACCTGGATTGGGACGATCCGGTTGTGGAAGCGCGCCGATGCATGGAGGTTGCCGAAAAGCACGACGTACCCGTGGTGATCATGGAGCCCGCCCGCGGCGGACGCCTGGCCGACCCGCCCCCGCGCGTTGCGGAGCCCTTGCTAGCGTGTCGCCCGGAGTTGAGCTTGGCTTCGTGGGCGTACCGATTCTGCTACAACCTTCCGAACGTGTTGACGGTGCTGTCGGGGATGTCCTCTCCAGATCAGGTTCGGCAAAACGTGGAAGAGCATCGCGGCAACAAGCCGTTCTCGCCTGATGAGCGCGCAGCGCTGGAGACGGCGCGGAACATTTTGTCCAATCTGGCGTCCATTCCCTGCACCAATTGCCGATACTGCGTCAAGGGCTGCCCGGAGCACGTGGTTATCCCCGAGATCTTAAGCCTTTTGAACCTGGAGCTTATGACCGAGAATCGCGATTTCGCGAAGGGCTTGTATTCCTGGCAGGCAGCTCCTGGGCCGGCTTCGAAGTGCATTGCCTGCGGCGCGTGCGAAGCCATGTGCCCGCAGGGTATCGACATCGTTCGCCAGCTTGAGGTTGCCGTGGACCACTTCGAGTAGGGGATGCGCCGAGTCTTTCAGCCGCAGGACCGCGGCGGACCCGAATGCGTTTTGCTGGGTGAGACTCGTGCGCCTCCTGCGCTTGGTACGAAATCGCGGGTCTGCGCTTTCAGGCGATCGTCTTCGATACCCGTCGAATCTATCGCGTTTCGATGAGCTGGTCTGTTGATGCAGGCGCTCAAAACGGCTGCGGCCGATGGGCTGGTTGAGCAGCGCAGACCCGCGATTTCGCGCCAGGCAACGTGCTCGGCAGAGCGCTTTGTAAAATGATATGCTTTCTACATGTATATCTTAATAAGTCATAGAACTGCCTTGCAGTTTTGGCGCAGCGATCGGAGCCTGCTTTTTCGAAACGCCTCCGCTCGCCGCGATGCGACTTCGCGCGCCGAGCGCACGTTGGAAAAAGACGAGCGACCGGTTTTGCCGGATGGCGTTCAACTGCCTTTCGAATGTCATCCGCCTTTCGAGGTGCTGGTATCCCGCCCTTCCGCGCGTCCGCGTTCTTCGCTGTTGACGGGGCGGTTGTGGAGCGGCCCTCTTCCGAAGGGATCGTTTTTGCAGGTGGGGAATGGCGTGCTGGCCCCTTCGCCGGAATTTCTATTTCTTCTGATGGCGAGCGACCTTTCTTTGGAGGAGCTTGTGTATCAAGGCATGGAGCTGTGCGGCACCTACGCTCAGCACAAAGAGGGCGGCACGGAATACAACCTGCCCCCGCTTACCTGCGTTTCCAAGTTGAAGGCGTTTGTCGAAAGCGCTGCTGGAGTGCGGGGCCGGAAAAAAGCCGCCCAGGCGTTGCTTTACATGAACGACGGTTCGGTGTCTCCTCGGGAATCGGCTCTCTACCTGCTGTTGTGCTTGCCGTATCGTTTGGGAGGCTACGGCATCGAGAAACCCTTCCTCAACTATCGTATCGACGTTCCTGCGCGATTTCGTCGCAGTGCGTCTCAGGGGTACTGCGTTTGCGATTTGTGCTGGCCGCGGGTTAACGTATGCGTCGAATACGATTCCGACGAATGTCATACGGGCGCTCAGCATATTTCGCGCGATTCGAAGCGCCGCAACACGTTGGTGTCTATGGGGATGACCGTGATAACGGTGACTAACGGCCAGATTTCCAGTGGAGAAGCTTTGTTCAAAATCGCTGTGCTGATTGCCCAAATGACGGGCAAGAGACTGCGGTTCAAGGATCCCGAGTTCACGCGGGTGCATTACCGCTTGCGCGAGGCCGTACTGCGTTAAGGCCCCGCATGTTTTCTGGGTTTGGCGTCCGGCTTGGCACGGGATCGCGGGTCTGCGCTCCTTGAGAAACGCCTTCGATCGTTGCCGAATCTGTTGCGGCTTGTTGAGCTGGCCTGTTGGTGCAACTGCTCAAAGCAACCGCAGCCGATAGTCCGGCGAGACGACGCAGACCCGAGATTTCGTGCCAAGACCCTCGTTTTCTGTGCGCGTATCGGTGGCGGCTGGGCGTTGGTGCGAGAGTCGCCTCCGGGATCCGGGAAAAGGGCGACGCCCGCTTGATGCGGGAAGCGCCGCTTGGCGCGGGGCCTGTCTGATATGGGGATCCCGCTCGGCTCGGAACCCTGCTTGGCTCGGAACCCTGCTTGGCGCGGGACCCTGCTCGGCACAAGAAGCGCCGCTGTCCGCCTTTTCCGCAGGCTTCTTTACGGGTCCTTTGCCCGGATCTGACAGCTTCCTTGCTTGAACTTGGGAGCTTCTTTACCTGCGCCTGAAGTGTCTTTTACCTGCCTTCCGTACGATTGATTGCGCGCACCGGAGACCCGATGCGCGCAACAACGAAACCATCCGACACGTGTGTGTCGGAATCGCGAAAGGAAGAAAGCATGGCAGAAGGGTTTCTGAGCAGGCGCCAGTTCGTAGTGGGCGGTGCTGCGCTTGCGATGGCGGGCATGTTCGGCGCGATGACGGGCTGCACGGCTGGCGGAAGCGGCGCGGCTGCGGGCTCCTCCGAGTCGCAGACCGACGGCGGGTCCTCCGCTGAACCTATCACGATGGTATGGCTTCCTGACAACTCTTCGGCCGACATGACCTCCTCGCGCGAGGCTATCGGCGCGGCCATCACGGCAGCGTGCGGGCGCGAAGCGAAGCTGCTCACCACCACGGATTACAACGTGGCCATCGAGTCCATCGCTTCGGGCAAGGCTCAAATGGCCCTTTTGGGTCCCGAAGGTTACGTGCAGGCCAACAAGAAGAACCCCAAGGTGCAGGCTGCGTTCACCAACAGCGACAAGGACGGCGGCCTTGAAGGGGCTTGCTACTACAGCCGCATTTGCGTGCGCACCGAAGACGCCGAGCAGTACAAGAAGGGAAGCGGTTATTCGATCGAGGGCATCAAGGGCAAGTCATTCTCGTTCGTGTCGGCCACGTCCACTTCGGGCTTCAAGGTTCCGTCGAGCGGCATCGTGAAAGAGTTCGGGTTGGACAGCTCCGACCAGCTGTTGGAGGCCGGCAAGTTCTTCAGCGAAGTGCTGTTCGGCAACTCGCACGTGGGCTCGGTGGTGAACTTGCTTTCGGGCGACGCCGAGGCGGCGGCGTTTGACGACGTTGACGTGGACATGTACCTTGACCTCGTGTCCGGCGAGCCCAACAGCATCGGTGCCGTATACAAGGCGAAGGACAACGCCGAGGCCCCCATGGACACGGTGCGCGGGAAAAGCTTCACCATCATCGCGCTCACGCCGGTTTTGAACTCGCCCATCTGCTTCAACGAAGAGGCGATCTCTGATGAAGATCGCACGAAGATCGTCGAGCACTTCTGCTCCGATGCGGTTGCCGGCAACAAGCAGATCTTCATCGATCCTGAAGACAAAAACGCAAAGAGCCTGTTCAAGAAGGAATCTGAGAAGACCCGATTCGTCAAGACCGACGATGCGTGGTACGAGCCGATTCGCAAACTGGGCGGGGCGGAGTAATGCTTGACGCGCGCGTATCCGTTGCGCCGGGGGCGCCCGCATCGGCGGGCGCTTCGCCTGCGCAGGCGAAGCATCGATCCGACAACCTGCTTGATCTGCGCGGCGTGACGAAGAGCTACGACGGTTGGTCGAAGGCGCTCGACGGGGTGTCGCTTTCCCTGGCTCCGGGAGAGTTCGTCAGCATCATCGGATGCTCGGGCGCGGGCAAGTCCACGCTGCTGCGATGCGTGAACCGGCTGATCGACCCTACGCAAGGGTCGGTCCTGTTTGACGGTCGGGACGTGACGGGCGTGCGAGGTCGCGAACTTCGCGCGTGCCGCCGTCGTATTGCGATGGTGTTCCAGCACTACAACTTGGTGTATCGCGCAACCGCCATCGAGAACGTGTTGCAGGGCCGTTTGGGCTACAAGTCTACGCTTGCGGGCATGTTGGGCCTGTTCAGCGAGGAAGAGAAGCGCCGTGCGTTCGAGATTCTCGACCAGGTGGGCTTGGCGGATTTCGCTTATACGCGCACCGATCAGCTGTCCGGCGGACAGAAGCAGCGCGTGGGCATTGCCCGTGCGCTGGTGCAGGACCCGCTGCTCATGCTGGCCGACGAGCCCATTGCCAGCCTGGATCCGAAGTCTTCTCGCACCGTGATGGAGCACTTGCGTTGGGCGGCTGACGAGCTGGGCGTTGCCTGCCTGGTCAACCTGCACCAGGTGGATTTCGCGTGCGAGTTCTCCGATCGCATCGTGGCCCTCAAGAAAGGCCAGCTGGTGTTCGATGGCTCCCCTGCCGATCTGACCGAAGAGATCATTGCCGACATTTACGATTCGGGCGAAGACGACGAATCCGGCCGCGGCGAAGCGTCGCGTGCGGGTGGAAAGGCGCAGCCCTTGTCCGACGAGTCGACGGGAGAGGCTGCATGATCGATCGCGCTATCAGACGTGCGCCCGTTGCGGCCGTGCGCGCAAAATTACGCGGTCATCGTGCTGTTCCGCGGGGTCAGTACGACGGGTCCTTCTTCCTGCGACGCACCGTATCCCTTGTTGCGGCCGCCGCAGTGTTTCTTGCGTTGGGCGCGCTGTCGGGCACCTACGTCGGATTCGATTTCATCCAGGCGGTGCTTGACGTTCCGGGCGGGTTCGTATGGATGGCCACGCAGTTCGTTCCGTCGGTCTCGTCCCTTCAGAAGCTGGGCACCATTCTGCCCGCTTTGGCATCGACCGTGCTGGCTTCGATCGCGTCGAGTTGCACGGCGGCGATCCTGGCGTACGTATGCGCGGTTTTGGGCTCTCGATCGGTGGGGGTGGGCGGTCCGATTCCCCTTGCGGTGAGGGCTATCGCGTCGCTGTTTCGCAATATTCCGGTGGTTGCCTGGGCGTTCATCTTGCTGTTCTCGTTCAAACAAAGCGAGTTCACGGGTTTCTTCGCGCTGTTCTTGACCAGTTTCGGCTATTTGACAAGGTGCTTTTTGGAAAGCATCGACGAGATGGGCTCTGGTCCCGTGGAGGCGTTGCGCGCCGCGGGGGCCAGCTACGGGCAGATCGTGGCGCAGGCCGTCATTCCCATGAGCATCACGTCGGTTGTCAGCTGGGTGCTGTACATGATCGAGACGAACATTCGCGATGCCACGCTCATCGGCCTTTTGACGGGAACGGGCATCGGCTTCGTGTTCGACGTGTACTACAAGAGCTTTCGCTACGACGTTGCCGGGTTGGTGATCCTGGCGATCATTCTGGCGGTTGTGGCGTGCGAGCTCACGTCGAACTACGTGAGGAGGAAGATCATATGATGCGCAACGCCGACAAGGTGGCTGCGGAGGCGATGGCCTCGTCCATTGCGGAGGACGCAGGCTACGTGCACGGGGCTTCTGCCGACATGCGGGGCGTTGGAGCCGGGGCCGCCGCCTCGGTTGACGGGAGCTTCGGAGGCGGGGCTTCGCCTGCGGTGGCCGGTGCGCGCGTTACGCGTTCGGGCAAGATCAAGACCCATGTGGCCAGCGCTTCGAACAAAGCCCTGTACACGGTTCTGGGCGTTCTGGCCGTCGTGACCGTGTACGCCCTGGTAACCATGGACTACGGCAAGGTCTCGTTCTTCGCTGCAATGGCTGCCGCTGTCGAGGATTTCTTCATGATGATGCTGCAGCCGGGGCTTGGCGGGCACTTCACGCTGCCTGACGTGATGGAGGGGCTGTTCGTGTCGTTGGCCTTGGCGCTGCTTACGACGTTCATCGGCGCGGTGATCGCGTTCGTGCTGGGCCTTCTGGCTGCGTCGAACCTGTCAAGCAGAGCCGTAAGCAACGCCATCAAGGTGTTCATGAGCGTGGCCCGCGCCGTTCCCACCATCTTATGGGTGCTCGTGTTCTCGGTGGCTATCGGGCTGGGCCCTGAGGCGGCGGTCACCGGCTTGCTGTTTCATAGCGTGGCGTATTTGGTGAAAGCGTATTCGGAAAGCTTCGAAGAGGTGGACGCCGGCGTGCTGGAGGCGCTGCGCGCGAGCGGGGCTTCATGGTGGCAGGTGGTGTTTCGGGGCGTGGTGCCCGAAAAAGTGAACGAAATGCTCTCGTGGACGTTCATCCGTTTCGAGATCAACTTTGTGAACGCTGTGGCCGTGGGGGCCGTGGCGGGCGCGGGCGGCATTGGCTACCAGCTGTTCTTGGCGGGAAGCTTCTACTACAACATCCATGAGGTGGGGCTGATCGTGTACCTGTGCTTGGCGGTTGCGGTGGTGCTGGAAGTGGTGGCTACGAAGCTGCGGAAGCGCTATATCGTGCAGCGGTGAACTTCGCCTGCGCTGGGTTCGTGGTGGTTGAGATTCAACTTGTAATGAAAGGAATGCTGTGACTTTGAAGCGATACGAACGCACGCGCGCTCTCGTGGAGGGCGACCCTGCGCTGGCGCGGGCTATCGTGTGCGAAATCGAGCGCGATGCGGCGCCGGGCGCCATCGTCGTGCTCGATGACCCTCGCGAAGAGCTGGTGATGATGCAGGTGCGCGAGACGGCGCAAGGAACCCTGTTCTACCTGGGCGAAGCGCTGGCAACGTCGTGCCGCGTGCGCATGGGGGATGCTGTTGGCTTGGGGCTGGTCTTGGGAAGCGATCGCTGCCGCGCCTACGAGCTGGCCGTGGTGGATGCGGCGTTTTCCGGGGAGGCGGGCGCGGCTCGCGCGCAGCGCTGGGAGCCTCGGCTTGCCGATGAGCTTGCTCGCATTGCCGAGCGAGACGCAGCCGATGCGCGCCGCGTCGACGCCACGCGCGTGGATTTCTCAACCATGGAGGTAGAAGCATGATGATCAGGGAGGATGCGGATCTGCATCGTATGCAGCGGACGTTTCGCAGCGTGTTGGACGCGTTTGCGTACCCGGGTACCGTTCATCGCGTCGAGGCCGCGCCCGACAATCCTGCGCGCCCGACGGCTCTGGATCCGGCGCTTGAGTCGATCGTACGGCTGTTCGTCGATCAGGCGGTGACGTTCGCCGTGGCCGATGTGGAGCCGGATGCTCTGGCCGCGTACGTGACCAGCGAATCGCATGCGTCTCGCGCTTCCGTTTGCGACGCCGGTTTCGTCATCGTGCCGGCACGTGCGGATGCGCGCATGGCAGCCGAGGCCGTGTTGGAGTCGTGCCGCGGAACGCTGATGGCCCCGGAGAAAGGAGCCACCCTGCTCATGGGCTGCACGCGTATCGCGGAGGCTTCCGCTGCGACCGAGCGCACTGAGCCGGCGATGTTTGCTGTCGAGGTGCGCGGGCCGGGCGTGCGGGATGCGAACCGCTTTGCCATCGACCGCATCGGTTGGGCCGAAGCCCGTGCGGCGCGCGAGGACGAGTTTCCGTGCGGCGTGGAAATGGTGCTGGTCGATCCTTCGGGCAACGTGGTGGCCGTTCCCCGCAGCTCGCGCGTGACGTGTGTTGGCGAGCTCGACGCCAAGGGGGTGCTCTAAATGGGATACGTTGCGGTTCGCGGCGGCGGCAAGGCCATCGAGGAAAGCCTCAAGCTGCTTGAGCTCGAACGCGTCAGCTCTTCGGCAGCGTGGGGAACCGACCAGATCGAGGGCACGTTTCCTGACCTGATCGACCAGGTGATGGGCGAGGCGTCGCTGTACGCCCCGCGCTTGGCGGCGCTTGCGCTCAAGCAGGCGCAAGGATCGCCCGATGAAGCGGTGTTTCTTCTGCGCGCGTTTCGCTCGACGCTGGAGCGGCCGTACGTTTCGCGGCCCATCGATACGGGGAGCATGCGCGCGAATCGCCGGGTGTCGGCGGCATTCAAGGACGTTCCGGGAGGTCAGGTTCTTGGCGCTACGCGCGATTACGGCCATCGTCTGCTCGCGTTCGACCTGGAGACCGAAGACGAGGAAGTCCTTGCGGAAAAGCGCGCGGAGCTGCTGCGTCACTTTGACGAGGACGCCTGCGCCGCAACTGCCGCTGCAGACGGCGCGCTCCCCGCTGCGCTTCCGCGCGTTTTGGATTACCTGCGCGGCGAAGGACTGGTCGAACCCGTGCGATGCGATGATACCCCGCCGGTTGACGCCACCATGGTCCCGCTCACGTTTCCCGCGCCGCGTTCCGTGCGCTTGCAAACGCTTGCGCGCGGCATGACGCAGGCCGTCGAGGCGTTGGGGTACGCGGCCATTCGCGGCTTCGGGCCCGCGCATCCCACGGTGGGCGAGCTGCGCAGCGGCATGGTTGCGGTGTCGGTCGATCACCCGCTGGAGGCGGGCGGCGCCGAAGACGCGTACTACCTGGGGTCGGTTCCCCTTACCGAAGTCGAAAGCGTGTTCATGTCCCATGAGGACGAGGTGGCGAACCTGTCGGCCAGCTTGTCTTTGGCCGTGGGTTACGGCTGCGTGTTCGGCCGCGCCGAGACCAAGGCCATCGCTATGAGCGTGCTCGATCGCTGCTTGGAGCTGGGCGATGCGCGCTATCCCACTGAAGACGAGGAGTTCGTTTTGTACCACGTGGACGGCGTGGAGGCTACGGGGTTCATCTCGCACCTCAAGCTGCCGCACTACGTCACGTTCCAATCGAAGCTGTCCAGCGTGCGCGGCACGCGCGAGGAAGGGAAGGGGTCTGCCGATGCAGCAGCGCTATAATTACGCGTTTTTCGACGAGGCGTCGAAGCGCGAGATCCGCCGCGCGATCATCAAAGGCGTGTCCATCCCGGGTTATCAGGTGCCCTTCGCGTCGCGCGAAATGCCCATCGGACGCGGGTGGGGCACGGGCGGGTTGCAGATCACGCTCAGCCTGATCGGGCGCGATGACGTGCTCAAGGTGATCGACCAGGGGTCGGACGACAGCGTGAACGCCGTCAACATCAAGAAGCTGGTGGCCGACACCACCGATGTCGAGGTCACCGACGTTACCGAAGAGGCCACGCTGGTGCAGTCGCGCCATCGCATTCCCGAGCAGCCGCTGCGCGCAGACCAGGTGCTGGTGCTTCAGGTGCCCACGCCCGAGCCGTTGCGCAGCTTCGAGCCGAGCGAGGCCGTCACGCGGCGCCTGCATGCGGAAGCCGACTACACGGGCGCGTGGCTGGAGCTGTTCGACCAGATCGTGCGATTCAACATGACCACGACGGGCGCCGATCACCCCGTGCTCGTGCACAATCGCTACGTCATGGCCCCGTCTCCCATTCCCCGTTTCGACAACATGAAGCTTCACCAGGCCGATCACCTGACCCTGCTGGGTGCAGGCCGCGAGAAGAAGATATACGCGGTGCCTCCTTACACGAACGTCGCTCCCTTGGATTTCGAGGACTATCCCTTCGCGGTGGAGCGCTTCGACGGCAAGCAGTGCCGCTTGTGCGGCGCTCGGAACGTGTACCTGGACGAGTTGGTGGACGAGGAAACCGGCGCCGTGTTCTACCAGTGCAACGACACCGCGTTCTGCGTTTCGTCGGCTTGCCAGCCGCCGAAACCGCCCGACGCTGCGGCGCCTTCCGGCACCGAACCTTGCGGCTCCGAACCCTCCTCACGTGCAGAAGCACGCTTCGTCGGGCTCTCCCCGCAATCTTCGGCACCGGAAGCCCCCTCGCTGACTCTGCGAACGACCAGTGATTCTTTGGAAGGAGCGCCCCATGCTTGATGCGCAGCACTTCGGCGCAGATGAAACGCCCAGCTTGTCGGTGCGCCACCTGTCGAAGCGGTTCGGCTCCGGTTGCGCGTATTGCCTGGATTCCTCGGCGCAGCTCGAGCGCAACGTGTGCCCGCGCTGCGGTACGGTGCATGCGGTGCGCGACGTGAGCTTGGACGTGTTCCCCGCCGAGATCGTGGGCGTGGTGGGCGAGTCCGGCAGCGGAAAGTCCACGTTCATGAAGTGCCTGTTCTTCGACGAGGAGGCAACGTCGGGCGACGTTCGCGCACTGCCGTACGACGGTGGCGCCGCCAACCTGTTCGATTTGTCGTCGCAGCAGCGTCGGGCTATTCGGAACACGGTGTTCGGCATGGTGTATCAGAACCCGTATCTGGGCTTGCGGATGGATTTTTCCAGCTTGTCCAACATTGCCGAGCAGATGATAGCTGCAGGCAGCCGCAACGTGGGCGCCATGCGCGCACGAGGCGAGGACTTGCTAGGGCGTGTGAACATACCGCAGGCGCGCGCGGTGGAGCCGCCGCGCAACTTTTCCGGCGGCATGCAGCAGCGCGTTCAGATTGCGAAGGCCCTGTCCAACAACCCGCCCATCCTGCTGCTCGACGAGGTGACCACGGGGCTCGACCTGTCCGTGCAGGCCGCCGTGCTCGATCTTATCCAGCAGATCAGGCGCGACTTCAACGTGAGCATGTTGGTGGTAAGCCACGACCTGGGCGTTATCCGCATGCTGGCCGATCGCACCCTGGTCATGCTGGACGGCCGCGTCATCGAAAGCGGCCTGACCGACCAGATCCTCGAGGATCCCCAGCATGCCTACACCCAGCAGCTCGTCTATTCGCTGCTCTGACGAGCAGCGGGTTCCGGCGGTCTGCCGACCGCCGGAACCGCCCGACGCTGCGGGAGCTTCCGGCACCCAATCTTGGCGCTCCAGGCCCTCGTCGCGTGCAAAAGCACGCTTCCTCGAGCCTTCGCGCCAATCTCGGGCACCGGGAAGCCCCCTCGCTGACGTACTACGCCAACCAGCACGCCCCGCATGCCGCCTGGCGGCGGCATGGGCAGGTCGCTTCGCTCCTGCCCGACCAACTCCCGAAAGGAATTCTTCCATGGACAACAGCTCTTGCATCATCCGCGGCGGCACGGTGGTGTGCGCCGATCGCGTATTGCCCGATCACGACGTTGTCGTGATCGATGGGCGCATCGCCTCCATCGAGCCTTCCAGCGTGTCGGATTTCGACGCGCAGCCCGATTCCGTCGTCGGCGTGCTTCCCGTAGTCGATGCGCGCGGCGCGTACGTGGCTCCCGGGCTGATCGACATCCACTCCGACTACGTGGAAAACGTGGCCTCGCCGCGCCCGAGCGTGGTCATGGACCTGAGCACGTCGCTGTACAAGGCCGACCGCGAGCTGGTGTCGCACGGCGTGACCACCATCTTCCACTCGCTTTCGGTGTACGGAGCGCACATCTTCGACCACAAGCCCATTCGCGATTTTGGAAACGTGAGCGCGCTCATCGACCGCGTGGCGGCGCTGCGCGGCGGCGAAGAGCGCGACCACCTCATTCGCCACCGCCTGCACATGCGCGTGGAATTGGATTCGGTGGATCTGTACGACGACATCGAGGAGTTCTTGCGTTCGGGCAAAGTGGATCTGGTGTCGTTCATGGATCACACCCCCGGCCAGGGCCAGTACCGTGACCTGCTGGTGTTCGGCGACACGCTCAAAGGCTACCGCGACGTTTCCGACGACGAGGTGCGCGACATCGTCCGTCAGCAGCAGGAAAGCCAGAAAATGACGTACGCCCAGATCACCGCCTTGGCTTCCATCGCGCGCGAGCGCGGCGTTTCCATTGCCTCGCACGACGACGACAGCGTGGAGAAGCTTGCTTTCATGGACGGCTTGGAGGCCACCATTTCCGAGTTTCCCATTTCGCTCGACATCGCCCGCGAGGCGCGGGCGCGCGGCATGCACACGATTGCCGGGGCGCCCAACGTCATGCTGGGCCATAGCCATTCGGGCAATCTGAGCGCACGCGAGGCCGTGCAGGCCGGCGCGATCGACGTGCTGTGCAGCGATTACTATCCGGCGGCGCTGCTCGATGCCGTGTTCACGTTGCGCGATCGGTGCGGGTTGGATATCGCGCGAGCGTTTTCCCTGGTCAGCATCAATCCCGCGAAAGCTGCGGGCATTGCGGACGAGGTGGGCTCCCTTGCCGTGGGCAAGCGCGGGGACATCTTGCTGGTGCGCGAGATCTCCTGCGGAGAAAGCGCTGGCGGCACCTCGACCGGCTTGGCGCAAGGTGCGGGCAAGCGCACCATGCCGGTGGTCACGCGCGCGTTCGTGGGCGGCCATTCCGTGTTTCGCTCGCACTATCCCGATCAGCCGTGCGGGTACGGGCGCGACCTTGCCGAGTGCGGCAAGGCTGTTCGCGCACCCCGCGCCGCGTGCGTCGAGGTGATGTAGCATGACCGTCGAGCGTTCCGACGGCCTGGAGCCATGCGCGGCCGTCCAGGGAGCTCCCGCAGCTCCCTTGCTTCAGATCGAGGGCCTGTCGAAGTCGTTTTTGCTCCATCGGGTGGACCGGAGGATCCAGGGGTGCCACGACATCTCGTTCTCCATCGCCCCCGGTCAGTTCGTGGGCATCACCGGTCGCAGCGGCAGCGGGAAGTCCACCATCCTGCGCTGCATCTGGCGCACGAACCTGCCTGAGCACGGGCGCATCCTGTACGACTCCGCGCGCTTCGGCCTGGTGGACATCGCCCAGGCCACGCAGCGCCAGATGCTGTACCTGCGCTCCTACGAACTGGGCTACGTGTCCCAGTTCTTGAATGCCCTGCCGCGCCAAACCGCGCGCGACATCGTGTTGAGAAGCGCATTGGAAGCCTACGGCGCGACCGAGCGCGAGCGGGCGGAGGCGGAGACCGAGCGGATGCTTCGCCACTTCGACCTGGACGAAGAGCTGTGGGAACTGTATCCGCGCACGTTTTCGGGAGGCGAGAAGCTGCGGCTCAACATTGCGGCGGCCATGATCAAGCGCCCTCGGCTGCTGCTGCTCGACGAGCCCACGGCATCGCTCGACAATGCGTCGAAGCTGAAGGTGCGCGATCTGATCCAGCAGCTCAAAGCCGAGGGAACCACCATGCTCGGCATTTTCCACGACCTCGAATTCATGGAGGGGTTGTGCGATCATGAGTTCAACATGCAGGAAGGGATGATGGCGTGATCGAAGATCTCCATGTGCATACCACCGTTTCGGACGGCTCGGACACGTTCGAGGAAGTGCTCGAGCAGGCGCGCCAGCGCGGCATCGGGCGCGTGGCGTTCACGAACCACGACACGACGCGAGGTCTTGACCAGGCATCCAAGCTGGGAGAGCGACTGGATGTTCGCGTGGTGGGCGGCGTGGAGATAAGCGCGTACGATTTCGAGCGCATGCGCAAGGTGCACGTGCTGGGCTTGGGACTGCACGAGGGGGCGTCTGCGGTGGAAGCCCTGTGCGCTCCCACGCTCGAGCGCCGCAACGCGAATTCGCTTTGGCAGCTTGATCGGTTGGCATCGGCCGGCTATCGTGTCGATGTGGCGAAGGCCCTTGCGCTGGGCTGCGCTTCCACGGCGTTGTACAAGCAGCACATCATGGCGGCGCTCACCGATGAGCCGTACGTATCCGCAGCCTATCGCGCGCTGTACCGAAGCTTGTTCAAGAACGGCGGCATCTGCGATCGCGATATCGCGTACGTGGACGCGCGCGATGCCGTGACGGCTATCGTGGAGGACGGGGGGCTGGCTGTTTTGGCGCACCCCGGTCAGCTGGATAGCTACGATATGGTTCCGGCGCTTGCGGAATGCGGTTTGGGAGGAATCGAGCGGTTCCACCCCGACCACACGCCCATCGATCATGCGCGCTGTGCGAATGTGGCCGAGCGCTACGGATTGATATGCACGGGCGGGTCGGATTACCATGGCCGGTTCGGAGGAATCCCGTATCTGGGCTTTCGCATTCCTGCTGCCTAGCCCGTCGGCTTGTCTTGCCGCTTGGGGCGGCGGTTTGGCCGGGCACGCCCGCACAGGCGGACGGCCGGGCCGCCGCGCCC
>NZ_PPTQ01000053.1 GCF_003340345.1 Paraeggerthella hongkongensis | reverse complement strand
GGGTGCAAGACGAGACAGTAAGGGGGTGTGCGATGGATATCTTCACCGATCCAGCGTTTCTGGCGCGTTTGCAGTTCGCTTGCACGGCGGCCTACCACTTCATTTTCGTGCCGCTGACCATCGGGTTGGGACTTATCCTTGCCATCAACGAAACACGGTACTACCGCTCCGGCAATCAGGCGGATGCGGCGGCTACCAAGTTCTGGGTCAAGATCTTCACCGCGACGTTCGTAGTCGGCGTGGCTACGGGCATCACGATGGAGTTCTCGTTCGGAACGAACTGGGCGGATTACTCGCGCTTCGTGGGCGACATCTTCGGCGCTCCGCTGGCAGCAGAGGCTCTGTTCGCGTTCTTCTTGGAGTCGGTGTTCCTGGGCGTGCTGCTGTTCGGGCGCAATCGCGTGTCGCGTAAGTTCTACCTGGTGTCGGCCTGGCTCGTGTGGTTCGGG
>NZ_PPTQ01000052.1 GCF_003340345.1 Paraeggerthella hongkongensis | reverse complement strand
CGCTTGTTCTGCTTCTCAGTATCCGGTTTTCAAGGTTCTCCGCCTGGGGCCGAAGCCCGAAGCGCAAGGAGATATACTACCCGTGCCCCCGCCCGGCGTCAAGAACTTTTTTCGAAAAAGTTCTTCGGCCCGTTCCCGTCGAGGCTTCGTCCGCCTTGCGAGGAACCGCGGGTTGCAGCCGCGCCCTCCCCTCGGGAAGCGCGGACTAAATATTTTACAGTAATATTTTCAACTGCGCAAGAGAGTATTTTGGGAAATTTTTTAGATGAAGATAGGGGTTAGAGAAACCTGCAAAGCTGCACTGCTCGAGCATATCCAGACGATCTAGTGGCTCTTCCCTTGGATCTCATATCAAACTTGCAGTAAGTCTGCATTCTTCACGCCCCCCCCCAACGCAGAAAAGGGCCCCGGGGCCTGTTACGGCTCCGGGGCCCCTCCCCGCGGCCCGCGCGGAATACGCCGAGCGCCCTGCGCGAGCGCGACGTCCTATCCTCCCACAGCCTTGCGCTGCAGTACTTTCGGCGATGGCGGTCTTAACTT
>NZ_PPTQ01000051.1 GCF_003340345.1 Paraeggerthella hongkongensis | reverse complement strand
GATCACCTGGGACGAGGCCATCAACCTCATCGCCACCACCATGAAGGAGATCAAGGAGGAGTACGGCAACGACGCCTTCTACATCCAGTACGGCACCGGCGTACTGGGCGGTACGGTGTCGAAGTCGTGGCACCCCGACCAGACCATGTTCGCGCGTCTCATGAACTTGTGGGGCGGCTACCTGCGCCAGTACGCCGACTACTCCACCGGTCAGATCACCTGGGAGATGCCGCTCTTCAACGGCGACGCCTGGTCGAACAACGAGGTGACCGATCTCGTGAACTCCAAGAACATCGTGCTGTTCGGTAACAACCCGGCCAACACCCGTATGTCTGGCTCGGCCATGCAGTACCTGCTTACCCAGGTGCGCCTGCAGAATCCCGAGGCTACCATCGTGGTGGTGGATCCTCACCTGTCTGACACCGCCGTGGGCGTGGCCAACCGCTGGATCCCTATCCGCCCCGGCACTGATATGGCGCTCGTGGCCGGCATGATCCAGTACCTGTTCAGCGCTGGCAAGCTGGACGAGCAGCTCATCCGCGACAAGTTCGTCGGCTTCTTCTCCGACAGCTTCGCCGACGATGTGAAAGCGGCCGAGCCCACAAGCAC
>NZ_PPTQ01000050.1 GCF_003340345.1 Paraeggerthella hongkongensis | reverse complement strand
AGCAGAAGAAGGCGCGGGCGGGCGGCGAGCGCACGGGCGATGGCGACGCGCTGCTTTTGGCCGCCGGACAGCTGGGCTGGCCGCTTGGCCAGGGAGTCTTCCAAACCGAGGCGCGCGAGTAGCTCGCGGGCGCGATCGTCGGCCTCGTCGGAGCTGGCGCCATGAACCATCCGCAAGGGAAGCGCCACGTTTTCCAAAGCGGTCATGTGGTGGAACAGGCCACCGTCTTGAAAGACGAAGCCCAAGGTGGCGCGGTAGGCGCGCAAAGACGCCTCGTCGAAGGAGACGGGGCTGCCGTCTACGGCCATGGTGCCGGACGTGGGCGCCTCCAGGCCGCCGATGATGCGCAGCAGCGTGGATTTCCCGCCGCCGGAGGGGCCGATGATGGCGAGCGCCGATACCTCCTCATCGAAGGTGATGTCGCGCAGGACTTCCACGCCGTCGAAGGACTTGCACAAATGATCGAGGCTAATGAGCATGGCGTGCCTCCCGGGCTATAAGGGCCAAGGCGCCCGGCTGACGCAAATGTTTTGCTGCCCTAGTGCGCATAGTCGAGCCTCTTCTCGAAGTGGTGGCTTACCGCCATGATGGGCAGCGTGAGCACCAGATACAG
>NZ_PPTQ01000005.1:88321-174827 GCF_003340345.1 Paraeggerthella hongkongensis | reverse complement strand
ATGCAAAGTTTTACGAGAGAGGCGAGTCCAACAAAAGCGCGCGCAACCTTCGCGGGGACTTGCGCGCGCTTTTCGCTAACACGTTTTTCGAGGGCTATCCCTGAACGGCTTCAATCATCTCGCGCGCATGGGCAAGCGAGGCGTCCGTAGCATCGCCCGACAGCATGCGCGCGATCTCGGCCGGACGATCCTGCGCTGAAAGGCGACGCAACTCGGTCTCGGGCATGCCGGATGCGCCGTCGACCTTCCGAACCACGTAATGAGCATGGCCGCGCACGGCCACTTGGGCAAGATGCGTCACCACGAGCACCTGGTGCGTGCGAGCAAGGTCGGCCAGCACATCGGCCAAAGCCACCGCCGTCGACCCGCCCACGCCGGCATCCACCTCGTCGAACACAAGCGTATCAACGTCGTCGGATTCGCCCAGGACCACCTTGATCGCCAGCATCACGCGGCTGACCTCGCCTCCGGACGCGATGCGAGCCAGCGGTCGAGCCTGCATGCCGGAACCGGGACGGAACAAAAATTCGACGCTCGACGCTCCCGTCTTCGTCCAAGCGCTTCGATCGAGCGCCTGAATCGAGCAGACCAGCTGCGCTCCACCCATTTCCAAACGCCCCATGTGCTGCGTCACGGCAGCCGCGAAACGAGGAGCGGCGTCGGCGCGAGCGGCATCCAAGACAGACGCCGCATCAGCAAGCGTCTGTTCGGCGCGATCGACGGCCTGCTGGGCCACGCGCTCCCGCTCGGCGGCATCGTCCACCAAAGACACCAGGTCAGCGGCCTCTTCACGACAAGCCAACACGTCTTCCATACGCGGGCCGTGCGCACGCAGCAAACCTTGGAGCGCAGCCATGCGCTCCTGCTGCTGGGAAAGCACCTCAGGATCGAACTCCACGCTGTCGCGATAGTCGCGCGTTTCGCGGGCGATGTCTTCCAGGACGTATCCCGCCTCCCGCAAGGCGTCGGCGTACTCGCCCAGCTTGCCGTCATGACGGGCAGCGGCATCCAGGGCGCTTACGGCAACGCCGAGCGCGTCGACGGCCCCGCCTTCGCTCGCCAATGCTCCGTGAGCCGCATTTGCCGCCATTGCCAATGTCTCGGCATGCTCCACTCTTGCCAAATCGGCCGCCAGCTCTTCGTACTCCCCCTCGCGCGGCGACACCGCGTCGATGCGCTGGAGCACGAACCGCGCTTCATCGAGCTTCGCGGACGTCGATGCCCCGGCCTCGCGAATGCGAGCGAGCTCAGCCGCCGCGGCGTCAGCCTGGGAAAACGCAGCTTCGTACGCGGCAAGCGCGTCCGCCACGGCTTCGCCCGCCCACGCATCGAGCATGCGAACATGGCTGGCGGGGCGCATGAGCCGTTGATGCTCGTGCTGTCCGCACAGGTCTATCGTGGGCGCGACCACGCGCGCAAGCTCCCCGACGCTGGCCATGCGCCCGTCGATGCTCACGCGCGACCGGCCGTCCGACGTAACCCGGCGCGAAACCACCAGATCATCGGCAACCGCATCATCTTGGCCATCGCCCAGAGCCGCAATCCCGAAGAACCGACCCGATACAGCCAGCGCGTCCTCGCCGTCGCGCACGGAATCTTTATCGGCGCGCGCGCCCATGAGCAGCTTCAACGCCGAAAGCAGCGCCGTTTTGCCCGCGCCCGTCTCGCCCGTGAGCACGGTCAACCCGCGCGCGG
Source organism: Paraeggerthella hongkongensis (assembly GCF_003340345.1). GTDB lineage: Bacteria > Actinomycetota > Coriobacteriia > Coriobacteriales > Eggerthellaceae > Paraeggerthella > Paraeggerthella hominis. Next base: position 173,132 of record NZ_PPTQ01000005.1, on the reverse strand, counting down.
GCTCAAGCGCGGCTTCGCGTATCAGCGCAAGGTTCTCAACCTGTATCTCATCGATCATCGCGCACCTCTTGCAGCGTTGGTTCCATTCGGGCTCCCAGTATACCAGCCCTCGTCGCGTCGAAGCCGGATCGCCCGGCAGGGACAGAACCGACAAGACGGGGAAGTGAAGTCCCCCTTCGCGCGCTTCCTTACAGCGCGAACCGATCGCGCAACGAAGAGGGCGCGCTCGCCTCCGAGGCGCGCTGCTCGCGACGCCATTCCATCAGGTACGCCACGCAATCGGTGCGGTTGCACGAGCGCAAAAGCTCGATCTGACGGTCGAACGAGGCCTCGTCGATGAACCCGGCTTCCACCAACGCCTCAACCATGTCGCGATCGCCCTCGCGCGCGACGCGCTCCCACGCCTCCTTCCCGTATCCCCGCAGATGGGAGACGAGAACGGCGCGCACGCTGTCAGACAATCGGTAGGGCGACGCAAGCCGATGCAGAAGCGCGCCCAAACGATCCGGCAAGTTCTTCCCCGATCGCAACAGCTCGTCGTAGCGCGCGAAGTCGAACGGAACGCCGTCGGGAGCGTCCACCAGAAAACAACTGAGCAGCTGGTCAGCGGAAACATGCACGATAGTTCCCGTATGCGACAATCGGCACACCGAATACTCGAAGCTGCCCTCGCCCACCGAGCGGCAACTTGCCGGAATGGGAACGGGGCCTTCCAGTTTGCGCGACCAGAAGCAATGCGCGCCGATGGAGCGCAAACCTTCGGGCAAGACCAGGCGCTTCGTTCCGCGGCACGCGTTGTCGCGCTCGATGACGCGCACCGTGTCGGGAACCACCACCGAGGCCGGGGCGAACGGCAGAGCCCTCACGCCGATGCGCACCAGCGGACGCCCTTCGACCTGTCGCGGAAGCGCAAGGATGTCGCTCGCGCTGGCCGACACGTAGTCCACCGTCGAACCGGCCTCGCCCGACGCCGCGAACTCCGTAGCCGCTTCGGCCGCTGCCGCAGACGGCGAAAGCTCGCGCGCGGCAGCGGCGGCAGCCTCGTCCGCGCCGCGCACGGCTACGGCGCGCACGGCAGCCTGCTCAGCGAAACGACGCGACACCGAAACGGGCTTCGGCGGACCCGCCACCAGCACGGCGCCCTCGTCATCGAAGTCGTACCAGCATCCGTCAAGCTCCACGGCAAAAGGCCCGGCCAAACGCACGCCGCGCTTGCGCAGGGCGCGGTACGCAGGAGCTTCGGCCGGACACTTCCAAACCGCATCGTCCCAACCGCGCGCATCCACGCGCGCGAGCGCGGCCGAGCAGTCCACCACCGCAGGCGGCTCGCATCCGTCCGCAAACGCCGCAGAGGCCACGCGCTCCACGCCCTGCGGCAAGCTCACGCGCTCGCCGTAGGGCGAAGCCAGAAACACCAGCTCTTTGCCATTGTCGGAAAACAGGCTTCCCTCGCGCGCGCAATAGCGCGCATTGGCCGCATCGACCGAATACTCCCGCCGCGCCAAGCGCGGGGAAACGCCTGCAAGGTCGCAACGCTGCTCACCCAGCTGGCTTACGCCGCGCCCAAGGTGAATCCGCTGCGCAGACATCGCCGCGAACGCGTTCGCCGCAACGTGCTCCACCGTATCGGGCACCACCAGCAGCCGCACGCCCACGCCCTGCACGAACCGCCGGGCAAACGCCTCGACCGCCACGCGCACCACGGCGACGCCGTCCACGAACGCAGGAAGCGCAACCACTAGATCCTCGCTGCGCCCGACCGCGGCAGCAAAACGATGCAAGTCGAAAGCCGTTAGAGCATAGCCGCCCGGAACCTGCCGCACGCTTATCGCACCGCGCAGGCCTTCCTCCATGCGAGCCTGCATCGGCGAAGGCTCGACGGAATCGCCGGCATCCTGCTCGGCCGCTTGGGCCAGCAGCTCATCGAACTCCCCCATCCACAGCGCGCCGGCCGAGAACAAATCCCCCTCGCGGCCCTCGCCCGAAGCCGCATCGTCGGCGCCGTCGTTCGCCACCCATGCGCGGTACGCCGGAAGCTGGGGGGACCACACCTCGCCTTCCACCGCCCGAGCGGCTTCCACCACGTCCACGTCGCGCGCGTCAAGACGGGGTGGATTTTTGATCACTTGATCAATAAGATCATCGATGGGCGCCTGCGCACCATGATAGACCAGCGTGTTTTCCATCATAGTATTGTGCTACCTCCCAAAAACCTCTTGGTAACAGGTTTGTTTACCCTTGGCCTGCCCCATGCTACACTGCGGGAAGCGACGAAGGCAAGAGCCACCGCGAAGCCAGCACGCGCTTCGCACACGCACGTCCGTTCAAAGGAGCAACATGGCCGTCGAAGCCGTAGGTCCGCTTGCGCGGCAAGCGCTCGACCTCGCGAGAACCGAGCTGCTCGTGAACCTGAGGTTCATGAACGCTGCGTTCGCGCGCCTTACGTACCTCCCCGTGCCCGGTTCCACGTTCGCCACCGACGGCACCCGCATACGGTACAGCCCCGCCAGCATCGCGCGCGCCTACGCGGACGAGCCAGCCTCGATTGCACGGGCGTACCTGCACATCGTGCTGCACAACGTGTTTCTGCATCCATACCCGTCTGCGCGCGTGAACGCCGCATGCTGGGACGCCGCCTGCGACATCGTGGTCGAGCGCGCCATCAACGAGCTTGACCTGCCCGTCACGCGCACCGAGCGCGCCGATCGCCAACGAGCCGCCCTCGCGCGCATCGATGCCGACGTCCCCCTGGCAACCGCCGAAACCGTCTACCGTTACCTGATCGAGCAGCAGCTGGAAGACGACGACCTGGAAGCCCTGCGCGCGCCCTTCTACGTGGACGACCACGAACCCTGGCATCGCATGGCCGCGCAAGAGGCCGCACGCAGCAAGGCCGATTCCGAGGAGGGCCGGCGCGACGAAGGGCCGGACGCACCGGATGGCGCAGCTTCCTCGCAGACCGCGAAAAGCGGTACCGACATGGACCTGCCTCCCGATGCCGATCAGGCGAAACGCAACCATACGTCCCACCAAGCCGTCAGCCAGGACGACATCGTGCAAAAGGAAGCGCCCGAGAAAGCCGGCCGATCCATCGACGACCGATTCGCCGACACCGTGAACCTGGACCGATCGAAAGAGCAATGGAAGAGCGCGGCCTACGAGATGGGCGTGCAGCTAGACGCGTACGCGAAGCTCTGGGGAGTCGAGGGCGCGAACCTGGCCATGAATCTGAAGGCGGTCACGCGCGAGCGCCAGGACTATCGCGAGTTCTTGCGCAAGTTCGCGCGCATGGGCGAGCAGATTCGCGTGAACGACGACGAATTCGACTACGTGTACTATTGCTACGGGTTGGAGCGCTACGGCAATCTGCCCCTGATCGAACCGCTCGAATACGTGGAAGAGCGCCGCATCAGGGATTTCGTCATCGCCATCGACACCTCGGCCTCCACGAAAGACGGCCTGGTGCGCCGCTTCATCGAAAAGACCTACGCCATCCTGGCGAACGAAACCAGCTTCTTCGCTGACATGAATGTGCTCATCGTGCAGTGCGACGCCGCCGTCACGAGCGCCGTACGCATCGGATCGCTGGCGGAACTGGAGGATTATCTGGAGAACCTGGAGATCAAGGGGCTTGGCGGCACGGACTTCAGGCCCGTGTTCGCCCTAGTGGATAGCGAGATCGAGCGCGGCGATCTAACGAACCTGGGCGGCCTCATCTACTTCACCGACGGACAGGGCACCTACCCCGCCCGCAAGCCCGATTACGACACCGCCTTCGTATTCGTAGACGACGTATCCGCCGCAGCCGCCCCGCCCGTTGCCTCCTGGGCCATGAAAGTAGTACTGGACGAAACCTTCGTTTTGGAAGAGGAAGAGGACATCCGATGAACATTCGGCAAGCGAAAGACCAGATCAAAAACGCAATGATAGCCTACTTCGCAAAGGATGCGTTCGGCAACTACCGCCTTCCCACCGAACGCCAGCGCCCGGTGTTCCTGCTGGGAGCGCCCGGCATCGGCAAGACGGCCATCATGGAGCAGATCGCGCAGGAGCTTGACGTAGGCTTCGTGTCCTACTCGATGACGCACCACACGCGCCAAAGCGCGCTCGGCCTGCCGTTCATCGCGAAGAAAACCTACGACGGCATCGAGTACGACGTATCCGAGTACACGATGAGCGAGATCATCGCCGCCGTATACGACGCGATGGAGGCGACCGGACGACGCGAAGGCATCCTGTTCCTCGACGAGATCAACTGCGTGTCCGAAACGCTGACGCCCGCCATGCTGCAGTTCTTGCAGTACAAGGTGTTCGGCCGCCATCGCGTACCCGACGGCTGGATCGTGGTCACGGCCGGAAACCCGACCGAATACAACCGCACCGCGCACGATTTCGACATCGCCACCTGGGACCGCCTCAAGCGCATCGACGTGGACCCCGATTTCGCGGTTTGGCGCGACTACGCCGTCGAGCAGGGAGTTCACCCCGCTGTGCTAACGTATTTGGACATCGAGCGCGATCACTTCTACCACATGGAAACCACGGTGGACGGCAAATCGTTCGTCACTGCGCGCGGATGGGACGACCTCTCGTCCATGATGAAGCTTTACGAAGAGCAGGGCCTCCCCGTAGACGAACTGCTGGTCAGCCAGTACGTGCAGAACGCCGAGATATCGAAGCGCTTTTCCGTGTACTACGACCTGTTCACCAAGTACCGGGCCGACTACCAGATCGACCGCATCCTGTTGGGCGAAGAGGACGAAACCGTGCTCGAGCGCGCGCAGGAAGCGGCCTTCGACGAACGCGTTTCGCTTATGGGCCTGATCACCGACGCTTTGGGCGGACGCGTGCGCGATGCCGTGCTGGAAGAGCGCGCCGTTGCGTTCGCGCATCGCGAGCTGACGGCCATCCGCGACGAAGCGGGAGCGAATGCAGAAGACGCGGACGAATGCGATGTGCTGCCCCAGCTGCGTGACCGATCCGCGGCCTTGCAGCGCCAGCTGGAAACGGAACGCAAGAACGGCCTGCTATCGGACGAGAAGTACGTAGCGTACGAGCGCACGTTGGCCCTGTTCGACCAAGCCATGCGCAACGCGGGTAGCTCGGTGCCGTTCTCCCAGGTAAAGCTGCTGTTCGGCGAATCGGTGAGCGCGCTTGACCAACATGTGGGCACTGCCGGGCAGGCGCTCGACAACGCGTTTGCGTTCGTGGAGCGGGCGTTCGGGGAAAGCCAGGAAATGCTGCTGCTGGTCACCGACCTGTCGGTCAACCGCTACAGCATGGCCTTCATCAACGACCACGGCTGCGATCGGTACTTCGAACACAACAAGAGCCTGCTGTTCTACGAGCGCGGCGCCGACCTGGCCGACCGCATCAACCGACTGGATTTGACGGAAGAAAACGCTTGATACACGAACTTTTGTTCTATATAATGGAACACACAATATACGTTGGTTGGGTGCTACCCTAACTTTCTCGCAAAGGACAGCCGCCTTCTTGAAAGGGGGCTGTCCATGGAACAGCTTTACGATTCCGCCTCGGATGAAACGGTTTACCAATCCGTTCGCTCAACGCTTGCGTCAGCGCGCACGAAAGCCGCTGCCGCCGTGAACGACGCGATGGTTTCCGCCTATTGGGAAATCGGGCGACAAATCGCCGAGGCGCAGGGAGATCGCGCCGAATACGGAAAGCACCTCATGAAATACCTGTCCGAGCGGCTGACCGCCGAGTTCGGCAAAGGGTTCACGGAGCGAAATCTCCGCGCCATGCGTCAGCTGTACCTTGCATACCCAATTCGGCACACACTGTGTGCCGAATTGAGCTGGTCATACTATCGCCTGATCATCCGCATAGAAGACCCTGTTCGACGCGACTTCTACGTCCGCTCCGCCGTCGAGGAGCGCTGGACGGTACGACAGCTTGATCGACAGATTCACTCGTTCTACTACGAACGCCTGCTGGCCACCCGTGCGGAGGGAAAAGACAAGGTTCGGCAAGAGATCCAACAGCTTGAGCCTCCGACCAAGGCGGACGACGTCCTCAAAGACCCGTACGTTCTTGACTTCCTCGAACTGAACGGAAATTCAGACTTCCTGGAAACGGACTTGGAACAAGCGCTCATGGACAAGCTTCAGCAATTCCTGCTGGAACTGGGAAAGGGATTCTCGTTTGTCGCCCGTCAACAACGCATCAGCGCCGACGGCGACCATTACTACATCGATCTTGTGTTTTACCATTACATCCTCAAGTGCTTCGTGCTGATCGATCTGAAAACAGGGAAGCTCACGCCGCAGGACATCGGCCAGATGGACTTCTACGTTCGCCTGTTCGACGATCAATGCACCCGAGCCGACGATAACCCCACGATCGGGATCGTCCTCTGCGCCAATCGCAACAAAACGGTAGCCAAGTACTCCGCGCTCGCCGACGGGAGAGGAATATTCGCCTCGCAGTACGTGCTCTGCCTACCGACCGAGGAAGAGCTGTCGCAAGCCCTCGAAACAACCTGTTTGCTCGCAAGCGAAGAGGACGACCATCCCAGTCCCACGGCAGAAAAGAGCTAACCAGGGGCACGCCAGCCGCGCGCGAGCTTCGGCTGGACGCCGCTCCCATGGCGTCCAGCCGAAGCGCCAACGCGCCCCCGGCACCACTACGAGCAGTACGCCTTGATGGCGTCGCGAAGAAACACGGTCGCACCGGGAGCCCATGCTTCGTAGTACGCCTTGAAGCGTTCGTCGGCCACATAGCCCTCGGCCAAGCAAGCATGCGCCTGCTTCGAGTACGTGCCGTCCTTCCAGAATGCGCACAGCCATTGGCGATGCAGGTCAGCGGCACGCTGGGCGTCTTCGCCCGCCGGATCGCCCGCAGCCATGCCGGCCAGCAACGAGTCCTTGATCCGGGCCTCGAGCTCCTGCACGGCAAGGTACCGCTCCTCGCTCATGCCCATAAGCTTCGCGTTGCTGGTGTCGGCGGCTTCATCGCCCCAACGTTCGCGCACCTCCGCACCGTACTTCTTCTCGTTTTCCTCGACGAGTCCCTTCTTGAACGCCTCGAACTTATCCTTGTCCTTCATGGTTTCTTGTCCTTCCAAGCTGGCGAGCGTTCTCTGAACGCTCGCGATCAATCCATCTATGCGAGCACGCCGAGACCGCAACTCGCGCAAATGCCCGGCCAAAGCCTCCCGCGCATCGAACGCAGGATCGTCAAGCAGTCGCTTTATGTCGCCAAGCGACATGTCGGCCTCGCGATACAGCAGAACCTGCTGCAGCCGATCCACCTCTGCAGGGCCGTACAGCCGATACCCGTTCGCAGCGCGCTGCGCCCGAACCAGCCCCGTTTCGTCGTAATGATGCAGCGCGCGCACGGTTGCGCCCGACAACTCGGCAAGCTGGTGAACCGTATAGGTTTTCTCATGCGGCATGCTGGCCTCCTTCGCCTCCGGCGCTCGTCGATCGTCCGAGCACCGAAATACAGCATAAACCCTCCCGTAACGAGAGGGTCAAGCAAGAATACTCGAATATTTCGCCTTCCTTCAAATACTTTATTCAATATGGTATTATGTACTGAATAAAGTATATCGAAAGGAGCGCTATGCCCTCCCCGATCGCACCGCTTCCCGTCATCAGGCCTATAACCGATCTGCGCACACAGCTCAACGACGTATGCACGCAAGCGACCGAGCTGCAAGAGCCGATCGTTCTCACGAAGAACGGAGTGGCCTCGTTCGTGCTCATGGACAGCAACGCATACGAGGCAGCCGAGCGGCGCAACCGGGTATACCTGGCCCTACGCGAAGCGGAGATCGAGGAGCAGTACCGCCCCGAAACCCTGTCCGCCGAAAAGTCCGATGCGAGGATGAGCGAGATATTCGCACTCTGGAAACTCGACTACGCGCCGGTCGGGAACTGATCATGCTCGACCTTGCATGGAGGCCGCGCGCTCATCTCGACCGGGAGTCGATAGCCATTTACCTGGGGCTCGAATGCAAAAACCCGCAAGCCGCCTTTGCGACGACACGGCGCATCGACGCCGCAATCAAGTATGCGCGCTCCTTTCCCGATGCGGGCGGACGCTTCGCCATAGAGAGGCTTGGCCACGGAGAATACCGAGCGGTGCTGGCGAATCCGTACATCGTGTACTACCGCTTCGACAACGCGACGCTCACCGTATACCGCATACTCCACCAACGTCAAAGCATCGATACGTACTCTCTGGTAGACCTGCCGGAATAAACCCATCAACAGCGCGGGCGTCATGGCAAGGAAGTCGGAGCAACGCATCATTCCCCATAAGGCGCATCCGCCGAAACGCGCAGCGCCCGCAACGCAATCTGAACTGACAAGCGAACGTCAGGATCGTCCAAATCGGCGCCAAGAGTCTCCTTTATCTTCTCGAGACGATACAGCAGCGTGTTGCGATGGATATAGAACTCTCGAACGGTTTTCGCTATGTTGCGATCGTTGTCCAAAAACGTTTTGAGCAGATGAGCATCGCGCGTGCCCCGCTCTTTGTCGAGCTCGATAAGCTTCTGCACGCCATCCGGAACGATAGCGTCAACCGTCGATCCCTCTTCGCATCGAACGATAAGGTAATCGACGGCATAGTCCTCGAATCGATACGCCTCCGACGAAACATCCTCGATACGCCCCACCCGCTCTACAACAAGAGCCTGCCGATAGAAGTGCGCAAGGTTTCCAAATCCGAAAAACGACGAACTGAAAGAGACGATGGTGCCAAGATCCCGCACGTTGCGCAACACGTCGGCTATCACCTCGTCGCGCGTATGCGCACCCGCGCTGAGGTCGCACACGATTAGGGCCCTTCCGTCGAAGAAGCAATGCTGGCGAGAATCATCGTGAGCAGTAACGGCTATGGCCACCCGTGCAATAGCGCTGAATTTGCGATCGAGCTTCCGCTCCCTAAGCACAATGCAGAAAAACCTGTCGTTGTCGTGCCACCCCAGCTTTTCCATAACTGCAGCAATCCGGTCATCCGACACGGTTTCCCCCGAAAGCAGGCTCTGGCAAATCCGCACGAAACGGGTGCTCTGCCCGGCATCGCCGATGCCCGCGGTTTGCAGCCCTCTCGTCAAGCAATCACCAAGCACCTTCACCAGCACGTAGTCCTTTTTACGGAAGGGCCGCACTATGTCGTCGACGATCACGCGGGCAAGCAAAGTCCCGTTCACGCGGCAATTGTAAAGAAGGCTACGAAAAGACAGCGAGTGAACCGACAGCTTGCTCCAGGTATCGCCGGTAAACAAAACAGGGTCTTCGGCGTTTTCCAGCTTGGCGAAATCGGAGTTCTGATTGAACGCCATAGCGGTTTTCCTCGGAACGGAAAGACCGCCTTCCCCAACATGCTGCCCGTATACCTCTTCGCGGTAGATTCGAAAAGCCTCCGTTTCCTCCCCTGGGGAAGGCAGCGCGTAGAAAAAGGGGCGGTAGGAAACGTCCTGCGCTATGACGGGATTTCCAAAGATGCCCACAGAGCGCGCGCCTAGCATATCTAGGGACATGTGCTGGTCGACAAGGGCGTGAAGATCCTCTTCCCACGCGCGGTAACGATCGAACAGGCGGATCACCGCGTTCATTACGTCGACGGGTTCAACGTCCGCTTCGGAATGCAGCAGGTTCAGCGCAGCATCTTTCCACGCTTTCGGCGCGGATCCCAGACACAGAAAAGAAGCCTTCGTGGACTTGGGAGGATGCAAGGCCAGCGTCGATGCGCTCACAACGTACATGACCCCTTCGTCAAGATGCCCCGGAAGCTCATCCACGAACTGGGCGATGCGACATCGCGCCACCGTCGGAGGGTCGACGGGGGTGCCCTCGAACCGCAATTCAGGTAAGTCCTCCTGCACGAAATAAAGATTCAGCTTCATACCGGCTTGTCCCCTGTCATCTTGGCCGCTTCCCGCAAGAACGATCGTTCCCTCGCTCTTAATTTTATATGTACATAATATACGAATAAGTACCGCAGATACCAACACTTTATCAATTGTCACTCACCAATGCAGCTGTATAAAATGCACAAATAATGCGTCTGATAGTCCTACACACTGAAAAGGAGGAGGGTGCGTTATGACGAAGTTCGCGAAGTCAGATCTCAAGTTCGTAGACTACGAAAAACCCTGGAGGTACGAGGAAGACGGTCTTACCGTCACAAGGGGAAGTGCGTGGTCCGGCCCGGGATGCCACCTTGGCTGCGGCGTGCTCCTGCACACCGATAAAGACGGAAAACTGGTCAAGTGCGAAGGCGATCCGGAAAACCCGTTCAACCAAGGGCGCCTGTGCATGCGCTGCCTGAACATCCAGGAAGTGACGTACCATGAAAAGCGCATCACCTACCCCATGATGCGAGATCCGAAGGACCGCGGCAAGGACACCTGGCGACGCGTGTCTTGGGAGGAAGCCCTCGACTACGTAGCCGACAAGTTCCTTGACATAAAAGAGAAGTACGGCGCCGAAAGCGTAATCTTCGCACAGGGCACCGGACGCGACATCGGCCCCGCAATCACGCGCCTGGCCTGGTCTTACGGTTCTCCGAACTACACGTGCATCCTCTCGGGCCTGGCCTGCTTCCTTCCGCGCATCGCCGGTATGGCCCTGACCACGGGGACGTACATGGTAGCCGATGCATCCCAGGGATGGACCGACCGCTACGACAACCCCGCATACGAGGTCCCCGAAGTCCTCGTGGTCTGGGGCAACTACCCCTTGGTCGCCAACAACGAAGGTTGGTACGGGCACTGGGTGGTCGACATGATGAAGCGCGGCACCAAGATCATCGACATCGACCCCAAAGTCACCTGGCTCTCGTGCAATTCGGCTCAGCACCTTCGCATCCGCCCCGGAACCGACGCCGCTCTCGCCCTGGGCATCCTCAATATCCTCTTCGAAGAAGACCTCTGCGACAACGACTTCGTCGACAAGTGGTGCTACGGATTCGAGGAGCTCAAGGCACGCGCCGCCGAATACCCCGTCAGCCGTGTAGCCGAAATTACGTGGGTTCCCGAAGAGAACATCATCGAAGCCGCACGCATGATCGGCAAGGCGAAAACAGCATCTTTGCAGTGGGGCCTCGCGGTCGACATGACCAAGGAATCCCTGCCCGCAAGCCAGGCTATCGCCTCCATTTTCATGGTCACGGGCAACATCGACGTACCGGGCGGCATCATCCCCACGATATCCATCCTCAGCTACGCATCCGGCTGGGGCGGAGAGCTTATCAGCGACGAGCAAAAAGCCAAGCGCATCGGCCTGGGCAACTACCCCATCCTCCAAGCAGGATTCCAGATGTCGCAAGCCGACGAGCTCATCGAAACAATGGAAAGCGGCGAACCGTACGAGATTCACGGTTCCTGGCTGCAGCAGACCAACATCCTGGCATGCATCGCCGCCGATCCGGAGCGTACTCACAAGGCGTTCGAGAAGCTGGACATCAACGTCTCCGTCGACCTGTTCATGACGCCGACGGCGATGGCGCTGGCCGACGTGTTCCTTCCCGCCAACACGTTCCCCGAGCACGACAGCATTCGCTTGGGCGACGGCATCCAGCGCGGCGAGGTAATCTGCCAGGCCTGCAAGCCGGTTGGCGAAAGCAAGTCCGACATGGAAATCAACCTGCTTCTTGGCAAAAGGCTCGCACCTGAAGCCTGGCCCTGGGAAACGCTGGAGGAAGTGTACGACGAGCTTTTGAAGCCCACGGGATTCACCTTCTCCGAGCTCAAGGAAGTCGCTCCTATCTTCCTTCCCCTGGAGTACCACCGCCACGAGAAGGGCCTGCTTCGCGAGGACGGGCAGCTGGGCTTCCCCACCCCGACCGGCAGACTCGAGCTCTACTCGACCATCTACGAGTCGATGGGGTACGATCCGCTGCCGTACTTCGAGGAGCCCTCGCCCGGACCGGGTTCGACGCCTGACCTGATGGAAGAGTATCCGCTGGTTCTTACCACGGGCGCCCGCGTGTTCAACTCCTTCCATTCCGAGCATCGCATGATCGAGCGCAACCGCTCCTACACGCCCGACCCGACCATACAGGTTCACCCCGAACTTTGCGAGCGCTACGGCGTCGACGAGGGCGACTGGGTATGGGTCGAGAATCACCTGGGACGCGCCAAGCGACGCGTGAAGAAGACGCCCATCCTGGGCACGCGCATCGTCGCATGCGATCACGGCTGGTGGCTGCCTGAAAAAGACCCCGAGGATCTTTTCGATCTGTACGACGTTGCCATCAACAAGCTGCTCCCGTGGGGCGAATTCGGAAAGACCGGGTTCGGCGCAAACTACAAGACGAACATCTGCAAGATCTACAAAGTCAAGGAAGGTGAGTAACCATGGCTGAATACGGCATTCTGATCGATCCCGCATGGTGCACAGGCTGCCACTCCTGCGAAGTTGCCTGCCAGATGGAAAACGGCCTTCCCGCAGGTCAGTTCGGTATCAAGGTGAACGAGATAGGCCCTTGGGAGATCGCTCCCGACAAATGGCTGCTCTCCTACGCTCCGGCGTTCACCGACCAGTGCACCATGTGCCTGTTGCGCCGCAAGAAGGGCAAGGTTCCCTCCTGCGTGCATCATTGCCAAGCCAAGTGCCTCGAGTTCGGAACCATCGAGGAGCTCTCGAAGAAACTGTCCGATCACCCCAAGCAACTGCTTTGCTCCTTCGTCTAGAAGGGCGCGAGAAGAAAAAGGAGGACCGACGATATGTGCTTCAGGCCATCATCGCTCGATGTGAAGAAGAAATGCCCGTCCTGCGGGTCGCTCAACCCGTCCAAGAACGATACGTGCGAAAGCTGCGGATCCGAGCTTCCCGCTTCCGCAGCTCCCGGTGCCCCGGGCGCCCCTGGCGCTCCCAAAGCACCCGGCGCCCCGGGTGCGCCTGCAGCCCCTGGTGCGCCCGGCGTACCCGCGGCACCCGGCGCACCGAAGCCGCCAACAGCGTAAACACTGCATGACCCGAACGGGCCGCATCGACAACGATGCGGCCCGTTCGCATGGAGCGCCGACTCCTTCGCCGCGGCTCCTTCCAACGGGCGACTCCGTGCGCAGTCGCCCGTCCCCTGGTAGACCTACCGCGTTAGCGGCCCCGGCTACTCCGCGCGCAGCAGATCGCGCGGCTTCAAGCCGTTCTTTTTCGCCTGCGCATTCCAAAAGCGATGCCCGGCCATGCGATAGAGCATGCGTGGGAAGTTGGGCTCCACGAACATCGTTTCGCCCGACTCTCGCCGCTCGATAGCGCGAGCCAGCTCGTCCAAAGCGCGCCCCAGGTTCTTGAGGGGCCCGGTCCCCATCGGCGCAGCATGCGACATCTCGCCAGCCCCCGCCGCCAAAGCCCTGCCCCGTCGCATGCCGCATGCATCACACCAGTTCCACAGCATCTCGATGGCCAGCTCGTTCTGTCGCGCTTCGTAGAATCCGCTGTTCACGATCAGGTAGACCGTCGGCGTCGATCCTGTTTCCAAAACGCGCGCCCGTATCTGACCAAGCACTTCGTACAAGGCGGAAGGTATCGCGTCCGCATACAGAGGGAGCGCAACCACCAGGGCATCGCTTGCCGCCACCAACTCGGCGGTGCGCTCGTTCACGCCAGACGCCGTCGCCGCAGCCTGGCGCGTCTCCACGTGCAAGCTTCCACCCATGCGATCGCTCAACTGCTCGAGCAGGTACGCCGAATTGCTCTTCTTGGCGCGCGGGCTTCCGCACAGCAGCACCACGTTCATAGCGCAGCCTCCTTCGCTTGCTCGACGTTCTCATGAAAGCGCACGTCAACTTCAGAAACATTGAAGTTGACCGCATTGGCGCGAATGAAACGATGCGCGAGGTCGTGTTCCGCCTGCGTGCCGGGGCCGTAGAAATGAACCTCCTGGCGATACGCGTGATCGTAGCGCATGGCATGGTGCATCCGGCCGTCGACCATGCGAAAGTACGGCAGCAAGTAGCCGATCGACCGATCGAACACAGCCTTGACAGAGCGGGAGTAGCCGCCGTACACCAAAGGACTCACAACCACCACCGTGTCGCTTTCCCGCAAAAGCCGCGGCATCTGCTGGCATCGGTCGCGCAGCACGCACGTGCCCGGCGTTTTCAGCCAACAGCCGAAGCAGCCGATGCACATCCGAACCTCGGGCGTGGCCGAGAACAGCACGTCCCCGTCGGAAAAACCCTGCGCGAACGCCTCTTCCCCCATATCGCCCGCATCGAAAATAACCAACCGCCTGCTCATAGCGTAGATCCCTTCTTGTTGGAAGTCGCAGCAAGAACGCGCTCGCCGCCCGCGAGCGACGACAGGCCCCTGAATGCCTCGTCAAGCCGTTCGTGCAGCTCTTCGTCGTCGAACCGCGCACCCGAAGCGAGCATGGTTGCCATACCGTGGGTATAGACGATCATGTGCAGGTACAACGCCCGCGCCGCAACGGGATCAAGCCCGCTCAGCTCCTCCACGCACCTCTCCACGTTCGGCAGCGCAACGCTGCGGTACACGTCCTCGAAGCTGGCAGCGTCCATGTGCGCGGTCAGGTACAGGAACCGGAACAGGTTGCCTTCGGTGCGCGCCAAGCGCAAATGGGAAAGCCCGTTTGCCGCAAACGCGTTCGGAGCGCGATGCTCGTGCTCGCGGTTGTACGCGGCAACCCAGGCGCGCGCATGGTCGTATAGGGCTTTCACCAGGCTTTTCATGTCGCCGAACAGGCTGTATATAGGCTGCACCGAACAACCCGCGCGATCCGCGATCGCCCGCGCGCTCAGTGCGCCCTCCCCCTGCTCGCGCACAAGGGAAAGAGCCGCCTCGAGCACCGTTTCGCGCGTTACCTTCCGTTCCGGCATAACCGTACCTCCAAAATAACAACTGTTATATAACGATTGTAATATACAGCATGCGCGAAGGTCGTAAAGCAGCAACCCTCCTAAATAAGGAAAACCCCTATCTGAACAAGGCAAGAAAACCGGCGCCTCGCGCGCCCCAGCCCATTCAACGCTTCAGCATCAGCGCGAGCACGTCTCGGTCCCATCTTTTTACCGCCCGGGACGCGAAAACCGGGCCGTCCTACAATCTGCGCGAATCGTATCCGCAACGAAAGGACCTTCATGAAGAACATCGAAGAACGCCGCAACCGCACCATCGCCCGCACCCCCAACCTTCACGCGACCATGCGCGCGCCGCACATCGACAAGACCGCCATCAGCCCGTACGACGACTACTGCGACGGCTACGGCATGCCGGGCGCCTACGGCAACGGATACGTATCGGTCCTCAAAGTGTCCGCCGGAACGGTCGAGAAAACCAACGACATGCTGATCGACGGCATCGTTACCTACGACAAAGCCGAAACGGCCGATGCCTACGTCGGCCAGATCAACATGCTGACCGCCTCGTCGTTCTGCGGCATGGCCGGGCAGGTTTGGGGCTACGACCTGGCCCGACATGACGACATCGCATCGGGCGCAAGCACACCGCTGTTCACCGAGAAGCAGTTCGATGGCAGCGAGCTCAAGGTGTTCGACGCGCAACCCTTGCTCAACGCCGGCATCGAGCTGTTCGGAACGGCCGAGAACCGTCGCTACCACCCCATCCCCGGTGCGCACACCATCTGCGCCAACAAGGGAATCACGGCGTACCGCCCCAAGGAAGACCGCCCGCTCAAGGAAGGCGAAGCGTACGGCGTATGGTCGTTCATCGCCATCTCGCTTTCCGCGGACCGCGATTTCGCAGCCGACCTCTTCATCGAAGACGCCGGCGTCTGGACCGAAAACGACAACGAGCAGGACATGCTGGCTTACCTGGAGCAGCATCGCAAGGAGATCGTCTGGTCCGTGGTCGAATGCGGACGCGACTCCAGCGTGCTGTTCGACCGCACGTACGTGAGCTTCGCCTACCGCATGATGAAGCCCAACGAGATCGGCAACGCCATCACCGTAGGACCCTACGTCACGCTCGCGCGCAACGCCGTGCCCGCAACCGGCTTCGCATCCCTCAACAGCCTGCATCTGTCCGACTGGCTCAAGCAGATGGACTTCGAACCGCTTACGGACCTGGCAAACTAGCGCATCGCGCACCCCATTCGCACCCTGGCGCGTCCGGTCTGGCGGGCGCGCCCTCATTCGACAAGGATTGGAATCATGGCAGACAACACCGCACCCGGTTCCAACGGAAGCAGCGCACCGGCACAGGACAGCTCCAAAAAAGTTGGCCTGATCGGCCTGGTAGGCATCGTCATCAGCGCGATGATCGGCGGAGGCATCTACAACCTCCCCCAGAACATGGCGCAGGACGCTTCCGCCGGAGCCATCATTATCGCCTGGGTGGTCACGGGCATCGGCATCTGGTTCATCGCGAACACGTTCCGCATCCTGTCGGCCGCGCGCCCCGAACTGACGAACGGTCTGTACACGTACGCCGAAAAGGGCTTCGGCAAGCTCATCGGCTTTTTCGTGGCGTACGGATACTGGATATGCAACTGTTTCGCGTTGGTGGCCTACTCCGTTTTGGTCATGGCCACGCTCAATTACTTCGTGCCCGACTTCGCCGGCGGCAACAACATCCCATCCATCATCGGCGGCTCCATCATCACCTGGGCAATGTATTTACTTGCGCTGCAAGGCGCGAAGCAAACCAGCTTCCTGAACATCATCGGCACGATCGGCAAGCTGCTGCCGGTTGCCGTCTTCATCTTGGCCGTTGCCACCGTATTCAAGCTCTCGGTGTTCATGGAGGGTTTCTGGGGCATGAAGGGCGGCATCGACCTTAGCTTCACCTGGGACAACGTCATGCCGCAAGTGCAGGCGACCATGCTGGTGACCCTGTGGCTGTTCCTGGGAATCGAAGGCGCCGTGGTCGTGTCGGGCAAGGCCAAGTCGCAAACGGCAGTGCGCAAGGCCACGACCATCGGCTTTTTGGTCACCCTGCTGCTCTACGTCATCGTATCGCTTCTGCCCTTGGGCGTGTACTCCCAGGCCGACATCGGGAACATGGCCGACCCGTCCATGGCCGCCATCATGCTGGACAAGTTCGGCAAATGGGGCGAGATCCTCATCAACGCCGGCGTTATCATATCGGTCCTCAGCTCTTGGCTGGTATGGATGCTCATGCTGGGCGAGATGCCGCTGGCCGCCTCCAAAAGCGGCATTTTCCCGAAGGCGTTCGTCAAGGAAAACAAAAAGGGATCGCCTTCGACCTCGCTTCTGTGGACCACCATCGTCGTGCAGATCGTGCTGATCGTGTCCTACTTCATCGGCAACAACGCCTGGACCACCATGATCAGCATCACCAGCGTCATGGCGCTGCCGTGCTACCTGTTCTGCACGCTGTTCCTGTTCAAGATCGCGCTCGACGAAAGCTACCCGAAAGGAATCTTCGCCAGCCGCGGAATGGCCCTGTTCACGGGCGCGGCGGGATCGCTGTACGGGCTATGGCTCATCTACGCAGCCGGCTTGAACTACCTCATGGTCGCGTGCATCGTGTACGCCGTCGGCCTGCCGCTTTACGTCGTGGGCATTCGGCAGCACGACCCGAAGGCCCGGGTGTTCGAGAAAACCTCGGACAAGGTCATCGTCGCCGTGGTGATAGCCCTGGGCATCGCGGGGCTCGTCTACTCGATCATCACGTTCGGACACGTGGCGCTGTAAGCACAGAAGGCATGCCCCACAAACGCAGGCAAGCACCCATTCGCTGCATCACGACATCTCGAAACGCCCGGAACCGCACTCGCGGGTCCGGGCGTTCCCGCTTCGCCGAACGCCGACGCACCCGCTCAAGAATCTGTATATCTTGCAGGAACAACAGGAATCGCTGGACGTTTGCAAGATCGTGAGCCATGCTATACGTTCTGACGATGCGCGCCGAAGAGGGTCGGCTGCGCACAATCGATGCGGGAGGTTCCCTTACTATGTCCATTGCCGGCGTTATCATCAACTTCGTGCGCGGATTCTGCATGGCCCTTGCCGACAGCGTCCCCGGCGTTTCAGGCGGCACCATCGCCTTTCTGCTGGGATTCTACGACCGGTTCATCGGCTCGCTCGACGACTTGTTCCACGGTCCGAAAGCCGCCAAGATCGATGCCGTCAAGTTCCTGCTCAAGTTAGGATTCGGCTGGATAATTGGATTCGGGCTTTCGGCGCTTGTGCTGACCAGTTTCTTCGACTCGCATATCTACCAGGTCAGCTCGCTGTTCATGGGATTCATCGTGTTCGCCATCCCCATTGTCGTCCTCGAAGAAAAAAGCACGCTGAAAGGCCATGCCGCAAGCCTGGTCTTCGTTGCAATCGGCGCCGCCGCAGTCGTGGCCATCACCCTGCTCAACCCTGTATCGGACGAAGGCGTGAACGTGGCCGTCGGCAGCCTGAACCCCGGGATGGTGGCCTACGTGTTCTTCGCCGCCATGGTTGCCATTTCCGCCATGGTGCTGCCCGGCATCTCCGGCTCCACCCTGCTGCTGATCTTCGGCCTGTACGTGCCCATCATGGGAGCCGTGCGCGCGGTTATGGGATTGGATTTGGCCTATCTGCCCATCTTGCTGGTGTTCATCGCGGGCGTTGCCTGCGGCGTCCTCTTGTTCGTGCGCCTGATCAGGATGTGCCTCAAGAAGTTCCGGCCGCAGACCATGTACGCCATCGTGGGCATGATGCTCGGCTCACTGTTCTCCATTACGCAAGGACCGCTCACCCTGACTGAGCCCCTGCCCGCCATGAGCCTGGATACGTTCAGCCTGCTATTCTTCGTGATCGGCGGCGTGGTGGTCGGCGGTTTGCAGCTGTTGAAAACGCGCCTGGAAGACCCGGCGGAAGCACGCAAGGACAAGGAAGCGTAACGAAGCGCGCGCCGACCCCTCGCGACGCTCGTCCAGGGTCGGCGCGCAATCTCCAAACGGCGTCAGACCTGCTTGACCGCCGCCTGCAATCGCGCAACGTCGACATCGTCCGGATGGCCGACGGCCGCATCGAAGTTCTCGATAAGCTGCTGCATGCGCGCGGCTTGAGCCGGCTGGGCCTGGGCCGTACGCTCGTAGCGAGTGCGCACGCTTTCGGGCATCTGCCCTTGGCACATGAACGATCCCGCGATACGGGCAGATTCGGGAACATGCCGAGCCACGCGTGCCATCACGCCCGCAAAGTACGTCTGATCTGCGCCGAAGCCCGCGGTTCCGAACAGGAACACGTCCTTGTCCTCCAGCTGGGACAGAACTTCGGCCATCTCGTCGGTGCAGTCGCCCCGATTCGTCCAGAATCCCGCGTACACGCGATCCGCCGCCGCCAGATCCTCCGAAGCCACGTCTCCAACGCGTCCGAACGCCACAATTTCTTCCGCAGGCAGCGCTTCCTTCACCGCGCAAGCCAATCGTTGCGTATTCCCCGTGCTGCTGTCGTACACGATTGCGTAGCTCATGGAAGTCCTTTCGCCAACGCGCGATTGCGCCTCAACACCCGATCGTCTTATGCCCGATACGTTATAACGCTCGGAAGCGTTTTTGCAAACGCGTGGCCAGCGGCCCCACGAAAGCCACGCATAAACATCCCGCGTGCATCCTTGCCCCCGAAGCCCTTCTTGCCGTAGGATTCTTGCAGCAAGCAAATCTCGCAAGCGAAGGAGCCTCCATGAGGGCAGTCGTTCAACGCGTAAGCCGTGCGCAGGTGGAAATCGACGGCAGCACGGTAGGATTCATCGGAAAAGGCCTGGTCATTCTTTTGGGCGTGGGCCATGAAGACACCGAAGACCAAGCGGAGCGCCTCTGGAGCAAGATAAGCCGCCTGCGCATATTCGAGGACGAGAACGGCAAGACGAACCTGTCGCTTGCCGACGTGCACGGCGACGTGCTGGTGGTTTCGCAGTTCACGCTGTTCGCGAACTGCAAGAAGGGAAACCGCCCTTCCTTTACGCAAGCGGGCGCGCCCGACGAGGCGAACCGATTGTACGAATGGTTCGTCGAACGGGCGCGCCGCGACGTGCCGCGCGTGGAAACGGGGCGCTTCGGAGCCTACATGGACGTAAGCCTGACGAACGACGGCCCCTTCACCCTTTGGCTCGATACCGACGCGCTCTAAACCGCTACAGAAGAGCCTGCTCCCACTCGGCCTCCTTGAAGCCCACCAGCACGAAGTCCTCGCCCACCACAAGCGGGCGCTTCACCAGCATGCCGCTCTCGGCAAGCAAGGCGTAGGCGTCCGCATCGCTCAGCCCTGCATCGAGCAGCGCCTTGATATTGCGCTCGCGGTACACCATGCCGCTCGTGTTGAAGAAGCGGCGCAAGGGCAGCCCGCTTCTCTCATGCCAGGCGGCAAGCTCTGCAGCCGTCGGATTGTCCTCCACGATATGCCGATCCTCGTACGCAACTCCCTGCTGGTCGAGCCACGCCTTGGCCTTTTTGCACGTTGTGCATTTCGGGTACTCCAAAAACAGCACGCTTGCCATACACTCCTCCTATCACCGGAAACACTCCGTCAAAGACTTGTTGCGCTCATGATACCAAAGGCCGCAAGCGCAGGCTCCCTCCCCTTGCTATACTGGGGATATGCGCCAACTACAGGGCAGGGGCAAACCGAAAGGCGGCTACTATGATCTTCTATTTCACTGGAACCGGCAACTCTCTTGCAGCCGCGAAGATCGTAGCCGAAACAACCGACGACCTGCTGGTCGACATGGGCAAAGCCTACAAGTACAAGGACTTCGACTTCACCTTGGAGCAGGGAGAAGCGCTCGGCTTCGTCTTTCCCACGTACGCCTGGACCACGCCTCCTCTCGTGGACGAATTCATACGCCGCGCGAACTTCCGCACCGGCAACAAAGAGGTGTTCGCCCCTTGCTACTGCTACGCCGTCGTCAGCTGCGGCGCGTTCGTCGGAAACACCGCGCGCATCTTCGCAGATCGGCTGCGACGCTGGCAGGGAATCAATCTGGACGCCTCGTTCAGCGTGAAATCGGTCGGAAACTGCACGTACCTGTACGCGCCCGCTCAGGGAGAGAAACGCGAGCGGCTTTTAGCCCATGCGGAAGTCGAGGCCCATCGCACGGCCCTGCGCATCAAAGCGCGCGAATGCGTGCACGCCGAGCGACGCAACCCCTTGGGCATCCTGCTTTCCCAGGTCACCGAACAAGACGAGAAGCCGCGATCGACCAAGGATTTCCACACGCTTCCCACCTGCATCAGCTGCGGCCGCTGCGCCGATATATGCCCGACGAACACCATCACGCTCATCGACGGCACGCCGCGCTGGGCTGAGCTGGGCTGCACGCAATGCCTTGCCTGTCTGCACCGATGCCCCGTGAACGCCATCCAGTACGGCAGCAAGACCGAAGCGCGCGGGCGCTACGTGAACCCCGTGCTCGGCCCAGCCAGGCGCGCCTAGCCCTTCCCCGAAAACCTCGAGCCCTCCGCTGGGCCAACCCGGACGTTCGCAAGCGGATTGCTGCCCCATGGGCCGCCCGGGTTGCACGAGCCGAAAACGGGACCGTAGCCCCATGGGCCGCCCGGGTTGCGCGAGCCGCGAACGGGGCTGTCGTCGCGCAGGCTACCTGGAGCACGCAAACCGAAAACGGGGTCGAGCCACACTGGCTGCACGACAGCACGAGCCGAAAACGGGACCGCCACCGTCCAAGCCGCGTCCGAGCGGCAACATCACCTAGCTGCGCACGAAAATCCAGCTTCGCTGGCAGGTTCTGACGGTTTGAGGTCGTTTGACGTCCGTTGCAAGTCAGCCGTTTTCAGCCCGGACTCGCCACGCGCTCCTGAACAGGCACGATGCAAAGCGCTCTTCAGCCGAAGGGGTGGCGAAAGCGAATCGACGACCCCAAACCGTCAGAACCTGCCAACGACGGCGGATTTTCGTGCGCAAGCTTCCATTTGCCAGTCCTGAACACCGTCGAACCCCGCCCCTTGTGTAGAGCATCACCGTCGCGAGCGCGCAGGGCGGGCCGAACGACGGCAGCCTAAGCCGGAAGGCAAGATGCCCAACCGGAAAAAGATGCTCGCTCGCATCTTGACGCGATCTCGTCAACTGATTATAGTGTGCATATCGGGTATATACACACTGTACAGTTCGCTACGCACACCATCGAACATGCAGAGGCGAAGCCCGACGGAGCCAGCAAGGAACGTGCTTGCGACCTCCCGGCGCGCGACAGGACGCTGCAGCGCGCCACCCGGATGCTCCGGGGACGCCCGAGCATCCGCGCACCACTTCGCTGCAGGCAATCCCGCGGCGAATACGAACTGGAACAGGAGCGATGTTGGACATCATCATCTCAAACGCAAGCGACAAGCCCATCTACGAGCAGATCACCAGCCAGCTGAAAAGCCTCATCTTGGCAGGCGAGCTCGCAGAAGGCCAGCAGCTTCCTTCGATTCGCGCGCTGGCGAACGACCTGCACATCAGCGTCATCACTACGAAGCGCGCCTATGCCGACCTCGAATCGCAAGGATTCGTCGAAACGGTGCAGGGCAAGGGCAGCTTCGTAGCGGGCGGCAACATGGAGCTGCTGCGCGAAGAGCGTCTTCGCCATATCGAAGACCTGCTGGCGAAGGCAGCGAGCGAGGCGCGGGACTCTGGCGTAAGCCTCGCAGAGCTGCATGACATGCTCGACCTGGTGGCAAGCGACAACATCTAGACGCATCCGAAACGAGCGAGCATCGCACACGACCGAAAGTGACGACTGATGAACGACCTTTTGAACATACAAAGCCTCTCGAAGCACTACGACGGCTTCGACCTGCAGGACGTGAGCCTGCGCGTGCCTTCGGGCAGCGTAGTGGGATTCATCGGCAGCAATGGAGCCGGCAAAACTACCACCATTAAATCCATTCTTGGCTTGACCAGGCCCGACAACGGGCAGATTGCCCTGTTCGGCGAAGAAACCATAGGGGCTCCCTCCAAGCGTCTCGCCGAGTTGAAACAGCGCATTGGCGTGGTATTCGACACTTGCTCCTTCCCCGAGGAGCTGACGGTCGAAGCCGTGGGCAAGCTCATGTCCGTAAGCTACCGCGCATGGGACGCCGCGGGCTTTCGCGAACGCATCAAGCAGTTCGAACTTCCTCCGAGCAAGACGGTGAAGGACCTCTCGCGCGGCATGAGCATGAAGCTGTCTTTGGCATGCGCGCTCTCCCACGACGCCGATCTGCTCATCTTGGACGAAGCAACCGCCGGTCTGGATCCGATGGCACGCGACGAAACGCTCGACACCTTGCGCGCTTTCATGGCCGACGAGAACCACGGCATCCTGATGTCCAGCCATATCACCAGCGACCTGGAAAAGATTGCCGACTACATCGTGTGCATCGACGAGGGACGCATCGTGTTCTCCATCGAAAAGGACACCATCGTCCATCAGGCAGGCATCGCTCAGTGCCGCGCGTCCGAATTCGCCGCCATAGCGGACAGCGGGTTGTACGCACCGGGAAGCCTGCACTACGCCCGCAACGCGTACGGCACCTCGGTGCTGGTGCCCGATCGGTTCGCCTTCGCCGAGAACTTCCGCGGCGTCGTGATGGAGCGCGCCGACATCGATTCGTACATGAGCCTCATGCTGAAGGGGGAAATACTGTGAACGCCATGCTCCTGTCCGATCTTCTGATCGCGAAGAAATACTTGATACCGCAGGTGGGACTCGGTATCGTCGTGGGCATATTTATGTGCATCATGATGGAGAACATCTACGTGATCGCGCCCGCCATCGCGGCAATGACCCCGTTTTCCGTAGCGTTCACCATACTGGCCTTCGACGAACGCGGGGGCTGGGAGCAGTTTAGGCTGGCGCTGCCGCTATCCCGCAAACACGTCATCACCGGACGCTACGCGAGCTTCGCGGTGATCGCGATAGTCGGATTCATGACGGGCATCGTTACCACGGGCCTGGTCATCATTGCAGCAACGCTGCTCCCGAACGTGCCGCAGCTAGCTGCGCTCATGGTGAACTTCTCGTGGCAGGCCATCGTTTTGGCAAGCATCCTGGGCATCGCCATCATCGTAGTCATGCTGTCCGTCGTGCTGCCCATGGTCGCGCGTTTCGGCATGACGAAAGCGGTTCGATTCGCGCCCCTGATCATTTTCTTCGGCGTGTTCTTCCTGTTCACGGCAGGCGGCAACAGCGAGGCTCCCCAATTCCTCGCCAACCTTGCAAGCTGGGTGCAAACGCCCGAGGGAACGCTGGGAATGGCCGGTATCGTGGTGGCCGCTGCCGCAGCCCTCTATGCAGCATCGTGCGCACTGTCTATCAAGCTGTACGAACGACGCGAATTGTAAAGCGGGAACCGTACCGGGGCTGCCGTTCGAGCAGCCCCCTTCGGAAAGGAGCCGCGCTTATGAAGGCAGCGATGCTATCCGATCTCATCATCATGAAAGATAGGCTGGTTCGCATGACCGCGTGCTGGATGCTGATCACCTTCGTCACTTCGGTCATCGTGGGAAACATCCCCCTGATTGTCATATACGTTGCAATCGCCAACCCAATCATGACATGCAGCGCCCTTTTCCTCACGGAGAGCGCATCTGGATGGGAGGGACCGCGCCTCGCCCTTCCGCTATCGCGCAAAAACGTCGTAGACGGCCGCTACGCCGCCCTTGCGGCGGTCACGGCGGCAAGCGTCGCCACCGGCGCGCTCGCGTATGCAGCGGGATGTTTAGCCACCAGCGTATTTCCCGGGCTTTCCCTGCTGAGGGAGGCCGCATCGTTCGATTTCGCCTCCCTCGCGCTCTGCTGCGCAAGCGCTGTTGCATTCGCCGCCTTCGCTCTGGGCGTGATGATGCCACTCAACCTGCGCTTCGGTTACGAGGGAGCGCTGAAGTACGCACCCGCGATCTTCGTACTGGCGCTCGCATTGATTCCACAGGCTTTGGGTCCGTCCGGCCTGAACCTGCTCGCTATCGGCGCGCCCGCCCTTGAGGGATCTTCAAGCCAAATCCTGCTGCTTTCGGCAAGCCTCGTTGCCCTAGGAGCCACGTGGTACGTCGGATCGGCTTCCGTTGCTGCGCAACTCTACGAGCGGCGCAGCTTCTAGCGGATCCGCCGACTTTACGGGCGCTTCGCCAAAGTCGACAGCTTCACGCTGTCGGCGTACGACTCGATCGCGCGATCCAGCCCGATCCAAAATTCCCGCGCCGAGCAACCGCTGCTCCGCTCGCAATGCTCCGAGTCTTCAACGCAGGCAACGGGAGCCGAGCTTCCCTCGGTGGCCCGCAAGATGTCTCCAACGGTAATCTCATCCGCCGGACGCGCAAGCAGGTAGCCGCCGCTCACGCCTCGCACGCTTTTGAGCACGTCGGCCTTCACCAAAGCGCCACCTAGCTGCTCAAGATACTTGACGGACAAACCCTCGCGCTCCGCCGCCTGCCTCATGGTTACGAGCGACCCGACTTCTCCCTGTTTCGCTATATCGATCATAAGACGCAGAGCGTAGCGTCCCTTCGTCGAAACCATCATGTTCGCTCCACCGTCCTTTACTCGAGTCCCCCCGACGTACCACTGCCAAGGACTAGCTGGCACGCCGCCTCCGTAAATACATGCAATGAGGTAAGTATAGCCTATGCCCCTGAATTTAAGGCAGACCTCCCCTTTCAGGAATGTAAGGGAGGGGCAAGCGGTCGGTAAGAAAGCCTTAAGAGTTGGCTGGTATAAAGAATGGAGTCCCGATCACCGCATCGAAAGGAGCCGGGCATGACCGCTGGAACGCTCTTCAAACGATCGCTCGCTCTCGCGCTTATCCTAGGAGTACTTGCAACCGCATTCTTCGCAGCACGAGGATTCAACCTGTACCGAACCGCACTCGAGTCTCAAAGCCTCGACGATATGGCGACGGCTATCGAGAGCGAGCAGGGATTCACTTCCCTCGATAAACTGCCCGATCTGTACCTGCAGGCCGTTGTTGCAGTAGAGGATCATCGCTTTTACGCGCATCCCGGCTTCGACGTTATAGCCACCGGGCGAGCGCTGGTCAACAACATCAAGGCGCGATCCGTAGTGGAAGGCGGCAGCACCATCACGCAGCAGCTGGCTAAAAACCAGTACTTCACGCAGGAGCAAACGCTCGAGCGCAAGCTGGCCGAAACGCTCATGGCCTTCACCATGGAAAGCCATTTCTCCAAACGGAAGATCTTGGAACTGTACGTAAACTCGATTTACTTCGGCAACGGGTACGAGGGAATCGGGAACGCAAGCATGGGATACTTCGGAAAACAGCCCGGTCAGCTAACCGAAGACGAGTGCGCCATGCTGGCAGGCATACCGAACGCTCCTTCCGTCTACTCCCCCGCCAAAAACCCCGACCTTGCCCGCCAGCGCCAACAGGAAGTGCTGCGCAAGCTGGTCAGATACGACTACCTGGATCAAGCGCGCGCCCAACACCTGTCCGCGCGGCCCACGCTGTCAGCCGTAACGCCGAAAGCAATGACGATCCCCGCATAGCCGGGCCCGCGCCCGCGGCAACAACAGCAAGTTCTGTAGTCGTCGCGCGATCGTCGCTGCGCGCGCAATGCTCGCAACAGCCTCTGGTAGGATACCCGCATGAAACCTCGAACCAACAAGCGCCGCAGCCACGGCAAGCCTCGTCACGCCGCAACGTACGCGCCTGCGCCCCGCAGCTCTTCTCGGCATGCAAGGAAAAGCCCCCTGGTCGGCGTCCTGCTCGTCATGCTTGCAGGGCTTCTGTTCGTAGGGATGCTTGTGGGCCTGGGACAATGCACGGCTCCAGAAAGCGCCCCGAAAAACGCAGAGTACGTAAGCCCCTACGATTGGAGCAGCCTTGAACGTACCGGCGACCGCCTGGCGTATCGTCCGGGAGGATCGTTGAAATCCCAGGTTGGCGTCGATGTCTCCGATCATCAAGGCTTCATAGATTGGAATGCGGTAGCTGCAGACGGCATCGATTTCGCTTTCGTGCGCATAGGAAACCGCGGGTACACTCAAGGGGGCTTGTCCGCCGATGCCCGCTTCGACGAGAACGTGCGCGGCGCGCAAGCCGCAGGGCTCCAAACGGGAGCATACTTCTTCTCGCAGGCAGTGAACACTGCCGAAGCCGTCGAAGAAGCGGAGTTCGTGCTGGCCCAACTCAACGGGCGCGCCCTTGAACTTCCCGTTGCATTCGACCATGAGCCCGTGGCGGATCCCAACGGACGCGCCAACAACCTGGACAAAGGCACGCTCACTGCCGCGGCGATCGCGTTTTGCGAGCGCCTTGAAGCCGCTGGGTACAAGACCATGATCTACGGAAACAACGGGGATATGGCGCGCTACGACCGAACTGCGCTGGGAAACCGGCCCATCTGGTTTGCGGAATACGACGCCGCCGTGCCGCGGGCGCGTTTCGACTTCGCCCTGTGGCAGTACACCAACGGCGGCACCGTCGCAGGAATCAGCACGTCGGTCGACCTCAACCTGCGCATGACCGAAGCGCTGTAGCTTCAAACGCGCCAGCGCGGCGTGAGCGAAAAGCACAGGGAAGCCGTAAAGGCAGGTCGCTCGGCACCTTTCGCCCGCAAACGCCCCTGTTGGCCAATCACGTCACGTATGTTACACTGATCGCCGCGATTCTGATCAAATTTCTAGGAGCTCTGTTTTGATGGCGGGACAAATCTACTAGCAAATCGCCTTGCGATTCCTGCATCATTCTCATGATGCGTGCAAGCGCAACTTGTCGTTGCGCTCGTTTCGTCCCGATTCCATGCAAAATTGGTAGCGCAACCGCATGCGCTACCGCATCATCAATTCAGCACACCACTATCAAGGAGCATCCTTATGACCGAATCAACCGCGCTCATGAGCGCAGGCGGGCAACCGCTTCCCAAACGATGGCTTGCCATCATCGCCACCATCTGGGCCGGGCAGGCCGCCTCGATGATCACCAGCTACGCCGCAGGATACGCGGTGATCTGGTACATCACCGAAACCACCGGCAGCGCCATCATGCTGTCCGCCGCAGCCATCTGCGCCTACCTGCCGCAAGGGCTTCTTTCGCCTTTCGGCGGCGTGATAGCAGACAAGTACAACCGGAAAACCGTCATGATCGCAGCCGATCTGGGCATCGGCATCATATCGCTTGGCCTGGGCTTCGTCATTTTGTTCGGCCAGGTTTCGTTCGGCCTGCTCATGGTGCTGGTCATCGCGCGCAGCGTCGGGCAGGCGTTCCACGGGCCGGCCATGATGGCGGCCATGCCGCTGCTCGTGCCGGAGAAGCACCTGCTGCGCATCAACACGCTTGACCAGCTGCTCATTTCCGTAGCGTCCATCGGCGCGCCTGCGTTCGGCATCTTCCTGTACACCACGTTCGGATTCCACTCGGTCATGTTCCTGGACTTCCTGGGAGCGCTTTTGGCCGTTGCCGGGCTGGCCCTGGTGAAGATACCCACGGTTGTCGACGAGTCCGCGAAAGACCAGCACGTACTCGCGAACATGCGCGACGGGTGGAAGGCCCTGTCGGCCAATCGCGGCCTGGTCATCCTGATTGCCGGCGTCACGATCGGCATGGTCACCTTCGCCCCGCTCGGCGCGATCTTCCCGCTTATGACGTTCGACCATTTCGGCGGAGACGGCTACGCGGCGTCCATCGTGGAAGCATCGTTCGGCGTGGGCATGATCATAGGGTCGGCCATCCTCATGATCTGGGGCGGCGGCAAGCGGCTTGCCCTTTTGATCGGGATCGCGGCCTTCATCGTGGGCGCGACCACCATGGCATGCGGATTCCTTGCACCCACCATGTTCTGGGCGTTCGTCGTGCTGTGCGCCGCAATGGCGGTCGCGTGCGCCTGGTTCAACGGCCCGCTCATCACGCTCATCCAGCGCAACACCCCTGAAGAGAAAACAGGTCGCGTGCTGGGCCTGGCCATGGCGGCCATGGGCCTGGCCTCTCCCGTGGGAATCGCGTTCGGCGGCGTGCTGGCCGAATCCATCGGCGTTGCACCGTTCTTCGTGGTGGACGGCCTGATCTGCCTGGTTCTGGGCCTGGCGATCTACCTGCCCAAAAGCGTGCGAGCGCTCGACAGCGACAAGCCGACCATCGTGCGCGACAGCGGTGCGGCGCAGAACGCAGAAACCGCCGAGTAGCGCATGCCGCGACCGTGGGCAAAGGCGATCCCTCGCCCACGGTCGACACCCCGCATCGAACGTGCGGCCCGCTAGGACCTTCGGCTTGAACCGTACGCTGCGTTCTTGCGATTGCCGAAAGCGCTTCCCTTGCGCGCGCTCTTCTTGAGATCCTTGAGCACGTCCTCTTCGCTCGACCCCTCGATCTGCGCGCGCAGCTTCACCACCTGATCGCGCAAACGAGCGGCTTCCTCGAAGTCCATGCTCTTGGACGCCGCCGCCATGTCGTCTTCCATAGACGATATGATGCGCAGGACCTCCTCGCGCGACAGCTCGGCCAGCTCCTTGTTGACCTGCTCCGCCGTGGTGTTGCCCATCTCGTCGGTCACGTAGCTCATGATGTCGTTGATGGCCTTGCGAATGGTCTGCGGCTCGATGCCGTGATCTTCGTTGTACTGCATCTGGATAGCGCGACGGCGCTTCGTCTCGTCGATGGCGCGCGCCATGGAGTCGGTGATCTTGTCGGCGTACATGATCACCTGGCCCGACACGTTGCGGGCGGCGCGCCCGATGGTCTGGATCAGGGAGCGATGGTTGCGCAGGAATCCCTCTTTGTCGGCATCCAGGATGGCGACAAGCGACACTTCCGGCAGGTCCAAGCCCTCGCGCAGCAAGTTGATGCCCACCAGCACGTCGAATTCGCCGCGGCGCAGGTCGCGCAGGATCTCCACGCGCTCAAGCGTAGCGATGTCCGAGTGCATGTACCGCGTGTTCACGCCCTGGTCGAGCAAGTGATCGGTCAGATCTTCCGCCATCTTCTTCGTAAGCGTGGTAATGAGCACGCGCTCGTCGCGAGCAGCGCGCTCCTTCGCCTCGTCGATGATGTCGTCGATCTGCGAAGCCGATCCGCGCACGATGATCTCCGGATCAAGCAGCCCCGTCGGTCGAATGATCTGCTCGACCTGCTGCTGCGTGACCTTCTCTTCGTAGTCGCCCGGCGTAGCCGATACGTACACGAACTGGGGAACGCGGTCCTCGAACTCGTCGAATCGCAAAGGACGGTTGTCCAAGCAGCTAGGCAGACGGAACCCATGCTCGGTCAAGGTGATCTTGCGCGAGCGGTCGCCTTCGTGCATGCCGCGAATCTGGGGCACGGTCACATGGCTCTCGTCGATAATGCAGAGGAAGTCTTTCGGGAAGTAATCGATCAGGGTGTACGGCGGCTCGCCCGGCTGGCGGCCGTCCATGTGGCGGGAATAGTTCTCGATGCCCGAGCAGAACCCCATGGTTTCGAGCATCTCCAAATCGTACGCCACGCGCATCTCCAAGCGTTGAGCCTCCAGCAGCTTGCCTTCCTCCTTGAACTGCTGCAAGCGCTCGCGCAGCTCGTCGCGGATCGTGCCCAGCGCGCGGTCCATCTTGGGGCGCGCGGTCACATAATGCGACGCCGGCCAGATGGGCAGCGCTTCGAATTCGTTGACGACCTCGCCCGTCACGTTGTCGATTTCGGCGATGGCCTCTATCTCGTCGCCCCAGAACTCGATGCGGATGGGATTGTCCGCGTACGGCGGAAACACGTCGAGGGCGTCGCCGCGCACGCGGAACGTACCGCGCTTCAAATCGTAATCGTTGCGATCGTACTGAATATCGATAAGCTCGTGGATCACCTGGTCGCGATCCATTTCCTTCTGCTTGTCCACGAATACGGCCATCCCCGCGTAATCCATCGGGCTGCCAATGCCGTAGATGCACGACACCGAGGCGACCACGATACAGTCGCGCCGCGACAGCAGCGCGGACGTTGCCGCATGCCGCAGCTTCTCCACCTCTTCGTTGATAGAGGCGTCTTTCTCGATGAACGTGTCCGACGAAGGAACGTACGCTTCCGGCTGGTAGTAATCGTAGTAGCTGACGAAGTACACCACAGAGTTGTTGGGGAAGAACTCTTTGAGCTCGCTTGCCAATTGGGCGGCCAGCGTCTTGTTCGGCGCCATGACCAGCGTGGGCTTCTGCACGGCCTCGATGGTCTTGGCCATGGTGAACGTCTTGCCCGATCCGGTCACGCCGAGAAGCGTTTGGTAACGAAGGCCGTCGTTCACGCCTTTGGCCAACTTCTCGATCGCTTGGGGTTGGTCGCCCGACGGCTCGAAGGGAGACACCACTTCGAACGGGGTGGTGGACAATCTCACTTCCGGCAGTTTGCCTTCCATTTCGATGCCCTCGATATTCGTAAGATGCGCCATCTATGATCCCTTCGAACAAGCAGGCGAGGTGGAAGGCCGGCGAGTCATCAACCCCTCTGTCTCACCGTCTTTCCACCTCACCCTCGGTCCCGCTTTGGTTAAAGGCTTACAGCTCCTGGGAATATTCCCCCCACCACGCAAGCACCTTGTTGCGCATCTCGTCGGGGGTGCCGTCGTTGTTGAACACCACGTCGGCAGCTTCGATGCGATCGGCATCGGTGATCTGCTGAGCTATGCGACGGCGAACGTCGGCCTCGTCCCAACCGCTTTTCACCGCCCGCTCGATGCGCATATCAATGGGAGCCAGAACGGCCATGACCACGTCGGCGTCGTACGCCAGAGAGGTTTGGCGATTCTTGAACACGGAATACTCCACGACCACCGCCTTGTGGCCCTCTTGTTCCAGTTCGGCAATACGGTCGGTGAACGCTTCCTCGATACGCGGCAGCGTGATGCGGTTGAGCTTGCGCGTCTCGGCAGGATTCACGAAAGCCTTCGCCGCCAAAGCACGGCGATCGATCTCGCCGTCTTCTCCCAAGATGTCAGCACCGAACGTGTCGGTCAGCTCGGCCTTCACCGTATCCCACAGAAGCACGTCGTGGCCAACCTTGTCGAGGTCGACGTTCGGCAGCCCCTGTTCTACAAGAGCTTTGCGAGCGGTTGACTTTCCGGCTCCCATTCCACCGATGATGAACAGCTTTTTCATGCTTGCTCTACCTCCTCGATCATGCCGCCTCCCAGCACGGTATCACCCTCATAGAGAACAGCGTACTGCCCCGGCGCCGTCGTTGGCTGCGGGCTTCGCAGCGCAATGCGCGCACGCGCGCCATCTTCGAATTCTATGATACACGGTACCGCTCGGCTTCGGTAGCGCAGTTTGACCATCGCGCTACGCGGTTCGCCGAACGTTTCGAGCGCCTGCCAGTTCGCATCGCGAATGCGGACCGCGCGAATAAGCGTCTCCGCCGCGAACCCCACGACCAGCTGGCCGGATGCGGCGCGCTTTTCCACCACGTAGTACGGCTCTTCAGCGGCCAGGCCAATTCCCTTTCGCTGTCCAACCGTATAGTTCGACAGCCCTTCGTGCTGCCCCAGCACCGTGCCCGTTCGGTCGACGATGTCGCCGGGGGCGTCCTTCACCCCGCGCTGGCGAAGAAAGTCTCGGTAATCGCCCTCCACAAAGCAGTTGTCTTGGCTTTCCGGCTTTTCTGCAACATGAAGCCCCAGATCGGAAGCGATAAGGCGAACGTCGATCTTCGTCATGGCGCCCAGAGGAAGAACCAGGCGGGAAAGCTGCTCTTGGGAAAGCATCGACAGCATGTAACTTTGGTCTTTGCGCGCGTCAAGCGCGGTCTTCACCACGAAGCGGTCGTTGCTCGTCAAACGCGCGATGCGCGCGTAATGGCCCGTGGCCACGCTGTCGCAGCCGTGGCTGTCGGCAGCCTCCAGCAACGCGGGAATCTTGCAGCGCGCATTGCAGCACACGCAAGGGCTGGGGGTGAGCCCACGCGCGTACGCGTCGACGAACGGCTCCACCACGCAACGCTCGAACGTCGCCACGCTATCGTGAACAACATGGGGAATGCCCAGCAAAGCGCACACCGCAGCCGCATCGGCCTCGGCCTGTGCGCTGGCTTCGTCATCATGGAACCGACACGTTACGCCCAGCACCTGGCATCCCGCCCTCAGCAGCAACGCCGCCGATACAGCGCTGTCCACGCCGCCGCTCATGCCGAGCGCCACCTTCGCACCTGCCTGCATGCAACCGCCTCTCAACCAACGATACGCGTAGTTAACCATATTTTGAAACCTTGCAGCCCGGCCATTATAGAGCAAGCGCGCTGCTATACTAAGTCGTTACGCTGCATCCTAAGAAAGACCAGGAGGGTGCCGGAATGCCGGCTGAAAAATCTACCACGAAATCGCGCTACATCCCTGCTCTCGACGGCCTGCGCGCCTTCGCCGTACTTGCGGTTATCGCCTATCACATGGGCATGTTCTGGGCACCGGGCGGCCTTCTGGGCGTCACCGTGTTCTTCGTGCTGTCAGGTTATCTTATCACGAGCCTGCTGCTTATCGAATGGGACAGCACCCGTCGCATCAACCTGCCGCAATTCTGGCTTCGACGCATCCGGCGGCTCATGCCGGCCATCGTGTTCGTTATCATCTGCTCCGCGGTGCTTTTCACCGTGTTCGACCACAGCTTGCTCACCAAGCTGCGCGACGATATGTGGGCAGCGCTTCTCTGGGTCACGAACTGGTGGTACATCTTCCATGACGTATCGTATTTCGACGCGCTGGGCGCACCGTCGCCCCTCACCCACTTCTGGTCGCTCGCCATCGAAGAGCAGTTCTATCTCATTTGGCCTGTCCTGCTGTTCGCCGCGCACAAAGCCGGCCTCAAGCGCACCACCATGCGCAACGCCACGCTGGTACTCGCGCTGCTCTCCGCCGCCGAGATGGCTCTCCTCTACAATCCTGCGGCAGACCCCAGCCGCGTGTACTACGGCACCGACACGCGCGCGTTCTCGCTGCTCATTGGAGCCTGGCTGGCGTTCGTTTGGCCTTCGCACCTCCTCGGGGCCAAAGGAGAGATCCATCTGACCAAGCAGGTGCGCAAGGCTCTTGACGGCGTGGGCATCGTCGCGTTCGTCGGGCTGCTGGCGATGGCCGTGTTCGTAGACGGGTTCTCGCCGTTCTGGTATTACGGCGGAACGCTGCTGGCCTCCGTGCTCACCGCCATCCTCATAGCCGTCATGGTGCATCCCGCCAGCCTGCTGGGACGAGCCGCAAGCGCGAAACCGCTCGTATGGGTGGGTTTGCGATCGTACGGCATCTACCTGTGGCACTACCCGCTTTTGCTGCTCATGAACCCCCGCAACTTCACCGGCGAAACCCCCTGGTGGATGTACCTGATTCAACTTGCAGTCATCTTCGCTTGCGCTGCGTTCTCGTACCGATTCGTAGAGAATCCCATTCGCCGTGGAGCCATAGGATCCTTTATCAAGGACGTTCGTTCGAAAGAACTCGACGCTCCCGCCTGGCTGCGCACGCACGCCATACCGACCGTTGCCGCCGTAGGCGTAACGGCCGTTGCCGTAGGCGGCCTGGTACTCGTGCCCCCTACGTCGGCACTCGAAGGCGCTAATCTGCTCAAAGACGAAAGCGCGCAAACCTCCGGCATTCCGCAAACGCTCCCTGAGGGAGAAGATGCTCCTGCCGAACAGCCGAAACTCGACATCATGATGATCGGCGATTCGGTTTCCGTGCGCACTATCCCCTACTTCAAGGAGCAGTTCCCTTACGGGGCCATCGATGCAGCCGTGAATCGGCAGCTTCCCATTGGCGCCGAGGTGTACAAGGGCTACGAGCAACAAGGCATTATCGGAGGCGTGGTGGTGTTCGCGCTGGGCACCAACGGCCGGGCAACCGACGAGCAGATCGACAGCCTTGTCGACTCCGTAGGCCCCGATAAGCAGGTGTTCCTGGTGAACACGCGCAGCCCGCAATCATGGGTGGCCGACACTAACGACGCACTCGCCCGAGCTGCCGAGCGCCACGCCAACGTGCACGTGATCGATTGGTACTCCGCAAGCGCCAACCAAGACAGCTACTTCGACGGCGACGGAACGCACCTGACCGAAGATGGTGCTCAAGCCTACGTCGATCTTATCTACCAGGCCGTTGCGCCGCTGCTGCCCAAGCATGAAGAAGGTGCCGAAGCAGCGAAGGTGGAAACGCCGCTTGAGGCAGCCGCCACGAAGGCGAACGCCTCCACGTCGGACGCCGTGCGATCGTTGGCGCACACGATGGTACAGGGCATGGCGAAGCAGAAGTAGCACGCATCGGGAGGTCGGGGCGCCCCGACCTCCCGAAAAACGGTGCGCCGGCTTGCACGCCCCTCTCCCCAAGCATCGTCGGGAAATCTTGCATGGTTCGCACCGACTGATTCCCGCTTGCGTCGCCCCATGGTCGCCCATAGTCGTTCCATAAAGAAAGGGTCCCATCGCTGGGACCCTTTCGCATACACTCGGTGCTGAGAAGTTTTATTCAGCAGCCTCGGGAGCAGCAGCTTCCTCGGCAGGAGCATCCTTCTTCTCGGCCTTCTTCTTAGCCGGCTTCTCCTCGACGACGATGGACTCGTCCACCTCGATCTCGAAGCCCAGGTCAGCCGCAGCGGCCTTCATGGACAGGGAGATGCGACGACGCTCGGGGTTGATCTCCATGACCTTGACCTTGACCTCGTCGCCGGCCTTGACAACCTGCGCCGGGGTGTCGATGTGACGCTGAGCCATCTCGGAGATGTGCACCAGGCCCTCGATGGACTGGCCAAGCTCGATGAACGCGCCGAACGGCACGATCTTCGTCACCTTGCCGTCGACGATGGAGCCAACCGGATAGCTCTCGACGAGCTTGATCCAGGGATCCTCCGTCGTCTGCTTGAGGCCGAGCGAGATGCGCTCGCGCTGCAGATCGACATCCAGAACCTCGACCTCGACCTCGTCGCCAACCTTGACGACCTCGGACGGATGGTTGACATGGTTCCAGGAAAGCTCGGAGATGTGCACCAGGCCGTCGATGCCGCCCAGGTCGACGAATGCGCCGAAGTCGACGATCGAGGAAACGGTGCCCTTGAGGCGCATGCCCTTGCTGAGCTTCGCGAGGATCTCGGCGCGCTCGTTCTTGCGGCCTTCCTCGAGCAGCACGCGGCGGGACAGCACGACGTTGTTGCGGTTGCGATCCATCTCGATGACGCGGGCTTCGATCTCGGTGCCCAGGTACATGTCCAGATCCTTGACGCGACGAAGGTCGACCAGCGACGCCGGCAGGAAGCCGCGCAGGCCGATGTCCAGGATGAGACCGCCCTTGACCACTTCGATAACCTCGCCCGTGACCACTTCGCCGGCCTTGAACTTCTCTTCGACGCGGATCCAAGCACGCTCGTACTCGGCACGCTTCTTGGAGAGGATCAGACGACCGTCCTTGTCCTCCTTCTGGAGAACCAGAGCCTCGATCTTCTCGCCCAGCTCCACGATGTCGGACGGATCGGCGTCCTTGCGGATGGAGAGCTCGCGGGACGGGATAACGCCCTCGCTCTTGAAGCCGATGTCAACGAGCACTTCGTCGTGCTCGATCTTGACGACCGTGCCGTCGACCAGGTCGCCCTCGTCGAACTCGGTCAGCGTGCCGTCGATCATCTCGTTCATGAGTTCGTCGGAGATGTCTTCGAAGTCGATGACGGACGTGTTCTTGATGTCGGTCAAAACGGACCCCTTTCAATTCTTCTAATCGGGGACCCTTCGTCATGATTGATTGCTACGTGCACCATGTCCGCTCTGCACGAAAACGCGTGTGCCGAGCTGTGTAACAAAACATGTCTCGGGGGCCTACATTGCTATGCGCTTACAGGACTGCCCTATAAGCTGAATTAGTATAGCATAGGCTTATGAACGCACTACGTTCTTTTTAGCGTCTTACGCGATATTTACGAGCAAAACACGCTTCTTGCCCGCAAGCGGCACGCTCAGTTCGCGTGCGCCGCCCGACACGTTGCGCATACGCCGTCGAAGATGATCTCGTGGCCCTCGATAGCAAAGCCATGAGCGTCTTGCACCTGGGCGGCCAAGTCGTCAAGATGCGGCATCTCGATGTCGAATACGCCGCCGCACACGCGGCACTTCGCATGGTAATGGGGCTTGTTGCGGAAATCATAGCGATCAGCGCCGTTGGGAACCTCCACCCGCAACACTTCGCCGCGATTCGCCAGTACGCCCAAGTTGCGATACACCGTGGCGCGCGAGATATTGGGGTGCTTTTCGCGGACGACCTCGTACACATCGGCCGACGTGGGATGATTGCACAGCGACTGCACCGCTTCTAAAACAAGCGCTCGCTGAATAGTGTTGCGCGTAGTCGCGCGTTCCTGCTTTTCGACAGTCGAGGAAGACATGATGCGTACCTGCCGTTTCATGGTAACTATACGTTTGATTAAATAGGATTATATATCGTTAGCATCAAAACGCAAGCGTGCTGCTAGGATGTCGCCCGTCCTTCGACGAACATCCATATCTTCATCGGCTCAACCGCCGCAGCAAGGACGCCGCCGTCGACGAATTCGAAGAGGTCTTTCAACAAAGGAGAAGCATCAGCGTTACAATGCAAACCAGCCTACATGAACACCGCGAGCATACCGTCGCGCAGAAAGGAACGCCATGGGAGCAACGAACGTCGCATTCGCACCGGTAACGTCAGACGAAGATCGCGCCCTGCTAGCAACCCTGGCAGATGAGATCTGGCACGAGTACTGGCCCGCCATCATCGGCCCCGAGCAGACGGATTACATGGTGGAGCAGTTCCAAAGCCTCAGCGCCATCGAGCGGGACATGCGCGAGCATGCCTATGAATACTGGTTCCTGCATGCAGAAGACGACGGACGCATCGTGGGGTACACGGGAGGCCGCGTGGAAGCGGAAACGAACCGCTACTTCATATCGAAAATCTACCTGCTTGCCAAGGAGCGCGGTTGCGGATTCGCGTCGCGCACCATCGCGTTCTACGATCAGCTGGCGCGCGAACGCGGGTTGAGCGCGTTGTACCTGACGGTCAACAAGCATAACGACCTGGGCGTCCGAGCTTATCTGGGCAAAGGGTTCAAAACGATCGACGCGGTGGAAACCGATATCGGCAACGGGTTCGTCATGGACGATTACATCATGGAGCGCGCGGTTCTCCCCGCCTGACGTCGCCGCGAGCGCGAAACAAGGCAAGGGAGCGCAGGCGAACCTTGCCAAACCCGCTTCCTTGCCTTGTCTTACCTGCCGCTTAGAAGACCATCAGGAACAGATGCGTGAAGCCGAAGGCGAGCAGGCCGCAGCCGGGGAACGTGAGCACCCAGGTGAGCACCATCTTGCCGGCAAGGCCCCACTTCACCGTACGCAGGCTTTTCTCGGCGCCAACGCCCATGATGGCCGTGGTCTTGGTGTGCGTGGTGGATACGGGCAAGCCGGTGAACGTAGCCAACCCAATGCAGAAGCATGCGGACAGGCAAGCCGAGAATCCCTGGTACTGCTCCATCTTCACCATGTTCATGCCAACCGATTTGATGATCTTCTTACCCCCTACGGCCGTTCCGAGAGCCATGGTCATGGAAACAAGAAGGATCAGCCACATGGGGAATTCCACATCGGAGTACGCCACGCCGTCCATAGCCAGCATGATGCCGAGCATGCACAGCGACAAGAACTTCTGCCCATCTTGCGCGCCGTGCAAAACGGCCACGCCCGCGCCAGAAACAATCTGGGCCCACTTGAAGAACGAATTCGCCTTGGTGCGTTCGGCGCCCCTGCAGGCCACTTTTATCAAGCGCGTGAACAGCCAGCCGGTTCCAAAACCCAAAACGGTAGATATGACCAGGCCGTACACCACCTTCATCCACTCGTCGCCGTTAACACCAGCCAAGCCTCCCTGCAGCGCGATGGCCGCGCCGGTGATGCCGGCGATGAGCGAATGGCTCTGCGACGTAGGTATGCCGAAGTACCACGCGGCCACGCCCCAGACGATAATGGCCACCATAGCGGCCGCAAGCGCAACGAGCGCCGCATGGTTGTTGCCCCCGAAATCGACCATTTTGAAAATGGTCATGGCAACCGCAGAGGAAATCATCGTGATGGCGGCCAAGCCGATGAAGTTGCATACGGCGGCCATCGCGATAGCCGGAGTCGGCTTCATCGCCTTCGTTCCCACGACCGTGGCGATGGCGTTCGGCGCGTCGGTCGCGCCGTTGACCACCGTGGCGCCCAACGTCAGAAGCACGATGAGCGCAAGGACGGGATCGCTGCAAAACGCGGCGATGAACGCCCCAAAATCGTAGTTCATGAAAAGCCCTTTCACCTGAAAACGCCATGCAGAAACGCCACAAGAACGATATCAGGACTTTGCAAAGAAAAGATCAAATGCAGGTAAAGTTTCCCTACCCCTGCAAACGCTTCTCGATAGAGTCCGCGATACCTTCCGGGTCCAAGCCCAAATCGTGCAGAAGCGCGTTGGATCCACCTTGCTGGATATAGCGATCGGGGATGCCCAGGTTAAGGGTGGGGGCGATGCGACCCATGCGCGCCATCTCGCCCAACACGCCTTCGCCGACGCCGCCCGCAAGCACGCCGCCCTCAACCGTGACCACCAGCTTCGTGTCTGCAGCGCGCGCGATCTCGTCGACATCGAGCGGCTTGGCCCAGCGCATGTCCACCACGCGCGCGTCGATGCCCCGGTCCGCCAGCAAATCGGCGGCCCCGAGCGCGCGCGAAACCATGCGCCCGAACGCAAGGACGGCCACGTCGCGGCCTTCGCGAATAACGCGGGCCCTGCCCTCTTCAAGCACCAGAGGCTCTTCGGGAAGCTCGACGCCCTCGGCTGCGCCGCGCGGATAGCGAATGGCGAAGGGACCGCCCAGTGCCAGCGCCGTATGAAGCGCATGAACCAACTCGGCCTCGTCCGAAGGCGCAAGCACCCTCATGTTGGGGACCATGCGGGTGTACACCAGATCGAACATGCCGTGGTGCGTGGGGCCATCCTCCCCCACCACGCCGGCGCGGTCGATGGCGAACACCACATCGAGGTTCGGCAGAGCGTTGTTGATGATCATCTGATCGATTGCACGCTGCAAAAAAGTCGAGTACACGGCAATAACGGGCTTCTGGCCGCCAAGCGCCAAACCGCTGGCCAGACCCACCGCATGCTCTTCTGCTATGCCGGCGTCCACGAAACGATCGGGGAACTCCTGAGCGAACCCGTCCAGACCCGTCCCCCCCTGCATGGCGGCCGTGATGGCGACGATGCGATCGTCGCGGCGAGCTTCCTTCACAAGCGCCTTGCCGAACACGCTCGTATACGACGGAGCGGAGGCGGGCTTCTTCTTCACTTCGCCCGTGGCGATGTCGAACGGCGCGATGCCGTGGAACTTCTCGGGGTTGCGAACCGCGGGCTCGTAGCCCGCGCCCTTGCGCGTGACCACGTGGATGAGCGCCGGACCGTCGGTGGCGAGCACCGCGGCCAGCGTTTCCTTGAGCAGCCCGATGTCGTGCCCGTCGATGGGAGCGGTGCACAAGATGCCCAGCTGCTCGAACATCATCGAACGAGGGATG
This sequence comes from Paraeggerthella hongkongensis, assembly GCF_003340345.1. Lineage (GTDB taxonomy): Bacteria > Actinomycetota > Coriobacteriia > Coriobacteriales > Eggerthellaceae > Paraeggerthella > Paraeggerthella hominis. The sequence goes on along the minus strand of NZ_PPTQ01000005.1, from coordinate 132,752 downwards.
ATGAACTGCTTCATGGACTCTTTCACGTTGCGGCCGAACTTAGCCAAGGCGTTGCTGAACGGGCCGCCGCTTTCCAGCACCTCCTGCACGCTGTCGCGCGTTTGACGATACTGCGTGGACGCACGCATGTACCCCAGGTGCTTCATGAGCGCGCCCACGTTGCGAGAAATGGACATCTCGTTGTCGTTCAAGATGATGACCAGGGGCGTTTGCGCTTGCCCAATGTTGTTGAGCGCCTCGAAGGCCATGCCGCCGGCAAGCGCCGCATCGCCGATGACCGCCACGATCTTCTCGGTTCCGCCCGCCAGATCGCGCGCCTCGGCCAAGCCCAACGCTACGGAAAGCGAGTCGGAAGCATGACCGGACGGATGCACGTCGTACGGGCTTTCACCCGGCTTCGGGAAGCCGGACAGGCCCCCGTACGTACGCAGGGTGCCGAACTCCTCAAGCCGACCCGTCACCAATTTGTGCGCATACGCCTGATGCCCCACGTCGAAAACCAGCTTGTCATGAGGGCAGTCCAACATGCTGTGCGCCGCCAAAATGATCTCCACCGCGCCCAACGACGAAGCCACGTGACCGCCGGTATCCGACGTCACCGTGATGATCTCCTCGCGGATCTCCTGCGCAAGAATAGAAAGCTCCTCGTTATTCAGGAGCTTCAAATCTGCAGGAGACGATACTATGTCCAGAATACGCTTCTCGTTCATGCAGCGTGCCTTTCAAGCATCAAGCCGTAGCAGGATCGCTCGGACTTGCGTCAGAGGGATCGGCGACAGGTTCGGCGGGAGCGGCTGCTCCCGCCGTTTCGGCTGCATCGCCTTCGGCCTGGTCGGCCGCGCGCTGCGCCTCTATATTCTCTTCAAGCAAGTCGCTTGCGCGCAAGCCCAAGCCCACTGCTTCTTCGTACAGGGCCAGAGCTTCGTCAAGCGGCAGCGACTCGTCGCTCACCGCATCGACGATCTGATCGAGGCGAGACTTCACGTCCTCGAACGTCTGGTAGCCTTCGTTAGGCATTCGAAGCCTCCGAAGCAACGCACGGTGCAGCCACCTCTTCAACAGGCGCTTCGAAAACGGGAGCCGGCACGGCTTCCGCATCAGCGGGCACCGTTGCGGAAGCCTTCGAGGACGGCTCCTCCTCCGCAGGCTCGCCTGCGGAATCGCCCGCCGCGTCCTCCACGCCGTCAAGACGCTTTGCAATGCGGCCGAGCACACCGTTGACGAAACGCGGAGATTCGTCTTCGCCGCCGAAGTCTTTAGCCAGCTCAACGGCCTCGTTAATGCTGACCGAAGTCGGCACGTCTTCCACGTACATCATCTCGTACGTCGCAAGACGCAGAATGGAGCGGTCGACGATGGGCATGCGGTTGAGCGACCAGTTCTCGGACGTTGCCACCAGATGGTCGTCGATTGCACAACGATGCGCTTCCACCCCCCTGATAAGGGACAGCGCGTAATCGGGCAAGAACCCGTCGTCGGTCAAGCGCGCGTCACCTTCGGCGATAGCCGCCGGCGACTCGTCGGTAATTTCGCTTGTGTAGAGCACCTGCAGCGCAACGCGGCGTGCGTGCGTGCGTTCATGTCGTTTGGCAGCCATAAATGTACCTGAAACCTCCGCTGCTTAGCGAGCGAACTGAATGCCGTCGATGTACACGTCAACGGAAGCCACGCTTGCTCCCACCTGGCTGGACACCGCATCAGCGATGGCCTTGCGCAAGTTGGCGGCAAGATCGGGCAGCACGTAGCCGTAGTACACGTCGACACGCACGGAAACCTGCAGTTTGTCGTCTTCGTCGATCGCGACCTCGATGCCTTGCGTCGAGGGCTTGCCCGCGAACACCGAGCGAAGGCTGCTCGTTGCCGAAGGACCGACCGAGGCAACGCCGTCAACCTCGTTGGCGGCTATGGACACGATGGTCTCGACGACGCCCGGCGCAAGCGCCATGCCATCAAGATTCAATTCCGTCATAGCACATCTCCCATCTGGGTTTCGATAAAATCGGTTGTCGCATCGCCCGCGCAGAACACAGCGTTCTCCAAAACGCGGCGATGGAACGGTATGGTGGTTTGGATGCCCTCGATGACGAACTCGTCAAGGGCGCGACGACCGCGCGCCAAAGCTTCCTCGCGATCCTGCCCATGCACGATAAGCTTGGCAACAAGCGAATCGTAGTACGGGGAGATGCGAGAGCCCGTGCGAACGTAGCTTTCCACGCGAACGCCGGGGCCCGAAGGAGCCTCGAACTTCGTCACGTTGCCCGGGCACGGACGGAAGCCGTGCTCCGGATCCTCCGCGTTGATGCGGAACTCGATCGCATGGCCTTGCGGCGTGAACGGCGCACGGGAAGCGCAGCTCATAGGCTCGCCCGACGCAATGCGCAACTGCTCTTTGATGATGTCGGTACCGGTGATCTCCTCCGTGACGGGATGCTCCACCTGCACGCGCGTGTTCATCTCCATGAAGTAGAAGCGACCGTCGGTGTCGAGCAAAAACTCGATGGTGCCCGCGTTGCGGTAGTCCACGGCGCGCACGGCCTTGATGGCCGCAACGCCCATGGCGCGACGCAGATCTTCGGTCAGCGCCGGAGAGGGCGCTTCCTCGATGAGCTTCTGGTGACGGCGCTGCACGGAGCAGTCTCGCTCGCACAGCGCAATGTGGTTGCCGAAGTCGTCGGCCAGCACCTGCACCTCGACGTGGCGCGGACGCAGCACCAGCTTCTCCAGGTACACGCCGTCGTTGCCGAACGCAGCGCCCGCTTCGGTACGAGCGGCCTGGTACTGGGCTTCCAGTTCGGCGGGGTCGTGCACCTCGCGCATGCCCTTGCCGCCGCCGCCGGCCGTTGCCTTGATGAGCACGGGGTAGCCCACGGAGTCGGCGAAAGCCTTGGCTTCGGTCGCCGTATCGATGCAGCCATCCGAGCCGGGAACGGTGGGCACGCCGCACGACTTCATGGTCTCGCGCGCGGAGCTCTTGTCGCCCATGCGCTCGATGCAATCGGCCGCAGGGCCGATGAACACCAGGTCGTTGTCGACGCAGGCGCGAGCAAAATCGGCGTTTTCGGCCAAGAATCCGTAACCGGGGTGGATAGCCTCGGCTCCGGTGTTTTTTGCAGCAGCGATGATGCTGGGCATCACCAGGTAGCTCTTGTTCGCTTGAGCAGGGCCGATGCATACGGCTTCGTCAGCGTATTGCACGGGATAGGTGTCGGCGTCCTCGGTCGAGTAGACCGCAACCGTCTTCACCCCCAGCTCCTTGCAAGCGCGCATGACGCGCAGCGCCACCTCGCCGCGGTTTGCTATGAGGATCTTCTTGAACATTACACGGTCTCCGGAATCTTGGACTGCTCGCTGACGGGCTCGACGTAGAACAGCACCGTGCCGAACTCGACCGGCGAGGCGTCTTCAAGGCAGATCTCGCGAACGGTGCCCATTTCCTCGGCCGTGATCTCGTTCATCAGCTTCATGGCTTCGACGATGCACAGCGTCTGGTTGGCAGTCACCTCGTCGCCCACCTGGACGAAAGGCGGCTCGCCCGGCGCGGGAGACGTGTAGAACGTACCTACCATGGGAGCCGTAACGGCGTACCAGTCGGCCGGACGGCTGTTCTCGGCAGGAGCCTCGGCCGGAGCGGCTGCGGGCGCAGCCGGAGCGGCGGCAACCTGCGGGACAGCCTGAGGCTGCACGGCCACGGCGGACATGGCGCTTGGCATGCGCACGGCAATGCGGGCGCCCTCTTCCTCCACGATGATCTCGCCGACGCCGCTTTCCTCGGCAACGCGAACCAGCTCGCGAATCTGATTGATATCCACGTAATCGTCCTCCTTGGTCTGGCTCGACTCCTGCTCCATGAGGAAATCGACTTTCTCGGATGTGCGGTGCTTGCTCAGGAACGTGCGCGCCTCGTTCGGGAACAGGGCGTACATGAGCACGTCCTCCTCCGTCTTCGCAAGATCGCCGATTTCCGCGGCAACCTCGTCGAACGTGGTCGTCACAAGGGAACCGGGCGCCACGTCGGGCGGAAGCATCGCCGAGTTGCCGACAACCTTCGCCACGATATCCTTGTCCATGCGGCCCGGCGCCTTGCCGTAGTAGCCGCAGATGTAATCCTTCATTTCCTTGGAAACCACGCCCCAGCGCTTGCCGGTCAGCACGTTGAACACCGCCTGCGTGCCCACGATTTGCGACATCGGGGTAACCAGCGGCGGATAGCCCACTTCGGCGCGCACCTTGGGGATCTCGCGCATGACTTCCGGCAAGCGGTCGCTGGCGTTTTGCACCTCGAGCTGCGAAAGCAGGTTCGACATCATGCCGCCCGGAACCTGGTGCGAGTACACCTGCATGTGAATGAGCGAGGAAACGCCGCGCTTGTAGTGGCCGCGCTTGCGCACCTCTTCCCAGTATTCAGCGATCTCGAACAGCAGGTCAAGGTCAAGACCCGTATCGTAGCGGCTTTCCTGCAGCGCGGCTGCGATCATCTCCACCGCCGGATGGCTGTTGCCGAACGCAAGCGGCGCATGCGCGGTATCCGCAATAGCGGCTCCGGCTTCGGCGGCCTTGAGGATGTTGGCAGGCGCCATGCCGCCGACATAGTGGCAGTGAATATGCACCGGCAAGCCGATTTCGGCGTTGAACGCCTTGACCATGCGCTCGGTGCGGTACGGCGTGAGCATGCCGGCCATGTCCTTGATGCAGATGGAGTCCGCACCCAGGTCCTTGAGCTGCTGACCGTAGTCAAGGAAACTGTCGAGAGTGTGAACCGGCGACATCGTGTACGAGATGGCGCCTTCGAAATGCGCGCCGCACTCCTTGATGGCTTCGGCGTTGTCTATCACGTTGCGAATATCGTTCAACGCGTCGAACACGCGAAACACGTGGATGCCGTTGCGGTTGGCAGCCTTAATGAAGCGATTGACGATTTCGCGCGAGTAATGCTTGTAGCCCACCAGGTTCTGGCCGCGAGAAAGCATCGCGAGCGGCGTGTTGGGCGTATTGGCCTTGATGGAGCGCAGGCGGTCCCACGGGTTCTCGTCGAGGAAGCGCAGGCACGTATCGAACGTCGCGCCGCCCCACGACTCGATGGCCCAGTATCCGACACGGTCCATTTTAGGCAGGATCGGCAGCATGTCGCCAATCTGCATACGCGTGGCCCATAGGCTTTGCTGGCCGTCACGGATGGTGGTATCCATGATTTGAAGCCTTGGCATGAACTCACACCCCCTTCGGTTTGCAGTTAGTCAAAGATCGAATTAAGCATTATAGAAGAAGGTTACACCCTACGGGCTCCCAGGGGAAAAATTCACCGGTAAGCAACAGAATACGAAGGCGGGAGGAGGCGCGCGCGGGTTCGAAGGACGAAACGAGCGCGTCGATCGAGCTTTTTTGGCGATGCCGTTGTTTCGAAGGGAAATAGCAAAATGTAATCAACCGATTACAGCACTATGTAATTGCGTGATTACGCTGTGCCCATGAACGGCTCGAGCAAACAGAAGCGAACGGCGTACAAGGATCCCCTTGTGCAGCTTTACGCGTTCCGTTTGGGCAAGAGCCTTCGCGATCTGCGCAAAAAGCAAGGGCTTACGCAAGAGCGGCTTGCACTGATGATCGGCACCAAGCATTCGCGTATCAGCAACATCGAACGAGGCTGCGCGATACCAAGCTTCCCCGACGTGGTGAAGCTGTGCCGAGCGCTTGAGGTCGATCCGAAAGATCTGGCGGACGTCTCGACGCTCAAATGCTCCGAGCATCCCCCGCCTTCCGACGATCACGCACCCGTATGAGAAAAGGGCGAGGTCAGTGACCTCGCCCTTTTCTCATACGGGGAGCTGAGATTCGAATCGGAATCTCAGCTCCTTCGCGAAAGACGCTTTAGACGCGCTTGATGAAGCGGCCGTCGCGCGTGTCGATCTGCAGGATGTCGCCAGGCTCGACGAACATGGGAACCTGCACCGTAGCGCCGGTTTCGAGCGTAGCGGGCTTAGAGCCGCCCTGCACGGTGTCGCCCTTGAAACCGGGGTCGGTTTCGGCCACTTCAAGCTCCACGAACATCTGCGGCTCGATGCTGATCAGCTCGTCGCCGGCATACAGCAGGCTGGCCTCGTCGTTTTCCTTGAGCCACTGCGCCGCGTCGCCCACGGTCTCGGCCGGAATGGCCATCTGCTCGAACGTGTCGTTGTCCATGAAGTTGAAGTCCGCACCATCGTTGTACAGGTACTGCAGCTTCTTCGTCTCAAGGCGCACGGACTCAACCTTAACGCCAGCGTTGAAGGTGTTGTCGATAACGCGTCCGGTCTTGATGTCGCGCAGCTTCGTGCGGACGAAGGCGCCGCCCTTGCCGGGCTTCACGTGCTGGAATTCAACGATCGTGCACAGCTTGCCGTTGTACTCGATGCACATGCCGTTCTTGAAGTCGGCGGTAGAGATAGCCATTCTCGGTATTCCTTTCGTTCACGGGTCTCCGCTGCGTGCCGCGGGGCCCGATCAGCGTTCAAACTGGTTTATTATACTCATAGCATGCGTTCTTGGCATGCGCGTATCGCTCCCGTCAGAAAAAAATCAGGAGTTGCGCGGCAACGCGACCGGCATGCGCATAGGAGCGCTTTAAGGCCCTCGCGCGGCGGGACTTTGTCAAAACGAACGAGTTTTGCTGGTCCTCGAACAAGGATAAAACGCACCGTCTAGCCTGTGACCTGGGATATTAAAAAGAGCCTCGCGAAAAACCCGCTTCAAAGGGTCGTCTGCACCCGCAAAACTCTCCTGTTTTGACAAGCCAGCGCCCGGCCTGCCAAAACAGGAGACTGCGTCGGGGTCCACGCGCGCGCTCGCACCTGATTCCAACCGTCCGGCTAGAGCACCACCGGATCGTGCGAAGAGCGCGTGAACACCTCGAACCCGGTTTCGGTGATCACGCCGAAATCCTCCAAACGCATGCCGAACTCGCCCGGCAGGTACACGCCCGGCTCCACCGTGACCACGTTGCCCGCCGCGAGCGGACGATCGTTGCGGGGAGACAGCACGGGCTCCTCATGCACGTCGATGCCCACGCCATGACCCAAGCCGTGACCCATCTTGCCAGCGAAGCCCGCTTCCGCCAAAACGCGCTCGGCAAGTTCGTGCGCCTCCTTGCCGGTAACGCCCGGCCCGAGAAGCGCCTCCACCTGCTCGTTCGCAGCACGAATAGCCTCGTAAGCGCTGCGCATGCGGGCATCCGGCTGCCCCAGGAACACCGTGCGCGTCATATCGGAGCAGTACCCGTAAGCCCGCGCGCCGAAGTCGAGCACCACGCACTGGCCCGCCTCGAGGCGGGTTGCTCCCGGTATCGCGTGCGGGCTGGCACCGTTCGGGCCCGTGGCGACGATCGACGAGAACGCCAAGCCGTCGGCACCGTGGCGACGCATGAAGTCCTCCAGCTCGATCTGAACCTCGCGCTCGGTCATGCCCACGCGCATGAACCCGACGATATGGGCAAACGCCGCATCGGTGACGGCCTGCGCGGCCTTCATGCGGGCAATCTCGGAAGCGTCCTTCACGGCACGCAAGCCCAACACGAAGCCGGACGTTTCACGCAGATCGACCGCGCTTTCCGCGAACGCCGATTCGAGCGCGCGGTAATTCGAAAGCGTCAGGGAGTCCTCGATGCCCAGATCGAAGCGGGGCGCTTGCTCGCATGCGCCTTCCTGCGATGGCCAGCCGCGACCCTTCTCCCGCAAAGCAGCTACGGATTTCGCCGCGAACTCGGCGTGCGTCGCACGCTGGGCGTCCACGACAATCGAGCCCTCGGGCAAAGCGGCGGCACGGGCAGCTTCACTGTAGCGCGAATCGGTATGAAGGACTGCGGCCTGCGGATCGACCAGCAGCGCATGGGCGCTCTCGTCGTCGAAAACGCCGTCAAACGCCGTCAGCCACGCGATGTTGGACGTATCGCGAACCAGAAACGCCCCCATGCGCTGGTCGGCGCACGCCTTGCGCAAGCGCTCGAGACGTCGCGCGGCGGCCCCTGGCTGCATCGGCGCGGCCGCGTCGGAAGCAGCCTGATCGGCTGCCGCCCGCTCCGTCCGGCCGCCCACGATCACCTGTCCGGCAGCGTAGCGATCCTGGTACCCTTCGCCCAGACGCTCGCACGCGCCTTCAAGCAGCACGTCGATGGCGTCGCAGTACCCCTTGAAGCCGCGACCCTTCACCTGAGCAACGCAAACGGGCGCGATCACCGACACGCGGCGAAACGGCTCGCGCGCATCCACGTCCGAGATATGCACCTCGACGCATGGAACGTCGATGCCGCCAACGGCATCGCGCAGCGCGTAGGAGTAATGGGTATGCGCGCCGGGGTTGTACACAATGCCGTCGTACGCGTCGCGGGCCGCATGAATCTTGCGAATGAGCTTGCCTTCGCTGTTCGACTGGAAGCAAGCAACCTCCACGTTGCGCTTCTTGCCGTACGCCTTCACTTCGCGCTCCAGGTCGTTGAGGGTATCGCGCCCGTACACCGACGGCTCGCGCACCCCCAGCATGTCCAGGTTCGGCCCGTTAACCACCAGTATCTTCTTCATGGTCTACCCCTTGCTTTTCGCCCAGGCGTTCAAATGCTCCAAGATCACGCTATCGGAAACGTCCATCAGTTCCCACGAACCCACATCGCGAGGCAGCACGAAGCGAACCTGTCCGTGGCGCGCTTTCTTGTCCCGCTTCATAGCGGCCAGCATATCGCCAGGCTCGGCCGACCACGCAAGAGCCGGCAATCCCAACGCGTCAAGCAGATCATCTTGCGCTTGCACGAATTCCAAAGAAGCGCCCGCCAGATCCACCGCCAGGCGCGCGGCGAACCGCATTCCCTCGGCCACGGCGGCGCCGTGCGAAAACGTACCGTACCCGGCTAAAGCCTCCACGGCATGGCCCAACGTGTGCCCATAGTTCAAGCACTCGCGCACGCCCTTGCTCTCCTGCTTGTCCGCGGCCACCACGTTGGCCTTGAACACCACCGATCGAGCGATGGCCTCTTCAACCGTGGCCTGATCGCGCGCAGCCAGCGCCTGCGCCGATTCGACAAGCCAGAAAAAGAACTCGTCGGACTCGATGACGGCCGACTTTGCGATCTCGGCGCATCCGCACGCCCATTCACGATCGTCGAGCGTGGACAGCACGGCGGTATCCGCGCACACGTACGCAGGCTGGTTGAACGTGCCGACCAGATTCTTGCCCGCCGCGAGGTTGACGCCGGTCTTGCCGCCCACGGACGAATCCACCATGGAGAGCAACGTCGTGGGAACCTGCACCACCGACACGCCGCGCATGTACGTCGAGCCGACGAAGCCGGCCAGATCGCCCACCACGCCGCCGCCAAGGGCAACCACCAGGCAATCGCGCCCCAAGGACAGCTGGGCCATGGCTTCCCAGATTTCAGCGGCCACCTCGACGGACTTCGAACCCTCGCCCGCCGCAACCGTCACGTCGCTCACGCGAAAACCCGCTTGGGCAAGCGCAGCCTTCGCATCGGCAAGGTAGAGCGGAGCCACGTTGTCATCGGTGACGACGAGCACGCGCTCCACGCGCTCGAGTTCCGGATGCTTCCGCACATGGACGCCCAGCTTGGCAAGCACCCCCGCACCGATGCGCACGTCGTACGGGCTTTCATCCGCAAGGTTGACCACTACTTTCGTTGCAGGCACAAGACGCCCTCCTTCTCAAGCGCAGCTTGCACCTCGCGGGCGATAGCTGCAACGCTTTTCCCAGCAGTGTCGATGGTAATGTCGGCGACTTCAGCGTACAGGGGCACGCGCTCCTCCGCCGTTTGGCGAGCGGACTCGATGTTTTGGAACAGCGGGCGGGTGGACGTGTCGCTGATGCGCGATTTCGCCTCGTCGGCCGTCACCTTGAGGTACACGACAAACCCTGCGTCATGCAAGATGGCGCGATTTTCCGAGCGCTTCACCACCCCGCCGCCGCATGAAACCAGCAGGGGGTCTTTGGCGGCAAGCTCGCGAAGCACGTCGGTCTCGATGTCGCGGAAGCCGTCCTCGCCCGATTCGGCGAAGATCTCCTTGACGCGCTTTCCTTCCCGACGCTCGAGGTACGTGTCCATATCCACCGACGCGACACCGCAGGTTCGCGCAAGGCGCCGTGCCACCGACGTTTTACCCGCGCCCATGAATCCCACGAAAAACACCGGACGGCAAAGCCGCCCCGCAACCCGGGGCCGCGAAGCAGCCGGACGCGAGCCGCCGGACGCGACGTGCGCATGCTCCCTATTGGTGCTCGATCCCCCGCCGGTCATCGGGACATCGTCCTCAGTCGCTGCCGATACGCCTTCACGGCAGCCTTGATGTCGGCCATGTTGTCGCAGCCGAACTTTTGCAGGTAGGCGTCGGCCAGCACGAACGACACCTCGCTTTCGGCCACCACCGCGCAAGCGGGAACGGCGCAGGTGTCGCTGCGCTCTTTCGACGCCTCCTCAACCTCGAGCGTGTCCAGGTTCACCGTCTCAAGCGGGGTCATAAGCGTGGGGATGGGCTTCATGGCGGCCGTCACGATAAGCGGCATTCCCGTGGTCATCCCGCCTTCCAAACCGCCTGCGTTGTTCGAGGTTCGCACGAATCCCGCCTTGCCGTCCAGCGCGATGGGATCGTGCACCTGCGATCCAACGCGGCGCGCCGCCTCGAAACCCAGGCCGAACTCGACGCCCTTGATGGCGGGGATCGAGAACAGCGAAGCTCCCAAGCGCGAGGTCAGGCGATCCTCCGCCGTCGCATAGCCCCCTACGCCGGGAAGCAGTCCGCGAACCACCACGCGAAACGTCCCGCCCAAGCTTTCGCCCGCGTCCTTCGCGCGATCTATCTCGGCCTTCATGGCCTGGGTGGCCACCTCGTCAGGACAGCGAACCTCGCTGGTCTCGATGGCGAGCGGCTTGTAATCCGCTGCGCTCATGAGCGGATCCGGCTCTTCGAAAACGGCGGATCCGATGGAGGTGACGTACGAGAACACCTCCACGCCCAAATCGGCCAAGAACTCGCGCGCAATGCCGGCGGCGGCCACGCGAGCCGCCGTCTCGCGCGCGCTTGCACGCTCCAAGATATTGCGACAGTCGTCGGTGTTGGTTTTGAGAGCGCCCACCAGATCCGCATGACCGGGGCGCGGGCACACTTCGCGCACCAGGTCAGACGGGGTGTCACCGAACGCAGCCATGCGGTCGGTCCAGTTCTGCCAGTCGCGGTTGCGCACCACGAGCGCGATGGGGGTTCCCAACGTGCGCCCGAAACGCACGCCCGACGTCACCTCGACGGTGTCGGTTTCGATCTTCTGACGCCCGCCGCGGCCGTAGCCCGCCTGACGCCGAGCCAAGTCGATGTTGATCTGCTTTTCGGAAATCTTAAGGCCGGCCGGCACGCCCTCCACGATAGCCGTGAGGCACGGCCCGTGGCTTTCGCCTGCTGTGAGGTATCTCATGGTGGTTCGCTTTCCGCGTTATTCTAAGTACGTTCATAGAATATTGTAGCGCACCAGTTCAGCAAGGCCGGCGAAAAGCGGGCGCACGTCGAGAAACGCCACGGCAAGGGAGCGAGTCCTTCGCGAAAGCCGCCTTCTCGGCCAAACGCTCGCTAGCAGTCAAACTCCGCGGCCTGCGCCATGATGTCGAACAGCTCGGCTTCTTCCAGCTTCACCTCGACGTCTGCAAGATCGCACACGGTCAGCACCGTGGCCACTGCCTGGGCCACCAGCATGCCCGACCCGTCGAGCACCGTGCACCCCGCTTCGCGCGCCGCAGCTACGAGCGCGGTTTCGCCATGCCCGTACACGGCGTCGAACACGGTTTGGGAGGGGCGCAGCAACGCGGTATCGAACGGCGCCGTATCGCCCGCCTTCATGCCCAAGGGCGTGGCGTTCACCACCAGATCGGCCGACGCAAGCGCCTTTTCCGACGTAGCGTAGCTACCGAATTTGAACGTGGTGCGCTCGTATGCCGTGCGGAAACTGCGATGATGCGGACGCGCGGGCGGCAGGTCGATCGTTGCCGTGGCCATAAGGCCAAACCGCTCGACGTACGCTTCGAGAGCCCGGCGCGTGCGCTCTTTATCGCGACCGACCAACAGCGCCACGTCCGCACCGGCCAACGAGCTTGCATGCAGGATCGACAGCGCCGTAGGGCCGGTGCCGCACACGGCCACGCGCTTGCCCGCAAAGCTGAAACCCGTGCGCTCCAGATAGGACACGCAGCCCTGACCATCGGTGTTGAAGCCGATCAGAGCGTCGCCTTTCCGCACCAGCACGTTGGCGCCCAGCGCCAGCTTGGCCGTTGCCGCCTGAGCCGTTGCCGCTTGGAAGGCAAGGGGCTTGTACGGCGTGGTGATATTGACGGAAAGGAAGTCGCGCGCATCCAGGAACGCCCGCGCTTCGTCGTCGGTGGCGCAGTCTTTCGGGAAGTACGTCCACGGCAGGCCCAGCCGTTCGTAGACGGCGTTGTACATGACCGGCGATTTCGAATGCGCGATAGGATGTCCCAACAGGTACAAGCTTTGCGGTTTCGTGGCCTCGGTCATGGCTATCCTTCCTTGTTCGCCGACTCTATGTTCGTTGGGACGTGCGCCCCGTTCGCCTTTTCGGCGGGATGCGCGGTCGAGGTCGAAGGCGTGCAGGCGCCCTCCGGCTTGCGATCCCCCATAACCAGACGCTCGAAATTGCGCAGCATAAGCGTGTGCGGCAGGTCCTGCTCCACCAAAGGAGCCAGCAAATACGCTTTCATGCCCATGAAGTGAGCCCCCAGCACGTCGGTGACCAGCTGATCCCCGATCACCACGGTTTGCGCACGCTTGGCTCCCAGCTTCGAAAGCGCGATCATGAACGCGGGCGGCAAGGGCTTGACCGCCTTCGCCACGATGGGCAGCGACAACCGCTGCGCCAGGTGATACACGCCCTCGTGCCAATTGTTCGACACCAGGCAAAACGAGATGCCCGCATCGCGCGCCTGGCCAAGCCACAGCCCCACGTCGCGCGGAACCTCGTGCGTATCGCGCGTGAGTATGGTGTTGTCAACGTCCAAAAAGACGTTGCGGTACCCCAACGCCAGAAGATCGCGATCGATATCGACCTTTGAAAGGCGCGAGAAGTATCTGTCGGGTTTCAAAAACGGCATGGTGGCGAATTCGTTTCAGCGGGCCGCAGCCTACGAGAACGTCTTTATGTGTTCGTCGTAGGTTTTGCTGAAGAAGTAGTTGCCGTCCTTGTCGAAGTAGAAGAAGAAATAGGTGCCCAGCGCCTCCTTATCAGGAGCCGTTACCGCCGTAAGGCAGTCAAGGCCCGGAGAGCAGATGGGCGTAGGCGGCAACCCCTTGTTGGCGTACGTGCTGTACGGCGTTTGGGCATGCACTTCTTCGGCCGTGGGATCGTGGCCCACCTCGTACGCAGTGGTGGCGTCGGACTGAAGGAAGCCGTAGCTGGGGTCTCCCTGCGTGGCCAAGCGGTTGTAGAACACGGCGGCAACCTGGGCGCGCACATGCTCGTCTCCACTGGATTCCTTCTCTACGATAGAGGCCAGCTTGACCGCATCGTAGATGGACAAGCCCTGCGACTGAGGATAGGACCAGTCGAGGTTGGCCGTTTCGGTTTGGAACTGGGTGAGCATCATGCGAACGATAGAGTCGGCCGTAGCGTCATCTCCCAAGCTGTACGTCTTAGGGAACAAGAAGCCTTCCAAGCTGTTCGTTCCGGCATCGGCCAAGAAACTGTAATCGGCAGCGTAAACGCTTGCGTTGGACGCAGCCGCCGTGAAGTCCTCCGCCGAAACGCGGCCTTCGGTTGCCGTCGCAACGGCGTTGGCGATGTCGGCAAGCTTAAAGCCTTCGGGAATGGTCAGGCCGCCGGTCATGACAGGCCCGGTTTCCAGGGCCTTGATGATGCTGTCAAGCGATGCGCCGCCCGCGAACGTGTACGTGCCCGGCTTAAGCTGGGACGCCGCGTTCAACTCGTTCACGCGCTTGGTGAACTCGCTTGCGCTCGACACCAAGCGAGCCTGAACCAGCTGGTCGGCGATAGCGGAAGCGCCTGATCCGTCGGCAACGGTGATCGTAGCTTCTTCGCCTTCGGCCAGCAGCTCGACCTGCGGACCCGAGCAGCTGTTGAACAGGGTGAGCACGCCCCATCCCAAACCGCCGAGCACGATGATAGCGAGGATGATCGCAAAGACGATGGGCGCTTTGCTTTTCTTCGGTCGGATATAGCTGGTATCGTACGTTCTAAATTGACGTTCGCCGCGAGCGTGCGCAGAACGAGCTGCATGGTTCGGTCGCTGCGAATACGTGACTTGCCTTTTCCGTGAGGGCATGGGCTGTCCTTCACCTTTCCCCGTTGCGGCGAGCATCGAGCCACGCCTGCAAGAACAAACTCGCGGCTATCATATCTATTTTGCCGCGCATGTCGCGTTCGCTCAAGCCCTTTTCACGCAAACTCCGTTTGGCTTCCTGGGAGCTAAGACGTTCGTCGGCGAACTCAACGGGAAGATCGCACGCCCTTCCGATGCGAGCGGCCGTCTCGCGGATGCGCGCCGCCTGCGGCCCCTCTGCCCCCGCCATCGTGTAGGGAAGCCCGCACAGCAACAGCTCCGGCTCCCAGTCCTCGAGCACGCGCTTGAACGACTTCGCTCCGCCAAGCACCTCGCTTGCCGGAAGCACGCACACCGGCGACGCAACCCGCTCACCCGGATCGCACACAGCGATTCCGATCCGCGTTTCTCCGATATCCAAGCCCATGATGCGCACAAGCGCTCCTATCCGTCGTTGAAGACCCTTTCGACTACGCGCCTGCGGCGCTCCGTCCATGATAGCGCCCCAAGCCGCAGCTCACGCGCAGGATGAAAAGGGCTTCTCGGGTTCGGGATGCGCCCCCGCCGCCACCGCGACCCTCGCCCCGCCCCGAGCGGCAGGCAAGACGCCTCGGACGCGAGCGGAAGGGACCGAGGCGCCCCTGCACGAGCACGGGCGCCCGTGCAGGGGCGCCCGTGCGAGCCAAGACTGGCTGAGCATCGGGCTCTTCCACCCGCGCCCAGCCAGAAAGCGTCTTACAGCAGCATCTCGCGCGCGGCATCGAGGGCCGCGTCGATGCCGGAAGCGTCCTTGCCGCCGGCCTGAGCCATGGCGGCCTTTCCGCCGCCGCCGCCCTTGATGTTCGAAGAGATAGCCTTGATCACAGCGCCAGCGTCGAATCCGGCAGCCACCGCTTCGGGAGTGCCGGCAGCCAGCAGAATGGGAGTGCCGTCCTTTTCGCCAGCGAGCACCGCAGCGCCCGGCGCAGCCATGCGCGCACGCAGAACATCCCAGCCGTTGCGCATCTGACCTGCGTCGGCTTCGCCCAGACGCCCGATGATAACCGGGTATCCGCCCTTGGCCGCAGCCGCGCTGTCGACCAGCTTCGTGATGCCGTCGTCGGCCACGGTCTGGCGATTGCGCTTGAGCTTGCCCTGCAGCTCCTTGAGCTGCTTCATGTTCGCAGCCGTACGCTCGCCCACGTCGAACAGTGGAACGCGCAGCTCTTCCGCCGTTTCCTTGAGCTCGGCCTCCACGCGGTTCATGTACGCCAAGGCATCGAAGCTGGTTACTGCTTCGATGCGGCGCAGGTTCGCACCCACGCTCGATTCGCTGGTCACCTTGATGAAGCCGATCTCGCTGGTAGCGGACACGTGCGTGCCGCCGCACAGCTCCTGGGAGAAGCCCTCGATATCGAGCACGCGCACGAACTCGCCGTACTTCTCGCCGAACAGCGCCATAACGCCCGCTTCGCGAGCCGAAGCCAGCGACGTCTCGTATGCGCGCACGGCGTGGTTCTCCATGACCTTCTGGTTGGCCAAGCGCTCGACTTCGGCGATCTGCTCGGCCGTCATGGCCTCGAAGTGCGTGAAGTCGAAGCGCAGGCGGTTTTCAGCCACCAGGCTGCCAGCTTGCTTGACGTGATCGCCTAGCACCTCGCGCAGCGCCCAATGTAGGATATGCGTAGCCGTATGGTTGCGACGGATGCGCTCGCGGCGCGGCACGTCGATGGCGGCGCGAACGGTGTCGCCCACCTGAATACGACCCTCCGGCGCGTCTTCCAGCATTTTCACACTATGCGCGATCAGGCCCTTTTCGGGCTCTTTCGTATCGAGGACCGCCGCCAGGGCATCGTTTTTCGCTAGCACGCCCGCATCGCCGATCTGACCGCCCTTCTCGGCGTAGAACGGCGTGACGTCCAACACCACGCGACCTTCCTCGCCTGCGGCGAGCGCATCCACTTGCTGCCCGTCCTTCACGATGGCCAGCACGCGCGCGTCGGCGTCGTTCTTCGTATAGCCCACGAACTCGGTGGGGCCTACGGCCTCCAAGATCTCGGCCATCACGCCGCCGTACGTGGACCATGCCGCCTCGGCGTCTTTCGTGTTGGCTGCACGGGCGCGGTTGCGCTGCTCTTCCATGCACACGCCGAACCCGTCCATGTCAACCTGAATGCCGCGCTCTTCGCACAGCTCGCGCGTAACCTCCACCGGGAAACCGTACGTGTCGTGCAGCGTAAACGCCTGATCGCCCGGCAAAACCGTACCCTCAAGCTTAGCAAGGGCGTCATCGAGGAAGGCACGGCCCTGACGCAGGTTCGCGCCGAAGCGCTCCTCTTCGGAGAGGATGATGCGGCCCATGAGCTGGCGGTTATCCACGATCTCGGGATACACGTGACCCATAAGGTTCACAATCTCGTCAACGTAATCGTTCAAGAAGGGCTTGTCCAGGCCCAGCAGGTGGCCCTTCATGACGGCGCGACGCAGCAAGCGACGCAAAACGTAGCCGCGGCCCTCGTTGGAAGGCAGGATGCCGTCGGCGATCATGAACGCCACGGCACGGCTGTGGTCTGCCATGATGCGCAAAGACAGGTCCGCCGCCGGATCCTCGCCGTACACGGTGCCGGTCAGCTTCTCGCCCACGGCCACCAAGCTGCGAAGCACATCGGTCTCGTAGTTGGACTGGACGCCCTGCATGATGGCGGCCATGCGCTCAAGGCCCATGCCGGTATCGATGTTTTTCTTGGGCAGCGGCTTGAGCGTGCCGTCTTCCTGGCCGTCGTACTGGGTGAACACGCAGTTCCAGTACTCAAGGAAGCGATCGCAATCGCAGCCCGGCGCGCAATCGGGGCTGCCGCAGCCGAACTCCTCGCCCTGGTCGAAGTAGATTTCCGAGCACGGGCCGCACGGGCCGGTAGGCCCAGCGCGCCAGAAGTTGTCCTCTTCGCCCAAGCGCGAGATATGGTCGTCGGGAACCCCGAGCTTTTTCCAGATCTCGATGGTCTCGTCGTCGTCCAAGAACACCGTGAAGTACAGACGATCGGCCGGAAGCCCCAGCACTTCGGTGGAAAACTCGTAAGCCCAGGCGCACATTTCCTCTTTGAAGTACTCGCCGAAGCTGAAGTTGCCCAGCATTTCGAAGAAGCTCTGGTGACGACCCGTGGTGCCGATGATCTCGATGTCGTTGGTGCGCACGCACTTCTGCACGGTCGTGGTGCCGATGTACGGAGCCTCCAGATGCTTCTGCTGCAGGAAGTAAGGCTTGAACTGCACCATGCCGGCACTCGTCAGCAGAAGGGACGGATCGTCCGGGATCAGGGACGACGAGGGCCAGCGCTTGCAGCCCTTTTCCTCGAAAAAGCTCAGGTACTTTTCACGGATCTCCGCGCTGGTCATGTACTTCATAGGGTTGTCTGTCTTTCTATCTTCGCCTGTCTTAAAGCCTGGCGCCGCGTACGGCCGACGCTCAGTGTTTCCTGTGGTGGCGAGCCCGATTGGAGGACTCGGCCTTGCGCTGCTCAACGCGTTCGAACGCCGCCGACACATCGGGGTGCGGCGAGGTTGCATCGGCAATGGGATCCAGCTTGCCGTCCAATGCGGGCGTTCCTTGGAAGAACACGCCGTCCTGGCTCACCAACGGGCGTCCCGTGCGCTTCTCGAAATAATACACGAAAACGGACTTCGCAACGGCCACGGCGGGAATTGAAGCTAGCATGCCCACGAGCGATCCCATGAATCCGCTCATGGCCCCGCCGATGGCGGAACCCGCCATCAACGCGATCAAGGTGAGTGCCGGGTGCACGTCCACGGAGTTCGCCATGATCTTGGGAGAGACGAACGTGTAGACGACCTGCTGGATGACGATAGTCGCCACCAGGGCGAACAGCGCGATCCACGGGCTGACGAACACGCCGACGATGGCGGCCAGGGCACCGCCCAGCCACGGACCCACGATGGGGATGATGTTGAGCAGACCGGTGATGCCGCCAAGAGCCGCGTAGTTGGGAACGCCCAGCACGCCGAACACGACGCCGCAGCCCGCGCCAATAATGGCGCACTGCAAAAGCGTGCCCTTGATGTAGCCGCCCATAACGCGGGTAAAGGTGACGTGAAGCATCTCAATGGTTTCCGCGTGCTTCGGACCAGCAAGGCGCATGCTCTCGCGACCGAGCGCCGGCAGCTCCATGAGGATCCAAAACGCAACGACCAGCGAAAAGCCGATGGCCACCAAGCTGTTGACCACGCCCGTGCCCACGGCCACCACGCCGGTTGCGCTGCTTTTCGCGAAGTCGGAGGCCCAGGTGCCCAGCGCATTGAGCGCATCTTCGAGGTAACGCTGGACATCGGCATTCGCAAGGATGTCGGAATACTGCGTGTACACGACGTTGCCCCAGGCGATGATGTCGTTGACGTACGTGGGGATGCTCTCGATAAGGTTGACGAACTGGTCGCCCACGCCGAACACCGGCGAGAACATGAGCAGGCACACCACGGCAAGCACCGCGAACATGAGGACGTAGGCGATCGTGGTCCCCCACATGCGCGGAACGCCCAGCTTCTCCAACTTGTTCACCGGGCCGCGCAGGCAGAACACAATGATGACCGACCAGAGAACAATGCCCACCGGCACGCTCAAGACGTTGAACAGGTACACGGCCACGCCGGTTAGCAGAATAGCACCGACCGCCGTCCATACCATAAGAAAGCTTCGTTTCGCTTTCTCGGTTTTCACGGCGGAATCAGCCGCTTCCAACTCGATCTTGGGTATATCCACAGGGCATGCTCCTTCGCGCGTCTGCCGATCCTAGCGATCCTGAGCGGACGCACCTTGAGAATCCGCAGACTGAGGGGCGCCGTCGTAAGTGAAGTACTTGGAAGCAGCTGCAGCATCCTCGTCGACGGAAGCGGTCACCGCATCGGCCATGGTGGCGGCGGTTTCGGCCGTCTTCTCGGCAACCGCCCTCTTGGCGGCCGCCTTCTCCTCGCGCTGGACGCGCTGCTCAGCCCGCTGTTCGCGCTGCTCGGCCACCGCTTCCTGCGTGGCTTTGGCTGCCGTGACGGCCGCTTCCTTGACCACCTGGGTTGCAGCGGCGGCGGTTTGCGTCACGGACGCGTTCGACGCCTGCTCGAACCGCGCGTCTTGCTCGGCCTTCGCCTGACCGAGCGCAACGGATTCGTCGCTGGCGCGGCGCGGCTTGAAGGCGCTGCGCACGCGGTTGGTAACGGAGTTCACCAGCTCCATAGGGGCGTTCGTCACCGTATCGACAGCCTCGACGGCAGAGGACACGGTGTCGGTGATCTCGTTTACGTCTTCGAGAATCTGATCGACTCGCATAAGCTCAAGGTTTGCGGCATCCACCGTCAGCGACACGCGGTCAACCAGCGGATCGACCTTCGCCGCCACCGGCTCCAAAGACGCGGTTATGCGCTCGACGCTTGCAAGGGTGGGCTCGACCTGCTTGTGCAGGTCCTCGACCGTCTGGCGCGCTTTGCGCACCGTCATAATCAACTCGACGGCCAGCCATACGAGAACCGCCCCGACGATCACGTAGACAACCGGCAACGCCACGTTGATAAGTTCGCTGAATTCCACGAGAAGCCTCCTGTTTCCGAAGCCTACACTATAGCACGATCGGTTTTGATTCTAACGAGACCACTCCGCCTTTCCACCCCTCGTTCACAGGAGTTGGAAATCGGTTACCTTTCGCGCGACGTGGGGTTTTCTCCTGAAGAAAGGCGATCCCGAGCAGCGGCTTCGCTGCGATACGCCTCCCATCCGCGGTCGCTGGAACGATAGAAGCACCCCCGCTCCAAGCCGTCGGGCAGGTAGCGCTGGGCAACCCACCCGCTTGGATAGCTGTGCGGGTACTTGTACACGCCGTACTGCTCCGATCCCGGACGGTGCCGATCGCGCAAATGGTCCGGCACGTTGCGCAGAGGGCCGTTGCGCACTTCGGCCAGCGCGGCGTCGATGCCAGCCTCGGCCGCGTTGCTTTTCGGGGCGAGGGCCAAGTAGATCGCCGCCTGAGCCAGGTTGATGCGGCATTCGGGATAGCCGATCACCTCGGCCGATTTGAACGCCGCCTCGGCAATAAGCAGCGCTTGAGGATCGGCGTTTCCAATGTCTTCGGAAGCAGCGATGAACATGCGGCGCGCAATGAACTTGGGGTCTTCTCCCCCGTCGATCATGCGGGCAAGCCAATACAGGGCGGCATCGGGGTCGCTTCCGCGCATGGATTTGATGAACGCGGAAATAACGTCGTAGTGCATGTCCTTGTTCTTGTCGTAAGGAAGCGCGCGATGCGGCGTGGCGGCACGCACAGCTTCCTCCGAAACGGTGGCCGGAGCCTTCGAGGTTCCCGGCTCCACCATGCCCGCCGCAAGCTCGAGCGTGGTGAGCGCAGTGCGCCCGTCCCCTCCCGCCAGGAGCACGATCGCCTGCAGCGCCTTGGCATCGAGCCGGTAAAGACCTGCCAGGCCCCGTTCGTCCGCAACGGCACGGTTCACCAGACGAACGATCTCCTCGTCGGACAGCCCGTGCAGCTCGACCACCCGGGAACGGCTGATCAGCGCCGAGTTCACCTCGAAAAACGGGTTTTCCGTGGTAGCGCCCACCAACACCACCACACGATCCTCCACCGCGTGCAGCAAGGTGTCTTGCTGGCTGCGGTTGAAACGATGGATCTCGTCGACGAAGAGGATGGTGCGCAGACCGCTCATGGACAAGCGCTTTTCGGCTGCGTCGATCTCGCGCCTGAGGTCCGAAACGGTTCCGCCGATGGCCGACACCTCCACAAACGTTGCCTTTGTGGTTTCCGCGATGACGTGGGCAAGCGACGTTTTGCCCGTTCCCGCAGGTCCGAACAGGATAACCGAGCTCAGGCGATCCTGCTCGATCGCGTTGCGCAGCCAGCTTCCCGGACCGACGGCCTCTTCTTGCCCGACCACTTCTTCGAGTGTGCGCGGACGCATGCGCACCGCCAGAGGCGCCACTTGGGACTTCCGTTCGTTCTCCATTGCTGTAAATAAGGTATCCATGGTTCGTATGGTACCATACGAACGCTTGTTTGCCTAGAAGCTGCTTTTCGAATCAGGCTCTGCTGTTTTCGAGATCCTTTTCATGAAAATATATGTCAAGACTTTATTTTGCATTCGATGCCCATATACTCAAGTACAGGTCCTGCCCTCGAAGCCATACTTTGCGATGGACCGATGCTAATACACGAGGGAGCTCAAGATAGTGCGTGGAATGGAGATTCGCATCCGTCGATGCGAAAGCCAGGAAGCGAACTGCGAGCACCCACCTTTTGAGGTGGGTTCATCCTTCTGGCCGGGGGTAGGGCTTTCTTCTTGCAAAATCACTGACTCGGCAATCTTCTCGAGCGCGGAACCGCCCGCATCCTCGTGCGCCCCGCACGAGGATCAGTTCGACTTCCCCGCCCCGGCGCCAACCCCTTCAGCGTCGCCACCGGCCGCCTTCGACGCTATTCCGCCGGGAACCGAAGCACAAAGGTAGTCCCCTTGCCTTCGGCGCTTTCCACCGTGATCGTTCCCCCGTGGTGGATGACCGCGTGCTTGACGATGGCAAGGCCCAGGCCCGTGCCGCCCGTCTCCTTGGACCGGCTTTTGTCCACGCGGAAGAACCGCTCGAAGATCTTGTCGTGCATCTCCTCGGGAATGCCCGGACCCGTATCCGTCACCCGAACAACCGCCTGTTTCTGGACCAGGGGCTGGCCTTCGCTTGCAGCGTGGCGCTGAGAAGGGCTTTCGATCCGCCCCGTCCGCTCCGAAACGCGGGGAGCCTTCACCATTTCCAGCCCGACCGACATGGTCACGCTTCCGCCCTCATGGTTGTAACGAATACCGTTCTCGATCAGGTTGTAGAGCATTTCCTCTGCGAGCGTCTCGCTTCCGGCAATGCACGCGCGACCGCCCTCAACGCTCACGCTCACGTTCTGGTCGGCGGCAAAGCTGGACAAGCGCCCCGCCACGCGCTGCGCCACGCCGTGCAGGTCGATCACGGACGCGCCTTCTTTGCCGAACGCCGATTCGTCAAGCTTCGACAAGGTCAGCACGTCGTTGATGAGCGAGCGCATGGCCTGAGCCTCGTCGTAGATGAGCGCGGCGAACTTCTGGCGATCAGCCGGCTGCACCATGTCGTTCTTCATGAGCTCGGCGTAGCCGGAGATAACCTGCAAGGGAGTTTTCATCTCGTGGCTCACGTTGCTCGAGAAATCACGGCGCATGTTCTCCGCCTCGGCAAGCTCGCGGTTTTGCTGCTTGAGCTGGCGCTGCTGCTCGTCGATGCGAATAAGCAACGGGTCCATCTCTTCGTAGATCTCGTTTTCGAGCGGGCTGGAGAAATCGAGCGCATCGATAGGCTTCATGATGCGCTTCGTAAGCTCTTTGGACAGCAAGAACACCAAGGCCACGGCGATGACGAGCGCCACCAGAACCGGCATGAGCATGTCGCCCAGAAACGACAACAGCGAATGACGCGTCTCGGACAGGCGCACGAACGTGCCGTCGTCAAGCTTCACGGCCGCGTACACGGTGTCGGTTCCAAGCGTTTCCGAATAACGCATGGTCACGGCCTCGCCCGACTTCGCAGCCTCCTGCACTTCGGGGCGGTCGGCATGGTTGTCCATGTGCGACGTGTCGGCAGCGCTGTCGAAGAGCACCGTTCCGTCCGCGCTGATCAGCGTGTAGCGGGTCAGCCCCGAGAACTGCTCCTCGAGCGCAGGAAGGTTGGCCGACGTAGGCGTGGCGTTCAGATACGTGGCGGCGTTCTGCGCGTTCGCGGCGATTTCCGCCTCGGCGTCGTGCTCGTAGGACAAGTAATAAATGGTGGTCATGACCACGGCCAGCACCAAGATAATGCCCAACGTGAACGCAAGGACGCTCGAGAAGATTTTCCCTGAAAGGCTCTTCACCGTAAAATGCGTGGGACTCATAGCTTAAGAAGGCTGCTTGATGCAATAGCCAACGCCACGCACCGTTTTAATGCAGGAATCGGCGCCTTCGCGAACCGCCGAGAGCTTCTGGCGCAGCGTTTGGATATGAACGTCCACCGTGCGCGTCTCGCCCACGTACGTCATGCCCCACACGTCCTCGAGCAGCTGCCGACGCGACAGCACGTGCCCCGCGTTCTTCATGAGCGTATGCAGCAGGTCGAACTCCTTGAGCGTGAGCGTGACCGGCTGACCGTCCACCGACACCGTATGGGCCGAAACGCACAGCTC
Source organism: Paraeggerthella hongkongensis (assembly GCF_003340345.1). Lineage (GTDB taxonomy): Bacteria > Actinomycetota > Coriobacteriia > Coriobacteriales > Eggerthellaceae > Paraeggerthella > Paraeggerthella hominis. The sequence continues at coordinate 109,226 of NZ_PPTQ01000005.1, read as the reverse complement.
GATCGGGCCGCATGCCATGTCGTCATCGGGAATGACCGCCGGCGCGGAGGCGCGGCGCATAAGCGCGTTCACGCGCGACACCAGTTCCATCATGCCGAAAGGCTTCGCCAGGTAATCGTCGGCGCCGGCATCGAGCCCACACACGGTATCGAACTCCGTTCCCTTGGCGGTAAGCATCATGACGGGCAGATGCTTCGTGCTGGCGTCCTCGCGCAGCATGTGCAGGATTTCCAACCCGTCGATCTCGGGCAGCATGATGTCCAAAAGAACCAGCTCCGGCACGCGCTCGCGGCAGGCTGCGAAGAACTCGCCGGCCGCAGCGAACCCCTCGGCCTCGAATCCCGCCTGCTTGAGCGCGTACACCGTAAGGTCGCGGATGTTGGTATCGTCTTCTACGTAGTAAATCATTGATGGCTCCCGGGTGGCAGCTTCGGTCGTTTCGGCCCATTGTAAAGCAGCGTGCTTGCCAACGGGGCAACGAGCGAGTCAAATTTGCGTAAAGTGGTGCAGGGGTCATGCCCTCGGCAGCTCGCCGAACCCCAAGGTCGCCCCACGGCGTCCGCGCAGCCGAGCGGGACGAGGTTTGCGAACGGGCAGGAGGCTCTTCTGGCGGCGGAAACCTCCGAACTTGGCGCGGAATCGCGGGTCTGCGCTCTTGGATAAGCGCCTTCAGCAACCGCCGAATCCGTCGAGCTTCGATGACCTGGCCTGTTGATGCAAGCGCTCAAAATAACCGCAAGTAATGGGCTGCTCAAGGAGCGCAGGCCCGTGATTCTGTACCAAGTTTTGCGGCATCCGCTGTCGAAACGGCCGAGCAGCCCGAGGGTCCCGGCGCAAAAAGCTCGCGGCGTCCACGGCAGAGCCGACGCCGGGACCCGCGCAGGGGCGAGACGGTCCTTGCGATCGAAAGCGGAGTAGCCGCACGCGGGTCACCTCCGCACGAGGCAGCCCCGCAAGGGCGGCCCCTCCGCACGCGGGTCGCCTCCGCACGAGACGCCCTCGCGCGGGCGTCTCGCCCCCACGCGAAAGGCGGCCGGAACGCCCAATCGCCGGCCGCCTCGCACGCCGCTCGGCCTAGCCGAACCGCCCAGCGACGTAGTCGGCAGTGCGAGGGTCGTTCGGGTTGGTGAAGATGTCGTCGGTATCGCCAGCCTCCACCATCTCGCCCAGCAGGAAAAACGCCGTTTTGTCGGACACGCGCAGCGCTTGCAGCATATTGTGCGTAACCATGATGACGGTGTACTTGCTTTTGAGCTCGCCTACCAAGTCCTCGATCTTGGCCGTGGAGATGGGGTCGAGCGCGCTGGTGGACTCGTCCATGAGCAGCACCTCGGGACGAACGGCGAGCGCACGGGCGATGCACAGGCGCTGCTGCTGTCCGCCGGACAAGCCCAGCGCGTTCTTCTTCAGGCGATCTTTGAGCTCGTCCCAGATGGCGGCGTCGCGCAGGCTCTGCTCGACGATCTCGTCCAGGTCGGCACGGTTTTTGACGCCGTGCGTGCGCGGCCCGAACGCCACGTTGTCGTACACGCTCATAGGAAAGGGATTGGGCTGCTGGAACACCATGCCCACGCGGCGGCGCAGGTTGTTCACGTCGATGGAACGGTACGCGTCCTCGCCGTCGAGGGCGATCTCGCCTTCAACGCGACAGCCCTCCACCAGATCGTTCATGCGATTGAGCGACTTGAGCAGCGTGGACTTGCCGCAGCCGGACGGCCCGATAAGAGCCGTCACCTGGTTCTTGGGAAAATCCAGGTTGATGCTTTTCAGCGCATGGAAGTCCTTGTAGTACAGGTCAAGGTCGCGCACGCTCATTTTGGCGGGAGCGTTGGACGGCGCCTTGGCCTTCGCGCGACGGTCCGCAGCCTGACCTTGAGCGGTGGGCATGTAGGTGGGGTTGACGATCACCTGATCGGCGGTCTTTTCGAGCGTGGCATTAATCATCTTTGCCTCCCTTGTTCATCTTCTTCGCGGCGAAGGTGGCCATCAAGTTGAGCAGCACCACCATGATCAGCAAGACCACCGCCGTAGCGTACGTTTCGTTCACGTGCAGGCCCTCGCTGGCAAGCACGTACATGTGCACGGCCAGCGTGCGCGTTGAATCGAACACGGCCATGGCGCCCGCATCCAGGAAATTGGGGATCTGAGCAATGGAGCCCGCCGTGAAGATAAGAGCCGCCACCTCGCCGACGCAGCGGCCGAGCGCCAAAATAACGCCGCCCAGAATACCCGGAACGGCCGTGGGCAGCACGCAGCGAAACACCGTGCGCAGGCGACCGGCCCCTAAGCCGAAACCGCCTTCGCGATAGGCGTCGGGAACGGCCAGCAGCGCCTCTTCGGTGGTGCGCATGACCACGGGAAGCACCATGATGGCCAGCGTGCACGCGCCCGCTATAAGGGACAGCCCCCATTGCAGGGCCGTCACGAAGAACAGCATGCCGAACAAGCCGTAGATAATGGAGGGAATGCCCTGCAACGTTTCGGTGGTCGTGCGCACGATCTGCACGAACCTGCTGCCGCGCTTCGCGTATTCCACCAAATAGATTGCCGACCCCACGCCGACAGGCACCGCCATGACCAGCGAAAGACCAGCCATGACCAGGGTGTTCACCAGCGCCGGCATAAGCGAGACGTTATCGGACGTGTACTCCCATGCGAACAGGCTCGGCGTGAGGTACGGTACGCCGTTCACCAGAATATAGCCCACCAGGAACAAGAGCACCGCGGCTGTGACCAACGCGCCCAAGTACACCACCCAACGCAGAAGGGCGGATACGATGCGGCGGGTTTTGCCATGGCGGGTTTCCGCGGCTGCGAACAAGGCGTCGATGCGGTCGTTTGGATTGGACGGCGCAACGGGGCTCGCATCGCCGGATTCGTAGGCAATAGTCAATTTCGGTGCCATTACCTCATCTCACCCCGCTTCTTGATGACGTTGAACAACATGGTGATGAGCAAGACGAACACGAACAGCACCACGCCGGTGGCAACAAGCGCACCGCGGTGCAGGTCGGCGGCGTAGCCCATCTCCAGCACGATGTTCGCCGTCATGGTGCGCACGCCGCTGAATATGCTCTCGGGAATGAGCGTTTGGTTGCCGGCGACCATGATGACGGCCATGGTCTCGCCGATGGCGCGGCCCACACCCAGCACCACCGCGGCCATGATGCCGGACACGGCGGCGGGCACGATAACGCGAAACACCGTACGTTCATGGTCCGCGCCTAAAGCGAGCGCTCCTTCGTAGTACTTCTTGGGAACGGCGTCGAGCGCGCTTTGCGCGACGGTGATGATAGTGGGCAGGATCATGATGCCCAGAAGCACGGCAGCCGCCAGCAAGGACAAACCGTTGCCCGGAGCGTCGGCCGGGGCGTTAGCGCGAATGAACGGCACGATGATCACCAGGCCGAAGAAGCCGTACACGACCGACGGAATGCCCGCCAAAAGCTCCACGCCCGGCTTGAGCACCGCCGCGATCTTGCCGCTGGCGAAGCGGGACAGGAAGATGGCGCACAGAAGCCCCGTAGGGACGCCCACCACCATAGCGCCCGCCGTTACGTATACGCTGCCCACGATCATGGGGAAGATGCCGTAGATATCGTTGGCCGGACGCCACGTTGTACCGAAGAGAAATTCCGGAAGGCCGATCTGCGCGATAGCCGGTACGCCGTTCGCAAAAAGGAAGACGCAGATAAGGGCCACCGCGAGGATCGAGATCCCCGCGGCAGCTACGAACAGCGCCTTCGCAATGCCTTCTTTGATGTGTACGCGAGACATGCGAGTCCTACTCGATTACGTCGCTCGCCCTTAGGCCAGCGCGTCTTCCCACGTGGTCAGCTGGCCGGTGTAGATGCCCTTCACTTGATCGGAAGTAAGGCCGTCCACCGTAGAGCCGTTGTTCACGATGATGGCGATGCCGTCCTGCGCGATGACCGTCGCCTTGACGCCGGTCTCGGAGTCCTTCAGCTCACGGGAGACCATGCCGATGTCGCAGGTGCCTTCCGTAGCCATGTTGACGCCGGTGGTGGAATCGGACTGGTTCACCTCGATGGTCACGCCGGAGTTGAGCGCCTTGTAAGCCTCGGCCAGCTTCTCCATGACCGGAGTCACCGAAGAAGAGCCCGCGATGACGATCTTGCCGGACTTGCCGGAAGCCTTGTAGGCGGAAGCGCTGTCGGCAACCGAGATAAAGCCGTTCTCTTCGACGACCTTCTGGCCGTCAGCGCTCATGATGTAAGCCACGAAATCCTGAGCCACGTCGGACAGGCCGTCCTTCGTCACGATGTTGAAGGGACGGGCAACCTTGTACTCGCCGCTCTTCACGTTTTCGGCCGTGGGCTGGGCGCCATCGATGTCAAGGGCCTTCACCGTGTCGTTCAGGGAACCCAGAGAAATGTACCCGATGCCGTTCTTGTCGCCGGACACGGAAGTCATCATGACGGACGTGGAGTTCGTGATGGCCGCCGAAGGCGTGGTCATGTCAACCTTCTTGCCGCTCGAGTCCTTCTCCTCGATGCCAAGCAGCTCGACGAACGCGCCGCGCGTGCCAGAGCCGTCCTCGCGCGAGTACACGGAAACCGCGCCCGACGGAGACGACGAGCTTTCGCCGTCAGCCGCACCGCCGTCGCCCGACGCGCAGCCGAACAACCCGAACAGACCCAGCGCCAGCGCCGCCGCGCTCACCGCCATAACCAAACGCTTCTTCATGCTCTTCCTTCCTTCGATGCGCCCCTCGAGCGCATTGCTCGTTGCAGTAGTACGGGCCTTCCGGCCCGTTGCAAAGAACATGATGAAGTTGAAGCATCAAAGGAATGTCGGATGCGGGTTAAAACTCTGTAAAGTTTATCGTTTGCCCAGTTCAGAATTACAATTACTTAATTACGCACCAAAGCCGACATCCAGGTGAACCGGCGCGCCCGCCCGCCTGCCAGAAGGCCGACGAGCACGGCGCGCGCCTGGATACGCCAGCAACGCCGCGCGCCAAAGCAAGCTAACGACGCACGATGTGCAAGATTCTCGGCTGCGTCTCGATCAGGCGAAGCATGCAATCGACCACGGAGGGATCGAACTGGGTGCCCGCGCCGTCGCGCAGCTGCTGCACCGCATCTTCGAACGAAAGATGCGCCCGATACTGGCGATCCGAGGTCATGGCATCGAACGCATCCGCCACCGCGATAATGCGCGCGTTCAGCTCGATGTCCTGACCGGCGATGCCGTCAGGATAGCCCCGTCCGTCGTAACGCTCGTGATGGTGCCTGATCACGGGCACAATGCTCTCGAACATCGACACGGCCGACAAGATCATGGCTCCCTTCATGGGATGACGCTTGATCTCTTCGTACTCGGCATCGTCGAGCGTGTCGGTTTTGAGCAGGATATCGTCGGCGGTCCCGATCTTGCCGATGTCGTGGAACAGGCCGGCCACCCGCAGCTCTTCGAGCGCATCGGCGTCGAACCCGTACGCTCGACCGATCTCCACCGCCAAGGCCGCCACGCGATCGGAGTGGCCGCGCGTGTACTCGTCTTTCGCGTCGACCGCCAGGCGCAGCACCTCGACCGTATCCATGTACCGCTGCTTGAGCTGCGCGTACGTGTCATGCAGTTCTTCGTTTTTGATATTGACGAGCGAATGCAGAAACGCGTTGCTGATAGACGATGCAGCTTGATGGGCGTAAATCTCCAAAAGCTTGATGCCGTACTCGCTCGACACGTTGCGCGCGTAAATCACCCCGAGCGAGCGCTTCTGCTCGTCGCACAGCGGCAGCACCACGCCCTCGGGAGCATGCACGAGCGCGCAATCCGTGCGCGCGCGGCCGACGGCCTCCATGAGATCGTGATCCAAAAGGCTGGTGAACGAATCCACCGAGCCGCGGTACGCGCCGATGCCGCAGAAGATGCTCTTGCGCTCTTGAGAGCCCGTGCCCGCCGCAGGATCGAACGACTCGGGCAGCTCGTCTATGAGAATGAACGCGTCCTCGCCGTTGACCAAGGGCAGGATCTGACGAAGAATCTCCTCGAGTATGTTGCCGATGGGCTGAAGCTGGTAGATTTTGGGGACGGCGCCCAAAATGCTGTTGAGCCCTTCCTGGAACTGCTTTATGGTGCGCATCTGGCTGATGGACTTGACGCCGGATTCCACCAACAGCTGCAGCTGGTCGGTGCGGTCGCTTTTCTCGCAATACGCCTGAATAGCCAAAGACTTGAGCGTGCTCACCGGCGGCGCAAGCTCTTTATGCCCGGTCAGAAGAAGTATGTACAGCTCGTAATCGGTCTTGCGAATGCGCTCGACCACCTCGTCGCCGTGAATGGGCTGCATAAAATAGTCGAGGATGAGCAGGTCGTAGTGCTCGCGCTCAAGCTCCTCGAGCGCTTCAAGCGGATTGGTGAACCCCTTGCACCAGTATCCGCTGCGATTCACCATGGCAACAACGGTGTCGATGATCCCCTCTTCGTCATCGACGACCATAATACGGTATTCCTCGGAAACCTCCCGACTACGCCGCTTGCGCATACAATGCTACCCTCGCTTTCCTGCCAAAGGAATCTGAATGAAGAACGTGGTGCCCGCGCCCGGCTGTGTTTCGAACCACATGCTGCCGCGGAACATGCCTTTTACCGTACTGTAGGACATGTACAGGCCAAGCCCGGTCCCATGCTTGCCCCTTGTTGTCGTCATCTCTTTGAACAGGAGCTTTTGAACGTCGGGCGCAATGCCCGCCCCTTGATCGGAAACGGAGAACCGCACGCCGTCCTCGACCGGCTCCACGTTCAGCTTAATCGTGCCACCATCCCCATTATACGCATGGATGGCATTGTCGATGACGTTATCTAGAATCTGGACAAGACTGTTCACGTCGCCGAACACCACCTGCTCACGATTGACGTTCACCTCGGTTTCCAGCGTGCATCCGCCCTTCACGAGCGAATGCTGCATGAGTATCTGCGTTCGCTTCAGCACCTCGCCAACGGTGAACGGATGCGAGGAGTCCTCGCTGAATTGGGCTGCCTGCCCCTTGACGGTGGATATGATGTCGGACATGTACGAAAGCTGGATCTTCATCTTCGCAAGCCACTCGTCCATATCGCGGGCGATCTCGCGATGGTCGTCGTCGGTAACCTCCTGGTCCCCTACCGAGTCGCGATACTCCGACACCAGCCATTGCACCTGGTCGATTCCTCCCGAAATAGCCAGAATGGGGCTTTTGAGATTGTGTGCGATCCCGCCGATCATCTGCCCGAGCGAAGCCAAGCGCTCCCGCTCAAGCAGGATATCTTGATTGTCGCGCAGCGCCTGCAGGTCAAGCACGTGCTGCGTGACGTCTTTGAACAACAGCACGAGCGCCGGATACGACAAGCTCTCCGACAAAGGCGTGTACTCAACCGTGTAGAACAAAGGACCTTCGCCCGTTTCGACGGCAAGGTCGGCCGTTTGCAAACGGCCGGACTCGAAGGCAACCGCAGTGTTCCAACGAACGGAGACAACCTGGTCGGCGGACAATCCCATGCCGATCAGCAAATCGTCGAGCTTCGCTTTTTTCTGGGCGTTCGATCGATCGTAGAACTGGCGCGTGAACGATTCGTTGCAATCGAGCATGCGGAGTTCGCGATCAATGACCACGAAACAGTCCGAAATGCGATTGATGACGGTTTGCGTGGCAATGGGAACGGTTTTAAGGAAGCCGAATCGAAACAGCGACACAATGTAAAGCAGCACGGTGATGGTGAACGCAACCGGCGTGGTGTACACGTAGAAGCCGGGAACGTGCAGCGTGTAGCAGATGTTCGTGACCGTGGGAATAAGCGCAGCCGCAACGTTGAGCAGCGCCTGAAGCGAAAGCACGCCCGAGGTTTTGATGGCGGTATAGCACAGCAGCCCCATGCCGGTGAACAGGCACGCGTACGAATACAGGGCGTAGAACACGAAGTACGGCCCCTGCACGTACCCCACGCCCGGCGTGTACGAAAGGTAGAAAAGATGGTGGAAGTCGTTCGTGAATATCACAACCATCGTGATAACGGGAAACACGAACAGCAGCCCGTAAGCCTTCGAAAAGCCTTTGAAGCTTTTCTGGTACGCCAAACCCAGCAGCAGCATGGTGACCGGCACAAATGCGGCCCCAAAGTAGGCGAAGTTGTCAACGAACACGGAAAGCCCCGGATCGGCGGCAACGTACTTGCCGCCGAGCACCGCCGTATTCCACACGATCAGCTCGATGATGATGGTGATGAACAGGTAGTGAAGCGTTTTCTTCTCTTTGGCGAACGCCACGTAGCACAGCATGGCGACCAGCGCGATGAGAACCACCGTCAACACGATTGCGGAAGCAGCGTCCACGTTAGCTCCTTTCTCGAACGGGGCCCGAAGCCTCGACGGCGGCTTGAATCTGAGCGAAGTAAGGGGCGAAGTACGCCGCATCGGGGTCCGGCCAGGAAAAGCCCTTCGCCTGCAACGCAGCGCACGTGGCCGCCACCGACGCCTCGGTGGGTTGGGCGGCAGGGCGTTCCACAACATCCCGAACGATGCCGAACAAGCTTTTGAACTCGCTGTTCAGGCGTTCGGAAACGCGCTGGGCAAACGCCTGGTCAGACACCGGCTCAACAGGGTGGCCGCAACGCCGCAAAAGCGCGGCAAGCTCCTTGACGTCGATCTGCCGATCGCTGCATACGTGCGCAATGCAATGCGAGTCGCACGTTGCCAAAAGCACGATGGAGCGCGCGCAGGAGTCGACGGGCGTCATCTCGAACCGTTCGGCCAGGCTTTCAGGATAGCATCCCAAACGGGCGTAAGCGGCAATGCGCATCGCGAAGGCGTTGCGATGAACGTCGCGCTGAAACGCCCCGTCACGAGCGCGGCCCGTCAGATTCCCCACGCGAAACACGCGACCCGCAGCGCCCTTCGCGAAAGCGTCGAGCACGACGGCCTCAGCCCGGTACTTGCTTCGAGCGTATTCGTTGAAATCGACGTCTTGCCCCACGTCGAACGATCGCTCGTCGAACAGCGCACCGCCCCTGCCGGCCACGCTCATCGTCGACACGTGCATGAACTGCGCTTCCAGCATAGCGGCCAGCTCCAGCATGCGACGCGTGCCCTCGACGTTGACGCGTTCGTACTCCTCGCGCCGACCAACATGGTCGGTGATGGCTGCGCAGTGAAACACCGCGTCGATCGCACCGAGCGACGCAGCCAAACCGCGATCGTCTTTCGACACGTCTCCACGCACGGCGCGGACCGCAGGGGCAAAGTCCATCCCGTAAGCTGCCAGTGCATGATCGAGGCGCACCTGCGCCTCGACGTCGTCGGCGGCGCGCACCAGGCAAAGCACCTCCCCCGCGCCCGCAGCTAAAAGCTCCGCCACCACATGGGCGCCCAGAAACCCGGTCGCTCCCGTTACAAGCACACGGTCGAGAGAACATGCGGCAACGGGCTTTTCGCAAGCCGCTGCCGCATTGCGCGCAACCGATGCCGCCGCTTCGCTTCGATCGGCTAAACGACGATCCGATGCGCTTCCGCCCGTGTTCTGCTGATGCTCGGAAACGCTCTTCGCGCCAGGCATGTGCGCACGTGCGAGCAGATCCCCGATGGTATCGGCATCGTAGAAATCCTGCGTGCGCAGCGTCCACCCGTGCGGGGCGAGCCGCGCCTGGATGGAGATGACCGCCAAGGAGTCGCCTCCCAGATCGAACACGTTGTCGGTCAGGCCGACGCCGCGCACTCCCAGGACGTGCTCGATCGCGCGCAGGAGCCGTCGTTCCTCGGCCGAATACGCCCGCTTCTCAGGCGCGCCGGAAAGCGGGCGGGAAGGCTCGGCCGTCGTCGCGCAAGCGCTCGCGTCCGGATCGGGAAGGCGCCCGCGATCCACCTTTCCGTTTGCCGTTTCGGGCAGGGCCTCAAGATAAACGAAGCGCGCGGGCACCAAAAACGAAGGGAGCTGCGCCGCAAGCGCAGACCGCAACCGCGAAACCTCATGCGGCTCGGACGCCGTATAGTACGCAACCAGCTGCTTGCGCTCTCCCGCCCCGTGCGCCACCACCACAGCTTCGGCGATGCCGTCAAGAGCGCACAGGGCCGCTTCGATCTCGCCGGGCTCGATGCGCAAACCGCGCACCTTCACCTGATGATCGACGCGCCCTGCAATGAACAGCTCGCCGTGCTCGTCGTAACGGCAGACGTCTCCCGATCGGTACATAACGCTTCCCTCGTGAAACGGATCAGGGAGAAAGCGCGACTCGTTCAGATCGGGGCGGCCGATGTAGCCCGGCGACACTCCCGCTCCGGCAATGTAGGCTTCCCCGTACGTTCCCACGGGAACAGGCCGCAGCGCCTCGTCGAGCACGTAGACGCGCGTGTTCGCGATAGGTCGCCCAATGCTCACGTACGCGCAGTCGGTCATATCCTGAAACGAAGTGTACACGGTCACCTCGGTCGGGCCGTACCCGTTTTTAAGACGTGCGCCAGGCATGATGCGCTTGCACGTTCGAACCAACGGAAGCGGCGGCTTCTCTCCTGCCAGCACCACGGTCGAAAGCCGCGAAGCCGCTTGGACGAACGCCTGGTCGCGCACCATGATTTGCATGCGTGAGGGCGTCGCCTGCAGAAAATCGACCCGTTCGCGCTCGATAAGACCGGTCAGCAAACGAGGCTGTCGAAGTTCCTCTTCGTCGGCGAGCACGGTACGGCAGCCGTACGTCAAGGGAAGCAGCGCGTCCGCAACGAAGATATCGAACGACATCGTGGTCACCGAGACCGCGGTCCATGCAGGACGGTAGCCGATGCACGAAGCCATAGCATCGCGCAGGTTCGCCACGCCCGCACGCGTAAGAAGGCTTCCCTTCGGCACCCCGGTCGACCCGCTTGTGTAGATGACGTACGCAGGGTCGTCCGGCTTCGCCTCGGCGCACCTGCGCATACGCTCGCTGCGAGCCCGCGCCGAATCCAACGAGGCGCGCGCAAGAAGCGCATCCTCGACGACCACCCTTGCCGCGGCGGACGGGACCTCCGGGCAGGCGTCGCATGTTTGGCGATCGACCAGCACAAGGCGCGCCCCGCTATCGGCCAGCATGAGCGCCTTGCGATCAGCCGGATACGTCGGGTCGACGGGAACGTAAGCAGCGCCCGCTTTCATAACGCCGAACAAAGCCGGAAGCAGCGCCGCGCTGCGACGCATCATGACAGCCACCAGTGTTCCGGGCCCTGCCCCTGCTTCGGCAAGAGCGCATGCGATGCAGTCGGCTTGCCGATCCAACCCGGAAAACGTCAGCCGACCGTCCGAGGCCACAACGGCTTCGTCGCACGGGCGCTGGTCGGCAAGGTCTTCCACCCACGCGCAGAGAGGCCGGTTGCGAACGGGCACCTTATCTCCCGCAAACCCGCTTGTCACCAGCTGATATTCTTCCAAGGGCAGCACGCTCACGCGCGCGACGCCCTCGTCGGGAGCCTCGAATAGCGTTGCTGCGGTATGGACGAAACGATCGAGCATGCGCCGCGCTGCTGCAGCGGAAAACAGGTTTCGATCGTACTCCAATCTGAACGTCAGGCCGTCCGCCGCTTCGTAGGCGAACAGCGTCACGTCGAGCTTCGCCGTTGCAACGTCCACGAACCGAGGCGTTGCGGATACGCCTTCAAGCGTCAAGTTCACCTGGTCTTTCCCGAACACGAGCATTGCATCGAACAACGGGTTGCGCCCGCGCTGACGCGCGGCTCCCGCATCGGCCACGATGCACTCGAACGGATAATCCTGATGGGAAACGGCTTCGCTCAAAGCGCGATGCACCGCGTCGAAGCATGCGCGGACGGTCTGCCCGTCCGAAAACGCGCACCGCACCGGAACCGTGTTGATGAAAGCGCCCGCCGTATGCTGCATCGCGGGTTGCATCCTGTTTTCCACGGGCATGCCGATCACCACCTCGTCTTGCAAGGCGGTACGGGAAAGCACCAGCCCGAACACGGTCATGAGCGCCGTAGCCATCGTTGCCTTTTGGGAGCGGACAAGGGCATGCAACGATGCGAGCGCGCTCGCGGCGATGCGCGCCTCGCACGTTGCCCCCTTCCGTTCGCCCGTTCGAGGGCGCTCGGTGGGCAGGGCCAGCACGGGAAGGTCACCGGAAAGCCGTTCGCGCCAATACGCCGCATGTTGCTCCAAAGCGTCCGAGGCAAGGCGCCCCTCCAGCCAAACAGCGCAATCTTTGTAATCGACGGCAAGAGGAGGCAACGCGTCCCCCTGGTACAAAGCGGCGAAGTCGTCGAGCACGATCCGAAGCCCCGCCTGGTCGCAAACGGCATGATGGAAGTCGAACAGCAACGCATGCCGCCGGGGCGTTCGAATGGAGACAAGCCGCATGAGCGGAGCGCTTGAGACGTCGAAGGGCCGAACGCGCCGCTTCGCGCATGCCGCGATGCGGGCGTCGGCGCACGCAACCGACTCGTACGGCACCTCGACCGAACGATGAACCCGTTGCACGATCGCGCCGTCGCGCACGTGCAGCGACGTGCGCAGAACGGCATGCCGAGCGAGCAGCTTTTCCAAGGCGGCCTTGAGCCGGTCCTCGTCGAGCATGCCTTCGAACACGAACAACGCCGGCACGTTGTAAGCAACGGAATCGGGGGCCTCGCTTGCCGCCAAAACCATGCGCTGCTGCGTTGACGTGGCCGGATAGTAACGGCGCGCTGCCACGGGCTTCACCGGCTTGCAGTAGCTGGCCTCCGCCCGATCGATCAGCGCGGCACAGGCGGCAAGCGTCGGGTCGCGGTACACGTCCACCAAATCGATGTTCGCATCGAAGGCATCGGCCACTGCGGCTATCATGCGCACGATGGACAGCGAATCCCCGCCGATTTCGAAAAAGTGATCGTCGGGACGAACGCAACCCATCCCCAGGATGCCCTCCCACAGCTCCGCGAGCTTTCGCTGAGTATTGGTTTCGAACGAGCGCGCGCCCACCGCCTCCCGTTGAGGCTTGGGGAGACGACGCACGTCAAGCTTTTCGCTTGTCGTAAGAGGAAGCTCGTCGAGCTCCACGAAGCACGAGGGAACCATGTAGAACGGCAGCGATTCGGACAGGTGCGCCTTCATCCGCGCAGCAGGGGGCACGCAGTCCCCCGCCACGTACGCGCACAGCGATTTGCGTCCGTCCTGCTCGTCGTGCGCCACCACCGCCGCCGAACGGATCCCCTCCAACTGCAGCAGCCTGTTCTGGATCTCTCCCAGCTCAACGCGGTACCCGCGAATCTTCACCTGGCGGTCGATGCGCCCGAGAAACTGGATTTCGCCAAGCGGATACCAGCGGCCCACGTCGCCCGTGCGGTAAAGACGCTCCCCTTCCACGAAGGGAGACGGCACGAAGCGCTCGGCCGTCAACTCGGCACGCGCAACGTATCCCCTGCTCACGCCAGCGCCTCCAACGTACAGCTCACCTGGAACGCCAATCGGAACCGGATTGAGGTGCGGGTCCAGAATGTAGACGCGCACGCCGTTCATGGGCCGACCTATGTTGACGTCGACACGGCCGGTCACGTCGCAGCACGTGGCCGCAATCGTCACTTCGGTAGGTCCGTAGAAGTTCGTGACGCACGACGACGTAACCTGCTGGATGCGCCGCAGCAGCTCGGGCGGAAGCACGTCGGCCCCCAATCCGATCTCCCGAACCCCTCGCAGCGCATGAGCGCCCGCCTGGGCCGAAAGGATCATCTCCATGCGTCCCGGCGTGACCATCATAAGGTCCACGCGCTCTTTCCCCATAAGCGCGCACAGGTCGTCGGGGTAGTCGGCCTGCCGATCGTCGGCCACCACGAGCGTACGGTTCGAGAACAAGCCGACAGCCGCCTCCATGATGTTGATGTCGAACGACACTGGCCCCACGCACAGCATCCTGCCGCCGGGGGTGCGACCCCACACCGCGCGCATCGACAGCACGAAGTGGGCAATCTGCGCATGTTCGACCACCACGCCCTTCGGCGTGCCGGTCGAGCCCGACGTGTAGATGAGGTACGCCGCCTGGCCGGGATCGGGAAAGCGCCGTGCAGCGCAGATCCCCTCTGAGGCAGCACCCTCCAAGCAGCGGCTCTTCCCCGCGGCCGCCTCCGATCGCACGCAAGAAACGCGCCGCACAAGCTCCTCGGCGCGCAGCGAGGCCACGGGGACCGACAGGAGCGCCCCCTTCTGTCGGTCCTCCAAATCCCCTGGTCCAACCAGCGCGAACCGCGTGCCTGACTCGTTCAGCATATAGCGAACGCGCTCCTCGGGAAGCGAGGGATCAATGGGCATGAACGCCGCGCCCGCCTTGAGGGCGCCCAGCATGGCCGCATAGTAGACGTCGCTTCGCGGCAACGCAAGCGCGACCACATCGCCCGGCGCAACCCCCGCGTTCGCGAGCACGTTGCCAACCTCGTCGGAGGCCCGGTCCAAATCGGCCGCCGTCCAACTTCGACCGCGATAGGTCAACGCCGGTTCGCAAGGGCCCTCGGCAACGCGGCGCTTCCACAGACTGACCAGGTCGGTTCGCTCGAAGCCGTCATCGGTGTCGTTGAACCGGTACAGCACCTTGTCTCGCTCTTCCGCAGAAACCATGGCAAGCTCGAAAAGCCGCTTTTCGGGATGAGCAACGGCATCGGCTACGATGTTGCACAAATGCTCGTGGATGAAATCAACTTCCTTCGCCGCGAACAGGGGCGAGAGGTAATCGTAATCCAGCACGAAACGCCCGTTGTTCTCGCGATCGTTCCAGTGAATGTTGAGCGAGGATGCCTGATGCCCGCTGAAATGCCAACGCCCTTCGTAGGAGAAGCAGCGCTTCTTCGTTTCGAACGTCCCCACCTGGTACGACAAGGAAATATCGTACAGCTGGTCGATGTCGGGACGACGTTCGCGAATCTTCTCCATGAGCACGTCGTACGGATACCGCTGATGCTTGAGAACGGAAAACCATTCGTTGGACACCCCTTCGGCAAAATCCAAAAACGCACGCTCGTTGTCGACCGCCACCCGCACGGGCACCGTGCTCACGTACATACCGAAACGCTCACTGGACCCCGCGAACGTGCGGTTCGATACAGGAGCGCTTATGACCAGGTCTTCTTTCCCCAACACGCGATTCAGATACACGGAAAACGCGGACAGCAGCAACGCGAACACCGACACGCGATGCTCTTTGCAAAAGCCCCGCACCGCCGTGGAAAGCTCAGCTGAAAGCACGCACGCCTTGCGCTTCGCTTTCGTTGCAAAGCAGTCCGACGTTCGAGGCTTGAGCAGCGTGGCATCGGAGAAGTCGGAGAACCGCTTGAGCCAGTACGCCTCGTCGTAAGCGAATCGCTTGGATTCCCGATAGAGACGTTCCTCCTCGACGTAATCGAGATACGAAATTGCAGGCCGGGGCACGGGAGTTTCCCCGCGCAAAAGCATGTCGTACCAGTCCATGACCTCGTTTGCGAACACCACGAACGACACGCCGTCGGAGATGATATGGTGCATCTTCGCGTACAGGTACCCCTCGTCGGGGGCGGTTTTCGCCAAAGCGAAGTAATAGAGGGGGCTGTCGATCAGCGACATGGGCGCCTGCGTTTGACGAACATCCCACTCATACAGCCCCTTCACGCCCGTGGAGCTGAAATCCAGTCGATCGATATGTACGGGCCGATGTGCAGCCACATACTGCATGGGCTGGCCGTCGACAAGGCAGATGCGCAAGCGAAGAGACTCGTTCGCCTCCAAAAACAGCTGAATGGCCTTGTCCAGCAAATCGAAATCAAGACGCCCGCGAATCTTGAGCGTACCGGCGTTGTTCCACATGCTGGTTCCCGGATGCGATTGCTCGACATGCCAAATGCGGCTCTGCGGGTGAGTCAACGGATACCGACCTGCCATAAGGGACGCTCCTTCGTTTCTGCTTGCGCGCGCCGGCGCATCGGGCAACGGCAACGCGCTACGGGTATCCTCGTTTTGCTTCACGATCACAGCCCTTCCCTTTCGGCAAAAGCAAGCAACTCCTCAATCTGCACGGTTCGAGGAGACGCCCGCAACGGGGCGGGTTTCGGCAACGCAGCGCACACGGAAGCCGAATACCCGGCAGGAGCATCAACCGCGCATGACGACACGCCTTCCGGAAGAACAAGATCGGCCCTTCCAAGACCCGCGATTCCAACTCCCCACCACTTCAGCTCGCTTTCCATGCGAGCCCAGCAATCGCAGAAGAGCGTTGCTTTGTCGGAAGATTCCAGCCATGCTTCGAACGAGGCCGCGTCCATAACCTTGCGCGCAAGCCGCTCGTCCGCCTGGCGCCGTTGCTGGATATCCACGCCAATGGGGACATCATCGATCCCGACCAGGACGTACGATCCGGAATGGCTCAAACTGAATTCGACCGAGCCGTCAGCGTAGCGCACGAACGGCTTTCCGTAATCGCCCTCGAAGCGCTCAACGGCGCGCAAGTTCACGCCCCGCTTTTCATGCAGCGCCCACGCAAGCAGAACCTCGGCGAGCGCCATGCCCGCGCGCTGCTGCGCAACGCGGCAACGCTCCATGCGGGCGCGCTTCGCCGGCGTCGCAAAGGGAAGCGCCGCTTTGGCGAGCAGCTTCTCGTCAGCGGCGGGCACGGATGCAAGGAACAGGTCCACGGCGCTTCAGCCTACGCTTCGATCGCTTCCAGATAACGCACGATGTCTTCGACCGTCACGAACTGGCGAATGTCTTTTTCCGGTATCTCCCGGTCGAATTCCATCTCGAACGCGCACACCAGCTCCACCAACTCAAGCGAGTTGATGCCCAGGTCGCTCAGCACGTCGGTATCAAGCGTGATCTCCAGGTCGTCGCGCTGGATGTAGCCCTGGATGATGCTTCGAACGCGATCAAACATGTACCATTCCCTTCGTATCCTCAACAAGCAAAAACCGCTTTACCTTGCGCGTTGTCGTTTTCTCGAACGGCTCGGCGCGCACCGCAAACGTTGCTATGCGCTTGTAAAACGCCAGGCCCCTGTTAACGCGCCTGATATCGGCGCGCACCCGATCCCGAGCGGCCGCCGCAGCTTCTGGAGACTTCGCATCCAACCCGATAGCTTCAAAGTCCGGGTAGATGTGCGCCGCCAAGCACTCGGAACCGTTGCCTGTTCCAGGCCCGCCGATAACCACCGCTTCGGCTACGGAATCGCACGCCGTCAAAGCACGCTCGATTTCCTGGGGCATAACGTTCTTGCCGTTGCTCAGGACGATGATGTCTTTGCACCGACCCGTGATGTGCAGAAACCCATCCGCGTCCAAACATCCCAGATCGCCCGTTGGAAACCAACCGTCGACCAGCGTTTCGGCTTCTTCATCCAAGTACCCCGCCATGACCGACGGGCCGTTGACCCAAATCTGCCCGCTTTCGTCGAACCGCACGCGCGCGCACGAAATCACTCGGCCAACGGAATCGTCTTTGAACTCGTTGTTGCGGTTGACCGAAACAATGGGAGAACATTCGGAAATGCCGTACCCTTGAATAAGATTGATGCCGAGAGAGCGGTAAAACGGCGCATAGGCTGGATCGAGCGGCGCTCCTCCGCAGATGACAAGTCGCAGACGGCCGCCGAACGCCTCCCGGGGCTGCGCGAGCAACTTGTCCGAAACGTCGACGCCAATGCGCCGAAGCAGCGAGCTTGCTTTGCAGGCGAAAGCAAGTTGTCGTTCGCGGCCGCCCTCTTTTGCGGCGCGAAGAATCTTGCTTCTGAACGTTTCGACGTACAAGGGGACCAAGCACAGAATGGTAGGCTTGAACGCGTCGAGGCATTTCGGGAGCATTTTCAAACCGGAGCAGAGCCCCACGGTGCACCCATAGTACAACGGACAGAAGATGCCCGCCATGTCCTCGTAGGCGTGATGGATGGGGAGAACGGAGACCAGCGTATCCTGCGGGCCGAAAAGCACCAGCTCGCAAGCCCCTTTTATATTGGATGCGAAGTTTCGATGGCTCAGCAAAACGCCCTTGCTCACGCCCGTGGTTCCCGATGTGAACAAAATCGAGCACACCGCATCCGGATCCAGTTCAACCCGCGCGTACCGATCGTTGCCGAGCGCGATCTGATCTCGCCCGCAAGAAAGCAGGTCACATGCCAATTCGCCCGCAGACAACGACCCCATGTCAAAAAGCTCCACATCGAGCCCGCGGCGCTCCTTCAACGCATCGGCCGCGCGACGCGCCTCGGGCGCGTACGATGCAGTATGGCACAGCGCATCAACGTTCGCCCTTGCCATTTGGTCGACGATCTCAGAGCAGGAAAGCTCTTTATCGAAGGGAACCACCGTCATCCCGCTGTTGACGATCGCGAAGTACGCAAGAATCCACGCGTAGGAGTTTTCCCCGATGAGCGCGATGCGCTTGCCGGCGTACCCGCGCTCCAAAAGCGCGGTGCCCAGGGCCCGCACGTCCTCGAGAAAGCAAGCGTAGCTCACTTCGCGCAGCCCCGAAGAACGCGACAGCTCGGCAAATGCGGTTTTACCCGAAAAGAGCCGCGCGCTGCGTTCGAGCAGATGACGCAGGTCGGGTAATTCCTCGATGTCGTTAAGTCGATAGCTCCTCATACGAGAATCACAACCATTCTACTTGCAATTAAACGTTCAAAAGCCTACCAGGCCCTGCAAGCAAGAGAAGCGTCTACCCAACTTGCACCGCAGGACTCACGCGGTCGAACCATGATCAAACGACGATGTCGCGTAAGCTAAGAAGCAGCCCTTCCAGAAACTTCGCCGGAAGGGCTGTCGATGCAAGCGCGACCAGAAAGGCGGCTTTTAAGCCGCAGCTCCTAGCGTGGTCAAAATAGCAGCCAATTCTTCGGGCGTTCCAAACGGCTTTTCCTCGCCAGTGGCCGCAACGACCACTTCGCCCGTCCATGCGCGGCGCGCGGACGCAGAGGAATCCAATGCGGTCTGAGCAGATTCCATCGACTGGTCCTTTACGGCCTCGGGGCTTTCTTCCGTCCGGAATTCCTTCGTGCGCACGAAATACTTCGCTTGGAACGCTTCCTTATCGGGAAACTCCTCGCGCGTGAAGTCGTACTTCAAGTTTTCAACAATGGAAGCTACCACGTCTTGCATGGGCTCCCCCTCCGAAAAGCGCATAAGCCCCTTTTCGCTGTTGAACGTGGCATTATCGCCTACGTACACGGTTCTAATGCGCCGACGGCGAACCCGCTCCGCGCGAACGATGACCGCAATGGAAACCGCGATAACCGCCCACCATACGATGGACAAAACCAGGTCAAGCGGATCGTCGACCCGGTTAAAGCCCAAGAAGTACCACAGCCACAGCAGAAATACCGAGATTGCCGCAAGCAGGGCAAAGACGATGACGTTGCTCTTTTTCATGCGTATCCTCCCTTCCCTACTCGTTCAACCCGGCAGCTACAACCGTCCCCGCAGGAACACCCTGAGAAACGTTTGCCGCGGAGGCCTCGTCGTCGAACCGAGAAGGCGCGCCGGGAGCGGGGTCACCGCCCCCGGTCAGGTTGTCTTCGTACTGCTTCAGCTTACGAGAGAACAGGCTGCGACGCAGCGTCACGCAAGCGGAATATATGGCCGTGACAATGATGCCCAGTATGATGTACCAGTGCACCCAGCACGACGCATGATCGTGACCAGCAAGCGGCGTTTCCCCATCGGAGATTTCGGTTTCGCGCTGAGCAAGCGGGGTCTCGTTGTCGCCGATGACCGCTTCGGCAGCGCCCCCGAGCACATTCACGATGGGCGCAACGATAGGCGCCAGCGGGCTGTCAGGAGGAACCGTGCCCGGTTCGGGCAGCGGCGTAGGCGTCGGAGTAGGCTCGACCGGGTCGGGCGGAATCGGCGGAATCGGCGGAGCCGTAATGGTGAACGTACCGTTGATCACGGAAACCGCGTAGTTCGGATTCTGCGTGAACAGGGCGGTCAGAGCGCCTTGGTACACGCCCACGGCCTCTTCGCCGCCGGGACGGACGTAGGCCACGTCGCCCAGATCGCCTTCGGCCACCAGGCCCTCGACCGTGCCGGTGAAGGTCGGATCGGCGGCACCTGCAACCTTGGAAGCATCGGCGACCGTAATGGTGACGGGCGCAGGGGTGATGACAACGGTCGCGCTCACCGGAGCCGTTTCCCGGTACCCCGGGTGCGTGGCCTTCACGTGCACCGTGTACGTTCCGGCGTTCGTGAACGACGGATTGCTCTCAGACCAGGTTGCCCCGTTGTCCACCGAGTACAGCAGCGTGGAGCCCTCGACGTCAGCCTCGGCCGTAACGGATACAGGCTGCGCGTCGTAGACCTTCGTCAAACCTTCGGCATCGGACGTGATGCGAACGATATTGCCGTCTGCGGGCTCGATGGAGAAGTCGCCCGGCTCCACCGTATAGGTGTAGTTGCCGTTGAGATTGTCGACCGTAGCAGTAAGGACACCTGCATAGGAACCGACGGCTTCATCGTTGTTGGTGCGGCTGTAAACCACATTGCCCAGCGAATCGGAGCCGATCAGCCCTTCGACCGCACCCGTGAAGGCAGGGTCGGATTCCCCGAACTTCTTGGACGAGTCGTTAACCTTGATGGTGGCGGGCGCGGGAGTGATTCTGGCGGTTACCGAATTGCTGGTCCACACCTGGGTTCCGCGGATCACCTTCACGGTAACTTCGGTGGAATCCGCCACATTGACGAACTCGTTGGCAGCAAGCTGCGTGTCGCCAACCCAATATTCGATTGTATCGCCGGGCAGAACAACGCCGTGCAGCAGCACCTTATGCGGAGCGCCGTCGTAGGTGACGTCGAAGCCGCTTGCACTGAGCGTGGAGAAATCGGGGACGAACTTGGCCGTGAAGGTGGTCGCCTTGTACAGGCCGCCGTCGCGGTCGACGTTGGCGGCGGCCAGCTCGGCGCTCAGCGCCGCCCCGGCCCCCTCGATGCGCGCGTCGCCCTTGTACC
>NZ_PPTQ01000005.1:0-88311 GCF_003340345.1 Paraeggerthella hongkongensis | reverse complement strand
TCGGGGACGAACTTGGCCGTGAAGGTGGTCGCCTTGTACAGGCCGCCGTCGCGGTCGACGTTGGCGGCGGCCAGCTCGGCGCTCAGCGCCGCCCCGGCCCCCTCGATGCGCGCGTCGCCCTTGTACCAGCCCTCGAACTTGTAGCCGGGGGCGGGCGCGGCGGTCGAGCCGGTCACGCCGGAGGTGCCGAGCACCTGGATGCCCCGGTTGTCGGCGGGGTCGGCCGTGCCGTTGCCGTCGGTGGCGTAGCTCACCGCGTAGGTCTGGCCGTCGTCGGGGACGAACTTGGCCGTGAAGGTGGTCGCCTTGTACAGGCCGCCGTCGCGGTCGACGTTGGCGGCGGCCAGCTCGGCGCTCAGCGCCGCCCCGGCCCCCTCGATGCGCGCGTCGCCCTTGTACCAGCCCTCGAACTTGTAGCCGGGGGCGGGCGCGGCGGTCGAGCCGGTCACGCCGGAGGTGCCGAGCACCTGGATGCCCCGGTTGTCGGCGGGGTCGGCCGTGCCGTTGCCGTCGGTGGCGTAGCTCACCGCGTAGGTCTGGGTTTCATCGACGACGAAGCGGGCCCAATAGCTGCCCCCGGCATAAACGCCGTCTACCTTAGAAGGAACGAAACGCGCGTCACGGGAAATCGGATTTCCCGATGCCTCCGCGTTGTCATACCAGCCGTCAAATCTATACCCAGAATCTGGCGAAGCCGTCGAGCCAGAAGCGATGCCCGTTACAGGAGCGATCGTTTCGGAAGCACTGCTTACCGACCCGCCCGTCAAAGCGGTATACGTGTAAGTTACAGGCTTGCTTTCCTTCCATTGAGCGTACAGCGTGGTGTTGCCCGTCAGCGAAAGAACTTCGCTGACGGAGTAAGACCTGCCCGAACCATCAGGTTTCGTGTTCCAAACCGCGAAAGAATACCCTGCCCTGTCAAACATACTGTCAGGCAGCGTTACATAATCGTTCTTTTCAGCCGTCCATGTTTCCGTAGCAGGGTTGCTCCCGTAGTTAGCATTGAAGACAAGGCTCACCGCCAAACTAGGATTCACGTAACGAGCAACGAGCTTTGTATCGCCGTTCATCTTGATAGTGTTCCCCGGATAGTACGTGCGACCAGATCCGTCAACCTGCCAACCGACGAATGTCTTGCCGGACGCAGAAAGCAAAGCGTCTTTTACAGGAGCCTTTACGCCAAGCGCGTAGCTGTTAGTATCGACAGGCACGCTTCCGAAACCGATCCCCTTGTCGTACGTCAAAGAAAACCCATCGGTTTTCCAGCGCCCGTACAAGGTCACATCACCGGATACAGGCGTCTCCCAGCTATAGGCAACCAGGCGATCGGTTCCCGGAAGATACCAGTACCATCCAAGAAACTCGCCCAGACCCTCATAGCCCTGACCCACAATGTACACCCCAGGATCTTTGATGTACTCGCCCTGAGCAATACCCTGCGTCTTTACCGGGGTCCCATCTCCCTCGTGCGTGTAGAACTTGGCGGAGTATTGGGAGGACTCCCATTTCGCATATAATTGGACGTTGCTGCCCGGCATAGTGGCTGTACCGAAATCGTAGGGCAGCATATAGTCGCTATCCAGATACCATCCCTTGAATACGTAATGTTCGCGAGTGGGGTCGTCAGGTTCGTGCTGAGCCATAGGAGCTTCGTACAAGACCGTTTTAGAGAGAACAAAGCTTCCGCCCATGGAGTTGAAGGACAAGGTGTATGCATTGCGATCATAATAGAAGTTGTAGGTAGACACCCACTGGCTCCCGTCCCATTCCCAGACAGGATCTGTATTGTAGTCCGATTTTTTGGAAAACCCGCCGATGGTCTTCGCGCTTAGGCTTCCGCTGTGAAGCAGCTCTTGCGTATATTCGTTAAGAGCGCTGTAGTATTTGCCGTTCGGCATTTGTTTCGCATCCGCAGGAAGATTAGAGGGATCCGCCACCTCAAGCCAGTAGTTTACCTGGCTTCGCGACACCGTGTTCCACGACGCTGTCGCCGTTATCACCTTATCGTTGTTGGCGCTCGCTATGATATCTTCGGTCATCGTAAAACGATGGCTCACGAACGTGCTGTAGCCGAAGCCGGTCCACCCGGCAAAGCCCTGATTCCGGTTGCTCCAAAACGTCGCATTCTTAGATGACACCCAAAGGCTTCCGATAGACTGCTCGTATTTTGCTGCAAACGAATACTTGCTGGAGTTCCAGCCTCCACTGTACAGAACACCGTCAAAGCTCATCCAACGAGAACTGCTACTGCCCAGATCGAATTGCACCGTATACAGCGTACGCTTGTAATACACGTTTATTACCGTGGAGCCCGTGCCGGAAATCTGGGTCGTATCGCCGAACGCGTAGTATCCGTACTTAGCCAGGTCGCTGTATTGATTGGGATTCAAAAGACCTGAAGCCCGCAAGCTATCGCCCGACACCGTGCTCCCCGCTTGAGCGCGCATGGTAACTTGCTGGCTAAACGAGTAATTGCTCGTATTCGTGCCGGCATCGCCGGCAATATTCGCATGCTCGAAGTTGTACACAAGCGTGTAATCGACGGTCGCGCCCTTCCATACGCCGTACAAGACCGTATCGGCCTTGATCTGCGTATCGAAGTTGAACGCCCCCGAGCTTCCATCCTCGCTCGTCGACCAATACTGGAAGTCGTACCCCTCGCGAGTCGGATCGTTGGGCTTGGGGACGGTGCCGCCATCGCGCACGATCGCAGAAGGCACAGCCGACCCCTTGGAAACGAAGTGCACATAGTGCGTATCGGCGAAGTGCGGAACGAGCGTAATATTGCCCGTCACCGGGGTATTGAAGTTGTAAGGCTTCCCGTCAAGATACCAGGCATCGAACTCCTGCCCAGAAGGGGCAACGGGAGTATGCTCGGGCTGCTTTGCCTTTTGATTGTTCGAGACCTCTTGCGTCTCGACAACCTTGCCGTTCGCATCGGTGAACAGAACAACCCATTTGTCGCTGAATTTTGCAACCAGCTCGGTATCGGCCATAATAGGCGAGGCGAAATCAAAGCGCTCGGAAGACAACGAACCGTCCTCCATTTTCTGATACCAACCAAGAAACGCAACGTAGCCTGCGGGAATGACGGGAGTTGCAGGCTCGGGACACATTTCGCCCTCTACCACGTTCTTCGAAACGGGATCGCTCCCTTCGGCAGTGAACGTAACGGTATGCAGCACGGCATCGACGGCGTCAACAGCAAGCACAGGCGACAGATGGCTCAACGTAGCCTCGGCTCCGTCGGAAACCTTCTGGACATCCGCTATGTCGCCTTCGGAGTGATACAAAGAAGTGGATTCGGCTTTCAGGTCGGCGTTCGCCAACGTCAGGGAAACGCTGCCGTTGGGCTGAATTTGATTTCCCGCCGCGTCGAACAGCGTTACATCCACGGCAACAAAGCCGACCAGCTTCTTTCCTTCGGCAGAAGCCTTCTCTTCGGCAACCTGACGAACGTCCTCCCCCTCAAGCGGAACTACTTTCATGGTGACGCCCGCAGGAAGCACGCCGGTATCCGCTTCCAAAGAGACCGTGGTTGCACCAACCGTCTGCGAAAGAGAAACGGCCGGAGCGTCGGAATTCTCAGTCGTATCGACCTTCGAGTCACCGGTAATAGGCGTGGTCTCGGGCGCCGGCGCAGGCTGCTCGGCCTCCACGGCCTCGGCGTTCACGGTAACCACCAGCGTGCTGTCCACGTGCTCGGCGGCAATGGCGTAGCCGCCGTCAATCTCTTGAACCGGTACGTTCTCGCTCGCGGAGTTGCGTGCAACAACCTGGGAAACCCTGTAGCCCGTATCGGCCGAAGCGGCGAACTTCAGCTCTTTGTGCAGCTCGGTTGTAAGCGTCTTGGCATAAAGAATCTGGTCCTTCACGGACACGTAGGCATGCTCGGCCTCAAACGTGACCACCGCTTCGTCAACCTCGGGCGCAACGATAGGCCCGGCCTGCGATGCGGACGAGTCAGATCCAGCGGCATCGGCACCGTGCTGCACGGCGTCTTGAACCGCCTGCTGATCCTGAGAGGCCTCAATGGTCTCCGCCGATTTCTGCGCAGAAGAACCAGCCGACGCTCCGTCGGCGCCGCCTTCGGCAAAAGCCGCGAAATTCGTCATGGTCAAAACCATGACAACCGCCATGAACACGGCCAGGCATTTGCCTTCAAACGTGTTTTTGAGATCGAGCATCTTCTCTAGCATACGTATCACCCACACTTCTACCGGATCGCCATTCCGGATTGACGCTTGCGCCGGGCAACTAGCCCGCACGATGCGAAGCGCGACGAGCGCTTCCCCTGTCAGTGTGCCGTTACGTTATCGAGCATGCTCGTGTTCGTGACTCCCGTGGTAGGCTTGCCCGAGCTTCCGTTCATGCGAAAACCGTACAAACCCTTAATTAGTTTACCATGCAAGCGTCCAAATGTCTCTTTGTCGGGTGCATTTTTCGGCTGTTTACCCAACTGTTGAATAAGCGGTAAAACCTGATGAACGTACATAAACAAGCAAATCGAGCCCTGGGGCGCCCTTCGAAACAACACATCCTCCATGCCTTTCCCGCAGCTTGGCGTACCCTGCGATCCACGCTGCAGCATAGCGGTATAATGCCCAATACGGCTCAACCCCAGAAAGGCGTGCATGCAGGAAGACGCTGCGATAGTCGTCCCTTGTCGACAGTCTGCGAAATCGGCGGCTTCCATGCCCCGGAGAATTCGCGCGCACCGCATCTTCCGCTGCCTGCGCGCGGCCGCGTTCGCCTGCGCGCTCCTGGTTCTTTTGACAAGCTGCAGCGAAAGCGGCCGAGGAACCGACTCTCCGTCAAGCGGCAACCAGGGGCAAACCTCCGGGCCAGCCTTCACGCAGACCGAACCCGCCCTCTCCCCCTTCGACGCATCGGCCGCGACCAACCTCGACGGAGCGCTCATAGACGCTTCCCATCTTTCGGAGGGTTACGTTTCGGTCAGCGCCACATCGCAATCTCGATTGAAGTTCCAAGTGAAAAGCGGGGGTCTGGAGTACAACTACGACCTCCCCAACGACGGTACGCCCATATCGTGCCCGCTCAGCGAGGGCAACGCAACCTACTCTTTCACCGTATGGGAGAACACGTCGGGAAACCGCTATGTCGAACTGGCCAGCCTGCCCGATCAAAACGTGGCCCTTTCCGACGAGTTTCAACCGTTCATCAGGCCCAGCGTCTATTGCAACTACGGACCGGACAGCGCCGCGGCAAAACTGGCGAACGAGCTATGCGCCAACGCGCAGAACCAAGGCGACGTGGTGCGCGCCGTTTACACTTGGATCGTGGACAATGTAACGTACGACGAGGAGAAAGCCGCTGCACTTGCCGACGCAACCGGATACGTTCCCTCCCCCGACGCAACCATCAACGCCAAAACCGGCATCTGCTTCGACTACGCATCCCTCGCAGCGGCTATGCTTCGTAGCCAAGGCGTTCCCTGCAAGATAATCACCGGAAACGTCTCGCCTGATAATATATACCATGCATGGAACATGATATATATTGATGGCACGTGGATCGGCGCCGGTATCGACGTCAGGCAGAACACCTGGACGCGCATCGACACCACGTTTGCCGCAGGGGGCGCGTCAAGCTACGTCGGAGACGGAACCGGCTACACCGATCGTTACACGTACTGACATGCTAGTTTGCGCATGAGGGCAAGATAAGGAGCGAGTAGGGACATGGCCACGAAGATGCTCGAAAGCAGTGCGATCGCCGCATTTTGCGAAAGCGCCGCCGTCATGCACTCAGCCGGCATTCAGATGGACGAAGCCGTCTACCTGCTAGGCGAAAACATGCAGGACGCCGCGTTCAAGAACGCCTGCGACAGCGTATATGCAGAGCTGATCTCAGGGAAATCACTGGCTGAGGCTTTGGAAAAGTCAGAGAGCTTCCCCCATCACGTGGTGGACATGGTTGCCGCCGGCGAACACTCGGGACGCTTGGAGAACGTGCTGTGGAGCCTGGCGAAGTACTACGACGAAGAAGACCGCCTGTACGCTAAAACCAAAAGCGCCGTTGCCTACCCCGCCGCGCTCCTGTCCGTGATGACGGTGATCCTGCTGTTCACCGTAGCCGTCATCCTGCCCGTGTTCGTTGACGTTTACACCGGCTTGACCGGCAACCTGACCAGCGGATCTTTCGCTTACGTGAACGCGTCCATCATCATCGGATGGACCGCTTTGGGCATTACGCTGCTTTGCACGGTGCTGGTGCTTGTCGGCATCGTCGCCAGCCGCTCGCCCCAAGGCCGCAGCAAGCTTGTCCGGCTGCTCGAACGCATGCCGCTCACGCGCGAACCGCTGCGTCAAATGGCCGTCGGGCGGTTCACGGCCGCACTCGCCACCTTCGTCGCAGCCGGCGTAAACACCGACACCGCTATGGAGCGCGCCGTTGCCATGGTCGACCATCCCGCCTTGAAATCCCAGCTTGAGAACGTGCGCGGCCAGATGACCGACCCGTCGCTCGGCAAAAGCCTGGCGCAAGCAGTATTCGACAACAACGTGTTCGAGCCCGTCTACGCGCGCATGCTCGTGGTAGGCACACGCTCGGGAAGCCTGGAAACCGTGCTGGCCAGCTTGTCGGACACGTTCTTCGACGACTCCTCCATCCGTCTCGATCGCCTCATCGACAGCGTGGAGCCCACCTTGGCGGCCTTTTTGACCGTCAGCGTGGGAGCAACGCTGATAGCCGTCATGCTGCCCCTTATCGGCATCATGGGATCGATCGGATAACACCATGTACCGCGAGATGACAAAACAGGAGATCAGAAAGCGAACGCGCAAACGCATGTCGATATTTTTCGCCATCGTTGCCGCAGCGGCGCTCATTTGGGTCGCCTACGGTTTCGTCAGCGCAACCCTACGCGAGCAAGGCGAGCTTTCGGTGCGAAACGCCATACTGAACAGCGCGAAGCAATGCTGCGCGATCGAGGGCACCTATCCGCCGTCCTTGGCGTATCTCGAGAAAAACTACGGGCTTGTCGTAAACCGGAGCGACTACGCAATCACCTACGAGGTGTTCGCCGACAACGTCATGCCCAACGTCGTGGTGCTGGCAAAATGAACGGCAACCACAACATAGCACAGGCGCTTGTCCAGGCAACGCACCCGGGTCAAGCCGCAAGCCGCCCGAGCCAAAGTCGCGACCGCGTGTTCATCACGATCTTGTTCGCGGTGCTTTCGCTGTTTCTCCTGATCTCGCTGCTTGTAGGAACGAACGCGTACAAGTCCATCAACGCCGTGCGCACCGCCTCCGACGAAACACGTCTGGGATTGTCGCTCATAGGAAACTCCATTCGCGCAAACGATGCGACCGACGCCGTAGGAGTGGCCGAAGGACCGGAGGGGTCGGCGCTCGTGCTGACCGAGCGCCTGGAAAGCGGCGTGTACGAAACAAGACTGTACGCCTACCAAGGATCGATCGTCGAAGAATACGCTCGCGCCGACGCCGCCTTCACGCCGGAAAAAGCGCGTGAAATCGTGAAATCGAAGCGATTCGACTTCGCATACGAGAACGGCCTGCTAACCGTGTACACCGACCAGGGCTCGACCTCCGTCGCCTTGCGCAGCGTCCGAGGGGGTTCATGATGGTCGTGCAGATTCCGCGCCACAGGCGCGCACGCGAAGAGAACCGCCGTTCATGGCATGGCGGCGCGTTCATCGTTGAATCGCTTGTGCTTCTTGCATTTCTGATGGCCGCGCTTGCCGTGGTGGTTCAGCTTACGGGAATCGCGCACGAGCGCGGAACGGAAGCCGACCACCTTTCAAACGCCGTCACGATTGCTGCGAACAACGCCGAAGCGTTCGCAGCCGACCCAGCATCGGGGAACATGACCGCATCGTTCACCATTGCAAACGGTAGCCTGGTGGAAGTCGACGGTACGCCGGATGCAGGAAACGAAAGCACAACATACCAGGTCAACCGCACGGTAGAGCAACATGACAAGGGCGGCGGAACCCTGTATACCGCCCATATCGCAGTAACGCAAGGTGCCGAAACCGTATACACGTTGGACACGTCCCGCTACTCGACCGGCGCAGAGGAGGCTTGATGAGCAGATCGAAAGGATCGGTACGCATCGGACCCATCAGCCTGTTTACCCTGATGACCGTCTTGTGTTTGGCCGTACTGGGAGTTTTGTCCATCAGCACGGCCCAGGCAACGTACGCGGCAGCGGAGAAGCAGGCAGCGTTCACCGCAGACACCTACGTCAACGAAAGCGCGGCACAGAATCTGCTCGCAAACGTCGACGAAACGCTGGCAAGCGTACGAAAAGCAGGCGGCAGCCTCGACGCCGCCCTCGTTGCGGTGGACGGCATGCTGCCGAGCAACGCCAAGCGCGAAGGAACGACCGTTTCGGCGAAGTTCAGCACCGAAAGCGGCCGAGCGTTGGACATCGAACTAACCGTGCGCGCCAACGCAACGTACGAGATAACGGCATGGAAAGCAACGACGCAGTGGACGAACGCGAGCTCGGGCGAAACGCTCTGGTCGGGCGCCGCTCAAACACGATAGGAGACACCATGAAACTGGAACAACTTTTGCAGGAGATGGTTGACGCGAAGGCGTCCGACGTCTTCATCATAGCAGGGCTTCCCCTGGCCTACGAAGCGAGCGGTCAGCAAGTTCGGCTGGACACGCCCCCGTTCAAGCCCGCCGACACCGAAGCGTTCGTGCGCGCGATCTACGAAGTATCCGGGCGCAACATGGATCGATTCCTCGACAACGGCAATCACGACGAGGATTTCTCATTCGCCATTTCCGGAATCGGGCGTTTCCGCGCGAACATCTTCCGTCAGCGCGGGTCGCTCGGCGCCGTGATCCGCGTCATCCCCTTTGGGCTGCCCGACCCCGCAGCGATGGGAATACCGGAGGAAGTCCTGCGCCTCTCGCAGCTGCAAAAGGGACTGGTGCTGGTCACCGGCCCTGCTGGCGTAGGCAAGTCAACCACGCTTGCCTGCATCGTCGATCGGCTGAACCACGAGCGCAGCGGCCATATCATCACCATGGAAGACCCCATCGAATACGTGCACAAGCACGGCAGCTGCATCGTGACGCAGCGCGAGGTGCCCACCGACGTGGCCAGCTATTCCGAAGCGCTGCGGTCGGCTATGCGCGAGGCGCCCGACGTGATCCTGCTTGGCGAGATGCGCGACCACGACACGATCGGCACCGCCGTGACCGCTGCCGAAATGGCGCAGCTTCTGCTGTCGACGCTGCACACCACGGGCGCAGCCAGCACGGTCGATCGCATCATCGACGCCTTCCCCGCTTCGCAGCAGCGCCAGATCCGCATCCAGCTGTCCATGGTGCTGCAAGCTATCGTCAGCCAGCAGCTGGTTCCCGCAATCGACGGCGGCGCGGTGCCTGCATTCGAGATCATGTTCGCGAACACCGCCATTCGCAACCTTATCCGCGAAGAGAAAACGCACCAGATCGACAGCGTGATAGCTGCCAGCGGCGCGGAAGGCATGCGCACCATGGATCAAAGTTTGTTCGACCTGGTAAAAGAAGGCCGCGTGACAAAGGATATGGCCCTGCAGTACAGCATCCACCAGGAAGCTCTCAAGCGCCGCTTCGAAGCAGCGAGCTTGTAACAGCTCCCAACCGCATGGCAGAACGAAGGCGAGGTCGATGACCTCGCCTTCGTTTTATTGGGGGGACTGGCGGGGTGTTGCCAGGCGACGACGGGCGGCGGGCGCTGCCCGGCATCCCGTTGGCTCCGATCGACAGCGTCCCGCTGCCAATCGGAGCGCCGTTGGCCGGCTTGTCGGGAGCGCGCCGTTGTCGACAAGCGCCCCCTTGCCTGGCGGGGCCCCGCCAACCGGCAGCGCGCCCCTCGTCGCCGCCCCAATCAAGAGGTTGCGCGCGAAAAACCGCTCCCGCTGGCAGGTTTTGACGGTTTGAGGTCGTTTGGTCCGGCGGGACGAGCGCCCTTGGGAACCTCATCCGACATCACAGCGCTCTGATCAGGTAAAATAAAAAGTGAGCAAAGGGGTGAGACAAGCGAAGTTCGTCTAGACAACCCCAAACCGTCAAAACCTGCCAGCGGGAGCGGTTTTTCGCGCGCAAGTCGTATGCAAGCCTCATTCCGGGGGACGGAGAGCATGGGCACCCCGTCCCGACCGCCGCAGCGCATCGGGCACCAAGCCTGAAGCACCCACCAACGACAAAAAAAAAGGGGGGGGGGGGCAGTTCAGTTCGCCTTGAACTGCCCCCCCCCCTTTGCTCTAATACACGTTGTGGATGACCTCGGCCGACCCTAACAGGTTCGCCACTTCGAACACGGTGCCGTCGTCGAGCGTCACCGTACCGTCGAACCTTCCGAATACCTGGTGCTGGTCGGTGCGGATCACCTTGAAATCCATCCAGTCGACGCGATCGAGCATCGGCGTGAACACCATATCCAAACGACCCTCGTCGTCGGTCACGTGCCAAGGCTGGTCAAGCTGGTAGCGATCCTCGGTCTTTTTCGCAACCGCAGCCCCCGCTTTCTCGGGAATGCCGAAGTCGACGCGATGCAGCTTGTGGGCAACGCCGTCCACGAACACCATGTTCTCGGACGCAGCGGACGTGTCGCCGAAACCGTACCCCAGGTTGAGTCCGAACCGATGAGCACCGGGCTGCGCCCCTCCGCGCCCATCCTGCCAACCTTGCGCGACGGCCCAGTACCACGTGTTGTCGCGCGTCCACACGCCGCGGCCCCAATCGAGCAAGCCGAACGAACGCTCCGGCGAAAAGCCATGTACGAGCAGGCCCTTCTTGAAGCTGCCCTGCGCTCGCATGGCAACGATCTTCTGGTTGTAGTAGAACGCGAGCGGGTCTTCGGCCCACGGCGTGGCAATCACCATCGTGTCGCGCGGCTCTTCGTCAAGCACCGCCTCAAACGTCAGATCGTCGCGCCCGTCGAATCGAGCGAACTGGGCCTTTATGCGACGGCACCCGTCCTTCACCTCGAAG
The DNA here is from genome assembly GCF_003340345.1 of Paraeggerthella hongkongensis. Taxonomy (GTDB): domain Bacteria; phylum Actinomycetota; class Coriobacteriia; order Coriobacteriales; family Eggerthellaceae; genus Paraeggerthella; species Paraeggerthella hominis. The sequence goes on along the minus strand of NZ_PPTQ01000005.1, from coordinate 77,328 downwards.
TCGAACGACACGCGCCCGTTCTGGAACCGCGACACGCCGGAAGACGACGAGGACGGCAGCCGAAACCGGCCCAGGGTCAAGGGAACCATGGTGCTGGCCGTATGCGAAACGCCCTCGGCAAAGTCCATGACAGACGCCGAAATGAGTCCGCCGTACCCCAAATCGCCCAAGGTGAGCGCCACGGCGTACTCATCGTCGTTCACCAGGTAGTAGTCCCATTCCTTGATGCGCAGAGCCGGCGCCTTCACACGCGCGCGGTCGTAGGAACGAACGAGCGCGGTAGCCCAACCGCATTGGGCCAGAGATCCATCGTCGTTATGCAAAGGACCTTCGGTCAATCGCGTTTCAGCCATTCGTCCTCCCTCCCTCGTTTGCGGAATCCTCAGCCGCTTGCTGCCTCCCCGCCAAAACACCGTCGATCAGATTAATGCTGTCCTCCCTGGTCAATGGAGCAATGGCACGTAGTACGGCATCGCCTGCCCGAGCACCCGTGCGGCTATCCGCCACGCGAAACACAATGGATCCCTTGAACCCCGCATCTTCGACAGCCGAAAAGGAAAGGGCCGGCTGCTTCGTCAGCTTCGCCACTTCGGATGCGGCCTCGGCGGCAACCTGCTCGATGGCCTCCGCCAAGTCGTCAAGACGGGATCCGTCGGTTGCCACGACAACGGGAATCGATACCTGGTTGGTGGGAGGAAGGTGCACGAGCGCCGTCTTGTTGATGATGGAGTTGGGAATGATGACCTCTGCGCCAGCGCTGTTCCTGATGGTGGTATGGCGCCATGTCACGTCCTTGACCACGCCCGAAGACGAGCCCACTTCTATGTTGTCGCCCGGCTTGACAATGCGCATGAGGCTCACCTGCAAGCCGCCGATCAGGTTGGATATCGTGTCCTGAAAGCCAAGCGAAATGGCGATACCGCCAATGCCCATGGCCGTTATAGCGGCGCTCACGTCTACGTTGAAGCAGGTAGACAGCATGATGCAGATGCCCAAGACCCACACTGAAGCACGCGCGATGTTGACGAAGATGGAACTTGAGGGGAGGTTCTTCTCTTCGTTGAAATGCAGCAGCTTGCGCATGAACCGCATCACCAACCGCGCGCACACCGCCGTCAAGGAAAGAATCACCACAACCGTTATCGCCGTGATAACCCAATCGCTTCGCACGAAGCCTTCGATGGCTTGTTCGAGTTGTCCCATGCCGCCGTCCTACCCTCTTGCAATCCTCATCGCCCTGAAAGGCGAACGCCTCACCATGACGGAGGCTTTTGAAACACGTCTTCCTGAGTTTCCCACAAAACGATACGCCCCTGGCTCCTTGTTGCGGGAACGTCAATCAACCGTTGGTTGGAAGAACCGCGCCACGGCAGATCGAAGGAGTGAAGTGCCTGCACGAACGGACCGTCCACCAGCACGTCGGTCTGGTCGAGCAAATCGCGTGCAGCGGCATCGGGAAAGCCGTCCTCCAGCTGCTCGTAGCGATAGCCGGAATACGTCCATACGTTCAAGCCTCGTTTTCGCAGCTGACGAGCAAGTTCGGCGCATGCGGCGGCCTGCTCGAACGGCTCGCCGCCCGAAATGGTCACGCCCCGCGCCAGCTTGTTGGCCGCAATCTCGGCCACCAACTCGTCGATGCGGCGAACCTCGCCGCCCGCGCACGGCTGGCTGTCGGGGTTGTGGCAACCCGGACAAGCGTGCGTGCATCCTTGCACGAACACGGCGAAGCGCAGCCCCGGACCATCGACGATGGAGTCCGGGGCCGTACCGTACAAACGAATGGTGGCGGGAGTAGTCACGAGAGGGTCTCCTTATGCGCCCGAAGGGCGCATATTGCACTCACAGGTTGGCGTAGTACGTCAGCGAGGAGCGCTCTCGTGCCCCAGATTCGGGAGATCGCGGAAGCAAAGCGTACTGCAGTACGCGAGCTTCCGGGATCGCCTGAAGATGGGGTGCGAGAGCGCTCCGCAGCGTCGACTATTGCGTCGGCTGATCAGCCGACGCAATGAAGTGCTTGACGCGATCGTTCTCCTCGGCGCGCTTGGCGTCGTTGAAGCGATCGAGCGTGCCCACCAGGTAGCCCGTGATGCGGCGAATGCGCTCGAACGACGTTCCGTGCTCGGCCTCGGTGCGGCCGCACTTGGGGCACACGTCGCCGATGATGCCGTTGTAGCCGCACACCGGGTCGCGATCCACCGGATGGTTCACGGAACCGTAGCCGATACCGCTGTCCTTCATGTGACGAATAACCGCCTCGAACGCCTCCAGGTTGTCGGACGGGTCGCCGTCAAGCTCCACATAGGAAATGTGGCCCGCGTTCGTGAGCGCATGATAGGGCGCCTCGATCTCGATCTTGTCGAACGCGCTGATGGGATAGTACACCGGCACGTGGAATCCGTTCGTATAGTAATCGCGATCGGTCACGCCCTCGATGGAGCCGTAGCGCGCACGGTCCATGCGCACGAACCGACCCGACAAGCCCTCGGCCGGCGTAGCGATCAAGCCGTAGTTCATCCCGCGCTCCTGCGACAGCTTGTCCAGGTATCCGCGCATGTGCCCGATGATCTCCAGGCCCAGGTTCTGCGACGACTTCGACTGGCCGTGATGCTGGCCGGTCAACGCCACCAGCGCTTCAGCCAGGCCGATGAAGCCCAGCGACAGCGTGCCGTGCTTGAGCACCTCGCGCTGCTCGTCGTCGGGCGAAAGCTTCTCGGAATCGATCCACACGCCCTGGCCCATCAAGAACGGCGCGTTGTACACGCGCTTGCGCGCCTGGATTTCGAAGCGCTCGTCCAGCTGCCCCACCACCAGCGCAAGCTTCGCGTCCAGAAGGTCGAAGAACAGATCCAGATCGCCCTTGGCGCGAATGGCCAAGCGCGGCAGGTTGATGGACGTGAAGCTAAGATTGCCGCGACCGGGCGTCACTTCGCGATCGGGATCGAACACGTTGCCCATAACGCGCGTGCGGCAGCCCATGTACGCCACCTCGGTCTCGGGCGTGCCCTTGTAGTACTGAATGTTGAACGGCGCGTCCAGGAAGCTGAAGTTGGGGAACAGGCGCTTCGCAGAGCAATGCATGGCAAGCTTGAACAGGTCGTAGTTCGGATCTTCAGGGTTGTAGTTCACGCCTTCCTTCACGCGGAAGATTTGCACGGGGAAGATGGGGGTCTCGCCCGAACCCAAGCCTCCTTCGGTTGCCAACAGCATGTTCTTGACCACCATGCGCCCCTCGGGGGACGTATCCATGCCGTAGTTGACCGAGCTGAACGGCGTCTGCGCACCGGCGCGGCTGTGCATGGTGTTCAGATTGTGCACAAGCGCCTCCATAGCCTGGAACGTCGTGCGATCGGTATCGGCCGTGGCGTTCTTCGCGGCATACGCAAGCGCGCGATCAGCCGTAGCGTCGTCGGCGCCCGCCTGTGCAAGGGCGGCGCGCACGGCGGCCTCGAACTGCTCGTCCATGTGCAGGCTGGCGATCGTGCTCGTCTGGGCTTCCACCGCGTCAAGCGTGTCCTGCGCGAACGCGCGGGCGTCCTCTGCGTTCATCAACAGATCGACGGCCTCGGCCAAGTGCTTTTTGTACAGGCGACGATACGTCTTGCGCACGCCGTCCGCCAAACCGTAGTCGAAGTCGCAGATAGCCTGGCCACCATGCTGGTCGTTTTGGTTCGACTGAATGGCGATGCAGGCAAGCGCCGCGTAGCTGGCGATGTCGTTCGGCTCGCGCAGCACGCCGTGACCCGTGGAAAAGCCACCCTTGAACAGCTTCTTCAACTCGATCTGGCAGCACGTGGTGGTCAGCGTGTAGAAGTCCATGTCGTGAATATGGATGTCGCCGTCCCGGTGGGCACGCGCAAATTTCGGATCGATGACGCACATTTCGTAGAACTGCTTGGCCGATTCTGACCCGTATTTGAGCATGGTGCCCATAGCCGTGTCGGCGTCGATGTTGGCGTTTTCGCGCTTCATGTCGGAATCGGATGCCTTGGAAAACGTGATGTCCTTGAGCGTTTGGATAAGGCGGCTGTTCACGTCGCGAGCGCGGTTGCGCTCGGCACGATAGAGAATGTAGGATTTGGCGGTCTGTACAAATCCGTCCTCGATGAGCGTTTCCTCCACCAGGTCCTGCACACCTTCCACCGTGGGAACGCCCTCGATGGCGCCGGCTTCAAGCTTGTCCACGACAGCCTGAGCGATGCCGTCGGCAACCGAACGATCCTGCATGGCGCCGCATGCCTGGAACGCCCGCTCCACCGCCTCGGCAATCTTGTCCGCCTTGAACTCCGCCGTGCGGCCGTCGCGCTTTACTATGGTCGTGACCATGCGCCTGATCCTCTCTTCGCCAGTCTTATTCAATCGCTTCCAAATGCGTGCTTTTAAGGGCGCGATCTGTGGTTTCGCTTGGTTTATGCGCAATCTTTCCACAGGATCTACCCAAGATTTTCCACAACATATAGTGGGTGAATGCGTTTCAAACGTTCAGATATAGTACCGGCCCGCCTACGGACGCGCAAGGCGTACACAGTTATTACACGCAGCAAACAGGCCCGGTCGCCGCTATTCGACGGTTCCGTACACCTGTCCCCACGCGTGCCCGCCGATAGCCGAGTTCAGCTGATCGCACAGACGCTGGCGAGTGTACGTACCCGGAGGCAGCAGCGCAATAATCTCGGCCAGATCTTCGGGAAGATCCGCCGATTCCGCCGCGACAACCACATCGAGCCGTCGCACGGACTTCACGTCCCGATCCGCGAACAAAGACTCGACCACGCTCTGCAATGCGCCGTAGTGGGGACTGCGCACCGTGTTCGTCCGAAAAGAGTCAGCCATGGACTACGCCTCCACGTCCGGACGAACGACGTCGAACCCCTCGCTTGCAGCAACAAGGGCGCCCGTGTACGCCGGCGTGGCAGCGCCGCAAGCGCGCAGGAACTGAGCGCCCGCACCGCGCAACTGCGTACCGGCCGCCACCAGAACATCCGGGCAGAAATACGGATTGGACTCCGTGGCGCCACCCTGCTTCGGGTCGTGCGCCCCCACGGTCAGCTGAGCCAGAACCGGCAGGGAGCCGGCTGCGCATGCCTGTCGCGCCAAGCTCGTTGCGGCCTCAAGGGGAGCGCGCGTCGCAAAGCCCGCCACCGACGCCTCGAAGTCCGCCATAACCTCCAACGCCTCCGCGAACGTATGGCGGCCGTCGGAAAGCACGCCGTCAGCATCCACGTCGACCGAAGCGAACACCAGCGCATCGCTCACCTGGCGAACGCCCATGAGCGCGCACTTGAGATCCGACGGGTTCGCGAAACCGTTCAGGAAGAACGCGTCGAACGTCGCCCCTGCGCATGCGCGCGCGGCGTCGGCATACTGGCTGCGATTCTCGTTCAGCGACGCTTTGCTGGAGGGATCGAGCGGCAGCCCGCACGGGCCCACCTCCACCAGCACGTGCTGGGGCTTCAGCTGGCAGGCGATATCCAGTCCGGCCTTCACGACCTCTTGCGCGCGCTCCTCCAGACCGTGGTGCGCCAGACGAGCAGCCGTGACGCCCGCCGTGCTAGTCACCAGGCACTGAGCGCCGGCAACCTTGTTGAGCCGCAGCGCGTCGCGCACAGCCTCGGGCTCCACCAGCGTGGCGTACTCCAGATCTCGGTCAATGTCGAAGCCCTGGCGCTGCAGCACGGCAGCAACCGGAGCGGACAGAACCAGCATATCCCGGTGGAAGCGAAGATCGATATCAGGCATGGAAGATTCCTTTCGTCGAGTGCTTATGATAGCAAAAGAACGGTACCGCATGGGGCGAGTTGACGTTCACCGATCGTCCGCACCCGTTACACAAGACGAACACGCGCCGGTCACATGTTTTTCAAGGCTGACTTTTATACTGGGTATCGCAAACGAAAGACTCCCCTCCTTTCCGTTTGCACTGCGTAGAAGCAGTAGCGACGCCATCGAGCGTCGCATCATCCCCCTCCTTGTGGGCCGCGAAGTTCCCCTCTTCGCGGCCCGATCTTTTTTCGCGACAACCCCGAATTCCGCTGCTGAACCGCCGTCGACGCGCGCTGCGCTTTCGCCGCTGCGCCGAGCGCTTGCGACGATTTGCCAAGAAATTTGCTTATTTGTTACTTATAAGACCACCAATTCACAAAACGCGCACGTGCGTCACATATCATCTGCAACCTCGGCACGTATACTAGGCTCCAGCAAATGAAAGGCTCCCCTCCTTTTCAGTTTGCTTCTGCTTACCCCTTAAAGCAGAGTCGGTGCCCAAGAGGCACCGTACATCCCCTCCTTGTGGCCCGGCGGAGTTCCCCTCTCCCCGGGCCGATCTTTTTCCAGGGAAGGAATGCGTCCGCAAACCGCGATGAAGGACTCCTCATGAAGTACCTCAAAGACAAGGTTTCACGGCTCCCGCTTCCCGTAGTGCCCGCCACCTTGGGCCTGCTTGTACTGGGAGGGTTTTACGAAACGATCGGATACCCGTTCGTCCATGCGATAACCGCCGTAATCTCGACCGTCGTAGCGCTGGCGTACTGCCTGAAGATCGCCTTCCATCTTAAAAGCGTGATAGCGGCGGAATACGCGAACCCCATGCTTGCCGCGCTATACCCCACCCTCCCCATGCTGATCATGGTGCTGTGCGTATACTACGCAGGCCTCGCGCCCGTCCTGCACGACGGCGCTCAGGCGGTGTTCTTCGCGATGCTCGGGTTGCTGATCGTGCACGTTGCGGTGTTCTTCGTCCGCTTTTTCCTACGGCGATTCGAATGGAAGACGTTCATGCCCAGCTGGTACGTCACCACTAACGGCGTCATGGTGGCCACGGTCGTCGGCATGCCGTTCATGCCCGAGCCGCTGGCACTAGGCATAGTGGTTTGGGGCATCGCAGCGTACGTTGCGCTTACGCCCTTCATGCTTTGGCGCATGAAGCGCTGCGAAGTCGCCGAAGCCACCATGCATTCGCAAGCGATCATGCTCGGTCCGTGCAGCATGTGCCTAGTGTCGTACGTCAACGTTGCAAGCGAGCCGAACCTCATCGTGCTCGCGGCGCTGTTCGCCTGCGTGGCGGTATCGCTTGCGTACGTGGTGGCAAAGCTGGCGAAGTTTTTCAGCGTGCAGTTTCACCCCGGATTCGCCGGCATGACGTTTCCCATGGCCGTAGGGCTGCTGGCAACCCACGGGTTCGCTTCGACGCTCGCCGCCGCCGGATTCGCCAGCGCCGCGTCCATGATTCAGCAAGTGGAGGGCATCCAGCTGCTGCTGGCCACATCCATCGTGGCCGTAGTGTACGCACGCTTCCTCGGCATGTTTGCGGCAGGCTTGAAGAACGATCGCGTCAACGGAAAGCTGGCCCCCGAGCAAACCGCAGCGCTGCGCGCGCTCAGAGCGTACCTCAAGCGCGGATCGGACGCGCTTGAGCACCCCGCGAAAGCCGAAGCCTTCGTCCCCGTAGCTGCGGGAATCGATTGCAACGCAGCGTGCGAAGAACCGGGCAAAGCCGAAGAGCGCTAGCATTTGCCGCGTTTTCCTCTCATGGTTACCTTCTTGTTACTTTCAGAAGCATCGATTCACAAAACGCGCACGGTCGACACATACGTTTTTCAAGGTCAACTTTTATACTGGGTATCAGCAAATGAAAGGCTCCCCTCCTTTTCAATTTGCTTCTGCTTACCCCTTAAAGCAGAGTCGGTGCCCAAGAGGCACCGTACACCCCCTCCTTGCGGCCCGGTGGAGCTCCCCTCTCCCCGGGCCGATCCTTTTTCCGGGCACAAAAGCAAGCAAGACGGGGCGGGGCATCAGCCTCGTTTCCCGCCTTGCCAGTCTTGCTCCCTTGCCCAGCCCGCCAGCGCCTACTTTCCCGCGTTCTTTCGCTCGAACAGAATGTTGTTCGTTTCCAGCCAGCTTTCCACGGTACCGGTGTCGAACCCGTCGGCCGGGTCGATGACCAGCGCGTACATCTCCTCTTCGCGCAGCACGGCGTCGAGCGCGTCGGTCAGCTGGATCTCGCCGCCAACGCCCGGCTCCACGTCGGCCAAAAGCTCCATCACCCGCGCGGACAGCAAGTAGCGGCCGAACACCGCCAAGTTCGACGGCGCGTCTTCAAGCGCCGGCTTCTCCACCAGCGCGTCGATCTTCCACACGTCGTCGGCCACGGGAGCTCCCGCAATCACGCCGAAGCGACTCACCTGGTCATCGGGCACCGGCATGACCGCGATCACGCTGGCTCCGCCGTGAGCGTCGGACACCTCCTGCATGCGCGGCAGCATCTTGTTGTCCGGCACCAGCACATCGCCCAGCAACACGTAGAACGGCTCGTTGCCGGTCTTCTCGTGGGCGCAGCGCACCGCATGCCCCAGGCCCAGCGCCTCGTCCTGGTACACGTAGCTCACGTTGTAGTTGCCCACCTGCTCCACCACGTCGGCGTACGCATCCTTGCCGCGGGCGCGCAGCGTGGCAACCAGCTCCGGGTTCGGGCTGAAGTGATCTTCGATAGCCTGCTTCTCGCGGCTGTTGATGATGACCACCTCGTCGGCGGCGGATGCAAGGCCCTCTTCGACAACGTACTGGATGGCCGGACGATCAACAACCAGCAGCATTTCCTTCGGCTGCGCCTTCGTGGCAGGAAGGAAGCGCGTGCCCAAACCGGCGGCGGGAATCAGAGCTTTCATGGCTTCGGGACCTTTCTTGAGTCGCATTTCATACGCGAAGCGCCGCAAGAGCGGCGCTTCGTCTCATTCGTTTCGCTATTGTAGCACGGATGCAAGACGCGTCGAACGTCCCGCTATTTCGCCGCGGTCTTCTCGGCCAGGGCCTCCTCGAGTACGGCCATGTGCGCTTCGGTCTTCTTCAGACCGCGCACGATAATGAACACGTACACCAGAATCGCAGCCCACATCAGGGCATACGCCGCGATGATATACGGGGCCGACGGAATGATGGTGCTGTAGATCTCAACAAGAACCGGATTCATGGATGCTCCTTCTCAACGACTCGTTCGTCATGTTCGCGCAATTCCCCGCTGTCGCATCGCCTATCGCGCAGACGCGGCAGCCGAGCGCGTTAGTCTTCCAGCTGCTCCTTGACGGCCTCCACGCGCTGCGCCAAGCGAACCTGACGAAAGCGCAGGCGGTACAAGGCGAATCCCACCATGATCATGCCCAGCATGACCACGCCCACCGTCATGCCCATATCCGGCGACATGCCGCCCTCGCGCAGCACCACGGGATGGATGCTCGAGGGAATAAGGCGCGTCACCATGTAGCAGATGGGCACGTCCACGCATGCGATGATGCCCAGAACCGACGAGTACGTGGCACGTCGCTCCGGCTCGTCGATGGCGTTGCGCAGCACGAAGTACGCAATGATGATCAGCATCAGGATAAGGTACGTGGTCAAGCGCGGATCCCACGTCCACCACACGCCCCACTCGAAGCGCGTCCACAAATCGCCCGTGATCATGGTGCACGTCACGAACAAAAGCGCAATTTCCATGCACACCTTCGCGCACGTGTCGAAACGCTGGTTCTTCGTCATGAGGAACCGAACGCAGTAGTAGCCTGCAAACGCCAGCGCGCCGAACGAAACCAGGGCGACCGGCATGTGGAAATAGAAGATCTTCTGGGACAGCAGCAGCTTCGACGACACCATTTGGCCGCCGATCAGCTCCACGCCGTTCACGGCGGCGCCGTTCACCGGCCCTGCGTAAAGAAACGCCATAAGGAAGCCGACCGTGGTCAGCACGGCCCCTGCCAGCAACGCCCATGGCGCCACCCGGTCGGGCCACTGCCCCGCCTCCGGCAGCTTGAGCGGCTTTTTCTCGTCAGTCATAAACCCTCCTTTTGTCGAGCGCCCCAACACCTTGCAGCGTTGAGCGGCTTCAGCGACCATCAGGCCAGCGAAGCGCCTACGCGCTGATAACGAAATCGTACAGCACCCAGCTCAGCAGCAGCATGATCACATCGTAGCCACCCGCCAGCATAAGCGACAGCGAAAACACGTCCATATACCCCTCGGCCCCCACGATCACGGCCGTCGTGGCCGACGCGCACGCGTACAGCAGCGGGAAGATGAGCGGCACGAACAGCACCGCCAGCATGACGTCCTTGCCGCGCGTGTTGATGGTGATGGTGGACAAAAGCGTGCCGATGCCCGCCATGCCCACGGTTCCCACCAGCAACGGCACTACGAGCAGCCAAAAATGCTCCGATGGCGAAACCGTTGTCAGGAAGAAGAAGTAGAACAGCGGCACGGCCAGCACTTCCACCACCAGCAAGAACAGGAGGTTCGACGTAGCCTTCGCCAGAAAGATGACCGATCGATCCAAGGGCACCAGCAAAATGCCCTCCATGCAGCCCTGCTCCTTCTCGTGCGAAAACGAACGGTTCAAACCCAGCAGCGACGTGAACACGATCAGCGCCCACAGAAGGCCGCCGCTGATCTGGAGCACGTCCAAAGCGCTCGTGGTCTGGCCGAGTGCCGCGCCGTACACGATAAGCACCAACAGTGCGTAGATGCCCATGGACGTGAGCATCTCCTTGGTGCGAAACTCCTGCTCCAAGTCCTTGCGCAAAAGCGTCTTGTACTGCTGGAACGTCGAGGGCTTCTTCAAAACCACGGACATGTTACGCCACCCCCATGCCGACGGTCTGGCGGTACAGGCCGGAAAACTCGTCGAAATCCAGCGCGTCCTTCTGATCGAACGCGACCACCTTGCCCTTCGCAAGCACCAGCGCGTGCGTGCACATGGCGAAGCCCTTCTGCAGATCATGGCTGACCATGACGAACGTGCGGCCCTCGCGCTGCTGCTCGATCAGCTCATCGAATATCTCCACGGCATGCGGGTCCAATCCCGAGTACGGCTCGTCCAGAAACACCACGTCAGGATCGTGAATCAGAGCGCGCGCAATGCTCAAGCGCTGCGTCATGCCGCGCGAGAACGTGCGCACGACGTCCAAGCGGCGATGTTTCAGCTCAACCGACTCCAGCAGTTCGAGGACGCGCGCCTCGGGGTTTTCCACCCCGTAGAGACGCGCGTAGATAAGCAGGTTCTGCTCGGCCGTCAAATCCGGGTACAACATGGAGTTGTGCGAAATGAGCCCGATGTGGTCGCGCGCTTTGTCGGGCTCCTCCTTGATGTCGATGCCCATGAGCGTAGCCGATCCCGACGACGCGCGGGCAAGCGTGGACAGCACGCGCAGAAACGTCGTCTTGCCCGCACCGTTCGGCCCGAAGATGGACAGGAACGCGCCCTGGGGAACCTCGATGGACACGTTGTCCACCGCGCGACGGTTGCCGAACACCTTGGAGAGCTTCTTGGTCTTGATAGCCGCTTGCGCATCGGTCATGACGATTACGCCTCCGCTTTCGCAGATGCAAGTTCGCAGCCCTCGCTCTTCGAATCTTCCATCGACGCAGCAGCATCCGCACCCGTCAGCTTGCGGCTGGCGCCGCGCTTGCCTGCCGTGGCAATCAACACGCCGGCCATCAGCAGGAAGAAGCCGATCCAAACCTGGGAGATCAACGGGTTCACGCGCACGTCCATCGAGAAGTCGCCGTTTTCGTTCACGCCGCGATACACCACGAACAAGTCCTCGGTCGGGAACGAAATAACGCTGGCCACCAGCTTCTGCTGCTGAGTGGACTGCACGAACTGCACGGTCGGATCAACCGAGCCGACGAACTGGCCGTCCTTGTACGCATCGAAATGCACCGTGTACAGGATGTCGTCCTTGTTGTCCTGCGGCACGATTTCGTTGCCGGTGTACTTGAGCGTGTAATCCTTGACGACGAAGTCCTCGGAAGCGGTATCGGTGGCCTCGTCGTAGCCGACGTAGGCAACCTTCTCCGTCACGTACATGGACGAGCCGATCAAGCCCACCAGGATGACCGCCATGCCGAAGTGCGCGACGAAACCGCCGAACGTGGAAGCGCGATTCACCAGCATGCCGAAGGCAGCCGACACCGGATTGCCGCCATGCCCCTTTTGGTAGCCGCGAACCGCGCGGCCCAGCATGAACAGCGAGTTGAAGAACAGCAAGCTGGCCACCAGCAGACCCACGGCCGCCAAGCCGTTGTAGTACCACGCCGGACCTTCTTCCATCAGGCCCTCGGCATTGATGCCGCCTGCCGCGATCACCGCGTTGTAGCTGGGAACCAGATACGTCACGAAGTACACCATGAGCACGGCGAACAGCACGAGCGCGCACACGGCCGGCACGCGCGCGCGCTTCCAGAACTGCTTGCCGTTGGTCTTGCCCCACGAAAGCAGAGGGCAAATAGCCAAAATGGCAAGGTAGACAATGCCCAAAGGACGGGCGATGGCATTGTACGTGCCAGCGGAAATAGCCTGGCCGCCAAACGGCATCCAACCCGGCAGCGCAGAAGCGATGGTCAGGTACGCCAGCAACGTGGCGAACACCACCATGATCACGTTGTTGAAGTAGTAGGCCGCATCCTTCGAGAGCATGTTCTCAACATCGTCGGAACCCGAAGCGCCCGGACCGAAGCTCTTCCAACGGACGACCAGCCCAACGATACCGGCCACGACGGACAGCACGATCAGCGCCCCGAACAGCACGAGCGAAACCGGGTCGCCCTCGAACGCGTGAACCGACTGAACCAAGCCGGAACGCGCGATGAACGTGCCCACGATTACGAACGCGAACGTCAGGCACGCGCACATCACGCTCCAGCGCTTGAACGCGCCGCGTTGACGATACACGGTGAAGCTGTGGATGAGGGCCACGCCCACAAGCCACGACAAAAGGCTTGCGTTCTCCACGGGGTCCCAGCCCCAGTAGCCGCCCCAACCCAGCACGACGTACGCCCAAACCGCTCCCAGGCCGATGCCCACGCCCAGGAAGAACCACGAGAACAGGGTGTAGCGCTGCGAACGGACCACCCACTCTTTAGAGGAGTCGTTCACGATGAGCGCGGCAATGGCGTACGCGAACGGGATGGTCAAACCTGCGTAGCCGATGAACAGCGTGGGCGGATGAATGGCCATAGCCCAGTGCTCCAGCAGCGTGTTCATCCCCAGCATGGAAGCCGAGCTGGTCAGCGTGCCGTCAGAATTGAAGTACTTGAGCGGCGTGGCCGTGAACGGCATGTTGCTTTCGGAAAGCAGCAGCACGCCCACGAATGCGGCCAGCACCAGCTGGCTGACCAGCAAGGCCATGGAGTCCAGCTTGCGCGGGCTTTTCAAATTGCGCACGGCCACCACCGCGTTGAACGCGGCGATGAGCCACGCCCAGAACAGAAGCGAACCCTCGCGACCGGCCCACAAGCCGGACAGCTTGTACAGCCAGGCCAGCTCGCCCGAAGCGTCGCTGTGCTGGCGCAAAACGTATTCGATGCTCATGTCGCCCGTCATGAAGCAGAAGACCAGGATGCCGCAGCAGAACGTCAGCGCCACCGCCGACAGGATCACGCCGATATGGCCTCCCCAGGTCAGCGTCTCGCCTATACCGCCTGAGCGCTTACGCGCAAGCAGCGCGCCCGTAAGCAGGCACACGACGGACACCGCCACGCCCGCAAAAGCGACCAGAAGCCCGATCACACCAATAGTTGCCATGTAGTTTCCTTCCGAAGCGGCGGCCGAAGCCGCCGCCTATCGTCTTAAGATTCGCGTTTCCGCTAGCCCTGCAAAGCCACCTCGGTCGCGGCGAACTTACCGCCAGCGTTGATGGAGCCCGTCAGCACCAGTTGGGTGCCGTCCTTGATCTCGTCGGAGATGGCGCCGTCGAACAGAACCGGCAGCTCTTCCCCGCTTTCCGCGTCGACAAGCACGAAGCGGTCGCCCGACCCGGCCGCGACCAGCGTGCCGGCCTTCACCGAGCCAGCCACCTTGACCGGCTTGTCAAGCACCTCGTCGCCGTAGCCCACCAACTGGGCGACCGTAAGCGCGTCAGCCGAGTTCTCGTACTTCGACGGGCACTTCGTAACCAGCTCGGACGCGTTCAGAACGCCTTCTTCGGTCATCTTGCCCGTACAGATTGCCGTCACGTCATTGCCGAACGTAGCCGAAACGCCGCCCTCGAAGCGCACTTTGACCTGCTGGGACTTGTCGCCTTCGGGGTCGTAAATGGCAAACGTCAGCACGTTGTCCTTCGTTTCGAAAGAATTCTCCACCACGTTGCCGCTCACCTGGATCTTCTGGTCAGCGTATCCCCCGGTTGCAGCTTCTGCAATCGAAACGCTCTTGGCAGAACTCGATCCCCCGACCACGGCCAAGACCACGACCAGCACCATAACGATAATCCCCGTCACCACGACCATACGACGTTTCGTTTTCGCGTTCACGCTCGCCTCCTCATGCTGTTTCCCGTACTGTTTTCTGCAGTGTCTCAAAGTTCCGAAGAGCGCCATGGCAAGATCCGAGAGCTTGCCATGCGAACCGTCCACGGCGTGCGCGCTCGCGATGCGAAGCGTACTTCGCACGTGCCGCGACCAGCCATTTCGTTCTTCGGACCTTTGACAAAAGGAGCCCGTCCAAGCGCATTGCGCTTAAGGCGGGCTCCCTCGTGCTATTCAATTGTTCGCTCGAAACGCGAGCGTACGAAGCAAAGCTTTACGCCGTCTGGAGCTTCTTCGCCTCAGCGACCGTCAGCCAGCCCTCGGGCACCTCGGCCTCGCTGTGGCACGACGTGCAGTACATCACCGACGCACGGTGTGCCTTATGGCACTCGGTGCACTCGATCTCGCCATGCTGCGGCACGTGCGGGTTGAACTCCATGCCGCTCGTAGCCTTCACCAGATCGTCGCGCGTCAGGTTGTGGCAGCTCTCGTTCAGGCAGAACTGGTCAGCCTCAAGACCGCGAGCCTCAACCAGATCGGCGCCCGTGCGCTCCTCAAGCGGATACACGTAGTTGCCGGTAACCCAGTTGATGCCTTCGGACATCTGCTCCGACATAGTCGGAATGTGGCAGCTCATGCACGTTGCGCCAGCGCCGCCCTGATCGGTCGGCATCTTGTGCGACACGCACAGCATAGAACTGGTGTTCTTCACTTCGTTGCCCCACTTGTCAACGCCTGCCGTGTTCGGCTCCTGGTCGTACGTAGCGTTGTACTGATCCATCGGCGTATGGCAAATGGCGTTGCAGAAGCTCGGCTGCTCATGCCAAACCCAGAAGCCGGCACCGGCTGCAATCAAAACAACCGCGACGACACCCACAACGATCGGCCACTTCTTTCCCTTTTTCTTAGGAGCGGCTTCCTTGGTCGTGGAGTTATCAGCCTCAGTTGCCTCGGTGGCGGCTTCCACTTTGGTTTCCTCTTCGCTCATACTCTTTAACCCCCTTTCAAACATACTCGTCTCTTGCATCCCGTCTGCGTCCGTTTAGGGAAGCATCGTTTCGATGCCAAACGGAAACACAAGAACTTTACCACATGCATACTACCGGTCAACCGGGAAAAAACCTATCACCCATTTGGGGGGAATTAGCCCGGATTGCCCCCATTTTTCGTGTGATTCGGCTTTTTTCGCTCAATTTTTTGCATAACCTCGCGTAACCCCGCACGACCGAAATCCGGCTCCCCTGGAACAGGGGAAGGAAGCATGCGCCCCCTTCCCCTGCCCTCAGAAACGTTGGAGAGAACGTCCCTGTCGCGTTATGCGAGTTTCGCAAGCCCCTCGTCGACAGCTTTCTCGGCCTTGTCAAGCGTCTCGAACGTCAGCGTGGGGTTATGGGCGCCCTCGCTGTTTTCGACCATCACGAAATCCCAGTAGAACTGAGCGTTGCGCTGAATCTTCTGCAAGGAGGCCAGTTCCTCGGAAGCGGCGGGAACCTCGGTGCCTGCTTCCTTGGCAGCCTTCATGGCGGCGATCTCGTCAGCGTACTTCTCGGCGATTCCCTTGGTCAGAGCCTCGATCTTCTCGCTGATAGCCGTCACGCGAGTTTCTTCTTCAGCCTGCCAATCGGCAACCTGCTTCTTGAGATCCTTGTGGCAGCTGTTGCAGTCGTTCTCGAGCAGCTGCTTGTTCTCGAGCGGGCTGGTCCAGTTGTGAGACGTGTACTCGCCGTTCTCGCCCTCGACGGTGCCCATGTGGCAATCGCCGCAGCTGTAGCCGTTCTTGGCCATCGTGGTCTGCTTGCCGCCGTAGATGGTCTCGAACTCAGGATGCTGCACCTTCAGCATGGGGGCCAGCGTGTCAGCATGCTCCCAATCTTTGAAGTTGCGCTCGTCGTAGTACGCCAGAATAGCGTCGGGGGTCATCTGCTCGAGGCCCGTGTACGGGTTCGTAGTGGCCTTGGTCTCGCCATCGAAGTAGTACTCGTTGTGGCACTGGCCGCACGCCTGGGCGCCCAGCGGGGCAGCCTTGTCGTCGTTGGCGGCGTTGCCCAGCGAGTCAACCCAGTACGAATGCGTCAACTTGATCTGAGACGGATCGTTCTCGTGGCAGTTGTAGCAGCTGATCGGCTCGGTGAACTGACCGATCATGTCGTTGAACTTCTCCTTGTAGACGCCCTCGCCCTTTTCGTTCACCATGGCGGTGAACTGCGGCGTCTTGCACGTGATGCAGCCGGCAAGCTGCTCTTTCTTGATGGTACGAGGAGTTTCCTTCACGCTCTTCAGCGAATACACGTGGCTGGAAGCCTCGTCGTAGCCCAATGCAAACGCATAACCTTTGTACATGGTGTTCAGAGCCGGGTACAGCTCCAGATAGTTATGCTTGCCGGAATCCGGCGAGTTGGCATCGTTTTCCTTGTACGTCTTGTACTGATCGGGATAGATGTCCTTCCACGAATCAGCAACGACAACGCCGAACTCGTCTGCAGCGGGCGTTTCCACCTTCTGCGTCTTGCTCTCTTCTTTCTGGTCCGCTTTGCCGTCGGTAGCAGCCTGGGGCGCGCATGCAACCAGCCCCATGACCATACCAAACGCGCATAGCGATGCGGTCCAGAGAGCGAGTTTGTTCTTCTTGACCTTAGTCATACAAATCTCCTCCCTTTGACTGACGATCTCTCCTCCACAAAATATACAAGCTTTCTCAACATAAAGCGAGCATACCAAGATCAACTGCGGGGATTTCACCCTGCGCATTAGGGAAAAACCCTTACATGCTGCGTCTGCCTCATGCCGATGCGGTTTCGATCCTCAATGTCGCAACCCGTTTATGCGGTATCATGGACTTATGAGTGACGCGCATATCTTTCTCATGTCTAAGGAGCTTGCGCCCGAGCGGGCCTTGCTTCAACTATAGGAGCCCCATGCGTGCAGGAATCAGAAACTCGACAGCTTCGCTGGTTGCCATGCTGGCCATCGACATCTTGGTCGTGCTTATCTTGTCCCTCGGATTCCTAAACAGGGACCAGGGCGACCTGGGAACGTTCCTGCAATTTGGCAGCGGCCGCATAGAGAGCACCCTTGGCCAAGCCTACTTGGGGATCGAGCTTGCGGAAGCCGTAGTGGAATCCGGCTACGATACGCTTTCCGACGACGAACTGGAAATCCTGCTCGACCCCATAGCCCGTCAGCCGGAAGTGCGCAATATCTCGTTTCTCCCCCGTGGCATCGTCGAGCACGTATTCCCTCGCGAAGGGAACGAAAGCGCTATCGGCGACAACATTTTCGAAATGCCCGAGCGCAAAAAAGAAGCGGAGATCGCTCTGGAAACCCGCGAGCCCGTGCTATCCGGACCCTACGAGCTTACCCAAGGGGGGTCGGGGTTGATTTTGAGAAAGGCGGTGTTTCTGCCGGACGAAAACGGAACGGAAGAGTTCTGGGGCATGGTGTCTCTTGTGATGGACACTCGGAGCGTGCTTGAAACCATCGACCTGGAAACGGTCGACATGCTGGGATGCGAGTACGAGTTGAGCGCCACGGTCAATGGAGGAGAAAAGACGCTCATGGAGGCCAGCGGCAACTATACGGGGCGCGGCGCCGTGTCCGTCAAGATTCCCCTGGCGAACGGATTTTGGCAGCTCGACATCGAAAAGCGTCCGGACAGCTTGGAAGGCGCCATCGTTTTGACCGTGTTCTTATCGGGCCTGCTTATGTCCATCATGCGATTCAGGTACCTGAGAAGAAAGGAAGACGAGCTAGACCGCGCGCGCAACGAAGCGTTCGTCGACAACCTGACCGGGCTTGGCAACAGGAGCAAGCTCAAGGAATTCGAATCCTTGACAGCCGAAGGCTCCGGTTCCTATACGATTTTCTACCTGGACCTCGACAACTTCAAGAACATCAACGACACCTACGGCCACGATGCCGGCGACAGGCTGCTGATCAGCGTTGCCGACAGGATACAGTCGATGATACGCAGCGACGATCTGGCTATCCGACTGGGTGGAGACGAGCTTGCGATCGTGCTTCGAGGCGTGTCCGGCGAAAACGGGATTCGCGCGTTCTGCTCCAAGCTGGAAAGCCTGAACAGCGAACGCGTCGACATCGGGCAGACCGAATTGCCGATTGCCTTGAGTTTCGGCTACGCCACCTTCCCGACCGAAGGATCGAGCTTCGAAGAAGTCCTTCAACTGGCCGATTCCAGGATGTACGAGCAGAAGAGAAGCTAAGGCGACGGGCGTCGCATCGGGCGAGCCGTATGCGAGCGACGGCCACGACACGAGGAAGGGATGATGGCCGGAAGCGACCTGCATGCCATCCGCACAACGGCGGCGGCTTTCGGATGCAAGGTCGAACGGGACGAAGCCGGTGTGCAGTACGCCGCGCCAACCCAAACGCGCAATCTCGCATGAAAGGTCGCATAGGCCTTCAGCCCGAAGGGCCGAGTGGCATTGCAAAGGCTCGACAGGAATGCGTTATTGTTCAGGGGCGGCGCATGCCCGCCCTACGTCGTCGCACACGGATGCGACAAGAGAACCGGGGAGTGGCCGCATGGCGCTGCCTCAATACAGCCGCGGAGACCGCCGAAGCGCGGAGCCCCAAGGCGGTCGGACGACCAAGGAGCGGGGCGCGAGCGCATCGGGAACCTGAGCAATGGGTACAAGGGTCTATAAAAACTAGAGCGGAATCACTTTCCGCGACTCCGCTCCGCAAAACCAGGCAATGACGTTTTACCCAGTTTTCCCAGCACGCGGAGGATCCTTCGACGTTGAGTACACCATGGCCAGCGGAAAAAGCTCCGCAACCGGACCTGCGGAAATCACCAACACGCTCCACGTCGAGAACCCATACAGCTCGCAACCGAACTCGCTCTGCGCACTGCTCGATCGGTCTGTCGGCGCACGGCAGACCGATTGTCCTCTCGCTACTCGAAAAAGGCGAACACCAGCCACGCGACACCAGAGACGAAGGTGAGCACCCCTAAGATATACACCAAGGTGGCCCTGACGATTTTTTTCTTATCCCCACTTACCCGAGCGTTCTCGACGTCGATTTCCGCCTGCTCCATTTCCTCCGATGTCGGACCACCGAAAAGAATGAGGCTGATAATGTCGAACAAGCCTACCATTTGCACCATCCTCTCAAAATCTCAACGGCAATATGCTGACAGCATCGTATTTATAAAGAAGCGCATTTGCGACCGGCTTTTTGACCTGCACACGAATCCGAAGATCGCCGCCGCTACGAGAAAACCCCGCGACCACCACCCCGGTTCCGAGCGTTTTCGTATCGTCATGCAGGTTCCTTGCGCCTTCCGAGTCGAAGCCGCCGGATACCGCCGAGACGGCACCGGGAAGATCGAGCACCGCGCGCCCCTTCCGTCACCGTCTCATTCTCGGGGTAGAGCGTTTCGAATTCTCGCTTTTACACCTTCGCCCTGTTCGGCAGAGAAAGATCCCCGTACGTGCAAAGTTGACCGAGAAGGACTCCTTTATACTATCAGACCAAAATGGCGGAAGTTTGCTTATTCGGCATACCGGGCGTTGCATTTCCCCAGATTGGATACAAAGACTGTCGCAACAATGGAGCAACACATGAAGCGCCTGGAGAATCCTGGCGACTTCGCAGCGCAACCGGGCACGTTTCAGAAAAACGGCCCAGAAAAGCCTGGAAGAAACGTCCGGTAAAGAAATAACCGGGTTCTTAGTAGAAGAACCCGGTTATTGGTTATGGCGGAGACGATAGGATTCAAACCCGCGACCCCCGTCTCGAACGTGATGTCCTCCCAAAGGTACGTGCACCATCACAATTACTTTAGTAACTAAAACGGTGATGTATCCTTGGCCTCTGGTCAAAATGGAATAACTAGCCATTTTGAATTACTTCGATTACTATCTTTTTTCTTGACTGTACTCATTAATTGCCTTCGCAATCTTCTCCATATTGTGCTTAACAATGGCGTTGCTTTCGGGATCATTCAGCATCATTTTTTGAGCAGAATTCTTAGCGTAGTCGATAAACGACCTCTTTTTAGAAATCTGGATCGCTCGTTCAGAGTACGTTCCATATAAATTGACGCGCCCTCGATTTTGAAAAGCTACTGTCTTTGCTTTTCGACGCATGCGATAATGATACTTCGATATTGTTTTAGCTCTAATCTTGCGACTGCTGCCGTCGAATGAAAAACCGAGATAGTCAAGTCTCGTTTTTTCATTTACCACGTTTCCCGCTTTGTCTATTTCCACAAGCAAGCCATTCGGATTAAGCGCATCGGCACCATAATGCAAAAGCTTTGTTTTCTCCTTCTTCACTTCAACCCCTTTTTGAAGATCGATACATTGCAGCACTGAGTCTATAGCTGCAAGCGCCGAGCTACAATCTTCGTCGAGCGCAGGAATGGCGACAAACAGGTCATCACAATACCTTAGATATAATCCAGAAAACGAGTCAACGATACGCCTAACTTCTTGGTCAAATTGAATTAAATAGATGTTTGAAAAAACTGAACTTATTGGCGAACCTTGAGGAATACCAAAGCTATTAGGGTTTGTTTTGACGCAACTTTTGACATTGGATCGAAACTGCTCGTCGCTCAGCACCATCTCCTTCTCGTTCATTTCTTTCCGTGCTTTTCGACAGTTCTCGAGACCGCAGATATCAACCAGAGAATTCCAGTCCCAGCATGCATATTTGGTTGTGTTTTTAAATACAGCATAGTAGTCTGGCAGGAGCTTATCCGTCTCCAACAATGTGCATAATGCTGATTTGAGATACATATGATCGACCTTGTCGAAAAAATCGGCAAAATCTGCCACCAGAATTATACACCGTCGACAAGATTGAATAAAATCAAATGCATGTTTCGCATGATCAATATTACATGCCTTTTTATTCGTTCGATACGCAATAGCAGAATCATCTATTCCGCAGTTCACCGCAAATTCATTATATCGAGAATCCAGCAGGAAAGAATATCTCTGGTAGATGCACCTATCAATGTGGGCACAATATCTTATCTCTCTTGTTTTTTTCTTCCTGCAATTTAGCTTCTCGTTTTTCGGATTAGAAAATACGCTTCTGTCCATTCTGCAATGAATCAATGGCCAAAAACCGTGACGAGCAACCCACCGGGGATCCAGAACCTTACTTCTAGTTTTAAAGGATGCGAGCGAAGTTCGCTTATCAAAATGAGAATACCCTTTTGAAGTCTTATGCCTATCGAGATAAACGGCCCAGCTTGAGCATAAAGAATATTGCTTGCAACTGAGACAGTCGTCTTTTCGAGAACAGCAGCCCGCCCATTTCAAATCAGATTTCTTCATTCGGCTCCTCGCGAGGCCGCATGCCCAAAGGAAACGAGGGCGGAAGCTCTTTACCTTTGAGCAGAAACCCGAACTATTCTTTTGGTCACCAAAAGAATCCCGCCAAGCTCACTTCTCGATGGAAGACGGCCTTTGAAACGTTCCTACCTATACTGGAAGGAGGTGTCGAAGTGTCCTGCCAACAGCGTTTAGGAGCGCGAAATTTGCGTGTATCGATACACGTGAAGTTCGTGATCCGGTGCCTCTTGACAGAAGCAACGACTGCCTTCATGCCCATGCATGAAGTGCATTTATTATACACTGAAGACCAGATGACCAGGACTTCATTTGTTATGCATTTAGGCATTGCCGGCAGGATTTACGAGACAGATCCATACTATATCGATCACGATAGGATCAAGGTACACGTTCTTGCCTATGGTCTCGGTTCTTCGCTCTGCGCGCGAGCTTGAAAAAGAAATTGCCGGGGGACTTCCCCCGGCTCTCGGAAGTAGCCCCTTTCGGAACCACCACTATTCTTATACCACATTTTGGGCGACATTCCAATAGCGATGCCACTTCGGACAAGAATGCGCTCCATACGCGAAAATCGGGCCGGAAGAAACTTCCGGCCCGATCAAAATTCCGTGGTGGAGATGATGGGATTCGAACCCACGACCCCCACGTTGCGAACGTGATGCTCTCCCAAAAGGTACGTATACCATCACAATTGTTTTAGTAGCTAAAATGGTGATGCGCCCTTCGCTTGCTTAAGGTGATGAAATCTCATCCGGGAACCCTTTTACTTATTTAGGAAAATTCAAAATTTTTCCTAAATGGATTTCCTAAATGGTAAAATCTTTCCTAAAAGGAAGGGGTGCTTTATGGATATCGAGGACTTCGAGAGACATCTGCAAAATGGCGAGTCAACCACAGTGGAATTCAAACGCTGCGGAAGCAAGCCCGGCCAGGACACCTTCGAGACGATCTGCTCTTTCGGCAACCGCCTGGGAGGCAGCATCTTCCTGGGAATCGAAGACGACGGAACCGTCGTAGGCATCGGAACTCCGAATGCCGACGAGGTGAAACGCAACGTGATAAACGTCGCCAACAATCCGCGGCTGTTCGACTCCCTGCCTTCCCTGGAATTCGAAGACATCGACTATCACGGAAAGAAAGTCGTCCGCATCTGGGTGCCCGCAGATTCCGCGATCCATCGGTTCAAGGGCGCGGTGTACGATCGCGTGTTTGACGAGGATGTAAAGATCGTGGGCGAGACGCAGATAGCGGCATTGTACCTGCGCAAGCAGGGAGTGTATACCGAGCAGAGAATCTATCCCTATCTGCGGACGGCGGACTTGAGATTGGACCTCCTCCCTCGCGTGAGGCAATTGGCTGCGGCAAAACGCGCGGATCATCCATGGATCGGCATGGATGACGAGGAGCTGTTGCGAAGCGCCAAGCTATACGGGAGGGATTTCCAGACGGGACAGGAAGGGCTGACCATGGCTTGCGCGATGCTCCTTGGCACGGACGAGGTCATAGCCTCGATCGCCCCCGCATACGTTACCGACGCGATAGTGCGCCTTGCCGATGTCGATCGGTACGATGATCGGCTGACCGTGCGAACCAATTTGATAGAAGCTTACGACCAACTATGCGATTTCTGCTCGAAACACCTTCCGGATCCGTTCTACCTTGAAGGCAGCCAGGCGATAAGCGCTCGGGACATAGTCGTTCGCGAGCTCGTCGCAAACATCCTCGTACATCGTGAGTTCACGAATCCCTTTCCAGCAAAGCTCATTGTGGACAAGGAGGGACTGCGCACCGAAAACGCAAGCCGTACCCTGCTCGAAGGCCGCATCACCCTCGCAAACTTCAATCCCATGCCCAAGAACCCCATCATCGCCAGCTTTTTTGGAAACATCGGGCGCGCTGAAGCCCTGGGCAGCGGAACGAGGAACCTCTTCCGCTACGCGGCTCCATTCCTAGGCGCAGAACCGAAGCTGGTCGAAGGGGATATCTTCAAGGCGTCAATCCCGGATGCAAAAGGACTTCTATCGGGTCGATCCGCGACAGCCGCCTCGACGAAGGTTGCACGCGAGAGCAAGCGGGCAGACGTCCGCGCAACGATAGAGAAACTTCTTGTCGAAAACGGCACTATCACGATAGCGCAGGTTGCAGAGTCGGCCGGGGTTACAAAGCGCACGGCAAGCACTCATTTGCAGAAGATGATCAAAAACGGGACGCTTCAAACGAAAGGAACAACGAAGGACAGACGATTCTATCGATAAGCTAGATCGCAGCTTCGCACCCTCCCTGTCCAGAAAATCAAAAATGCAGGCCGGTTTTCCGACCTGCATTTAATTTCCGTGGTGGAGATGATGGGATTCGAACCCACGACCCCCACGTTGCGAACGTGATGCTCTCCCAAAAGGTCCGTATACCATCACAATTGATTTAGTTGCTAAAGCGGTGATGTGTCTTTTAACTTGAAAACGGCCCGCCACATCCTTCGAACAAGAACGGATAACCACACAACTGTTTTTTAAAAGACATGAAGGCTGATCTTATGGCAATCTTCGGGAAACATCCCCGCTACATACTAGTAAAAGAAAAGTAGTATTCTTGCATTTGCGGCATTGTCGAAAGGAATCCCCATGCAGTTCACGAAGGATGTCATCTCGTTTAAATATGAGGGAATACCAATCGTCGGATGTTTACAAACAAGTGCCTTAACTAGGCTTACTGATGAGGGTGCGATAATCTGGAGGGAATCAAATCGCCCGAAATGGTGGGGTGCCTATACCTCCGTTAATAAGCACAATCGCGACGTATTCTTTCATATATCAAATCTCAGAAACGTCCTGTTTGCGTTTTCGGGGTTGTTGTCTACCCTCATCATGTACTATCGCCTGATTGATGTATCTACCCTCATACCTGCCCCGAAATACTTTAAGGCCTCCCTATTTGCCGCACCTGCTGGTCTTGGTGGAAACATACATGGGATTCGGGTGGATACCCACTCAATAGACAGCCATTTGGAACTACTTGATTTCTTCTCAGAACTGCCTCAAAAGAGTGGGCACCATGATCCGCTAGCCCCAAATAAGGGAATGGAGCTTCAGAGAGTTCTCGATTACGACAGCGGCCTGATTCCTCTCTGGGAGTATTTCGGCAACAAAACCCAAGCCAATAATCAACCATAGCAAGAACGTGTATAGCATCGCGACAGGGGGTTAAAAAATGGGTTCATATGTAAATTTGTCAATAGAGGGGTGCGAAGTCCTGGAGTTCAAAAATCAAATCCCACCAGAAATCATGAGCATATTTCAGGAAGGTGACAAGAAGAAAAGAATATACAATACCGAAACCGAACGGTACGAAGATTATTTGCGCGAACCTAGAGAAGATGAAATAACCTCTGTAGTTTATACTGCGAGTCGCGAGGTGGTTCTTGCCAGGCTCGATGTTATGGGATTCACCCATGCCGCGCTGAAAGCCGATTTCGAAAGAGGGGTTACCAAAGAACTAAACTCTTTGATGGAAGATTTACCGCCTGATTACCGAAATGACGAATTCTATGACCATCAAGCCGAGCATATAGACATCCTCCAGGACTTTACTTTTGACGCATTCGTATGTGGCGGAAAAGAAATACTTGAAAAGGATCTTAAGAGCTGGAACGACGATCATAATCGGAATGACATTGCCGCAAGCACGTCATATATGCTTGATGAGCATTACGAGATGCTATACGGCTATCCCGGAACCGACATACGATTCATAATACGTATGTTCTGCGAGGTCGCTCAAGAGGGTTCAAATGTCTCAGTTGATCTCTCAGATATCATCGGCGGAGGATGGGTTAAAGAAGATATAGCATTTGCATCAGAAGCGAAGAAGAATCTAGTTGCCAACTATCCTGCCGATACACCAACCATAATACTTACTGAGGGCTCTACCGATATCGAGTTCATAAAGGCAGGGATTGAGCTGTTGTTCCCTTACTTAGTCGACTACTATACCTTTTTCGACTTCCCAGCTCACGATACTCCTGGAAGCGCAGGTGACGTTGTTAAATACATCAAGGCCTTTGCTTCTGCCGGTGTATCGAACAGGATCCTTGCTGTTTTTGACAACGACACTGCGGCGACGGATGCGATTTGTGGACTAGAAACACTTGACTTGCCTGTCAATATTACTTATTCACAATACCCTCGACTCGGGTTTCTGGAATCGTATCCTACGCTGGGCCCAACAGGTCAGGCAGCCATGGATGTCAATGGCTCTGCTGCGAGCATCGAACTATATTTGGGCACAGACGTTCTTTTAGGCTCCGATGGGACGCTCACGCCAATTCAGTGGACTGGATATAATAGACGCCTTAGGCGGTACCAAGGTGAGGTTCTTGATAAACGAGCGATACAGGATCGCTTCCGTCAAAAGATCACTGAGTGCAGAAGGGATAGGACGAATTTGGAGTCATCGGATTGGAGCGGAATGCGTGCGATAATCGAAATGATAATTCAACAATAGGGTTTTTCTTGTTCTTATATTCGAATTTGTAATTGGTATTCCATACAAATAGTTTATCGAGATAGAACGGTAGATCTGCATTCTCATAGCTTTTGAAATATACAACGTGCATTACAATGTTCAAAAAAGTCTATGAAGGCCGAAAGAACATGCTTCGTTAGGAGAAAATATGTCTTCACCACCAGATAAGCATTTCTTTTTGTTCCTCGGAAATTCAGCTCTCGAAGGAGCTGTGAGCCAACTCAAAGCGGCGGGCATTACATATGTAAACAAACGACTAGAATCACGAGTGGCTAACTGGGAAAAAATTATTGATCTTTTAGAGTCAGAAAACCTTCTCGGGGTAATATGGAAGGCAAGTCGTAAATCATACGAAAATTTTGCTGACCCCGAGTACAAAGATACCGCCATTAAACTCGCTCATACAATTGCAAAAAAGCCCCATGTCGCATTCGTTCATGAGTCCTATATCATTGGGCACCCTTACGAAGGCGGGCCTCCATCTGAACTATTCGATGATGATTATGATTTTTGGTATTACAACCTACAACCTCCTGCCAATGATGTCAGAAAATGGGTTAATGAGTTTTTGTCCAAGAGCGGAGTGGATTTGACTCCGTACCAAAAAAATGCCGAGATGAGCGTAATCGCAGCTAACTTCGTCGAAAACCACAAGAACAATATGGTCTTTCGTGCGTACATCCCTTCATCGAGGATGTGGAGCAAGGAGGCAGATAAGCTCTTATCCCTGTTTCGAGACTATTTACACTCAATAAAGGGATTTGGACTTCGCCAGGAAAAACAAGAAACTGGACAGGGTATTGTATATGAGTTTTTTGCTGATAAAGCCATTAATATTGAGGAACTTTCCAAAGAGTTTGAGGACTTTGATGACCTTCTTCAGTACTCAGTAAGTAAACCGGAACAAGCAATGCAGATACTACAAGACCACAGCATATCAAGTGAAAAAGCTTCTGAAATAATAACCAGATATGCTAAAGAAGTCCGCCGCCTAGACATCGACCTCAAGCACGAAAGGGAGACAAGAATTTTAACTGTTCGACACAGGCTTGAGTCAGAACTTATCGATACCTTGCCTCATGACATCGACTGGCAGTCAATAAATAGATTGATTGACTGCCAAATACCCAAAGTCAAAGGATTAACAAACGCTATTGGGCTTATGTCATCGTATTCTGAATCAAAAACGAATATGACTGTAAACCTGAATCCGCAAATCATTGAGCAAGTGAACGGTGTTGTTGCCCAGCAGATAATTGGAGATCAGAATTTCGGTACAGATGTCAATCAGATTTTAGAACTAATCTCAAAATACGGAGGCTACGAAAAGGATGAGCTTCTTTCGGCGGTCTATGAACTGGAGGACGAGAACGCAAAGTCTGAGGGGCGACTTGTCGCGAGACAAAAGCTAAAAGCGTTTTTGTTTAAGGTTATGGGAAAAGTTTCCGATGCAGGAATTGCAGTAGGCATCGCGTACTTAAATAGTCAATTAGGAATATAGCCAGTCCTACCCTTGTTCAAATCTAAATGCCGTAATAGGCTACTTTAACCATGTTTCAATTGTCGATACCACCAACAGCACCTCAAGCCGAGCACAAGCCGCCACAACGATCACAAGAAGAATGCACCAAAGTGTGACGAAAGCTTAGGGCACCACTATCTATCATTTATGTACAATGTCCCGAAAGAACCACCTTGCAGCAATGATCCGACTCGGACATGGAGGATGAAAACAAAAGCAGGTACCGTTTCGGGTACCTGCTTGATTCTCCGTGGTGGAGATGAAGGGATTCGAACCCTCGACCCCCACGTTGCGAACGTGGTGCTCTCCCAGCTGAGCTACATCCCCACGGTATGTGCGCTTATCGCGCGGGGCAACATTTTGCCTGTATCGGGCCCATTTGTCAAATGGCATTTTGCGGCACTCTGCAAAATGCACACGAACGGGGCCCAGGACCGAATCCGTCAAGGCTCAGCGTACCCATCATCGGAGGGATCGACGCCGAACTCGACCCGATACTCTTCGTCCGACATATACGAAAGGATATCGCCAGGTTGGCACTGCAGCACCTCGCACAACATCCCCAACGTCGAAAACCGCATGGCCTTCACCTTGCCCGTCTTGATGCGAGACAAGTTCACGTTAGTAATGCCGACCTTATCCGCCAGATCGTTCAGCGAAATGCCCCGGTCCGCCATAACGCTATTAAGTGTAAGGACAACTGGCATGTATCCACCTATATGGTTTCGTCCGAGAATTCCTGAAGAAGTACGCCGTATTTGAACACAAACGAAAAAGCGAAGATGA
Organism: Paraeggerthella hongkongensis; assembly: GCF_003340345.1. Classification (GTDB taxonomy): domain Bacteria; phylum Actinomycetota; class Coriobacteriia; order Coriobacteriales; family Eggerthellaceae; genus Paraeggerthella; species Paraeggerthella hominis. The sequence goes on along the minus strand of NZ_PPTQ01000005.1, from coordinate 48,882 downwards.
CCGCCGAAGCAACAAAGGGAAAAAGGTTCAACGTGGGAACAAAGCCTTCGTCAACGCCGCCCGCCATGAACGGGACAACGCTGGTAAGCACAACCTCAAGCACGGCGTATACCAGGAAGAACGCCGACACAACCCTCAGACGGCGAACCTGAAGCATGGTAAAAGGAGACCGGCCCTTCGATGCGTCCGAAAACACCTTGATAAGCGTCACGCAAACCGTGGCCATCGCCGCCGAAGAGGCAATGTACACCAGAAAAAACGGGAGGGTGACCGCGTAATCGTAAAAGCCCGGGACAATCAGCGAGAAAGCCATCACGCTCGCAGAAGCCAGCCACCACGCGCAAAGCAACACGAAAACAACCTTCATGAGCAAGCTGATCGTCTTGCACACCCTGCCCGTCCTGGCCAAAGAATCTTCCACCGATAGAGGCTCACCGCCGAACATGCCCACATCCCCTTCCGAAAACAAATCACGACGGTGCAAGCTCTGCGCCGATCGCACATCTCGATCGCGGCAACTTAAGAAGGCGGGAAGAACCCTCCCCGCCAACCGATCTAGATGCCTATTGCAAAGCAAGAACCGTTAATGCCAATAGGATAGCAGATCGCTTTCGGATCGACATCGCTATAGAACAGCATGGGCCTACCTCCTTCCCTGAATGGACTCGGACATGGCTCGACCCAAGGCATCGTAAAACGCCTGGGTCATCAGGCAATAGGAATCCTTCGATTCCAAATCGCCCGATTCGAACAGCGAGCGGGCCCGACAGCCACCCCCGCAGATTCGCACATAGCGGCACGCTCCGCAGTCCTCGAACTCCGCCGCGTCGAGCATGCGGAACATCCGCGACACGTTTGACCTGAGCGCCTCGGCCACCGATCCGGAAAACGCATTGCCCATCGCATATTCGCCACGATGCAGCATGTGGCAAGGATATATCGTCCCATCAGCGGCAATGCTCAGCGTGTTGTGGCCAGCCCCGCAGTTTCGACGAACCGACAGGCTCATCCCCACCGGCGCGTCCATGGCGGGAACCGGCTTGCCTTCTCCGAGCGTCAGCAAAGAGCGACCCAGCATGCGCAGTTCTTCATCCCCCGGCAGCAAACCTCCCAAAACCTCGTCGGATGGCTCGCAAGTAAGCAGGCTGAAGTTGAGCGTTGCTCCCAGATCCCTGGACAGCCTCACGTAATCGGCAAGATCGTTCACGTTGCGCGCATGAACCGTCGGGATAATATGCGCGGCGATGCCCGCTTCGCGCACCATGCGCACCGCTTCGACCAGCTCGGAAAAACGCTGCTTTCCACGAATGTACGCCCGCGAGCCCTCAGAACATCCATCGAACGATACGGACACGCAGTCGACAAAAGGCGCCATGCGCTCCAAAGCGGCACAGGACATGCACGTTCCGTTGGAAAGCACCGTCACCGACGCCATGCCGCATGTTCGCTTCGCATGCTCGACAATAGAGGGAAGATCGTCGCGCAAAAACGGTTCGCCACCCGAAACAACCAACCTCGATGCGCCGGCGACAGCCAGCTCGTCCACGCCGCGCAAAACATCGGCAAGAGGAGCGTCGTCAAGCGCATTGCGCTGATCATCCAAGGAATAGCACCCAGCGCACGTCAAATTGCAGCGTTGCGTAACGTGAAGATAGGCGGAAAGCACGCGCTCGGACGCAACGGCCTCCTGAAAGAACCCTCCCTTGACCAAGTGCTCAAGCAGCAGAGGATCGACAGCGGAAACGTCTTCCACCGGCACGTTTTCCTTGAACATGCGCGCGCAAACGCCCGCACCCGCCTCGTCCAGGCCAATCACGTACCCCGTCGAAAGACACCCCACAAGCGTCACTCCCGCAAACTCGAACGAAACAACACCCTCGGCGAATTTCATACACGCTCCTCGTCGCAGTCGAATCGCTTACGTCAAGCATTATGGTGGCGGCCCCCTTGCCCCAAAAAAACAAAACGTACCAACGATCAATCAAATGTTGCAAGCAAAACAATTGATATATGATAGTTAGCTTCAATATGTAATCCAGGGATTACGTATTGAAATTACGGCTATCATCTGGGGCTTTATTCAATCCATTTACTCGCAAAACTACACAGCAATTTAATGTTTTATGATAAATTTATACCTGAGCGAACCAGAGAGGCCAACCCTTCGAAAGAACGACGTCCATGAACATCAGTCAGCTGGAATACTTCGTAACCACCGTGCGATACGGCAGTTTCTCCATGGCTGCAAAGAAGCTTTTCGTGACGCCGCAAGCAATCTCCAAAGCCGTTGGCGACCTAGAGCGCGAACTCCACGTATGTCTTTGCGAAAAGACGGGACGTGCCGTCGAGCCCACCGAGTTCGGCCGCCTGTTCTGTATACGCGCATCGGAAGTGCTCTGCTGCTTGGCGGACCTGGAATCGCTCGCGAAAGACCACGCAGCCGGGCAATCGAAAGAAGGCCGGGCAGCGGTGTCCGTGGCGTGCTCGCCCTGCCGAGGGAACGTGCTGCACGTCCAAGACTTTTCGGCATTCAACGCGTCGTACCCTCAGATAAAGATGTCTTTGTCGTTCAACGCGGGCAGCACGGGATTGTCCGCCGTCGAAGAAGGACTCATCGACGGCGCCGTCATCCTCGGCCGCGTGACCAAGCCGAACATCACTTGCATAAAGCTGCATTCCGTTCAGCCGTCCCTGATGGTGTCGCAAAACCATCCGCTTGCATCAAGAAGCGCGATTCACCTTGAGGACCTTCGGAAAACCCCTTTAGCGGCCCCGGAAGACATCAGGTACTGCCAAGGCGTCATAGCCGACCACCTTCGTGCGAAGAACGTCGAGCCAAGCTACACTATGCTCGAACCGTTCGTTGAGGCCCATCGGCGCTTTCTCGACAAAGAGCACGGTGCGGTGTTCGTCATCGACGATCCAGCCTTGCAAGAACTCTATCCGAACGCCGTTGCGCTGCCCCTTGCACCCGAAGATCTTATCTCCATCCCACTTTGCTTCGTGCACGCAAGCGGCAATGCCAACAAAGCGATGCTCCAAGTAGAGCGCTACCTGCTTGGCATCGTCACGCGCCTAAGAAGAAAACCGCAAGCCATGCCCGAGCATCATTGACGACAAGCCAAGCGAAAGAAGGAAGGAAACGATCATGGGAACATCTTCAGATCGCGAGCTGAACCTCCGCATCATCGAACTCTCGCAAGCCATCGCGTCGCTTTTCGACACCGCGGACTCGACCGACGACGTGCCCTCGCTGAGAGACGACGTGGTGCGCGCCATCAGCGAGCAATCCAGCATTGCCCGCCAGAACGTTTCCACCTCAGAGCCGCAAGACTAGCTCCAAGGCGAGTCGCAGTCGCAACCGCACAAGAAAGTTCCGCTTGCTGTTCCTATCAGGCAGCAGTCTGCAAAAAGTCCGGGAAGCTCCTTGCCGCAGGAAGCGAACGTCCCGGTGAAGGGCTTTGCCGTATACTGTGCGCATGGATACTTTCGAAACAGGCGCGCCCAAGCGCGACGCGATACCGCTCGAGCACGAGCACGAAACGCACGGCCCCAGCGACACCGGAATGATGACGCATCGGTTCTATGCGTTCAACACCGTCGTCACGTTGCAAGCCTACGCCGACCCCGATCGATGCCGCACCGCGTTCGAAGACGCGCGCGCTGCCTGCCGCTCGTTCGAGCGATCGCTGTCGCGCACGCTTCCCCATTCGGACATAGCGCGCCTCAACGCTGCCGAGGGGGCGTCGACGCCCATTGGAGCCGATACTGCCCAGCTTCTGAACGAAGCTTTACGCTACTGCGCGGACAGCGAAGGGCGGTTCGACATCACCATGGGGGCCGCAGTGCGCCTCTGGGACTTCCACAAGGGCGTCATACCTGATCAAATAACCTTGGTGGAAGCCCTTTCCCATGTGAATTGGCGCGGCGTGCACGTGGAGCAAGCAGACGGCGGCTGGGAAGCACGGCTCGACGACCCGCAAGCGGCAGTGGACGTAGGCGGAATAGCCAAGGGATGGATAGCCGATCGCCTGGCGGAACTCCTGGCATCGCACGGCCTTGAATCGTTCATCGTGAATTTAGGCGGCAACGTGGTTGCGCACGGGCAAAAGCCGGACGGAAGCCCTTGGCGCATCGGGTTGCAAGACCCGCGCGACAAGCATGCACTGGTAGGAGCTGTTGCGATCAGGGAAGCTTCCGCAGTAACAAGCGGCGTGTACGAGCGGTGCTTCACCCGGAACGGCGCGCTGTACCATCATATCCTGAACCCGGAAACAGGGTACCCCGTCCAAACCGACGCAGCGGGCGCAACCGTGCTCGCGCGCCGATCGATTGACGCCGAAGGATACTCGACCACGCTGCTGGCGCTGGGCATAGAGCGCGGATGCGCTTTCGCTCGCAAGCATCCCGCCATCCTTGCCGCGTACTTCGTCAACGCCGAAGGCAACGTGATCGAAGCGTAGGCCAAGCGTCAAGCGACTCGAAACGAAAGGCGGGCCCGTTCGCACGGTGCCCGCCTTCTCTATAAGTATGCCAAAAGGCTAGGAAAGTACTTTCTCTCCCTCAGCGGGGCTAACCTCGGAAACGGCGCCTTCGGCCTCGGGCACGAAGGGCTCGAACAGCGGCTCGCCGTTCTGGGAAAGCTCAACCATGCCGGTCAGAACGTCAACGTACTGGTAGGACTGACGAGCGGTGCGCCCGCGCTTGCGATCGACCTCCAGGATGAACAACTGAGGGTGCACCTGCATGAGCACGCCTTCGCTCTCAACAATCTTGGAGCGGCCCATGTTGGCACGCACTTTTAGGCGTTGACCGACGAAGTCATGTAACGTATCATGAATGGAGTCGACGATTTTGGCTTGTTTCGCTAAATCCATGCTCACTCTTTCTCGCTTATGCTATATACAGAGATAACAAATTAAAATTATACCATTACAGTCAATACAGAGGGAAATCTGCACGAATCCCCCTTAATTCGCATGTTTTCAGCCCCTTACAACCTTTTTCATGCAGAATCGCTCGCGTGATCTATGCAATGTTTTCTTAGGTAAACTATGTCGCTTTCGTTTTGCTCGTTCACAAGCTTCGTCCTTATATGCTACTTTATTGGCATCATATAAGGACGAGGACGAGCAGGAAGCACCATGGGAAAGAAACGCGATCAGGAGAAGAAAGCCGCCAAGAAGAAAAAATCCGCGAAGGCCGTCGAGAAAAGCAAGAAGGCTTCCGCGAAAAAGAGCGGAAGCCCGATTGAGGGGCGGACATGCCCTTGTTGCAAAAAGTCATGTCCGCTCGCAAACCCCAAATGCGGAAAAGGCAAGGCGCTCAGGAAAAAGCTGCTGCAAGCTTTCGAGAACGCAGCCTAAGACGCGAGAAATGGGCGGGTCGTTGACCCGCCCGCAACAAGGCAAGAGCGCTGCGCCGGCGAGGCGTCTCCCCTGGCTCACGGGCTCCGCCTCCCCGCTTCGCCCCTAAACGATTTGCTGCAAAGCAGCTCCCAGCTTGATGAACTCGGGCAGGTCAAGGGTTTCTCCACGACGCTTGGGATCGATGCCGGCGTGATCAAGCAGTTCGGGCAGGCGCTCGATCACGCGCGCGCCCTCGGCACCGCGCCCGCCGAAATACGTCTTGCACGAATTCGCTATGGTCTTGCGGCGCGTCGCGAACGATGCGTCCGCCATCACGGCAGCAGCCTTGAGGGCGACGGCGTCAAGCGGATCGCCAGCCTCGTCGAACACGGGACGACGATCGAGCCGCAGGACCGCGCTTTCCACGCGCGGAGGCGGGAAGAAGTTGCCCGGCCCCACCGCAAAACGACCCGCCGGCTCCGCGTACAGGCGCAGCTTGACGGTGTACGCGCCGTACGTTTTGGTGCCGGGCTGCGCCGCCATGCGGTCGGCAACTTCCTTCTGCACCATAACGGTGGCGCTTTCCAGCGACGCAAAGCCCTCGAAGTAATCGAGCACCACGGTGGCGGCAACCGCATACGGAAGATTCGCTACCAGCTTGGTCGGGGAAAACGGCAAGTCCTCGGTGCGCAAATCAAGCGCATCCTTGCTGATCAGCGTAAAGCGGTCCGCCCAGGGCGCAAGCGTTTCCGCCAGCACGGCAGGCAGATCCGCATCGCGCTCGACCGACGCGACGCGCCCCGCATGCTTCAGCAAAGCGATGGTAAGCGTCCCGATTCCGGGGCCCACCTCCAACACGTCGTCGCTTTCGGACACCTGGGACAGCGCGACGATCTTTTGCAGGATAGCGTCGTTGATGAGGAAGTTCTGGCCAAGCGAGTACTTGGTCGTCAAGCCGTGCGCTTCCAGAACCGCACGCGTTTCAGCCACGCTCGCCAAAGGCGAAAGCTTGGTCATAGCGAATCTCCTGTCGCAGTTTCGGCGCGCGGCTCGACCGCACGCGGATGGACGCCATCGGGGCCCGAGCACGTGTAAGCCGAAGCGGGGTGCACGCGCCCGCCCGTCAAAACGTCAGTACCTTCGGGCACGCTGCCATCAGGCGGAATAAGGCCCACCCAATCATGCACCGTATCCAGCCGAAGCCCCGCCACGGCCAAAGCCGATCGCACGGTGCCCACAAGCGGGCCGAATCCGTGCGGATCGCCGCCCTCCCCCACCACGTGCAGGTCAGCGGGGCGCTTCCGCTCTTGACGGCGATTCGTCCAAAAGTAAGGTTGCAGCCGATCGAGAAACGACTTGAACTGCGCGGGGACCCCGGCAAAGTACACCGGCGTCACCACGACAAGCTGATCGCACTCGTTGAGCAGCCGGCGAACGCGCACCATATCGTCGGCGATGATGCAGTACAGCTCGTCGCGCCCGGGCACGTTTCGCCTGCACACATCGCACCCCGTGCACGGCGCGATATGCACGTCGGACAGCATGACCACGTCGACGCGATCGTCGGGGCACGCATCCTCGTACGCCCACCGAATCGCCTCGCACAAGGCCGCGCTACGACCTCGCGCGCGCGGAGACCCGCATATAATCAGGCGATTCACGTGCATCACAGCCCTTCGCGCGACGAGGCGGCGCCTGCGGAACCGGCTGCTCGAGCTTCGGACGCCGCCTTCTGCCACGCCGTTGCAGGGCGATCCAGCAGATCGCGCGCGTTTTCCATCATGCGCTCGAGAAGCGTCGCGCGGTCTTGCCCCGGTTCGCACCCGCGCACCTGCGCCATGCGCTCTGCGGTGAAGATGACGTGCTCGGGACCGCAGGTCATGCCGCGCATGGGCTCAGGCGTCATGTACGGAGCGTCCGTTTCGGTAACCAGGCGATTCTCAGGAACGCGAGAGGCGGCATCGCGCACGTCGTCGGCGTTCTTGAACGTGAGCGGCCCGCCAAAGGCCACATAGCACCCCTCTTCGACCCACGGCTCCAGCACGTCCCACCCCAAATTGAAGCAGTGGAGCAGCGTCCCCGCCGCAGGGAAGCCCTCTTCGCGCATGAGGGCAAGCGCCTCGTCGTGAGCCTCGCGCACGTGCAGCACAACGGGAAGCCCCGCCTCTTTCGCCAGGCGAACCTGACGGCGAAACGCACGACGCTGATCTTCGCGCGGCGAGAAATCGTAATGGAAGTCCAGCCCTATCTCGCCGACGGCGCACACGCGAGGATCGGCCAGTCGCGCGCGCAGATCGGCTTCCAACCCGTCGTCGTAGTACCGCGCGTTATGGGGATGGCATCCCGTTGCAATGCGAATCCGCGGCACGCGCGGAAACGGATCGCTTCAAGTCCATCCCGTGAAACGCTTCGCAGCGGCAGCCGCTTCGAAGCGCCACGAATTCAGACGATCGAACGTGGTCGACCCGTCCTCGAACGCATCAACGATCGTGCAAAGGAAGCCCACCTTGTGCGCGGCGCAGCGCGCGATCGCAAGCGACGGGTCGGGCAACAGCTGCAAATGCACGTGCGTATCGGCCACCTCGGCCTCCAGCTGCGGCGCCTCTACCACGCGGTACGTTCCATGCTTGCGCTTCTGGCGAAACAGCGGGTCATCGAAAACGGGTTCTTGTCGTTCGTCGGTCATGGGCAGGCCCTTTCTTTCTTGCAGGTTCTCCCCAGGTCAGCGAGGTACGCTCCCGCGCGTGATCTTCGTGCGAGAACGTACCGCAGCGTCGGGTGGTTCCGCCGACCCGGCGGCCGGCGAAACGCGCTTATTCCATATTCAGATCGATAGAGTCCATATCCAAGCGCGGGAACAGCGGATCGCCGATCTCCACCTGGTTGCCGGCGGGAAGCTGGCCCCATGCCGTAGCAGCTTCGATGTCGGTCACGGCCGTGATGTCGCCCAAGCTCAAGCGACGGAACACCTCGGCCGACGTGTTCGGCATGAACGGAGCCATGTACAGCGCGATGATGCGAATGGCCTCGAGCGCATTGTAGATAACGGCTTTCAGCTGGTCAGCCGTCTCTTCGGACTTCGCCAGGTTCCACGGCGCGGACTCCTCCACGTACAGGTTCACGCGACCGGCAAGCTTCTGCACCGCAGCCGCCGCACCGGTGAAGTCAACCTGGGACATGCACGCGTCGTATTCGGCATACAGCTCGTCGGAGATCTCGCGCAGCGGGTTTTCCGCGGCAAACGCCGGCACCTCCGGAACCTTCGAGTCGAAGTACTTCTTCGTCATGTTGAACACGCGGCTGCACAGGTTGCCCCACGTATTCGCCAGATCGGCGTTGTACACCTGCACCATGCGCTCCATGGAAATGGAGCCGTCGCTGCCGAACTGGACGTCGCTCATGAAATAGTAGCGGTACGCGTCCACACCGAACACCTTTACCAGATCGGCCGGCTTGAGGGCGTTGCCGCGAGACTTCGACATCTTCTCGCCCTTGGTCAGCAGGAAGCCGTGCCCGAACACGGTATGCGTGATGGGCAGTCCTGCGGCCATGAGCATGGCGGGCCAGATCACGCAGTGGAATCGCGTGATGTCCTTGCCCACGAAATGGTACTGCATGGGCCAGCGCTGCTCGAACTCGTCGGAGCGTTCGTCGTCGGCGTACCCGATGCCCGTAAGGTACGCGATCAGCGCGTCGGCCCACACGTACGCCACGTGGCTTTCGTCAAACGGCAGCGGCACGCCCCAATCGAACGTGGAACGGCTGATGGACAGGTCTTTCAGGCCGCCGGCCACGAACGACACGATCTCGTTCCTGCGCGTTTCGGGGCGGATGAAATCCGGATGCTCCTCGTAGAACTTGAGCAGCGGCTCCTGGAATTCGGACAGCTTGAAGAACCAGTTCTCTTCGCCGCCCGCCTTCTGCACGGGGCGCTTGCAGTCGGGGCAGACGAACGCGCCTTCCTCATTCTTCTCAAGGTCGCTCTCGGCGTAGTACGTCTCCTCGTGCACGCAGTACCAGCCCTCGTAGCTGCCCTTGTAGCACCAGCCCTTGTCGAAAAGCTCCTGCCAAAACTTCTTGACGGAACGCGCATGGCGCGGCTCGGTGGTGCGCACGAAATCGGTGTACGTGATATCCAGCATATCCCATGCATCGCGAAACGCCGGCTCCATGGAGTCGCACCAGTCCTGCGGGGTCATGCCCTTGGCCGCCGCCGTATCGGCCACCTTCTGGCCATGCTCGTCCATGCCCGTCACGAACGCCACGTCGTAGCCGTTCATGCGCTGATAGCGCGCAACGGTGTCCGGCGCGATGGTAGCGTAGGCCGTGCCCAGATGCGGGGCTGCGTTTACGTAGTAGATCGGAGTGGTGAACGAGTAGGTTCCCTTTGGCATGGTGCTTCCTTTGTTCTCGGGGCCGCGTGGCGCATGATGCCTCGTCGGCCGGATGGTCGGCGCGCTCCGCGGATGATGCGGGCGCCTGCATGTGCCGTCTGCGCAAGCAAGGCTGCGGCGCAACAGCAACTGGTTATTTTAACACGGTCGCTTGACGCCGCCGCAAAGCACGTCGAAAACGCACGGCACGACGATCCCGCGCGTAAATGCGCGGGCGCGGGATGGGGGGCGCACGTTAGGAGGGATGCGGCACCCCGTGCGTCCGCATGGCGGACTGCGGCTCCCGTGCGTCCGTGCGGCGGGTTGCGCTCGGCTGCAGCGCCCCATGCGGGGGGGGTTCGGCTGCGTTGTTGCGTGCGTCCGCAGGGCGGGCTGCGGCGCCCCGTGCGGAGGGGGGTTGCGCTCGAAAACTTGCGATTCTTGGCAGGTTTTGACGGTTTGAGGTTGCTACACGGACGCACAGCCTCGGCACTAATCGACACGCTTTTCGTTTCCCCAGCTCAAAGCGGTGCATCAATACGCTTGGCACTTAGGTTGCTTCCGCAAGCCCGAAACAACAACCTCCAACCGTCAAAACCTGCCAGCAAACGCGATTTCGCGAGCGCAAGCTGGCAGCGACAGCGCGCAAGTCGCCGCAGGCATCACGCAAGCCGTTGCGGGCGTCACGCAAACTGCCGCAAGCGCCGCGCAAACCGCTGCAGTCGTATCGCAAACCGCTACAGACGCCAACCGCGCAAGCCGAAAACGCATGGGGCGGCGCTTTTTGCGGAAACCCCTTCAAACCCAATCGCCGAAAGCGTACGCTGGAAGTGTCGCTTCGCGCCGTTTTCCGCGAAGCGCGCCAACCCGCTCTCGAAGGAGGCATCTCATGGCAAAGCAGGCGTACGAAGGCCGTTTCAACGGAAAAGTCATGATCATAACCGGAGCCGCGCGTGGCATCGGACGTGCCACCGCTCTGCGCGCAGCCGCAGAAGGAGCGAAGCTCGTGCTGGTCGACCGCCTTGAAGACGAGGGCGAGAAAACGCTTGCCGAGGTTCGCGCCGTAGCTCCCGATGCGCTGTTCCTGCCCCTCGACCTCTCCATAGAAGAGAACGCCCAGGCTATGGTGGCCAGAACGGTCGAAGCGTTCGGACGTCTGGACATCGCCGTGAACAACGCCGGCGTGATGGGCCAGCCCGACAACGTGCACGAGCTGACCAAGGAGCAGATGGACTACACCATGGCGAACAACCTCTACACGGTGTTTTTCTGCGCAAAGCACGAGCTTCGGCAGTTCATCGCGCAGGGCGACGGCGGGTCCATCGTCAACGTAGCGTCCATCGCCGGCATGACCGGCTTGCCGGGCAACCCCGCCTACGTTGCATCGAAGCACGCCGTCAACGGCCTGACCAAGAACCTCGCGCTGGATTACGCACGCTACGGCGTGCGCGTCAACTCGGTCAATCCCGCCGGAACCGCCACGCCCATGGTCGAAGAGGCGTACGCATACGTGATGGAGAAGCAGCAGGCGGCCGTAGCCGCTGGGGCTGATCCGGCCGACGCCGCATCGATGGCCGGGCAAAAGACCGAGTCCATGCTGAAACGAGATGCCGAAGCCGAAGAGCAAGCCGCCTCGATCCTGTTCTTAGCCTCGGACGATGCCTCTCACATGACCGGCGAAGTCGTCGCAACCGACGGCGGTTGGACGTCGTTCTAGCTTCAACCGCACGTGAGGCGCGCGAAACCTTAAGGAAAGTTAACAACGTGCGCCGGAAAGGTCTTCTTTGCGTGAAGACGCGCGGCTGTTTGCAAGGCTGCCCCTATACTGAAGCCTCTCGCAAGCAGCCGCGCCGTTCGCATTGACAGGAGGCCCATGCGCACCACGCCCGCACGCCGCGTCGCGTCCACCGCCGCGGCCATCTTCGTCAGTCTTATGTTCTTGGGAATGTTCCTGATTCCCCTTCGCTATCTGGGCGCCACGATGGGCATTGTGCCCACGGCACGCGTGACCGCCGAAGCGTCTGCGCCTGCACCGACCCCCTCGGCAACAGGCAAGACCATCACGGCCGAATACTGCAGCGAGGCCGTAACGGCAAGCAATCCATCGAACTTTGCGGGACGGACGTCAACGAACTTGGTCTTCAACGACTCCTGGTTGCTTCAAGATGCCGATTCCTACCACCACGATCTAGCCACGGCTTGCGCAGTGCTCGCAGCGGTGTGCAATTCGGAATCGCAATACTACAGCAATGTCGAAGGAGCGGCCCCCTACGCCGAGCAATCGCTTTGGGCCCTGGGCTTCGCCGACGTGCGCACGGAATCCTACGCGCTGCGCAGCAACATCCTTGACGAGCTGGGAGCGCTTTTCATAGGATCCCACGACGTTGCCGCCTACACCTTCGCCAGCAAAACCATTCCCGACCCGCAAGGAGGAACGCCCCTCACGCTGGTGTTCGTGGGCGTGCGCGGAAGCTACGGCATCGAATGGATCAGCAACTTCAACCTGCACGATGCACAGGGAGACAGCGACGACCACCACGGGTTCGGAAAAGCCGAAACCGAAGTGGAACGCGCGCTCGCCCGCTACGCGCACGAAATAGGAGCAAGCCCGGAACGCACCCGCATTCTGATCACCGGCCACAGTCGCGGAGGGGCCATCGCGAACCTGCTGGCCGCAAGGCTGAACAACCTTGGCGAAACATCGAACAAGATTGCTCCCGCTTCGGGCATCTACGCCTACACGTTCGCAGCTCCCGGGTGCACGCGCGAATCCGACCGGCAAAGCCCCGCGTACGACAACATCTTCAATATCGTGAACGAATCCGACATCGTGCCGAAGCTTCCGCTTTCAACCTGGGGATACGGGCGATACGGAACCACCGTTGCACTGCCAAGCGTTTCCAGCGACCAGTTCTCGACGCTGTTCGACCGCATGCGAGAGGCATTCCAGCGCAATACGGGAATCATGCCGACCTACGACAAGGCGGGGCTGGCGTCGATCGATACGTTCGAGAACAACATGGACGAAGTGCTGACCTCGATCGGAAGCCCGGTCAATCCCACACGCATCGTCGCGGCAGCCGGATCGCTGCTGGGAGTGGACTTCGGCGCGGCTCTGGCCTCGCACTTCCCCGATACGTACATCGCTTGGATGCAAAGCACCGACGGCAACAGCCTCTCGTTCGACGCGCCCGCCAAGCGCACGGCGGTCGCCTCGTAAGCAGGCGGACCATCGGCCGCCCACCAAGACGCGAAACGCGTTTCGCGCAAACGCATCGTCGCCGGCAAAGCAGCAGCATTTCACCCTCCTGGATGTCACGACGGCCTCAGGCACGCAAAGAAAGTCTCTGCTATCATGGAATTATGACCTCGCAAGACAACATAAACCGATCGCGCGCGAAGTGGCCGCGCCGCCTTGCAATCGCCCTAGCGATTGCGCTGGTCGCAGCGTGCTTGGCAGCAGGCGCCTTTCTCGTGTACGCCAGCTCGTACTACCACGACGCAGACGCGCATCACGAAAACCTCGCGTCCACCGCGCAGCTTCCCGTCGAGCAGGGCGACGGGTACCTGGCATTCGGAGACCCGAACGCCAGCGTCGGCTTGGTGTTCTACCCGGGAGCGAAGGTCGAGTACAGCGCCTACGCCCCGCTCATGCGCGACCTAGCCGAACGCGGCGTTTTCTCCGTGGTGGTGCAGATGCCGTTCAACTTCGCGTTCTTCGACATCAACGCAGCCGACCGCGTTCGCGCCGCATACCCTGCGATCACCTCATGGTGGGTGGGCGGTCACTCCCTCGGCGGATCCATGGCCGCACAATACGCTGCCGATCACGCAGACGACCCCAGCATGAAGGGCGTCGTTTTGGCGGCCTCCTACTCCGCGAGCGACCTTTCGCACGCCAACCTGGGAGCCGTTTCCGTATACGGCTCGAACGACCAGGTGCTCAACCGCTCGAAACTCGAAGAAAACGCGGGGCTTCTGCCTTCCGAGTCATCCACCGTGGAGATAGCGGGTGGAAACCACGCAGGTTTCGGCGACTACGGCCCGCAAGACGGCGACGGCTCCGCGTCGATCTCCCCAGAACAGCAGCGTGGCCAGGCGGCAGACATCATTGCAGCCTACCTGCTCGATCGCGAGCAGGCGGCAACGCCCCAAAGCGCAAGCCTGCCCCAAGCAGCTTAAAACGAACGAGCCGCTTTTCCGCACCAGCAAGCAAGCCGCCGCACGCTACGCCGCCTTCCGAGCTTTTCCGCGCGGAAGCAAGAGCATCCCCGCCACGAACCCGGCCACGATGACGGCCGCCTGCACTTCGAAGCTCACGCCGAAGCCGAACGCATCGATGCCCAGGTCGTTCGAAGACGCCTGCGCCATGATGGCGATGAGAACCGAGGAGGCAAGCGCCCCGAAGATCTGCCGAAACGACGTGATGATGGCCGTTCCTTGAGCCAGGTCCTCGGCAGGAAGCGCCGCGCACGCGTACGCCGTCATGGGCATCATCAGGCACGCCACGCCCACGGTGCGCACGCCGAACAGCGCGGTCACCGCCCACTCGGGCGTACTGGCATCGCATGCCGCGAAGGCAAGCGTCCCAACAGCCAGCACCGCGGATCCAACAACGATCAAAGGGCGCGGGCCGCATCGATCCAGCAACCGGCCCGTCACGGGGTTCAGCACCCCCAGCAGCAACGCCCCGGGAAGAATGGCCAGGCCGGACGACGTGGCACTCAGCCCCTGCACATCCTGCACGAACAGCGGGACCATGATCGACCCTGCCATAAACGCAATCTGCGCGATCATGACCAAGCCGGTAGCCACGGCGAAGGTTCGGTTGCGAAAGCACGCAAGCTTGAGAAGGGGCTGATCGATGCGCGCCTGCCTTCGAGCGAACACCGCCAAAGCCGCCACGCCGCTCACAAGCGCAAGGACGGGCAGCGCGCTCAAGCTCCCGTCCGCCTCCATGAACGTAGTCCCCGCCATGATGGCGCAGAACCCAAGCGCATAGAGCAGACCCGAGGGAACATCGAAACGCTCGCGCTTCCCTTCGCGCTTCATCACATCGGTCAGCAGGGGAAGCGCCAGCGCTATCACAACAATGGTCACGGCGCCCAACACGATGAACACCGAGCGCCACCCCCAAAAGTCTATGAGGAAGCCCGATACGGTGGGGCCGATAGCCGGCGCGAACCCGATGATCAAGCCCACCAGGCCCATAGCGCGTCCGTACTCGTTGCGCGGATACACCGAAAGCGCCACCACCTGAATGAGCGGCAACGCGATGCCGGCACCGCCCGCCTGCAACAAGCGCGACGCCAGCAGCAGCGGGTAGTTCGGTGCGAACAGGGCGGCAGCGCACCCCGCCACGAAGCACAGCATGGCGGCAACGAACAGCTTCTTCGCATCAACGCGATTCACCAGGTAAGCCGTCATGGCCGAAATAAGGCCCAGCATGAAAATGTAGGATGTGGTAAGCAGCTGACCAAGAGCGGCGTTCACCGCGAACTCGTGCATGATGGTGGGCAGCGCCGCTATCATCATGCTTTGGGAAATGCACGCGGCAGTGGTGCCGGCCATCATGATGGACAGCACGACGGTTCGCTGCCTGCGCGGCAGTCCGTCGTGCGCGGCAAGCGCATCGTCGCCCACAGCCTGGTGTTTCGCTCTGTCCGTTTGCTGTCCCATAAGGCCATGGTAGCACCGGCACTTTGGGAGCCCCCACCCTTCGGCAAACGTGCACATTACAGTTCGGCAACGTATCGCATGCGAACTAATTTGCCTTCTAACCAGGCTTTATTGCAGCTTGTCGCGCCGTTCGCGCCAATCGGGCATGAAGGTATCCATAAGCTCTTTGAAGCGCGGGCCGTGACCCCGTTCCAAAAGATGGCACAGTTCGTGAACCACCACGTACTCCAGGCATTCCGGGGGATACAGCGCCAAGCGCACGTTCAGGCAGATGCGGCCCGTCGAAGGCTGGCAGCTGCCCCAGCGACTGGTCATGTTTCGGTACGCCAGCTTGCCCGCCTTCACGCCCATGATGGGCTCCCAAGCTTCCACTAGCACCGGAGCGCACGCCTCCACCACGGCTCGCCATGCGGCAACCTGTTCCGGCGAAGCCTGAGCCGCCCGAGCCGCAGGCGACGACGCAGCCTGCGCGCGCTTCTGGTCGATCCACGTCCGCTTCTCCCGAACGAAGCGCTCCACATCCTGGTCGCGCACATGCAGCGGAGCGGAAACCTCCACGCAGCCGCCCGTGCGCGCGATGCGCAGGTTGAGGTTCTTCACGCGCTTGCGCGTCAAGCGTACGGGCAGACCGTCCACAAGAAGCTCTACCGCAGCATCGCCCGCACGACGCCCGCGCGCCGAACGACCTGCGGGTGCAAGAGCGCCGCTCCCGCGCTGCGCATCGCAAAAACCCTGGGACATGCGGCTCCCTACGCCTCGAGCGCGATGTCGTAGGCCGCGTTGCGCGCAATGCCGAACTCGTCGGCTATGGTGCGAGCTACGTCCTTGTTGCGCGCGCCAGCAGCCTTCAGCTCCGCCGCTCGAGTGCGAGCGGCAGACTCGGCGTCTTCCTCGGCCGCAGCGCCCTCCGCCACGCTGGGACCATCGATCACCAGCACGATCTCGCCCTTGATGCCGCCGCCTTCCGCGCGAGCGGCAAACATGTCGCGCAGGCGCGACAGGGAGTCGCGCGCCACTTCCTCGTGCAACTTCGTCAACTCGCGGCATACGGCGCCCTCGCGGTAAGGGTACGCCTCGGCAAGCGATTCAAGTGCGCTGACCAGACGATTAGGGCTTTCGTAGAAGATGAGCGCGGCGTCGAGGGCACGCAACGACTCCAGCGTGGCGCGGCGCTCCGCATCCTTGCGCGGGAAGAAGCCGCCGAAATAGAACCGCGGGTTCGTGCTGCCGCTGGCCACGTACGCCGTAGCCGCAGCAGTCGGACCGGGCAGCACCTCCACGGGCACACCGGCCTCATGCGCGGCGCGCACCAAACGCAAGCCGGGATCCGACACGCCGGGCATGCCGGCATCGGAGCAGTACGCGATCACCTCTCCGGCCGCCACGCGATCGACGATGGCCGACGCGCGCTCGCCCATGAGCGCTTCGTCAAGGCGCTCGATACGCTTCTCGATGCGATACGCCGCCAAAAGCCTGCCCGTGACGCGCGTGTCTTCGGCACATACCGCATCGGCGGACTGCAAGGCCGCAAGCGCACGCTGCGGCATGTCCCCCAAGTTGCCGATAGGCGTCGGGCATATAACCAGCTTTCCAGCTGCGCGAGTTCCGGCTGCACAAGATTCCACTGGCTACCCCGCTACTTTCGACGCATAAGAACGAACGCCACCACCAGCACGACAAGCGCGAGCGCCACCACGCCGCCCACGATGAACGGTAGCGGATTGTCTCCCGTACAGGCCAGGCAGCCATACGCAAGCTCCATGCAACTCCCCTTTCGTCGTGCCGGCGCCTCGGTGCGCAACGGCGTTTCAACCGGTCTCCATTGTCAGGCATGACGAGCCCGATGGCAAACGCAACCCGCCAACCATCGCTCACAAAACGCAAGTCGGCGGGTTGCGCGCGAACGCTAGCGCGGCCGACAGGCTGCGCACGGGCGCTAGCGCTGCTGACAGGCTGCGCGCGAGGCTAGCGCATCTTCTGAGCTCGGGCAACCCACGCGTCGCCCAAAAACTGTATCGCCTGTACAAGCACGATCAGCACCGCAATGCACGACACCATGACATCGGCCTGATAGCGCTGGTAGCCGTACCGGTACGCCAGATCGCCCAGGCCCCCGCCGCCCACGATGCCGGCCATCGCGGAAAAGCCCAGGATGGAAATGGCCGTGATGGTAATGCCCTTGATCAGCGGAATACGCGCCTCTGGCAGCAGCACAAACAGCACGACCGCGGTTTTGCTGGCGCCGGCGGCGAACGCGGCCTCCAGCATACCCCGGTCAACCTCCGCGAACGAGGTTTCCGACAGCCGCGCGAAAAACGCGATCGCGGCAATGGACAGGGGAACCACCACGGCCTCGCTGCCGATCTTCGTGCCCACGATCAAAGACGACAGCGGCAGCAAGAAGATGAGCAGGATGAGAAACGGAATGGAGCGCACCACGTTCAGCACGGCCCCCACCAGCCTGTTGACCCAGACGTTCTTCACGAACAAGCGCGTGCCGGTGACGTACAGAAGAATTCCCAACGCGCCCCCGACCACCACGGCGGCCGCCAGCGCAACCGAGCACATGAACGCGGTCTGACTCAGCGCAACGCCAAGCTCCGGCGCAATTCGCACGATGTTATCCAGCATGGCGCACCACCTCCAAACGTTCCACGCGCGCCCTCAAGTGCGCCGCGACTTTCTCTATTTCCGCAGGCTCGCCGTTCACCAGCACGTACAGAATCCCGTAAGGCTGTTGGGCAAGGTACTCTATCCGCCCGTGCACGATCGATATCGTCACGTCGAACGAAGACCCCGCTTCGAACAGAACCGGCTCGGTTGCGGCAGGGCCCGCGTACGTTAATTTGAACAGCGCTCCGCTTTGCTGCAGCACCTCTTCAGGCAGGTCGAAGCGCTGCGTTTGCTCGACAAGGCCCTTCGCCACCTCCGACTGGGGATTCGAAAGCACGTCGAACGTGTTGCCATGCTCCACGATGCGGCCCTTGCCCATAACCGCCACCCGATGGCAGATGCGCTTCACCACGTCCAGCTCGTGCGTGATGACCACCATGGTGACGCCTAGCTCCTCGTTCGCGCGCCTGAGCACGTCCAGGACCGATGCGGTGGTCTCCAGGTCGAGCGCGCTCGTAGGCTCGTCGCACAGCAGGATGCGCGAGCTGGGGGCAAGCGCCCGCGCGATCGCCACGCGCTGCTTCTGCCCACCGCTGAGCGTGCGCGGGTAGACGTCCTTCTTGTCCAGCAGGTTCACGAACCTCAGCACCTCGTCAACGCGCTCGTCCGTCTGCCGCTTGCTCCACCCGGCCTGCTTGAGCGGAAACGCAACGTTTTGGCCGACGGTCTTCGCGTTCCACAGATTGAAGTGCTGGAAGATCATGCCGATGCCCGCGCGGGTTTCGCGCAGCTGCCTGCCCTTTTGCCCCACGATGGAAACGCCATCGACGATCACCTCCCCGGCGGTGGGCGCTTGCAGCAGGTTGATCGTTCTGACAAGGGTGGACTTCCCAGCGCCGCTCGACCCGACGATGCCGAGCACCTCCCCTTCGCGCACGGCCAGGCTCACCCCGTCAACGGCCGGCGCCTTGGATTGCCCCGAGGGAAATTCGACGCGCACGTTTTTCAACTCGATCATGATGCTCCTCACGTGGACGAATCCTCTTAGTAACCGCTCGGCCTACTGAAGGCGGAGAAGGGGCGGCTGGGGTCCTCGATGGCGCGTCGGAAGGCGTCCGAGCTCACAATGGCAACGATGTCCTGGGCAAAGGGAGCGGCAGCATCCTCTCCGCGCACCGCGATCACGTTGTAATAGCCCTCGGAAAGCTGCTCCACGTAAGCCGCGTCGGCAAGGTCGAGGCCCGCGCCGATGGCGTAGTTGCCGTTGACCACGGCTGCGTCCACGCTATCGAGCACCGTGGGCAGAATCTCGGCGTTGACCTGCTTGATAACGATGTTCTTGGGGTTGGACGCGATATCGTCGACCGTCGCCTTGGCGGGGTCCACCGCCGAATCAAGGAAGACAAGACCAGCCTGCTGCAACACGCGCAACGAACGCGACAGGTTGGTGTCATCATTGGGAACGGCCACCGTCGCCCCTTCGCTCAACTGGTCGAGCGAACCCACCTTGTTGGAGAAAACGCCCATGGCCGCCGTAGGAATTTCGGCGAGAGCGGCCAGATCAAGGCCATGCTGCTGGGCAAAGCTGTTCAGATACGTGGAATGTTGGAACACGTTAAGCGAAATGTCTCCGTTGACAAGGGCGTTGTTGGGCTGGACGTAATCCGAGAACTCAACGTAGCTCACGGAATACCCCCGTTCCCTCAACGACGGCTCGACGGCTTCGCGAAACAGATCTTGATACGGACCGGCGACCACGCCCACTTTGAGCGACTTCGCGCCGGAATCATCCGTTCCAGGGGCCGAACAGCCCGAAAACAGGAGCAGCGCGGCGCACAGGCTCGCAACGATCGAGAGCAGAGCAACAAGCTTGCATTTCATGACAAGTACCTTTCTTTTGCAGGAGGACGACCCGAGTTCGGGCATAAAAAAAGAAGCCTGAGGCTTCCGAGAATCGCGACACGGTATGTACGTTCACCCTAAGAAACAAGGATAGCGTTGCGACAATTCTCGAAGCACGACATGCGCATGCGCGGACGCATGCCCATCAGCATGGACAGAGCGCGGGGCATCATCATGTTCATGTACGAGAAAACAGCTATCATGGCCAACCTCCTTCCGGGTGCAAAAAGCCGATTCGAATACTACAGCAAATCACTAGGTGTTCAGTATAGGGAAGGAATCCGCGCCGTCAAGACCCCAATAAGAATCGATGCAACGGGCGACGGCGCGGGGCTCGCGAGGTCCGTGGGGTTCGCGGACGACGTGGGGTTCGCGGGGCTCGCGGACGACGACGCAGGACTCGCGAGGTCCGTGGGGTTCGCAGACGGCGTGGGGTTCGCGGACGACGCAGGATCCGCGAACGGCGGCGCGGGTCCCGTGGGAGCAGGAAACGCACATGGAGCACGGGCGGTTGGGGATGGCGTGCATCGCGGGCCCGTGATGCGCCCGGAAGCCGGGTCGCGCGCGGCACGCAGGCGCGGATGCGCAATGCGCCCGTGTCTGCGCATCGAGCGCCGCCGCCGCGCAGCCGACCCCGCTTCCCCCTGCGCAACGCGCTACAATGGAACCAACGTCGTACCCGATAGAGAGAAGGTCCCATGCACCAGGAACTCACGAAGAAGGCAGCAGAAGGATTCCTGCTGGTCGGACGCATCGACGCGCCCGAAAACCCGAAGGCGTGCGCGGTCATCGTCCATGGCCTGTGCGAGCACTACGGCCGCTACGATTACGTGGTGGAGCAGCTGCTGGCGGCCGGTTACGCCGTGGTGCGCTTCGACCATCGCGGGCATGGCCGGTCGATGGGCAAAGCGGTCTGGTACGACAACCGCCAGCAGATCGTGGCCGACACGGATCTGTTCGTGGAAGAGGCTCGCGCGCACTTCCCCGACCTGCCGCTGTTCATGATCGGGCATTCCATGGGCGGGTTCGGCGCAGCCAGCTACGCAACGACGTACCCCGGGAAGCTGGACGGCTACGTGCTGTCGGGAGCCTGGACCCGCGATCATGCCGGCTTGGCAGCGGGCGTGGTCGAGCAGGGGCTCGACCCGCAAACCTACCTCCCCAACGAGCTGGGCGACGGCGTATGCTCGGACCCCGCCGTGGGCGAAGCGTACCTGGCCGATCCGTTCGTCGTCAAAGAGTTCTCCGTTGCGCTGCTGCGCGCCGTGCACGACGGCCACGTATGGCTCCGCGAGCACGCTGCGGATTTCTCCGACCCGGTGCTTTTGCTGCACGGCGGCGATGACGGCCTGGTCAGCCCGCAAGACAGCATCGACATGTACGAGGAGGTGTCGGCCACGGACAAGTCTTTGCGCATCTACGCCGGCCTCTACCACGAGATATTCAACGAGTTCAAGCGCGACCGCGTTATCCGCGACGCCATCGAATGGCTGGACGACCGCGCACGGTAAGCGCTCCTCGCCGAAAAAACGCCGCCGAGCATTCCCCCTGAGAGATCGAACGGGTACAGTTCCACGAAACCGCTCGACAATCAGGGGGATTATCATGTCGCAAGGAGCCTTTGCTTCCTTTCTCGCGCGCAAGGACATCGAGATCTCGCCGCAGCGCTACGCTATCGACGCGCTGTCGGCCATGGCGCAAGGCTTGTTCGCCTCGCTTTTGATCGGAACCATCCTCGCCACCGTGGGAGACCTTACGGGAATCGCGTTCTTCAACGAGGTAGGCGGCTTCGCCAAAAGCGTTGCCGGGCCCGCCATGGCCATCGCCATCGGGTACGCCCTGAAAACGCCGCCGCTCGTTCTGTTCTCGCTTGCCGCCGTGGGCTACGCCGCGAACGCTGCGGGCGGCGCGGGCGGACCGCTGGCCGTGCTGGTGGTTGCCATCGTGGCATCGGAGTGCGGCAAGGCCGTGTCGAAGGAGACGAAGGTCGACATCCTGGCAACGCCCGCCGTCACCATCCTGGCGGGCTGCGGGCTGTCGATCGCCGTCGCCCCGGCCATCGGCGCCCTGGCGTCGTCCGTGGGCGGGTTCATCATGTGGGCAACCGAGTTGCAGCCGTTCTTCATGGGCGTCATCGTGTCGGTGGTCATCGGCATCGCCTTGACGCTGCCCATCTCGTCGGCCGCCATCTGCGCCGCCCTCAGCTTGACGGGGCTGGCAGGCGGCGCGGCCGTAGCTGGATGCTGCGCCCAGATGGTGGGGTTCGCCGTCATGAGCTTCAAAGAGAACAGCTGGGGCGGATTGGTGTCGCAAGGCCTGGGCACGTCTATGCTGCAAATGGGCAACATCGTGCGCAAGCCGATCATCTGGCTGCCGCCCATTCTGGCATCGGCCATTACCGGCCCCATCGCCACCTGCGTCTTTCAACTCCAGCAAAACGGCAGCGCAATCGCATCGGGCATGGGAACGTGCGGGCTGGTAGGCCCCATCGGCGTGTACGCGGGATGGGTTGCAGACGCCATGGCGGGCGCACCGGCAGCCGGGCCCCTCGACTGGCTGGGGCTAGCGCTGATCTGCTTCATCCTGCCCGCCCTTCTCAGCTGGGGAATATGCACCGGCATGAGAAAAGCGGGGCTCATCAAGGACGGCGACCTCAAACTGGAGGCGTAAAGGCGCGCAGGTGCAAAACGGGGTGCCCAAGCGTTGCTCGGCACCCCAGTCGGAAAGCAACTTGGCCCGCAACCGACTACAGCAGCTCTTCCACGGCGGGCGCGACCGCATCGGGAATGCTTGCCGTGGGCTCGAAGCGGCGAACGACGTTCCCGTCGCGATCGACCAGGAACTTGGTGAAGTTCCACTTGATGGAGGGCTTCTGGGCGTATCCGGGATCGGCCTTTGCCAGCAGGTCCTCCAGAACAGGCGTCAGCTCATGGCCCTGGTCGAACCCCTCGAAGCCCTTTTGCTCTTGCAGGTACGCGAACAGCGGGTCAGCTCCTTCGCCGTTGACCTCGATCTTCGCGAACTGAGGAAACGTCACGCCGAAGCGGGAGGTGCAAAACGCCGCGATCTCCTCATTCGTTCCCGGAGCCTGATGGCCGAACTGGTCGCACGGAAAGTCCAAAACGTCCAGCCCGCGCTCGCGCAGGACGCGATACAGTTCTTCGAGCTGGGCATACGTCGGCGTAAAGCCGCATTCGGTGGCGGTGTTCACAATAAGCAGGACGCGTCCGCGGTAATCGGCAAGCGAAACGGCGTTGCCCTGCTGGTCTTTCACGGTGAAATCGTAGATGCTCATGAGCGCCTTCTTTCGAGAGGTTTCCAAGAGGGTCCGATGGACGACCTTAGTGTACGCCCAATTGATACTTTGTTGATTACAGTTTACGAAACCGTTGCCGTCGCCCTTGGCGTCCGCTCCTCCACTGCCGCAAACGGCTTGCTCGCGCGGGCGGCGATGCGCTTCGAAGCCTTTGCCCACACCCCGTCCGTCGCCCGCTCCCTCAAGGCGTCCCCGCAACCAACCTGGTATCATGAGTCCAACAAGGAGCTAAAGCGTACGGCGATCTCGCCGCTTTCCAAGGAGACTCATGAACTTCATTCGCAGCACCTGGAGGCTGTTCGCGTACAACCTGCGAACCGTTTTCCTGTTCGAAGCAGGATTCCAGATTGCATTCGCCATTTTGTTCGTGCCGCTCAGTTTAGGGCTCATAGACTTCGCGCTGTACGCCGCCGGCCTTTCCTACCTGTGCGACGCGAATCTGGCGACATTCCTTGGCAGCCCCGTAACCTGGCCGTGCGCCTTGTTCGCCATACTCTTGCTAAGCCTGGGATCGCTGTTCGAAATGTGCGCGCTCGTGCTGCTGATGCAGGCCGGAAGGATGCGGCGAAAGATTGGGGTGCGCGAGCTGGCGAACCGCACGTTCGAGCAAGCCGTGCGCATCGTCCATCCACGCAACTGGCTGCTGATCCCCTTCGTGCTGCTGCTTGTTCCGCTCACGAACCTGGCCGTGACCTCGTCGGTCTTGACCGATTTCAGGCCTCCCGAATTCATCATGGACTTCATCTGGGAAAACAACGTGCTTTCCTGCGCGTTGATCGCGTTGTTCGTTGCCCTGTACATCCACGCTTTCTTCCTTGCGTTCGGCGTGCACTTCTTCACGCTGCGCAACGAGGACTGGATGCAGGCGCGCGTTTCGAGCAAGCGCCTGCTGCACGGCGCTCGCTGGATGCTGGCTCGCCGCATCTTGGCGCTTGTCGGCCTGTTCGCCGCAGAAGCGGCGGCGGTAGCGCTCATTGGGATATTCACGCTAACGGTGCTAATCGAGGGAGACGCCTCCCCGGTTGCCTCGATAGGGCTTGCCGTCATTTCGCTCGGGTTCTTGATAATCACGCAATGCCTGCTCACCCCGTTCAGCTACGCTGCGCTGAGCTGCACATTCTACGAACTCACCGACAAAAAGAACCTCCCCGTCGACTACCGCTTCGAGCCATCGGGCCCAACCGGGCGCACGCCGTTTGCCAAGAGGGCAACGGCAGCAGCGCTCGTCCTGATCGCGTTTGCATCCTCGACTTCGTACATAACTTCCCACGGCCTGTTCGAGCCTTCGCAGGAACCGCCCGCCCGCGTAGAGATCACCGCGCATCGTGGAGGAGCCCGCACCGCCCCGGAGAACACGCTTGCCGCCTTTCAGCAGGCTATCGACGAAGGCGCTGATTGGGTGGAGCTCGACGTGCAGCAAACCGCCGACGGCGTGCTCATGGTCATGCACGACGCCAACCTCAAGCGAACGACGGGGCTGGACAAGAACTTTTGGGAAGTCACGTACAACGAGATTAAAGATCTGGACAACGGATCCTGGTTCGATCCCGCGTTCGCCGATCAGCGCGTATGCACGCTCGAGGAAGCACTTGCCCTCTGCAAAGGCAAAATCAAGATGAACATCGAGGTCAAACCCGACGGTCACGGCACCGACCTAGAGCGGAAGACGGTCGACCTCATCAACGCTTACGGCATGCGCGACCACGTGGCGGTTGCCAGCATCTCCTACGACGCGCTCGTACGCGTAAAGCAAGCCGACCCGCTCATGCCCACCATGTATGATATGACGCTGGCGTACGGCTACCTTTCCCACATACCGTACGTCGACTACTTCAGCGTTGACGACTTCTTCGTTACGCAGCAGCTTGTCGACGACGCGCACCGCGAAGGGAAAATCGTCTACGCTTGGACCGTGAACGACCCCGCCAACATGGCGCGTTTGCTCAGCTACGGCATAGACGGTCTGGTCACAGACGATGTGACCGCCGCACGCGAAATGGCCGAGGACTTCCATCCCGCCGACTAGGCCCCGTGCGAACGGCGAGAGACGCTCCCGCATCCGCGCGGCCTTCGAAGGGAACGACCGACTCTGCGCTGCAAGGGAGCGCTACCCGTCCGCGAGCCGGATCGCGTCCCATCCCGAATCGTATCCCATCCCGCCACGCCCTCTTCGTCGAGGTTCTGTCAAAACGGACGAGTTTTGCTGGTCCTCAAACCAGGATAAATGCAACGAGCAAGTCTCTGAACAGGAATGATGAAAAACGCCCCTTGGCAACCTGTCGGCGAGAGGCGAAAAACCCCCGCAAAACTCGTCCGTTTTGACAGAGCCCGGAAACCGCGCGCGAAAAAACAGGGGGGCTTTTCAGCCCCCCCGCTTCGCCTATTTCTCGCAGAGCGCCAGTCGGTCGGCCCTACGCCTTTTCCGTTTCGATCTCAAGCGCACCGGCTCGCTCGCACGAAGCGCACGGGCAGGTCGATCCCACGAACTCGTCGCGACTCGCGCGCGCTTGCTGCTCCTTCTCGACCAGGTTGGCTTTCGCCACGCTGATCATGAGCTTGATGCGGTTGAGCTGGTTCACCTCGGACGCGCCCGGATCGTAGTCCACGGCAACGATGTTGCTTTCGGGATAGCGGCGGCGCAGCTCCTTGATGACGGCGCGACCCACCACGTGGTTCGGCAGGCAGGCGAACGGCTGCGCGCACACCACGTTCGGCGCGCCCGTCTTGATAAGCTCCACCATCTCGGCGGTGAGCAGCCATCCCTCGCCCATCGAGTTGCACAAGCTGAGGATCTCGCTTGCGTACTCGGCCAGCTCGTAGATGTTCGCAGGCGGCTCGAAGCGGCTCGAATCGCGCAGCGCCTTCGTCACCGGAGCACGGAACTTGTCGATGAAGGCAAGGCCGATCCTGCCGCCGAGCGCGCTTTTCGCGCTGCGTCCCAGCGGGTCTTTCTGGAAGATCGACCCCGCTATGCCGAACAGGAAGAACTCGACCAAGCCGGGCACGACCGCTTCGCATCCCTCGCGCTCGATCACGTCGATGACCTGGTTGTTCGCCGTCGGATGGAACTTCACCAAAATCTCGCCCACCACACCGACGCGCGGCTTCGTTCCCTCGCCCTGCAAGGGAAGCGTGTCGAAATCCTCCACGATGCGCCGGGCCGCGCGCTTGAACTCGCTGCGCTTGAGGCCGCGCTTCAGCTGGCCCTTGCACTCGGCCATCCAGTGATCGAACAGGCGGTTCGCGCTGCCCGGCTCCACCTCGTACGGACGCGTGCGATACAGAGCCGTCATAAGCAGGTCGCCGTACAGCACGGCGTACGTGGCTTGAAGCAGCATCTTCGGCGTCACCTTGAAGCCGGGGTTGTCCTCGCCCAAGTCCTTGAACGAAAGCGCGATCACGGGCACATGCGGCAAGCCCACGGATGCAAGCGCCTTGCGGATGAGCGAGATGTAGTTCGTGGCACGGCAGCCGCCGCCGGTTTGGGTGATGACGATGGCAAGCTTGTCCGTGTCGTAGCGCCCGGACATGACCGCCTCCATGATCTGGCCCGTAACCAGAATGGACGGATAGCAAATGTCGTTGTTCACGTACTTGAGGCCCGCATCCACCGCGCCGTGGTCCACCGAGGGAAGCAGCTCGAAGTTGTAGCCCTCCTTGCGGAACACCTCCACCAGCAGGTCGAAGTGAATAGGAGCCATCTGCGGCGCCAGGATGGTGTAGCCCGCGTCCTTCATCTCCTGCGTGAACACGGCGCGGGGGAATTCGGTCGTCGCGCCTTCGCGCTGCTTGAAGCTGGCGATGACCTCGGGCGAGGCCTTCTCCGAAAAGCTCTCGGGCACGGTGATGCCCACCGGGCAGGGGCGCGGCTTGCGCAGGGCGTCGGCGCGCTCTTCGGCTTGGTCCTTGAGCGCGGCCAGCAAGCTGCGCACGCGGATGCGCGCGGCGCCCAGGTTCGACACCTCGTCGATCTTGAGCACGGTGTACACCTTGCCCGCGCGTTCCAGGATCTCCTGCACCTGATCGGTGGTGAGCGCGTCCAAACCGCAGCCGAAGCTGTTCAGCTGGATAAGATCGAGGTCGGTTCGCTCGGTGGCAACCTTGGCGGCAGCGTACAGGCGCGTGTGGTACATCCACTGATCGACCAGGCGAATCGGGCGTTCGAGCTGCCCCAGGTGGGCAATCGAATCTTCGGTCAGCACTGCCAAGCCGAAACTGGTCAACAGCTCGGGGATGGCGTGGTTGATCTCCGGGTCGTTATGGTACGGGCGTCCCGCCAGCACGATGCCGTGCGTGCCCGTCTGCTCCATCCACGCAAGCGTCTCCTCGCCCTTCGCGCGGATGTCGCGCTTGAACGCCTCGTCTTCGGCCCAAGCGGCCTCCACCGCCGCGTCCACCTCGGCCTGCGTGGGCGCAGCCGCCGTGCCCATGAGCTCGGGATGGGTTTCGACCAGTTCCACGAACAGGCGCTTCTTCAGATGCTCCTTCTGATCGTAGGGCAGCCACGGATTGAGGAACGGCACCCCGGACGTACGCAGATCGTCCACGTTGAGACGCAATGCCTCGGAATAGCTGGCAACGATCGGGCAATTGAAGTGGTTGCCCGCACCTTGGTCCTCCTGGCGCTCCCACTTCGAGCACGGGAACCAGATGAAGTCGGGACGCTTGTCCAGCAGGTTCATGATGTGACCGTGCGACATCTTGGCCGGGTAGCACACGCTCTCCGACGGCATGGACTCAATGCCCGATTCGTAGGTCTTCTTCGTGGAAGGATCGCTCAAGACCACCTGGAATCCCAGTTCGGTGAAGAACGTGAACCAGAAGGGATAGTTCTCGTACATGTTGAGCGCGCGCGGGATGCCCACCGAACCGCGCGTGGCCGTTTCGGCAGAAAGCGGCTCGTAGCCGAACAGGCGGTTCGACTTGTACTCGTACAGGTTCGGCACGTTTTTGCTTTCGTCGAACGTCCCGGCACCCTTCTCGCAGCGATTGCCCGTGATGAAGCGACGGCGCTTGCCCGTGCGCTCGTCTACGCCGAAGTCGTTGACGGTCAGCAGGCAATGGTTCGAGCACGCCTTGCAGCGCACGGTTTTATGCGTGGGGGAAAGCGCGGAAAGCTGCTCAAGCGTGAGCATGGTCGATTCCAGCACAGCAGGCGCAAGCGCCTCGCCGTCGGCCGAGCTCCACGCCGCAGCCGCCTGACCCCTGCGCTCGCGCTCGGCCATCGCCTCCTGGTACCGGTCACGCGCAAGCAGAGCCGCGCCGAACGCGCCCATGTTGCCCGCGATGTCGGGACGCACCGCGTTGACTTCGGACAACTGCTCGAACGCGCGCAGCACGGCATCGTTGAGGAACGTGCCGCCCTGCACGATGACCTTCGAACCCACGTCGTGCGGGTCGCGGATTTTAATGACCTTGAACAGCGCGTTCTTGATGACGGAAATCGCCAAGCCCGCCGCGATGTCGCCGACGGTGGCGCCTTCCTTCTGCGCCTGCTTCACGCGGCTGTTCATGAATACCGTACAGCGACTTCCCAGGTCAACGGATCGTTTTGCCTCCACGGCAGCCTGCGCGAACTCCGACACGCTCAAGTTCAAGCCCGTAGCGAAGCTTTCGATGAAGCTGCCGCAGCCCGAGCTGCACGCCTCGTTGAGCATGATGTGGTCGATGACGCCGTCCTTCACGCGCAGGCACTTCATGTCCTGCCCGCCGATGTCCAGGATGAACTCCACGCCCGGCAGCATCTCCTGAGCGCCCCTCAGGTGCGCCACCGTTTCGATCTCGCCCGAGTCGAGGCGCAGCGCTTCCAGCAGCAAGTGCTCGCCGTAGCCGGTCACCGTGGCGTGGCCGATGCGCACCAGCGGCTCGCCCGTTTCGGCGTCCACCGGCATGTCGTTGTACAGGTTGGAAAGCGCCGCGCGGGCGCACCCCAGCACGTCGCCCTTGTTGCTGGCGTAATGCGACCACAGAAGCGCGCCGTCTTCCCCGACCAGAACCGCCTTGAACGTGGTCGATCCTGCATCGATGCCCAGATAGGCCGTGCCGTCGTAGGCCATAAGCTGGCCGCGGCGCACCACCTCGGCATCGTGGCGGCGCTTGAACTCGCGGTATGCGGACTCGTCGGCGAACAGCGGGTCCAGGCGCACCACCTCGGACCCCTGCATGTCGCCAAGGTTCTTCAGGCGATCGAGCACGTCGGCCAGCAGCTCGGCCTTCACGGTGTCGCTTGCCGCGCCGGCAATGGCGCAGCCTCCCGCCACGAACAGGTGCGCGTTTTCGGGCACGATGATGTGCTGGTCGTCCAGGTCGAGCGTTTCGTAGAACCGCTTGCGCAGCTCGGGAAGGTACTGCAGGGGGCCGCCCAGAAACGCCACGTGTCCGCGAATGGGACGCCCGCACGCCAAGCCGCTGATGGTCTGCGTGACCACGGACTGAAAGATGGACGCGGCGATGTCCTCCTTGCGCGCGCCTTCGTTCAGCAGGGGCTGGACGTCGGTCTTCGCGAACACGCCGCAACGGCTTGCAATGGGATAGATGGTCGTGTGGTTGCGAGCCAGTTCGTTCAAGCCGCCGGCGTCGGTGTTGAGCAAGGCGGCCATCTGGTCAATGAACGCGCCGGTACCGCCGGCGCACGTGCCGTTCATGCGCTGTTCGATGCCCTGATCGAAGTAGATGATCTTCGCATCCTCGCCGCCCAGCTCGATGGCCACGTCGGTTTCGGGAATGAAGGTTTCCACCGCGGTCTTGGACGCGATAACCTCCTGCACGAATTCGATTCCCAGCCATTGGGCCAGCAGCAAACCGCCCGACCCGGTGATGGCGATGGTCATGCGCTCGTTCCCGAAATCAGCCGCGGCCTCGCTCAAAACCTCGATGATCGTGGCCCGCACGTCGGCGTGGTGACGGCGGTAGACGGAGAATTTGACGTCGTTCGCCTCGTCCAGGATAGCCAGCTTCACCGTAGTCGAGCCCACGTCGATGCCGATGCGCAGTGCGCTGTTCAGCATGGTCTCGTTCACCATGACGTTCTCCTTCGAAGGGGTTGTTTCGTCGTTTCGGTTCATCGTTTCCACCTACAATACAATCGATTCGCCCGGCTTGATGAAGAACAGCCGAACGGCGATCAGCGCCATGTCCTCCGAGCTTTCCTGCATGCCCGTCTCGATCCAGCGCATGATGACGCCCATGTACGCCGACGCGAAAAACGCCACGTAGTACCGCACAAACGGCTCGGGATCGTTGCGGTAGCGTTCGTGCAGGATGGATTGGATCAGGTTCGTGCAAACCGAGTCCCGCAGGCGCGGCGCAAAGCGCACATCGCCGCCGGGACCCAGGACGGCGTGCAGGAAGTCACCCTGTTCGCGCAGGTAATCGTACAGTTCCACCAGCAGGGGCAGCGGCCGCTTCTTCGTCTTGTGCGTCCAAAGGTAAGGAACCGTAAGGTCTTGCATCTGCTCTTGGAAATGGTCCAGATCGGCTATGACCTCGTTTTCGAGGGTAGCCAGCAAATCGTCCTTATCCCGAAAATGGTTGTAGAACGTGCCGCGGTTCAGATCGGCTCGCTCGCACAGGTCGTTTACCGTGATGTCGTCGAAATCACGCTCTTCCATAAGCGCGACGATCGCGTCCCGCAGGGCCTTCTTCGACCGCGTAATGCGCCTGTCTTCGCAGGAGGACGCCGAGGCGTCGCCACGCGTTTCTGCCATGGAGACACTCCTTTTAAACAACTCGATCAATAATGAACAGTTTGTTCAATAACGATATTCTATGGCTTCGCGCACGGAAAGGCAACCGGCGCGGTAGGGAGCGTCGGGCGACGTCATCGAAAAACCAAGCGTGCGGCAAGCCCCGCGCGCCGCTCAAGCATGCGGTACAACCCCGCGCGCACCCGTGCCGCTCAAGAAGCGTTCGCTTCGTCCCGGCCGCATTGTCACCCGCAAGTACCGGAATTCGTTGACACGACGACCGCGCCTCCCCTACCATGCGCATACCGAGCGAACAAACGGAGGGTCGATGGGAACCAAAGAGCAGCTGCTCTGCCTGCTGGAAAGCAATCGAGAACGGTACGTGTCGGGAGAGAAGCTTGCCGAGGCCATCGGCGTCAGCCGCAACGCCGTATGGAAGGCGGTCAACGCCCTGCGTGCGGAAGGCTACGAAATAGACGCCGTCACGAACAAGGGCTACGCCCTCTCGCAGGAAAACGACCTGCTCTCGCCCCAAGGCATAGAGCGGTT
Organism: Paraeggerthella hongkongensis; assembly: GCF_003340345.1. Lineage (GTDB taxonomy): Bacteria > Actinomycetota > Coriobacteriia > Coriobacteriales > Eggerthellaceae > Paraeggerthella > Paraeggerthella hominis. Next base: position 17,417 of record NZ_PPTQ01000005.1, on the reverse strand, counting down.
CCTGCCCCGAGACCACCCGTTCAACCTGATCGTCCGCAAGCTTGTGGACTCGACGAACGACGAAGCGCGCCGCCGCGCAATCGAGGGCGCACCCGAAGGAACCGTCGTGGTGGCCGAGGGGCAGACAGCGGGAAAAGGACGGCGGGGCAAGGAGTTCTTCTCCCCCACCGCAACCGGCATCTACCTGAGCATCGTGCTGCGGCCCGCCCTGCAAGCCGATCGCGCCCAGTACCTGACCACGGCCGCGGCGGTTGCTTGCGCCCAGGCGATCGAGCACGTAGCGGGCAAGCAGGCTTCCATCAAATGGGTGAACGACATCTACTGCAACGGAAAGAAGGTGGCCGGCATCCTGACGGAAGGCGCCGTGGACATGGAGTCGGGCTGCTTCGACCATGCCGTGCTGGGCATCGGGGTGAACGTGAAGCCGCCCGCGGAAGGATTTCCCGCCCCCCTTGGCGACATTGCGGGATCCGTCTGCGACGCCGACGAAAAAGCCCTGCGCAACCGGCTGGTGGCGGAAGTGCTCGATCGGTTCTGGGGCTTGTACCGGCATCTACCCGACCGTTCGTTCTACGACGAGTATCGCCGCCGCTGCTTTCTGCTGGGCGAGCCCATCGTGATCACGCGCGACGAGTCGCGCGTGCGCGCGCGGGCCGTCGACTTGACCGAGGATTTCAAACTGGTGGTAGAGCTTCCGGACAAAACGCGCCTGGAGCTCCCGTACGGGGAAGTGAGCACCGCCCATGCCTAAGCAAGCAGCCGAAGCATCAACCCGCCCGAGCCTGGCGAACAACACAAAAGCCCGCACGCGGTCGCTTGTGCTGTGCGCGCTGTTCTGCGCCTTCATCGCGGTAGGAGCCTTCGTGAAGGTGCCGGTTCCCGTGGTGCCGTTCACCTTGCAATTCCTGTTCACCACCATGGCCGGCCTGTTGCTCGGCCCGCGCTGGGGAACGCTGAGCGTGGCGGCTTACGTTGCGCTCGGACTGATCGGCCTGCCCATCTTCGCGTCCGGCGGAGGCATCGGGTATCTGGCACAGCCGAGCTTCGGCTACCTGATCGGCTTTTGCGCGGGCACGTACCTCACGGCGCGCATCGCGTGGGCGACGCCGCGGCCCTCCATGAAGCGCTTGCTTGCCGCATGCTTCGCCGGGCTGGGCGTGGTCTACCTGATCGGCATGGTCTACTTCTACCTGATCAGCAACTTCGTCATAGGAGCCCCCATCGCGCTCGGGCCCCTTGTGCTGTACTGCTTCGTGCTTGCCGTGCCGGGCGACATCGCGCTGTGCTTCGCTAGCGCCGCACTTGCCAAGCGCCTGCTGCCCCTGATAAGCCAAAAGCAGGGCCGCGCATGAGCGCCTTCAACCGCAACCCCATCGCCCGATGCGAACGCATCGCCGTCGAAGGCGGCGACCTCAGCCGCGACGATTTGATGACGCTTGCCGCCGAGCCGCTGACCGACCTTGCCGCGGCCGCGAACCGCATCCGCCAAGCGCGTTGCGGCGACGACTTCGACCTGTGCAGCATCGTCAACGCCAAAAGCGGGCGCTGCCCGGAGAACTGCGCGTACTGCGCCCAATCGACCCACTGGGACGCCTCCGTTCAGGAGTACCCCTTCCAAAGCGTGGACGCCATCGTGGACCAGGCGAAGCGCGACGTCGAAGCCGGCGTGCAAAGGTTCTCGCTCGTCGCATCCGGCCAAAAGCTGTCCCCGCACGAAGTCGAGCAGGCTGCAAGCGCCATAGCCGCCGTCAAACGCGCGACAGGCGTTTCCGTGTGCGCCTCGCTCGGCCTGCTTTCGCAGGAGGATTTCGCCATGCTGGCGCAAGCCGGGCTTGAGCGCGTGCACAACAACCTGGAAACCTCGCGCGCGTTCTTTCCCCATATATGCACATCGCACGGCTACGATGACAAGCTGCACGCGATACAAGCCGCGCGCGACGCCGGGCTGGAAGTGTGCAGCGGCGGCATCATCGGGATGGGGGAAAGCCGGGCCGACCGCATCAACCTGGCGCTCGAACTGCGCGCGATCGGCCCCGACTCCGTGCCCATCAACGTGCTGAACCCCATTCCCGGCACGCCGCTGGCAAACATGCCGCCGCTCGGGCACGACGAGGTGCTGCGCACGGTGGCGCTGTTCCGGTTCGCCATGCCCGGCACGTCGCTGCGGCTTGCCGGCGGGCGCGCGCTCTTGCGTGAAGCGGGTCGCGACTGCCTGAGCGCGGGCGCGAACGCCCTCATATCGGGGGACATGCTGACCACGGGCGGGTTCACCGTCCTTTCCGATCGGGCGATGGCCGCTTCCGCCGGGTTCTTCGTGCCCGACCCCATCATCTGACGCACCCCGGAGCGCACCGCCCCGCGCGCGTCGAGCAACCTTCAACCAGAGACGAGGAACTGCATGGATACGACATCGCGCGGCCTGTTCGTCACCGCGACCGGAACCGACGTCGGCAAAACCTACGTGAGCGCCCTCATTTTGAAGCAGCTGCGCGAAGCGGGATACGACGCCGGTTACTACAAAGCCGCCATCAGCGGCATCGAAACGGACGACCACGGGGCTATCTCGAGCGATGCCTCGTACGTCGCCCGAGTTGCCGGGCTGGACGAGCCCCACGAGCGCTTGGTCTCCTACACGTACCGAACGGCGGTATCGCCCCATCTTGCTGCGCGGCTGGAGGGAAACCCCGTTGACCTGGACGTCGTTCAACGCGACTACGACCGCGCTCGCACCCGGCACGAGCTGGTGCTGGTGGAGGGAAGCGGCGGCATCGTCTGCCCGCTGCGCTGGGACGGCAAGCGCCGCCTCATGCTGGAGGACGTGGTGCTGAAGCTGGGCCTGGGAACCGTCGTGGTCGCCGACGCAGGACTGGGCACGCTGAACGCCCTTGCCACCACGACCCTCTACCTTGCCCAGCGCGGCATCGCTTGCCACGGCATCTTGCTCAACAACTACGAAGCCGGCAACCCCCTGCACGAAGACAACCGGCTGATGGCGCGCGAGTTGACCGGGATTCCCGTGATCGCTTGCATCCCGCCAGGCGCGCAGGATCTCGACTGCAGCGCTCGCTACCTGGCAAGCCTGTTCAACTGACCCGCCGCCGCGCACGGCAGATCGCGCGGCGCACCCCGCCCGCACCGACCCCGGAAAGGAATCCGCATGGCAACTTGGCAAGAGCGCGACCTCGCGCACATCTGGCACCCCTGCTCCCAAATGAAAGACTACGAGGACTTCCCTCCCATCATCATCGAGCGCGGAGAAGGCGTGCGCCTCTTCGACATCGAAGGGAAGGACTATATCGACATCATCAGCTCGTGGTGGTGCAACACGCTGGGGCATTGCAATCCCGCCATCGCCGAAGCCGTCGCCCGGCAGGCGAAGAAGCTCGACCACGTGCTGTTCGCCAACTTCTCCCACGAGGGCATCATCCAGCTTGCCGAAGAGCTGGCCGCCATCATGCCGGAAGGGCTGGACAAGTTCTGCTTCTCGGACAACGGTTCCACATCGGTGGAGTGCGCCCTCAAGATGAGCTTCCAGTACCATCTGCAAACGGGCCACCCGGAAAAGCAACGGTTCATGTGCTTGTCCGAGGGATACCACGGCGAAACCCTGGGCGCGCTGTCCGTATGCGCCGATGCCACGTACGCGGGCATGTACGCGCCGCTCATGCACCGATCGCACGTCATCGAAGCGCCCGACTGCTACCGCTGCGCTTATGGCTGCACGCGCGACACGTGCAGCTGCGCCTGCTTCGAACATGCCGAGCAACAGTTCGAGCGGCACGGGCACGAAACGTGCGCCGTCATCGTCGAGCCGCTTCTGCAGGGAAGCGCCGGGATGCGCATGTACCCGCCGCTGTACTTGGAAAAGCTGCGAGCGCTGTGCGACCGGCACAACGTGCACCTCATCGCCGACGAAGTGGCCACCGGCTTCGGTCGCACCGGCACCATGTTCGCCTTCGACCAGGCAAGCGCCTCCCCCGACATGCTGTGCACCTCCAAGAACCTGACCGGGGGTTTTCTTCCCATGGCGGTAACGGCCGTGACCGACGACATCTACCGAGCCTTCTACGCCGACTACTCCGAAGGCAAGGCGTTCATGCACAGCCACACCTACGCCGGAAACCCCATCGCGGCAGCGGCGGCTTTGGCGGTGCAGCGCATCATGCGCGAGGATCGCGTGCTCGAGCAGGCCGCTGTCAGAGCGGACCATCTGCAAAGGCGGCTGACCGAGGCGTTCGGCGAACACCCCCATGTGGGAGAGATCCGTCGCTTGGGGATGATCCACGCGCTTGAGCTGGTAGTTGATCTCGACACCAAGGAGGGTTTCGACCCGCGCGATCGCATGGGGTACCGGATCTACCGTCAAGCGCTCGATCGCGGCCTGATGCTGCGGCCCCTGGGCAACGTCGTGTACTTCAACCCGGCGCTGACCATCACCGAAGACGAGCTCGACTGCGCCGTGGAGCGCGCTCGCGGAGCCATCGGCGCCGTGCTGGGGTAAAGCCGGGGCGAAGCGCTCGCGCCGTGCCGGGAAGCTCATTGTCGATCCTAAAACACGTTTTTGGGCCCAAAAACGTGTTTTAGGATCGACAATGCCCGCGCGCTTGCATCGGGATCGCATGGGGCTGCGGAGGCGGCGGGGCGGACCCGGGCGGAGCGCCCCTGCACTACCCCGCGTCACCCCGCACTCCCCCGCATTACCGAGTTGCGCGCGCAAAACCGCCTTCGCTGGCAGGTTTTTACGGTTTGAGGTCGTCGAATCGGGCATCGTTGTCATCGTTGCTTGGCCCGATTTTCGTTTTGCCTGGTCACGGCGCTGCATGGTCGAAGCATGCTGCCACGGTCGCTTGATCCGGCAGACCAAACGACTCCAAACCGTCAAAACCTACCAGCGGAAGCGGTTTTGCGCGCGCAATTTCGTCACGTCGGCAGCGTCCCCCCGTCTCGCCCGGCATCCCGCCCTATAATTTGCTAGACTGTACCGATACCCAAACGCCAGAGAGAAAGACAGGACGCCATGCAGATCACGCCGGCAGAAATCGCCGAGACGCTTGCGATGGTGAGCAAGCAGCACCTGGACATCCGAACCATCACGCTGGGCCTGAACCTGCGCGGTTGCACCGACGCCGACATCGACGTTATGGCCCGCAAGGTCTACGACCGCATGACCAGCGCCGCCGAACGGCTGGTCCCCACCGCCGAACAGCTGGAGCGCGAGTACGGCATCCCCATCGTGAACAAGCGCATCTCCGTCACGCCTATCGCCGAGATCTGCGCAGCTACCAACGCAACCGACTTCACGCCCATCGCCGTGGCCATGGACAAAGCAGGCAAGGAAGTGGGCGTCGACTTCGTGGGCGGCTTCAGCGCGCTCGTGCACAAGGGGGCCTCGAAAGCCGACAACACGCTGATGGAGTCGATCCCCCACGCGTTGGCCGCAACCGACAACGTATGCTCGAGCGTAAACGTGGGATCCACGCGCGCGGGCATCAACATGGACGCCGCCTTCAAGATGGCCGGCATCGTGAAGCAGACGGCCGAGGCCACGGCCGACCGCCAGTGTATCGGCGCAGGCAAGCTGGTGGTATTCTGCAACGCCGTGGAGGACAACCCCTTCATGGCCGGCGCGTTCCACGGATCAGGCGAGGCCGACGCCGTGGTGAACGTGGGCGTATCGGGACCCGGCGTGGTGCGCGCCGTGCTGGCCGATCTGCCGAAAGACGCCGACATCACGTCGGTTGCCGAAGCCATCAAGGCTACCGCGTTCAAGATCACGCGCGCGGGCGAGCTGATGGCGCGCGAAGCATCGCGCCGCTTGGGCGTGCAGCAGGGCATCCTGGATCTTTCGCTGGCCCCTACGCCGGCCGAAGGCGATTCGGTGGCGGAAATTCTGGAAGCCATCGGCGTTGGCCAGTGCGGCGGTCCGGGGACCACGGCCGCGCTCGCCATGCTCAACGACGCCGTGAAGAAGGGCGGCGTCATGGCGTCGTCGTCGGTCGGCGGCCTGTCCGGCGCGTTCATTCCCGTGTCCGAGGATGCCGGCATGATTCGCGCGGCGGAATCCGGCGCCCTGTCCCTGGAGAAGCTCGAGGCCATGACCTGCGTATGCTCGGTGGGCCTGGACATGATCGCGGTGCCCGGCGACACCAGCGTCGAGACCATCTTCGGCATCATCGCCGACGAATGCGCCATCGGCATGATCAACAACAAGACCACCGCCGTGCGCGTTATCCCCGCAATCGGCAAGCAGGTAGGCGACCAGCTGGACTTCGGCGGCCTGCTGGGCTACGCGCCCGTCATGCCGGTCAACCAGCATGCAGGCACGGTGTTCGCCCATCGCGGCGGCCGCATGCCCGCGCCGATCAACTCGTTGAAAAACTAGCGCGCTTCCCGGAGGCGGTCACGGGCCGCCTCCCGCACCATTATGGGCGCGAATCGACCCAGCAAAGCTCTGCCGAACGCGCCGGGCACACCGCGAAGGGGCTGCATCACGTTTGATGCAGCCCCTTCGTTTGAAACCGGTTGGACAGTGCGCTAGTCGCGCGTGAGCTTGCGATGGATGCGATGCGGCTTCGCGGCCTCTTCGCCCAAGCGCTCCACCTTGTTCTTCTGGTAGGACTCGAAGTTGCCCTCGAACCAGAACCAGTTGCCGGGATTCTCGTCGGTGCCCTCCCATGCCAGGATGTGCGTGGCAACGCGGTCCAGGAACATGCGGTCGTGGCTGACCACCACGGCGCAACCCGGGAACGTCAACAGCGCCTCTTCCAAGCACTCGAGCGTTTCGACGTCCAGGTCGTTGGTCGGCTCATCCAAAAGCAGCAGGTTGCCGCCCTCTTTCAGCGTGAGCGCCAGGTTCAAGCGGTTGCGCTCGCCGCCGGACAGCACGCCCGTGGGCTTCTGCTGGTCGGAACCCTTGAAGCCGAAGCTGGCCACGTACGCGCGCGTCGGGATTTCGGTCTCGCCCACGCGAATGTAATCGGTGCCGCCGGACACGGCCTCCCACACGTTCGCCTTCGGGTCGAGGCCCGCGCGGTTCTGGTCGACGTAGGAGATCTTCACCGTCTCGCCGATGTCGAGCGAACCCGAAGTTAGCTCCTCCAAGCCCACGATCGCCTTGAACAGCGTGGTCTTGCCCACGCCGTTCGGGCCGATCACGCCCACGATGCCGTTGCGCGGCAGCTCGAAGGACAAGTCGTCGATCAGCACGCGGTCCCCGAACGCCTTGTGCAGATGCTCGGCCACGAGCACCTTCGACCCCAGGCGCGGGCCCACGGGAATCTGGATGTCGGTGAAGTCGAGTTTCTTCGATGCGGCAGCTTCAGCGGCCATCTGCTCGTAGCGCTCAAGACGGGCCTTGCTCTTCGCCTGGCGAGCCTTCGGGCTGGAACGAACCCATTCGAGCTCGGACTGCAAGCGCTTCGCCATTTTTGCATCGCGCTGGCCCTGGGCCTCCAGGCGCGCGGCCTTCGTCTCCAGGTACGTGGAGTAATTGCCCTTGTACGGGAACAAGCTGCCGCGGTCAACCTCGCAGATCCACTCGGCCACGTTGTCCAGGAAGTAGCGGTCGTGCGTGACGGCCAGAACAGCGCCCTGGTAGTTCTTGAGGAAACGCTCCAGCCACAGCACGGACTCGGCGTCCAAGTGGTTGGTCGGCTCGTCCAAAAGCAACAGGTCGGGAGCCTCGAGCAGCAGGCGGCACAGCGCCACGCGACGGCGCTCGCCGCCGGACAGCACGTTCACCGGCATGTCGGGATCGGGGCACTGCAGCGCGTCCATAGCCTGGGACAGCTGGCTGTCCAGGTCCCAGCCGTTCGCCGCATCGATGGCGTCCTGAAGCTCGCCCATCTCCGCCATAAGCGCATCGAAGTCGGCGTCGGGCTCGCCCATGAGTTCGCCGATCTTGTTGAAGCGATCGATCTTCGCCTTGACCTCGCCGAACGCCAGCTCGATATTCTCCAGGACGGTCTTGTCCTCATCGAGCGGCGGCTCCTGCTGCAGAATGCCCACCGTGTAACCGGGAGAGAGACGCGCCTCGCCGTTCGAGACCTCCTCAAGACCGGCCATCAGCTTGAGCAGCGTCGACTTGCCCATGCCGTTGGGGCCCACCACGCCAATCTTGGCGCCGGGATAGAACGACAGCGACACGTCGTCCAAGATGACCTTGTCGCCATGCGCCTTGCGCGCCTTGTACATTTGATAAATGAATTCCGCCACGGATGCTCCTTGTTCTCAATTTCGCGCAGGTCGCCGCTCATAGCCGCGCCTGCACAACTGCATCGGCCTATTGTCGCATATTTGGACAAGAAGGGGTCATACGAGGCGTGCTTCCCGAAAACGAGCATCGATCGTAGGGCGCGTCACGCACGCAAAACGATTGCACGGTTTTCCTGCACAATTCAAGCAGGTCAACGGCAACGCCGCCACACCCCCTCGTTTTGCAGGGGAGCCACATTGCCGCGCAAAACACCGCACTTGGGGTGTGCCGCGCAAAAGCCTCTTTTTCTAGGATCTTCTTCAGCACATGCGCAACAGCCGTTGCGCATGAATCGAACCAAGGAGGATTCGCATGGGAGAAACAAGCAGTCTTGCAAACCAGAGTCGTCGCACATTTCTCAAGACCGCAGGCGTGGCGCTTGCAGGCGCCGCAGGCCTTAGCATCGTCGGATGCGCACCGCAGGGAGCATCGAACAGTTCGGATAAGGGCTCGACAGCCAAAGGCGCCGACACAAAATGGGACGAAGAGTTCGACGTAGTGGTTGTTGGCGCTGGATGCGCAGGCCAAGCCGCCGCAATCACGGTTGCCCTCGAAGGAAACGGCGCGACATGCCTACTAGCCGAAAAAGGCACCATGCCGGGCGGCAACAGCCCTTTCTGCAAAGGGACCATCGTTTACACAAACGACGAAAACGCGTTCAACCAGTACATGCTCGAAATGCGCGGCAGCGAAGGAACCACGCCTGACGACGTAATTGCGGCCTATGCCAAGGGGGCTGCCGAAAATTACGACTGGGTATTCAACACCTTGGGAGGAGCGCTGGAAGAAGCGTCCATCATCCCGCCCAGCACAAAGGACGACCCCTTGGCCCCTACGCCCGAATGGCCTGAGTTCGAACACTGCTATTCATTGGGAAAACTCACGATAGCCGGCAAGAAAGACGTTGAAATCAAAGGCGCGAAGCATATTACCAAGCTGCTCGACAGCATCATAACCAGCCATGCTGACGTTATCGAATACCGCACCGAAGCCCCGCTCAGCGAGCTCGTGCAAGACCCGGCCACGAAAGAGATCCTCGGCGCCGTCATTGGTGGCAAAAACGTGAAGGCAAACAAGGGCGTCATCATGTGCACAGGAGGCTTCGAGGCAAACCCCACCATGCGCCAAGACTTCATTGGGCAAGGAGCCGCGCACCCCGCCATCGAAGACTTGAACACCGGAGACGGGCATAAGGCGTGCATGAAAATCGGTGCGGATTTTTGGCACATGGAACATGTTGCGGGCTTCTGGATGGCCGGACGGGATTTGGCGAACACGAAGTTCACGAACAACCAGATCATTTCGCCGTGCCCGAAGCAATTCGGCATCACGGTGGGAGCAAACGGACGTCGCTACTATATGGATTGGGATGGCTATAGCAACAAGTCGGATATCGCGTACAGGGACAACGTATCCCTAGCCGTTGGAAGTCGCCATGGCCACATGCAAATCGGCGGCGAATGGCCTCACCTCGCCCAGCCAAGCAAAGCATGGTTCGTATTCGACCAGCAAGGTCTGGAGGCGGGAGCCATACCTGCTTCCACCACGTCCGACCCGGTTGCAGACAAGCTCGCCTATTCCGCAAGCAGCATCGAGGAACTAGCCAACCAGATGGGCGTTCCCGCAAGCGAGTTAAAAACCACGGTAGACCAATGGAACGAATGCTGCACAAACGGCGCCGACATCTTCTTCCATCGACCAGCAAAGACTCTCTCCCCCATCTCCACCCCTCCGTTTTACGCGCAGTTATGCTGTCCCGCATTCCTCAACACCGACGGTGGACCCGTTCGCAATGCCAAAGCAGAAATCCTCGATCCGGATGGAACCCCCATTCCGCACCTGTACTCTGCGGGCGAATTCGGCTCCATTTGGAGCGGCGTGTACCAAGGTGGCGGCAATGTCGCGGAGTGCCTGATCTTCGGGCGCATCGCAGCCCGCTCCGCTATTGCAGGCTGACGACGCATCGACAGGCCGCTCAACAAGATTGATCCCTCCAACGAAAGCCCGTGGCATAAGAAACCCCTAAAGTCGTGACCGATTTTATTAAATTTGGTCTAACTTTAGGGGTTCACTTCAAACGCCGGGCTTTCACGAGATGCCCGAACATGCGAAACCAGGCGGCAAGAAGCCAGGGACGCAAGGCGCCAATCGGTCATTTTTTCATGAAGTCAATAAGATCCTGCTTCGAATGAACGTCAAGCTTCTGATAGATGTTCTTCACATAGCTACGAACGGTATTGTCCGAAAGGTATAATTCCCCGGCGATGTAAGACGAACTGCGCCCCTCCGCAAGAAAGGAAAGGACTTCGGTCTCACGCTTGGTCAAGCCGTACTGCTCGCGCACCTGCATCAAGCGATCCGATTCGTCGGGAACGCGCACGTCCCCGTTTGCAAGCGCAGAGAATACGGGGCACTCCTCCCGAGTGGACGGAGCTCCCCCATCCAAGCAATCCTCCGCAAACAGCGGCCTTGTCCGCGGAATGGCATCCGTCAGCAGGAAACCCACGCTCATAGCAAGCAGGCAAATCATCCCCGCAATCACCAGCATCTGCTCGAATCCTCCGTGGTTTCCTATCCCCAACATGACCAATCGCCCGCTCTCGCGAAAAAACAGATGAAGGAACCAAAAGAAACCTACGACCAGGTACGGTGGCAAAGCACGATGACGCGCAACATCGTACGAGGTGAACCAAAGAAAGCCCACCTGGAACAAATTCGTGACAGCAATGAGCGTAGCTCCGATTTGACCGGTAAACGGATCAAGCGTGGACAACATGATTACGCCCACCGCGAGAGCGGCAAGCTGCGCCTGCCATAAAACCGAAAATCGCAGGCGTCGGCCTTTGGCGAGCGCCCACCACATAACGCCAAGCGCCGCAACCGTCACACCCACGTGTTGCACTAGCTGAAACGAAGGCGAGAGCTTGATTGATTCCCCGAACGGAAAACCTCGCGACACGCCAAGCACGAAACTGAACAAGGCGATGCCCACAATCAAACGCACGAGAGTTGAACGAGGCTCGTGCGCGTACACGTCATCCGGCGACGGAGTAACGATTCCGCACGCCTCGCGTGCATCAAGCACCTTCTGAGCCTGAAGATACATGACCAGAATGACCACCGGCAAAAGCATGCTTATGAAAAACGCAGTCTTCGCCTCCACGTAGCCTATGAAAATGCCTATGACGGTGGAAATGGCCAACGACCCGAACGCGACCAGCAACGCCTCGCGCAGGCCAAGGCGTACGTAGAAATTGATCCACATGCCGCCGCCCCAAGTCAAACCGATCCCGGAGCAAATCGCCGCAACCAAGGTAAACGGAAGATCGGGCATAAGCGATTGCACGAAAAACAACAAGCTGCCCAACGTCATCAACAAGATCGACGTCCAGCCGAGCATCGTTTGCATTCGATGAGAGAACGGCTTTCGAAGCGCGATTGCTCCCAGCGCCACGATGCACGCGCAGCGCGCAAAGTTGATCTCAACAGTGGTTAACCCGGAATCAACCCAAATGTAGCGAGCATACAAAATGCATTGTATCCAAACGAGTACTAAACTGGTTCCAAAAAACGACGGGGAAAGGCGCTCTTGACATGCGCCCGAAAAGCTTCTCGCAGAGAACAGCTCCGTCATGCACCAGACCCTTCAAATACCGCGCGCACCAAATACTCCACGTTGCCTTCCGGGCCCGTGATGGGAGACTCCACCACACCCGTCGCGTCGAACCCGGCATCCTCGAGCGCCTCGCGCACCTCGGCCACCGTGCGCTCGCGCACGGCCGCATCGCGCACCACGCCGCCTTCCGTTTCGCCCGCGCGCGACTCGAACTGGGGCTTCACCAAGCCGATGAAGATAGATCCCGGATGCGAAAGCCGCGCGAACACGGGTGCAAGCTGCGCCAGCCCGATGAAGCTGAGATCGGCCACTAGCATGTCGAACGGAGCGCCCAGACTGCCCGGATCGGCAAGCTTGATGTTCGTCCGCTCGAACACGCTTACGCGCGGGTCTTGCCTCAGCTTCCAGGCAAGCTGCCCGTAGTTGACGTCCACGCACGCCACAGAGGCCGCGCCCGCCTGCAGCAAGCAATCGCTGAACCCGCCGGTCGACGAGCCGATGTCGATGCAGCGCATGCCGGACGCGCTCTGCCCGAACGCGTCGAGCGCGCCTTGCAGCTTATGCCCGCCGCGCGAAACGAAGCGCCTGCGATTCTTCACCACCACGTCGGCGTCCGGCGAAACCTTCACGGCCGCACTAGTTGCGTACACGTCGTCCACCTTCACCTCATGCGCCAGCACCGCACGCAACGCGGCGTCCGCATGGGGAAAATAGCCCTGCTCCACCAGGAGCGTATCCAATCGAATTTTCTTCATGGGGCACAGTATAAAGCTTCACTCGCAAAGATTGAAACAAAGCGCGGAGTCAGGCAGCCTGCCCGGCGCACGCAACCCGATTCTTCCCCTCGCCCTTCGAACGATACAGCGCCTGATCCGCCGCCTGGTACAGCGAAGCGAAATCGGTTCCCGAATCCGGACAGTACGCCACCCCCACGCTCACGCTTGTTCCCGTGGCTTCTTCGTGACCTTGCCGAACGTTCTCCACGAACCGCTGAGCAAGAGCAACCCCTTCCTCCCGCGACGCAAGCTTCGAGAAGAACACGACGAACTCGTCGCCGCCCAGCCGGCACAGCACGTCGCCGGGCCGCAATTCGCGCTCGATCGCCTGCGTGACGCTGAGCAGGACGCCATCGCCCACGCTATGCCCGTGCGTGTCGTTCACCTGCTTGAAGTCGTCAATGTCCACCATGGCGAGCGCCAACAGCACGCCTTCTTCACGAGCCTCGAGCAGCCATTCGATCAGGCTTTCCCCCGAACGACGGTTGAGCACCCCCGTCAGCGAATCGATAGTGCTGAGCTTCTCGAATTCCGCCCTGGTCACCACATCGTTCAGCTTGACCCGCATGAACGCCGCGTTTATCGCAATGCCCATGAAGCAAAACGATACGCTGTTCCTCACATCGGCCAACGCCAATTCCGGGCTTTTGAACATCGTGGCCAAAAAGCAGAACAAAGCCGTTGCGGCTCCGATGAAAAGAGCTATGCGCCACGGCCGATCAAGCACGAACAAAGGCAGCATCACCATGAACATGATGAACGTGATAGCCGCCGATTCGGTATCCCATACGGTTCCCATGAGCATGAACAAAAGCAACATCAGGCCCAAGAACGCGTAGTACGCAACCAGCACGATATCCAGGCGGCGGGCAAGAACGGTTCGCGTACTCACGCAGCCCACGACGGAAAGCGCCGCAAGCGCATACGCGCCCGCGCCTTTGAATCCGAACGAGGCGTCAATAAGCTCCAGGAGCACGGCGCCGAACGATACGATCAAGCAGCCGAGGCACAAGCCCTTCATCATGGACAGATTCTGCTCACGCACGGCCTCGCGATAGTCCGAGAACTCAGGAGGGTTCACCAATGCCCGCACCCAACCCACCAGCATGGCCCCTCCTTCTTCGCGAATATGTCCGATGCGTTAGCTTACCTTAAAAGATCCGCACGAATCCGAAAGGGCACGTTTGTTTCGGCACCGAAACCAACCACCTGGCGAAATGCAGGAGCGTCCGAACGCAGCGCGGCAAGCGAGCGCAAGTTCATCCGCGCCGCGTCCTCGATGCGTTGCGCCGAACGCGCCTTCCCGCAAGCGGACAACGGCGAAGCGAGGCGAACGAAGCAAAGGGGCAAGACGAAGAAACGCACCCCTGCCCTACCCCTTTCCCCTCATTTCGCAACGACGGCCGCCCAAGCAGGCGGCCGTCGAATAAGAGCTTTGCCATATGGGCTTTACGGCAGAAGCAGCTGCGCGATCTGCACCGCGTTAAGGGCCGCGCCCTTGCGAATCTGATCGGCGACCACCCAGAACGCCAGGCCGTGCTCAACCGTGGGATCCTTGCGCAAGCGGCCAACGTAGGTGTCGTTGGTCCCCGCCAGAAGGCCCGGCATAGGATACGTGTTGGTAGCGCCGTCGTCCATGACGGTGATGCCCTCGAACGCTTCGAGCGCTTCGCGCGCAGCCTCCACGCTCACCTCGTCGGCGAATTCCACGTTCACCGACTCGGCATGGCAGCGCAGCACGGGCACGCGCACGCACGTAGGCGCAACCTTGACGTTCTGATCGCCCATGATCTTCTGCGTCTCGACGACCATCTTCCACTCTTCCTTGGTGTAGTCGTCGTCCATGAACACGTCGATGTGGGGAATGCAGTTGAACGCGATGCGATGCTGAAACACCTCGACCGTCAGATCCTCGGAAGGCGTGCCGCCCAGGAAGTCCTTCGTCTGACTGTACAGCTCCTCCATGGCCGGCGCACCGCCGCCGCTGGCCGCCTGGTACGTAGACACCACCACGCGCGTGATCGGCGACAGGTCGTACAGGGGCTTGAGCGCCACCACCATCTGGATGGTGGAGCAGTTCGGGTTCGCGATCACGCCGTTGTGCCAAGCCACGTCCGCAGGGTTCACCTCGGGCACCACCAGCGGCACGTCCTCGTCCATGCGAAACGCGCTGGAGTTATCGATCATCACGGCGCCAGCGTCCACTACGGCTTGGCGCATTTGCTTGGACATGCCGGCTCCGCAGCTGAACAGCGCGATATCCACGCCCTGGAACGACTCGGGAGTCATCTCCTGCACGATCAGGTCGCCTGCCGGCACCTGTCCGCAGCCCAAGAACGGCAAAGCCTTGCCTGCCGAACGAGCGGACGCCAACGCGCGCACTTCGCTCGCGGGAAAGTCCAGGTCATGCAGCACTTGCAAGAACTCGGCGCCCACGGCGCCCGTTGCTCCTGCAATAGCCACCACCGGGTTCGCCGGTATTTCCTTCGTCCAAGCCATCGGTAATCTCCCTTTCCCCTTGTTTCCAGGTTGACGTTCAGGTTGCATGCGTGTCTCTGCCGTTTGCGCGCGCCGCCCAGGTTGAAGCGGGGCTCCAGGTTGGCGCAGTCAGTCAGCGAGAGGGATTGCGTCGTTCTGCCGAACGACGCAACCTTTACCGACCCTTGTTCATCTTCGCAGCGATTTCTTCGGCGCTCAGCTGCGTTTCCTCGAACACGCTATCGGAATCCAGATCAAACGCCGTATGCAGGCAGCGCACGGCCTGCGCGGTCTGCGCGCCGTCCACCACCACGGACAAGCGGATAGGCGATGTGGAAATGGCCAGGATGTTGATCTGGTTCTCGCCAAGCGTTTGGAACGCCTTTGCGGCCACGCCGGGCGACGACTTCATGCCCGTTCCCACCAAGCTCACCTTCGCAATATCCTCGTCAACATCGTACTCACGCGCGTTGATATCCGGCAGGATGCGCTCCACCGTTTCGCACGCACGCTGCTGATCGGCGCCCGGACACGTAAAGCTGATGTCGGTGATGCCGTCAAGCGAGATGTTCTGGATGATCATGTCCACGCTCACGTTGTTGCCCGCCAGCGCCGAGAACACCTTCGCGGCCACGCCGGTCATATCGGGCACGCCGCGAATCGTGAATTTCACCTCGGACGTGTCGTGAGCTACGCCGGTGATGACGGCTTCCTCCATCATGTCGGTATCCTCCTTGATATAGGTGCCTTCGGCATCAGAGAACGCCGAACGGGAATGAATGACCACCTGGTATTTGCGCGCGAACTCCACGGCGCGCATCTGCAACACGCCCGCGCCCGAGCTGGAAAGCTCCAGCATGTCGTCGTAGCTGATAACGTCGAGCTTCTGCGCGCGCGGGCACACGCGCGGGTCAGCCGTGTACACGCCGTCCACGTCCGAATAGATCTCGCACACATCGGCCCCGAGGCCGTGCGCCACCGCCACCGCCGTGGTGTCCGACCCACCGCGGCCGAGCGTGGTGATGTCGCCGTTCGCGTCGATGCCCTGGAATCCGGCCACCACCGCGATCATGCCGTTGCGAACCGCATCCATGATGCGCTCGTTGTGCACCTTCACGATTTTGGCCTTGGCGTGCGTTCCGTCCGTCTCGATGCCGGCCTGGCGTCCGGTGAAGCTCATGGCCTTGTAGCCGCGCGCTTCGATGGCCATGGCCAGAAGCGTCATGGAAACCTGCTCTCCCGTGGACAGCAGGCGATCCATCTCGCGAGCAGGCGGATTGTCGTTGAGCGAGGCGGCTAAGCCTACCAGCTCGTCGGTCGTCTTGCCCATAGCGGACACAACGGCCACGACGTCATGCCCTGCCTGCTTCTTCGCGATGAGCTTTTTCGCAACCATCTGGATGCGCTCAGGCGAAGCGACGGACGTGCCCCCGAATTTGCATACGATTAACGACATGGTGTTCTTTCTCGTTGCGATGGTCCAATCGGCTCATCACTATACCAAACAACCCGAGGTTACGCCTGCGGGAAGCCCGCCGCCTGGCATCATTTTCACCGCGAAAGCGCGGCACCGAACCACCGCAGATACGCACGCGGCCGTATCGAAGGCGGTTTTGCGCGAAATGGAGGTCGCCGCGATCAACTATGCTGTCGTTGGGGGTTTCGGTTGCCGGACCAGGGTTTGGCGAGCCTTCCGAACATGGCGGCCCGTATCGGAGCCGGTCGGGTTGATGCTTCCGCTCTCGCCCGACACCTTGCAAGCGCGCCCGTCCCCACAAGAAACCCCGGGAGCCGGGGGCCGCCGCTTGGAAAACCTGGGCGCGAATCGGTACCTGCGACAATTCGAGTCGCGCCCAAAATTCCAAGGGGAGCAAGCCTCGAGGAGTTGCGCACGAAAAACCGCCCTCGCTGGCGGTTTTTGACGGTTTGAGGTCGTCGAGAGGAGCTCTGCTTATCTCACTGCTTTGCGCGCTTTTTATTTTGCCTGGTCAGAACATTGTGACGTCGGATGGGACTCCTAAGGACGCTCACGGCGCCAGACCAAACGACCCCAAACCGTCAAAAGCTGCCAGCGGCAGGGGTTTTTCGCGCGCGCAAGCGCCCACGCACGGGGTGCACGAGCGCCCCGCCCCTCCGACTTGGAAGGGAGCGGGGCGCTGCACGATGCGGCGGGAACTACGCCGTGATGATGGTGCCGGTCTTGCCCTCGAGGCCCGCGGCGGCGCACTCGAGGCTGGTGATGAGGGCCTTGCCCTCGGGGTAGGCGCGCACGTACTCGATGCAGGCCTCGACC
>NZ_PPTQ01000049.1 GCF_003340345.1 Paraeggerthella hongkongensis | reverse complement strand
GCGCGCGCTACAAGAACGTTGTGGGCACCTATTCCCACGGGCCGCTGCTTTCTAAGAATCCGGAAGTGGCCGACTGGCTGCTCGCCCGCGCTCTCGAACGCCGTGCGGGGCGCACCGGAACCCCGGCCGCCGATCTCGCTCCTCTTGATGATGGCGCCGAGCTCGCCGCCAACGCCTCCATGGTCAAGCGCCTGTCGTAGGAGACGCTTCAATGCTGACGCTCCTGCTCGGCGCATCCGTGGCGAAGTTGTGGGCAATCTGCCGTTCTCCTATGGCTTTTCACTGGTAATGGGGCCCATTTTGTTGCGCCGTTCGGCAATTCTTTGCCAAAATGTTACTTCGAATTGAGCAATTCTTGGTTTTGCGGTGCTGCACGGCTTGCGGTTCTGCTCGCCAAGGAACACGAACCACGAAAGCGAGACCTTCCAGGATGGCCGAAACTCCAGGCAAGAACAACCCTCGTGCCCAACACGCATCCCAGCCCGTGGGAAAGTCGAACAATCCGAGGCATTCGCAGCCCGTCGGCGCCAACAACCCCCGGAACTCCCAGCCCCTTGGGAAGGCGACCAACAATCCGCGCCATTCCCAGCCGGTAGGGTCGAACAACCCCCGCCATTCGCA
>NZ_PPTQ01000048.1 GCF_003340345.1 Paraeggerthella hongkongensis | reverse complement strand
CGCGCAATTCCTCGATAGGCCCGAAATCGAGTGCGCGCATGGGGCAAGCCGCCACGCAAGCCGGCTTCTCCCCTGCCGAGCGAAGATCGATGCATCCGTCGCAACGATGCACGACGTTCAACTCCTCGATGAGCACCGGGTGTCCATAGGGGCAAGCCTTCACGCAGTAGCCGCAGCCGATGCACGCTTCATCGTCATGCTGCACCGTGCCGTCTTCCTCGTTGATGTAAGTGGCGCCAGCAGGACACACTTCCACACAGGCCGGAGTATGGCAGTGGTTGCAGGCCCCGGAGTAGTGGAAAGTGGCGGGAGCGGGGAATTCCCCCACTTCGAAGCTTTCCACCCGGCGAAAGAGGTAGCCTACTTCCAGGTCGTTCTTATCCTTGCAGGCCACCTGACACGTACGGCAGCCTATGCACATCTGCTGGTTGAAATAGAATCCCTGCGGGTTCTTGTTCTCTTTCACGTCGGCCATAGGTTACTCACCATCCTTGCAGACAATGCGAAGCGGCTGCTCGGCATCGGGAGCCAAAGCCTCGCCCGTGTACTTCTCAATCTTGCAGAGCGCGGAATTGTAGCCCGACACGCCCTGACCGTTGGGGGCGGGGCCCGTCAGGCAGTTGTCAGCGCCGGCCACATCGATACC
>NZ_PPTQ01000047.1 GCF_003340345.1 Paraeggerthella hongkongensis | reverse complement strand
TGGGCGTTTTGCGCGAGCGCCCGAGCGATGAGCACGAGCTGCTGCTCGCCGCCGGATATCTGCGTGTAGGTGCGATGGGCCAAGTGCTCGATGCCGATGCGGGCCAGCGCCTCGTGGGCTCGCTGCAGCTGGGCCTCGCCGGGCGTGGCGAGCATCTTCAGGTCGTTGCCCGTGGCCATGAGTACCACGTCGACCACTTCGTAGTCGTACACCGGCGCGTGCGACTGGGGAATGTAGGAGATCTCGCGAGCGCGCTCCCGCACCGAAAGCGCGCGCAGATCCTTCCCGTTCACCAGAATCGTGCCGCTATAGTGCGGGGAAAGCCCCAGGATACAGCGGAACAAGGTGGACTTGCCAACGCCGTTGGGCCCGAGCACGTTCACGAGGCACCCGTCGGGAATGGAAAACGAAAGGTCGTGCAAGATCTCGCGGCTTCCGTAGGAGAAGCTCAAGCTGGTCACATCGATGCTCATAGCTTCTTCTTCCGCGTTATGAGGTACAAGAAGAACGGCGCGCCCACGAAAGCGGTGAGGATGCCGATGGGGATTTCGGCGGTGGTGGCAAGGCGGGCGACGTCGTCCACGATGAGCAGGAAGCTGGCGCCCATGAGCATGGATGCGGGAATGAGGCGGCGATAGTCGGCGCCGACGAGCATGCGGCACAGGTGCGGAATGAC
>NZ_PPTQ01000046.1 GCF_003340345.1 Paraeggerthella hongkongensis | reverse complement strand
GGGCGACGTCTCGTTCTCCAGGTGCCGCTACGCTGGCGAGGAAGGGGCCGTCTACCTGCTCGACGACGCGCTCGACCTGCCGTGGGGCGCCCGCGTCTCGCCGGGCGCGGCGGCGTTCCTCGTGACCGCCGGCACCATGGCCTCCTACGCCCGCACCGCCTCGCTGCTGGCCAGGCGCGGGTCGTCCGTGAGCGCGACGGCGGTGATGGCGTGCCTGAGGTCGGCCGGGGCGCTGTGCGCCGAGGAGGACGAGGCCGCCGCCGATGCGCTCTACTCCGACGGCGTCGTCCCCGCCGCCGAGCGGGCGCGGGAGGCGCTCCTCGTGGAGGCCGACGGCACCTTCCTCAGCCTGCAGCGCCCCGCCGAGGGGGAGCCGCGCCGCGTGGAGCTCAAGGCGATGGTGGCCTACGAGGGCAAGGAGCGGCGCGGGCGCAAGGTCGTCCGCGTGGCCCCCTTCCACCACGCGCTCGTAGGGACCGCCGGCGAGCTGTGGTCGCAGGGCGTGGCCGCCATGGGGCGCCGCTGGGACCTCTCGAGGCTGGAGTCGGTCCACCTGGGCGGCGACGGCGAGCCGTGGTGCTCGGCGCTGGGCGCCTGGCTGCCCCGCGCCGAGGTGGTGTTCCACCTGGACCCCTTCCACGTGAACCGCGCGATCCTCGCGGCCCTGCCGGACAAGC
>NZ_PPTQ01000045.1 GCF_003340345.1 Paraeggerthella hongkongensis | reverse complement strand
CACCAGCACCGTTTGGAAGCGGCGCTCCAGGGCGGCATCCTTCTCGATGTATTTGCGATACTCGTCCAGGGTGGTAGCACCGATGGCGCGCAGCTCGCCGCGAGCCAGAGCCGGCTTCAGCATGTTGCCCGCATCCAGCGACGAATCGCCGCCGGCGCCGGCACCCACGATAGTGTGCAGCTCGTCGATGAACAGGATGATGTTGCCATCAGCCTCCTTCACCTCACGCAGCACGTTCTTCAAACGGTCCTCGAACTCGCCGCGGTACTTCGCGCCGGCCATCATCGCACCCAGATCGAGCGAGACGATCTCGCGATCCTTCAGCGACGAGGGAACATCGCCAGCCACGATGCGCTGGGCCAGGCCCTCGACGATGGCCGTCTTGCCAGTGCCAGGCTCGCCGATGAGCACCGGGTTGTTCTTCGTACGGCGCGACAGCACCTGAATGGTGCGGCGGATCTCCTCGTTACGGCCGATAACCGGATCCAGTTTGCCCTCGCGGGCCTGCTGGGTGAGGTTCTGGCCGTACTGCTCCAGCGCTTCGAACTGGGTCTTGTCGGTCTGCGAGGTGACGCGAGTGTCGCCGCGCAGGCTCTCATAGGCCGCCTCGATGTTCTTGCGGGTGACGCCCGCCGTCGTGAGGATGCGGCCCGCGGCGCCCTTGTCCTCGGACAGGGCAATGAGCAGG
>NZ_PPTQ01000044.1 GCF_003340345.1 Paraeggerthella hongkongensis | reverse complement strand
TGTCACCGTCGTCGTAGCTGACGTTCTCGTAGTACATGATTGTCGCGGTGGTGGGGATCTCGGCCGCTGTGGCGGGGGTCTCAGCCGCTGTGGCGGGCGTCTCGGTGGCATCCGCCTCTTCTGTGGCGCTCGTTGTTGCCTCGGTGCCCTCGTCGCCGTTCGTTGCGGCCAAGGCGCTGTAGGCGCAGGAGGTGAGAGACGCAGCCAGGCACAAGGCGAGAACGAAAGCCGCGAAGGAGCGAGTGGTTCGTTTTGCGGGAGTGGTCATGGTGGTCTCCTCGTCTCGATGGCAGCATTGTTTTCTGAGCAAAAGCATCGAGGTAAGTGTAGAGGGGCCAAGGAAGTCTTTTCTTTCCATCCGCGACCTGTCATTCGTCTTTCTTTGAGTTGTTGTCTATCGGAAAAATACCGATAGCTGTTCAGGCTTGGCGCTTCTTATCTTCGCGATAACTGCGATTTCGGAAATAGATGGGAGTTTCGAGCGCGTCTGCGGAAATAAACGCGAGTTTCGAGCATGAAACGGGCTCTGGAGCGCTTAATTCGTTCCGAAAATGCTCGAAACTCCCGTCTACTTCCCTATTTCGTATGGCCAGCTGCTCGAAACTCCCATCTATTTCCGAAAAAGGGTGCCGGCTTGGCAAAGGAGTTCGGCAAAGGCGTCATGTCATGGGAAATCGCGCGCGAAAG
>NZ_PPTQ01000043.1 GCF_003340345.1 Paraeggerthella hongkongensis | reverse complement strand
ATCCAGCGCATCCTGCTTGGCCCTCTTGTCGTACATTCGAACTCCCTTCCGGACACCTGGGTGTCCAACTTGGAGTCCGCACCCCCAAAAGTTGGAAAATGTGCTTTTTAGATTTCGCAAAACACCCTATTTGACCTGCGAAAACTTGAGAAACCCCAGCTCAGAAGGGTGAACAAAAAAGCACATTTTCCAACTTTGGGGCTCGCAAACCCTCCCGTTATGGCTGGCTGCGGTCGGGCCTTTCCTTGTCCAGCTACTTCGCGAGTGCGCGGGGGAGCGCCTCGGGGTTCACGCAGGCCTCGGGGGTGCGGCCACGCACGACGTCGATGGCGTTTTGGGTGCAGCGGCGCCGCAGCTCGACGGCGGACTCCTCGGACCAGTAGGCGGCGTGCGAGGTGAGCACGGTGTGGGGCGCGTGCATGATGGGGGCGTCCGGCGAGACCGGCTCGTGCTCGAACACGTCGATGCCGGCGCCCCAGAGCTCGCCTGCGCAAAGGGCGGCAGCCACGGCGTCGTTGTCGATGACCGCGCCACGCGAGGTGTTCACCACGATGGCGTCGTCTTTCATGAGCTTGATGTTGTCGGCGTTCAGCAAATGATGGGTTGCCGGCACGAGCGCCGTGTGGAAGCTGACCACGTCGGCGGTCTTCAGCAGCTCCTCGAGGGTCGCGTAGGGGAAGTCCTCCGGCGTGAAGCGCCCCGGGACTCCCTTGTGATCCCACA
>NZ_PPTQ01000042.1 GCF_003340345.1 Paraeggerthella hongkongensis | reverse complement strand
CGCTCGCCACGAACATCGGTGAACTCATCGGCGGCGGCATTCCACTCGTCTACTTCGCCCGCAAGCGCTCGACGCACCTGTACTTCGTGCGGCCGCATCTGCGCTGGCCCGTCATCGGGAAGGCCTGCGCCAACGGCTCGTCGGAAATGGTCACCAACATCGCCATGAGCCTCGTGGGCATCCTATACAACTGGCAGCTTCTGCGCTTCATCGGCGAGGACGGCGTGGCGGCCTACGGCGTCATCATGTACACCGTGATGATCTTCTCGGCCGTGTTCATGGGCTACTCCGTGGGCACCTCCCCGCTCATGAGCTTCCAGTACGGCGCCCAGAACCATACTGAAATGCGCTCGCTTCTGTGGAAGAGCCTGGGGCTCATCGGCGTGGCGAGCGTCGTCATGTTCCTGCTGGGCCAGTGGCTCGCCGCACCCCTGTCGGCCATCTTCGTCAGCTACGACGCGGCCCTGCTGGAGCTCACCGTGAGCGCCTACAAGCTGTACGCCCTGTGCTTTCTGTTCATGGGATTCGCCATGTACGCCTCGGCATTCTTCACGGCGCTCAACAACGGGCTCGTGTCGGCCCTCATCTCGTTTCTGCGCACACTGGTGCTCCAAGTGGCGGCGGTCATCGTGCTGCCGATGCTGTTCGGCATCGACGGCATCTGGCTCTCGGTCACGGTGGGCGACGGGCTCACCTGCCTGGTGGCCGCCACGTTCATGATCGCCCTTTCGGGCCGTTACGGCTACCGCAAAGGCGGCCTGAGCCCGAAGGCC
>NZ_PPTQ01000041.1 GCF_003340345.1 Paraeggerthella hongkongensis | reverse complement strand
TGGCCTTCAACGCCCTGTTCGTTCTGGCGCTCGGCTGGGGGGTTATGGGCAGCGCTCTGGCCACGGTGCTCGGCTGGGCCTGTTCGTGTTTGGCGGTGCTGCAGTACTTCTGCCTGCGCAGCGACGTTCCCATGCGGCTGCGCTTGCCCGCCATGCGCCTGAGCTTTTCCATGGATCGCACCATTCTCGCCTTCGGGCTGCCGAGCTTCTGTGTGCAGGCGGGCATGGCCATCGTGAACTTCGTCATCAACTTCCAGCTGGTGAAATACGGGGCCCTGACGCCCATCGGCGCCGACGACGCGTTGGCGGCCATTGGCGTGGTGCAGCGCATCGGGCAGTTCTCGGTCATGCCGCTCATCGGCATCGCCATCGCCCTGCAGCCGCTGCTCGGCTTCAACTACGGCGCTCACAACGTCAATCGCGTTCGCAAGACGCTGTGGTACGGCATTGGGGCGGCGTCTTCCATCTCGGTGCTCATGTTCATCATCGTCGAGGTGTTCGCGGTGCCCATCGCCCATGCCTTCGGTATCTCCCACGACGGTCTCGTTGATTTCACGGCTTTCGCCATCCGCGTGCAGTTCCTCATGCTGCCCTTCGTGGGCTTCCAGATCGTCAGCTCGAACTACTTCCAGGCCACGGGCCAGCCGGCCAAGTCGGTGTTCCTCACCTTGACGCGCCAGATTCTGTTCCTCGTGCCCTTGCTGTACCTGATGCCTGTGGTGCTGCCGCAGCTGTTTCCGCAGTTCACCGGATTGGACGCATTGTAC
>NZ_PPTQ01000040.1 GCF_003340345.1 Paraeggerthella hongkongensis | reverse complement strand
TTACTGAATGATGCCGAAACGCGTAAGGCAGAGCTTGTTACCGAGATTGCCGACAAGGAGGGTGACCTTGCCGAGCTTGACAGCCAGCTCGAGGACGTGAAGCTCGATATCGAAGATGAGCAAGACCGATTGGAGTGTCTTCGGCAACGAGCGGACGGAGTTGCGCGAGACATTGGAGAGCTTCAACCCATCGCTACCGAGGTTCGGGGCTGGGAAGCTGCGGGAAAAGCTGAGCGCGGCGCAATCCTCGATAACATCGTTGTTAAGTGCGATGGACTCGCGAGCCGCATCAGAGCAGGAGTTGCGGGAATGCGACTCAAAGTGGAAGAGCTTAGAAGTCGAATATCGCGCCCGCTCGAATATCTGATGCGCAGGGAACAGCCAAGGCAACAGAGCCTTAATGACGTGCTGCGCGATGCGCAGCGGGCGGCGGATGCGTGGAACCGCGACCACGCTGCACCGCAGAGGACGTATCGCGGGCGGGCTAGATGATGTGTTATAGTAGTACCTGTATTACACATCAAGGAGGTGCAGCATGGCTACCGCAGTTACTTCGATGAGGATTCCTACTGAATTGAACGAGCGTTATAGCAGACTTGCGAAGGAAACTGGCAGGTCAAGGAGCTTTTATGTGAATGAAGCCCTGCAAGAAGCTATAGACCGCTTCGAGTATGAGTACGGGATTCTCAAAGACATTGAGGACTACCGTGCAGGCAGGCTTGAGACCTACAGCATCGATGAGGTAAGGGCGCATTGTGGCCTGGCGAATTGAGTTCACGAGGAATGCCGACAAGGCGATGCGCAAGCTAGACA
>NZ_PPTQ01000004.1 GCF_003340345.1 Paraeggerthella hongkongensis | reverse complement strand
TCGGGCGGGATCATCGAGTTGTCGCAGCGGCCGATGATGACGCGCTTCAACGGATCCCAGTCGTTCCAAGAATTGACTATCTTCGCCATGACAGTCTCCTTTCTCCGGCAGCGCATCCTGCGTTGCCTAAAATGGGTGGCACACTATTGTGTACTGCAGCTCAGCCGGCAAAAGTGCCGCGGCTGCAGGAGAACTTTGGAGACAGATGGTTCATGAAAGCTCCTCGGAATCCTACCGTGGCATGCTTGCCAGATTTGCCGATGAGCAAGTTATACCATCTTTTTTGTTCACCTGCAACATGAAATTTACGAATAGTTTTAACCATTTTGAAATCATTATTGTTCAACTGCACAATAATTGAGAACGCGCTATTTCGGGCCATTATGCAATTTCTGCCCCCATATTGGATATTTCCCGATTATATTCAGAAGCGCTCGTATAAAACGTGAAAAAATTGAAGGGGCATGCACAACGATGCGGCTCTAAAACGCCCTGCAAACCGTCCCTGCATGCACAATATCGAAGCAAAAAAAATTTATTGCCAACTTTAAGCAGCGTGCAAGAAAAAGCACAGAGTTGAGCACCTTGCCAAAACGAATCGGTTTTGGGCGCGCGGCCGAGCAGCATGCCGCACGGCGCAGCGCACCGCAAAATCCTCGAACAAGGGCGCGTCCCACCGCAAGCACCGGGACGCGCCCTTGCCCGCTAGTAATATCGGTAATAAGCGGCGCAGCTGCCTTCGCTTGAAACCATGCATGGACCCACAGGGTTTTCGGGCGTGCATACCGTGCGAAACAGCGGGCACTCGTCAGGCGCCATGATGCCGCGCAGCACGTCGCCGCAACGACAGCCCTTCGGATCCTGCGTAGGCTCCACGGACGGCGCAAAGCGTCTTACGGCATCGAACCGAGCGAACCGCTCGCGAATGCGGTACCCCGATCCAGGTATCTCCCCCAACCCGCGCCACGTAGCGGGACAGGTCTCGAACACCTCGTCGATGGCCGCCAGCGCAACGGGGTTGCCCTGCGGCATGACGCCGCGCGCATACGCTATCTCGATGTCTGCGCGACCCTCGTGAAGCTGACACATGATCATGGCGATGCCTTGCAGCACGTCAACGGGTTCGAACCCAGTGATGACTCCCGGAATGCCGTACTTCTCAGCCAGGAAGCGGTACGGCTCCACGCCGATGATGGTGCTTACGTGGCCAGGCAGGATAAGCGCGTCCACCGAAAGGCGCGGATCGTTGATGATGGCCTCCAGCGCGCCCGGCATGTTCTTGTGCGCGGCGAACACGCTGAAGTTCTTCAGGTCCAGCGCGGCGGCTCGCTTGATGGCCATGGCCACCAAGGGCGTCGTGGTCTCAAAGCCCACTCCCACGAACACGATCTGGCGCTCGGGCTGCTGCTGCGCCAAGGCAATGGCATCGAGCGGCGAGTACACGATCTGCACGGAACGTCCCGACGCCTGCTCTTTAAGCAGGCTCGACGTTGAGCCTGGCACGCGCGTCATGTCGCCGAAGGTGGCAATGGTGACGTTCGGGACGCGCGTGAGCGCGATCACCGTGTCGATATCCTTGTTCGAGGTCACGCACACCGGGCAACCGGGACCCGATGCCAACCGCACGCTTTCGGGCATGAGGTTCCGAATGCCGTTGCGCGCGATAGCCACCGTGTGGGTTCCGCACACCTCCATGAGCGTAGCGCCCTGGACAGGCGCTAGCTTGCCTATGGAGTCGATCAAACCGCGCGCCAGTTTCGGATCCTTGAACGCTGCCAGCTCTTGTTCAAGATTGGCCATGGCTCCCCCTAGGCAGGAATCTCGTCGCCGGCAAGATCGGGAAACTCCCTGATCAGATCAATGGTTTCCTGAGCAAAGTCGGGGTCGACCACCTCGATGGAAAACCCTGCATGCACCAGCACGAAATCACCGACGGCCGCCTGCGGCGTCAAGTCAAGGGATATGTCGCGCGTCACGCCCAAGATGTCGACCGTTGCCAGACGATCGTCTTTGAGCTCGATCACTTTCGCGGGTATTGCCAAGCACATGGT
The DNA here is from genome assembly GCF_003340345.1 of Paraeggerthella hongkongensis. Lineage (GTDB taxonomy): Bacteria > Actinomycetota > Coriobacteriia > Coriobacteriales > Eggerthellaceae > Paraeggerthella > Paraeggerthella hominis. Next base: position 194,946 of record NZ_PPTQ01000004.1, on the reverse strand, counting down.
CATGCCTTCTTTCTTATATATGCGAGCGCTACGCTTGCCCGCCCTCGTCGTTCGAGGCCCATGCTACCACAGCCTGGCCGAAGGAAACGCAGCCGTCGTTGGGCGGCAGATCGCGGTTGACGGCAACCGTGAAGCCGGCCGCCTCCAAGGAAGCGAGCGCGCGTTCAACCAGGTAGCGATTCATGAACACGCCACCGGAAAGGGCCACCACGTCGATGCCGTACAGCCCGCGAACCAGTTCCGCCGCCGCAACGACAGCCTGGGCGAACGCGTCATGGAAGCGACGGGCGATCAGGGAAACGGGCACGCCGGCGGCCTTGTCGTCAAGCAGTGCTTCGAAAGCAGGGGCCGCGTCGAACAGGACGACCGACGTGTCCTGCGCCGTGCTGCTCTCGGTTGCCGTGTTCTTAATCACCGCGATAGCGTAGCGATCGCCCGCATCGGAATCGGACGCCTTGCCGTTCGCATCGGGCGAAGCCGGGGCGGCAAGAGCGCCTTCCAGCAAGATAGCCGGTTCGCCTTCGTAGCGCGACTCCGCGCACACCCCCAAAAGGGCGCTCGCCGCGTCGAACAAGCGGCCGACCGACGAGGTCATGGGCGTGTTTATCCCTTGCTCGATCATCTGGTCGCACAAAGCGGCCTGCGGCCCCAGCGCCGCAAGAACGTCCGCCGCCGCAGGATGCTCCAGCAGGTCGAATGCCCACAGCACGCCGTACGCCATGCGCAGCGGGTGCTTCACCGCGGCCGCACCGCCCGGCATGGGCACGTACGCGAAGTTCGCGAACCGCTCGAACGCCGACGCATTGGCCAGGAGCACTTCGCCGCCCCAGATAGCCCCGTCAACGCCATAGCCCGTGCCGTCGAAGGCGATTCCGCACGCGGGACCGAACAGCCCGTGCTCTCCCAACACCGACGCAACGTGCGCGTGATGATGCTGCACCTCGACCAGCGGAACCTGGCGCGCGGCGCTTTCCTCGTGCGCCCACTTCGACGTCAGGTATTCGGGATGCAGATCGCACGCCAAGCGCTGCGGGGAAATCTCGAACAGCTGCTGGTAGCGATCCTTCGCCGCCAGCCACGCATCGTAGGTTTCGGCGTTTTCCATGTCGCCGATATGCTGCGACACGAACGCTTCGGCGTCGCGCGTCAGGGTGAAGGTGTTCTTCTGCTCGGGACCCACCGCCAGGATAGACAGCGCTTCTCGTTTGCCCTGCCGGCTGGCAGCCGCAGGGCTTGCCGCAGCCTGGTCTTCCTCCGGCTTAGGACAAGCCAGCGAAAGCGGCAACGGCGCATACCCGCGAGCACGGCGGATGAACTGCACTGCATCGCCCGCACCACCAGCGCTGATGACGCGCACAACCGAATCGTCGTAGCGGGTGCGGATGGCGCGATCGTGCCCCAAGAACGCGTCCGCAATGCCGAACAGCTTGCCGTACGCGTCTTCGTCGTCGATGACGATGGGTTCGTCGTGCACGTTACCCGACGTCATTACCAGCAGGGGAACAAGGCCCCGTCCCTGGTCTTTCGAGCTGCCTGCATGGGCGAAATCGTGCAGGAGCAGGTGCTGGACGGGGGTGTAGGGCAGCATCACGCCCAGCTCGGAGAGACCGTCGGCAAGGCCGGGCGCCACCTGCGCGTCGGCGCGCTTGCGCAGCAAGACGATGGGTCGAGACGTCGATGCGAGCACGCCCGCCTCGGCTTCGTTCACCTCGCATACGGCGCGCGCCGCCTTGACGTCGGCCGCCATGACCGCAAGTGCCTTGCCTTCGCGATGCTTGCGCGTGCGCAGCAGCGCAACCGCGTCCGCGTTGTTGGCGTCGCACACCAAGTGAAACCCGCCCAGGCCCTTCACGGCGATGATCTTGCCTGCCAGCAGCAGCTCGACGGCGCGCGCGAAAATCGCATCGCTCTGCTCGCGCGTCGCCCCCCACAGCGCCTCGGTTAACGGAGCGTCGACGGCCCCGCCCTCGTGCTCGCGCCAGCTGATATGCGGACCGCACTCGAAGCACGCATCGGGCTGCGCATGGAAACGACGGTCAAGCGGGTCGGCGTATTCCGACGAACAGCGCGCGCACATGGGGAAATCCTTCATGGACGTGCTCTTGCGATCGTAGGGCAGCTTCTCGATGATAGTGAAGCGCGGCCCGCAGTTCGTGCAGTTTATAAAAGGATAGCGATAGCGGCGGTCGTTCGGGTTGAACAGCTCGCGCGCGCAATCGTCGCACGTTGCGAGATCGGGCGAGACAAGCGTGGTTCGCTCGACTTCGCCCGCATCGGAAAACCGAATGTCGAACGACTCGAAGTCTTCCAGCGGAACTTCCTTGAGCTCGATCTCGTTCACCTGCGACGCCGCCGGCGGGTTCTCCGACAGCTCTATCACGAACTCGTCAAGCAGCTTCGAATCTCCTTCGGCATGGATGAACACGCCGTCGGTAGCGTTCAAAACCCATCCGTTGATCAGGTATTTTTTAGCCAAACGATAGACGAAGGGGCGGAAGCCCACCCCTTGTACGATACCTTTGACTTGTATGTTGAGCGCTTCTTTCATGAATACGCCTCCCAAAGATTATCGCGCGTCAAGTTCCTCCAGAATGCTCGTGACCACCTCGGCCAGCGCTCGCAGGGTCACGCCCGAGTTGTCGGGCAAGTGCAGGTGCACTACGCGCCGACCGCGCTCGGCCAGCGTGAGCAGGTCGCCCGAAGCCTGCGCTTTCGCCAGCGATCCCAGGCTTTCGGCCTCCTGCTTGAGCGGGATGTCCTTCAGCTCGTCTGCCGACAGGATCAAGAACACGCCGCAGTTCGGACCGCCCTTGTGAAGCTGACCCGTGGAATGCAAGTAACGAGGTCCCACTTCCAAGCACGATACCACGCCGCGCTTGTCGGCTACGCCATGACGAATGGTCTCGAGCGCTTCGCGCCGACCTTCGCCGGTAAACGGCAAGAACGCGTTGAGCGCGAAGAAATCGCCCGGCTGGATGCTGCTCAGCAGCGCGCGCAAGGCACCGCGAATGTCGGTGCAGTCTTTGAAGCAGGGCGCCAAGCGCACCTCGGCTTCGCCCATGAGCACGTCCCCGATGAAGTCCTGAACGAAATCGGGCTCAGGCTGGCCGTCCCGCAGAATGTCGAGCACGACCGCCTTAGCCGACGCAACGTCGGGCTGATCGAAGGGGCACACGCGCATCAGGTAGCCGCACATGGCGATAGCGCATTCCCACATCACGAAATGCTCGGCCAGCTCCTCGACGGAGTCGATCCGATAGTTCTGGCGAGGGATAGCGGGGTCGATGTAGGACAGGCTCATCTCGAAGTTGCGGCGCTCGTCCCACAAGTCCGTCTTCGTCAGGTACGTGATGACGCTGCGATCGCCCGGATCCTTCTTGAGCAGCAGCGTGTCAACCTCGATGTTCGGCAGGATGCCCTGGCCTTCCTTGCCCAGGCTCTCGGCCACCAGCTGCTCGATCCACAAGCCCAGCACGCGGCCGCGCTTCTGCGTCAAGAACGAGAACTTGTTGCGACCCTGCAGGTAGTTGTCGTACAGGAACGCCGCAAGCACGATGGCCGGGTTGTCGATGGCGTCTTCGCTGCACTGATGCTCGGCTTCGACCGCGTGCCGCATAAACTCCTGAAGATCGATGCCCACAAGCGCTGCGGGAAGCAGGCCGAACACCGACAGCGCCGAGAAGCGCCCGCCCACCGTAGGTTCGCCGGAGAACACCGCAGCCCAGCCCTCTTCGCGCGCCTGGCGCTCAAGCTGGGAGCCGGGATCGGTGATGGCAACCAAATGCTGCACCAGCTCTTCCTCGCCGATGCGGTCGGCTACCGCATCGCGCACGGCGCGCAGAGCCAGACGCGGCTCGATGGTGCCGCCGCTTTTCGACGAGATGATGAACAGCGTGGTGTGCGGGTCGGCTTCGGCGAGCATCGCCCGCACGCGCACCGGGGAATCGGAGTCGAGCGTGCGGAACGTGACCGCAGACGAGTCCGGCTTGTTGTACTTGGTAATGGTCATGGGAGCCTGCGTGGAGCCGCCTTGCCCAATGAGCACGACCGTTTCGAGGCCCTGCGCGATGATCGAGTCGGCGAACGACTGGATCTCGGACAGAGGACAAGGCGGATTGCTTGCAAGATCCGTCCATCCCATATAGTTCTCGGCGCATGCGCGCGCTTCTTCGGAAAAGCCGTACAGAGTAGCATCCTTCGCGTGCAGCCTGCTGGCTACGCACTCTTTCACGAGTATCTTTGCGGAAGGATACAGTTTTTCCATGTCACCGGACAGCATGATACCTTCTTTCACGTAAGTCTTTTCATTCTAGCAAACGCAGGAGGTCAGCGCGTATAAGAGGAGATCTCTTGTGGTGGACTTGTGAACGATCGTCTAGTTCTTTTGTATCAATTTTATTGATTTTTATTTTTAATTAATATAAAGTATCGTTTAAGAAACGGGCGTTGCGCCCGTTCAAAACAAGAGGGAGGAAGCACCATGTCCGAGATCACCAGACGAGATCTTTTGAAGGGCGCCGCTGTGGGAGCAGCATCGGTTTCGACGTTGGGGCTGCTTGCGGCATGCGCCAACGAAAGCCAGCCCGCCAGCACGGATCAGCCCGCCGCCTCGACCGATCCCGCAGCCGCGCAGTACACGGCCGAGGTGCTGGACCCCACCTCGATCCCCGAGGCGAGCACTGCCAGCAACTTCAACATCGTGCCCGACAGCAAGACCACGGTGGGGACCACCTATGAGAACCTGCTCTCCGCCATCGAGGGCGAAACGGGTGCCACCACGAAGTACGAGGCGTACGCCAAGGTTGCCAAAGATGAAGGGTTCGATACGCTCGCGCGCCTGTTCCAGTGCACGGCCGATGCCGAGAAAATCCATATCGAGCTGGAATACAACCTGGCAAAGGAACTGGATCCCAGTACGGAAAAGCCCCAGCCGCCCACCGTCGAGGGCCACAAGAGCGACGTCAACCTGATCTCCGGAGCGAACGGCGAAATCTACGAGACTTCGGACATGTACCCCTTGTTCATCAAGAAAGCCCAGGAAGAGGGCAACAACAAGGCCGTGCAGGTGTTCACGCGCGCCAAGCTGGCGGAAGCCTACCACGCGAAGCTGTACATGGACGCCTACACCACCATCGACACGCCGTTCGATGGAAGCTATTACCTGTGTCCCATCTGCGGCTACATCCACAAGGGCGAGAACTTCACCGCCTGCCCCATCTGCTTGGCGCCGAAGAGCTCGTTCACGGCGTACTAAGCCGCCGTCGGGCATGCCCGAAACGCTTGCCCGCTACCAAATGAAAACGCGCCCCCGCCGGACGCGCTACCGAAAAAGCGGACCCGATAGTGTCGGGTCCCGCTTGCTAAATGCAGATAAAAGTCCTGCGCCAAGACGGGCGCGAGGGCGGCGTTACAGGCCGAGCGCCTTCTTGAGCGCCGAAACGCGGCGACGGGATACGGGGATCTTCTCCTCCACGGCGTTCAGCGTAAGCAGCAGCGTTCCACCAGACACGGACTCGATTTCCTCGACCATGGACAGGTTCACCAGATAGCCGCGATGCACGCGGAAGAACCCGTGCCCGTCCAGGCGCTTCTCCAGTTGAGCCAAGCTGACGGTCGAGAAATAGCGATCCGTGTCGGTTTGCAGATACGCATAGTCGTCGCGAGCCATAACGAAGCGGATCTTGTCGATGCCGATAAGGATCTTCTTGCCGCCCTTCTCCACCGGAATACGCTCCGATTTCTGGGCCTGCAAATGCAGGGACACATGCTCGCGAACACGCGAGATAGCCTGCGACAAGCGCTCGGTCTCAACCGGCTTCACCAGGTAGTCGATCGCGCTGACCTTAAACGCGTCCAGGGCGTATTCGCTGTACGCGGTCACGAACACAACAGCAGGGGGGAACTTGAGATGCTGCAAGGCCTCCGCCAGCTGCAATCCCGTAGCCTCGGGCATGTTGACATCAAGGAACATCACGTCAACGGGATACTCCTTGAGCTTTTCGATAGCCTCGCGCACGCTAGCAGCTTCGGCCACGACCTCGGTCTGCCCAAGCTCGTCCAACAGGAACTTGAGTTCAGAACGTGCGGGGGCCTCGTCGTCGACAATCATGGCTTTCAACACTAATACCTCCTAGATTCCGAACAAACGCTTAAAGATTCTTTCATTATAAGTCATGGCAAGCCCAAACCGCGCAAAAGCAGAAATATAGGGCTAGACCAATTCAACAAGGGCCGCAATCGGCGGCGAAAGGCCTTGAGGCGAGCGCACGCACCGCGCAACAAGCGCGGTCGCTTGCGGATTCGCGAGAACGCCTTAGCCCTGCGGGCCGTCCGCCAAATACCGGTGCCGCAAGGCATCGCGCTGGTCGTCCGCCACGCCAAGCGCAACGCGCACGTACTCATCCAAGCTTCCGTACTCCCGGTCCACCGCATCGAACGCCGCTTGCAAGAACCGAGGGTCGGCCGAGTTGAGCACTTTAAGGCTTGCATCCAGCTTGTCCGCCAAACCGTACGCGGCCAGCGCGTCCATAATGTCTTGCGAGCGCGCCTCCACGTAACGGTTCGTGGCTTCGTAGTCCTTCACGATAACGTTGCGCGGCACGCCTAGAACATGGAGCATCAGCATGGTGGCCAAACCGGCGCGATCCTTGCCGATAGTGCAGTGCCACAGCACCGCCCCCTGTTCAGCAGCTAAAACGTCTTGGAAGAACTGGGAGAACCCGCGTTGGCTTTGCTCGTCGAGCACCATGCGAGCATACACGTCCATCATCATGCCGGCCGGGTTCTTCTGAACCGCCCGCAGCGCCTTGAGGGCCGAAAGGATCCCGCCTTCGTGCGTTACCCCGAACGTGGATGCAGACAGCACCGGAGCATCGCGAAACCGCACGTCAAGCAGGGCATCCTCGGGGTCGGGATGCTCGCGCCGCTCTTCCTCGGTCCGCAGGTCCACCACCGTACGAAGATCGAACTCATCCGCAAGAACCTTCAAATCGCGCTCGGTGGCGCGCGCAAGAGCGCCCGAGCGCAGCAGGCGCGCACGCTTGACGAACCTCCCGTCAACCGAAGGGAGGCCTCCCAAGTCACGCGTGTTCGGAAGACCCTCGAACTCGATGCGCCCGTCATCTGCCCGCTCGAAGCCCTCGGCGTCCGCTATGCCAAGGGCGGGATAAAAATCGTCCGGAACGGAATCGACCATCTGCTTCCTCTCCTTTTTGCGCACGACGCCCCGGCGATTGCCGAAAGCCGCCGGGGCGTCGCATCCATTACCGTTATTGCAGGTCGAGCTTCATCAGCTTATCAAGCGTAAGCACGTAGATCTTGAAAGACTGCTTGAGCAGTTCCTCGCTGACGGCCTCGTCGGGGCCGTGCATCATGCCCACCCATTCGGGATTTTCGACCCAAGGCTTCTCGGGCCCGAAGCTAGCGCCGCTCTTGAACTCGCGGGCGTACGTCCCGCCGCCCATGGTGAACGGCTTGGCATCCTCGCCGGTTGCCTCGTTGTACGCATTGAGCAGCGCTTGGATGACCGGCGAATCCGGCTCCACCAAGAACGGCTCCATAAGCAGCGTCCTTTCGAACGTGCCGCCAATTTCGTCGGTCAGCTTGCGCAGCCGGTCGGTTATCTCATCAGCCGTAATCGACGTGGGGAAACGGCTGTCGAGCGTCTGCACGAACCGATCGTCTTCCAGCTTGATGGTGCCCCCCACAACGGTCAGCGGACCGAAGTACTCGTCCGACGTGGCAATGCCCACACCGCTGCCGTCAGTATGGTTCAGAAGCTTCTGGTCAAGCTCGAGGAAGGCGCGCTCGTCGGCGCTGCACAAGCCCTGCTCCAGCAGGTAGTCCACAATAAGGCCGATAGCATTGACCCCTTCGTCAGGCATCGACGCATGGGCGCCTTTGCCGGACGCCTCCAAGCGGGCCAGGCCTTCGCCGGCTTCGCTTACGGTAATGCGGTCGGTGTTTGGCAGCTCGCTTGCGCTCGCCTTCACCACGGCATGGGCTATGCCCGGCACGGCGTTGGTGGCTGCGCCGCCCTCGAACGAAACGATCACGCGCGCGCATTCCTGAAGGGGCTTGCTGGATATCACGCCGTCGAAACCGCCCTTTTCGCCGTAGCACACAGGGAACTCGGCGTCGGGAGTGAACAAAAATGCCGGGTCATCGTAATGCTTGTGGTAGTACGCCACATCCGCCATGCCCGATTCCTCGTTCGCGCCGAAAAGAAAACGGACGGTGTAGGGGAATTCCACACCCTGATCTTTCCAGAACTTCACGGCATGCAGCGCCACCACGCTGGGACCTTTGTCATCCAACGTGCCGCGCCCTACCAGGTAGCCCTCTTTGCGCGTGACGGCATACGGCTCGAACGTCCACCCCGGGCCCGCGGGCACGACGTCCATGTGGCCGATGATGCCGATCTGCGTTTCGCTTGCGCCGGGAAAGTCCGCGAACCCGATGTAGCCTTCTGCATCATGGGTCTCAAAACCCATGTCGGAAGCAAGTTCGAGCGCTGCGGTAAGCGCCTGCTTCGGACCGGGGCCGAAGGGAGCGCCCTCGGCTTTCTTGTCTAGTTCCTCGAAGCTGGGAATGCGAACGAGCGTTTCGATGTCGCCGACCATCGCCTCCCAATTGTCCTCGAGGTATGCATCGATTTTTTGAGCGAGTTCCATTTGATCCATAAAGATTCCGCCTCTCTGTCGAGTGCGCTGAAATTGGCGGCGAGGCTCGCTTGCATGGTGCCGCCAACGGTACGTGTCCTCATTATGAGCCTTGGCAAGATCCTGCGCCAGATAGACGTGCACCTGTTAACCGATTGTCGTTCGGGCAGCGGGCGCTCTGCCCGCGCGCGGCGAAAAGGGAGCGAACGGGAGCGCGACAGAGGTGCGACGGTGTGCGGAGCGAATAGCGGTGCGAACATGCCGAGTTTTTTCTCGACGGGTCGCCAAGCTTCGGGTATACTTTCATGCTGCGCCCGAGTGGCGGAATGGCAGACGCGGCGGTCTCAAAAACCGTTGTCTAACGACGTGCGAGTTCGACTCTCGCCTCGGGCACCATCTCGCTCATCAAGTACCCCGCAAGGCCCTTCGGCTTTGCGGGGTACTCGCTTTTCACGGCTTTGCGCGATCGCACGGATCCGCGAACGAGACTACCGGCGCCTGCGATGCGCGAACGCAAGCGTGCCGCAGGCGATCGCAATCACGCCCAAGATCGCGGTCGACGCAAGCGGCACAACGTCGCCGGTGCGCACGAGCGCCTTCGGATCCGCCCCGGCCCCATTCTCAGGCGACGCGGGCGTCGTCGGAGACACCGGAGGCGTGGGCGGCGTGGGCTCGGGAGCCGCCTCGAGCGCCAGGCGCTTAAACACGGTTGAGCCGGAAAGCACGTCTTCGCCCAGCACGTAAAGCGCGTCATTCAGCACCGTGGCGCCGCCGTAGACCATCTTCCCTGCCGAAAAGCGCTCGCGCACCGCCTGCCATGCGCCCGTTGCCGGATCGAACACGTACGTGTCGGCACCTGCGTCATCTGCGCTGACGAGCCCCGTGAAAACAAGTCGCTCGCCCTTGGTCGCGACGCCATCGATGCCCACGCCGCTCGGAAGCACCGCCGAGGCAACGGCCCCGCTCTGAAGGCTCTCGACGGCATCCGGAACGTCCGTCGCCTTCCAAGCGCCTTCGCGAAGCTGCTCGACCGAGCCAACCAGGCTGCTAGGCTGGACCGATGCATTGCCTGCCGCCACCGTCAACGTTCCATCGAGCACGTGCACGACGGGCGTGACGCGCCCGCTGCCCAGGGGAGGCAGAGCCGTTGCCTGGCCCGTTCGCACGTCGATGCGCGCGGCAAGCGTCACGGCGGTGCCATCAGGCAAGCACCCGCCGCTCAACCACAGCGATGCCCCGTCGCATGCCACACCGCCGAACACAAGCTCAGTTCCCTGATCCACGCAGGCTTTCAGCGACGAGCAGTCAAGCGGATCGCTCAGCGTACGGGCAACCGTATCGTATTGGTACAGCAGGTACTTGGCCGGATCGAACAGGTAAAGCACGTCGCCATGCGCCGCCATGAGAAACGGATGATCGAACACGCCGTCGAGCGCACGCTCGACCGACCACGTCTTGGCAAGCGGGTCGTACGCCAGCAAAACGAAAACCGACTGGTCCCCCTGCATCGTGACCGCTTTCTCGCTTGCTGCATATACGGTCGCGTTCGCAGACGCCACCTGCCACGAAGTCGATTGCTCAGCATCCGCTATCCCCAAATCTTGAAAGTTAGGAGCAGGCAAATCTTCATAGTAGACCGGAGGCTCCTCTTGCCCCACAAGAAGAAGGTGCCTTCCCGATGCGCCGTCGGCACGCACCACCTGCACGTAGCGCATCTTCGCCTCAAGCTGTTCGGGCAGCGCGACGGCAATGCCCTGATCGCCCCACGCCGTCACGGCAAGCTCTTCGCCATCAAGGAGAACGCGCCCTTCAGCATCGCCGAACCAGCTCCCTCGGATGGTCGCCGTAGCGTGAGCAGCTGCGGCTTCACGCGCGGCGGGCTCGAGCGCATCCACAACGGGATACGGATCGGTTGCCGCGCGCACAAGGTCAAGCTTGCCGTCCGAGGTGCAAGTACCGGCAAGCTTCGTGGTGCGCTCGACGCCGCCCAGCACGCGAGCACGCAGCGTCGATGCATCCTCATCGGGAAACTTCCCTGCCAGCAAAGCGATGGCGCCGCTCACCACCGGAGCGGCCATCGAGGTTCCGCTCAAATTGTCGTACGGAATGATCGAAGTTATCAGCGAGACGTTATCGATGTTGAACAGGAGGTCGGACCCCTCGTCGAACGGCACCAGGTTGCGCGTGATCTTGACGGACAGATTCTTCCAATCGATCGATTCGCGCGCCTCGTCGGGAATGTGCGCTGCGACAGTCGACCATGAGTCGTAGGAAACGGCCAGATTTTTACCCGGAGACAGCTCGATCCAAGGATTGTCCGGATCAGTCGACGACAGGTACACGTGCAGAATGCGCGCGGAGCCGGACGCGGTCGAATCAGTCACCTTCGCGTCAAACGCCAGATAGTGCGCGTCCTCGAACGACGCGCCCGCCGTTTGATCCGCCCATGCCCCATCGGCGGGAGTCAGCACGACATGCGCCTCTTGGCCTGCCTTCGCAGCAGGCACGCTCCATTGCAGACTGTGCCCCGATGCGGCGGACCCGGCCCATACCTCATCGGTGCGCACGACCGACGCCGAAGCATCTCCGGCCACGTCGAACGCGAAGAGGCCGTCAGGCTTCTCGAAATCGTCTTGCAAGACAACAAGGTCTTTGTCCTCGAGATCGACTATTCCTTGACCTACCGGCACGGTTGACAAGATAGCATCGCCAGGCGCCGCCAGATCGGTCGTCGCCGCACCGTACGAGGAAAAGGCTGCGAGCGCACCTTGGCGGTCAACGGCGTTCACGGCAATGACGCCCTCCGAAGAACCACCGGAAGGATTGCCGGGCGATCGGTCGTTATCGAGAGATTCGTTCCCCGATGCGCACACCGACAAGACATTAGCGCTGCGATACGCATCATCCATCACGCTGTCAAGAATGCCGCTGACGCCCATACCTCCCCAGGAATCGTTCGCAGCCACGACCGGCACGCCGGCGAGAGCTGCCCGCTTCAAGTAGCTATAGGCGCCTATCTGGGCCGAAGAGGGAAGTTGCCCCGCTGCATCAGCGATGCGAAGCGCCATGATTCGGACATTGGGCGCCACTCCGGAACCGCCTTCGGCGTTATTGTTCGCAGCCGCAACGATGCCCGCCACGTGCGTGCCATGTCCGTTGACATCCATGGGATCGTCGACGCCGTCGCCGAAGTTGTAGCCGGCGCTTCCCTTCTCGCCGGGCAAGCCGATGTCTCCGGGGTTGCTCCACATGACGTCTCGAAGATCGGGGTTCGTGTAGTCCACGCCCGTATCGACCACGGCAACCACAACGCTCTTCAACTCGGACGACTTTTCGGGAATGCCCAGCTCCTGCCACAGCGTCCGCACATTAGAACCGCCCGGCGCCTCGGAGGTGGAAGACAGCTGCCACTGCTGGTCAAGCAGCGGGTCGTTGGTCGCGGCCTCGGCAGAGTCGGCGGCGCGCGCTGCGCCGAGGGATGGTTCCGGTCGGGCGGAAGGCGCGTTTTCAGGGTCGCTGATCGTGCGCACGTAATCGGGCTCGGCGGCCACCACGCCCGGAGCCCCCGCCAACTGACGCAGGAGATCCTCGGTCGTCATGGTATCGGACTGAATAAGAATCACCTGGTCCGCAGGCGCTTCGCTTTCCGACAGCATGCGCGCTGCGGGCTCGTAGGCGCCTGATTCGTACGTGAACAGCGACTCCGCCGACCAAGAAGCAGCATCGTTCGAGTAGTTCGAGCGCGGAGTAACGGGAGCGAACTCGCTTGTTACACGAGCGAGCACGCGCCCAGGCGCATAATCGCCCGCCTGCAGCAGGTCGTCGATCGAGCGCGCTTCGCTGCCGATGCCGACCATCGGGTTATCGCTCGGCGCTGAAGGGGGATCGGCAAACGCGGGGACCGCCGAACATGCAAGCACTGCGGCCAAAACGAGCGAAAAAAGTCGTCCCATGTGGTCCATCCCTCTGTGAAAGGCGAAGTCGGATGGTGCCATAGTAGCAAGAAGACCCCGCACACGTAAGGCCGAGCGCGAAGGCAATGCGCGAATATACCCCGATCGGCGCATACTCGAAGCAGACGAAGCAGGCGCGTCATCGCCTAAGCAACTCGGCAGCGCCATCGGGACCCTGCGGGCTTGCCTATCGACGCCACGCGAAACGAGCCGCTTCTGCAAAGGAGCAAGCAGAAGCGGCCGTATATGGGAAAGCAATGTAAGAATCAACCCTCTTGATAGCGAACGAATGTTTCACGTGAAACATTCGGGCGCGCAAGGTGAAGGAACTGGGAGCTAGGCGCGCGCTTCCCCGCCCTTCTTGCGAGCCGGAACCTGCTGGCCGGTAGCGGCCATGCGTTCCTCGTGCGTCATCGCAGCCAACTCGTGCACGCGAGCTATGTCCACGCCCAGCGCGTCGGCCAGACGGTCGCCGTACTCGGGATCGGCCTTGTAGCAGTGGGCCGCATGGCGCAAGCGAATGTTCTCGGTCACGCCGTTCATGTCGGCCGCCGTGTTCGCGATCAGCACGGCGCGCTGCGGCTCTTCCATCAGGCGATACAAGTCTCCCGGCTGATAGAAGGTGTCGTCGGTCGGGTCGTCCGCCGGATCCCATGCATCCATCGGCCCGAACAGGTCCATCGGCGGCTCGGCCGCATCCGCCTGCTGCTGCCATTGGCCGTAACTGTTAGGCTCGTAGCCAATCGTGCTGCCGAAGTTGCCGTCCGTGCGCATGGCTCCATCGCGGTGGAACTCGGCATAGGGGCAGCGCGGCTTGTTCACCGGAATGTGGTTGTGGTTGACGCCCAGGCGGTAGCGCTGCGCGTCGCCGTATGCGAACAGGCGGCCCTGCAGCAGCTTGTCGGGCGACAGTCCAATGCCCGGCACCAAGTGCGTCGGCGCGAACGCAGCCTGCTCCACCTCGGCGAAGTAGTTCTGCGGGTTGCGATTCAGCTCGAGCGTGCCCACTTCGATAAGCGGGAACTCCTTCTGGCTCCACGTCTTCGTGATGTCGAACGGGTTCTCCTTGTAGTTCTTCGCCGTAGCCTCGTCCATGATCTGAACGCAGAAGCGCCAGCTGGGGAACTCGCCGCGCTCGATAGCGCCGAACAGGTCGCGCTGGTGGCTTTCGCGGTCGCCTGCGATAATTTGGCCGGCTTCTTCGTTGGTGAGGTTCTTGATGCCTTGGTTGGTCTTGAGGTGGAACTTCACCCACACACGCTGATTTTCCTCATTGATCAGGCTGAACGTATGACTGCCGAAACCGTGCATGTGGCGGTAGCTGGCCGGGATGCCGCGATCCGACATGACGATGGTCACCTGGTGCAGCGCTTCGGACAAGCTGGACCAGAAATCCCAGTTGCTTTGGGCGGAGTGCATGTTGGTGTGCGGGTCGCGCTTCACCACGTGGTTGAGGTCGATGAACTTCTTAGGATCGCGCAGGAAGAACACCGGGGTGTTGTTGCCTACGAGATCCCAGTTGCCGTCGGGCGTGTAGAATTTCATGGCGAAGCCGCGAATATCGCGTTCGGCATCGGCCGCGCCGCGCTCGCCCGCCACCGTCGAGAAGCGCACGAACACCTCGGTTTCGGCTCCGGGCTGGAACACCTTCGCCTTCGTGTAGCGCGTGATGTCGCCGGTCACCTTGAACGTGCCGTACGCGCCCGACCCCTTCGCATGCATGCGCCTCTCGGGGATAACCTCGCGATCGAAATGCGCCAGCTTCTCGATCATCCAGTTGTCCTGGAGCATCATGGGGCCGCGCTCTCCTGCGGTCAGCGTGTGGTTGTTGTCGGCGACGGGATTTCCGACTTCGTTGGTAAGCCTGGTGGTGTCGAACTGGTCGGTCATGGGAGGGCTCCTTCTTTTCTGGTTGAGAATCGCCTGTCTTGTTGCGACGATCTTACCAGGGTAAGAAGGATTGTTGCCCCTTAATGAGACAAATTCTTATTTACAACACAGTATCGAATTATGTACACCTGCGTACTGGCGAGCTACTTCCCTGCAGAAGGGTCCCCGCACATGCCCAGAAACAGCACCGCCCCTTGCTTGGATTTGATCTCGTACAAAAACGGGCGATCCAGGTTGAAATCCAGTTCGCCCACAACCGCAGGATCCGGAAGGGCTGACATGGCCATGATGTCGACCTTGGTGTACGCGCTGGCTTCGACGCCGTTTTCGTCAAGCCCGATGTGGCTCTCCTGCGCCACGCTTGATACGTACGCCGGGATGTCGGTAAGGTTCGAGAAATCCGCCTGGTCGCTGAAAGCCCTGTTCACGCCAAGCTTTTTCAGCGATGAAACCAAGTCGTACGAACTGTCGAAACTAAACTTCGGAACATGGTACGTTACGAACGCTTCTCCAGTCGAATCAGCCGTGAACGCCTCTTCGAGCGCGGCGGCATCGGCCAGCAAATCCCGAGCATGCACGCCCTGCGCCGGGAGCACGAACGTCATCTGGCTTCCGTCCGCAAAGCCCAAACTTGCGCGCGTGTACGTATCGGTCGCGCGAATCTCCTGAGGTCCGTCAAGCCGCTGAACCATGAAATCCGCCGTCACTTTTCCGGTTTCGGCGTTGAACGTTTCGGGGGAAACGGATTCGGCATCGAATGCCTTTGACCACTCGCTTTTGAAATACACGGTGTTGATCAGGGAAATCAGCTGCTGACTCTCGCTTTTGAACTGCGGAGCCAGCGTTCCCTCGGTGTTATCGGCAACCCATTGCCCCATCGCCTTGTCCGCTTCGGGGGTGCCGAAATCCGTCTGGAACAACGATGCGTAGAATTGATCGCGCATGACGTCGACGAACCCCTGGTTGAATTCGGCGTCGGGGCACATCCATACGGAGTTGGCCAGCTTGACGTTCGAGTATTGATCGGCGGCGAGCAGACGCAGCAAATTACCGCACTGCTGCGCGGTAACGTCGACGTTGTCCGCACCGAGCAAGGCCGCGATCTCGTCCTGCGTGCTGCCTGCGGCTCCCATTTGCGTCATCGCCAGAGCGTAGTAAAGGCTTGCGGGCGAGTAGTTCTCGTTTGCTTCGGACGCCTCCGCAAGCACGGCAGGTGCACTCCGGTAGGAAAACGTGCTCAGGTTATCGAGGAACGCCTGATCAAGCTTGTTGTCTTCGAGCACTTTACTCTGAGCTTCATAGTCGTCGGCAGCGGGTTTTTGCGGAAGAGCGGCTTGCAGCACTGTTGCCACGCCGTCGTACGAAGACACAACGCCGCCGTTCGAGTTCGAGCATGCCGCCAAAACCGTGCCTGCTGCCAAAACCAACGCAAGCGCGCATGCGCCCCTGCGAAGCAGCCTGTCATCCATCATGCAACCTCCTCGTATGCGAATTTCACGCGCGACATGTCGATGACCTGGGCGCATGGATTCCGCCCTGCACCGTGCGCCCTTGAGGAGGGCGGCGTATCGTCGCCTTGAACCATAACACGATCGTGCATCGAACTATGTCGGCGTTCGGCCAAAGAAATGCATCTGGGGTTTCGACCGCCACGATGGACACAGGCGGGCGGGGACGGAGACGAGGGCGGGCAGCGGACGCGCACCCAGCAGTTTCGCAGCGTCGCCAAGCTTCTTGGGACGGCGACGAGGGCGGGCAGCGGACGCGCACCTGTTCGCAAAAAAGCAACCGCGCACGACCTGCGTGCGCGGTTGCCCAGCGAAGAAGATCTGGGAAAGTAGACCTTTTCGCTGAAGGGAGGGAGGAGGGTAATTAGCTCTGAATATACGAAGCGGCACTCTGCCCGCCGATGCGCCCCCAGGTAAAGCAATTGGAAAGCGTGAATCCCATGTAGGCGGAATTGCAGCTTGCCTCGCCACCTACGAACAATCCGGGAATAATCTGTCCGTCAGCACGCAGGACCTCGGCTTTTTCGCTTCGAGCAACGCCGCCATACGTAATGATTTCGCACGGAACCACGGGAACAGCCACATACGGCGCAACCAGCTTAGTCGTGGGGAAGCCGCCGAACTCCTTGTCTACGCCAGCGTCAACCGCGGCATTGTATGCATCGATCGTAGCGGCAAGGGCGGTCGAATCGACGCCCATGCTCTTCGCAAGCTCTGCGGCATCGGAGCCCTTCACGTACTCAAGACCTTCGCCGCGAACCACCTTGCCACCAGCAGCTGCAACCGTGGCCTCGTCGGATATCTCCCACACATACCCCGCACCGTCACGATGCATCTTGTCGAAAATAGGGCTGTTGAGATCTTGGCTCATGTACCCCTTGCTGGTCTCGTCAACAAATCGATTGCCGTCGGAGCCAACCAAAATCATGTTCGGGAGATTCGTGAACCCATTCAAGTTCGCACTGGCCGAGGTTCCCTCGTGTTCGCTCATGATGGTGTAATCCTTGAGGATGCACATCATGTGGTTTATGTGCGACAGAAGCGCTCCGGAATTTGATGCCGCCACCAAGCCATCGCCTTCGCAGTTAGGATGCCCTATGCCGAAAGTGCCGGTTTTTTCGGGATCGAACCGAGCAGCCAGCTCGGCATTGTGGGCAAACCCGCCCGTTGCCAGCATAACCGCCTTTGCCTTGATGCGTCGCTGCTTGCCCTTGGACTCCACAACCGCGCCTTCAACGCGCCCTTCGGCATCCAGAAGCACTTCCACCAGCTTCGTGCCCTTCTCAACCTGCACGCCCAAATCGTCAAGACAAGCCGAGAAGGCAATCGCGAAACCGCCGCCCGCGCCGTCCACGTTATGCATCATCTGCAACGGCCCGTAGTAAATGTCTATCCTGTCAAGGAAAGAGACGCCCACACGATCTGCCAACCAGTCGATGGTCTTACCGCAATTCTCGACGGTGATACATCTATGCGAAACTGGAAGTGCACTCGAAGCAGGAGACCATCGACCTGTTCACCGATCAAGCGGAGTGAGTCCATCCCCGCGCGGACGCGGGCGGGACGGCGGATACAGAGCGGGGTGGTAGTTGCGAACCGCTTCCGCAGCGGCCGCGCTGCGGAAGCGGGCGCGAATCGGGACCCCCTGTGACAATTTCACGAGCGCACGAAGCCGCCAATCGGCTAAACCCCAAAACGCGACCATGCCTTTTGCCGACAAGGCGCTGCCGCAACCTGCATTCGGCAACCTGTTCTCTGTCACGGGCCCCGATTCGCGCCCAAAAAATCGAGACGCTGCCGCAACCTGCCCGCGGAAGGCTCGAAAATGGCAGAGATTCCGAGGTTTGTGGCTTTTTGTGCGCGACGGCGCGCACAAAAAGGGAAGATAAAATCTGCGACCAGGCATTATGCGATTACTTGTTCGCTATAGATGGAATTTCTCGCGTTCAGGAGCCACAAACCTCCCAATCTCTGCCAAAAAGCGTATGTCCGCTGTTAAAACGCGGCTTTTCCACGTCTGAAATTGTTACAGGTCCCGATTCGCGCCCAGATTTTTTTGGGGGGGCTCACCACGGGGTGCGCGATCCACGTGGGAGAACGACGCCGCCGCACGCCCCACGCGCGATCCGCAACCTGCGCGAACCCCACGCCCCGCGCATCCCCCGCGCGCCCCGCACGCCAAGAGCGCTATTCCCGGCGCACGCAAAACGGGCCCCTCGAAAGGGGCCCGTCGGCATGTTCTATGCGGCGAAACTTACAGCGAGAAATCCTCGTCGCCGTTGAAGACGTCGAGCGCGTCCTCCACGGAGTAGTCGGCCAGCGTGATGGCGCTGATGGCCTTCGTCAAACGCACGGCCTCCGCCAGCGAGCGCTGGTGGATGTTGCGGCCGGTCGCGTTGCCGCAGGCACCGCCGATGTGAATCTGGTCGTGCAGCTGGGTCAGGAACGTCTCGGCGTCAACCGTCGAACCGCCCGCGCACACAAGGCCCGTGCGGCCGGCAGCCATGGCGGCAACCTTCAGAGCCTCGGCCGGAGTGCGGCCGTCTTCGGGCTTCGGCGGGTTCACCTTGACGAAATCGGCACCCAGGCACAGCGCCACGCCAGCGGCGCCGGCGATCAGATCCGGGTCCTTCTCTGCCGCGACGGCCTTGCCGCGCGGATAGATCCACAGCACTACCAGCATGCCGTTTGCGTGAGCCTGGGCGATCAGCTCGCCAGCCTCGGCCATCATGGTGGACTCGTACTCGCTGCCCAGGTACAGCGTGTAACCCAGACCCACGATGTTCACGCCAGCTTCGCGCATAGCCAGCACAGCATCCAGATCATGCAGCTGCGGCGAATAGGGATCGTCCTGCTTCACGCCAACGAGGTTGGTCTTGGAGTTCATCTTCACCAGGTAGTTGATCTCCGGATAATCGGCAGCATACTGCGCGATCAGGCCGCGCTGGCCAGCCAGCACGCCGCACACGCCCTGACGACCGATCTCGAAGAGGTGCTCCGGCTGAGCGTCGGCGATGTCGATGCCCTCGCCGTAGAAGTCGGCATTCAGATGCTCGACCTTCTGATCGCACGCGAACAGCATGAGACGACCCGTGCCACGGGTAGCCTTCATGTAGTTCTCAATGTACTCGTCACGGGATTCCGGCATGACGTCAGCCGGAACTCTCACCTGGTCACGAGTGATTTTGGGCATGATTTCCTCCTTATAGGATCCTTATTCGGGAAGGCGGTGCGCGAATTCCTGCGCTTAGGCCTTATCGATACCGCCATTCTAGCGAAAAAGAAAAGCCGCCCGCCCCTATTCATGGAAAAACCCCTGAACATTTGGACGAGCGGCGAAGCAATGCAACCGCGGGCAAACAGCGGACCGCCGATGCGCTAAAACCATTCCTTCTTATTGAGGACGTAGATCTGCTCGAACTGAGATTGCGACTTCGTCAAGTAAATGATGCCCTCGATGATAGCGATGACCCAGATCACCCAGCACGCAAGCGACAGCGTAAGGATTCCGCCCAAGATAGAAACTCCCAGCATGACGAAACCGGAAGTGTTGTACCCCAAGTAGAACTTGTGAATGCCCAACCATCCCAAGAAGATGGCCAGCAAACCGGCAGCCACATGATCCTTCGTAGCCACAACAGGCTGCGCGTACGGCTGCTGGTAGTACGGCTGCTGATACCCGTAATAGGGCTGCTGCGGCGGCACGGCGCCAGGACCGGCATGCGGCGTCTGGGGCGCAGCGTAACCAGGCTGCTGAGATGAGGACCCGCCATAAGAACCGCTCGCAGGCACCTGCGGTGCGGTTTGCGGTGCGCCGTAAGAAGGCTGCTGTGCGGGGACCCCGTACGGGGGGACCTGCGCACTCGAATACGGAACCCACTGGGGATTCTCGGACGCCGGGGACGCGGGAGGCTCCGGAGCAGACGGGGCGCTCTCCTGCTCGGCCGTCCCCATCGGCTCGACCGGCTCGGCTTCCTGGATCGTCTCGACTTCCTCAACTAAGACCGCGGATTCGTCGTCGGCCGAAGCGGTCGAGGCATCATCTGGGACGCAGGCCGAAGCCTCCACTGCAACCACGTCCACGACCTTGTCAACTTCGGCTTCCTGCTCAACAGGCTCTTCAACAGACGCCTCGGCGGCATCGAGCCCATCCGCCTTCTTCTCGTCGTTCGCTTCGGCAGCCAGCCGCGCTTTTGCCGCCTCAAGTTTTTCCTGGGCCGCCTTCAACTCGGCTTCCGCAGCAGCAACCGCGTCCTCGGCGCTGTTCAAAGGTTTTTTCTTGGTCATAGCGACCTCTTTCGTCCTGCGTTTCAACATCGTTGTTCTTCAACGTCATAGTAGAGCGCGACGTAACGTCGCAGAGGGTTCCGTCATAATATCGTTAACGTCCTCATAGTTTCTTAAGGTATGCGAAGCAGCCCGTGCCCGCAGACTCGAAAACGCCCGCCGCGCAGCGCAAGAGAACCGCTAGCGATTGCCCTTCGAGCGCTTCTCCAAAAAGCGCATGATGGGGTCGCGCAAAACAATGCCCAGCACGGCGATGGCACCGGCCACCACGAATATGATGGCGCTCTCCATGAAGCGCCCGTCCACCAGGCCGTCAGCCGCATACGTAGACACGATGATTCCGGGAATGCGCCCTATATTCGAAAGAATGAGAAACGTGCGCATGCGCATATCCGTCAGCGGCACCAAGTACGTGAACACGTCTTTGGGCAGGCCGGGAATCAGGAACAAGATGAACACGACGATGTTCAATTTGCCGGTCAACTCGAACCTGCGGAACTTATCCAAATACTGCGTGGGCACCATGCTTTGCACGAACGGCGCGCCCAGCTTGTGTACGAGCGAGAAAATGAAAGCGCTCGATATGACGCAACCCGTCAGGATGATCAGCCCGCCGATCCAAGGGCCGTACAGCATGCCAGCCGCAATCTGAACAACCTCGCCGGGGATGAACGCCACCACGATTTGAAGAAACTGAAGCCCTAGCAGAATAAGGAATCCAACCGGACCCGCGCCGCGCACGTCGTTTATGATGCGATCGATGCCGCCGGGTTCGAACACGTCGTGAACGTACGGCCACAGAAGCACGCAGATCAAAACCATGATCGCGAAGAACCCGATCAGGCCAACGAACTTGAAGATGTCGCCCTTCTCCATTTTATGGCCGCGCACAGTAACTTCCTGCTCGGCCTTCTCATGCAGCTCCTGCTTGCGCTCAGCCGCTTTCTGCTTCAGCTTTCCCGTATCAAACCGAGAGTCGTGATCTTCTGTATGATTGCCCATTTAATCCTCGTGACGTGCTTTGTCGAATTCATCCTTGAACTCCGCGAACATGTTCTTCTTGGGCGCGGGCTTCTTCGTAGGCTGCTTGGCCGGCTGCTTTTCGGCAACTGACGGGGAGGGGCTTGCCGTCTTTTCGATGGCGTTCTCTTGCTTGCTCGGCTTCGGGCCGCGCGCCTTGTCGTACTCATCCTTGAAATCGGAGAACATCGTCTTGGATTTCGCAATCTGCTTCCCGGTGGCGTAGGCGCCCTTGTTCACGGCTTCGCCCGTTTTCTTAGCCGCCTCGGAAGCAACCGGCTTCACCTTGTCGACGGTCGTATGAACCTTGTCCATCGCAACAGCCGTAGCCTGACCTGCCTTTTCGGCAACTCCGCCCTCAGCTGCAAGATCTTTCACCTCGTCGGAAACCATGATGGCCCCCAGCACGACGTCGTCGGAAGCCACGCCTTCTTGCCCAACCTGCGCAAGGGCCGCTCCCATGCCGCGGCGAAAGCCTTTGATAAGGTCCGCCGAAACAGTGCGCTTGCCCAAGAGCGCGTTTGCAGTAGCGCCGGAATCGGTATCGAACGAAACAACCTCTCCCGTAATGCGGTTGAACGTGACGTTGCCCACCGTTCCGAACGCGTCGCCGCTTTCAGTCATCACGGGCAGGCCGATCCAGAGCACGCATTCGTCCCAGTCGACGCCAAGCGCCTTGCAAGCAGCGCGATCCGTCGCCTCAGGGACGTTGCGAATGGAAATACGCCCATCCACCAGGTCGTATCCCTCTATGGACACGAACTTGTCCTTCCGTCGGAACATCCATAGAAGGTCGGGGCGCTTCACGATGAAGCCGACGCAGCGCTTTTCCTTCGGGTGAAACACGAAACGACGCACTTTGCCAATGCGCTTCGTGCCGTTCTTCCCGCCAATGACGCGAACCCCCGTGAGTTCGTCGGTCGTGATAAGTTTGCTTGCCATAACCTTCTTCTCCGCAACGATCGGGCGCACGGCGCGGCTTCTCCTCCGCAGTCCCGGCGCCTTCGCTACCATCTATATGTAAAAAGCGGTGCGCGGCGCGACCGTTTCCGACCGCTTGATCCGCGCAACCGCTTCACCTCGCCTATATCTCGCGTCGCTTTATTCGCCGGCGACCTTGTCGGCAGCATCCTGCGCCTTGTCAGCAGCGGCATCAACGGCCTCTTCTGCGGCGTCCTGTGCAGCGTCGACCACGTCATGGGCAGTATCCGCTGCAACCGGAATAGTCTCGGCGGCAGTTGCCTGAGCCTCTTCCGCGTTCTTTGCTACCTGGGATGCAATGCGCTGACGAGCAGCTTCGATCTTGTCGCGAAGCTCGTCGTTTTTCTGAGAGAACGCGGGCTTGATGTTGTCGGCAGCCTCCTGCACGCGAGCGCTGGCCTGGCCGTACAGCTCCTGGCTTTTTGCCTGCGCGTCCTGAGCGAACTGCTGGCCCTTGCTGGCAACATCCTGGTACACATGCTGAACGTTGCCGGCAGCCTGGGTGCCGAACTCCTGAGCCTCGCCCCATGCGGCGTTCACCTTATCGGTCACAAGAGCACGCGTCTCCTGGCCCGAACGGGGAGCGTACAGCAGCGCGATCACAGCGCCAGCGAGTCCGCCAGCGAGAAAAACTCCGAATTTGTTGCCCATAACGGCCTCCTTTTGGACGTTTGTCTGTGCAACTATTATAGGCGCACCCTTACCCGCCCGGATAGGAAAACATCAGCGCTCTATTATTCGGTTGCCGGTTTGTTGAGTGGCGAAGGCGGATGCAGCAAAAGAGCAGGCCGACGAAACGAAAAAGGGAAGTCGCCCGGACTCCCCTTTTGGCTGAACTGTAGAAAACGCTCCGTCGTCTTGCTTGCCTACCCTGTTCCGCGCTATCGAGCAAGCGCGTTGTTGACCAACTCGTCAAGCACAGCCGGAAGCGAAAGCCCTGCTGCGGCGCACGCGGCGGGGAACAAGGACGACTCCGCCATGCCCGGAGACACGTTCACTTCGAATACGCGCGCCTGAGCACCGTCCCAGATGAGGTCGATGCGGGCAAGGTCGCGCACGTTGTAGGCCCGATACACCTCGAGGGCCGCACGCTCTATTTCCGCACGAATGGCGTGAGCCTCCGCCTCGTCCTGCGAAAGAGAAGCGGGGCGCACAGGCGCGAAATACTCGACCGCACCGGGAGTCATGCGAGCTTCGGTGTCGAACATGCCGCTCTTCGCAACGATCTCGACCGGCGGCAAGGCGTACGCATCCCAGCCGTTGCCCAGCACGGACACGGCCATCTCGACGCCTTCGACCCACTGTTCGATGACCACGGCCTCGTCAAACGACAACGCGTCCAAGATAGCCTCGCCAAGCTGATCCACCGAATCCACGCGATGCACGCCCATGGCGGACCCGCCGTGAGCAGGCTTGACCGCCACGGGATAACCGCCGATCACGCGGTCTTCCACCAGGTCGAGCGCCGTTGCAGCGCCCATGCTCTTGAATGCGTCGCGAGCGATGTAAAGACCCTGCGGCCACGAAGCAACCGGAGCATCGCCGGTGATGGCGCGATACGTGGCCATCTCCGAATGCAGCGAGTCCTTGTTCCAGGTGCGCTGGCACACGCTAGCCGGGGAGCCCACGAAGGGAATGCCCACGAATTCGAGCAAGCTTTGAATGGTGCCATCCTCGCCGTGCTTTCCGTGCAGCGCGCTGTAGCATACGTCGGGGCGCTCGCTTCGAAGCGTGGGCACCAGGTCGGACGTGGTGTCCAAGGGAACCACCTTGTGGCCAGCTTCCTCAAGAGCTGCGCACACATGCTTGCCGCTGGCCAGGGAAAACTCGCGCTCGAACGAAGCGCCGCCCATCAAAACTGCTACTTTCAGGCCCATGTTTGCTCCTACAATCGGTTCTCAAAATCACTGGTGCGCCAACGTTGCAAGGGCGTCAGTCCGTCGGCTGGCTGGCAGACGGAGCCTTGATGGCGCCGGCCTCCAGGAATGCACGGTACAGCTCCAAACGGTCCTCGATCACGTGAGCCAAGCGGCGAACAGCCTCCGCGATGTTCTCGGGGCTTTCGAAGCTGAAGTTGATACGCATGGAATTCTTGCCCGCAACCGCGCCCGGGAAGAAGCTGTCTCCCGGCACGTACGTCACGCCCGCTTCCAGCGCCTCGCTCAGCATGCTGCCGGTATCGAAGTAATCGGGAAGCGTCACCCACACGAAAAAGCCGCCTTCGGGACGCGTCCACGAGGCCTCCGGCGGGAAATACTCTTCAAGCGCAGACAGCATCGCATCGCGACGCACATGGTACGTCTGCACGAACTTCTGCAGCGTTTTTTGCCACGGGGTATCGGTGAAGTAATGCTCTACGACCACCTGATCGAACGAGCTTCCGCACAGGTCGGTCCCCTGCTTGACCAGGTTGACTTTCGCCAGCACGTCCCGCGGCGCCACGATCCATCCCGTGCGCAACCCCGGAGCGAACACCTTGGAAATGGTTCCCAGGTACACCACGCGATCATCCATGGCCTTGAGCGGAACCATGTGGCCCCCGTCATAGCGCAAGCGCCCGTACGGGTCGTCCTCGACCACCATGAAACCGTATTCGTCGGCCAGTTCCAGCAAACGCTTGCGGCGCGCGGCCGACATGGTCACGCCGCCGGGGTTCTGGAAATTGGGAATGGTGTAGCAGAACTTGAGGCGCGGATTGCCCTTGCCGATACGCTTCAGCTCGGCTTCCAGCAGATCCGTGCGCATGCCTTCTTCGTCGAACGCGATGCAGCGAACGTCCGGCTCGTACGCGCTGAACGCCTGAAGCGCGCCCAGGTACGTGGGGCCTTCGGCCAAGATGATGTCGCCCGGATTGATGAACGCTTTGGAAATGAGGTCGAGCGCCTCTTGCGCACCGGACGTGATCAGGATGTTCTCAGGCTTGGCTCGCACGCCTATATCGCGCATGAGATCGCAGAACACCTGCTTCGTCTCTTTGCGACCATCGGTTGCGCCGTATTGCAAGGCAACGGAGCGCTGGTCATCGCATGCGGCGCGCACGGCTTTCTTGATGGAAGCCTGGGGCAGCAGCGATACATCGGGCATGCCGCCCGACAGGCTGATGACATCGGGACGCGTGGCAGCCGCAAACAGGTCGCGCACGGCGGACGATCGCATTTTCTTGACGCGATCGGCTATCTTGTCATCAGTTTGGTCAAATGTCAGATGAGCTGTAGTCATGGGGTCAGGGTACCACCATCTCGTTCAGAAAACGGGCCGCGTCGCGAAAAGCCCGCAAAGCAACCAAATCGTCGGTGAAGCTCACTTCGATCCGCGCTCGGCCCGCGAATTCGTCCGTCCACTCGGTTGTCCCGACAAACACCGGCCCGACGTCGGTCGACGCATTGGACGGCGCCTGAGAGGAAGCCGATCGAGCCTGCTCGTCGATGACCAAATGCTCCAGAAGGTGCGGGATCGACGTGCAGTTCATGACGTCCGCGAACGTGTCGCCCGCATCGTTCACGCACGCATGACGCGGAAGGTTCGGGTACGCCCGGCACACGCAAGCCATGAGCGCCGGCGAGGTCATACGCGGCGATCCCGGCGCCAGCAGCACGTCGCATACAACGCGATCGGCCCGAACGATCAAGCGCTCAAGGGAAAGCTTGGGAGCGCGAAAAGGGCCGGAAGACGACAGGGGCGCTGCATCGCGACCGCAGTGAATCCGAGAACTAGACATCGCGCACATCGAAAAGCTGCGAAGGGGCAGCGGTTTCAGGATCAACCGGGCTCGAGGTGCCGGTCGAGTTTGCGCCTTCGACCGAAGGGGCTCCTTCGGCAGCGCCCGCCCCATCGGCGGATGCCGCTCCTTCGGCAGCGCGCGCGTCCGCATCGCCGGATGCACCCTCGCCTCCGTTCGCATCTGCGTCCTGGCTCGCAGCAGAGTCTTCGCCCGAAGCAACGGGAGCTCCTTCGCGCGGGGAAGCCGAAGCGTCGCCCGACAAACGATCGAGCACCGTCACGTTTTCGTCTGGCGTCGGACTCTCGGCAGGCTGGTCCTGCAACGAGCGCAACGCCTGATCAAACATCCAACCGATATCGTCGATCAGCGTGGAGAACCACGTGTACTCTTTTCCGTCGGTGATGACCAGCTGGGACCGATCGAGCGAAAAACGATAGCGGCCCTCGCCCTGCATGTTCCCGAAGGTAAACGAGATGGTCTTGGCGCCCGCATCCAAAGTATAGGCGTACGACACATCGGGAGTAAGCTTGATGGTTTGGCCGTCAATAACGACGACCGCCGTAGAGCCGGGCGTGCGCCATTCGCCCTGAAACTCGGCCGCATCGTTGTAACGCAGCCATCGATCCCACGAAAACACGCCAACGATCAGCACTAATACTGCCAAAACAGACAACGCCGCAACCGCTGGCCAGCGAAGCTTGAACGACTTCGTCGTCTTCGCCCTCTTGCGCTGACTCCCAATCTGATCGGAAGCGTCGGCGGGATCGCCTTCGTTCGAAAGCTTGGCGCCCGGCTGGGCATACGCCTGTGCGCCGGACTTGTACACAGGCTTGGGGGCAGATTTGGGGACGCTTTGGGAAGCCGATGCCTGCGCGGGACGGCCGGCTTCCTTGGAAGCCGGTACCGCGGTCCGAGCATCTTGGGCGGACGCAGGCGTCGACGAAGAGGCTGCGGGATCCGACGTCGGAGCCGACGCAGGAGCAGCTTTCGAAACCGGGGCGGCTTTCGGAGCCGAAACGGATTTCGCGGCGGGCTTGGCAACCGGCCTGCCGGCAGCCTTGACCGAGGGCTTGCCCTTCACGCGCTTCGGCTTGCGCGGCGTAGGGGTTTTGGCCGCCGCATCTTTGCCGGCTGGTTTCTTGGCGGACGGCGTCTTCGGCGCCTGCTCTTTGACGGATCGATCATCCGCCGCCTCAACTTTTTTCGGCGCAACGCGGCGCGCGGGTTCTTCAACCCGCGCGACCTTGCCGGTATCTCCCGGCTTTTTCTTCGATTCAACGGTGCGCTTGCGTTTCGTTACCACGCTTGCGTTACTCCTCTACAACGCCTGGAAATTGCTATTCCGGCGCAATGACCTCAACGCCGCCCATATAGGGGACCAGCACGTCGGGAACCTTGATGGTACCGTCGGGCTGCTGATAGTTCTCGATGATGGCGGCCATGGTGCGGCCCACTGCCAAGCCGGAACCGTTCAGCGTGTGCAGGTAGCGCGTGCCCTTGAAGTTCTCGGGATCGCGGTACTTGATGTTCGCCCGACGCGCCTGGAAATCAACGCAGTTCGAGCAGGAGGATATCTCTTTGTAGCCGTTGTAGCTGGGCAGCCACACCTCAAGGTCGTACGTCTTGGCGGCGGAGAAGCCGATGTCGCCCGTGCACAGGCTGATCACGCGATACGGCAGTTCCAGCTTCTGCAGGATATGCTCGGCATCGGCAACCATGCCCTCAAGCTCGTCGAAGCTTTCCTCGGGTTTCGCGAACTTCACCATTTCCACCTTGCTGAACTGATGCACGCGAATGATTCCGCGCGTATCGCGACCCGCGCTGCCCGCCTCTTCGCGGAAGCACGGCGTGAACGCGCAGTAATGCAAGGGAAGCTGGTCGGCGTCGAGCACTTCGCCCGCATGGATGTTGGTCAGCTGCACCTCGGCCGTGGGGATGAGGTACAGGCCGTTCGTAGTCTTGAACAGGTCCTCTTCAAACTTCGGAAGCTGACCCGTGCCCGTAAGCGTGGTGCCGTTCGCCATAGCCGGGCACCACCATTCCTTGTAACCGCGGCTGGCATGCGTGTCGGCCATGAAGTTGATGAGCGAGCGCTCCAGGCGAGCGCCCAGGCCGCCCAGCAGGTAGAAGCGGCTCTTGGCCAGCTTCACGCCACGCTCGAAGTCGATGATTCCCAGTTCAGGACCAAGGTCCCAGTGCGGCTTCGCCTCGATGCCTTCAGCGGCGAAATCGCGGGGCGTGCCCCAGCGGCGCACCTCGGGGTTGTCGTCTTCGCTCTGGCCTACGGGCGTGGAGTCGGCCGGCATGTTGGGCGTGCGCATCATGAGCTCGCGCAGGTCGGCGTCGGCGGCTTCGCGCTCTTTACCGATGGAGGCGATCTCTTCGTTGATGGCGCGCACGCGCTCTTTCGCGGCTTCGGCCTCGTCCTTCTGGCCTGCGGCCATCATGGCCCCGATAGATTTGGATGCGGCATTACGCTCGGCCTGCAGCGCTTCTTCCTTCGCGATGGCCGCGCGGCGCGTTTCGTCAAGCTGAGAGAAGCGCGACGCATCCCATGAAGCATTGCGGTTCTTCATCGCTTCAGCGACCGCTTCCTGGTTGTCGCGGACAAACTTGATGTCGAGCATGGTAGCGCTCCTTCTTGGTTGGATACGATAATTGGACCAGTATACCTCACGCCCGGCGCAGCTTGCCGGTCCTTCACGCCGTTGGCATGTTCAGCCCGCCTTCGAGCCCGGATGCCCGATCCCCCAGCCGTGCGCCGAGGGCTTGCGCGACCCGGCCGCATGCCCGCGCGACCCGGCCGCGCCCGCAAACCGCACGCCCCGACGCGCTGTCAAAATGAGCGAGTTTTGCTGGTCCTCAAACCAGGATAAAAGCCCCTAGCAGCTTTGTGACCTGGTGAGATGCAAAACGCCTTCGAGAAGAAACCCTCTCGAAGGCGGAAAATCGCCGCAAAACTCGTTCTTTTCGGCAGCGCACCGCAGCAGCACGCGGAAGCGCACCGCAGCAGCACGCGGCAGCGCGTCGGGGGCGCACGGCACCAGCGGCAGCACGCGGCAGCGCGCCGGGACGTACGGCGGAAAAGCGAACTAACGGCGCTTGCGCGTGTACTCCACGATGGTAGACAGAACGCGGCGAACCTCGATGGGCTTGGAAAGGTGCGCGTCCATGCCGCTGGCAAGCGACGCGTTCACGTCCTCGGAAAACGCATTCGCCGACATAGCCACAATAGCCACGGTACGCGCGTCCTCGCGATCAAGGGCACGGATGCAACGCGTGGCGTCGTAGCCGTTCATCTTGGGCATCTGCACATCCATGAGCACCACGTCGTAATGCCCCACGTCAGACGCCTCGAACAGGGCACATGCCTCCTCGCCGTCCCGTGCGCGTTCGATGGAAAGACCCTCTGCCGCCAAAAGCTCGCAAGCGATTTCCGCATTCAGATCGTTGTCTTCGGCAATCAGCACGCGCAGCCCTTCGAGCTCGCTGCGCTCGATGGCGCGAGGGGCGGAAAGCGTCGCAAGGGAAAGCGACCCCTCTTCGTCGGGAGCATCGCTGCGAGGGGTCGAAGGCCCGCTAGAGCCACGGTCGCGCGCGTCGTCTTCAAACGACTTGAGCTCAGCCTCGAACGCGATTCGCAAACTCAACGTAACCGTGAATGTCGTGCCCTTCCCTATAGCGGAGTCAACCTCAATCGATCCGCCCATCATGGTTACGACATTCTTGACGATGGACATGCCCAGCCCCGTGCCCTGCTCGTGCGAACGGCCCTCCATGACGAACGGCTCGAACATGCGCTCGACGAATTCTTCCGACATGCCGATGCCGTCATCGGACACCACGAACACCACCTGACGATACCCCATGACCGGAGCAGCGGCGGCGTTCGTTTCAAGCTTCACGTGGCCGCCCTCGGGCGTGTACTTAACGGAGTTCGACAAAAGGTTGATCAGGAGCTGCTTCAAACGCACCGTGTCGCCCACGTACACGGCGTCCGCACAAGCAGGCCCGCGCACCGTGAGCTCCTGGCTGCGCTGCTCGCACTGCGGGCGAATAACTTCCTCCACATGATCGAGCAGGTCGGCTAGACGGAAGGGATCGCTGGCAAGGGTCATCTTCCCGTTCTCGATCTTCGAAAGGTCCAGAACGTCGTTGATCAAGCCCAGCAAATGATCCGACGCCGTGCCGATCTTGGCAAGGTTCACGCGCATTTTCTCGGGGTCGTCCACGTTGCCGCGCGCAATCTGGAGCATGCCGATAATCACGTTCATAGGCGTGCGAATCTCATGCGACATGCGCGAAAGAAAATCAGATTTTGCCTGGTTGGCGGCTTCTGCAGCATTCATGGCATCCTTCATGGACAGCTGAATCTGCTTGTCGGGCGTGGAGTCCCGCAAAACGATAAGCACCTGCTGCTTGCCCTCGAACACCAGCGGCCGAACCGAATAGGCAACCCAGCGGGCAGAGCCTGTGCGCGTGCTGCGAAACGAGAATTCGCCGTGCTCGAATTCGTCGACCAGCCCTTTTCTGATTCGGTTGAACAGATCGACTCCTTTTTCGGAAAGCCCCATCTCGCTTGCCAAGCGCTCGTTTTTCAGGAAATCGTCCAGCGCGTAGCCGATGATGTCCGCCGATTTCGCCACGATAGGCGTAACCTGGCGATCCTCGGGATGGTACAGGTTAACGGCAAGGTCCACGCTGTCGGAAAGCGCGCGGTACAGCTGGGCCATCATGGCAACGTTTCGCTCGCGCACCCGGCGGCGATACGCGGCGAACACCATGAAGCCCGCCACGATAAGGCACACCATGACAATTCCGAACACCGCCTGGAACGTGGTGGTGACCACCGCCGCTTCGGCGCGCACGTTTTCGACCGGCACCACGCTGCACACGTACCAAGGACCTTTGCTTACCGGAGCGACGCACACGTACGAGACCTTGCCGTCAACCGGCGCGGTAACCAAACCGCTTGAGCGGTCGTACACGATATTGAACAGGCCCTCCAGGTCGCTTCCCTGCCGAGCCTGAAGCGACAAAAGAGCGTTGTTCAAACTTTCCGGAGATGCAAGAGACAGGGGCTCTTCGTACCGAGAAGCCTCATCCAGAAACTCGTACAGATTGGCCTCGGGAGGCAGAACGGTTTTGGTTTTGTCGGCGGGAGGAACCAGGATCTCGCCCGTGTCGGCCTGGAACAGAATAAAGTAGCCGCGCCCGTCGAACATGTCCAGATGCTCGGGCATGGCGAACAGGCTCAATGGAATCTGCGCATACAGCGCGCCCACCTGCTGGCCGTCGATGTACAGCGGGCGCTGCACCGTGCGCACGCGAACGCCGTCCTGGGTTGTGAAGGTTCCGGAATACGACGGGTCGCCCTGGGACAAGGCCGTTTCAGGCCCTTCGATCTGATCGACGCTGAACGGCGAGCCGTCGCTTTCCACGCCCGTGCCGTCCATGCCCGCGAAGGCGGCGCCCGCCAAGCCCAAGCGCTCCTGCAACGCCGAAAGAGCCGGAAGAAGAGCCTGCGGATCGGACGACTGCACGGTAAACGCGCCGATCGCGTCCTCCATCATGACCGCGCGATCGGACACGTTTCCCGCAGCCTGCTCGGTGAAGGTGACCACTTGCTGCTCGGCGCTTTCGTTGAGCTTCTGATCGATGAACGCGGTCAGGCTGAACACGGCCACGATCACAAGGAGGACGGCCGCAACAGAGACAGCCGTCGCAATTGCGCGGCGCTCTCCCTTCCCCCTGTTCACAGCCGACATGCACACGCCCTTCTTTGATGAGCGAAAAGAATAAAGGAATCTCGGAACCAACCCATATCGGAATCGGTTGGGCATAGTATACTCTAACGCTGGAGTGCAAACCTTCCGCGGCGACAGCGATCGCCACGGGCAGAACAACGAGGTAATCATGGATTTCGGTGCGTTGTACCACTTTCTTTTCGAAACGTACGCCGGCATTGGATGCCTGGTGGGCGCAGGACTTGTCATCAGCCTTATCGCGTGCATCATCATGGAACGCCGTACGCGCAAAACGTTCGTCAACCGGGAACCCGGTGAAGACGATTGGTCGTTTTTCGACGACGATGACGAGGACGAAAGCAAGTAATCCGTCGTTTTCGACCCGTCAACCGATCCGCATAGCTTCACCATAGGCATGAAGGCTCAGTGGCTGCACGCAGCCCGAAGCCCTCTTGTCCGACGGCGAAACTCGAACAGGAAGGTCCATCCATGTCAGAGTCCGATACGTATTTGTACCGTCGCGAAGGCGACTACATTCCTCGCGTTGCCGCCGTGCACGATTTGTGCGGCTACGGCAAATGCTCGCTCGGCGTGGCCATCCCCGTGCTGTCCGCGGCCGGATGCGACGTATGCCCCGTTCCGACGGGGCTGTTTTCATCCCACACGGCTTTTCCGGGTTGGTACATGCACGACACCACCGAAATGCTGGAAGACTACCTGGGCGCCTGGGGAAAGATCGGCGTGGAAATAGATGCCGTGTACTCGGGCTTTCTAGGCGCGCCGGAGCAGGTCGACCGCATTCGGGACCTGTACGCCATGTATCCCAACGCGCTGCGCGTGGTCGATCCCGTCATGGCCGACCACGGTAAGGTTTACCCCACGTACACGCCGGAGCTTTGCGCCGCCATGGCCGAGCTGGCGTGCGGAGCGGACATCCTGACCCCCAACCTGACCGAAGCGGCCATCATCTTGGGCGAAGAGTGGCGCGGCACCGACATTTCGGACGACGAAGCCAAGCGCATGATCGACGCGCTGGTGGCGAAGGGCGCGAAGCACGTTGTGCTGAAAGGCATTCAGCGCGAAGGGGAAACCTGCATACGCAACTTCGTGGGCGGAGCAGACTGCGATACGGTGGAAGTGCGCAACGAGTACCTTCCCTACATGCTGCACGGAACGGGCGACCTGTACGCTTCGTGCCTGCTGGCAGCCGTTATGGCTGGTCGCAGCCTGGCCGAAGCAGTTGCGTTCGCCGGCGACTTCGTGCACGACGCCATGATCGTCAGCGCGAAGCAGCCCGAATTCAAAGACCGGGGCGTCAGCTTCGAGCCCTTGTTGGGAAAGGTTTGCGGGCTTCTGTAAAACCAGGGCAGAGCGAGGCGAGGGACGCAAGGGGGCAGGGTCATTCACGACCCTGCCCCCTTGCTCTATCCCTGCAACTCTCGAACTATATGACGGGTGCCGATAAAGGCTACGCCCACAATCCCAGCAAGTACGAACATCGACACGCTTGCTGCGTTGCAGCGTGCGGCGGCAAGCGACTCCACAACAACCTTTTCGTCGCCGCCTTCGACACCTGATCGAACGGCAAACTCCTCGTACGTGGCATCGTCGCAGAACGAAATCTCTTCCTGGATCATAACGGCCGCAGAACCCACGGCGTCTCCCTCAAGCGCGCTCAATTCAGCAGAAGCGCCAACCTGCATCGTCACGAGCAGTAAAGACCCCATGATCGCCGTCCCGAGCGCCATGCCTACGTTACGCGCCGTGCCCTGAATGCCGCCCGATTGTTGAGCGGCAACGGGATCGACTACCGAAGCCACCGCATTGTTCGCCTGAGAATTGACAACGCCCAGCCCAGCTCCAACCAACGAAGTGGCGAAGAACAGCAGCGGCGTTACGCCGTGCGGCTCAAACGAAAGCGCCATGCTGCATGCACCCGCGATAATCAAGCCGTACCCAACGCGAATGACCAAGCGAGGGCGAGTTTTCTTCACGAGCTTTGGCACCAGCATGGCGCACAAGAGCATGGGGATGCCCGAAAGCAGCGAGAGCAAGCCCGTCTGAAGCGCGCTGAATCCAGCTACAAGCTGCAGGTACGGCGTCACGATGATTCCCTGAGCCCCCATGCAAAACAACGGCACCCCCACCGCGAGCAATCCTGCGCGGACACACGGCGCATCCACGAACGCGCAGGGCAGCAATGCGGCCTTTCCCTGGGACTCTCGTCTGCGCTCGAACAGCACCAAGCAAGTAAGCAGGCACAAACCTGTAGCTATCGCAGGCAGCGTAGGGGCAATCCCTCCAATAGTGAAGGGACATTCCGACAACGGCTCGACGAACCCCCACGAAGACACGCGCGCGATGCCGAACAACAAGAAAGCCAAACCGCTAGCTGCCAGCACAATACCGCCCACATCAATGCTCATGGAAGCATCCGGTTTCGAAAGGTTCGGAAGCAAGCGCGTGCAAACAAGCACGATCGCGAAATAAGCCGCGATCACGCCGAACGTTACGCGGAATCCCGCAGTATCAAGCAGAAGACCAAAAGGGATGGGAACCAAAGCGGAAACAGCCGATGCAGCAGCCACGAATCCGAATGCAGTCGCCCGAGCGCGGCCCTCGTACAATGCGGGAATCAAGCCAAGCACCGACGGCGTGATGAAACTTGCGCCCAAACCGACGATCGAGCGCCCTCCCCAAGTGAACACGCCCATATTCGGAGAAAGCGCTACTACAATCTCTCCCAAGATAGCCAGAACCAAGCCGATGCGCAGCGTCTTGCGCCATCCGACAACCACCCCCACCATGCCTCCAGCGATCATGAACGATCCCGCTATAAGGGAGTAAGCGAGGTTTGCCATCTGCACATCGGCAACGGTCGCCCCAAGCGCGCCAACCAGCTGCTGTACGGCAATGCCAAGCGCAGCGTTGTCGCTTGACGTTCCAATTTGAGCAAGAACGATAACCACAAGAGGAGCTACAAGAAACGGCGCTCCTTCGACCCTATCCGCAGCTCGAACACGAGAGTTATTCCCCAATGCCACGTCAGCACCCCCTGCTATCTGCTGGCTGAACACGTCGCTCAACCCATTGTACCCACGCCTTTTCGCGCCTTCTGTAGAAGAATTACCGCATCTTCGGTAAAATTGATGTGTCGGTGCACCCGCACCCTCGCATCAGCCAGACGGACAGAACACCGAAGAAGGACCGCCATGAACGTGCGTCAAAGCATGCTGCTGAATCACCTGCTGTATCTTGATCACTACACGCCCGTTGAAGAGCTGGCGCGCATCATCGGCTGTTCGGAAAAAACCGTGCGCACCGACGCAAAGGTCGTAAACGAGCACCTTGCACACGCCGGATTCGCTTCGCGCATACGCAGCAAGCGCGGCAACGGCATCCGTATGGCCCTCGCACGCGGCGAGCAAAGTCGTCTTGAAGCCATGGTCGCCGACAACGCCATCGAAATGAGACCTCGCCTGGAGCGGTTTTACCGCGGGATTCTCCTTATCACCTGCTCGCCAAAGGCTTTTACCGTAGACTCCCTTGCGCACAGCCTGTTTACGAACAAGCAGCAACTTCAAATGGACATGAAATGGTGGAGCTTCATGCTGAAGTCGTTTCGATTGTCCATCCGCAAGAAAGACAGGCTCAGCATCGAAGGATCCGAGGTTGCGATACGGTTCTTTATAGAGTACTTTTTCTACAAGCTTGACCGACGCATGATGCAAAACCGCATCGAGCCAACGTTCATGGGGCAAGATGCGCGCTTTTTGCAGACCGTAGCCGATGAGGCCGAGCAGGAAATGGGGCTGCAGCTTTCGAAGAACTCACGGCAGCAAACGTCGTTCTACCTCAAAGTGATGTGCGCCCGCTTGAGGCTTGGCCACACGCTCAACGAGTCATCCGAGTTCAAAGCAGCCCACCCCCAACTTGCTCGCAAGCTGAAAACCCGGTTCGAGCGGCACCTGGGAATGCCCGTCAACGACCACGAGATAGCGCTGGCATCCAACCTGTTCTCCTGCGGCACCTGGCAATGGAGCAGGCGAAACATTGAAGAGTACGAGCCGGCCCCTCGCACCATCGAGGCGGTAGAGCGCATTGAAAGAACCTTCGAGCAGCGTTTCGGGCAAGCACCCGACCACGCGCTGCGCCAACGACTGCTCGTACTGACAGACGGCGCCCTTTTAAGGAAATCCTGCAACCTCTCCATTCCCGGACCCATCGAACACGTAGTGAAATACGACAACATGGACGGCTTTCTGCTGCTATCCGAAGCATTGCACGACGCACCTGAATTGCAAGACTTCAATGTCTTTGGGGCCGACTACACCCGCATCATCATGGCGTTGCTCGAATACCTTGACCACGTGCATACCGAGCGCGTGTTCCGCGTAGGCCTTGTGGTGAATGCAGGGGTCGAGCAGGCAGCGTACGGCAAATACCGCATCGAGAAGCTTGCATCAAAAATCAGAATCGTAGACGTAATTACGGAAAACGATGTGGAGCAGTCCCCCGCTGAATCGACAGCGCTATCCAGTCGCTTCGACTTCCTTATATCGTTCGAGCCACTGGATAGCACGTTCCCCACGATCACCGTTTCCGAGGCCATCGACGAGCAGGACATCATGCGCATCATGACATCCATCCCCATGCTCAATAACGACCTTGAAACGCAGCTGCACTGTATAGAGGTCGACGCTGTTACGCAAGCAGACGACATGAGGGAGTTGGCCCATGAGGTGCACCGGGAGCTGGCGGATCGGAAAATTCTCGACATGAAGAACGAGCAGTTTGCAAGATTGTTCGAGGCATCGTTCTTTGCTTCGGGGTCTACCCTGGTTCTTCCCTTGTTCAGCGCCAAAGTGCTCTCGACCTGCGCAGTGTTCTTTCCTGTGGACAACTTCAACTTGATCGGCGCACTTGTAAAGACGGTGGCGGTACTGTTGGTTTCGGAAAACGATCGCAGCGCCGTATCTTCGTTAACCGAGCAGTTCAAGCGAATACTCACCGAACGCCAGGTTTCCCAAGATGCCTTGACGGCATATTTCCCCGCCTAACCTTCCCGCTACGCAGCGAGCCCGCACGGAATCGTGCGGGCTCCAGGAGGTAAAACGGGCTTTGGGGCAAAACCCGTTTTCGGCATTGCGTGCTGCGCGGAATGAAAGATTACGCGCAGCGGTAAACCGACGTGCCTTCTTTGATGGTTTCGAGAACCTTTATGGAGCGGATGTCCATCGGATCCACCTTGAGCGGATTCGCATCAAGAATGACTAGGTCGGCAAGCTTTCCCACCTCAAGCGTACCCTTGCGGTCTTCTTCACCGTATTGGTACGCACCGTTTATGGTGATAGCTTTCAGCCCATCGAAAACGTCTATTTTCTGGCTTTCATCCAGTTGGACGCCGGCTTTCGTAATGCGATTGACCGCGCACCAGACGGTTTCCAGCATCTTCGGGGGAACAACGGGCACGTCGGTATGGAACGTGAACGGAAGGCCCGCGTCCAAAGCGTCGCGCACGGCGCTAATGCGACCACCGCGAGCCTGGCCGAAGTTGTTGAGATGAATGTCGCCCCAATACCAAATATGCGATGTGAAGATGCTGGGGATCATCCCTATTTCAGCCATAGCCTGGTATTGATCTTGGCGAATCGTCTGGCAATGGATCATGACCGGGCGCAGCTTATGCTTGTTCGGGTTCGGCGAATCTTCGAGCGCACGCTTGTACTGGGCGATGAGCTGATCGCCTGCGGCATCGCCGTTGCAGTGGCACAGCACTTGGTGATTGGTGTCGATGCCGCTGCGAATAAACGCATACGCCTCGTCATCGCTCATAGTACCGTACGCCACGTAATCAGTGGCTCCGTCTTCGCCCGGTTCGTAAGGTTGGGTCATCCAAGCCGTACGGCCCTGCGGAGATCCGTCCAAGAACATCTTGATACCGCCCAAGCGGAAATGGCCGATATAATCCTGGCTGTCGAAGTCAGCATTGCGCTCGAGCATGCCCTCGACGCCGTGGCCGTCCATAGGGTAGCCCACGATGTCGAGCTTCATCTTTCCCGCACGGGCGAATGCAGCCAGCATATCCGCGAAATCCGGCTGCGTGGCACCGTCTTGCGCAGTGGTTACGCCGTTCTCAAGATAGTAATCCTGCATCTCATCAAACATCGCCGGGACGTCCAAGTTCATGCGGGGCTGGCACATGGCGTAGAAGTTGAACAGCGTGGCAGGCTCCTCAGCGTAGCCGTTCGGCTCCATGCTGCCCTCGACGCGTCCGTACAGACCCCCCTCGGGATCAGGCGTTTCAGCCGTGACGCCTACCAGTTCGAGCGATCGGGAGTTCGCGACCCCCATGTGACCCGACGCGTGGACGATGAAAATAGGGATCTCGCGAGACGCCCGATCAAGCACGTCCTTCGTCGGATGCTGGCCTTCGACCAGGAAGTTCTGGTCATACCCCGTGCCCATCACCACGCCATCGGCCGTAATGCCGCGCTTCTCGATAAAGGCGGTCAGCGCGTTCACGATGTCGTCGAACGACGTGCATTCCGACAAGCTTGCCGTGGAGATGTACTGCGTGGTACCCGTCAAATGGCTATGGGGGTCAATGAATCCCGGGAGCACGGTCTTTCCCTCAAGATCGATTTCCCGAGCATCGCCCGCGCGATTGCGCGCCTCATCTAGGGCGCCTGCAAACGCGATGGTGCCGTCGTCCTCAACCAGCAGCGCCTCGAACGTGGCGTTCGCATCGGTCATGGGAACGAAATCTCCGTTGCAATACAGCGTCTTCATAACGCATGCCCTCCTTACTTCCGTGTATTCCCTGTCTATCGAGCGGTTTCAAGCTCATCGGCCACAAGAGCTGCAGGCCGAGCCGATGTCTCCGCTTCCTCTTCCTTGCGAAGGACCGTGATGAACGGCGTTGTCAGCAAGCCCGCAGCCATGATGATGGCAGCCACGATGAAGGCGGTCTTGGTGGAGTCCACGCGCGCCGTCGCGTTGATGGCGGCCAGGCTCTCGCGCTCCGCATCGCTCATCTCGATGTCGTCGATAGTAGCCAGGAAGCTCTCGTCGCTCATGAGCGTGATGGAACGCTGGGACACAGCCTGGCGAACCTCCGGGGTGATGGTGGGATCGGCCTTCATGGCGGAGTCGATGTTGGACGTAATGCCGAACAGCAGCACGGCGCCCAGCGCGGCAACGCCGATGGCCTGGCCCACGTTGCGCATCGTGGTCTGAATGCCGCCCGACTGCGCTGCGTCGCGGTCATTGAGAGCCAGCGCGACCACGTTGTTCGTATGGGAGCTGGAAATGCCGGCGCCAACGCCCACCAGGAAGAATCCAACGTACATACCAAAACCGACGCCCGCCTCGGAAATCGAGAAGCACATGAGAACAAGCGAGCCAGCCATGACGATGTAGCCAAGCTGCAGCACGCGGCGCGGATTGGCGTTCGGGAACAGCTTCGGAATACCGAGCGAGAGCAGGAAGGTGGGAATGCCCACCATAAGGGACATGGCGCCCATGGTGACCGGAGACCAGCCGGCGACCAGCATCAGATACGGCGCCAGAAGGATGGACTGGATGCCCATGAAGAAGAAGGTCAGAGCCGAAGCGACCAAGCCGGCAAGCACCTGCGGCGTCTTGAGGAACACCTGCGGAAGCAGCGCGCTGCCGTTCTTCTTCTCGATGCGCTTCTCCACGAACACGAGTGCGACCAGCATCAACAGGCCGAGCAGCGTCATCGGCAGAGCCGGGGACATGCCGAAAATGGTGAACGGAGCAGCCTCGAAAGGCTCGAACAGGCCCCAAACCGAAATACGGGAAAGGCCAACGAGGAACAGGAACAGGCCGCCTGCAGCAATGCCGGTGCCCACGCCGTCGAACTTCGCGCGCTCGCCACCTTCCTCGATGGCAGGGAGCTTGAAGGAAAGCAGAAACACGACCAGGAAGTAGCAGCCCAGCACCACATACGTAATGCGAAAGCCTGCCATCTCCATGAGCACGCCCAAAAGCAAGGGCAGCACGGCGGCCAAGCCGGAAGCGGCGCCGATGCAGCCGTACGCCTGCACGCGGTTTTTACCCTGGTAGATCTTTGGAATCAAGCCGAGCACCGACGGAATCATGAAGCTGGCGCCGAAGCCCACGAGCACGCGGCCTCCCCAGATGAACACGAGCATGTTCGGAGAGAACGCCATGAGGATTTCTCCGGCCGCGCAGAGCAACGCGCCCATGCGGAAGTTGCGCTTCCAGCCGATAACGGTTCCCAGCAGGCCGCCGGCGATCATCAGCGCACCGGCCATGAGAGAATAGACCATGTTGGCCAGCTGAATATCGGGAACCGTCGCGCCCAGCTGGTTAACTAGTTCCGTGTTCGCCAGGCTGAGAGCGCTGTTCTCTCCCGACGTGCCCATTTGGGCCATGATGAGAATAATGATGGGAAGGACCAGGAATTTCGAGGCCCCGTCTTTCGCCTGAGCCGCCGAAGCGGCCGGTTTCGCTGCCATGTGCATACCCCCTTGTATAGTGACAGTTCGTTCAACACCATGCATTGTAGGAACGAATAAGGGGGAGATGACAGAGAACAATTACCGTTTCAACGGTAATTGTTCTCTGTCATTACAAGCAGGAAGCACGAAGACGCCGCAAAGGAACAAGGGCATCTTCGTGCATCGCTTCGCTACAAGCTGAACTCCAGCGCTTCCAGCACGTACTTCGGCACCATGAAGCGCACGGTCTTTTCCGGGTCGACCATTTGGCAGACCTGCACGTCAGCGACCAGGGACAACAGCATCACCAACTCGTCCTGGGGCGTGCCCGTGCGATCGTGCAGCAAATCGACCATCTCGTGCACCGCGCGATCCGCGGCGGCGTCAAGCGACTCGGCGGATGCGATGATCCCCAGATGCGTTTCGTTCTCGATGATGGGGTCCGTCACGTGCAGATCGGGCAGCGCCGTAAGCGTGACCGTAGCGTAGCCGGCCACTTCCGCGCCCGAAACGCTGATCTCGCCATCGCCCATGGCGGCGTGCATGTCGCCGCAGCCGAACAGCGCGCCCTCCACCGCCACCGGGAAGTACAGCGTGGCTCCCGTGGTAATGGCGGTGTTGTCCATGTTGCCGCCATGGCTCCCTGGTGTTCCGCAGTTCACCGGGTCGCCCGCCGGAGCAACGCCGATAACGCCGATCATGGGATTCAGCGGAATGGACAGCTTGTCGTTCCACACCAGCTCGTCGTTCTTGATGGCGCACAGGCGCGTGCTCCACGCATCGAACCGATCGCCGCACACGCCTTCGTCCTTGCCCGTGCACGAAGCGGTCTGGTCGTCCAGCTCGATGTTCTCGATAACCACCTTGAGCGCACCGCCCGGACGAGCGCCCTTCACGAAAACAGGGCCGGTAGCCGGATTGATGGCGTCCCAATCGATTTCGTCAAGCGCGTCATCGGACGTCCGAACTTGATTGCCGAAGCAATCCTTCGTGCGAATACGCACCGTCTCGCCCGATTCCACGGTAAGCGCCGGCTCCAAATCGCGCGCAAACGCGAACAGAACACGCTCGTCTCCCAGTTGCTGCATGGGTTTTCCTTTCCTCGCAGGTTTTCGGCTCGATTATAGTACGAAGCCTGCCCAACAGTACGATAAGCAGGTTATTCTTCCGCCCAATCGTCTTCGTCGTAGTACACGGGGTAGGGCACGAACACGCACGCCGCAAGCGCCAACGCAATGGATATCGCGGTGAACCCCAGATTCCCGAGAGAGGGCATCCACGTAACCTGACCCGATGCAACCCATGCCGCAACAACGACGCCTCCAAGCAGAAGCGCACCGGCCACGCACGTGCCCAGAACCGCAAACGCGCGCGTCGGCCGCAAGCGAATCGCGGCCAGCGCGCCGGCCGACGCGATCCAACTGCCGACAACGCACCAAAGCGGAGGCTGCACGAGCAGCGCGCCCATGGTGCCCGCCAGGTCGCTGCGCGCGCCCACGTTCCAGTTCGCAAGCACGTCCCAGCTCAGAAGGTTATGGGACCCGCAGGCGGCCAGCATGACGGCGACCAGCACCGAGAACGCGGCTGTCCCCATAGCCCGCACGGGAGCCAGGCTCAGTCCGGCCGCCAACGGCGCAAGCTGCCCCAAACCGAACGCGCCCGCGAGCGGCACCGCCAAAGCAGCGTTCGCTTCGGCGTCCCCCTCGCGCCCAACGAAGTACCACCATGTGGCCGCAGCCGCCAGCAGCACGCACCCTGCCGCCGGAACGCCTTGCACGATGAACATG
Organism: Paraeggerthella hongkongensis; assembly: GCF_003340345.1. Taxonomy (GTDB): domain Bacteria; phylum Actinomycetota; class Coriobacteriia; order Coriobacteriales; family Eggerthellaceae; genus Paraeggerthella; species Paraeggerthella hominis. The sequence continues at coordinate 152,903 of NZ_PPTQ01000004.1, read as the reverse complement.
GCGGCCAGCGCGAAATACCCGAGCAGCGCGCCCAGGTGCGGCCGCAACGCACCCGCAAGCACGATGAGCGCGAAGACGCCCCAGAACAGCGGATTCGCGAAACCGCTTGTCTGCGGCATGTTCCAAAGCGCCACGAACGCCAGCAGCGCGCTGCCCGCACCGCCCACCGCATGGGTCGCAATCGCACGATGCAGCGGCGTGAAGCGCTCGCGCAAGGGCACGCGCGGAAGGCAAGGCTCGTCCTCGACAGGTTCTTCATCCTGCTCATCGGCATATCCGACAATAGCTGCAAGCTCGCGAACGCCGCGCTTTGAATCGCCCAGGAACGGCTCAAGTTCCTCTGCGAAATCGGAAATCGTTGCGTAGCGTTCTTCGCGATCGGGGTCGAGCGCGTAAAACACCACGTCGTCAATTGCGGGGTCAAGCCCTTCCCAACACAACGACGGCAACACGAGCTCCGCATCCTCGATTGCAAGCTCGGCACGCTTCAAATCGGACGCAAGGAACGGATTTTCTCCCGTGAGCATTTCGTACGCGACCGAAGCCAACGCCCATTCGTCGCAGCGCACGTCCAGGTTTTCCTGCCGCATTTGCTCAAGCGGCATGTAGCCGATGGTGCCGCCTCCAGCCGCGCCGAAACCCGAAGCATCCGCTAGCGTCGCCAGACCGAAATCGGTCACTTTCACCTGACCTTGATGGTTGATCAGGATGTTGTCGGGCTTGATGTCCAGGTGAAGCACCTGGTTGCTGTGCGCCACCTCAAGCGCATGCGACACCGCCGAGAATACCGCCGCCACAATATCGAGGGTCAAACGGTCGCCATGTCGACGAAGCAGTTCGCTCAACGACATGCCTTCGACGTATTCCATGATGAGGTATGCCGTAGCGTCCTGCACCTCGAAATCGTACACCGCCACAATGCTCGCATCGGTAAGCATGGCCGCCGTGCGCGCTTCGTCCAAACCCGGAATATGCGCAAGAGAACGCACGAGCGGGGCATCTTCCAACAGATCCACCGAAGCGCCAACCTGGGAAAACAGCGCCTCGTCTTCGTCATCGGAAAACAGAGGATCGTCGTAAACCGCATCGCGCGAAGCGTTCGACAACGGCGCTGCATTCGCCCCCGGAAGAGCAGCGCGAGCGGCATCCACGTCATCCAGTTCGATGCACTTGATGGCGACGCGGCGCTGGATGCGCGTATCCCACGCCACCTGCACGGTGCCGAAACCACCCGCCCCCGCTTCCGCGATCGGCCGGTATCGATTCAATATGAGTTGCTGGTTGCGCGCCATGGGGGACATTATAGAGCAGATGCGTCCAAAGGGCGCTCAGATGCCGGGGTCACCACGGCACCGCGATGGCAACAACGGCAGAGCGCGAAGGGCGGGCGGTATGCAGGCGCGGGGCGCGATGGGCGCGGGGCGTGCGAGCTCGGCGGGCGCGAACGCGCCGAGCGAGAGGTGGCTAGAACGCAGCCTCCAAGGGGTCGCTCACCGTAACGTTTTCCTGTCCGCGCTCCAGTTCCGTCAGTTTTTTCAGCAGCGGGTCCTGCGTGCCGTCGAGCATGCGCAGTTGCAGGGTAACGGCATCGTCGTACACCGTATCGAGCACCTTCGCGCCGCAATCCGCCGCAATGCGCATCAGCTGGTCGTACTTTGCATACGCCGTGCGAATGCGAATGTCCACGCAGCGCGAAACCACCACGAGCTGCGCCGCCTCGACGCCCGCCTGCGTCGCCTGCGTGTAAGCGCGCACCAGGCCGCCCGTTCCCAGCAGCACGCCGCCGAAGTAGCGCGTGACCACCACGATGACGTCGGTAAGACCTGCGTGCTGAACAACCTCGAGGGTGGGAAGGCCGGCCGTCTTCTGAGGCTCGCCGTCGTCGGAGTACCGCACGCGGCCCGACGAGCCCGCGCCGCCTTCGCGCAGTACGTACGCGTACACGTTATGGCGCGCCATGCGGTTCGCCGCGCGAATCTCCTCGAGGAAGGCGAGCGCCTCCTCCTCGGTTTCCACGTGGGCCAAGCTGGCGATGAACCGACTCTTCTTCTCTTCGATCTCGGCGGTTGCCCGCCCTTCTATGGTGGTGTAGGAAGTCATGGGAAAAGTGTAGCACGGATGGGCGAATCTGCGAGAACTCGCCGAGGGCATCGCGTGAGAACACCGTGATGAAAACTCCGAACCCGAAGGCAGTAAAGCACCTTCACCATGAATCCCGCCCTTGTCGCACGGAACCGCCCCGTAAAAAACGCCGGCCCGCACATGAGCGCGGGTCGGCATCAGAATGCAAGGAACGCGAATTCGAGCACTAGTCCTCTTCGGGAACCATGTCGCTCACCGACGCGTTCGTGATCAGGATCAGGGACGCAACGGAAGCCGCAGCCTGCAACGCCGTGCACGTCACCTTGGCGGGATCGGCAATGCCGCGAGAAATCATGTCGCCGTATTCGCCGGTCATGCAATCCAAGCCATGGCCCTGCGGCAGCTCCTTGACCGTCTCGACCGCAACGTCGCCGCGGTAGCCCGCGTTCTCGGCAAGCGCGCGCAGCGGCTCTTCGAGCGCCTTGCGCAGGATGTCCACGCCCAGCTGCTCCTCGGGGTCGTCGCACTTCAGATCGTCCAGCACAGCGGCAGCCTGCAGCAGCGCCACGCCGCCGCCAGCTACCAGGCCCTGCTCGGCGGCAGAGCGCGTGGCCAGCAAGGCGTCCTGGATGCGGCTGCGAATCTCGTTCATCTCGGACTCGGTAGCAGCGCCCACTTCCATCACCGCGATGCCGCTAGACAGCTTCGCCAAGCGCTCGCGCAGCACGTCGCGATCGTAGTCGATCTGCGTGCGCTCGATCTCGGCGCGCAGCTGCGCGCAACGCTGCTCAACGTCCTCGGGCTTGCCCTTGCCGCCCAGAATGGTCGTACGGTCCTTGGTGATCTGCACGCTTGCAGCGCGACCGAGCATGCTCTTGCGCGCATCGGAGAGCGACAGGCCGCGATCGGGAGTAATGACCTCGCCGCCGGTAAGAATGGCCAGGTCCTCAAGCTCCGCCTTGCGACGGTCGCCCAAAGCGGGCGCCTTTACCGCAACGCTGATCAGCGTGCCGCGGCGGCGGTTCATGAGCAGCGCGTTCAGCGCCTCGCCACGCACGTCCTCGGCGGCGATCAGCAGCGGGTGGCCGGACTGCATGACCTCCTCCAGCACGGGCACGATGTCGGCGAAATTGTCGCCCAGGCGCTGATCGGTCAGAAAGATGTAGGGTTCTTTCAGCTCGCCTTCCAAACGGCCCTGATCATCGGCCATGTAAGGGGAGATAAAGCCGTTGTCGAACATCATGCCCTTGAGGATCTTCACCTCGATGCCGAAGTTCTGGGACTTCTCCACAGAGATGATGCCGTCTTTGCCGATAGCGTCCATGGCCTCGGCGATCTTTTCGCCGATGATCCGATCTCCTGCGGAAACCGTTGCGATCTCAGCTATCTGCTCACGCGTGGAAACCTCGACGGCGTCCTTGAGCACCTCCTGCGCCACCGCGTCTGCGGCGCGCTGGATGCCGCGGCGCAACGCCAGCGGATCGGAACCCGAGATAACGCAGCGCACGCCTTCGCTCACAATGGCGTCGGACAGGATGGTTGCCGTCGTGGTGCCGTCGCCCGCATCGTTGTTGGCCGCCACAGCAGCCTCGCGCACGATCTTCATGCCCATGTTCTCGATGGGATCCTCAAGGTCGACGTTGGCCGCCACGGTTGCGCCATCGTTGGAAACGTTCGGCTTCTCGTGCTCCTTCTGCATGGCAACGTAGCGGCCCTTGGGGCCGATCGTCACCCTTACGGCGTCAGCCAGCTTGTTCACGCCAGCGGCCATTTTCGCACGGGTTTCGTTGTCGAAAGCAATGTCTTTGGACATAGTTCGGTTCCCTTCTCATCGGTGTGCGGCGCTTCGCCATCACCGCGCGCACGATAGGCGTCCCGCGCCCTCAAGCGGTTCAACATCGCCGTTTCAGGCGTACGGGAGCTTGTTAAAGTCACTGTCGAAAAAGTTAGCACTCTTTTGCTTCGAGTGCTAGTCTTTCGGCCCTTTTTCCTCGTGACCAATGCAAAGTGACACCCAGAAATACCCTTCTGCCTAATGCGCCCGAAACCGCGATGTTCTACAATCGAAAGTTGCACGGCTCTTGGACAGCGATGCGCCGCATACGTTGCCCAACGTCGCACCGCACAAACCGCACATTGCAAAGGAGCACGAGCCCATGGCCGTCATCGACGCCCACGCCCACATCTACCCGGATAAAATCGCCTCGCGCGCCGTCGACGCCATCGGGGACTTCTACGTCATCGACATGTACGGCGAAGGCACGGTGGAGCACCTGCTGGCCTCGAAGGAGCGTGCGCCCATCACGCACTTCATTGTACATTCGGTGGCCACCACGCCGGGCAGCGTGGAAACCATCAACAATTTCATCGCCGAGCAATGCCAGCTGCATCCTGAGTTCATCGGTTTCATGACCATGCACCAAGATTACCCGGATCCCGAAAGGGAAATCGAGCGGGCCATCGGCCTGGGTCTGCACGGCATGAAGCTGCACCCCGACACGCAGCATGTGAATATGGACGACCCGCGCCTTATGAACGTGTACGAAATCATAGAAGGCCGCATGCCTATTGTGCTGCATACCGGCGACTACCGATACGACTATTCGCATCCACAGCGGCTGCTGAACGTCCTGAAGACGTTCCCCGACCTTGTGGTGGATGCCGCGCATTTCGGCTGCTGGTCGCGCTACGACGTAGGCTACGACATCCTGCACAACGAGAATCTGTTCGTGGACGCGTCCAGTTCGCAGTTCTTCCTGGGACAACGCCGCACCGTGGAGTTGGCGCGCATGTGGGGCACCGACCGCATCATGTTCGGGTCGGACTTCCCCATGTGGGATCCTGCCGCCGAATACGACCAGTTTGTTACCGCAGGTTTCAGCGAAGACGAGCTGGAGAACATGCTTTGGCACAACGCCGAGCGGTTCGCCGGCGTGAAGGTGGGGTAGCCGAGAAACCACGCTTTCGTAAAAGAGGGCCCGCAGAATTGCGAGCCCTCTTTTTGATGCGCGTTATTCGTCTTCGCCCTCCGGCAGGTCTTCCAGCACAAGGCGAATCTTGTCAATGCGGTGGCGGTCCATGTCCACAACGGTGAACGACGCCTTCTTGCCGCCGCCTTCGACCGACACCGAGTCGCCTTCGTCGGGAATTCGGTCGAACAGCGTGAGCAGCAAGCCGCCCGCCGTTTCGCACTCCTCCGACTCGACGGGCTTGAAGCCGATCAGATCGCCCACTTCATCGATAGGCAGCGAACCGTCCACCAGGTAGCTGCCGTCTTCCATGTTCACCACTTCGTCGGTGTCGCCGTGCTGGTACTCGTCGTCGATGCGACCCACGATCTGTTCCATGATGTCGCTCATGGTAACGATACCGGCAGTACCGCCGTGCTCGTCGATGACCACCGCGATCTTGGTACGCTTTTCCTGCAGCGTCTGCAGCAGCTTGGCGATGGGCACGCCCTCGGGGACGGCCTGAATCGTTCGGATGCGCAGGTCGTCCACCGTTGCATGTTCGGACAGCGTGTACAGGTCCTTCACATGCACGAAGCCCACGATGCGGTCCTTCGTCCCGCGGCATGCCGGGTAGCGCGTGTACTTGTAGCGCTGCACCAGCTGCATGTTCTCCTCGAGCGAATCCTCCAGGTCGATGCAGATGAGGTCGGTGCGCGGGGTCATGATAGCCTCGGCGTCCTTGTCGCCCAGGTCGAAAATGTTGTCCACGTAGGCGTTCTGCTCGGGATCGATCAGGCCGCTTTCGGTGCTCTCGTCGATCAGCAGCTTGATTTCTTCGTCGGTGTACACCTCGTGCTCGCTGGCTGCATCATGACCGAGCATTTTCATGACGCCGTTCGTAATGGTGTTGAACAGCCACATGACCGGGTAGGTCAGACGGTAGAACCACACAAGCGGCGTGGCCGTGAGCAGGGAGTACTTTTCAGTTGAGAAAATAGCGAGCGACTTCGGAATAAGCTCGCCCACCACGATGTGCAGCGCCGTGATGATGATGAAGCCAACGGCGATGGCGATAGCGTGAATGGCGGCCTCGGGCAGACCGAACGCCGAAAGCAGCGGAGAAATGAGCGCGGAAACGGCGGGTTCGCCCAGCCAGCCCAGCGCGAGCGAGGCAAGGGTGATGCCCAGCTGGCAAGCGGAAAGGTACGCGTTGACGTTGTCGGCGACCAATTTGGTGTACTTGGCGCCGGGACGACCCTCTTCGACAAGGATCTCAACCTGGGATTTGCGCACGCGAACGAGCGAAAACTCGGCGGCGACGAAAAACGCATTCATGATGAGAAAGAACAGGACAAGAAAAAGGCTTAACGCAACAGGCATTAAAGCTGGTCTCCTTAGGTTCGGTTGTCAATGTCTGCTGAAGGCGGTTTCCTAGGCCACCTGCCAAGCAGCGCTTTTGCTGTCCCTACTATTTGTACCAGTTCGCAGGAGAGCCTGAGTGAAAAACTACGCTTTATACAGAAGTGTTACCAAAGGACAACCAGGGGCCGCAAGGGCATGGGCCGCGGCGCGGGTCGCGGGTGTCGGGTCCGGGCGCAGGTCGCGGGTTCGCGGCCCCGGGTCCGAGCGCGGGTCGCGGGTCCGAGCGCACGACGAAGAACGCATTGTCGCCCGAAACGTACGGTTTTCGCGGCAAAACCGTACGTTTCGGGCGACAATATCCCTGCAGCGACGCCGACAGCCTCCGCCGCGCCCGATGCGCGTACCCGACACCCGCGCCCGGCGCGGCGCGGCGCCCATCACGCACGAGCGCCGTCGGACCCCGCAAGGTCCGACGACGCTCGCTTCGCTTCGTCGTATGTTAGGCGCGCGCTAAATCTCCCGCGCCAGCAGACTGCGAGGGCGCCCCGGCTGAAGCAACCCCCTCCCCAGCGGCACCCTCAACAGGCGAGTCGCCCTGGATAGAATCAGCCGCCCCCGGATCTCCCTCCACTTTGATGTTTTTGGGCAACACCAGGTTCGCCACTACGGCAACCAGGAATACCATAGCCACGCAGTTCTGCGCGAACACGCTTTGGATCAGCTCCGGGAACACCGCGAACAAGTCCGCCACCTGCGTAAAGCCAATGCCAACCGCCAGCGAAAGCGCGGCGATCAAGATGTTGCGCTGCGTGAAACCCGCCCGCGCGATCATCTGAAAACCGCTCACGATAATGTTGCCGAACATCATGATGGTGCAACCGCCCAGCACCGCCTCGGGCAAAGACGAGAACACCGCGCTGATGACCGGCAGAAACGCCGCCAAAATCATGATGGCCGCGCCCGTGGCGATGGCCTTGCGGTTCACAACCTTCGTCATGGCCACCAGGCCGACGTTCTGCGAGAACGACGTGATGGGCAGGCACCCGAAGCACGCCGACAACGAGCTGACGAAACCGTCGCAAGCGATCGAGCCCGAAAGCTCCTTCTCTTTGACCTCGCGGTTCAGGCCCACCATGGTAAGGGCCGACGTGTCGCCGATGGTCTCGGTAGCCGACACCAGGAAGATCAGCGTCACCGAAACGATGGCGCCCAGATTAAACTCCGGAGCAAACGGCATGAACTGGGGGAATGCGAACAAGCTAAGCCCCTTGAAGCCGCTGAAGTCGACCGCGCCCAGCACCAACGCAACCACATAGCCAATGATCAGGCCGAACAAAACCGACAACTGCTTGGTCTTGCCTTTGGCCAGAACCTGAAACACCAGACACGAAACAAGCGAGATGGCTCCCAGCAGCAAGTTTTGCGGAGAACCGAAGTCCGGCGCGCCGTTGCCGCCGCCGAACGAAGCAGCGCCCACGCCCAAAAGCGAGAACCCGATGGACGTCACCACCACCGCCGCAACGATGGGCGATATGATGCGACGCCAATACCGCGCGAACAGGCCCAAAACGCCCTCGATGATGCCACCGATGATGATGGCGCCAATAGCCACGTTGTAGCCGTACGTGGCCACGATGCCGCACAGCACCGTCACGAAGGTGAAGCTGATGCCCATGACAATAGGCAATCCCGACCCCACGCGCCACAACGGGAACAGCTGAATGAGCGTGCCGATGCCCGCAATCAGCATGGCGCTTTGGATGAGCGTGCCGGTCTGCCCGTCGCTCAAGCCGGCGGCGCTGGCCACGATGACGATGGGCGCGAGGTTGGCGACGAACATCGCAAGGATATGCTGAACGCCAAAAGGAACGGCTCGAAGCAAGGGGATGTCGCCGTCAAGCTTGAACAGGTTCTCGGTTGCGAACGTCTTCATCGGCGAAACCCGATCTCGCCCGTTTCCGGATCCATGCTCTCGACGATGGCAAGCGACTCCAGGCGATACCCGCGTTCGCGCAGATCGGCGCCGCCCGGCTGGAAGCCCTTCTCGACCGCAATGCCAATGCCCTCGACCGTTGCGCCAGCTTCGTCCACAAGCTCGATCAGCCCGTTCAGCGCGCACCCGTTAGCCAGGAAGTCGTCGATGATCAGAACGTGGTCGTTTGGCCCCAAGAACTTTTTGGACACGATGACGTCGTACACGCGACCGTGCGTGAACGACTGGATGCACGTGGTGTACATCTCGCCATCCAGGTTGATCGACTGAGCTTTCTTCGCAAACACCACCGGCACCCCGAAATGCCGAGCAACCACGCAGGCTATTCCAATGCCGGAAGCCTCGATGGTAAGAATCTTCGTTACGGGAGCATCAGCGAACAGCCGCTTGAACTCGGCGCCCATCTCATCGAAGAGATCAATGTCCAGTTGATGGTTCAGGAAGCTGTCCACCTTCAGGACGCCCTCCGACTTCACCACCCCATCACGCCTGATGCGTTCCTCCAGCAGTTCCACGTTCTCCTCCGTACTTGCACGATTGTCCGTCGCGCAGCACAAAGCCGCGCGTTCCCTTACCATGCGGCCGCCAGCCGCATTTCTACTGCGAACCAGTGTAAAGGAACGCGCGCACTCGAACGCGGAAAATTAGATAACAACCTGCCCGGTTGCGATCAGAACGATGGAAACCGCCGCAGCCAAAAGGATGACGGCCACCACCACTTTGTCGCGCAGGCTTACCAGATAAGGCTCGTTGCGCTCTTTTTTGCCCTTGATGTACATCAGGATGCCCGGCGCGTACAAAAGCGACATGATGGTAAGGCCCACCGCCCCGCTTGCCCACGCCAAAAAGAAGCTGTACAGCACGCCGATGATTCCGAAAATGCGCCACAAAACGATGTTGCCGCCGATGCGGCCCTTGAACGCCCCGGGCTCGGTGAACGTGATCTTGGCGAAGTACGCCGCCGACAACAAGTACGGAAGCAGGATCATTCCCGCCGAAAGCGTGTAGAAGAATTGGTAGGTGCTGTCCGAGAACAGCATGAGAACCAGGAACACCTCGATGATGATGTTCGTGACCACCAGCGTCACGATAGGCGCGCCCTTTTTGTTGGTCTTCGCGAACGCCTTGATGAACACGCCCTGTTCGGCGGCCTCATACGGGGACTCGCTCGACAGCACCGTGTATCCCAGCATGGCCCCCACCAGCGACAGCACAACGCCGCCGTTGATGAGCATGGCGCCCCACGGGCCAACGGCGTACTCCATGACGCCCGCCAAAGCCGGGTTCTCCAACTGGGCAAGCTGGGAAAGCGGCATCACGCCCATGCTGAGCATGCTGACCATCAGGTAGATTGCCAACACGCACACGAACGCGATAATAGTGGCCTTGCCCACGTCGCGCTCTTTCTTGGCGCGCCCGGAAATGGCCACGGCGCCCTCGATGCCCACGAACACCCAGATGGTGATCATCATGGTGCTGCTCACCTGGTCGAAGAAGGGAAGCCCCGGATCGGAACCCGTGGTGAGGTTTGCCATGAACACCGCCGGATCGAACTTCTGCAAGAAGATGATGGCCGTGATGGCGACGAAAATAGGCACGAACTTGCTGATGGTGATGACGGCGTTCACGCCTGTAGCCTCTTTGATGCCGCGCGACACCAAGAACACGTAGAACCAGATGAGAACGCTGGCCCCGATCACGGAAGGCAGATTGGTTCCGCCGCCGAAAATGGGGAAGAAGTACGAGAGGGCGCCGAACAGCAACGCAGAGAAGCTGACCGTGCACAAAAGCGCGCTGATCCAGTAACCCCACGCGCTGTTGAACCCCAGAAAGTCGCCGAAACCGGCGCTTGCGTAGCTGTAAATTCCACCCTTTAGCTGAGGCTTTATGCGAGAGAGTGCATAAAACGTCATCACCAGGCACAGCACGCCGATACCGGAAATGCTCCATGCCGTAAGGATAGCCGCGCCGCTTGCGCCGCCAGCGGCCTGATCGCCCGCCAGCGTGAATACACCGCCGCCGACAATCAGCGTAATAACAGTAGTGACCAGGCGAAATATTCCTAAGTTGCCATGAATTTGCGACGATCCAGAGGACCCGTCCACTCCTGTAATGCTGCCAGATCCCGCCGCAGAAGTTGATGCGGCCGCGTGATTCGCTGCGGGTGCGCTCATGAAATCCCCGTTCCTCTTTGTACGATACCGTGCATCATACCCCACTGCATCGCTTTCCGAACAGACGGTTATGCAACATTTTGGATAAAGCTATTCGACCGCTGTCCGACCAACAAGCACGTTCGCCAGAACCGAGCGGTTAAGATCGCATCCTATGCCGTATGGGTTGCCTTCCCGGTTCAACGTGACCAGGCCGCGTTCAGCCGTGTACGGAGGATCGGTCACGTCATGCAAGAAATATCGAGCGGTCGACCCTATGTCTCCCGGCGCCGTAACGTTGGGCAGCGTCTGGAACGCAGCATGCAGACGCTTGGAGATGCCCGTGTCGTACATGCCCCCCATCCATACGTCTATGCCGCGCTCAGCCGCTGCGTTCACAAAATCGAGCGCAGGCTGCACGCCTCCGAACTTGCCGATCTTCACGGCATAGCATTTCAGTTCGGGGTGCGAAAGCGCGCGGGCAAGATCCGCCGGACGGGCAATCGACTCGTCAAGGCACAACGGGGTTCGCATGGTTCTTTGCAGCCGCGCCAGCCGGGTGAAGATATCTGAGGAATCCGACCCCGAAACGCGACGGGGATCAAGCGGCTCCTCGATCCAAGCCACGTTGCAAGCGTCGAGCGCGCGCAGCTCGTCCGCGTCGCGATCGGAAAAACTCTGGTTCGCATCAAGCGTAATGGCGAGGTCGGGGAACGCCTCGCGCACCGCGCGCACGCATCCAAGCGTACCGGGAGCCACCTTCAGCTTCACGCGCCGGTAGCCCGCCTCCACGCAACGGCGCGCCGAGGCCACCGTGTCGGCTTCGGAGGCCAACCCCAAAACCGCCCCGGCGGAAACGGAGGCGGACAGCGGTCCCCCGATGCGCGGCGACTTCTTGTTCGACCCGCCTATGAGCTGCCACAACGGCTTGCCGACTATCTTGCCGTACAAATCCCATAGGGCAGGCTCCATGGCGCCGCACGCCAAGGGAAACGAAGCCGATTCAGGCTGCGTGGCAAACAGGGCGGATGTCTCGCTTGGATGGAGCATCGTCGCGCGCAGCACAAGAGGCGCCAGCACGTCCCGCAGAATCCGCGCATCCTGATCGAGCGTTTCCGGTAGATACCAGTCCGTCGGGAACGCGACGCACTCGCCCAACCCGGTACGGCCGGCATGGTCGGTCACTTCCACGATGATGGACTCGCGCTGAGCCATCACGCCCTTCGGAGTTTTAAAGGGGCGCTCGAAAGGCAGGCGAATGCGGTGCAGGGTTACGCGCACCACCTCGATGCGCTGGTCGTACAGCCTTTCGAGGGCAGCGCGATCCACCTTGCCAATGCCGCTGCGCGGAAACTCGTCAAGCACGCACACGTGCTTCGGCAGGTACAGCTTCGAGAGCCGCGGCGCCAGATGAGCGCGCACGGCATGCGCGAATCGGCAGTTGTCCAGCGCAGACGACCTTGATGCCTCCTGCGCCCGCTCGCGCTCCACGAACGCCACGGGTCGGCGTCCCCATCGCTCGTCGGGAACCCCGAACACATGCGCATCGGCGACCCCCGGAACGCGCAGAAGCCGTTCCTTGATCTCGGCGGGATAGATGTTCTCCCCGCCCGAGACGAACATGTCCTCGGTGCGCTCCTTCACGTAGATGGAGCCCTGGTACATGGCAGCGGTATCGCCTGTGAGGAAGTACCCGTCCACCGTATGAGCTGCGCGGGCGTTCAGGTACCCCGCGAACACACCGGGGCCCTTCACCGCCAAGCGGCCGAAGCCATCCTCGCCCGGATCGACAATGCGGGCCTTGTAACCGGGAAGCAGGCGCAGTCCGCCTTGGAACGAAGACGTGACCTGGGCGTGGGCAATCTGGCTTGAAGTCTCGGTCATGCCGTAGCTTGCGTACACGCGAAGACCAAGCGCACAGGAGCGCTCGAGCGTTTGCGGGTTCGTTGCTCCGCCGCCCAAAAGAATGCAAGCGTAGCGCTTCAGCGTTTCCGCACGGCTCGAAGCAAGCAGATCCTGCAGCATCTTGTCCACCACCGACACGTGCGTAGCGCCCTTGCTTGCAGCGTCGCCCAACAGGCGGTCGGGATCGAAGCGGCGGTACAGCACGAAGCTGTTGTTGTTCAAAAAGCTGCGAACCACCACCTGGAACCCGCCTATGTGGTACAGCGGCAGCGCGGCCTGCCACAGCCCTTCGGCCCGACGGTTGAGGGCGGTGTTGGATATCTCCGAGGAACGGCACACGTTATCCCAGGTGAGAGGTACTGCTTTTGCGCGGCCGGTCGTTCCCGAGGTGAACATGATCACGGCTCGCATGCTGGAATCGAACACGTGCGCGGCATGCTCGGCAAAGTGGATGATGCCCTCAAGAGCATCTTGGCGAGCAACGGCGTCGCGTCGACGGGCGGAAGCCCTGCCCGTGCCCGCCCTTCCCAGGGCCTTCGTCGAGCGAGCCTCGGCCGAAGCGGCCGCAACAAGCGTGGAGAACGTCGGTCGACTCGGCCGAGCGGCAGCGCGCGACGCAGGCGACGCGGTCGATTCTTCGCCGGCAAGAAGCGCCGACGCCCGATCGAGTACACGCTTCACGTTGCCCTCGTCGATACGTGCGGCGATGCGCGCATCGGACGTGCGCTCCACCTCCATGACGCGACTCATCTTCTCGGCGCTCGTCAAACGGTTGTTGAGCGCTATCAGTGTGAAGCCGCCGTACGCAGCGGCCAGCATAAGGAACACGTACGCAGGGCAGTTCGGCAGATCGACGACAAGGCAGTCTCCTGGATTCGCTCCATGGGACTGCAAGTTGCGCGCGATGGCCGCAGACAGCATCCGCGTTTCGCGATACGAAAACGACAGCTCCGCACCCGCTTCGTCAACGTACGTGAAGCACGTACGTTGCGGGCACTGCCGCACCATGCTTTCAAATGCGCCGATCATCGCCGCACTCCGCCCCGCCTCTCAAGCACTTCGTCGCTGGCCGCAACGGCCAGGCACTATCATCGCGCCTGGCGCGCGAACGCCGTCGCACGCCAGGATTCACCATCTTAGGGAAACTTCGGGAACTGAGTGAAGTCGGGCGCGCGATGCTCCTTGAACGCGTCGCGACCTTCCTTCGCCTCGTCCGTAGTGTAATACAGAAGCGTCGCATCGCCGGCAAGCTGCTGAATGCCCGCCAAGCCGTCGGTGGCCGCGTTGAACGACGCCTTCATGAATCGCAGAGCCGTGGGGCTGAACTGCAGCATTTCGCGCGCCCAGCTCACGCACTCCTGCTCGAGCTGGTCGAAGGGAACCACCTTATTGACCAGGCCCATGTCCAAAGCCTCGGCCGCCGTGTACTGCCGACACAGGTACCAGATTTCGCGCGCCTTCTTCTGGCCTACGATGTTGGCCAGATAGCCCGCGCCGTAACCAGCGTCGAAGCTGCCGACCTTCGGACCCGTCTGGCCGAACTTGGCCGTTTCGGCCGCAATGGACAGATCGCACAAAATGTGCAGCACGTGACCGCCGCCGATGGCGTAGCCGTTGACCATGGCGATAACGGGCTTGGGGACAACGCGGATGAGACGCTGCAGGTCAAGCACGTTGAGGCGCGGGATGTTGTCCTCGCCCACATAGCCGCCGTTGCCGCGAATCTTCTGGTCGCCGCCAGAGCAGAACGCCTCGTCTTCGGGGCGGCCGCCGTGATTCGCGCCCGTCAGGATGATGACGCCGACCGAAGCGTCGTCGCGTGCCACGCTAAACGCGTCGTAAAGCTCCGTAACGGTGAGCGGAGTGAAGGCGTTGCGACGTTCGGGCCGGTTGATGGTGATTTTGGCAATGCCGTCGCACGTCTCGTACACGATTTCTCGATACGATTTGCCCGCCTGCCACGCAGTATCGCTCATGGCCGTCCTTTCATTACGCGCTCGATCAGCCGAGCACGCCGTATGGGAGGTTTTCGGTTGGATTGGCTTATAGTAACGCGTAATGGGAAAAGACGCACGTCTCCGCAGAATATCTCCGGAAAGAAACGACGCAACCTGGGGAATCAGCGGAAAACGCCCGCCGTCGCGCACAAGCCAGGCCGCCGTGGCGAGCCGCGCGCCGAGCAGCGCCCGTTCGACCGCTCTCGCAAGCCCTCCGCTACCACGCGCTGTCAGAACCGCCGGGGCCTGCTGGCAGCGCCGGGACGCGCTGCCGCACGCCGCGTCCTGCCGTCGCCGCACGCCGCTGCCGCGCCTTGTTGGCGGCAGGGCGCCCTGTCAGAACCGTCGCACCCCGTCAGCGGCAGCACCCAGCCGCAACCCCGCACCCGGAAAGAGGCTTGCGCACGAAAAACCGCCTTCGCTGGCAGGTTTTGACGGTTTGAGGTCGTCGAGTCGAGCGGCGCGTTTGCCAAAGTTCGACCTGCTTTTCGTTTTGCCTGCTCACAGCCTCGATCTACCAAGCTGCCTTTTCCGGAGCACCTGCCTTGCCAGATCAATCGACCTCAAACCGTCAAAACCTGCCAGCGACAGGGGTTTTTCGTGCGCGCTCCCCATACGCGGAGCAGGCGGACGGTCGGCAAGGGAGCAGAGGCGCGGCCGATCGAGCTGGCTCAGGACGTCGCCGACCGCTGGCGCAAGGGCGCGCAGGAGCAGGGGCACCGGGAGGCGCGCACCCCTCCCCCATGGGCGCACCCGTAAACACCGCGCCTCCCGCGCGAGCGGACGCTTCGCACCTACGCCGCAAAGCAAAAACCAACAACGCTATGCGCGCGGCCTGAGGGGCGCGGGCGCCAGGAACGCCTCGACGCATCGAACGAAATCCGCGGGCGCCTCCAGATGCACGTTGTGTCCCGAACCTTGAACTACCTCGACGGCAACGTCGGGAACGCAGCGCAGCTCTTCGGACAGCGCACAGTACTTCCGATCGAGCGACCCGGTCAGATACTGAACCGAAACTCCCTGGTCGCAAACAGTAGCCAGCGCGGAAAGCACCTCTTTGCGCGTTGGCATAGAATGCTGGCCGGCATGCTCGAACGTACGCGCAAGCGCCTCCGCGTCATTAGCGAGCCGTCCGGCGCGCACGTGCGACCGCACGTTCGGGGGCAAACGTCGTTGGGAAGCGAACAGCGGAAGACGCTCCCATGCATCCATGAACGCCTTCAGGCCCTGCTCCCGCAAGCGGGAGGCATTGGCCGCATCGCGATCTGCCGCACAAGCACGATCGGCATCGGTGGCGAATCCGAGCCCAGCGCTTTCCAGAACAAGCGAGCTCACCGTACGAGAGAACGCTTCCGGCTGTCCAACCAGGGAAGACAGTGCAATACGACCGCCCATCGAATACCCGATCACCGCAGGGCGGCGCCGGCCGTTTTCCGCCGCCGCGTGCGCGGCAAACGAAAGCAGAGCCTCCCCCTGAGCTTGCAGCGCATAGGAAAACGAATCCGCAGGAGCGGCCGACCCTCCATGTCCAACCAGGTCAAGCGCATATACCGTGCGGTGGCAAGCAAGCAAGGGGGCAACTTGATCCCACGAGTCGGCGCTTTGGGAAAACCCATGCAGCAAGATAACCGGGGGAAGCGACCGGCAAGCCCCCGTCCAGATCAGGTAGCGGTAGCGCACGCCGCGCACATCGAAGCTGCTCTCATGCTGCAAAACCTCGCTCATCGCATCTCCGAACTCGTGCTGCAAGACTTCGCTCATCGTACCTCCGAACCGCATGGCGCAAGCGGGCATCTGAACCGGTTCAACAGGCTGGACCGGCGCAGCGCACGCGCGTCGGCTCCCATTAGAAAAGATTCCAATACGGCGCGTATCGCTCCCGCAGGCCTTCCAGGGGAACCGGAACCTCGATCAGACTGATGCCGGGAACGCCAAGGCATGCCCGGTACGCTTCGTCGAACTGCGAAACGGTCTCGGCGCGTCGATAGGGCACGCGAAACGCTTGCGCAGCGGCGGCGAAATCGACGTCTTGCGGGGTGAGGAACAGCCGCTCGAAGTAGTCCTCGTCGGATTTCTGGGGCAGCATGTCGAAGATGCCGCCGCCGTTGTTGTTGAGCAGCACGATCACGATGCTGGGCGAACCGCCGCCCTGCGCCGCTTGAACGCGCAGCTCGCGTTGCAGGGCAAGGGCGTTCACGTCGTGCAGCAGGGTAAGATCGCCCGTGAGCAGCGTCGTTTGCGCGAACGATTGAGCAGCGCCCAGCGCCGTGGACACCGTGCCGTCGATACCGTTCAACCCGCGATTGCACAGCACCGTCAAGGACTTGTTGCCCTTGAGGCAGAACGTGTCAACGGCGCGCACGCTCATGGAGTTGGCTGCGAACAAACACGACCCGGCAGGCGCAAGCTCCACGACGCGCCGCACGAACGCGCCCTCGAAGCCCGCCTCCACGGAATCAGCCGCGAGCAAGCAGCTTCGCGCCGCATCGTTCGCGGCCTTCCAAGCGCCTGCGAAATCCCGCTGCCGATCCGAAGGCTCATGATCGATGGTCCCCAGGTCGCAAGCCACGCGCAACGACCCCGCGAACTCGACCGGCTTGCAACGCACGAACAGATCGGTGGCTGCATTGCAATCGCGCGTCTCAAGCGGATCGACGACGATCTGCATCGGGCGAAGCGACGCCACCATCTGCGTCGCCTTCTTCGACACCGGGAAGCGCCCGAAGCGGATAACCGCCTGCGGAGCGCGCTCTTCGGGGACCGACCCGCCAACGCCGAACAGAGAATCGTAGTTGTCGATCACCACGTTATCCGCAAAGCAGCGCAGGCCGGAAAGCGGATCTGCCAAAACGGGGAGGTCGAACGCCTCGGCCCACGCAAGCACCTTGCGCGCCTCGAACTCCGTTGCGCACGAGCCTTCCCCCGCCAACACGAGCGTGCGGCGGTTGGCAAGCAACGAAGAAACGCGTACGGCATCTTGCATGCCGAACGATGCACGCGGACGCATGACCCCGAACGCCTCCGACAAAGATCTGCCGACGTCAAACACCCCTTCCGCGGAAAGGTCGGGCTTGAGCGGTTCGTCGAACGGAAAGTTGAGGTGCACGGGGCCGCCCCAGCATGCTGCCGCCAATCGGAGGCCTTCATCGGGAAGCACCCCTTCGCCCAGAGACGCGATGCACGCTTCGCGCGCCGCCTGGCGGGCAAAACCCACGGCCGCAGGGTCGGCGGAGGGCAGGGGCATCTGCCTGAACGCGCGAACATGGCTGCCGTACGCATTGAGCTGGTCGCACGTTTGCGGCGCGCCCAATCCCTGCAGGCGCGGCGGGCGGTCGCCCGTTAAAACGATCAGCGGCACGCGCGAGGACTCCGCCTCAAGAACGGCGGGATAGTAGTTCGCCACCGCCGACCCCGACGTGCACACCACGGCGACCGGCCGGCCGGTCGCCTTCGCCATGCCAAGCGCGAAAAACGCGGCCCCGCGCTCATCGACGTCGACGAACACCCGCATGCGCTCGGGCACGCGGCGCGACAGCTCGTACGCGGTCATCGAAAGCGGCGTAGAACGAGATCCGGGGCTCACCACCACGTCTCGCACGCCCCAGCAACTGAGCTCGTCGAAAAACGCCGCCAAAAACTCCACGCCGTCGAGATAGCAAGACGAAGCCGCCGGCTTATACTCGGACGAAACAAGGCGCTGGCCCCGCCCTTTCGCCTCGCTCATGCCTGGCTCCCTTCAAAGGCGCTGAGAACCGTCTTCAGCTTCATGCCGATCTCGTCGTACTCGTCGTCGGCGTCGCTACCAGCCACGATACCGCAGCCAGCGTACACCCAGCCTATCTCGCCGTCGAACACGCCCGTGCGCAACGCAACGGAAAACTCGCCGTCGCCTGCACCATCAACGTACCCGCACGCCCCCGCGAAAAAGCCCCGGTTGTACTCCTCGATGCGCCGAATGAGCATCTGGGCCTCGCCCACCGGCGTGCCCGCAACCGCCGGGGTTGGGTGCAGGTCGCCCATCATCGTCCACAGGTCAACGCCCTCGAGCATGCGAGCGCGCGCGGGCGTGAACAGGTGCTGCACATGCGTAAGCGGCAGAATGCCCGGGTTGGCGGGCACGTCCACGTCGTAGCACGTGCGGCGGAACACTTCGCGGATGAACCGAACCACGTAGTCGTGCTCCGCCCGGTTCTTCTGGTCGCCCATCAGCGCATCGGCCAGATGGGCGCGCTCCTGCTCCGTCGCGCCGGCCGGGCACGTACCGGCCAGGCACATGCTCTCAACTTCGGCACCGCGCTTGCGCACGAGCAGTTCAGGCGTGCAGCCGCAGAAGAACACGTCGGCGTACCGGTACAGGAGCACCGTGCCGCGAGCCTCGCCGTCAATGAGGTTGACCAGCAGATCCTTTGACGAAAAGGGGCGGTCGGCAACCAGCTTCTGTCGGCGGGACAGCACCACTTTGTCCACGCGTCCTTGCTCGATAGCAGCCAGGCCGGCGCCCACGGCTTCGCGCCATGCCTCGCGCGAGTCGGGCTCCACGCGATAGGGAATGGTTTCGCGGCGGCGCTTGGGGGCCGAAAGAGCCTGGCGCTCGAAGCGCTCGATGCGCCCGGCATACACGGGGCCGAGCGAATTCACCTGCAAATGCACGCCCTCTTCGGTTTCTATCAGCACGATTTCCGGCAACATGAACCGCAAGCGAGGAAAGGCCTCGAACAGCTCGTCGGTAGGCGACGGATTCTCGGCATCGAAACGGTTGAAGGAAAAGAACACGGGTTGCTGCGCTGCGGGACCTTCAAGATCGCACTCCACGTCGGCCAGCGACGGCAGCGCAATGCAGCGGCCCAACCCCATGAAACGAATCGGCCGATCCTTGCAGTAGTACACGAACTGATCGGTGAACCCCCTCTGAAGCACGCAAAACGCATCCACCATATCGGCCTCGATCGGCTTGGTATACGAGTAAACCCGCGTCATGGCGCCTCCATCCGTGACTATCCGAAAAGGTTTCGGACCTGCTTCATTGTTGCTACAACCATGGCATTCTAGCACGACCCCTCTATACTGACGAAAGGCGCTTGGAAGCGTCACGCAAGCTACCGCTTTTAAGCAGAAAGGACGGCCGTGAAGAAGTTCTTGGAGGAATTCAAAGAGTTCATCAACAGGGGCAACGTGATGGATCTTGCCGTAGCGGTGGTTATCGGCACCGCATTCACCGCCATCGTCAACTCCGTGGTGCAAGACCTTATCATGCCCATCGTGTCCGCATTCATCGGCGGCGTCAACTTCTCCGACATGAAGCTGTTCATCCCCCTGGGCGCCGGGGATTCGGCCATCGCATACGGAAACTTCATAGGCGCGGTCATCCAGTTCCTGATAATCGCGCTAGTGGTGTTCCTTATCGTGAAGGGGCTGAACAAGATGCAATCGTTTGCGAAACGTGGAAAGACCGTCGAGGAAACGAAGGCTCCGCACTGCCCGTATTGCCTGGAAGAAGTGGCGGAAGGGGCAACCCGCTGCGCCCACTGCACCGCGGAACTGCCCGAGCCGGCAAAACCGACCATCGTTGCGAAGTAAGCGCATCGCGCGCCGCAACCGCAGGGCAAACGCCAAAAGGGGCGCTGGGCGCGCACGGGCCGCGCGCTACGCCCCCTCCACCTCGAATTCAGCCTCAGCCTCGTCGGTGACCTTGCGCAGCACCAGAAAGCCCGCGATGCCCGCAATGAGCGACGCCGCCAGAATGGCCGCTTTCGCCACGGCGATGGTGGCGGCGTCGACGAACGCCAGGTTCGTCACGAAGATGGCCATGGTGAACCCCACACCGCCCAGAACCGACACGCCAACGATGTGACCCCAGTTCACGCCGCGCGGAAGATCGGACAGCTTCAGCTTCACCGTGATCCACGTTGCCAGGAAAATTCCCAGCGGTTTACCGAACAGCAAGCCGCAGAACACGCCGATGGTCACGGGGTTCGCAATGATGGCCATCGGGTCCATTCCCACCAGCACCACGCTGGCGTTCGAGAACGCGAACAGGGGCAGGATGAAGAAGTACACGGGAACGTGCAGGTGATGATCGAGCCGCGTGACGGGCGGGATGGACAAGCGCGAAACGCGGCCGATTTCCTTAAGCTCGTTCAGGTACTCTTTCTGCACGATATCGGGCTCGCCTGGGTCGTAGCGCTCGTCGGCGCGGCGGGCACGAGCCTCGAACCAGCTTGGCGCGCGATCCAGCTTGACCTGCGAGCGCGCCGGCATGACCAGGGCGAGCAAAACACCCGCGATGGTGGCGTGCACGCCGGACATGAGGAAGCACACCCACATGAGCAAGCCCACCAGCAGGTAGGGAGGCAGATCGTAGATGTGCAGGCGATTGAACAAGATGAGCACGGCGAACAGCGCCAAGCCGCCCGCAAGCCACACGATGCTCAGATCGGCCGTATAGAACACGGCGATGACCAAAATGGCGATCATGTCGTCGGCAATGGTCAGCGTAGACAAAAACGATCGCAGCCCCGACGGAATGCGATTTCCCAAAAGGGCAAGGATGCCCAGGCAAAACGCGATGTCGTTGGCCATGGGAACGCCCCAGCCCTGCATCGCGCCGCTGCCGGCGTTCACCGCCAAGTACACAAGCGCCGGCAGCACGGCCCCTCCCGCAGCGGCAACGATGGGAAGCAGCGCCTTGCGAGGGTTCGTCAGCTCTCCCGCCGTCATTTCGAACTTGATTTCCAAACCTACCAGCAAAAAGAAGATCGCCATAAGGAAATCGTTGATGAAGTGCTCCAGCGTAAGATGGGGCGCGAAGTCGCCCAGCGAGAACCCGATATTGAACGAATGCCAAAACTCGGCGAAGTACGGAAGGATGGGCGTGTTCTCGATAACGAGCGCGGCCACGGCAGCGGCCAACATGAGCATGGTAGCCCGGGTGGACGAGTGCGTGAACTCCAAAAGCTTGCGACGCCGGCGATGGTGCCCGCGCACTTCGGGTTCCAGGATGCGCTCGGTAGGGGCGCACGAAGGATCGCCGCTCAAGCATGCGGGAGCCGTCGTATCTTCGGAAGAGCCGATCGGCTCGCGCCGCTCGGCTCGGTCGTCTGAAGGCTGCGGGGTTTTCACAGTGGTATCTTTCATCGCGGTCATTGCTTTAGTATACGAAACGAGTCGCAAACAAATGTCGCGACCCGTCAACGAATACGATTTTTTCGCCCGCCGGAAACCCCGAGCGCGCAGCGTGGTACGAAATTGCTAGCAGCCGTTCGCGCAGGCGAACGAGCGCTCGTCGCGTGCAACGCCGTGCTTCACGCGATCGTGCTCTTCAGAAGACTTCGCGTCGTTCCAGCGGTCCATGGTGCCCACCAAGTATCCGGTAATGCGACGAATGCGATCGAACGGAACGGGTGCCAATCCGTAGCGAATGCCCACGTCCTGGCCATCAACTTCAAGATCAAGGCTGGTCACAGAGCTGTTCGGGTGCTGCGCGTTACCCCGATCGATGTAGGCGCGAATCTCCGCGTCGGTAACCGGGGCGTCCGATACGCTCGTGTATTCGATCGAGACGTCAACGCCGTCGATGGTCTGCTTGGTTGCCTGAGTCATGCGTGTGCTCCTTTTTGCTCATGCGGTGAGGTTGTCGTGCATTCGTATATGCTACTAAAAGAGTAGCATTGAAGCAAGGGGGCTTTACCGAGCAGACGCGGCAGCCAGCTTGGTCATAGCGGCCACCAACAGCGACCCGTTTTCGGAGCGAGCGAATTCATCGGTATACAGTGCGTAGAAATCGGTGCGCAGCGGCAGATCCTCCAAGACGAACGTGCGGCATTCCTCCCGTTCGTCAAGCCCGAACCGGGGAACGAGCGTCGTGGGAACCACGCCGATGCTGTCTTTGAAATCGTACGTGAAGTACTCGAAATGGTCGGAGAACCCCATGGTCTTCAGATCAACGTCGGCGCCGCGCAAACGAAACCGGTCCGCCACCCCATCGCGGATATAGCCCCGGTAGATGTCGGGAGGCAGCATGACGGCCATCCCGTCCAGGTCACGAGCGCGAACAACATCTTGATCGAACAGCGGGTTTCCCTGCGTAACAAGCAGTCGGATTTCCTCTGACCCCAAGCGAAATCCCTGGATGCCTTCGGGATACGCGCCGCGATCGTCCTTGGAAACATAGCTTTTCGCGCCTGCAACCACAATGTCGTTCGTTGCATCCCTAAGCGCCTCGACCGTGCTGCACGGTCCGTTAACCGTCACGATGTCGATGCGCTTCATAGGATAGCGACGCTGCACTTCGCAGCGCGCCTTGTACAAGATGGTCTCCAGCCAAGGCAGATTGGTCTGGGCAACCGTAACCGTCAAAAGATTGTCGGCCATGTTTTGATAGTCGTCCACCAGAGCATGAACGAAGTCCAGAAGCTTCGCTCCCGACTGCACGAATTGCTTTCCCGCAGGAGTCAAGACCACCTTGCCTTGAGATCTCCCCACCAGAAAGCATCCAAGCTCGTCTTCAAGCGCGTGAATATGCTCGGTTAACGTCGGACGCGTGATGAACAGCCTTTTTGCAGCCGCTGAGTAGTTCGCATCTTCGGCAAAAACCAAAAACTCTTCCACATACCGTGTATCCATCGGTGTCCCCTCCCTGGTCCAACGACGAACAGTTGTAAAGAAAATTTTACACCCTCTTACCCGTTTTGGACAGCGCCCCAAAAATACCTTCGCCCTATGCGAAAAGGCTTCAGGTGCGGGCGAGGAACCGGGCATACGATGGCGATACGCGCCGTGCGGCATCGAAAGCAAACTCGCTCGACCCGCGAATAGGACGGCGTGCTTCAACTCGGCTGGGGAGCCGAACAACGCAGGGAAAGGGGAATCGACCATGGAACTTGACCGTAGAAGCTTTCTGAAAGGCGCCGCGATCTTGGGAGGAACCGGCGCGCTTGCAGGCTTGGCAGGATGCTCGCCGCAGGGCGGCGCCTCCATGTCCGCAACTACAGCGGGCACGGGAGCGCAAGCAAACTTTGAAGCAGCCGCGGCGCCCATCGACCCGGTGGAGCCCCCTTCAACATGGGACGAGGAAACCGAGGTCGTCGTGGTGGGATCGGGCGCGGGAGGAATGAACGCATCCATTCGATTGGCGCAAGCGGGCTATCGCGTCCTCATGCTGGAGCGCAACGAAGAAACAGGAGGCAACTCGAAGCACTCGTCGGTGTTCTCCAACTTCGGCGGGCACAAGCAAGCCGAAGCTGCTCACTGGGCCTACCCGTCGTACCCCTACGACGTGAACAACATCGTAGAATTCGTCATGGACTGCCAGCAAATGACGGGCGATCCCGATCTTCTTCGAGCTATGGCCGCCGAAGGACCGAAGTGCATCGACTGGATGAACGAAAAGGCAAACGCAAAGTGGGTGCCCATGAATCCCTCGCCTGCCGGAAACGGACTGCTGGAATGGGAGGGCATGTCCACGCCCACGAACGGAATCAACGTCAACCTCATCCCATTTCAAGAGCTGGAGAAAACCGCTCGGAACGCGGGCGTCGACATCCGCGTCGGCTGCAACGTTGACGCGCTCGTTTTCGACGGGACAAGCGTGCTGGGCGTCAAGACGACGCAGCGGAAAGAGGAGCGCTTCGTCCGAGCGACGCGCGCCGTGGTGCTGACGGCTGGCGGCATGGAAATGAACCGCGCCATGATGGCCAAGTACTCCGCCACCTGCTTGCCCGGCATAGCGAACATCGCCACCCCGCCGAACGGCACCGGAGAATGCATCCGCATGGGACAAGGCGTAGGCGCAGACCTTTCGGGATACGATTCAACCGGTGCGTTCGACGGAGGCGTGTGGTGGCGCGACTACGACGAGTTCGACACCATGATGGACTCCCACATCAACAAAGACGGCAACCAAGCATTGAGGCAGCCCTGGCTGCGCATCAACCGCGACGGCCAGCGCGTACCCTTCATATCCACGTCGGCCACCAGCTACCCGTACACCACCGACGCCCCTCCGTCGTCGGCAGGGTTGTGCGACACGGCCGCCATCGAGATGAGTCAACCGGGCGGAAAAACGTACTGCTGCTTTGATTCGAAATTCGACCAACTGGTGCAGGACAACTTCTTCGGGCAGGTTATTTGCCGAAAGGCAAAAATAGTGGCAGCCAACGATCCCTTCATCGACCGCGTGCCCGAATGGTTGCGCGACTGGCACACCGGATTCCAGCAAATGATCGACGGGGGAGCCGTCTTCAAGTGCGACACGATAGAAGAGCTGGAAGCAAAGCTTGAACTCGGGCAAGGCGTGCTCACCGATGCGGTACGGCAATGGAACGAAGCGTGCGCGAAAGGCGAAGATTACAGCGCAACCTATCCGTACCCGTCCGAGTGGATGATCGCCATAGACGAGCCCCCGTTCTACGGAGCGAAGCTGGGCGGGCACGTATTCGGCTCGAAAACCGGCTTGCGCATCACGCCGCACATGCAAGTGGTAAGCACGGATGGCAAGCCGATTCCCGGCCTGTACGCAGGATGGCATACCGCAGGCGGTTCTTCGGGCGAGGGCAACCCCGCCGGCAAGCCCCTCACCGGCATGTACGCCGATCTGGGACTTGCATTCGTAGGAGGATTCATGGCAGCTGGCGGCATCATGAGCCAGGACGGCAAGACCGATAAGTAAATTCCGGGCGCGCCCCTGCCGAAGCGAAAGCGCGCCCGGCTTGGAGGGGACGGGGCTTTGCAGCAACCCCGCCCGCTCCAAGCCGGGCGCGCAGCCTGCACAAGAACGCCGCCGAGCCAGTCAACTCAAACCGCTAGAACCACTTGTTGCGCTTGAAGATGATTATCTCCACCGTCACGATCACGATAGCCACCGCTATCAAGACGAAGTAGGACATGCTCCAGCCCAGTTCGGGCATAACCTTGAAATTCATGCCGTACCATCCCGTTATCAGCGTCAAGGGCATGAATATGGATGTGACCACAGTAAGAATCTGCATGACCTTGTTTTGCCGTACGTCTATTTTCGCCTGGTACAGGTTTTTGATTTGCAGAGCATAGTCCAGCAAATCCTGCGTGTCGTCGGCAAGCCGTTGAGACTGATCGGCCAGTATGGTGAACAGCGCACGATCATCCTCGGTAAGCGCCGAGCTGCGCGCCGTTGCCAAGGTTCGCCCCATGTGAGAATACTGCTTGTAGAAGCGCAGCAATTCCCGAAGCGAACGGCGCAACGACATCACGAATTCCTCGAAGTCTTTCGGTATCTCGTTGACCTCTTCGGACGTGTTCTCCTCAAGCTTGTCCAAACGCTCGAGAACTTCGTTAAGATACGTTGCGTCGTTTCCGATGAGATAGCGCAAAAACTCGAATAGAACTGCGGCTGAACTGGTCTTTTCAAACGTTTGCCGATCGACGTACAGCTTGAACAGCACGGGAAACAACGGGTCTTCGGTCGCAAAAACCAAGCGCCCCTCGTCCAACACGTATGCAGCCTCAAGGGGGCGCGCGGCGTGCTTCTTCACCTCCTCGGGAAGCATGTCAACCGGAAGCAAAAGGGTTCCGCTCACGTTCGACGGCAGCACGTCTGCATGGCAATGACGCACGAGATTCTCTGCAAAGTCGTCAGACGAACACGCCTCGCCGCACAGCGCGGGATCCCTGCCCACAATGAACACGTCCGCCTGGTCGGAATCGGCAACAGGAACCAGTCGCCCTTCAAGTCGGTACGAGCAAGGAGCTTCGAAAGCATGCGAAGCCGCCGAATCGACTTCGGCCTTTTCGTCCTCATGGTCTTGCTCTTCTTTGATGCCCTGCCAAAACGTTTCCGCGGTGGCACGACGAGCCGCCGCGTAATACAGAACGGGCAAGATCACGGAAGCCGCAGACGAAACAATATGCTGGTACGTAAAGCCCGAAAGCAGACCCGTGGCCAACGAGGAGATCAGCGCGGCGCCAATCAGCCCTAAACCAAGAACCTGGCACGTTTCGGCAGGAGCTTTTCCATGCGCGGCGCGAAAACCCATCGCAGCTGAAAAAATCTGCAGCAAGGATTCCGCTATGCCTACGCCTGCGATTACCGCCACGAACAAGATAACGGTCTCGTTATCAAGAGCCTGCCCGTCGAACAACTGCCTGACGCTTTCGGGATCTTGGATGATAGCGTCGACGTTAAAAAGCAGGACCAACGCATTAACCAGCCCCAACAACGCAATGACAAGAAGGAGCGCGCTCACAAGGCGCAGCGTTTTAGGGCTTTTCTCTTTTCCGCGATGCATGTATCACCTACATTTTGCTCGATGGACAAGCTCGGCAAAGAAGCTCACGTACGCGAGCACATTGTAAGCCAAGCAATGCGAAAGCCCGCGACGAAGACCATGACGTTACCAAACGAAACGTGCCGCCAGGAAATTCTGACGGCACGTTTGCAATCGCAGCGGCATCGGCCCTGCGACTATTTAGCTTCGAAGCTAAATCTTGTACATGTTATCACTAGCTGTCCATAAAACCGTTTATGCAAAGTGCTCAAGAAGTAAATATTATGTTTAGTGATTGCAAGTCTTAGCTGTTCAAGGTTTCTTTATAGGACATTACTACTTCACATAATTTATCGCCACAATAGGTCTGTCTCTATTCCCAACGTGAAAGGATGGTTTATGGGACAGACCGTAAGTGAGATTGTCGGCAGAGCTCGTCGCTATATGGAGGCCGAAGGCTACTCTCCAAGCATCATCGAGCGGTATGTGAAGGGATGGGCGTACCTGGAGCGTTTCGCCAAAGATTCGGGCGACGACCAGTATTCAGAGAAGTTAGCAACACGCGCGCTCGCCAATGCCCCCTCTTCCTTATGTTTACCCATCCGTCGGCTTGTCGAGTTCGACCGGATAGGCATGTTTTACTGCAGGGCAGACTATCGCTATCCTTGCCCGGCCCGCTTTGTTTACCTTGTCGAAGGGTATCGCGATCATCTTACCGAGCGGGGGCTCAAGAAAGACACGAAGCGCTGCCGCTTGAACGCCGCGCGAAAATTCCTGTATTTCATTGATGGCAAAATCGGATGTATCGAAGAGCTTTTGCCGGAGCACGTAACGGCTTTCCTTCTCGACGCAAGGGAGAGCCAGGCGCCCAAATCGGTTTCCGTCACCGTAACTCGGCTTCGTGATTTCCTTGCATACGTGTCCACCGTACGCGAACTGGGTCACTCGCCTGAAAACGCGCTGACAGGCCGAATCGCAAAAGCCGCTCCCCAACTGCCTTCTTGGTTCACAGCCGAAGAGCTGGCATGCCTTTTGGATGCCGCAGCCGCAAGCCCTCGCCGCCCGAAGATGAAAACGGCCCTGGTTCTATTGTTCGTCACCTATGGGTTCCGAGCGAAAGACGTCATACGCCTTTCGCTCAATGACATCGACTGGGCAATCGACGAGATCCGCTTCGCGCAAAGCAAAAGCGGGGAGACGCAGATCGTTTTAATGACTCACCCCGTGAAGATGGCTTTGCTAGATTACTTAAAGAACGAACGCCCCGAATCGGGGTTCGACACGGTGTTCCTAACAGAAGTAAAGCCATATCGACCTTATAACAGCGCCGGCGCTATCTATTCGAAAATCACCGAACTTTGCGCTCGAGCCGGAATCGACGTGGTAGGCCGCCGCCACGGATCGCACGCCATACGCCACTCACTCGCCACGACGATGATGGACGGCGGAACCGACTACAAAATCATCGGTTCGGTCCTCGGGCAATCGCAGATCGACTCTGCACGGCCCTATCTCGATATCGACATCGAGCGCTTACGCTCGGTCGCCCTGGAGGTGCCGCCATGCCGTCTATAGACCGAATCGAAATCAACGGCCCGAATGCGGAGCTGTGCATCGACTTCGTCAACCACAAGCGGTCCATGGGCTACAAAGTGGACGTAGGGAAGATCTACATGCTCCGAAGCATTTCAGAAGCGGCGGAGGCATACAGACCGGCTGGAGACGATAGCGTCCTTCCCCGCGAAGCCGTCCTCCAATGGATCGAGCCCCGCGGAGAAGAAGCCATGGGCACGAGGCACAACCGTGCGAGCATGATCAGGAATTTCGGACTCTTCCTGCAATCCAACGGGTACGACGCGTACGTCCTCCCCAACAACATGCTGCCAAAATGCTCGTCGGATTTCCAACCCTACATCTTCACGCATGCCGAAATTCAGGAATTGGCCCGCATATTCGACGCCATACCCTATGACAAGCGCTATCCCGATCGCCATCTCGTCGTCCCCATGCTGTTCCGAACCCTTTACGGATGCGGCCTGCGGCTGGGCGAAGCCCTCAACCTCGCTGCCTGCGACGTCGATATGCGTGATGACGTCCTTGCGATTCGGCACGCGAAGGGGGAGAAGAACCGCTTCGTCCCCATGTCCAAGTCGCTTGCAGCCGAGTTCGCGCGGTATTGGGAAAACATGCGGTTTGCCGAAGGGCCGGCTGACCGCGTCATATTTCCCTCCCCGGAAAAACGCATTGTCCCTTATACGGAGCAAGCAGTGCGCAAGGTGTTTAAAGAAGCCTATGCGACTTTGAAATTGTCTACCGTCAAAGGAGACCTCCCGCGCGTCCATGACCTGCGCCACACGTTCGCCTGCCACGCGCTCGATGCCGCAGCGGAGCGAGGTGAAGATCCGTACGCGCTCCTCCCCGTGCTCGCAAGCTACCTGGGGCATTCCAGCGTTCAAGACACGATGCGCTACCTCCATCTCACCGAGGAGAGCCGACGTCGGATCGTCAACACCATGGCCGCATTCGATGAGAGCATTTTCCCGGAGGTGGATTACGATGCCATCTAGGCAGTTGGCAAGCAACAAGAACTTCCAGAAACATGTGACGGTTTTCCTGCGCTCGTGGATGCCGAAGCAGCGCAGCAGGAGCGCCAACACCGTCGCGGCGTATCGAGATTCCATCTCCCTTTTCCTTGTCTACATGCGAGACGAGCGAGGCATATCCGCTAATAAAATGACGTTGCATGACCTTACCGCTGAGGCGGTGGGCGACTTCTTGCTTTGGCTCGAAGACGAAAGGGAGAACTCGACTGCCACCCGAAACGCACGGCTCGCCGCACTGAGATCGTTCGCTGACTACCTTCAATATGAAGAGCCTGAAATGCTGACAGAGTGTCGCGGCATCCTGTCGATTCACACCAAGAAAGGCAGCGAGGGCCACCTGAAATACCTTTCGAGCGAGGCGGTGAAGGCCATCCTCGAAGAAGCGGCAGAGGGAAGCCTGCGGGATCTAGCCCTACTGCAGCTTCTCTACGATTCAGGCTGCCGCGTAGGCGAGCTGATCAATTTGAGCACCAACTCCCTCGCTCTGCGAAATCCTTCCGAAAGCAGCACGGTCTACCTCGTAGGCAAAGGCAGGAAGAGCCGAATTGTGGGGATTTCAGCGCTCACCACCTCGCATCTTAGGGAATATCTGAAGCGCCGCGACAAAAGCTACGTACCAAGCGATCCACTCTTCACAAACCAAAAGGGCGAACGCTTGACCAGAGGAGGAGTTGCCTACATCCTGTCCAAATATGTGGATACAGCTCGCAACGAACATCCTGAATTGTTTCCATCATGGCATATCACACCCCATACGATGCGCCATAGCCGTGCCACCCACTGGCTCGCAGAAGGCGTCCCTTTGGAAAAAATTCGGGATCTGCTCGGCCATGAGTTCATTTCGACAACCGAAATCTACGCGCAAGTCCTAGATAAAGACAAGCAGGAGGCCATCGAGCGCGCAAACGCCAAGGTGCTAGCGAAAGCCCATTATAAACCTCCTGCCGAGGAAGACTTCATCGAGTTTCTCAAAACAGTCGTCTAGACGGCAGGAGGCCGAAAAATATTATGTGGAGCTGGTATAGGATGAGATTCAGCCTCATCTGGCAAAACGCCGCCAGCTTCACATAATGCAGCCTTGCAAAAGGCTACACATAATACATGAACTGAAACACGTCTTCTCGCTGAATGATGATCTGCACGCCCAAGTCTTCGCCGACCGCCTCGAGCTTTTCCTGCACGGTGTTGAAATCGGCGGCCTTAGTATCAAGCGTGACGAGCATCGTCATCGAGAAGATGTCGTCCAGAATGGTCTGGCTGATATCGTCGATGTTGGCGCCGCACTCGGCAAGGGCCATCGAAACCTTTGCAACGATGCCGCTGCGATCCTTGCCCAAAACGGAAACTACGCACTTCATAAGGTAATCCCTTTCTCGCCTGCATCCACAATCTGCTCGCACCCATAATACCCGACCGCGCGGCCATGTTTCACGTGAAGCACGTGCGCGGCGCCACCGACTCTAACGCGCGAAGATAAGCGAAAGCGCTTCGGCCCTGGTAGCTTGGCTCTTTTCAAACGCACCGCGAACGGCGCTCGTCATGGTTTTCGTGCCCGGCTTCTTCACGCCGCGCATGCTCATGCACATGTGCTCGGCCTCCAAAACCACGATGACGCCCTGAGGATGCAGCTCCTCTATCAGCGTGTCGGCGATTTGCGAGGTAAGGCGCTCCTGCACCTGAGGGCGCTTGGCGAACACGTCAACCAGGCGCGCCAGCTTCGACAGCCCGCAAATGCGGCCGTCGGCGGCGGGAATGTAGGCAACGTGGGCCAAGCCGAAAAACGGAACCAGGTGATGCTCGCACATGGAATAGAAGGGGATGTCCCGAACCAGGATCATCTCTTCATGGTGCTCGTCGAACGTGGTTTCAAAATGTTCGGAGGGATCCTCGGTCAAACCGGAAAATACCTCTTCGTACATCTTGGCCACGCGCTCGGGAGTCTTGAGCAAGCCCTCGCGATCGGGGTCCTCGCCCATGCCCTCCAAAATCAGTCGTACGCCTTGTTCTATTTTCGCTCTATCCATACCAAGCTTTCCTTCGTCGTTTTGTCCCAGCATCATAGCATGCATGCCCACAAGCCAAGCAGCAACGTCAGAAATGCTACATTCACCACGGCAAACGTAGCAAGGAAGCGCCCGATGCCAGCCCCTTCGGAATGCAAGTATATCCTCAGCGCGATAAGGCTGGCCAACGACGCGACCGGCGTTCCCAGCCCGCCGATGTCCACGCCGAGCAGCAGGCTTCGCCAATCGGCGGTGAACTCCGAAAGCAACACTGCGGCCGGGACGTTGCTGATAACCTGGCTCGCCGCAATCGATGCCGCCAAGGCGCTTTGGTCCATAAGCCCCTCGAGTGCAGCGCGCACTTCGTCGATGCGCCCCATGTTGCCTGCGAACACGAAAAAGCACACGAACGTGAGCAGCAATCCGTAATCGACCGCCTTGAGCGCGGGCCTATCGAACAGCAGCAGCACCGCCACCACCGCAACCAAAAGCAGCCACGCGTCCATCACGCGCGCGACGGCAAGCAAGCACGCAGCGAACAGCGCGCCGTGCAAAGCCACGCGCCGCACGTCGACGCCCTTCGCCGCAAGGGGCACGACCACGCGAGCGCGTCCCGACCCCGACGCCAACGACGCTGCCGCCAACGCCGCAAAGGCAAGCGCCACGTAGGGAGCGAGCAGCCCCAGAAATTCAGCAAGCCCCACGTCGTAGCGCAGGAACAGGTACAGGTTCTGGGGGTTGCCCACAGGCGTGGCCATGCCGCCCAAGTTCGCAGCCACGGCCTGCAAGACCACGACCCACGCCAAGGAGCGCGTGCGCCCGGCATGCGTCAGCACCAGCACGGCAAACGGAACGAACGCGATCAGGGCAACGTCGTTGGTCACCAGCATAGATGCGAAAAACGGAAGCATGACCAGCGTAAACGACACCACGCGAAACGATCGGTCCCCTTGCAGCAACAGCTTTGCAAGCATGTCGAACAAGCCGCTTGCCTTGCAGCCTGCAACCGTTGCCATCAAGCAGAACAGCAAGATCAACACCCGTGCGTCAATGTACGAAGCGTAGGCGGCATCAAGCGGAACGAACAGCGCGGAAAGCGCGGCGCACAGAAATGCAACGCACAGGACCGGCTCGCGGCGCATACGACGAACAACCCCGCACGCGCACGCCCGAACCCAGCCGCACGTCAAAGCACCGCGCCCCGCCAAGGAAGGGCGTGCGTTATCAGGCAAGGTCCAATTCCAACCCGACCGGGCAGTGGTCGCTGCCGTACACCTCGTCGTATATGCACGCGCTCGTAATCTTCGGCGCAAGGGAATCGCTCACCAAGAAGTAGTCGATACGCCATCCCGCGTTCGTCTGGCGCGCCTTGAAGCGATAGCTCCACCACGAGTACGCGCCCGTCACGTCGGGATGCAAATACCGAAACGTGTCGGTGAAGCCCGCCGCAAGCAGCTCGTCGAACTTGCCGCGCTCCTCATCGGAGAATCCGGCTTTTCCGCGGTTCGGGCCGGGATTCTTCAGGTCTATCTCCTGGTGCGCGACGTTCAAATCGCCGCACACGACAACGGGCTTCGGATCGGCGCTATCGCCCGGCTGCGTCAAGGGCAGCTCGGAAATGGTAACGTGCCCCTCTCCCGGAGCAGGGCTTTCAACCGGCACGCCGGCAGGCAAGACGCCCTCTTCAAGCCCCTTGCAGAAATCCCGGAACGCATCGTCCCATTCCATACGATGATCGATGCGCGCAAGCTCGTTTTGAGCGTTGGGCGTGTACACGTCAACGAACCAGAACTGGGGAAACTCGAGCGCCGTCACGCGGCCTTCGGTATCCAGATACGGAGAGCCAATGCCGTGAATCACGCGAGAAGGAACCTCCTTGGAAAACACGGCAGTGCCGGAATAGCCCTTCTTTTCCGCATAGCTCCAATACTCGCGGTACTGCGGCAAATCGAGCGTTGCCTGACCTTCCTGAAGCTTGGTTTCCTGCAAAGCCACAATGTCCGCATCGAGTTCGGACACGATGTCCTCGAAGCCCTTTTTCTGCACAGCCCGCAAGCCGTTCACGTTCCACGATATAAAGCGCATGGGAATCCTTCCCTCGAATTGATCGCGTCCAGTATAGCGGAAGCGCGCGCGAAGCCTGCCGCAGGAAAATGCAACCTTCGCGCTCGGCAAAGGTGGTGCCCGATCGAGCAAACCGATACTATACGGGCTATCGATTTCTTTCTTGAAAAGAGGACCGCATGGACCGCTTCGCCCGCCACGGAACAGCCCTGCCGCTCGAGCGCACGCCCGAACAACGCCGACTGCACGGCGTTGCGGTCGCGCTTGCCGCGGGCATCGCCCTAACATGCGCGCTTTTCCTTGCGCCGGGCTGGGCGTTCGCGCACGAAACGGGCGAATCCTCGTGCACGCCCACCGCAGAGCAAAAGGCCGCCTACCTTGCCGACGGCTCGTTCGAAAACCGCTTGGCGTTCGAACAAGCCCTCGAAAACGACCAGCCGAACGACGCGCTTGTGCAGCAGGCCCTTGCACGCCAGAATGCCCAGGACGGCATTGCCCAGCGATCGGTTCCCAGCGTTTGGGCAAGCGGCATGGCCACGCAAGGGAAGGCCCACGTGCTGGCCCTGCACGTCACGTTTCCCGATTACTCCTTCGAAGCAGGCGACACGGCTCAAGCCTTGCAGGCGCTTATCGGGCCTACGTCCGAAGGAGCCGCCGCCAATCCCGGAGCCGCATCGTTTCCCTACGAAAGCTTGAGCGCGTACTATTACCGGGCGTCGTACGGCAAGCTCTCCCTTACGGGAGAGACGTTCGAGTACCGCGCGCAACACCCCCGGGATTACTACTCGACCAACATAACGGCCCTGTTCGAGGAAGCGCTCAAGTCGCTCGACGACAGCGTGGACCTAACGCGCTTCGACGCCAACGAGGACGGGAAGATCGACGCCGTGTACCTGCGATTCGCCGGGAAAGACACCGGATGGGGATCGGTATGGTGGAGCAACGAAAGCACCGCCTTCGGCTCGACCGAAACGTACGAAAACGGACGCGTGCGCCTTTGGAACACCGTCACGCTGGCCGAGCCGTCGAACGACGCGCACGCCGCGCAAACCCTCATCCATGAAACCGGGCACGTTCTGGGCCTGCCCGACTACTACCAGTACGCGGCGCAGCAAGGAAGCACCGACGCTCGAACGGGGCTTCTCACCTTCGACATGATGATGGACAACCAAGGCGACCACAACGGCTTTTCCAAATGGCTGCTCGGATGGATAGCCGACGAAGACGTCACGCGCGTGATCGCCAACGAGCAAGGCATCACGGTCAAGCAGGGGCAAACCGTTGTGGAGCAAGCGCCCAGCAGCGCGACCGTCGAGCAGGCGCTGGAGCCTTTCACCTCGAACGATCCGACGAAAGCCGGCCGGATAGCCGTCGTCTCGAACCAGGACGAAGGCATGTTCTCGTCGTATTACGTGCTTGAGTACGACCAATTCGCCGGGAACCAAAGCGTCTACTACGGCAGCTCTTCCGAGGGAAAGATGCAGTTGCCCTCGGGCTTCCGCCTGTTCCGCGTGCAAGGGGAGCTGACCGCGAACGGAGAGAACTACGCGCACACGAACAGCCACGGAACCGTGTACAACCAGCTGATAGAGCTGGTCGATCCCGACATGAACGAGATCCACACCAACGGCGGCGGCGGGCTTGTCTCTTCAGCCGTAAACGGAACGGGCTACGGCTGCATGCTATACGAAGGGGACACGGTCTCCCCGCGCAGCTTTCCGTCAACCAACTTCTTCGAGAACGTCAACCTGGGCTTTACCGGATTGACCATAACCGCAACCGAAACAGGGGGAGGCGCAGGAAAATTCTCCGTTTCCTACTCTTCCGAAGACAAGCCCGCAGCGCCGAGCGATTTCACGCTGACCCCTGCGTTCAGCACGGTGTCGAACGCGAACAACCTGGTGTTCGAGGCATCGAGCGCGCCGAGCTTTCCCTTAGGCCCAACACCCCAGCCCACCCTCATCATAGACGGGGAGCATGCACCCCTTTACGACATCAAAATAGACGGAACCAAGATAACCGTGCCGTTCTTCGTGAACCCCGCCGATCTGAAGCCGACCTCGACATGCGAGATAGTTTTTCCCGCAGGCACGTTCGTGATCGCACGGGAAAACGATGAGGACGTCCTGTCCCCCGAAGTGCGCATCCCCCTTGAAGTCGATGCCCACATGGCAACGATCTCGCAGTCGGGCCAGTATTTCGAAACGGAATACCACGACAGCCAAACCGCTGCCAGCGACCTGTTTTCAGCCTCTGACGGATCTCAGAAGTTCTTCCAGGTGGCAGACGGAAAGCTCAAGCTGCACACGATTGATCCGCAAAGCCCCGAGCACCTTCAAACCGTCGTGGTCGAAGGGGTCGACATGCCCGCCGGGGAAGTGGTGAAGACCCTAACCGCGGTGCCGCTGTCGAACCAGCGCGCATTCCTGGCCGCGCCGAACGACGAAACGAAATCATGCGAGGGCTACTGGATAGATCTTGAGCGCGGCGTGGTGGAAGCAACGTGCTCCCTTGGCAGCGAAAGCCATCCAAGGATCATAAGCGCAGATGAAAGCGTCATCATGTTGTCCACGTACCCGGGGCACACTCCGCAAGGATGGCGAGCCGGCAACCTTTTGACCAAGCTGACGCTCCAAGCGGACAAAACGACCGATGCACGCTACGGCTGGACATCGTTCGACGTGACCGCCCTCGCGGGAAGCGACGCAATCGCCTGCGGAACCATCGACAACGAAACCGGCGCATTGAAGGAAGTGGGCATCGTAGCCGGAACCGACTTGGCTCGAAAGCTTGCCAACAGCACGTACAGCCCCGAAAACGCAAGCGATGGAGGAAACGCGTGCACCTCCGACGTCATGAGCGCCACGCTCCCCCTTGCAGTCGGGCGGTCGCTCCTTGACGTGCAACGCGCTAACGGCGACTATTACGTGCTGCTTTCGGTCCCGTACGACCCTCAAGCAGAGGGAGAGGACGGCCTACTCGTCCGCTTCGACGACAAGGGCGTCGAAATCGCCCGCGCCGACATCGGCATGGACGCCGCAACAGGAGACGCCTTCAGCCACATGCGCGTTGGGAAGAACGGCGGCATCGCGCTTCTTGCGCGCGGCCCCTTGCCAGCTCAAGGAGCCATAAGGGGCACCGTTCAATTCCTTGATGCCACCATGAATCGAACGGCTTCCTTGTCCACGGCGCCCGTGTGCACGGGCGCTTGGCTGGCAGACGGAAGGTGGCTGGACATAGGCCATGACCTGATGGCGCTGTTCGGGCCTAAAGGCTCGCCCGCCGGCACAAACGAAGGCGGCCACGAAAACACATGGCCGGGCGATTTCCTGTTCTACAACATCACGACGCCCCTTGACGTGGAGCCTCAGAAGCCGGACGATCCGCTTACCCCGCCGGTTGCGCCGGACGTTCCGGCCAAGGACGGCGCAGCGAAACCCGAAGATCCGAAAGCCCTGGTGCCAACCGGTGATTCGGCAAC
Source organism: Paraeggerthella hongkongensis (assembly GCF_003340345.1). GTDB lineage: Bacteria > Actinomycetota > Coriobacteriia > Coriobacteriales > Eggerthellaceae > Paraeggerthella > Paraeggerthella hominis. Next base: position 116,070 of record NZ_PPTQ01000004.1, on the reverse strand, counting down.
AACGGCAACGCTTGCCGCGGGCGCGCTCGCCATGCTCGCAGGCGGCGCAGCGGCGGCCGCGCGACGGCAGAGGCGATCCGACCGATCCGGCAGCGCGCGCTACTTGTGATAAGGCTCGCCGCGCGAGATCTTTTGAGCGCGGTACAGCTGCTCGAGCAACACCACGCGCGCCAAGTTGTGCGGCAAGGTGATGGGGCCGAACGAGAGCGTTTCGTTCGCGCGTTCGCGCACCGCAGCGCTCACGCCGTCGGATCCGCCGATGACGAAGGAAAGGTCGCTCGTGCCCCCTAGCGCCAGCGCATCGATGCGCTTCGACAGCGACACGCTTGAATGCTGCTTGCCCTCGATGGCAAGCAGCAGAACATGGGAGCTGGGAGGAATCGCCGCCACGATGGCCGCGCCCTCCCGCTCGCGCGCGGCGTCCACGCCGCCGGCGCGCGCAGGATCAACATCGGGAATCTCCTTCACGGTTGTCTTCGCGTACGGCTGCAAACGCTTCAGGTACTCGGCGCAGGCGTCCGCCCAGAACCGCTCCTTGAGCTTGCCCACCGCCACAATCGTGAACTTCATCGACTTCCCTTCGCTTTCCTTGTTGCCCGCACGGCTACCGCGCGGCAAGCTTCATCGCACTTGATGCAGCCATGATACCGGAAAGCGCGAGCATCGGGCAGCACGGAAAACTAGTCGCATCACACCTAATGAGAGGATCGATCGGCGTCGGCCGCAGATTCCTTCACGGCTAGCTTGATGGACTTTGTGGGACAGTTTTCCACGCAATCAAGGCAGAACGTGCAGTGCTCGAGCGTGGTCTTGCCGGAATCCGAGACGTCGATGTCCTCGGGGCACACCGTCGAGCACGTGCGGCAGCCCTCGCGCGATAGGCAGGTTGCGCAGTCGGCAACCGGGCGCACCCCGAACCCCAGCTTCGCGCGCAGCTTGCCCACAAGCCCGAAGAAAAATCCCAGCGGACACACGGACGAACACCAGCGCTTGAACAAGAACAGCTCGGCCACCAGCATAAGCGGAAACACGATCAGCTCCCAGCCCGGCTGCAACAGCACGAACACGCGATTGAACGCCCATAGCGTACCGAACACAAGCCCGATCGGACACAGGAGGCAAAACACCGGGAACCCGACGGCAAACGACACGACCAACAGCACGGCAAGCACGATGCCCTGCGTTTTAAGGCCGAGCCCCGAAGCCTCCGCGCACGACGCGCAGCCCCCATGCGCAGGCGCCGCGGCATCGTCGTTCGGCGCGCACGATTCGAGCGCGCGATCGTTCGCCGCCTTCCCGCTGCGACCTAGAATGCCGCGAGGCGAACGGCCACCGAACACGTTTTTCAAAAGCTGCGAAGGGCACAGCCACGAGCAAAACGCCCGGCCGATCAGGAACACGATTGCCAACACGGCCAGCACGCCGGGCACAAGCCCCCAGGGAATCGAGCCCGACGCCGCGGCGATCTGCGCAAAGCCAACCGGGCAAAGCGCGCAAAGCGTGCCCGCAGCCGCAACGCCCCCCACATGAGCAAGCGCAACGGCAAGCACCAGCACGCCCGAAGCCACCGCAATACGAACCATCTTCGCGCGCGTCTTCATCGAAGCCCTCCCGCCTCGCGTGTTTTATCCGGGCCGTCGGAATGGACGCCCTTCGTGTGCGCGGCAAGTTCCGCGCCGCGCGCCACGGCAACGGTTTTACCCGCCTCCAGCGTGGCCGTATCCACCGCGCCCGTCATCTGAGCCGCTTCGCTGGCGCGCGAAACCACTACGATGCCCTTGTCCGCAACGCCCGCGTTGTACGCTCGCAGCGAAGCCGACGGACACACCTTCTCGCACTTGCCGCAGCCGTCGCAATAGTCGGCGTGCACAAGCGGACGGTCGTTGCCGTCCAGCTCGATCGCGCCTTCGACCGGGCATTCGTCAACGCACACCGTGCATCCGGCCCAGTCCCACGCCACGCACGCGTCCTTCACCACCACGGCAACGCCCAGATCCCGCTCGCGCGGGCCGCCGAAGGAAAGCGCGCCCGTCGGGCACGCTTCCGTGCACTTCATGCAGAAATCGCAGCACCCGTTCTCGAATGCAAGCATCGGCGTGCCGTAGGCCACCAAGCTTTGCGACAGCGGGACCGGGGTCACAATCTCATACGGACATGCCTGCAGGCATCGCTGGCAGCGATCGCACGCAGCCACCAGGTCCGAAGACGACTGCGCGCCGGGCGGGCGCACGAACGCCTCGTCGGCCTGCCGCGTCAAGGCGCCGTATCCCCCCAGCCCCACAAGACCCGCGCCCACAACGCCGGCCGCCAAGAATCCTCGTCGGGTAATTTGCTCCGTCATCCCTCTCGCCTCCGCACGCTCTACTCGACAACCTCCGCCACCGCATCAACGTCGGCCTTCAAATACGCCTGCGTAAACGCAGCCAAATCCCCGTAGAACCCGCCGTCGTCGGCCTTCTTCGCATCGATGACGAACCGGTCTATCCAGTTCAACAGGTGGTCGCGCAAGAACGACAGCTGAGCGGACAGGGCGGTTTCGGCGGCTGCGGCGTCACCCTCTCGCAAAGCATCCACCGCCACGTCGCACAAGCGCGCCATGAACGCCAACTCCACGGCCAGATGGTCCTCGGGCTCCGGGAAGTCGGGGTTTTTCGCAAAGCGCATGGCGTGATACAAAGTTCTCACCTGGGCGTATGCATCCTGCATCATAAGACCCGAAGAGCTGGTGTACACGGATTCGTACGGGAATGCCTTCTGGGCAGTGCGCGGGCCCATGCCGAAAAACACCCGGTTGAACGACACGGCAAACCGCTCGAGGTCATCCTCGCCGCAGTTCGAAAGATCGGACTGCAAGAGAGCGAATCCTTCCGCGAGCGCTTTGTCATCCGAGATCAACGCCGGAGCTGCGGCAAAATCGCTCGCGAATGCAGCATCCAGCTCCTTCTCGTAGCAGCGTGACAGCAATGCGTACACGCTTTTGCGGCTCTCGCAAAACTCGATCAAGTTCTCGGTAAGCTCGCTGGTCAAATTCTCGCTCATGATGCTTCTCCTTCTAAGGCAGCCCGACATGACGCCGGGAGGTTCGACATCCGTTCGTTGGTCGTCCTTCGTACCGGAACGCGGCATGGGGGAGGGGGCCTCGATCCGGCACGAGGGACGATCGACGATCCAGGGCGGGGCGCCGGAACGACCCTGAACAGGTCGTTCCGGCCGCCTTGTCGGCTTCATCAGTAAATGAACGACTCCACGCTAGTACCCAAGTCGTACATGATGACGCGCAGCGCCACAGCTCCCACGCCCGAGCAGGCGAACGCCGCGAACAGCCACCAGGCCAGCTTCTTCGGATCGGTCGCGCCCGACCCCTTGTCGCCCTTCGTGGCCTTCATGCAGGCCAAGCCCGTCAAAACCGCCGGAACCACCAAGCCGATCACCACGACCGCGCCCCAGAACAGCAACGCCAGATCGCCCGAGATCAGGCGCTCGATCGAACGCGACGGAGCCTGGTAGGGCGCCATGGCAATCCAGATCACGTACGCCAGCGACGTGATGACCATGACGGCCACGCCCGCCAGCGCCAAGCGCAACGCGAATCCGCCTTCTTCAGCGGCATTGCCGCGCAGCAGCACCAGCCCGCACATGAGCAGCATGCCCATGCCCAAACCCGCACCCAGGTACATGAGAGGCAACGTGATGCTGTCCCATGCAGGACGCGCCGCGATCAAGTACGACATGCCGGCAACCACCGGAAGCGCCAACCCCAACACGCCGCCCACCACGCCAAGCGCCTTGCTCGCGCCTGGATAGTCCTTCTTCGCCAGAATCAGGTAGGCAAAGGAAACGATGCCCATGATGGCGACGATGAACAGCTCCTTGGACAAGCCCGATCCCAGGTTGCCCAGCAAATGCGTCGCACGCTCGGGATGTCCCATGTGCAGCACCGACACGCAGCCGCCGACCGCAAGGCAGACGAACGCGATCAAAGCTCCCAGGAAGCGCACGTCCTTGAACTTGCCCTTGAGCTCGCCCACGCCCAGGAACACGAACGCTCCCGAAGTAACGCCCAGGCATACGCTGAAGATCAAAAGGGGCCACTGGATCTCCATGCTTACTCACCGCCCTTCCAAGAGAACTTGTCCAAGCCGTAGTCCACGCCCGGATGGTTCCCTACGTCGGTCAGCTTGTAGGTCTTCTTCGACGCGCGCATCTTGGACGGCGCGGACTCGGGATCGTCCAAATCGCCGAACAAACGAGCCTGGCCGGGACAATGCTTGACGCATGCGGGCTGCTCGCCCTTGTCGATCAGGTGCGCGCACATGGTGCACTTCTCGATAACGCCCTTGTCGCGCCCTTCGTCGTATGCGCGCACGCCGTACGGGCACGCCATGACGCAATACTGGCAGCCGATGCACTTGCTGTGGTCCACCAGCACCACGCCGTCTTCGCGCTTGTAGCTTGCGCCGGTGGGGCACACGCTGACGCATTCGGGGTTGTCGCAATGCTGGCAAGATACGGGCAGGTAGTACATCTCCAGGTCAGGGTACGTTCCGGACGGACCCACCGTCAGCACCTTGTTGTAGTACGTGCCCAGGCCCACGCCGTTTTCCTGCTTGCAGACAACCGCACACGAATGGCATCCAATGCAGCTGTCCAGATCGATGGAAATAATGTTGCGGGTCATGCTACTTCGCACCTCCCTTCACCGTCACCTGCGCCACGCCGTTCGCCTGGTCGTCCGAGGCCAGCGTTTCGGCGGAAAGCGGCAGGAATATCTTCAGGTCCTCTTCGTTCATGCAGATGTTCGCAGGCGCGCCGTCTTCGGCCTTGTACACCTTGCACAGGCCGCCATAGTTGTCCGTGCCCACGGCTGGATCGTAAGGGCCGTTGTTCTCGAACAGCACGTTGCAGTTGCAATCGTACGCGCCGTGCAGGTCGTCGGTGGCTTCGCGCTCGGGGAACCACCAGTCATGCTCGACGTGGATGGTGCCGGGCTTGATGGCCTCGGTCAGGTTCGCGCGCTGCTTGATCTTGTCCACGTAGGTTTCGATGTACACCCAATCGTCCTGCTCGATGCCGTGCTCGGCAGCCGTGACGGGGTTGATGTCCATCGTCGGGAACATGTGGACCTCGCGCAACCACGGACTGTTGCGATACTCGGTATGGAAGAACGCATGGCTGCGCCCGCCGGTGATCAGGGTGTAGGGGTACTCGTCCAGCAAGTCGGGTCGAGCCAGCGGCGTGATGGGCGGCTCGATGTACAGCGGCAGCGGGCCGTTGCCGTACAGCAGCAGGTCCTCCGACCACAGTTCCATCTTGCCGTTGTCCGATTGCGGATGCGGCGGGATGACCTTGCCGTCCGGCGTCTTCGTGCCGGGGAAGCGATACACCGACCCCATCTTGTTGCCGCGGAACATGGTGTTGAAGCCGGGACGGAAGTCGCTCGTCTTGCGCATGAAGCCCGTTTCGTACTTCGGCGCGCCCTTCACGTCGGTCATCTGGACGCCGGTCACGCTGATGCGCTCGCGGAACTCCTCGAAGCTGGCGCAACTCAGTTTCGGAGGCAGCGTCTCAGGGCCCTTCACCATGTAATCGAAGAACTCGTACTTGTCCTTCCAGTACATGTCCACGTCCATGTACTTGGCGAACTCGAAGCAAATGTCCATGTCGTCCTTGCATTCGCCGAGCGGCTTATGGAACGGCTGACGGATGAGGTACGTGTGGCTGGTGGGATACCCGTGGCCGGAGTGCGCCCACTCCACGCGATCGACCTCGTTGGGATGAGCGGCCGGCAAGATGATGTCGGCAAGCTCGCCCGAAGGCGTCATGTAGATGTCCACGTTCACGAAGAAGTCCAGGTTCTTGAAACCCTCGACAATCTCGTGGCCGCTTTCGATGGACAGGATAGGCTCGGACGTCTGCTGCCAGTACCCATGGATCTGGAACGGGTCGCCCTTGGCCATGGCCTTCGTGGTGGCCGCGCCGAAACCGCCCTGCTGACCGTAAATAACCTGGCCTCCGGAGTTCTGCGTGGTTTCCTTCAGCTCGCCCGTCGCGTCGTCGGCCACAAGAATCTGCTGGTAGCCGGTGTTCTGGCACACGGACAGCTTCTTGATGTTCCTGGCCGTTTCCATGCGACGCTTGCCCATGCGACCTTCCCTGTTGGGAACCACGCCGAACATGAACGAGTCGTAACCGGTGGCAGGTTCGCGGCCGATGTTCTGGCCGCCCTTCGTGTCGAAGTTGCCGGCCAGCGCCATCATGATGGTGAACGCCTGCGAGATGCCGGACGTGTTGATGGAGAACTCCACCTTCTGACCGCGGCAGAAGCATGCCGCAGGGCTGGCGTCGATGTAGATCTTGATGGCTTCCCGAATCTTGTCCTCGGGCAGTTCGCAGAACTCGGCGGCGCGCTCGACGGTCCACGGCGTGACATGCTCGACCAGAATGTCCCAGCTGGTGCGGTAGGTCTTGCCGTTGATCTCGCGGCTGCCGGAAAGAGCCGGCTTCGCGTCGGGCACGATGTTGCCTTCGGCGTCCAGCCACTGGAACGCCTTCGGGCCGCCCAGGTTCTGCTTGTTCTGCCAGTCGCCGCTCCAGAAGATCAGCTGGTCATGTGCCTCGTCCCAAGCAGGATACAGCTCGTCGGAGCCGCCTTCCTGAATCATGGACTGACGCAGCTGGTAGCCCGTGCCCGCTTCGTCGATGAAGAACGGTGCATTGGTGTACGCGCGCGCGAAATCGGTGGCGCACTTGTCCGAGTGAATGATCTCGTTGATGAAGGCCAGCACCAGCGCCATATCGGAGCCGGGACGGATGGGCAGCCACAGGTCGGCCTTGCTGGCCGTGCAGGTGTAACGCGGATCCACGCAGATGACCTTCGCGCCGCGCTCCTGAGCACGTTTGACGGTCAGCCAGTCGTAGTAACCGCGGCTGCGCTCTTGGCGGCACCAGATAAGGATGCAGTTGGTGTTGTTGCCGTCCCATCCGGTGTACTGCGTCTCGTCGCCGTACAAACGCTGACTGGTGAAGTACGATCCCACCCAGCACAGGTTGCCCACGCCGAACGTAGCCGTGCTTCCCAGCTCAAGCCACAGTTTGTTGATGGCCTGGAACTGCAGCATGTCGCGGCCGGTGCCGTACTGGTGAGCAATGGTGTGCCACCCGTATTCTTCGCCGATCTTGGTGAACCGGTCGGCCGCTTCCTGGTACGCCTCTTCCCAGGTGATGCGCTTCCATTGGCCGGAACCCTTCTCGCCGACGCGCTTCTGCGGATAGCGCACGCGCAGCGGATTGTACAGCTCCTGCGGAATCGCGAAGGCGCGCGAGCACAGCGTTCCCTCGCTGAACAGGTCCGGGTTTCCCTCGATCTTCACCACGCGGCCATCCTTGACGTGCCCGAACAGCGCGCAACGGCCGTAACACTGCCGGCAGGCGCTGGGGATCTTCTTCACGTCGTCGGATCGCGCCGCGTCCGACGCGCCTTGCGCGCTGTCCGCGAGGGCGGTGCCGCTTTGCGACCCAAGCAAAAGCGTGGACGCAGTCGCAACTGCCGAAGCTTTCACGAAGCCGCGGCGGCTCATTTTCAGTGCCATTCCTCCTCCTTTTCCCGCTTCTCCCTTTTCTAGCAGGAGCCGAAGGACTTCTCTGAACGCCCTGCGCAAGGTACGCAGCAAGCAGTGCATGGGCGCCTTCTTCCGAAGCCCGAACCCTCGATCCCCGCTATTTACTTGCATACCTAATTATATTTACTGTAATTATTAGTTCAACAAGTTAAATTCTCCTATTTTGAGGATAAAATAGCCAGCGTATAGAGGGCCGACCAGGCCGCACGCGCCCGCCCACGTGCGTACAAATTCAACCCCACAAGAGATGATTCTTGACGAAGGATCGTTTCTTGTGGTTATGTATACCCTGTATAACAATGCACACAGTCTCTCCTGCCGCCATACGCTCACAAGAAGGACATCCATGGCAAACGAGCACAATCAACTCATCGGCTTCAAAGTGTACGACGCCCAACGCTCCATCTATAAGTCCCTGGAAACGGCGCTCGCTCCACTTGGCATCACGCCCGGACAGTTCAACCTGCTCAACCAGCTCGACCGAGCTGGCGAGCTTTCCCAGAAGGCACTCGCCGAGCGAACCCGCAAAGAACAGGCAACCATCACGCGCTACCTCGACCTGCTCGAGCGCAAGGGTCTTGTTGTTCGCACGCGCGACAAAAACGACCGACGCGCTCATGCGGTCAGCATCACCGACGAAGCGCGCGCGCTGCTGAAAGCAGCCGAACCAATCACGTTCGACCGAGCAAAACGCCTGGTCGAAGGCGTTGACCAGGAAGATCTCGACACCTTCGTTGCCGTGTTGGCCAAGCTCAAGGAAAACGCCGAATCCATTTCCGGCAAGTAGCGGCAACCCGAAGAAACGGGGGCGGCGATCGCTTTACGGCTTGCGGCCGAAGGCGATCGCCGCCCCCGTTTCTTCGGGTTGCCGATTGTCGGTTTTTCGCGGGTTCGATTGCACCGGCTGGACCCTATTCCTATACTGGACTATATTTTCAACCCACCTTTTCAAGGACGCGCACATGAACCAGTATCAAAACGCCCCGCGCGGCTTTCACGTTGAACACCGCCGCACCAACCCCCTTAAAGTCATCGGCATCATGCTGGCCTGCGCTTTGGCCTTGCTGTTAGCGGTATACGTCAGCGTTGCCCTGTACTTTTCCGGACGCTTCATGCCAAACACGACGGCAGGAGGCATGAGCCTGTCTCTCATGTCCTCGTCAGAGGCCGAGCAATCCCTAAAAAACAAGCTGGACGACTATACGCTTTCCGTAAGCGGACAAGGCCTCGACCTCAAGTTGACCGCATCCGAAGCTGGCTTGGCCGTCAACACGTCGGCCGTCATAGACGACATGCTGTCGGACGTGAATCCCTGGCTCTGGCCGTTTCAGATTGGAGCGCAGCACGACGAGTCCGCCAAACTGGTAGCGGGGTCCAGCGGCACCGCCCTTGAAGATGCCGTGAAAGCCGCCGTCGAACAGGTCAATGCAAACGCCACGCCGCCGAAAAACGCGACGCTCGCGTTCGACAAGGCAACGAAAACCTTCAATATCGAACCGGAATCGGTGGGTACAGCCCTCGATGCAGATGCCGTGGTCAAAGTGGCGGAAGATGCGCTTTCCGCGCTCAATCGCCGCGCCGCCATCACGGCGGACCAGCTGCAGCAGCCAACCATCCTGAAAACCGACGAGCGCCTGAAGTCGGCCATCGAAACCGCCAACGTAATGATCGCCGCGAACATCCCCCTGACCATGGACGACTATCCCCTTGCAACAGTCGACGCCGACCTGGTTGCTCAGTGGATCACCGTGAACGACGAGGCCCAGGCCACACTGGACGAAACCGCCCTTGGCAGCTGGGTTGATCAACTGGTTCAAGCAAACAACACCGTTGGCAGCGCGCGCACGTACACGCGTGCCGACGGAAAGCAGATCACCGTGAAGGGCGGCGTATACGGTTGGGAAATCGACCGAGACGCATTGCTCGCAGCCGTGAAGGAAGGCGTTTCCACCGGAAGCACGCAGGCGATCGCCGTACCTACGGTCACGCACGGAGAAACATTCAAGGGCCCCGGCGTGCAGGACTGGGGCAAACGATACTTGGACATCGACCTGTCCGAGCAGCATGCGCGCTTCTACGATGAGTCGGGTGCTCTTGTTTGGGAGTCCGATATCATCACGGGCATTCCCGACGGGACGCACGACACCCCCGACGGCGTGTACTGGATGAACCGCAAGGAAAGCCCGTCTACGCTGAAGGGCTACGACGGCGACACCCAGATTTACGAAACCCCTGTTCAGTACTGGATGCCATTCGTAGGAGGCGCTATCGGCCTGCATGACGCGGAATGGCAGACAAGCGGTTTCGGCGGCACGAAATACGCCGACGGCCTGGGAAGCCACGGATGCGTCAACCTGCCTCCCGACAAGGCGGGGGAACTGTACGCGATAGTCCAGGGCGGCGACGTCGTGGTAAGCCACTGGTAGGAACCCGCGTTGCCGGCGCGGCGGATCGTCGCCGCGCCGCGCGCGTCCAGGGCCGCCCGCCCAACCCATGGCCGCAGGCGCATGCCTCACTCGAGGCCGCAGGGCGCGCCATCCCCACTCGGCGGTCGTCGCGACCCGCCGCTCTGTCAAAACAAGCGAGTTTGGGGGTGCGGCAGGATTCTTGGACTGCTCAGGCTGCCAGCCCGAGCCTTTTGCGGCGATCGCGGATGGTCTCGTAGGATGCTCTTCCGCCATCTGACTTGAACGCCTTGAGACGGCCGTCATTGTACCACCGCATGTACCTCTCCACGGCTTCGAAGAGCTCCGAGACCGAAGCCCCCGCGCGGACGAGCGAATGGAAGAGCTCCACCTTCGCCCGGCCGAAGAAGCCCTCGCACGCCGCGTTGTCGGGGCTGTGCCCCTTGCGCGACATCGAGCGCACGAGCCCCGCCTCCTCGCACAGCGCGATCCACCCCTTCCAGCGGTAGTGCGCGCCGCGGTCGGAGTGGACGATCGGGCGCCGGCCCTCCTCGAGCGTCGCGATCGCGTCGCGGAGCGTGGAGTCCGCGAGCTCCGCGTTCGGGCTCGTCGACGCCCGCCAGGCGACGGCCTTGCCGTCGAAGCAGTCGACGATGACGGACAGGTAGAGCTTGCCGTCGCGGCCCTTCATCTCGGTGATGTCGGTGAGCCACACCTCGTCGGGCGCGCCCGCCGAGAAGTCGTGGCGCCCGCGGCTTCCGACGAGCAGGTTGTCCGGGGCGTCCGAGATCTCGCCCTTGTAGGAGCTCCACTTCCTCTCCGACCTCGAGCAGCGGGCGACGAGGCCGAGCCTGGCCATCGCCTCGCGCACCTTGCGCTCGGGGGCGCGCACGCCCTCGCCCTCGAGCTCCGCTCTGAGGCGCCGGTAGCCGTAGATCCCCCCGTTCCTCGAGAACGCCTCGACCACGGCCTCGTCGAAGCCCCCGTCCGGCATGCCGGACGGGCTATCGAGCCTCGCCCGGTGGTAGTGGTAGGTACTCTTCGAGATGCCCAAGAACGTCAAGATCCGGGCCAGGGAGCACCCGGAGTCCCGCCTCAGCTTCTCTCCTAACCCGACGAGCCGCCTCTTCGAGAGGCTCTCCGGGCCTGCGGCTTTTGGGTCGCGCATCAGCTCCTTGTACGCCGCGACCTCGAGAAGCGCCTCCTCCAGGTCGGCCCGGAGCCGGGCCGCCTCGTCTTCCGACCCCGATGCCTCGACCATGCCCCGCAGCTCCTTCCGCTCCTTCTCGCGCGGCGCGTCCCGCGCGCCCGTCTCGGACAGGATAGCGCGCTTCCGGGCCCTCGCGTCCCATCTCCTCACGATGCTCGCGTTGCCGATGCCGAGGCGCCGGGCGATGTGGGCGGGCTTCTCGCCCAGGCGGTAGAGGCGCACGGCCTCCTCCCTGGTCGCCTCGGGGTAATGGGAGCGGGGCGCGTGCTCGGCTCGCGCCCGGGGCGTCTCGGCGGGAAGCTCCCCGCGCTCGGCCTGCCTCTCCCATCTCCTCAGCGCCTCCCTCGTGGGGCGGCCCCATTTGCGCTGCGCGGCGCAGGGCGTGAGCCCTTCGGCCCACATCATCTCGACGTACCTGACCTTCTCGCGCTCCGTGTACATGCGGCTCCCTCCTCACGGCCCCTTCGGGGCCGTTCGATCGGTCGTGGACCGCCCTCGGGCGGTCCAACTTCTTGCCGCACCCCCGTTTTGCGGCGATTTTCCGCCTTCGAAGACACCTTCCCCCAAGCGCGTTTTACATCGCACCAGATCACAGAGCTGCAAGGATCATTTATCCTTGCTTGAGGACCAGCAAAACTCGTCCGTTTTGACAGGACGGCGGGATTGTCTGGACGTCACCCGGGTGCACGCGCCTGCAATCAGCGCTTCCCGCGCGGTCGGGAAATCACCCACCGCGAAAGAACTTCGGAGGAAGATGCCCTGCCCCGCTGCGGGGGATGCTGCTGAACTGGTGTTTTAGGGGAAGTGCGAAAAGCTGCCGCCAACACGAGATGCGTTGATTCAAAGGCTCCGACCAACCGCACAGCGCAAATTTTCAGGTCGCAAGCCTTTCTTTTCGTTCACAACCAAACTGTTACCTGCTACAATGTGCCCACAATTTCATAGCGTACCCCGTTGATACGTCCTGAATCTTACGAGACAGGACGCGGAAGGGGCCTCTGGAGAATCCCGGCTATCGGGTGCCGAAGGGGCAAGGCGGAATGCATACGCGAACGTGGACGCGATCCACGCGCAGCACCGTTGAAACTCTCAGGCAAAAGGACAGAGCTAAGCTACGAGTTCGTCGCGTTAGGCGGCGCTCGCTTTCCTTGGTTTCCCCTTGCATATCCTCCTGTTCGGCCTTGTTCCGCGTTGTTGCGAGGCTACAGAAGTTGCACGTACGTACATGCATAAAGGAGGAAACTGGTGGAAGGGTTTTTCAGCACGATCAACGATATGTTGGTCGCCATCGATGACTTCATCTGGGGCGTTCCCCTCATGGTGCTCATCTTGTTCGGAGGCATTCTGCTGACGGTGCGCCTGCGCGGCGTCCAGTTCAGCCAGCTGCCCCGCGCACTGCGCTACATGGTGAAGAACGAAAAAGACGGCACCGGCGAAGTGACCAGCTTCGGCGCATTGTGCACCGCGCTTTCGGCCACCATCGGCACGGGCAACATCGTGGGCGTGGCCACGGCTATCGTAGCCGGCGGCCCGGGTGCGATGTTCTGGATGTGGCTTGCAGCGCTGTTCGGCATGGCGACGAAATACTCGGAGGGCCTGCTTGCCGTCAAGTACCGCAGCGTCGACAAGAAGACGGGGCACGTGCTGGGCGGTCCGTTCTACTACATCGAGCGCGGCATGGGGCGCAACTGGCGTTGGCTCGCCAAGATGTTCGCGTTCTTCGGCATGTGCGTTGGTTTGTTCGGCATCGGCACGTTCACGCAGGTGAACTCGATTTCGACGGCCATCACCGGCTTCTTTGATCCCAATAAGTCCATGACGGTCAGCATCCTGGGCATGGACTACTCCATCTTCACCGTTATCGGCTCGCTCGTGCTGGCCGTGCTGGTGGGCCTGGTGGTCATCGGCGGCCTCAAGCGCATCGCGAAGGTTTCCGAGCGCGTCATTCCCGCCATGGTGGTGCTGTACGTAGGCTTCTCGCTGCTGCTGATCTTCACGAACCTCGACAAGGTTCCCGGCGCGTTCGTGACCATCTTCGAAAGCGCGTTCGGTCTGCAGGCAGCTGCCGGCGGTGCGTTGGGTGCCATCATCATCGCTATGCAGAAGGGTATCGCACGCGGCATCTTCTCGAACGAGGCCGGCCTTGGCTCCGCTCCGATCGCCGCGGCGGCCGCTCAGACGAAAGAGCCGGTGCGTCAGGGCCTCGTGTCCATGACCGGCACGTTCTTGGACACCATCGTCGTATGCTCCATGACGGGCCTTGCCCTGGTCATGACGGGCGCCTACCAGATCCCCGGCCTTGAGGGAGCCGCCGTTACCACGGCAGCGTTCCAGGCCGGCCTGCCGTTCATCCCGGGCGAGATCGTGTCGTTCGTGCTGATGGCGTGCCTGGTTCTGTTCGGCTTCACCACCATTCTCGGTTGGGACTACTACGGTGAGCGTTGCCTGGAGTACTTCAGCAACGGCAACATGAAATCCGTGAAGGTGTACCGCTGGCTCTACATTGCCGCCGTGTTCATCGGCCCGTACATGACGGTTGCTGCCGTATGGACCATCGCCGACATCTTCAACGGCTTGATGGCCCTGCCGAACATGATCGCCCTTATCGCCCTGTCTGGCGTGGTGGCGAAGGAGACGAAGGATTACTTCGCGCGCCTGAAAGCCGCGGGTGACGAAGACGGTATGGAACCTCACCTGATCGGCGACAACTGGGACATCCCGCCCCTGGACGCATTGACCGATCGTCTGGGATCGAAGAACTAGCTCGCTAAAACTCTCCGCACTTCCGCGAAAGGCCCGCTCACGTTGCGGGCCTTTCGCATAGGACGCCAGCCCAGCGGGGCGGGGCGCCAGTTCGCACTCCGCGATGGCGGCGCCTCGCAGCGCCGACGCGCCGCCATCGCCCGCCAGGCCCACACCCCCGCCGGCTAGCGCCTTGCCGGCTTTTCAGGGCTGTCAAGCAAACCGAACAATTCGGCTTTACTGTGAATGCCCAGCTTCCGGTAAATATGGTTGATATGGGCTTTCACCGTGCCCTGGGACACGTACAGCGCCTCTTCGATCTCCGCGACCGTGGCGCGTTGGGCCAAAAGCTGCAGCACTTCTTCTTCGCGAGGACTCAAGCTGTACACGCGAGAAAGGTCCGACACGCGCATAGCCGTGCGACCTTCGGCGGGGCCGCTTTCCATCTGGTCGTCGTTCAGAGCAACGCCCCATTTCGCCGAAAGCCCACGCTCGGTGAAGAAGATCACCAAGAACGCGACCACAACGGCCACCACAATCCCGTTGTACACCATGCTCGTATCGGCGCTGCCCAGGTACGCCGAAGCGCCCGCAAACGTCAGCCACCCCAAAAGCTCAACAAGGTAGCGAATGCCGCGCTCGATGCCGTTGATCCACACCGCGTTCACGCCGAAGCGGTACGTGATGTTGCTCATGACGATCATGATGTACATGGACAGCATCGTGTACCCGGCGTCGTAGCACAGCGCCATAATTTGAGCGCTGCCGGCAAACGAGGGCATAACGAACAAAAATCCCACGATGAACAGTGGAAATGCCAACTGGTAAATAGTGTCGAAGTTGAACCAGCGCGATGCGGACAGCACGCCGAAGAACACGAGCCCCGTCACGAACAGCGCGCCCACGATATTGCCGGGCACCAGCGGCTGCATGGGCAGCGCGCCGAAAGCCGCTGCGAACGTGCAGGTGGCCATAAGGAAGATGGGCTTCCAGGGTATGGTTTTCACATCGCCTTCGCGCACGGCACGCGGAAGATCGCGGTCGGGCAGCCGGCGCATGCTCGAACGGACGCACGCCAGGCAGATCGGCGGCAAGACCACGGCGAAAAACGCCAGGTACGGAACGGACATCCCCAGAAACAGCCACTTCACCACCTCGCCCACGAAGATGGCGATAGCATGGTACAGCGCCACGCGAAGCGGGTTGAGCGACCCGTAGAATTCCGCCCACATAAGAATCAGGGATCCCAAACCGCCACCGGCAAGCAGCAATCCGGCCACCTTCAAAGGCTCGAACGGAACGAAGAAGCAAGCGATCACGACAAGAGCCGAGCCGCCCGTCATGCTGGCGCCCGTTGCGATCACGGCGGGCTTGTTCGCCCAGAGGGGCGCCACGCGCCGAGCAGCGAAAGCAAGCACCAACGACACCACGCCAATAGCGGCTTCGAACAAAAAGTAGTCGAACACGGTAATGGTGGGAAACGCCTCGTAGCGGAAAAGCGTCGCAATCCACGCGCGGTACAGGCCAACCCCGAAGAACACGAACGGGATGATCGCCACGCGCCCGAATATGGCTTTCCACCGCTGGGCGAACCCTTGCTTCTCCACGCTTTCCACGGTTTCCTCCCCAAACAAGTGGAACGGCGGTGCGATGCAGCACCAACCGGTGAAACGTCCAAGGGCTTCGGCGCCCCTGCGCCCGGGCGGCGAAGCAGTGCAGCTTCAACTCCCTAGCCGCGGTTCATCATAGCCAAAAGAACCTGATGGCGAAAGAGGGTTATAGCAAGGGTTACGCATTTAACCTACGCGGACAATTGCGCGACGCGGCTCATCGCGGCATTTTGGAGAGGCATTGCGGCACGGTTGCGAACGTTCGCCAAGCTGAGGCGGGCGTGTGCGGCCAACGCTCGGCAACATCCGACGGACCCGCATGCAAAAGGAGCAACCCGCGAAGCAGCGGGACGGGATTTGTAGGGAGGACTATACACATGGAACGATTCTCGCGTAGGCAGTTCATTGCAGGCGGCGCCGTAGCGGCGCTCGGCGGCACTTTGGCACTCGCCGGGTGCGCGCCCAGCGGCACAGCAGGCTCCAAGAACGCAGCGGCCGGCGACGGCGCAACCAGCACGGCAATCGGGTCGGGCATGGGCAAGCATGGCGAGTTCAACGTAGAGGTGTCGGTAACCGACGGAGCCATCGACCGCATCACCGTGCTCGATTCGCGCGAAACGCCGGGCATGGGCGACGTCGCCATGCAGAAACTCACCAAGCTGATCATCGACAATCAGACGCTCAACGTTGACGCCGTATCAGGAGCCACGCTGTCCAGCATGGCGTTCACCGGCGCCGTGGCAAGCGCCCTGGACGACCTGGGGCAGAAGTCGAGCGAATGGCAGAAGCGCGACAAGGCCGAATACGCGAACGAGACGACGCTGCCCGAATCCACCGACGTGGTGGTCATCGGAGCCGGCGGTGCAGGATTCGCAGCGGCTATTTCCGCAGCGAACGCCGGCAAGAAGGTCGTCTTGATGGAAAAAATGGGCGTACTGGGCGGCGACACCGCGCTTTCCGGCGGCGAGATGGCCGTTCCGGGCAACTGGATCCAGGTAAAGGAGGGCATCGCCGACAGCCCCGAAGCCCTGGCGAAGGACATGCTTGAAGGCGGCGACAACGCGGGCGATCCGGCGTTGGTGCAGGTGATCGCTGACGGCGCGCTGGAAAGCTCGCAATGGCTCACCTTCGAAGGCGGCGTGTCGTGGAAGCACGACCTCATGCAGTTCGGCGGGCACAACACGAAGCGCTCCATCATCCCCATCACGCACTCGGGGTCCGAGATGACCACCAAGCTGACCAAGCGCGTGAACGAGATCGACAACATTACGCTGGTCGACTGCACGCGCGCCGTTGAGCTGGTGAAAAACGGCGACGCCATCAGCGGCGTCAAGGTGCAGAACACCGTGACCGGCGAAGAGAGCACGGTTGCCTGCAAAGCCGTGGTCATGGCAAGCGGTGGATTCGGCTCCAACATCGAGATGCGCGTGAAGTACAACCCGGCCATGGACGACAAGATCCTGTCCACCGACTCCGTAGGCGTAACGGGCGACGGCATCACCATGGGCGAGGCAGCCGGAGCAAACCTGATCGACATGGAGTACATCCAGACGTATCCCGTATGCGACCCCTCGACCGGCGCGCTGCTGTACGTCGGCGACGTGCGTCTGGAATACCAGGCGATCATGGTGAACAAGGAAGGCGATCGCTTCGTGGAAGAACTCGACCGCCGCGACGTCATTTCCAACGCCATCACGAAGCAAAGCGACGGCAAGGGCTACCTGCTGTTCAACCAGAAGGGCGCCGACGAAACAGGACTGCTGGTCACGCACGCCGACGAGTACGAGAACATTCTGGCTCGCAAGGTCATCGCAAAGGGCGACACGCTCGACGACGTGTGCAGCCAGATGGGCGTTGACGCTGCCGAACTGCAGAAGACCATCGACACCTGGAACCAGTACTGCAAGGACGGCAAGGATCCCGAGTTCAACTACCGCGGCACGATGAACCCCATCGAAGAGGGGCCGTACTACCTGATGGCCTGCAAGCCCGCGGTCCATTACACGATGGGCGGCCTGCACATCAACACCGACGCGCAGGTGCTCGACCAGACGGGCGCGCCCATTCCGGGCTTCTATGCAGCCGGCGAAGTGGCGGGTCACAAGATGGGCACGAACCGCCTGGGCTCCTGCTCGATGACCGACATCTACACGTTCGGACGCATTGCCGGAACGAACGCAGCTGCCTACTCGGCATAGCGCCGTCGGTCCATCCGGCTCGGCCGCGGCGCTCCCGCAGCGGCCGAGCGTATTCCCTCCCTTGGTTCGGGCCCGCAGCACGCGGGCCCGAACTGGTACAATGAGCGGCATACCACAGACGTCCGCGCTCGAAACGCAAGAAGGGGATTGCATGGACCAGCATCTGATATTCGCAATCAGCAGAGAATACGGCAGCGGAGGGCGCGAGATAGGCGAGCACCTTGCAAACGAGCTGGGCATCGCTTACTACGACAAGTTGCTGCTCAAGCGCATAGCCGAGGAAAGCGGCCTCGACGGGGACGTTATCGCGGACTTCGACGAAAAGCCCCTGCGACCGCTGCTGCTCAACCCGAACAACTTTTTTTGCGGAACGGACATCGAACACCCCGTCGCGGCGCGCATTTACAAAGCGGAAGTGGGCATTCTCAAATCCATAGCGGACGAGGGACCGTGCGTCATCGTAGGCCGCTGCGCCGACTACGTGCTTTCAAAGCACCCGGGCTTGGTCAGCCTGTTCGTCAGCGCCCCGATGGACGCCCGCGTCAAGCGCGTCATGCGCCGCAACAACCTGTCGGAACAAGAAGCTCGTGCGCGCATCGCCAAAGTGGACAAAGCGCGCGCCAGCTACTACCGCTACTTCACGGACGAGCAATGGGGGCAAGCCTCCAATTACGACTTGTGCCTCAACTCCGGACAGCTTGATGCGCAAGGAGCCGTTTCGGTGATTCACGCGTTCGTCGAAGCGCAACAGCCCCGATAGACCAGGGAACTCCAGCAGGGACGGAGCCAGCAAGTTGCGCGCTCCGTCCCTGTTTCGCACTTAGCCGAGACGCACGCCGTTCGGCACGTCGCGTTCAGGGACGGCGAGAACCGGCAGGATGCCGTCTTCGTATCCGATATCGTAGATCATGCCCTCGGACACTTCGCCCGCCATCTTTCGCGGAGCAAGGTTTACCACGAACAGAGCTTGCTTGCCCTCGATCTCGGCCTTCGGATCTTCTCGCTCCTCTTTCATGCCCGAAAGAATGGTGCGCGTAAAGCCACCGAAATCCACCGTCATCTTTATAAGCTTGCTCGACTTCTCCACGTCTTCAACCAGCACGATACGCCCGACGCGAATATCCAGCTTGTCCAAGTCGTCAATCGTGATCAGCGGTTTCACGGGAGCGGTTTCTATCGTTTCGACCATGGAGCCTCCTTCGCTACGCTTGCGCCTGCTTGATCGCGTCGGCAACCTTGCGGGCTGCCGCGGTAATGGTCAAGTCGTTCACGTCGACCGTGATCTCGGCGTACTGCTCGTACAGCGGCTTGCGCTCGTCGAACAGCTCGCGCAGGCTCATGCCGATGCCGCCCTTGAGAACCACGCCGCGCTCCTGCAAATCGTGCAAGCGGTTCACCAGTTCGTCGTAGGATATCTGCAAGTACACAACCGTGCCGATTTCGGTCAGGTGCTGCATGGCCTCATCCGAGTAAACCGCGGAACCGCCCGTGGAGATAATGCTCTTGGACGCTTCGATATCGCGCAGGATCTCGTTTTCAACCTCGATAAACCCTTCGGGCCCGCATGCATCGATAAGCTTCTGAAGCGTTTTATCGCACTGGTTCTGGATGACCAGGTCTGCGTCTATAAAGTGATAGTTCATGATCTTAGCCAACACAATGCCCAGCGTCGACTTGCCCGCACCGGGCATGCCGATCAGAACGATATTGTCTTTTTCCGCCATACTGGCTCCTCCCTAGCTGACAACTTCATCCGCATTGTAGCACGGCCTTTCTAGCGCGCGCCGCCGCCTCCGCCGAAGCCGCCGCCTCCGCCGCCCGAGAACCCTCCACCGAATCCGCCGCCGCTTGAGAAGTCCCCGCTTGCAGCGGACAGGGCGGCCTGAGCCGACGACAAGGTGTTAGCCATGGACGATTGGAACAGATCGCCCACCGCAGGCATGGCAACGCCGGTCGACGTATGCCCGCCCGTGTACCAGAACCACCACGGCATGTAGGACACGCCCAAGGATCCGTCGTACTCGAACAATTGCGGCATGGTGGTTTGCAGCTGCTTGATAGCTTGGTCGGCAACGCCGAACAAGTACGCATACACCATGAACTCGCCCCACACTTTAACGTCGGTGGGCGGGCGCTCGTCAAGCGACGAGAAATCGCGCAACCAGTTGCGCAGCGCTTTGCAACGCGCTATCAGGTTGTTTCCACGCACGCTTCGGCGCGGCATGTAGTTGGCGATAATGCCCAAGGCAATAGCCACGGGAAGCATGAAGATGAGAGGTATGAAGTTCTCCATCATCAACCAAATCGCCACGCCGCCAACGGCCATCACTACGGCAAGGGCAATCAGATACCCCTGATAGCGCTTGCCCTTTGCTTCGAAGAAATCCTGGCTGTTCGTTGCGGCGGACAGCGTTCCCTGCCACGACTGCATGGCGTCAAGCAACTCTTGAGGATGGTCTTTGCCGTACGTTTCGATCGTGCCGAACCACAGCGAGTCGCGGCCTTCGGCAACCCGGCCGAACAGAAGGTCGAGCGCCGCACGGTCGATAGGATCGGCCACCGCGTCGGCGGCGGGC
Source organism: Paraeggerthella hongkongensis (assembly GCF_003340345.1). GTDB lineage: Bacteria > Actinomycetota > Coriobacteriia > Coriobacteriales > Eggerthellaceae > Paraeggerthella > Paraeggerthella hominis. The sequence goes on along the minus strand of NZ_PPTQ01000004.1, from coordinate 95,710 downwards.
AGCTTGGTTATATAGTAGTCGCCCTTCGTTTTGGACGATCCGAACAAACCCGGCTCGTCATAACTGCCGGCATCGATGCGCACGGCACCGATATGAGCCAGATGCATGAGCGTAGCCGAGAAATCATCCTGGCTTTCGCGATCCCAACGCCACAGGCGACCGATCACCGCAGGGTGCACGGCAGAATCGGGAACGTCGCGCCAATACTCGTCCTTGAAGTCAGGTTCATGCTCGCGACCGTACCGACGATACGACCACAAGCCCCAAAGCAGCAGCAAAACGCTTATCACACCGCAGCCCACAATGAACGCAAGCGACATGGTGCGCTGAACGTTCGCCTGGTCAGACCACGACTGCTCTTCTTTCAACACCGTATCAAGACGCATGGCCCCACCATGCGCAGCGGCATCTTTCGCTGAAAGGTTCGTGAGCCATTTCACGGGAAACACAACGCGCGCTTCGGCAAACTGCCCGGCCGACACATGGGGGACCTTGTACGTAACGGATCCATCCGCATTGACCGACACCGATCCGTCAAGCGGGCCGTGGCCCCAAGCGCGCACGTTATCGCCCGCTTTCACCTCGGTTCCTTGAGGCACCGGCAGCGCAAGGGTCATCGTCACGTTATCGGACGCTTCGGCCCATTGGGACCCTATGTACTTCCAGTACACCTCTCCCACGTCTCCGTAGGCCTGCGCGCCGTTGACCACCGTGTAGTCAAGTTCTATCATCGCCTGCGTATCGGATTGATTGAAGAATGCGTACACGGTGTTCTTCGGCTCGTCGAACGAGTACGCATCCGTGCCAGGTCCGCCCGATTCGCGCCAGCCCAGCACGAACGGCACGTCTTTGAGCGTTGTCCATTCGCCCGAAATGGATCCGTCGGCGCCAAGCTGGCCCATGCGCATGCCGTTGATCTTGATGGACGCGTTCGACGGAAGACCGCTGCCGAGCTCCCACCACACAGCCGTGAAATCGCCGCTGAAGTCGAATGCGCGCTGCTCCACCACATGCAAGGACCCATCGGTTTCAACTTGCGCCTGAATATCAACCTTAGGCATGGTGTACGACTTCGCGTCGGCATAGGCCGGCGAGCACGCCAGAATGCCCACGGCTAAGGCGATCAGGCAGGCGAATGCAAGCGCGAATCGCCCGCGCTGCATAGCGAAGGAAATGTGGAGTTGCGTACCGCTCATGTTTTGCACAATCATGCTCCTTGCAACTTGGAGGTGGTCACGGTATCATAGCAAACCGCACCTATTATATTGTGGAGAGCTGACCGAGAGGCCGAAGGTGCTCGCCTGCTAAGCGAGTACACCCCAAAAGGGTGTCTGGGGTTCGAATCCCCAGCTCTCCGCCACCAACTTCAAAAGCCCGACAGTTTTTCAACTGCCGGGCTTCATTATATCGTCCAACCGGTTTCCCTACGGCAACGGATAGGTACCAGTGCACCGCCCCTCAGGTGCAAACCGGCCGCACGATGCTTGGCCCAAGCGAAGCCAAGCGGCAAGCAACGCAGCATACGCCGAACGCTTACGCCAAATGGCTTTTCTTGAGAATATCGCCGATGTAAGTGTTCTCGGTCTTTTTGACGAACGAATCGACAATTCGCTGCTCCACAAAGGGAAGATCCATGTCGACAAGCTTCTTGCGATCCGACAGATAGTACAGAGAGCTCGCAAGGGCGCGCACATCGTACGCAGACGCGAACGTCTCAGGCACGCCGCGCTCCACGTCGAGCAATTGGTACACCGCCTCCATGGCGGTGCGCACGGAATACTCGGTCGTGAAAACCGTGTCGCGCTCGGTTTCAGCGAAATTGCCGATGAACGCAAGGTTCTTCGATCCCTGGGGAACCACCAAAGGACGATCCCCCGGCTTGCGCAGCATGAAGTAAGACGTGATGAACGGCATGTACACGGGTATCACCGTGCAATCATCGTGCGCCATAGCCTCGATTTGAGATTCGGGAACGCCCAAATGGTACAGCAGCTCTTGCGCGATCTCCTGGCCGCTGCACGCCTCGATGGGTTTCTTGACGTAGTTGCCGGGAACGCCCGACAGCAGGCCGTAGACCCACATGACCGTCTGGTCGGGACGCTGTTCCTTGAAATGAGGCTGACGATGTATCGTGAAGCTCATAAGCCAGTTGGAGTCCTTCACGGTAACGATGCCGCCGGTCACAACCTTTCCGGTCCTGAGGCCCCGGTTCGTCAATCGCTCTATATACGGATCGATCTTGCTGTTCTGCCAGGTAGCCGTTGCGGAAACGAACCAGCTTTCCTTGGGCAGGTCCTCGCAAAACACGTCAGGGTTGCCGAACTCGGGCGATTGCTCGGCCAACCGCTTCCACAACGTCCAGCTGCCGCCCAGCTCATGGGTGACGGGAGCCGGGTCGAAATGGCTGCCTTGCGTGGAGCTTTCTGTTATGGATCCGTTCGTGATCAGCACCAGATCGTTTTCCGTCAGCCCTATGCGATCGATGCGACCGCTGCGGTCCACCACCAGCTCGCGGGCGACCTTCGCGTCGTCGGAAACGTCAACGCGAACATCAACGACCCGCGCATGGCACTCAAACCGGACGCCGTTCTCTTTCAAGTACGAAACCAGGGGCTTGACCAGCGATTCGTATTGATTGAAGCGCGTGAACTTAAGCGCGGTGAAATCAGGAAGCCCCTTGACGTGGTGAATGAAGCGCATGATGTAGCGGCGCATTTCTATAGCGGAATGCCAACGCTCGAACGCGAACATCGAGCACCAGTACAGCCAGAAGTTCGATTTGAAGAACTCCTCGGTGAAAACGTCTTCTATGCGCTTGCCTTCAAGCGATTCCTCGGAAGCCATCCATAGCTCGATCAGCTCTTTTTTCGCCTTCTTGGAAAGCGTGAAGTCGCCATCGTCTTCAACCCGGCACCCGCGATCGTGAATGATGCGGCAGTTGGAGGAGTTCGGATCGTCGTGATCAAGCCAGTAGAATTCATCGAGCACTGACGCATGCTCCACCTCAAGCGATGGAACGGATCGAAACAAATCCCATAAGCACTCGAAGTGGTTCTCCATCTCGCGGCCGCCGCGCGTCACAAATCCGTCAAGCGGCACCGCCTTACCGTCCAAAGATCCTCCCGGAACAGCCGTTTCTTCAAATACATGAATCCGACCGCCCTGCATGTGTCCGTCGCGTAGCAAAAACACCGCAGCTGCCAAACCGGCAAGGCCGCCGCCTACCAAATACGCCGACTTGTCATCGACTCCCTTGGGTTTTCTAGGCCGAGCGAACGCTTCGTAGTTGCCGTTGGTGTACCTCATGCGAACCCTTCCTTTCCCATCGCCAGCGCCGGCAAGCGCCGGAACCATACGTTGCACGAATGCCATCGTATGACTGACCACGATCGAAACAGGGGCCAGTACGAAAAGGAAGGCGGATCGAAAAAGAGCAGTTACGAATAGGTTGGAAAACAAGCGGACCCGCTGTTGCGCAGGTCCGCTCGAATACCAACGAGTACAGCCGATCAGCCTCGGCGGCCCCTGAAGCGCGAGCCGATCCGTTTCGCCTTCATCGGCTTTTTGCGGTACGCCGGATGATGCTTGAGGAAAACGGCGCGGCATACTTGTGTCACGCCAAGCGCAACCAAAGCGGTAAGTAAAAAGCTAAACGCCAGATCGAACACGCCCACATTGTGCTCGAACCACGCATACAGGCTGAACAATCCAAAGAACGAGGAAAGAACGCCCGTGATAGCCGTGAACAGTTTGATGAGGATTTCCTTCGCACGGGTTGGCGAGTAGCGATACGTGGCAACAAGATAGACCACCAGCGCGACCACCGCCAAAACAACCAACAGCACAGCGATGCGCGATAAGCGGGCGATCATGACGGAACTCCTCTCTCAGAACAGCAAGCGCCTTGCTTGTACGAACTCCTTGATTCCGCATCATACCAGACTCGCAAGAGGCCGCGCGAAGGCTCATCGATTCTAACGGGCGCTCCGTGGCTTCACGTGCGTTTCAAGCAGCCGTACGATCTCGTCTTTTCCGATTGGCTTGACCGCATAGCCGTCCATCCCCGCCTCGGAAGCACGTTTTCTGTCCTCGACGTACGCATTGGCCGTCATGGCAATAATCGGCGGATGCGAACGATGCGCGCAAGAGCTTTCCTCCACGATTGCGCGAGCGGCCTCCAAACCGTCCATGCGCGGCATTTGTATATCCATGAACACCAGGTCATAATGGTTTTCCGGTGCCGACCTCAACGTTTCGACCGCTTCAAGACCGTCCCAAGCGCGATCGACCGAAGCGCCCGTGCTCTTGATGAACTCCTCGGCGATTTCTCCCACGATGTCGTTATCCTCAACAAGCAGAACCCGTACGCGCGCCCAGTCAGCCGAACGGCCGCCATCAGGCAGTTCTGCGTCGTCTGGCGCCGTCGAAAGATCTTCGGCGTCCGCCGAAGCCTCCTCCTGCATCTCGAAGGGAAGATCCACCGTGAACTTCGAACCCTTCCCTTGAACGCTCTCCACTTTAATGGACCCGTTCATAACATCGATCAGGTTCTTCACGATAGACATCCCCAAACCCGTTCCCTCCACCGCAAGACGCGATGGGCGCTCCTCCCGCTCGAACGGATCGAACATACGCTCAACGAAATCCGACGACATCCCTATGCCGTCGTCCTCGATCACAAAGCGAACTACGCAGGTTTTCTGGGCATCCTGCTCGTTCAGGCTCAACTCTTCCGCCACTTCGCCGAACGGCATACGGGCCGCCGAGAACCACACGTGACCGCCCGGCTCCGTATACTTCACCGCATTGCCCAGCAAGTTGACCAAAATCTGACTTACGCGCATCTCGTCGCCAACCACCAGCGTGCGCCCAAGCGAGCAATTGACCGCCTCGAACGAAAGTTGTTTCGTATCGGCCTGCGGGCGAACGATGGAAACCATCATCTCCACCAAATTGCACACGTTGAACGGCGCGCGGGTTAGATCGATTTGTCCGCTTTCTATCTTGCTCATGTCCAGCACGTCGTTGACCAGGTTCAAAAGATGATGCGAGGAGAGTTTTATCTTGCTGATAGATTCCCCCACGCGCTCGCGGTCATCCTCGTGCTCGCTGGCTATGTTCGCCAGCCCGATGATCGCGGTCAAGGGCGTGCGAATGTCGTGGGACACGTTCGACAGAAACCTCGACTTCGCCTCGTTGGCTTCCTGCGCAGCTTCAAGCGCGCAGCTCAGGCTTTCCTGGAGCGCACGTTGTTGATTGTTTTTCCGCATGATCACAATGATGAACAGGATGAGCGCAACGACGAACACGCTCAAGAGAACCGTTGCCGTGTCTATAGCCTCTTTCCGGGCATCGGCTATCTGAGCGTACGTCCTGTCAAACGATTCGGACGCAACGTCGATGATCTCGGTGTTGATCGTTAGCATGTGGTTGATGCGCGGGTCGATATTGTCGGAAAGGAAGCGAGCTACATCATGATCGCTCGCATCGCCCAAGCTCATATCGATGAGCTCTTGCTGTTGAAGACGGAACTCTTCGTAGCGGTTCGAGAGCTCGACGGCAAGCTCAGGAGCGGCGATGAACCGATCGGAAACCTGCTCAAGCTCTTTGATCATCTGCTGGTCGATTTCCTCGAACTCAACCCGAACGCTCTCCACGGTTTCAGGAGTGCGCGCGAAACCCAGGCGATCGTCGAGCGTTCTCATGGACATCAGATACGTCTCAGCCCGACCAGCGGACAGCGTCACCGCGTAGGGGTGGTCTTTCAACCGCTCGGTTCGCTGGTCTATCTCATTCATGTTTATAGACAGAACAACGTAGAAGCCAACCAAAAACGCAACCAGAATCAACGCGACAACGGCAAAGACGCCCGAGGAATCCAGAAGGCGGTCAAACGTTTTCGATTGTCGATCTTCGCGCTTGCCCATAAACCGCTCCGTCTGACAAACCAGGGAAGGGGAGCAGGACGCATCGAGCCGGGTCGTTGTACCGGACCCCGTCAATCGTCAAAACTCAGCAGCACGATCCCGGTATAGAACAAAAGCCCCTCGTCCCAGACACGAAACGAGGGGCTGCCCTTGCTAGAATTGAACTTGGGGAGCCACTTCCGCGCCCGACGCGGCATCGAAACTCTGACGCTCCTTGAAACCCATCATACCGGCAATAAGCACGGCAGGAAACGTCTGAATAGCGGTGTTGAACTTCATGACCGTGTCGTTATAGCTTTGGCGCATGTAGCTGATCTTGTCTTCCGTGTTGGAAAGCTCTGCTTGCAGCTGTTGAAAGTTCACGTTCGCCTTCAGGTCGGGGTATGCCTCCGCAACGGCGAACAGGCTTTTCAGGGCCCCGGTCAAAATGCCATCAGCCTGCATTTTCCCTTCGGGAGTGCCGGCGTTCATAACGGCTGCGCGAGCCTGCGTGACCTCGTCGAGCGTGCCGCGCTCGTGCGAAGCATAACCCTTGACGGTCTCAACAAGATTGGGGATAAGATCCAAACGACGCTGCAGTTGAACGTCGATCTGTGCCCAGGCGTTGTCCACCATGTTGCGCAGCTTGACCAGGTTGTTGTACAACCCGATAACAGCCAAAGCAAGCACAACAACAATGACAAGCACGACGATCCATACGATGTCCATAGCTCTCCTTTGCTAATGCGTACGGCTCATTCTACCATCGCTGGAAACGAGACTACCGTACGCCACTATTCTGTAACCGTTCCCTTACGGTAAGACTCGCCGATCAATCGCCCCAGTCCCGCATCAAGCGGGCCGGGAACCTATCTCACCGGAACGGAAGCCGCACGCGAAGGACCGAAGGTTGTCGAGCGAGCCCACCAACCCCGGCTTCGAGCCTGCGCCGCCACGCGCGTGGCGGCATCGATCGACTTGCACATCGCGAACACGGCGGATCCGCTGCCGGACATGAGCGAGGCATCCACATCCTCATGAGAGCTTGCCCATGTTCGAACATCCGCAAGAGCCGGAAGCATATCCTCGGAGACCGGCACCAAGTTATTGATCAAGGGGACATCCTGCGCACGCGTGGCACGTAATGCAATAGCACGTTGATCGGCTGAAACGAACGAAGGGTTCTTATCAAAGGCGCGATAAGCAGCGGCCGTTGAAACGCCCCCTTCAGGCTTGATCAACACCACCGGCCCGTTCATGGGCGTCAGCTTATGGTCAAGCACATCCCCTACGCCGGTCAAGCACGCACAGCCGCCGTGCAAGAAAAACGCCACATCGGCACCGAGTGACCGAGCGGTTTCCTCAATCAAAGCATCGTCGGTTGGAACGCCCCACAAGAGCGCCGCGCCCACCAAAGCGGCGGCGGCATCGGAAGACCCGCCCCCAAGACCGGCTTCTGCGGGAATGTGCTTCTCGATACTTACCACAATCGTTTCGTCTTGCTGCCGCCCAAGCGCGGCGGCGAAACGGCGAATAGCCTTGCTCACGATATTGTCTGAAGGGGCAACGTCGAGCGGCGCAAGTCCCTCGCACGAGCGTGAAGCCAGATCAACCGCCAATCCCGCACCCGGCGCCGCCGGGGCGGTTTTCATGCGCAAGACGTCATGCAGCAACAGCGCATGCATGACGGTAGCAACCTCGTGGTATCCGTCCGCGCGCTGTTCGCCTATATCGAGGTACAGGTTCACCTTCGCAGGAGCAACCAGCTTAACGGAGCCGAAGGCATTGAACGAGGCGACATCCACCCCCTGAGCGATGCGCGCAACCTCGAACATATCAACAACATGCGGGTCGTTTGCACGAGAAGAGGGCCCTTCCGCACCTGGAGAAACGGGCCTGGATTCCGGAAGCTCGGTCGTATTCGTCATAAAGGTTTCGTTCGCCTCTTTCTTTTGCTTGCGAAGAAGTCGCGTAGTATCTGGGCGCATTCGTCGGCAAGGACGCCGGAAGTCGCCTCGAAGGTATGGTTAAGCCGTTCGTCAGCGTTGACGGAGTACAACGTGCCCGTCGCACCAGCTTTCGGATCAGGAGCGCCAAAGACGCACCGATCGACGCGCGCTTGGTGCATCAGCCCAGCGCACATAATGCAGGGTTCGAGCGTCACGTACACCGTGCAACCTGTCAGACGCCATGCATCTAGATACTCAGCAGCCTGCTTCATAGCCAAAAACTCTGCATGCCCAGCTGGGTCTTTCGTCGTTTCCCTCATATTGCAAGCCCGAGAAATAACCATCGGATCAGCCAACGGCTTGCGGGTAGCGGGATCGATAGGCTGGTATACGACAACGGCGCCGATAGGAACTTCGCCCAACTGTTCGGCACGGCGCGCTTCGGCAAGAGCCATACGCATGTAGTCTTCATCAGTCATGTCGCATATTATATGGTATCCTACCAATCGTTCAGGGATTCAACGCGATTTTCGCATGGCCAGAATGCTGGAGCGGCTCAAATATCATTGTTTCACGTGAAACAAGCAAGCCCAAACGCGTTCGCCAAACCAATCGCGCAAAGCCCCAGGACCAAAAATGCGGAGGCGTGGCCGAGTGGTTGAAGGCGGCAGTCTTGAAAACTGTTAACGTTCACGCGTTCGTGGGTTCAAATCCTACCGCCTCCGCCATTGCTATTCTTGCTGATCGCCCAAATCACAACGCAGCTTTTTCCGATGCGGATCGCTCGATCAGCCGAGCGAACGATACCCGCAAGTCGGGTGCGCTCAAGTACACGTTCGCCGTAGCCCTCGTAGTTCGAACAAGCAGCCCCCGAGCAACCAAATCTTCGAAATCGGTCCGTGCTGTCGAGTACGCGATTCCATGCGCAGCGCGATGTTCCGATATGGCGAATTCCGTCTCGGGTGCAAGAACCGCGCGTTTCAACAGGGTTTTCTGTCGATGATTGAATCCATCCGAAGCCGCAATGCGCGTAAGGATCAAATCGTCTGACTCCTTGAGGTTTGCAAGGGATTCCTCCATAAGCTGAAGCATGTGCAACATGATGGACATAAACGAATCGTAGTACGCCGTCCAATCCGTAGCAGCCCCGTCCGCCACGATCGACTCTCGCAAAGAGTAGCGAGCGCTTCCTGAAAAACTGCTTCCCATGCTCCAATCTTCCAGAATCTTCGTTTTCGGAAGGAAGCGAAACGCAGGAAGCCCTTTTTTAAGTAGATAGAACCGGCTGGCTATGCACCCCATGAGGTTATTGCACGACGGAAGCGGTGAAAGCCTCCAGAAATGGCAGTTCACCAGCATCGACACCATAATGGGATCTTGAACCGGCTCGGTGTTCAAGTCGTTTCCGGTGGCAACGATGATATCCAGCACGCCGTTGTCTCGAGCCGAAACAGCATGTTGATCCAACAAGGACACCGTACCCGGAGCAGGAAGATCCTCATCCGAAAGCCCTTCGGTAAGGTCCTGGTACAAACGCATAATGACCGATTCGTCGAAGGGGAGCTCTTCGTACGCAGGCAAATCCCTCATAATAGAATGAAAGTTCACCGCAAGCTGCTCCGCGAAGGTCATGCATGCACGCTCGCCGAATATTGCCGCACGAACGCTCTCGTAGTCCGTTTCAAACCCATCGTGCTTTAAGTTCGCAACGGCTTCCTCTATGTAATACTGCGTCACAAAGCGACACCCGGCACGCTCCGATATAAGAAGATCAAGAAACGATCCCCGTTGCGTTTTACGAGCTATCTGGCGTAACGAATACTGCAACGTCGCTGGAACCGTATGCCAGTTCTTACGAACTCCCTCGGGAGTGAATTCGACGATCGGCCCGTAAAACGCCTGGCCACGTCGGATGGCCGTCAACGCTTCCCATATTTCGTCCGCTGTATAACCGTCCGGTACAAACCGGCGATCAAGCTCGCTTTTCAGCATGGGGCGGCGCGCCGTTGCCGAAAGCAGAAGCTGAAACTCCGGACTGCTTAAAAACCCCAAAGACACAGACCCCTCCGCTCCCTCATGCCATGGGAGGGCTGCACCTCCCATGGCATGCAGTAACTTTTACGACCAGGCTTCAAGCGAAGAAAGCTGGGCCGCGGCGATTTCACCGAACGCCAGAGAGGGGCCCAACGTGCCGCCGCCTCCTGCATAAAATGCCCCTCCACAGCCAACCCCCGCACAGTTGCCATGAGCAAATAAACGCTTAACCTCGTTACCGTCCGTATCCAAAACCCGAGCGTTTGCGGCGATTTTCATCCCGCCCATGGTTCCAAGCACAACGGGAACCACTTCAGCCGCCCAGAAAGGACCGGTTTCCAGTGGAGCAAGCGTGCGAGCCGCTCCTTCGTAGTTCGAGTCGCCACCCACGTAGTGCTGTCCATAGTAGTCTTGCCCGCGACCGAAATCAGGATCCGAACCGTTCCGCGCATGGTCGTTGTATCGGGCAAGCTCCTCGGCAAGACCCGCAGCATCGATGCCGCATGTCTGGGCAAGTTCTTCGATGGAGCCGTACTGCTTGAACGCCGCCCCCGGCTGACCGGGCTTTCCGCCGTTCAGCCCATACGTGTCAACCGCAGCCTGGTCGGCTATCGCGAACGCGGGAAGGTTCTGCCAACCGCGAGGCTCAACCCCGTTCTCCAAAGCGCAGAACGACCTGCCTACGGAATCGTAGTTGGAGCATTCGTTCGTGAATCGCTTTCCGTGCTTGTTGACGTAGATCACCCCGCGCTTGCAATCGTCGCGAATAGCCGTTGAAAGCTTGCTCACTCCCATAGCCCGAGCTTCTTCGTACTCGACCTTGTACCCGGGCGAAAGCCAAGCTTCGTTCATGAAGCTAAGATCGCAGCCCGCCTTCATAGCCATTCGCTGTCCGTCGCCGGTACCGTCCGGCGTGCCCCAACTATACAACGCGGGGACGCGCAGATAGGTTTTCATCATCGATTCGTTCCAATCGAACCCTCCCGACGACATGACGACCGCCCGTTTGGCGCGAATTTTCATTTCGCTCTTGCCGTCCTTTGCGACCACGCCAAGCACTTCGGTGGAACCATCGTCAGAAACGCGCGTGACAAGCTGGGTTGCCGGAGTTTTCGCCATGATTTCAACGCCTGCTTTTTCCGCGCTCGATACAAGGGCGCCGCCCAGAACTCCGGCGATTGCCTGATCTTTTTCTACCTTGGGGCAGAGAGAGCGCCCTATGGTCCTTCCTCCCGGCAGATCAGAGCGGTAGTCGATACCGGGTGCCCAATACACCCATTCGACGCCTGCTAGGCGCGTCACGTTGTCCAGAGCGATGTTCACATTGTCTACGAAAGCTTCAGCATGATCAGGAAGGTACGTTTCGCCCGATCCTGCGGCAAGGTACGCGAGTGCGTCCGCCTTCGAGTCCTTGTCCCCGTTCTGCTCCATAAGCTTGTTCGCAGGAGCCCAAACCACCGAGGACGAGTACAGGGTAGAGCCACCGGGCTTCGCACCCTTTTCCAGCACGATAACGCTCAGTCCTTCTTCACGTGCTCGAAGCGCAGTGTACAATCCTGTCCCAGCGCCTACGACTACCAAGTCCGCTTCCTTATCCCATGATTCTGCGGACGACGATGACGCCGCGCCTGAACAACCCCCAAGCAAGCTGCTCGCCAACGCGCCGACTGTCACGACGCCGCCAGCGAACAACGCCTCGCGACGAGTAAATTGCTTTGCAGCGCTTGCCTCTACGGTACGTTTCATGCCCTCCATGGCCGATCCTTTCCAAAGCACGACTGTTTCACATGTTCGATTGCGAAGGATCTGCAGATTCCCCTTACCGGTTGCGCCAGTGTACGAAACCGATTCTAAAAGCGTCAAGATGGCAATAATCGTTAGCTTGATATTCTTGTTTTACCTGATCAAATGCGTATTATGAAAGGCAATACCACACGGTGACGATTTTCGCTACGGGGGAAACGGGACTAAAAAAGCGTTTGTTCCAGAACGTATGCTTTCGTATTTTTATTTATAATTTATTTAATAATATTTAAGAGTAGCAGGGTTTAGTATCACAGTAACTCGCGAACTGGCCCTTTATTTGTTTGACGCGAAGCGACTGCACACCTGCACACCTGCACACCTGCACACCTGCACACCTGCACAGAAAAAAGTACCTCGATTGCAACCAATAGCCTTCGTTAATGCCCAGCTTTTAAGATGTTTCACGTGAAACATCTTAAACTCAAAACGTTCAGACATGAAGGGCACAGCGCATGAAAACCAATCTATCGCCTATCCTCGTAAAGCAAGTAGCGATACGTTCCAAAAAAAGAAAAGCCGATGTTTCACGTGAAACATCGGCTTTTCCTGAGTGGTGCTGCAATCTTTAACGATCCGTCATGGGAACGTAGTCGCGCTTTCCCTTGCGTACAGACTTGTAAGCCGGACGAATAATGCGCTTGCCCGAAACGATTTCCTCGAAACGATGCGCAGCCCATCCCGACATGCGAGCACAAGCGAACAGGGGAGTAAACAGATCTTCAGGAATGCCCATCATCGAATACACGAAGCCTGAGTACATATCGACGTTGGCGCACATATCCTTGCGCGTACCCTTTTCCTTCAAGATAACCTCAGGAGCAAGACGTTCGATATTCTCAAGCAGCTGGAATTCCGCCTCGTATTCCGTTCCTCGAGCAAGCTTCTCCGCAAACTTCTTGCAGATCACGGCACGCGGATCCGACTTCGTGTATACGGCATGGCCCATGCCGTATACCAGCCCCGTCTTATCGTATGCTTCCTTATTGACGATCTTCGCCAGGTAATCTGCAACCTGGCCCTCATCAGACCAATCGGAAACATGGTCTTTGATTTCCTTCTGCATAGCCAGCACCTGATGGTTCGCACCGCCGTGCTTACGGCCTTTCAACGATCCAATTGCGCCTGCATACGTGGAATACGCGTCAGTATCCGCCGAAGTTAAAACGCGCGTCGTGAACGTGGAGTTGTTGCCGCCGCCGTGTTCGGCGTGCAGGCACAGCATAATATCGAGCATTCGCGCTTCTTCGGGCGTGAAAGCACGGTCCGGGCGAAGCATAGACAAGATGGTCTCTGCAGTAGATTGCCCCGGCAGGAACCGATGCATAATCATCGATTCGTTGTTGTAACGCGCACGCTTGGCGTAATACGTAAGGACCATAATACGAGGCAGGCGCGATATGAGGGAAATAGCCGTATGAACCTCGTGATGAGCACTGCGATCTTCGGCTTCGGGGTCGTACGCATACAGCAGCAGAATAGTGCGCGCAAGAACGTTCATGATATCGGGGGGAGTGTCGCGCATGATCATCGACGCGGTAAACCCATCGGGAAGTTCGCGCTCAGCATCCAGAACGGAAACGAAACGATCCAGCTGGTCCTGCGTAGGAAGTTCTCCCATTAGAAGAAGGTAAGCAACTTCTTCGTAGTTGAAGCGACGATCAATAGCATCGGTATCAAGCAGATCGTAGATATCATAGCCACGATATCGGAGCATGCCGTCATCGGCTATTTTCTCATTATCCGAAATCACGTAGCCATGAACGTTCGCAATATTGGTCAATCCCGCTACGACACCCGTGCCATCAGCATTGCGCAAACCGCGCTTAACGTCGTATAGGTCGTAATTATCGACATCAATCGAGTTAATGGTTTTGAAGCTTTCGTACAGCGCGATTTTTTTCTCGTCTCCCATAGCGCATCCTTCCTGCCGCAGCAACGGCTTTTCGATAAAGCGGATACGGCCAATCTGAAACGACGGCCTTGCGTACCTGTAGAGTGGAGAATGAAGTCTTTACCATGATAAAGCGCAACAACCTTCCGCACAACGAGCCAAAGGGAGTTATCGGTGAAAACCATGGTGAAAGAGTATTATACGAGACCTTCGGTATATATAAAAATGCCCGTCCTACGACGGGCATTCAATACTCTTAAAAGAGATGGTGGCTATTTCGCAGCACCGATACGGCAGATCGTGGTGCCGCAGTCCGGGCACTTGCCCTTCGTGATGGGCTTACCGTTCTTCGTCGTGCTCTCAACGGGATCCTTCATGATTTTCTTTGCCTTGCACTTCACGCAATATGCCTCAATAGCCATGGCTGAAAAACACCTCTCTGTCCTGTACTCTCACGAACCGCAAAGCAGCCCGTCTCTTAAATCAAGGTTGTAAACCCGCATCCCAAGATGCGCAATTGCCCATTATAGGTCACCTGGAACATGCTTGAAGAGTATATCCGCAGGTGACTATATATTCTTCAACAACTCCATAACAAAGTCTGCATTCGACGACAGCGTTTCTTCATCGATGTTTTCCAAAACGTCGTCGCTTTGGGCGAAGTAAGCAGGCTTGGACCCCGCCATGCCCACCAGGTGCATTGCCTGATGGCCGTGCTTGATAGCGAACGAAGCAGCGCTGTCCTGCCACAGAATACGCCCGCCCGACACGCTGACTCCGGTTGCTTGAGAAGCTTTCTTTACGTACCGCTTCATACGAGAAGAAGTTTTTACCGTCTTGAACTGGCCTTCCTGTTCAATCATGCTCAAATCGCCTGCACCCAGAGCTTCGAGATCGATGATGATCGCGCCGCGCAAATCCTGCTGGTGCTCTGCCAAGAAAGCCTTCATACCGCTGTTTTGAGTAAGCTCGGATCCCAGCGAGACGAACCATACTTCCGTATTGATATCAGGGTTGCGGAACTGGTATATCTGCTGAAGTTCGTCCGAAATCTCGATTTCAGACGCAGCAGCTTGAGCCGATTCCTCCGCAAGGCTTTCAGAATCGAAATCCGCGTTCTCTACGCGACGGGCCGAGAACGCGCCGCCGTTCCAAGGGCGAGAAGCGTTGCCCTTGTAGCCGTCGAATTCGTCATCCTCAACATCAAGTTCCTCGTCGTAGAACCCATCGGCTTCAAAGCTATCACCTTGGCCAACAAAAGCGTTCTCGTCGAACGTATCGAACGACTCATCAAGATAATCGCCCTCGTACGCATCCATACGCGTAGTTGCAGAAGGATCAACGCCGCCCGCGGACTCATCTTCCTCGCGGAAGCTCTCCCATCCGCCACGCTCGGCTCCCACGGTGCGCGCATCGAACGTGTCGTCTACGTTCAACCACTCCTGAGCGCTCGGCGCCTCTTCCTTATCTTTGCGACGGAAACGATCGAACAAGCGACGGACGCGCGATTTCGGCATTTCCACGTACCCAGGCCCGGCAAAAGCGCCCGTTTCGGTAAAGTTAGCATCGTATGCCGAGTCATCAGCATCGTCGACATAGATGTCGTCGGGATCCACGTTGTCGAGCAGTTCATCGCCAACAGGAGCGAAGGCGCCGGTAGCTCCAGCAGGCGCGAACGACCCCGCGGCATTTACGTTAGAGCTTTTCGCCTCGGGCGCATTTGTGCGTGCAATAGCCCCCGACAAAGACGGAAGCATAGAGCGAAGGGAAGCGCCTTTTTCGGATAGGGAACCTTCGGCAGACGTCGATCCCGATCCGTCGTTTTCGTCAGAAGATCCCAAACTGATGGAAGGAAGCATGGTAAGCAGGCTCTTCGCAGCAGTTTTACCAGCGCTTTCAACGTCCGCTAAAGGAGCACGCTGTTTCGGCAGCTCGGTGATAGGAGCCGGCTTCGCCGCAGAAACGCCGATATCGGGCAGCACGATGGGCTTGCGCGCCGCCTCGTCGAGCGGGGTATCCTGAGCAAGCCCGAACACCGCTTCATCCTCTTCAGAAACGCCGTCGGTCACGTTTACGCGATTATCCGTACGGTGCTCGTCTTGACGCGTTGCCAAAGCCTCTTCCTGAACCTTGCGAGGATCCAAAAACGACGGCATGGAGAGTTCCGGCATGGAAGGTAGATCACCCGGTCGAAGGCCGCTGACATCGATAGGAGCCATCGCGGTGGTGGACAGCGGATCGTTTTCCGCATCCTGCGGAGCGGAAGGCGCAGATCCGTCGAAGGGGTCCGACGAATGCACGTTCTCAGCGCCATGTTCGGCAGCAGAAGCAGCGCTGTCGACCGATTCTTCGTCCTTGGAAGCATTGCCAGGAGCTTCGGCATGGTCGGGGGAAACGTTCCACTGAGGGGCCTTTATCTCGCGAATGCCATCGCGGTTCGCGTCCATCTGCTGCTCGAAGCGGCGCTCAACAGCCATGTTCGCCTCGGCAAAATGACCAGCGCTTTCGCTTACGGCCGCATCGAGCGCGCTCGCATAACGAGAACGCTGCACGGGCTTTTCAACGGTGCGGGGCTTCTTTGCCTTTTCCTGTGCTTTCCTGAACCAGTCGGGAACTCCACCCGTCGATGCGGTGGAGTACGAGGTAGGCTCGACCGACGAAACCACGTTCAGGGCAGCATCGCCGGCTGCAACGATTCCCTCAACATCCTGGGCAGCGGCTTCAGCCTTAGCGAGCGCTTCCTGCATGGTATCGGGGGGAATAGTGGAAAACGCTTCCAAAACCTCTCCGCGCACCTCGTGATAATCTTCATCGGAAGGACGAGGCAGGGGAGGCTCTTTGATCTGGACGAGATTCTGCGCTATGTCAGCGGCAGCAGCACCCGCCACAGGTTTTCCGGTCAAAGCCGCAACGGCCGCTTTTGCAGCCGCCAAACGAGCTTCGGGCGTCTGGGGAGCCATCGCGGGCGGCTTCAAGTTCTCGGCCTCGTATACCAGCTCGACTCCCTCGGGAACCAATCCAGCAGCCCGGGCCGCATCTTCGCCATGAATGGCAGCTTCTCCACGTTCGGCCAGTTCAGCTTCGCTTACGCGGCCGCGACCCACGCGGCGCGCCACTTCAAGCAGTACGGCCGTACCCGCAGCGTTGCTGTTCGCGCCCTCGTTGTAAGCGGCGAATTTATGAAGAGCGCCGGTCACCAAAGGAATGCAGGCAAGAACCAGCAGGATGACGACAATCACGTTAAGAACCGTGGAAACCATTCCACCGTCGTTCAAGAACACCACGTTGCGCAGCAGCAAAACAACGGGCAGCAAGGCCATAGCCCCAAACGTCGTCCATTGAATGGCAGGAAGCGCCTGCGCAAGCGGACCGTTCAGCTCGGCACGCACCTTGCCGCTATCATAACGAGCCACCAGGACGACTTTACGCCGACGAGATCCGCCCGCTTCAGCAGAATAGCCCGGATCGTACTTCGCCACCACGTTTTGACTGACGCCTCGCGCCAAAACCTTAGACAGAACCGGTCGATCGAACGCCTCCGCTGCAAACAAAAGCGCTGCTATCAATGTAACAACCACCGAGGCTATTCCCAGAACAGGCACGAACAAAGCCGCGACCGTGATGACCAGCGAGCAACCACAGCAAATCATGCGGGGAATATCGGCATCCGGAGAGCCGTTAAAATCCTCGATCACTGCGGAAAGGCCAGCTTCTTTCTGCATTTGCTCGGTTATGTACAGCGCCGCCTGCTGCTCCTCTTCGGTTCCCGCTGGACGCGGGCCGATTTCCTGGGACAGATACGCAACGTGATCTACTATTTCCGGCATTAGCTTTGCCTTTCGTTCCCTGGTGTTTCTACAAGGCACATATAACGCAAGTATACGCTATTTGCTTTCCGCGCCCAAATAATCGCGAATAAAAGCATCGGCCGTCCCCGCTTGTAAACGAGCTGTTGAGTACGACTCCTCCATGCTGGACACGACCTGTTCGTATGCTTCGTACACAAGCGTTTCGGGTTTTTCGGGAATAGCCTTCGCAAGAGCGACCGCCTCTGCATCGGCAACGTTGTACGCCTCGTTCTGAGCAGACGCCTCTTCTTTGTTCTTAGCTAAAAACGCGTCATCCGAAGCTATCGCATAGCCAAGGGACTCTATTCTTTTTTCCACATAAGAGAGCAATGCGCTCATATCGGCTTCACCGTAGGCACGTTGCACCTCGGAAAGAGCGCTATAGGCGTCATTGAACGCAGCAAGAGCCTCGTTGGTCTTATCTTTCGAAGCCTGAACATTCTCAGCTGTCGTATTTTTTACCAGTTTAGCCGCGTCGCGTGCGAGGCTATCTGCCTTCAGAACCTCGTTCCAAGCATTTTGAAGATTGATAGCGGCAGTTTCAGCCCTGGAAGACTCTTCAAGCAGCTCTGTACCCGATTCAATAAGCGACCGACGAGCGGCAATAGCGGCCACAGTCTGATTAGCCGCTTCCTTATCGCGCGATTCGTTCAGATTAAGCGATGAAGCGCGGGCTTTTTCGTCAGCCTGATTCAATTGAAGGGACGCGGCTTCAAGCTGCGAGTACACGTCTTTGCGCCGTTGCGCCATCCCCTCGTCAAAAGGATGCGAGACCACATCATCGAGCTCCACGATCACTTCGTCAGCCTGATTCACCAAATCAAGCGCCTCGTCCAATTGCGCGACATTGCTCTGGTGACTCTTAAGATCGTTGTACAGATACATCCCGCCCAGCGACAGCAATACCACCATCGTAAGCGATATGACAACAGCAGCCACCACTTTGCTCAATTTGCGGCGGGCTTTGCGCAGGGCTATCTCCTCTTCAGGAGACCGAACGGGTTTAGAGGGGCTCGATGCTTTCCTCGGTGCAGAGGAGGCCGACGAAGACGACCTCGAACGTCTTGTCTTGTCCGAGGATACAGCCTGAGCGCCCCCCATCGCTGGAGCTGCAAAATCAAACGCATCGAAGCGCGAAGAAACCTCTTTGTCGTCCACCGACACGAAGTCACCAGTCGAAAGAGGGAGTCCTTTTTCCTTAGTGGGAGTCCCTGAGGGTTTTTTTCTGCGCGCGGGCAGCGTAAACAAGGACACATGACCGAACGGGCCGCGCTTTTCCTTCTCTGCGCGGCCACCGTCAAGAGCCTCTCGAGCGGCATCGAGCACGCTGAACGAAATCTCGTTCGACGTGCCCTTCGTATGCCTCTTAATATGTGCAGCTCGAGTTAGCTTGTCGTCTCTCCTGGCCATACAACCCCGTCGCAGCTTAGATCACGCACGACCGCGCCGCACATCGTCCGCTATCTCGCGCGCGGACATGATTTTGATAGTTCGGCTTGGTAGAGAATTCAAAAAAGCCTTGCCATAGCTCTTGGTAAGCAATCGCTTATCAGCAAGAATAAGCACGCCTTCGTCCTCGGCCTTGCGAATAAGCCTTCCTGCCGCTTGCTTCGTTTCAAGGACAGCAGCGGGAAGCACGTAACGGCGCCATGCTTGATCGTCGCGCGCCGCGCGCTCGCACGATAAGGGGTCAGTAGGTTTGGAGAACGGCAGCTTGGGGATAATCACGCCCTTCAACGTAGCCCCGGGAGCATCGAACCCTTCCCAAAAGCTCTTGAGAGCGAACAGCGATAGATGTTCGTCGGCAAGGAAATCATCGCGAAGTCCCTTTACCGACACGCCCCATTTCTGGCAGACAACACGGAGATCGTCTTCTTTAAGCTGCGGACTAACTTCGTCGAAGCACTTCTCCATTTCGCGACGATTCGTGAACAGCGTCAGCATAGACCCCTGCTGCGCACGATGAACGTCCACCAGAAGGCGCTGCAACGAAGAAAGGTAGGCTGCGTCGCTCGGTTCAGGCATATCGTCAACAACGTACACCGTCATATGGCCGTCGTAGTCGTAGCTCGAATCAAGCTTGCAAGTCCTGGATTGCGAGAATTCGGTTTCGTTCAGCCCGAGCGAGTTCTCAAACGCGGTGAATTTTCCATTAACCGACAGCGTAGCCGAAGCAAACACCACTGAGTGGGTTTTCGCGAACAAGGTCTCGTTCATAATCGCGCCCATGTTGACCATCAGCGCTTCAAGCTTTTCGGCAACGCGGTCTTTCTTGCGATTGATTGTTGCGGAGTATGCGCAGGATTCGGGCGCTTTAGTCAATATGATGTCAACGGAATCGATCTGTTCTTTCAGCTCGATAGCCATCGATGCGATCTCGCGCTGAATTTCAGCCGCCCCGTCAACCTCTTCCAGATACGCAACCAGATTTTGGCATGCGGCCACCAGCTTTTCCGCAGCATCCGACATAGCCCGCCCCAGCAATGTAACTTGACCGAACGTAGCGCTGTTGCGAATATCGTTATTGATCCAGAGTTCTACGGTTTCGTACCCTCGTCCTCGTTTGTTCTGATCGAAGAACAGCAGGTCTTTCATGTGGGAAGCGAATTCCTGCGCAGCTTCGGCATACGTTTTCCCGGCAGCTCGAGCTTTACTGGTCAACGCATAGAACAGGGAGCTTCCTTCTTCGCTTCCGGAAACCACCACGCGGCGCTCGGCTCGAACGAACACGTTACGGGAAGCTTCGTCAGCACCGGCGCGATGAGCAAGACGCGTAATATCCTCAGCAGCCAGAGAAACCGAAAAAGCTCGGCGCGCTTCCGATTCAGCCCCGTGAGCCTCGTCCACCACCCAGTATCGAATAGAGGGAAGCAACCCGCCATCGGCCACTAAATCGCAAAAGAGAAGACTATGATTGGTCACAACGATATCGGCCGCCTCGGCGCGCCGGCGAGACCCGTGCACAAAACAAGACGTTCCGAAGTAAGGGCATTTACGGCGAAGACAATCATGGCTCGTCGTGGTTACCGCTCGACGGGGCAGTACTCGATAATCGATTTTCAACCCGTCCATGTCGTCGTACGAGGTTTGCTCCACATAAGAAAGAAGAGCCGCGAGCGCCGGAGCCTGAGTTTGCTCCTTACCATTCACAAACCTCATCTGAGGGCCATCAGACACAATGCGATCTATGCGCCGCAGGCACGGGTAATGAGAGAACCCCTTCAGCGGAGCATACGTCAACAGCGGCATCTCGGGATTCACCGTATGAAGCGCTTCGGCGAGCGCAGGAAGCTCATGGTACACCAGCTGATCAAGCAGTGCGTTGGTTTTCGTCGCAACGCCTACCGTAATGTTGTTCGCCTGCGCCGTAAGCGCAGCCGGCACCAGATAAGCCATCGACTTTCCAACGCCCGTACCCGCTTCGACAATAAGATTTTCCGAACTGGCAAACGCATCGCGCACGGCTTCGGCCATAATGCGCTGCTCTTTGCGCGGCTCGAAATCGCCGTACAAAGCTCCAACAAGTCCCTGTTCGGAAAACGCTTGGTCGATAGCTTCCTGCGAAGGAAACACAAGCTCTCGTTGGGGATTGGAGGCTATATCGTCTGCATCCACCTTAGGAGCATGCTCTTTTTTACCCAGTCGATCCCTTCTCAAAGCACGAAGGGAGAAGTGGTGCTTTGCATCAAGCGGTGATGTTTCACGTGAAACATCACCGGGCTCAACGGCGGCATTCGACGATGTTTCACGTGAAACATCGTTCCAAAGGCTGGAAAAGACCTTGCTGTACGCTGAGCTCGATTGAAGATCGGCAATACGATCGAACACAACCTGCGTAGACCACTGGTCAGGGGTTGCCATTTGAGCAATTTCCCTCACAAGCGCAGGAGGCATAGCCGCCACGCCAGCAAGAAGGATGCGATACATCGCGCAGGTGGCCGCCACGTCCGCATCGGCGCGATGAGTGGAAAGCGGTGCGCCGAAAGCTCGCACAAGATCTAAAAGCCGATGAGACTTCAAGCGCGGTAAAGCTATGCGAGCAAGATCAAGAGAGTCGATCCAAGTGTTCTCCAGAAGCGGATACCCGCTGGGATGACGCGTCGTGAACGTGCGATCGAAATCAACGTTATGAGCAACCACGCTCGCATCGCCGACGAACGACACCAGTGCAGCAAGCGCCTCTTCAGGGGAAGGGGCTTCAGCAACATCGCTATCGTGAATATCGGTCAGACGAGCCACTTCTTCCGGAATAGGCTTTCCCGGATTCACGAACGTGATGAACCAATCCACTATCTCGCCCTGCTCGAAGCGAGCAGCGGCAATTTGGGTCAGTTCATCGTGATTGTACGAGAACCCCGTCGTTTCCGTATCAAGCACAACCACGTTACGGTCAAGTTCGCCGAAATCAAGGGATTCCGCCCACGAAGGGAGCAATGCGTAACGGTCGCACACGGACTGGGGTGTTCCATCGCTTATGAAACTTTGCAGGGTATCCTGCTTGAGCATACTTTGATTATCCATAGCTATCAGCCTATCATCTATCATAGGATCGCACAAACCTAAAACACGGTGATTACACGCCCGACACACCCTGAGCTATATCATGGTAGAGGAGAAAAGATGCAGGCGGAACGCTATTTCGGAACATACGCTCGATTCGAGACAAAATCCAAGAAGGATGCAGCGGCACTGCTTGGCGCCGACAACCTGGTTGGCGATGTGTTCGAACTAGAGTTCATCGTTCAGGACAAGAAGAACGTTGCCTGGCTGAAGAACCGTTTCGGCGGGCTTATCGGATATCTTGACGAAGAGACTTCTCGCACGCTCAACATCCTCGTTGCGCGCGGGTGGAACCTCAAGGCGATCCTGTCTTTCATAGCGTTCACCGACGCGCCCGATCCAGGCCATTACTGGGGACAAGTCGCGCTCGTTTGCTACGAGAAAGAGCTTGAGCAGCCTATGGGTTCCTTCATACAGGGAATCTCGGCGCGCTTGGCGGACGGGGTTCGCCCCGATATCTCATTCGGCGATCAAGCAGTGCAGCAGATTGTCGAAAGCGAAGGATCATGGCAACCGAAAGACACCGTGCCGCTTCCTGAGAAAAAGCCTGGAACCGTCATTATGAAAAGCCGCCGCAAAATGAGCGAGAAGCTGATCGAGCAAGGGCGCAAGGGAAACAAGGGGTGCTATGCGGTAAGCTGGATATTCCTTCTTGCAATTGTCGCCTTAGCGTTGTTCGGATTGAAATCCTGCGGAATACTGTAAACGCTTACAGAAAAAATAGGGCGAGGTTCGTGACCTCGCCCTATTTTTTACCCCACCGTTGAAAGTTTAGGCGCGAAGCGCGTACTGTACCAACTTCGTGCACAAGTCAGGGAAGGAAATCCCCGCCGCCCTGCCAGCATCCGGCAAAAGCGAGGTGCCGGTCATGCCAGGAATCGTATTGGTTTCCAGAATCCAGCACGACCCATCTTCTTCCAAAATGAAATCGGAGCGCGAAACACCATCGCATCCAAGGGCCTTGTGCGCTTCGATAGCTAGCTTCTGCACCATGTTCGTCGTCTCGTCAGAAAGCAGAGCAGGGCAGATATGCTGCGACCCTCCGGGAGCGTACTTCGATTCAAAATCATAAAAGTCGCTTTTCGGAACGATTTCGATAATCGGAAGAGCCTGTAGATCATCCCCTCCGATAACCGCAACAGTCAGCTCGGTGCCTTTGACGTACCGTTCGATAAGGACCTCATCATCTATCTCGAGCGCCTTTTCCACCGCATCCAGAATAGCTTGCTCTCCCTCGACGATGAACACACCGAGCGCGCTGCCTTCCGTACCAGGCTTCACCACGCAGTGATCCCCAAGAAAAGCGATAACCTGACGAGCGTCTACGGAATCGCCTGCGCGAACCGTCACGGAAGGAGGCGTAGGAATATCGTGCTGCTGATAGTACAACTTCGCTTTCGCCTTATCCATGGCCAAGGAGCTTGACCACACCCCTGAGCCAATATAAGGAAGCCCAATCACTTCCAAGAAGCCCTGCACCGTGCCGTCTTCGCCAAGTTTTCCGTGCAAGCATAGGAATGCAACATCGAAAGGTTCGTCGATCAGACGCTTCAAATCCTCTTTCTCAGCAGGATCAAGGACGGTCACGTTAAATCCCGCTTCTTTCAGAGCTTGGGAAGCCCCTTCTCCAGAAGCCAACGATATCTCTCGCTCCCCGCTTTTTCCCCCGGCAAGCAACGCCACGCGACACTCGCGCGGATCGAAGCATTCAGACATGCGTCCTTCTTTCACCCTATGGATACGAACGTCAGCAGTATAGCAAAACGAGCAACACCGAGCGAAAACCATGGTGCGAGAGGAGCAATGTTTCACGTGAAACATGTATAATGACCGGCATGAATACTTCAATTAAAGCTTATACACTCGACGGTCTTACTCAGATTGTGAAAGACCTGGGACAGCCGGCATTCCGCGCAAAGCAACTCTACGAATGGCTCTATACACACAACGTGCAGTCGTTTGATGAAATGTCGAATCTCCCTGTAGCGTTCAGATCATCTCTTGCTGAAAAGTTCTCGATAGATGCTCCTTCGGTAGTTGACCGTCAAATATCGAGCGACGGCACCAGAAAATACCTTATATCGTACGAAGACGGCGTGTGCGTCGAAACGGTTGCCATACCCTCAAGAAGCGGAGATCGTTTGACAGTATGCTTCTCGACACAAGCTGGGTGCGGCATGGCATGTGCCTTTTGCGCAACGGGAAGGGAAGGGTTCACCAGGAACCTCCTTCCGGGTGAAATGGTGGACCAAATACTCTTGATCCAGAAGGACACGGGAACGCGGGTCACGAACGCTGTGGGCATGGGACAGGGCGAACCGTTCCTTAACTACGACAATACGCTTGCCGCGCTGCGCATACTCAACGACCCGAAGGCAGTCGGAATTGGCGCGCGCCACATTAGCATTTCAACCTGCGGCATACTTCCCGGTATAGAAAAGTTCGCCACGGAGCCCGAGCAGTTCACGCTTGCGGTATCGCTTCACTCCGCCGCACAAGGCACCCGCGATTTGCTTATGCCGAAAGTCGATCGCTTCAAGCTTAAAAACCTCAAGCAGGCGCTACGGTCGTACGTCGAGAAAACCAACCGTCGCGTGACGTTGGAATACATCATGATAGAAGGCGTGAACGATTCGAATGCAGAGCTTTCCAAACTGAAAGAGTTCTGCTCCAGTCTTCACTGCCATGTCAACCTGATTCCCATCAACGCCGTTCCCGATTCCGTTTTTCAACCGAGCGATCAGGAAACCATTGAAACCTGGCTCCGTGAAATTCAGAAGCACGGCACCGAAGCTACCTTGCGTGATTCTCGCGGCTCCGATATCGACGGAGCGTGCGGACAGTTAAAAAATACGTATCATAAAAACCAAGGATAGATAACCTATTTAAAGTACTATGACGTTAGAAGAGCTCTTCTAAGCCCTTCTAACGTCATATATTGGTGTTTCTTGAGTACAGACTCGTCTAAATCATTATGAGGGCTTAGAAAGCAGCTCCTCGAACAATCTTTCAAGATCCTTTTCGTCTTTGAATTCGATTTCTATCTTATTCTTCCCTTTGACCGACTTAACCCTTACATTCGTATGCAGAGCATCTTTCAAAGCACGAGCGACGGTTTTGTAAGTTTTAGGCAGCGGAGCCTTCGGCTGAGCGGATTCGTTCTTCTTACCCGACATCAAACGCGCGATTGCTTCAGCTTCCCGCACCGTCAACTTATCCGCAATAATCTTATCGGTGAGCTTTTGACGGCCTTCCTTGGTCGGAATGGATAGAATCGCACGAGCATGGCCTGCCGTAATCTTCTCCTCGAACAAAAGCTGCTGCGCTTCTTCAGGAAGTTCAAGCAACCTCAACGCGTTCGCAACGGTCGAGCGACCCTTCGACATAGCTTGCGCAACTTCAGACTGAGTAAAGTTGCAGCGCTCCATCAAGCGACGATACCCGTACGCTTCCTCGATAGGGTTCAAATCGGAACGCTGGATGTTCTCAACAAGTGCAAGCTCTAAAGAACGATCGTCGTCAGCTTCCTTGATGCGAATGGGAACCTTCTTCAAGCCAGCAAGCTTGCACGCTTGCCAACGGCGCTCTCCGGCTATGATCTGATACGTTTGCTGGCCGAGCGGCCTTACCAGGATAGGCTGCAACAACCCGTCTTTTTCGATGGAAGCAGCAAGCTCCTCCAATTCCTCGCGCTTGAAATTCGTACGAGGCTGATCGGGGTTCGGGCTAATGGACTCGATAGCAACTTCGTCCGTATTACGTTGCACCACGCTTTTGATGGTTACCTGGCTTCCTTCTTCGACGATAGATTCGCCTTCAGCAGGAAAAGAGGTGATTCTGACGCTTGCATCGTCAAGAGGACGCGCCGGTTCACTCGGTGCCGAACGAGGAGGACGGGGGGCTTCCTCTTGCTCATTTTCCACCAACACCCGCTTCGGAGCGGACTCGATAGGAGCCGCTTCTTCGAAAGCACCTCCCAGCAGCGAGTTCAGACCTCGTCCCAAACCACTTTTCGCCGACTTAGCCACGCTGAATCACTTCCTTTGCAAGCTCCACATACGACTGAGCACCTTTTCCCGACGGGTCGTACTGCGTAATAGGCTGCCCGAAGCTTGGTGCCTCGGACAACTTAACGGTACGAGGGATCAATGTCGTAAAGACAGTTTTTCCAAAATAACCGCGCACCTCGCTTACCACCTGCCGCGAGAGCGTGGTACGTCCATCGTACATAGTCAAAAGCACGCCGAAGATATCCAAAGTAGGATTAAGGCGAGTTTTGACACGTTTCATTGAATCAAGAAGTTTTGTCACACCTTCCAGTGCATAGAACTCACACTGGATAGGAATAAGCAGCTTGTCCGCAGCTACTAATGCGTTCACGGTAAGAAGCCCAAGGGAAGGCGGACAATCTATGAAAACGTAGTCGTACTTGCCGCGCAGACTTCCAACGGAGTCTTTCAAACGGTTCTCTCGTGCCATCTCGGAGACAAGCTCGACTTCAGCGCCAGCAAGGTTGATGGTAGCTGGAATGACGTCAAGACCGTCGCATACATCGGGAATGATCACGTTCTCGATAGGCACATCATTGAGCAGGACATCGTAAATACAGTTGGACACCTGGCTCTTCTCGATGCCCAAGCCGCTTGAGGAATTCCCTTGAGGGTCCAAATCAACGAGCAAAACCTGCTTGCCAAGCTCTCCTAGAGCAGCTGAAAGGTTGATCGCCGTCGTAGATTTACCGACGCCGCCTTTTTGGTTGATAATGGCCATAACCTTGGTTTGACCAACCACATGCTTCACCGGAGCCTTATCCTTGAACGATTTGATAGGCTTCGGCGGAGCAGGTTCCTCCACTTTAGCGGGAACCTCTCGCTCAACCACTTCTATATGATCGATCGACAAATCATCCTCAACAAGTATGGTTTCGTCACGCTTGACAGTCTCGGCTGGCTTTTTGTCTCGTTTAAGACTATCGAATAGTCCCACAGGGACCCCCTTTCTTAACCGCAACGACAGTATACCTTGTTTGCATCTTATATAAAGCGCTCCCCTTGAAACGGAGCATTCCCACAACCGCTCTACTCTGCCAGTGTTTCACGTGAAACACCCTTAGAGAGGACGTTTTTGGGCAAAACTTGTTTTACGGGGAAGCTTAATCTTTGGCTTCGCCGTTTTCTCGAAGCACATGATCCTACGACACCGATCTTCCAATTCAAGCGTTCGATCAGACACGAGAGTCATACCTAGCGTTTCCTGCAACGATAGCGCGTGGTCTAGCTCATCATCTTCCATACGGGCTTTATAACAGATTAAGCGGCCGCCTTTTTGCAGAAGAGGCGACGCGAATTCCATAAGCACGGAAACTCGAGACAATGCACGAGCGGTGACTACAGCGAATTCACCCGGATGCTCTCGTGCGAGGTCCTCTATTCGCCCCGTGTAGGTTTCTACCGAGCTAAGGCCAAGTTGAGCAATAATACCGTCAAGTATAGCGGTTTTCTTGCCTACTGAATCGGCGAGGAGCGTCTTTCTCCCGCTTTCTATTGCCAACGGTATCCCCGGATATCCCGCACCCGATCCTATATCCACATACCAACCCTCGGGAGCATCATTCAATTCCGGCAGACCTATGAGAGAATCCTGCACATGCAGGAGCATACCTTCGTCCCATGTTGAAATTCGAGTGATATTCGTTGTTTTATTTGCCTCTATAACAAGCTCGAGGTGTCGCTTCAGTAGATCTTCGTGCATGCATGCTCCTTCATAAGATGTCCTCTGTAGTATAAAGGAATGTTTCACGTGAAACTTTCAAACATGAAAAAGCCCGTATCCGAAGATACGGGCTTTCGATCAAAACAAGGAACGTGCCGTTATCGAGGAAGAATCACCACGTGGCGCGCGCTTCCCTCGCCTTCAGAAGCAGTCTCAACGCGCTTGTCGTCACGAAGCGTAATGTGAACGATTCGGCGTTCGTAAGGAGTCATTGGACGAAGCTTGACGCTGCGGTGCTGACTTGCAGCGCGATTCGCTGAAGAACGAGCAATCGACTCAAGCTTCTCTCGCTGACGCCCCTTATAGCCCTCGACATCTACGATAACCGGATAACGGAAGCCGATCGTCCGCACCGTGATCGCCGATACCAAGAACTGCAGGGCATCAAGCGTCTTACCATGGCGACCGATAAGCACGGCCAGATCGTCACCGGTAATATCAAGAATCAGCTCGCCTTCGTCACCCTCGTACTCATCGATAGTGACTTCTCCAACGTCGAAATACTTGAGGATATCCTGCAGGGCACCGATCGCAGTATCAGCAATACGATCAAGCTCCTCATCGGTCAACTCGGTGGAATCAATCTCAGAGGGATCGATGCACTCCTCAACGTTTTCAACCAACTCTTCAGCCATAACAGACTCCTTTTATCGAAACAGAAAAGCTGGGGTGTTTCACGTGAAACACCGCCGAGCTACCTTTTCTTGACGGTGTCCTTCTTGGTCGGGCGCGGCTTCTTCACCTTACGGGTAACGTCAACCTCGATAGGCTTAACCTCGATAGTTTCGGCAGCTTCAGCGTCGCGCCTCTTCATGATGCGCATGGAGATCTGCTGCTGAGCAATGCCGATGAGCGACGAAGCGCCCCAGAACAAGAGCACGCCGGCAGGAGAGCCCCAGCTGATCCACAGCATGAAAACGCTCATGACGGCCGCCATGATCATGGTCTGCTTGCGCTGCGGGTTGTCCTTGTTGCCCATCTGCATGAGAATCATGGGCAAGAACGTGGCGGCGGCGAACACGACCATAAGGATCAGATAGGGAACAAACGTTCCAAATCCCATGGAAAACGCCTCGGAAGGACGCATAACCAAGCTGGGAACCAGGTTGTAGAACTCATACGTGGTGCCTTGCGTACGGGAACCCATCTCGCTCAACACCTGGAACAGCGCGATGAAGATAGGCATCTGAAGCAGCATCGGCAGGCAGCCGGCCAGTGGGTTGAACTTCGCCTCGGCGTACAGCTTCTGCATCTCCTCCTGCTGACGCTGAGGATCATCAGCGTACTTACGCTGGATTTCCTGCATCAGAGGCTGAACCTTCTGCATCTGATAAGAAGACTTCGTCTGCTTGTGCATCAAGGGAGAGATGAGCACACGGAAGATCACCGTAACGACGATGATGGCGAGTCCCCAGTCACCGCAAAAATCGTAGAAGAAATGGATGATGTTGAACACCCAGTCCTTGATTACGTCCCACATTGTATGTTGTTCCTTCCTCTATACCAAAGAAGGCCGCTTCTACAATCCTACGGTACTGGATCGTAGCCGTGCGGACCTCCCGGACGGCAGCGCAGCACACGTTTGAACGTGAGCTTCAAGCCTTTCCAAAACCCGTAGCGTTGAAACGCTATGAGTCCGTACTCGGAACATGTCGGCGTAAAACGACAGCAAGAAGGAAACAGGGGCGATATAGCGGCCCTATAGAAGGTGATCAGCATCACCGCAATGGTACACGGCAAGCGCTTTACAAAAGCCTTCATATCGATCGACCTTATCGGATCCCCGCGCGTTCCAACGTCTCGTCGCATGCTGCTAGCACTTTACTATAAGAACCCCTGCAAATACCCGACTTCGCGAGAAATATCACATCGAAGCCCTTCCAAGGCCCTCCGAGCTCATGACAGACTGCGCGCATACGCCGCTTTGCTCTATTGCGCCAGACGGCGTTCCCTAGCTTTTTACCCGCAACAAAAGCAACACGACCATTGAGGCCGTGCTGCTTCGTGGGTAACACTATGAGCGTAAGGTACGGCGTATGCAAACGCTTGCCGCAAGAGAACAGATCGGAGATGTCCTCGCGGGACTTTATCGTCTCCAATCTCGCTCTCTTTACACGCAGAGACGCTTGCGGCCCTTTGCGCGGCGAGCAGCCAGCACCTTGCGGCCGCCCTTCGTCGACATACGAGCACGGAAACCGTGGCACTTAGCCCGCTTACGAGTGTTAGGTTGATACGTGCGCTTCATATTGATTCCCTTTCATGGTTTTAGAGCAACCTCGAAAGTATAGCGCAGGTTACGGCGTAGTCAAGCGAAACTCACAAGAACAAACCAACTCCGTTTCAAGTCTTCGCGCTGGGTCGCACTGCCTACCCGCTGCACGCTCACCACTCGTCGACTCGGTCGAAAAGACCCCCGAATACGCGTTTCAACATACTGCCAACAAGAACGCCCGTTTCCCTCGTCGATGTCAAACGCCATGCTCATGCTGAAAACAGCGTTGAATCGCTTCCGAAAGCGTGAAAAAGGGCCCGCTAAACAGACTTATCCCCAAAAGCGAGAAACCAAATTGTGGAAAATGTTGAAAACTCTTATTTCATTCGAGCATCATTGTGGAAATCTCCAATTTCGCTGTTTTGTCAAGATATGAATTTGCTTATTTTTACAAGCCCCTCATCAGGCATTAGTTGTTTTCAACTGAATAATTAGGCTTCTGAACTGGTGTTTTATAAAGCTCTAGCTTTTGAAGAAGGCGTTCTTTGACGTAGATGATACAAATCCACTGTTTCAGGAAAACCGTTCAGCTATGGCCGATGGTGCGTTAAACAGACGCCCTTCGATCGCGCCCGACCACGGTTCTATCAACATTTCCCAAGAGTTTTTCACTATGGGTTTCTTCTCGGTTCTTTCTTTTCTTCAAAGTTTTCCACAATTTTTGAATAAAAAGTGGAAAACGCTGAAAAGGCCGCGTAGATAGTCGATTTTCTTTTCTGGAAAACGGGAATATCCGCAATGAAACGCATTGAATATCCCAGGTGGATAGATTCTAAAGTTGAAAACGTATACAATGCCGTTGAAAGTCATTGAAAAATGCTGAATATCGGATCTGAAAAACGGAACAGAATTGAACAACCAGACTGAAAAAGCAGATCACCAAGGTAAAACGCCCGATGAAAACTCGGCGTTGTACGACTATGCACATGTCGACTCGATCGCGCGCATAGCTTTGTACGACGATCTCAAGAGCGCGCCGCGCGTCACCGAGATCAACCCCGCACCGACGGCGGATTACATTGAAAACCTCGCATCGAGCATTTACGAACAAGCGAAGCTCAGCGGAGGAACTATCCCGTACACGGTGATCCGGGAGGTGTCGGAAAACTTCATCCACGCCCAATTCGCCGAGGTAACCGTGTCCATCCTGGACGGTGGAAACACGATTCGCTTCGCCGACCAGGGACCGGGGATATTTCAGAAAGACAAGGCGCAGCTTCCGGGGTTCTCCTCGGCGGTCGAGTCTATGAAGCAGTACATCCGCGGCGTAGGGTCGGGGCTTCCCATCGTGAAGGAATACCTGGACTTCTCCCACGGAACCATAACCATAGAGGACAACCTGGGAACCGGATCCGTCGTCACCATCAGCCTGCAGCCGAGCGAGTCGGCAGTGCAGGAGCTGTTTGACGCCGTGGCGGAAGGACCCGCAAGGCAGGCCCAGGCTCAGGGCGCGCAAGCCGTGCAGCCTTATCAGGAAAACCTCTACCAACAGCAGGCGTACCAACCCCAAGCACAGGGCTACACGGTGCCGGCACAGCCTATTCAACCTATGCAGCCCATCCAGCACATGGCCCCGATGAGCGCTATGCCGGGAACCGTTTACCCTGTTCAGCAAGCACAACCGTACGGTACGACAGGATATCCGATGCAAGCGCCCGCCTACGGGTACCCCACGGCGGCGATGCCGTCCATGCCTCAAGCGGGTTATCCGCAGCATTCCGTCACGCCGCTGGTGCCGCCCCTGTCCCAACGCGAGCGAGATTTCCTTCCTATATTCCTGAACGAAGGGGCGCTCGGCGTAACCGACCTGGTGCGCATCACCGGCGTTCCCCAATCGAGCACGTACGTAACGCTAACGAAGCTCGAGCAAGCCGGACTGATAGAGAAAACCGCGGGGCAGAAGCGCATTCTGACGGATCTGGGATACCAGGTAGCCATTTCCCTGTAACCCTTTGCCTGACCCTATCGTTTTATATACAATCGAACACGAAGCGGACGGCCATTGGGAGCACGCCATCGTCGCTCCCCGGGCGGGGGCGAACCCACCAAGGAAGCAGCGTATGAACAGCCAAAAACTCGAAGAAACCTGGCAAGAAGTATGCGACCAGGTCAAAAGCTACAATAACATAGACCCGTCGCAGATCAGCGCCTTCTTCTCCCGCCTGCATCCCCAGGCGATGAGCGAGGGTTTTCTCATGCTGACGGCCGATAACGACTTCATCAAAACGTGGATCGAGCGTCATTACGCCGGGTTCATCAAGCAAGCGCTCGAGGACCTGTTCCATGTTTCGTTCACCGTCATCATAGAAGTGGACATCACCGCCGCTGACGAGATGTCGACGCCTGCGGCGAGCAGCGCGCCGCGCCAGGAACGACCCGCTGCACCGATGCCGACGCCGGCGGCCGCAGTGGAGCCCGCACCGACGTTGCGCCCGGAAGAACCGCTCGTGGAAGATGTCGCCCCAAAAATAGAGGAAAGCGGCAGCGAAGACGGCGAGAACGCGGAGACCGGACAAGACGGTCCGACGTCCACGCTCACGTTCGAGAACTTCGTCATAGGCGATTCCAACCGCATGGCGTACTCCATGGCGGTCGCCGTTGCGGAAATGCCGGGTAAAGCACACTTAAATCCCCTGTTCATCTACGGAAAATCAGGGTTGGGGAAAACGCACCTCATGCGCGCGATCCAAAATTACATCAGCGAGAACATCCCCCAGCTGTCCACCATTTACGTGGACTCGGCCGAGTTCTTATCGGAATACACCGAAGCAAGCGCGGCGCACGACAAGCAGAAATCCAGCTACAAGAACTTCAAAACGCGCTACGAAGAAGCCGACGTGCTGCTGATCGACGACGTTCAGTATCTGCAAGGAAAGAAGCAGACGCTCGACATCGTGTTCCAGATCTTCAACAAGCTGACCAGCCAGGGAAAGCAAGTCGTGCTCTCCGCAGACCGCGCTCCCAAGAACATCGACATCGACGAGCGTTACAAAAGCCGATTCAATTCGGGCGGGACGTTCGACATCCAGCCTCCCGAGATCGAGACGAAACTGGGCATCGTGAAAAGCTTCGTTCAGGAATACCGGGATGCGGAGGGGTCTCAAGATTTCAATATTCCCGAAGACATTCAGATGTACATAGCGGAAAGCTCGAGCTCGAACATCCGAGAATTGAAAAGCGCCGTCACGAAGGTTATCTACCAGATGACGTTTTTCAACCAACCGAACCTGAAGCTCGACGATGCGCGCGCGCTGCTTGAGAACCATTTCTCAGGAGGCCCGTCGAAACGCCTGACCATTGCCGATATCCAAAGGGAAGTCGAAACGTTTTACAAGGTGAGCCACGCCGATCTCGTAGGGAAAAAAAGAACGCGCAACATTACCTACGCACGACAGATCGCCACGTACCTATGCCGCGAAATGGTCGATATACCGTACAGCGACATCGGAAAGAAGTTCAACCGCGACCATTCGACCGTCATGTATTCGGTCTCGAACATCGAGGCGAAAATGAAGGAGAACCGGGAGCTTCGCGAAGAGCTTGAAACGCTCCGGCAAATTATCAGGGAAATATAGCCTTGTTCGTGCGCCCGCCCGATCCATTCGGCGGGCGCACGAACGTTCGGAGGAAAGATGACTGAAATATGACTGACAAGTTGAAGAAAACCCCCGAAACCCTCTGGAAAGATAATATAAGCAATAATTCATGTTGATGGAGGGTACTGGATCTAAACATCTAGAAAAGCATTATTTTCAGCTTCTGATCTGGTATTTTAATAGTTATCCACTTTTCCACCGCCCTTATTATTACAACTATTAAAACCTTATATATATTTAGGGAAGACCCTTTAAAACCCAAAACCCCAAGATCATGATTCTTCGCAAGCGTCACGAAGAACTTATACCCGTACGTTCGCTCAGTGCATGTTTCACGTGAAACATGCACGTTTTGGCCATGTGTGTAGGACATCCCTTTGATCGCATCTCTTCAATTCCAAATGTCCATTCTTTTTGAATGTTCACGCAACGCTGCCGTACTTCCTGCAAGCATACTTTTGATACATGAGCAGATCCGTGTTCCGAGTCCTTTTCTTCACGCGCGCTTGCCGTGCACGGCAGAGCTTTTATCATGGTGGCAAACGTGAAAACGGATTGATTGTGCGATACTGAACCGGAACCATAGAGAGCAAGAGAAAGGGAGCGGCTTGAAATTCAGCATCAACCAAACGGAACTGCAGAATGCCCTGTCCGTCGTTTTGAAGGGTATCGCTACGCGCTCGACGCTGCCTATTCTGTCGGGCATTTACCTGGATGCGCGCGGCGACACGCTCACGCTTCAGGCAACCGATCTTGAGCTTTCCATCCAGTATGCCGTGCCGGCTTTGGTAGAGGAAGAAGGCAAAGCCGTGTTCCCCGGCAAGCTGTTCTCCGAAATCGTGAAGAACCTTCCCGACGCCGCCGTGCATGTTCATGCTGAAAACGATTCAGCAGTCATCACCTGCGACACGTCGTCGTTCTCGATCAAAACGCTTGATGCCGAGGATTTCCCCGGTTTCCCGCATGTTGACGTGCAGCAGGAAATTTCTATTCCGTTCTCGCAATTTGCCTCGATGGTCAAGCGTGTGGCCCGCGTGGTGTCGAAGGATGAAAGTCGCGCGATCCTGACCGGTGTGCTCATCACGCTGGAAGGGACGCTGCTCAAGATGGTCGCCACCGATTCGTATCGTCTGGCTATCACGGAAGCTGACCTTCCCGATTCGGCGGCAGAGGATTTCCAAGCGGTTATCTCGGGTTCGTTCTTGCAGGAGATTGCGTCCATGCAGCGTACCGACGATCCGCTCAAGCTTGCGTTGGCCGAGAACCAGATCGTCGTGACCTACCACGACACCGTGTTCATCAACCGCCGCATCGAGGGAAACTTCCCCAACTACCGCCAACTGCTCCCTGATTCGTACGTCACGCGCGTGAGCATGGAAGTCGGTCATCTAGTGGCCGGCGTGAAGCGTACGTCTCTTCTGGGGCAGACGAGTTCTCCGGTCAAGTTCGATATCAACATCGCGTCTCAAACCGCCCAGCTATCGGCCGTGGCTCAGGACGTGGGTACTGCCCAGGAAACCCTTCCGTGCGAAGGCGAGGGGGAAGACGTCGAGATCGCGTTCAATTACGCGTACGTTTTGGACGGCTTGTCGTCGGTCGCGACCGATAAGGTGTACCTGGAAGTCCAGTCCGCGCTCAAGCCCGGTATCTTCAAGGCTGACGAAGGGGAGAACTACCTCTACTTGGTCATGCCGGTTCGCATTTCGTAAAGCGGGAGAAGCGTCCGCGGTGGATCTTCGCATATCTCATATCTCGTTTTGCGATTTTCGGAGCTATGAAGCGTTCGACTTGAGCGACATCGGTCCTTTGACGGTGCTCGTCGGGCCGAACGCTGCAGGCAAGACGAACATTATCGAAGGGGTGCAGCTTCTAACGGCTCAATCGTCGTTCAGAAATCCCACGGTGCATCAGCTGGTGCGCGCCGGTTCTTCGTTCGGCCGGTTGCAGGCGGACGTCACCGACGGAAGCCGCCAATTGACTCTGGGCGTCCAGCTGGCCGAGGGAAAGAAGAAGCACCTGTTGAACGGGAAGCCCAAGCGCACGGCGGATTTGAAGGGCCTTGTTCCTTCGGTGACGTTCACACCCGACGATTTGGAGTTGTCGAAGGGTTCCATGTCCGTCCGCCGCGCCGCTCTCGATTCGCTGGGCTCTCAGCTTTCCGCGAATCACTACTTGATTCGACGCGACTACGAAAAAGTGCTTCGCCATAAGAATCATCTTCTCAAGGAAGATTCGTCTTCGCTGCTCATCGAGAGCATGAACGAGATGATCGTCACCTGCGGCGCGCAGCTGGCGTGCTACCGCAGCGCGTTGTTCGAGAAGCTGGCAAGCTCGATGAGTTCTTACTATTCCGAGATTACCGAAGGTCGGGAGTCCTTGACGGCGTGCTATGTGCCGTCGTGGGAAGATCACGATCCAAGCGTGTCGCGCTCGTACTCGTTCGGTCGCGACGAGGCGCGCGCCTCGCTGTCGTGCGCGCTGCAGAAGCGGCTTCCTGATGAACGTGCGCGCCGCCGCGCGCTCGTAGGGCCCCATGCGGACAAAATCGAGTTCTTCATAGATGGAAGCAACGCGGGCGTGTTCGGGAGTCAAGGGCAGCAGCGCTCGGTGGTTCTGGCATTCAAGCTTGCCGAAGTGTCGCTTATCCAGGATATTTTGGGGCAGAAGCCCGTGCTGTTGCTCGACGACGTGATGAGCGAGCTTGACTCCGCTCGACGTCGAGCACTCGTGTCGTTTGTGGCCGGGGATATCCAGACGTTCATAACCACGACGAATTTATCGTATTTCGACGAGGATCTGCTTACACGCGCTCGGGTGGTCCGCTTGGGGGATCGAGGCGATCGGTCGTGAAAACGCTGGGAAGCGGCTTGAAAGAATTGATGGCTTCGTTCGGCGCAGGGGACGATTCCGGAGCCCGCGCTCGTCGCGCGGCAGCGGTGAAGGTCATGTGGCGAAAAGCCGTCGAAGCCGTTTACAAAGATGCGGCGCCTATGGTTCTCGACCATATCAACGCGGTGTACGTCATGCGGGCGGATGATGTGGACGACGCGCGCGCGGCGGCGAGGGTGACGGATGGCGGCACCGTGTTGGTAGTGTATTCGGATGACAGCATGATTCGATCCGACCTTGACGCGCGGCAGGAATTTCTCAAAATGAAGCTCAACGAGCAAGGCGAGCACGTGGAGGCGTTCTGCATCAAGCCATCGCGCTTCGATATGAAATCAAGGCATCCTTTTCGGCCTGATTCCGCCGACGAGCCCGGTGTCGGAGCTTCCGGCGCGCCCGTACGTCCTGCTGCGCGCCGCCCTTTGGCACCCGAGGAGACCGCGGCGGTGGAGGAGCTTGTTGCCACGGTGGACAACGCCGCTGTTCGCCGTGCGCTCGAGAAAGCCATGATTGCTGATTTGCAACGCAAAACATCGAAAGACGTTAAAAACGACGTTCAGTTCTAAGATCGTGTCTTACAAGGCTTCTCAAAGCCTTCAAACGTGATGTATTTTATTCGTACCACGAATACCTGTGGTAAACTTTATAGGTTGGCGCCGACGCGCCTCACTCACGCATCGCACTACAAAAGGAGCATGTCAGTGGCAAAGAAACCTGACCATTACGACGGTTCTGACATTCAGGTCCTCGAGGGCCTGGAGGCGGTCCGCAAGCGTCCGGGCATGTATATCGGCTCGACAGGTCCTCGTGGCCTTCACCATTTGGTGTACGAGGTTGTCGACAATGCCGTGGACGAAGCCTTGGCCGGTTACTGCGACCAGATCGAAGTGACGATTCACGAAGACAACTCGATCACGGTCGACGATAACGGTCGCGGTATTCCCGTGGATAAGCACCCGAAGGAGAAAATCCCTACGGTCGAGGTGGTTCTCACCATCTTGCATGCCGGCGGCAAGTTCGGCGGCGAGGGCTATAAGGTGTCCGGCGGCCTGCACGGCGTAGGCGTGTCCGTTGTGAACGCGCTTTCCAGCCGCGTGGCCGTGTGCGTGCGCCGCGACGGAAAAGCGTACGAGATCGATTTCGATCATGGCAAGACGGCTACGAAGCTTCACGAAACGGGTCCGGCTAAGCACACCGGCACTACGGTGACGTTCTGGCCCGACCCCGAGATCTTCACCGAGACCACGGTGTACGATTACGATACCCTGGCAAGCCGCTTCCGCGAAATGGCCTTCCTCAACAAGGGCTTGAAGATCGTGCTGCACGACGAGCGCGTAACCGACGCCGACGGCAACCCCCGCACGGACGTGTTCCAGTTCGCCGGCGGCATCGTCGACTTCGTGAAGTTCTTGAACGAGGGCAAGGAAACGCTGAACAAACCCATCTACTTCGAGGCTGAAAACGCCGACGGCACGGTGGAAGTGGCAATGCAGTGGTCCACTTCGTATTCCACGAACTCGGTCATGGCGTTCGCGAACAATATCAACACGCACGAGGGCGGCACGCACCTCGACGGCTTCAAGCAGGCCGTCACGCGCACGATCAACGAGTATGCGCGCAACAAGGGCATTCTCAAGGAGAAGGATTCCAACCTGTCCGGCGACGATACGCGCGAAGGCTGCGCCGCCGTCATCTCGGTGAAGCTGCACGATCCGCAGTTCGAGGGGCAGACGAAAACGAAGCTCGGCAACACCGAGATCCGCCCGCTCGTGCAGAACGCGGTCACGCAGGGCTTGGCCGAGTACCTGGAAGAGAATCCCACCCCCGCCAAGCGCATCATCGGCAAGGCCACCCAGGCCCTCAAGGCCCGCGAAGCCGCGCGCAAAGCGCGCGAGATGACGCGTCGCAAGGGCGTGCTGGATTCGTTCGCGCTTCCCGGCAAGCTGGCCGACTGCTCGTC
Organism: Paraeggerthella hongkongensis; assembly: GCF_003340345.1. Taxonomy (GTDB): domain Bacteria; phylum Actinomycetota; class Coriobacteriia; order Coriobacteriales; family Eggerthellaceae; genus Paraeggerthella; species Paraeggerthella hominis. Next base: position 57,230 of record NZ_PPTQ01000004.1, on the reverse strand, counting down.
GAAGACCCCGGCCGAGTCCGAAATCTTCATTGTAGAGGGCGATTCCGCAGGCGGCTCTGCCAAGCAGGCCCGCGACCGCAAGACGCAGGCCATCCTGCCCTTGCGCGGTAAGATCCTCAACGTGGAGCGCGCGGGCCTGCACCGTTCGCTTTCGAGCGACACCATCAGCTCGCTGATCACGGCGATCGGCACGAACATCGGCGACGACTTCGACGCTGATCAGGCGCGCTACCACCGCATCATCATCATGACCGACGCCGACGTCGACGGCGCGCACATCCGCTGCCTGCTGCTGACGTTCTTCTACCGCTATATGCCGGAGCTGATCAACCGCGGCTACATCTACATCGCGCAGCCTCCTATCTTCGGCCTTAAGAAGAAGAACTCGCGCAACCCGAAGATCGAGCGCTACATCTACGATGAGTCCGCCCTGTCCGCAACGCTGGCCGAGTACGACGACCCGAACAAGTTCGACGTGCAGCGCTACAAAGGTCTGGGCGAAATGGATCCCGAACAGCTGTGGGAGACCACCATGGAGCCGGCCACGCGCACGTTGCTGCAGGTGAACATCGACGACGCCGCCGAAGCCGAGCGCGTTGTGTCCGAGCTGATGGGCGATTTGGTTGAGCCTCGCAAGGAGTTCATCCAGAAGCACGCCCGTGACGTCCGATTCCTGGACATCTAAGGAGAAGGCAAGTGGCAGACAATACTGAAGAATTCGACCTCATCGACGGCTCCGGCGAACGTGACGACAAGCTGAACGAATTGATCGCCCGCGCCGAGGCCGACGCCGATGCCGAGGAGAGCGCCGACGAGGAAACGGAAGCCGCGGAGGCGCATGCAACGCCTGTCGCAGGTGCCGGCGTGTCCGAGGAAGACAAGGCTCGCGCGCTGATCGACACGTCGTCCATGGGCAACCCTCACGGCTCCATCGTCGAGGGCGCCAACGGCGGCGAGGGTACCATCGTTCGCAGCGCCTACCTGGGCAAAGAGATGCAGACCTCGTTCTTGGAGTACTCCATGAGCGTTATCGTGTCGCGCGCCCTGCCCGACGTGCGCGACGGCTTGAAGCCGGTTCACCGCCGCATCCTGTACGCCATGAACGAAAGCGGCTACACGCCCAGCCGTCCGCACATGAAGTCGGCCCGTACGGTCGGCGACGTTATCGGCAAGTACCACCCGCACGGTGACTTCGCGGTGTACGACACCATGGTGCGCCTGGCTCAGCCGTTCTCGCTGCGCGTCCCGCTGATCGACGGTCACGGCAACTTCGGCTCCATCGACGGCGACTCCGCCGCCGCCATGCGTTACACCGAGGCCCGCTTGGACAAGGCCGCCATGGAGCTCTTGCGCGACCTGGACAAAGAGACGGTTGACTTCCAGCCGAACTACGACGAAAGCTTGGAAGAGCCCACGGTGCTTCCGGCTCGCTTCCCGAACCTGCTGGTCAACGGCTCGTCGGGTATCGCCGTCGGCATGGCCACCAACATTCCGCCGCACAACCTGGGCGAGACGATAGACGCGACGTGCCTTATGCTGGACAACCCGGAGATCGAAACCGCCGAGCTGATGAAGGCGCTTCCCGGCCCGGACTTCCCCACCGGCGGCATCATCATGGGCAAGAAGGGCATCCTGGATGCCTATGAAACGGGCCGCGGCTCGCTGACCGTGCGCGCCAAGTGCTCGGTGCAGGAGGGCAAGAACGGCCGCAGCTCCATCGTGGTGTCCGAGATTCCCTACCAGGTGAACCGCCAGCGTTTGCTGGAGAAGCTGGGCGAGCTGGTTCGCGAGAAGAAGCTTCCCGAGATCAGCAACATCCACGACGGCGCCGATCGTCACGGCATCGACATCATCATCGACCTGAAGAAGGACGCCATCCCGCAGGTGGTGCTCAATAAGCTGTACAAGCACACCCAGCTGCAGGTGGGCTTCGGCGTGATCATGCTGTCGCTGGTGGACGGCGTGCCGCGCGTCCTTTCCCTCAAGGAGATGCTGCACTACTACATCGCCCACCAGGAAGACGTCATCGTGCGCCGTACGCGCTACGAGCTGTCGAAAGCCGAGGAACGCGCTCATATCCTGGAAGGCTTGATTGTCGCGCTCGATAACATCGACGAGGTTATCAGCATCATCCGTTCGTCCCAAACCGACAAAGAGGCCGGCGAGCGCTTGACCGAGCGCTTCGGGCTGTCGAAGAAGCAGACCGATGCCATCTTGGAGATGCGCCTGCGTCGTCTGACCGGCTTGGAGCGCGAGAAGATCGAAAGCGAGTTGAACGAACTCCTTGAGCGCATCGCGTACTACAAGCGCGTTCTGAGCGATCCGGCTCTCGTGCGTGAGATCATCAAGGAAGAGCTGCTGGAGGTCAAGAAGAAGTACGGCACCCCCCGCAAGACCCTCCTGTCCGATGCGGCGAAGGATCTGGACGTCGAGGACCTGATCGCCGAGGAGAACATGGTGGTCACGGTTACGAAGTCCGGTTACGTGAAGCGCCTTCCGGTTGCCACGTACCGCCAGCAGAAGCGCGGCGGCAAGGGCATGCAGGGCGTGAATCTCAAGGACAACGATTACGTGGAGCATTTGTTCATCGCCTCCACGCACTCGTACATGCTGTTCTTCTCCACGAAGGGCAAGGTGTACCGCCTGAAGGTTTACGAGCTGCCCGAAGCCTCGCGTCACGCGCGCGGCACGGCTATCGTGAACCTGCTGCCGCTTGAGCGCGGCGAGACGATCAGCGCCGTCATCGCCACGAAGGATTTCCCGGAAAACGAGTACCTGATGTTCGCCACGGCCCACGGCATGGTGAAGAAGACGTCGATGGAGCTGTACGATCGTACGCGCCGCGACGGGCTTATCGCCATCAACCTGAAGGACAACGACGAGTTGATCAGCGTGCGCCGCGTTGCGCAAGGCGAGCGTGTGCTCATGGTCTCCTCGGCCGGCAAGGCCATCATGTGGGACGAGGGCGAGGTGCGCGCCATGGGTCGCGACACCATGGGCGTGCGCGGCATGAACGTGCCGCCTATCGCGAAGGTGCTGGGCATGGAGATCGCGCAGCCCGACACCGATCTGTTCGTCATCACCGAGAAGGGCTACGGTAAGCGCACGCCTATCGCCGAGTACCCTGAGCATCACCGCGGCGGCCAGGGCGTGTTCACCATTACGATGACCGAGAAGAAGGGCCTGCTCGCGGCTATGAAGATAGTCGGATCGGACGACGAGATCATGATCATGTCCGAAGAGGGCGTGGTTGTGCGCACCCCGGTTTCGGGTATTTCCGAGCTGGGCCGCTCCACGCAGGGCGTGTGCGTCATGAAGGTGGCCGACAAGGATCGCGTGACCGCAGTGGCGATTTCGAGCCGCGGCAAGAAGAAGTCCGCGAAGCCGGGTTCCGCCGACGAGCTGGACGAGTCGCAGATCGACGACATGGAAGACGAGCCGACCGACGCGCAGGCGCCTGACGCGGCGACTGCCCCCGAGGAAGCACCTGCTGAGGACTAGCACGGACGCGCTTCCCGCTGAGAAAACGAGCCGTTCAACGGCTTGAACATTGAAGAAGGGGTCGAACCGGCAACAGGTTCGACCCCTTCTTTCACATTTGTTGGCTTGCCGTCCCGGGCGCCGTCGGTTGTTCGAGCGTGCCCTTGCGCTAAGCCTCGAAGTCCTCGGGAGCAATCCCTTCAAGGAACTGGCGGAACTCCTCAAGCTCGTGTTCGGGCACGCCGCCCGACGGGTTCTTGAGCACGTAGGGAAACGATGCTCGTTCCAGCACGTCCTCCTCGATGTAGATAGGAGCCTTCTGGCGCACCGCCAGGGCCAGCGCGTCGCTCGGGCGGGCATCAAGGTCTATCAGCCGGTCATGCTGGCGCAGGGCGAGCCGCGCGAAGAACGTCGAGCCCTTCACGTCGTTGATGACCACGTGGTCGACGCAGGCGTCAAGGTTCGTCAGCGCGTCCAAGAACAGATCGTGCGTCATAGGGCGCGAGAAACGCGCCCTCTCAAGCGCGACGCCCATCTGGGTTGCTTCGTTCACGCCGACCCAGATAGGGACGATGCGGTATTTGCCTTGCTGGGGGGCTTCCTCGATCGGTTGCAAAACGATGATCGAGGGTGTGGGAGCGGCGGAAACTATCAGGGTTTGGACGTTGACGGGTACCATCGATGCTCCTTTTCGCAAGGTTCGCCTCGGCATCGAAGCACGGGAGAGCTTTCGATGCGATTCTTTCTTCGATTATAACGGTACCGCCTTCATCGGATTGCAGGACCTGCCTCGTTTCGCGCTCGAACAGCGTCCGAAAAGCCTATATTACACCTTTGACCAGGCATGATAAAAAATTTTCAATTTTAAGAAAATCAATGCTTGACCAATCGTTCAAAAGTGGGTTATACTAGCCAGGCACTTTTTTGGGGCCCGTAGCTCAGTTGGTTAGAGCGCACGCCTGATAAGCGTGAGGTCGCTGGTTCAAATCCATTCGGGCCCACCATTTTTTGCGATAAACGCTCCACCGTGAGCCGAGTTAGCCGGTGGAGCGTTTATTAATGTTCGGAACCTTATAGGTTCAAAACATGGGGCATTAGCTCAGCTGGGAGAGCGCGGGCTTTGCAAGCCTGAGGTCAAGGGTTCGATCCCCTTATGCTCCACCATGTATTCAACGGCCGCAAGGCCGTTTTTTCATTCGTCCATTCTGTGAGAGCACCGCCGCGCTCCCTGAAAAAGCCTCGAGCGTGGTAAAATCTTCTTTCGTACGACCATCGCCAAGCCTTCGTGGAAGGCTGCATTCGAAAACCGCACATGGGGAGCTATGAACCGAACGGAAGCACTGCGCATCTTGGGTCTTGACGAGGACGCGACGCCTGAGGACATCAAGACCGCCTACAAGGAAACGGCGCAGATTCTGCACCCTGATCGGTTCGCCAGCAACAAAAAGCTTCAAGAGCGGGCCACCGAGCAATTCAAGAACCTCCAAGAATCATACGAGTACCTGACCAAGGGCAAAGGGTCGCGCACGTCAGCGCGCCGAGGCGCGCAAGATGGGTCGGATCGCGTTTACGCGACGGGAAGCCAAGAGGAAGCGCGTATGGCGGGAATCGCCGCCGCGCGCATTCAGCTGGTCAAGCAGCGCGACGTGGTTCTTGACGAACGCCGTAACGGTATGGCTATGGCAGCCGTGGGCGGCATCGTGGCGTTCATAACGGGCAGGCGTCCGTTCGGCCTGTTCGGCATCGTTGCCGCTATTTCAGGCGCTGCGGCGGTGTGGGGCATCGTGCAGGTGGTTTCCTCGCAGCGAACGCTCAATACGCTGAACGAGCATATCGACGAATTGAACAAGGAAGAACGCCGCCTCGCCGAGGAGTTGGACGACGTGTAGCCGCCGTTTCGCCGGCGATCGTTCCTTCCTGTTGCATCGATTGTCCGGCAGCGCCTGCATTGTCGCCCGAAACGTACGGAATTCAGGCGGAAAGCGTACGTTTCGGGCGACAATCGTCCTCTACGGGAGCGGTATCCGCCGCAGGCCCTATCGCAAGGATCATCGCCGCGCCGATCTAGGTGTGGCTTGAATAGAAAGAAGAAGAAAGGCATGAAACAAGAGAATATCCGCAACGTAGCCATTATCGCGCACGTCGACCACGGCAAGACGACCATTGTCGACCGTCTTCTGTACACGTCCGGCGTATTTCGCGAGAACCAGCAGGTTGAAGAGCGCGTGCTCGATAGCAACGACCAGGAGCGCGAGCGCGGCATCACCATCCTGTCCAAGAACATCTCCGTCACTTACGACGGCGTGAAGATCAACGTCATCGACACGCCGGGCCACGCCGACTTCGGCGGCGAGGTGGAGCGCGTTCTGAACATGGCCGACGGTGCCCTGTTGATCGTCGACGCGTTCGAAGGCCCCATGCCTCAGACGCGGTTCGTTTTGAAGCGCGCTCTTGAGCTGGGGTTGCGCATTGTTTTGGTGGTTAACAAGATCGACCGCCCCGGTTCGCGCCCCGAGGAAGTGGTTGACGAGGTGTTCGACCTAATGGTTGAGCTCGAGGCTTCCGACGAACAGCTGGACTTCCCTGTGATTTACGCCAGCGCCATGAACGGTTACGCGCGCTTCGCCCCGACCGACGACAATATGAACATGCTTCCTTTGCTGGAGACCATCATCAAAGAGGTCCCCTCCCCCGACTGCGAGCCGAACGGCCCTGTGGCGCTGCAGATCTGCACGGTGGACCACTCCAGCTTCGTCGGGCGCATCGGCGTCGGTCGCTTATTCTCCGGCACCATCCACAAAGGCGAACCCGTGCTGGTCATCAAGAACGACGGCACGCGCTACAACACCAACATCAAGCAGGTGTTCACGTTCGAGGAGCTGGGCAAGAAGGAAAAGCCCGAGGTGCACGCAGGCGATATCGTGGCCGTGGTGGGCGTGGACGACGCCGACATCGGCGATATGGTCACCAGCCGCGACAACCCCATTCGCCTTGACCCCATCCAGGTTGAAGAGCCCACTATCGCTATCGTGTTCGAAGCGTCTTCCAGCCCCCTTGTGGGCCGCGAAGGCGACATCGTGGGCGCTCGCCAGTTGAAAGAGCGCCTGATGCGCGAGGCGGAGAGCAATATCTCCATGCGCATCCAGGAGCTTGAGGACAAATCCGGCGTCGAGGTTGCCGGTCGAGGCGTGCTGCACCTTTCGGTTCTCATGGAGACCATGCGCCGCGAAGGGTTCGAGTTCCAAGTGGGCCGTCCGCGCGTCCTCATCAAGAAGGACGAGCAGGGACGCAAGCTTGAGCCGATCGAGGAAGCAACCGTCGACGTGCCGAGCGAGTACGCCGGCAAGGCGATCGAGGTGTTCGGCAGCGCCGGCGGCGAAATGGCCGACATGTTCCAGCGCGGCGATCAGACGCACCTCGTGTTCAAGATTCCCTCGCGCGGCACCATGGGCCTGCGCACGCGCCTTTTGAACGTCACGCGCGGTGAAGCCACCATGTTCCACCACTTCAGCGAGTACGGGCCGTATCGCGGCGAGTTCGGCGGCCGCAAGAACGGTTCGCTGATCAGCATGTCCACCGAGAAGAGCGTTGCGTATGCGCTCGACGCCCTGCAGGAGCGCGGCAAGCTGTTCGTCGGTCCGGGAGAGGATTGCTACGAGGGCATGATCGTGGGCCAGTCCGCGAAAGAGGGCGACATGGTGGTCAACATTGCGAAGTCGAAGCAGCTGGGCAACCAGCGTTCGTCGGGCGCCGACAAGGCCATCCAGCTGACTCCCCCGCAAACCTTCACGCTTGAGGAAGCGCTCGAGTACATCGAAGGCGACGAGCTGGTGGAAATCACTCCGAAGAGCATTCGCCTGCGCAAGCGCATTCTTTCCGCTACCGAGCGTAAGAAGGCCAACAAGAAGTAGGCTTTTTCAGTCAAGGCAGTTCCGAGCGCCGTCTCATGCGAGGCGGCGCTTTTCGTATCAGGGTTTTCCCTGAACCTGGCGTGGGGACTGTGAATCGAACATGGGCTTCTTGTGCAAGGTGAGACCCTATTTCGTGCGTATGCGAAAATACGGCCCAGTATCTTTACATGCAGGTTATTTGCAGATGAACTGCGAAGACCACGCGTGTTCGAGGGAAGGGTCTTATGAAAAAGCTGCATCTTGTAAAGACCGTGTGTGCTGTTGGCATCTCCGCTGCGTGCGTTTGGGGGCTGGCAGGCTGCACGGGAGGCAACGGATCCTCGGGTGGTTCCGGCACCGACAGCGTGGCAGCCACGGTAAACGGCGTCGAAATTTCCGAAGGCGATGTGACTAAGTACATCGAAAACTTGAGAACCCAGTACGGCATGACCGATGAGGATTCTTGGGGCAAGTATCTTGTCCAGCTCGATAAGAATCCTGCAGAATTCCGAGAGCAGGTCATCGATGCGTTCGTAACGCGCGAGGTTATCAGGGCTCACGCGGCTGATCGCGGCGTCACGGTTGATGACGCGGAAGTGAACGGCTACGTCGACCAGATGAAGAGCAACTACGAAAACGATGAGAAGTGGCAGGCCGCGCTCGAACAGTCCGGCATGACCGAAGACGATTATCGCGCAGAGGTCAAGCTGCAGCTCACAGACAAGTACCTGAAGGAATCGTTCACCGTCGATGAGGATCCCAGCGAAGCGGACCAGCTTCAGTATGCGCAGATGTATGCAACTGCCTACGACGGCGCCCGTCGCTCTTCCCATATCCTGTTCGATAGCGGTGCCGAGGCAACCGCCCAGGAAGTGTTGGACAAGATCAACTCCGGCGCGCTTGATTTCGCTGAAGCTGCTAAGGAGTACTCGCACGACACCGCTTCCGCCGAAAAGGGCGGCGACATCGGCTGGGATAAGACCTCCAAGCTGGTGACCGAGTATCAAGATGCGCTCAATAACCTGCAGAAAGACCAGGTAAGCGGGCTGGTGACCAGCACGTACGGCATCCATATCATCAAGTGCACCGATGTGTACCAGGCTCCCAAGACCAAGGCTGAAGACGGCACTGAAAAGGTGGAGATCACCAGCGTCGATCAGATTCCTTCCGACTGGCTGGATACGATCAAGCAGTCTTTGAAGTCTCAGGCTCAGTCCGAGGCGTACCAGAAGTGGGTCGATGAGCAGCGCGAGGCGTCTGACGTGAAGATCAACGACATGCCTGCTGACGTTCCCTACAACGTGGACGTGACGAAGTACAAGACGGACGAATCTGCTGATCAGTCGGGTAATTCCACCGATCAGGGCGCGCAAGCAGGTAGCGCCGATAACTCTTCCAACAACTCCGGAAACGCTGACAATGCTTCTTCCGAAGGCGAGCAGAAGAGCGAAGGCTCCGGCCAGCCTGCAGAAGCTTCGTAATAGGTGCTTCCCATAAGTTGAGAGCAAGCCGACCGCGCGCAGCGGCCGGCTTGCTGCTTTTCAGGGCTTGCTTCCGATGGGCGCGCGCGGCGGCACGCCGCGGTGATGCGCCGTGATTTTCGGGTAAGGCGGCGTGCTTGCCGAGCGAAGGTTGTTTCGCGCCGGGCGCATGGGTTTGGATTGATGAGGGCTGTGGTTGGGAAGCTCGTGAAGGTGAAATTTATTGCTTGTGGGGACGTAAGGGCTGTTGTATACTACATACTCGCTGCACGACCTGGTTTCGATTCAGGTGTGCAATTCCATGAAGCGGAGAGATGACCGAGCTGGCCGAAGGTGCACGATTGGAAATCGTGTGTGCTCCAAAAGAGTACCTAGGGTTCGAATCCCTATCTCTCCGCCAGATTAATTCCGCGCCCTTTAAGGGCGCGTTTGCAGTACGGGGCATAGCCTCGACACCCCAAGCGGAGGGGTGGCAGAGTGGTTGAATGCGGCGGTCTCGAAAACCGTTTCACCGGCAACCCCGGTGACGAGGGTTCGAATCCCTCCTCCTCCGCCAGTTTTCAAACAAGCGCCTTCGGGCGCTTTTTGTTTTATCATGCTCCTTATTCATTCGGATACTCGAAGCGAGGGACCATTATGAATCCTGCGGTATACGAATACGATGCGGTTATTCGTTCATCGGAAATTGGAAAAGGCGGCGCGTACGTTCCGTTTCCTTACGACGTTCGCCAAGAGTTCGGAAAAGGCCGCGTCAAAGCCCGTGTCACGTTCGACGGGATTCCCTACGACGGGAGCATCGTCAACATGGGAGTGAAAAACGAAGACGGCTCTGTTTGCTATATAGTGGGTATATTGAAAGGCATACGAAGCGAACTTGGCAAAGGTATCGGCGACACGGTCCATGTAACCGTGCAGGAGCGTGAATGACATGAGCAAAGATCCCTCAAAGGTGTTTTCCATGCCGTTTTCCCGCGTCTACCCGCTCTACCTTCAAAAAGTGGAGCGAAAGGGACGCTCAAAAACCGAGCTTGACGAGGCAATTCGTTGGCTGACGGGATACGGTCAGGAAGAGTTGCAGGAAAAGACGAGCGACGACACCGACCTTGCCGCGTTTTTTGAGCAGGCGCCGCAAATCAATCCTTGCGCCGACAAGGTAACCGGCGTCGTATGCGGCGTGCGCGTTGAAGCCATAGAGGATCCGCTCATGAGGAACATCCGTCGCTTGGACAAGCTGGTTGACGAGCTGGCAAAGGGGAAACCCTTGGAGAAGGTGCTCAGGAGCTGATAGCTCCTTATTCGTGAATAATATAAATACTGCTTATAATCAGCCAAAACTATTAATCACGATAAATTTATGAATAATATAATAGGTGAAAAAACAAGCGGTATAGTAGCTTCTGTCATACAGAGATCAATAAGATGCAAGAAGGAATACCTATGAATCAAGCTACTATGACGTTGAACCAACTGAAGAAAGCCAGCAAGCTTACGCGCCTGGGATTTCACAAGAACGGCCCGAAAAGCTATAAGCGCGGCCAGGGCGCATTGTTGAACGCCTTGATCGAAAACGACGGGGCAACCCAGCGCGATCTGGTAGGCGTGATGGGCATGAGCCGCAGCGAGCTTAAGGATATCGTGAAGAAGGCGGTTCGCAACGGATACGCGACCATCGAGGACGCGGACGGCGAGCGCACCTACGCAGTAAAGCTGACCGACGAAGGTCGTGCTGTTGCTCAGAAGCGCGTTGTCGCGCAGGATAAAACAGCTGATGAAATCCTGTCTTGTCTGAACGAGGAAGAGGTCGCTCAGCTGAACGCGATAACCGAGAAGCTTATTCTGTCCATGAAGGACAAGGGCATCAATGGGAAAAAGAAGGGCCGCAAAGCCCATCGTTGCAGCTGTCACTAAGCTGCGCTGTTCAAAATAAAGGAGCCCTGCATTGCTTCGGCGGTGCAGGGTTTTTTATGCGTTTCATTCCCAGCTTCCATTATGCATGCGCTTCGACGCGGACATAGCCTTCGTTTCACGTGAAACAAAAGAGCCCGCGCGTAAGCCTGAGAATTCTGAAGATACAACGCATACCATCGGCAGTCATACGCGTTAAGGTTGGCAAGCTCTACACTGAATGCAGCGAAAAAACGGTATTGCCGTTATGAGACACGCTTGCGAAAAGGTACGAGCGTTTCATTGAAAGGACGAGGTTATGGCTGATCGCATGGTCGAGAGCGCTGACGTAGAGGTTCCCGAGATTCCTGAAACCCTGGAGAAGGTTCTGCTGTTCTCGCTTGAGGAAGCTAAAGAGAAACTGGCTCAAGGATCCGAGGTAATTCCTTTCACGGCCTTGGTGGTGAAGGAAAACCTGTTCCTGGAGAATCATCCCGGCGAGTCTGCTGAGGAGTGCTTCAACTTTGCGCGTCACACCGTCGAGCATGCCCGCGGCGCGGCGGCGTACGCTCTGTGCTACGACGGCTACATCGAAGTGGACGACGGCGTGAAGGACGCTTTGATCGCCGAAGGCGGCATTCCCGGCGAAGACGCCGGATACGCCGTGGGGTACCTGTACGAGACTTCCGAAGACGGAGAGGTGAAATTCGAGGAGGAGCCGGCTTATATTGGCGAAGCTCCCAACTTCATGATCGCGCTTCAGGATGCCGATTCCTACGCCGATGAAGATATCGAAGAGAAATACCTCGAGGAAGACGTTGCCGAGTAAGGCGTTTTCCCCTGAACATATTGTTCGCATTGATTGCCGCGGCCTGCAGAGAGTCGCGGCTTTTTTACGCCTCTGACCTCCTGTGTTAGGATCGGTGTAGATTCTTGCTAGATCCGTGCAAGGTTCGAGCGAGCGCTGCGTTAGATTCAAAGCAGAGCGGGGTCATGTAGAAGCTAGATCCGTGCAAGATTCGGATGGATCGAAGATGGCTGCGCGCTGGACGCACGTCATGTATTGGCTAGATCGCCTTGGTATCATGTCCTTAACGTGTTCGACAATGATATTTGGGCAAACGCGACGGTTGTGAAGTGTGGCGAAACGGTGTAATGGCGGAATACTGCGAGTTGTGACGGAAAACTCGTTTCTCCTTTGCTAAACTAGCAAGGCTAATTCCTGCCCCGGTTAACGCCTTCACAGCCCGGGGCCGTACAGTCCAAAGGAGGTGAGCTGATGAAGGCTTATGAATTGCTGTTTTTTGTCGCTCCGTCTATCGACGAAGAAATCCGCGCCGCTGTTATGAAGCGTATCGAGACCACGATCGCCGATGCTAATGGTACGGTTGACAACGTCGACAACTGGGGCAAGCGTAAACTCGCTTACGAGATCAACGGTCTGACCGATGGTGACTACACTCTCATCGACTTCCACGCCGATCCCGCTGACGTTGCCGAACTCGATCGTGTTCTGCGCATCACCGATGCTGTAGTCCGTCACATGATCGTCAAGCGCACCGATCGCGATTAAGGATACGACGCAGGGTCCCGGTTCGAAACCCGGTACCCGTCATGAGAAGAGGAAGACACCATGAGCATTAACCGAGTGATCATCAGCGGAAACCTGACGCGCGATCCCGAGCTTCGCTCCACTGCGAGCGGGCTTCCGGTTCTGGGCTTCGGCGTGGCGGTCAACGACCGTCGCAAGAACCAGCAGACCGGCGAATGGGAGGATTACCCGAACTTCATCGACTGCACGATGTTCGGCGCTCGCGCCGACAGCCTGTCGCGATTCCTGAGCAAGGGCACGAAGGTGTCCATCGAAGGCAAGCTCCGTTGGAGCCAGTGGGAGCGCGACGGACAGAAGCGCAGCAAGATCGAAGTGATCGTTGACGAGTTGGAATTCATGTCCAGCCGAAACAGCGATTCGTCATACGGCGGCGGCATGGGCGGCGGGTACTCCGCGCCGGCAGCTGCTCCCGCAATGGCCGCTCCGGTGGTTGATGCCTCTTCTTCGGTTTATGACGAAGACATCCCGTTTTAAGCGATACGAAAGAGGTTATTGAAATGTCCGATTACGCGAAGCAGCCGCGTCGCAAGTTCTGCCAGTTCTGCAAGGAGGACTCGCAGTTCATCGACTACAAAGATACTCAGATGCTGCGTAAGTTCGTTACCGACCGCGGGAAGATCAAGCCGCGCCGCGTGACGGGTGCCTGCACCCAGCACCAGCGTGACATCGCGAACGCCGTGAAGCGCGCTCGCGAGATGGCTCTGATGCCCTACGCGGTTCCCGCCATCAGCGGTCGCGGCGACCGTCGCAGCCGCTAGGCGCTAGGAGGAACCATGAAAGTCATCCTGCTCCAAGAATTGAAGGGCAAGGGCGGTGAGGGCGACGTCGTCGACGTGGCTCCCGGTTTTGCCAACAACTACCTGTTGCCGAACAAGCTGGCCATCCTGGCCACGAAGGGCAACCTCAAGCAGCTCGAGCAGCGCAAGCACAACATTGCCAAGCGCGAGGAAAATCGCATTGCCGATGCTAACGCTGTGAAAGCCAAGCTCGAAGGCTCCGTCGTCAAGGTTGAGGCCAAGGTTGGCGAAGAGGGTCAGCTGTTCGGTTCCGTTACCGCTCAGATGATCGCCGACGCCATCAAGGCTGCGACCGACGTTGATGTTGACAAGCGCCGCATCGCGCTGGGTCATGCCATCAAGACGGCTGGCGACCACGAGGTTCAGATCTCCCTGTACCGCGAAATCAAGACCACCGTGAAGCTGTTCGTCGGCGACGCGGCTGCTGTCGAAGAGACCGTGGTTGAGGAAGTGGCTGAAGAAGTCGCTCCCGCCGAGGAGGTTGTCGAGGAAGCTGCCGAGTCCGCTGAATAGCGATCGCAGCCTGCTTGAAAAATAGTTTTCCACTGCAAGACGCTGTGGAAACCTGAGGAAAACCCCTTTGCCCCTGATAGCGGGCAAAGGGGTTTCTTTTGCTGCGGTGGATAACGAAACTAGGTGTGTTTGGCTCATAGAAATTACTGATGACCAGGTAGAATGCTTGGGGTATCATAGGGAGCCGATACCTTTGAAAGGATAGATTTCATGTCAGGTCCCATTGCGCCCTACAGCCCGGATTTTGCTCCTGAGGACGAACGCGTCGAAGATCGCCGTCGCCTTGAACCTCAGAACATCGAAGCGGAAAAGTCCGTGTTGGCTGCATGTATCCTGACTCAGGAAGCTATCGAGGAAGTTGCTGCGAAACTTGTTCCCGCAAACTTTTACCGCGCTTCCCACCAACGTATCTTCGAATCGATGCTCGATTTGTACGCCCGGCATATTCCCATTGACCACATCTCGTTGGCTGACAACTTGAAGGGCTTGGGGCAACTTGAAGCCGTTGGCGGAAAACCGTATCTGATCGAGCTTGCGGACAATACGTTCGCACTTACCAACTGGCAGAACCATGTCGAAATCGTTAAGCGTACGTCTATTTTGCGCGACTTGATCCGTGCATCGGCGTCTATCACGGCCCTTGCCTACGATGCCCCCGACGACTTGGGCGTTGTAGTAGAGGAAGCCGAGAAAACGCTGTTCAACGTTACCGAACAGCGCGTTTCGTCGGCGTTCACCGGTATCGATACCTTGCTGGTCGATGCGTTCGAGGAGATCCAGGAGATCGCCGCTCAAGACGGCGGTATCGCTGGCGTTGCATCGGGGTTCAAGGACGTTGACGATCTGTTCCACGGTTTCCGCGGCGGAGACTTGGTCATCCTTGCCGCCCGACCCGGTGTGGGTAAGACGTCGTTTGCGTTGAACCTTGCAACGAATGCCGCCAAGCTGGGCGCTACGGTTGCGTTCCTGTCCCTGGAAATGAGCGGTTCCCAGTTGGTCCAGCGTATCCTGTGCGCCGAGGCCCGCGTAGGTCTTGCGAACGTGCGCTCGGGCAAGTTGCAGGATTCCGACTGGAGCGCCATCGTTGAAGCTTCGAGCAAGCTTTCCAATCTGAAAATGTACATCGACGACACGCCGGCGCTTTCCATCCTCGAGCTGCGCGCGAAAGCACGCCGAGAGTTGCGCAACGCTGAAAAAGGGTTGATCATCGTCGACTACCTGCAGCTCATGCAGCCGCCCAAAGCGCGTGCCGACGGCAACCGCGCCGTCGAGGTTGGCGAGATCTCTCGAGGCTTGAAGGTGCTCGCAAAAGAAATGGACATGCCCGTTATTGCGCTGTCGCAGTTGTCCCGTGCGGTCGAAATGCGCGGCAAGAAGCGTCCGATGCTTTCCGACCTGCGAGAATCGGGCTCGATCGAGCAGGACGCCGACATCGTTGCCTTCATTGACCGAAGCATGGACGAAATCGAGGCTGAAAGCGAAGATCGTCCCGACCTGGGCACCGCCCAGTTGATTGTGGCGAAGCACCGTAACGGTCCTACGCGCGACATCCCCCTGGCTTTCAACGCCGAGTTTACGCGCTTCATGGATTTCATCGACGATTCGCGCGCGGGCGGCTATATGTAATTCCCTTGTCGCAGGCATTCGAGGTACACTGCTTGCATGGCCGAACGTCTGACATTCATCCACGCCGCCGATCTTCATCTTGGCGCTCCTTTTCGCGGTTTACGCGCGCTTTCCGATGCGTGGGCAGCGCGCCTGCTCACAGCTTTGTCCGAAGCGTACGACCGCGTGATAGAGGCCGCTCTTGCCCGCGAGGTCGACTTCGTGGTGATGGCGGGCGATATTTTCGATAACGCCCGTCCTTCGTACGGCGACTACCTGCACTTTTTCGCTGGCTTGCGCAGGCTTGAGGAAGCGGGCATACCCGTTTACCTGATCACGGGAAACCATGATCCGTATACCTCGTGGCAGCATGACAGCTTCTCGCTTCCCTCGAATGCGGTCATGCTGCCGGGCGATCGTCCGGGATTCGCCCTGTACGAGCGTGATGGCCGCCCGCTTTGCATCGTGGGGGGTCGCGGGTACTACAACCAAACATGGCCGGCTGACGAGTGCATTGCCGAGGGAGTGACGCGCCGCGCTGCTGAAGAGGCACTTGTTCAAAGATACCCTGAAGTTGCCAGTGCTCCGTTCGCGGTAGGGGTTTTGCACACGGGCCTCAATCTCGATCATTTGAAAGCGCCCGTTGCACCATCCATTCTCATGAACGCCGGGATGGATTACTGGGCGTTAGGGCATATCCACCTTCGGTACGCTTACCCGTCTTTCGAAGATCCTCGCCTGGTGTTTTCCGGTTGCATTCAGGGCCGCGACATCAACGAGACGGGCGAACGCGGAATCTACCACGTTACGCTTACGGAGGACGCGCGGAACACGATAGAGCCTATTCCCACGGCAAGCGTCGTGTGGCAGCGCATGCGGGTGGACGTTTCCGATTGCGCGAACCTTCCGGCGGTCACCGACAAAATCATGCGCGAGCTGTTCCGCGAAAACGGAAAAGCCCACTGCGAGGAAATGGTTTCGCGCATCACATTGGTGGGGTCAACGCATCTTCATGCTATGCTCGAGCGCGATGATATACGCGCTGACCTGCGAAAGCACCTGAACGATTCGTATCCGGCGTTTTTCTGCGACGCCCTGCTTGATGCAACGGTGGAGCCGCGCGACAAAGATGCGTTGCGTCGGGAAGGGCTGTTCCCCGCGGTGTTTCTTCAGGTCGCCGATGCCCAACGCTCGAATCCCGACGATGAGATAGCGTATCTTCAAGAGGAATTCCTTGCGAAGGGCATGCAGCTGCCCAGTGCTTGCACGCGGCTTGTGGACGAGTTGTCCGCAGAAGCCGAAAACCTTGTGCTCGATCTTCTCTCGCAAGGGGAGGACCGATGACCAGGCCTTATCTTGAGCGCGTGAAAATAGCGTCCTTCGGCGCGTTTTCCAATATGGCGGTAGGGCCGTTAACGCCGGGTCTTAACGTGATATTTGGCCGAAACGAATCAGGCAAAACAACCTTGGCTTCGTTCGTCGGCGGCGTTCTGTTCGGGTGGGAGGACGCGCGTGGTATGCGCAACACGTACAAGCCTGCGAACGCCGAACGCGCCGGGTCCTTGTTCTTCCAGGCTGGCGGAAACGAAATCGAACTCTCGCGTGGTCGTAATGCCGACGGGCTTCAAGGCGATGCTGCATTGGTGTCCGACATCGACAAAGAAACGTTCCAAACCATGTTCTCGCTTACGAGCGACGAGCTTCGCACGCTTAGGAACACATCGGACGTCACGGCGAAACTGTTAACGGCAGGGTCGGGAACCGGAGCCTCCCCCGCTCACGCGCGCTCATTGATCCAGAATCGCCTGGCTGAATACACTTCGCGCGCTGCCGGTATCGAACATTCTCTGGTCAACCTAGGCGTCCAGCAGGACGAACTGCGTGAAAAGCTGTCTTACGCCGCTGAAACGGTCGAACGGTTCAAGCGTCAGGACAAGGAGTTCCACGACCTTGCGCCGCAACGGGACCAGCTGCTTGCGCGTTTGGACTCGCTTAACTCCGATATAGAGGCGTTGACGGTTTGCCGCGCCAGCGTGGAAAAGATCGACCAAGAGATGGACGACCTGGAGGACAAGATCGCCTCTTTAAGGGCTGAAGAAGAAACGCTGCGACTGGAGCATCGTCTGCGCGATCGAGGGGATTCGGCCGCGCTTGTTCGCTTGACTACAACGGAAGACCGTGCGTTGCGGGATAAGATCGAGTCTTTGGCGGTCGACGAGGCGAAGTTCGAGCATGCCGTTGATCTTGCCCAGGATAACTTTTCCACTTCGAAGGCTGCGTACGAGGTACTGCTCGAGTCCGAGGACGCAACGTCTGTGCAAGGGGTGATGCGCCGCCAACGCGCAACGCAGATCGTGCTGTCCATCGCCTTGCCTCTCCTGTTCATGCTTTCCGGCGTGCCGCTTTTCATCCACGGCCGAGAGATAACCAGCCTTTCGTTCACCGTTGGCGGCATCGGCCTGATCGTTTTCGCCATCATGTTGGCTCTGGCTGCGATGGTGATGCTGTTTCGGCCTGATAAGAAGGCCGACGCAAAGGAAGAGCGTCTTCAAGATGCGCAGTGGGTTATGTTGCAGGACAAGAAGAAGCTTGAAGCATGCGTGGAAAGCAGGGAGTCGTTTCGCCGGGAGGCGCGCGCTCAGCTTGATTCGGTTGGGTTGGAAGAGGCACAAGGCTCGCTTCGGCGTGCTCGTACGTTGCTGGATGAAGCGAAGGATGCCCGCGCCGAATCCAACCTGTATCGACAGCGGCAGCAGGCCCTTGTGTCGCGGCGCAGTTCGCTTGAAGAAAGCTTGGCGCTTGCGAAGCGCCAGCGCAAGCGCTTGTTCGAGCGCATTGATTCGCGTGCTGAGCGAACCGTGGAAGCGCTTGACGCGGCTTTGGCTCAAAAGGTGCAGCAGCGCAGCGGCCTGTTGGAAACAAGCGAGCATTTGAACCGCCGGTACGGCGAGCTGAAGCAAGAACTGTCCCATGCCGTCAAGGAAAGGGAATTCGACGCGCTCAAGCTGCAAGCGGAAGAGGTGAAGACGCGCATCGATGAGAGCTCCCGCGAATATGCGCGCCTGCTTCTGGCGAAGCGCATGCTCGAAACGGCTATTGGCGCTTGGGAGAGCAAGAGCCAGCCTGAAGTGTATCGCCAGGCAAGTCGCTTGCTTTCCGTTATGACCGATGGCGCGTGGGTTAAGGTGGCCATGACCGCCGAGGGTCGGTTGCAGGTGGTCGACGCAGTCAAAACCGCCCGAGACCCCCTTCATCTGTCGTTGGGGACGTGCCAACAGCTCTACCTTGCTTTGCGTATTGCTTTGCTGATGACGGCTGACAACGTCGGCCGTGCAATACCTATCCTGGCCGACGACATCCTAGTCAACTTCGATTCGGAGCGTCGCGCCGGAGCGGCGCGCGCCCTTGCGGAACTGGCGCGCATGCGGCAGGTGCTTCTGTTCACCTGTCATGAGGAAGTGGTCAAGGCCCTGCGCGCCGTCGATCCAACCTTGAACAAGCTGGAGCTGTAATTTGCCCTGAACTCCGGCCTGTTTCTCGGTTATGCGGCTGATAAGGGCCCATTAGATGGGGTTTCTCGATAAAGACAGAGGAAGCGCGGGGCCGAACGCGCAACTATACTATAATGCAAGGGTTGTTACGGGACTGCCCCGCATGATGAAACCGGGGCGTTGAAAGGACTCACGCACATGCCCAGCACGGTTCTGATCGGTGCCCAATGGGGCGACGAAGGCAAAGGCAAAATCACTGACCTCATCGCGAGCGAATACGACTACGTGGTTCGCTACCAGGGCGGAAACAATGCCGGCCACACTGTTATCCACGGTAGCAGGAAACTGGCTCTTCATCTTATGCCTTCCGGCGTCATGTACGAGAACGCAGTGCCGGTTATCGGCAACGGCGTTGTCGTCGACCCGGGCGTGCTCATCAAAGAGATGGCTATGTTGGAAGCCGAGGGCATTTCCTGCAAGAACCTCAAGATCTCGTGCGATGCGCACGTTATCATGCCCTACCACAAAGACTTCGACGGCGCCGACGAAAAGCGTCTCGGTGAAAACAAGATCGGCACCACGAAGCGCGGCATCGGTCCCTGCTATCAGGATAAGGTCGCTCGCAAGGGCATCCGCATCCAGGACCTGTTGGACGAGAAGATCTTCCGCCTGAAGCTTGAAGCGGTTCTCGCTCAGAAGAATCCCGTTCTGGAGAAGATCTACGGTTTGCATACGTACACGGTGGAAGAAATCTGCGAAGAGTACCTGCCGTACGCTCGTATTCTCAAACCGTACATGGCCGAAACGGCGCAGCTGCTGAACGAGGCCGTGCGCGCGGGCAAGTCCATCCTGTTCGAGGGCGCGCAAGGCACGCTGCTCGACATCGATCACGGAACGTATCCTTACGTGACTTCTTCTTCGTGCTGCGCCGGTGGCGCGGCAACCGGAACGGGCGTCGGTCCTACGGCCATCGATCGCGTTTTGGGCATTCAGAAGGCGTACATCACGCGCGTCGGCGGCGGCCCCTTCCCCACCGAGCAGCGCTTTCCCGAAGATGGCGGCGTAGGCGAGGAAGCCGAGACCGGCGAGCTCATGTGCGCTGTCGGTCACGAGTTCGGCGTGACTACGGGCCGCAAGCGTCGCTGCGGCTGGTTTGATGCGGTTATCGCGCGCTATGCAGCTGAGGTCAACGGCCTGACCGATGTGGCACTGACCAAGCTTGACGTTTTGAGCGCATTCGATACTATCAAGGTGTGCACGGCGTACGAGTGCGACGGCAAGGTTTACGATTACTTCCCCATGCAGCAGAGCGTTCTGTTCCATGCGAAGCCGGTGTACGAAGAGCTTCCCGGTTGGAAGGACGTCGATATCACCGGATGCCGTACCTTCGAGGACCTGCCGGAAACGGCGCAGCGTTACGTCGAGTACCTTGAGCGCATCGTCGGCGTTCCCATCAGCATCATCGCGGTGGGCCCCGATCGCGACCAAACCATCATGCGCGGCTGGGATCGCGCGTAGCTTCTCAGGCTTTCGATTTTCGAGCGTTTCACGTGAAACGCGTTGGTTGATGAAAGGAACGAATGTGAACATCCTGGTGTTGGGCGGCGGCGGTCGCGAAGATGCCATCACGTGGGCCTTGGCGAAGTCTCCTCGCGCCGATCGGCTGTACGTAGCTCCTGGCAACGGCGGAACCGATGCCGTTGCTCAGAACGTTGCCGGGCTGAATCCCGAGGATGCGGATGCCGTGCTGGCGTTCGTGCGGGAGCATGCGATTGACCTGGTTGTCATCGGCCCCGAAGCTCCTTTGGTCGCCGGCGTGGCGGACGTTTTGCGCGAAGCGGGCGTGGCTACGTTCGGACCCGATGCTCAAGGAGCCTTGCTGGAAGGCAGCAAAACCTACAGCAAGGAATTCATGCAGGCCAACGGTATTCCGACGGCTCGTTACGGCAGCTTCACGAACTTGGACGAAGCGCTCGCTTACGTTCGCGAATTGGGCGCTCCCATCGTTGTCAAGGCGGACGGCTTGGCAGCGGGCAAGGGCGTTGTCGTTGCCGACGACCTGGAAACCGCAGAGGATGCTGTTCGTTCCTGCTTCGACGGCGCGTTCGGCGATGCCGGCTCCACCGTGCTCATCGAAGAATGCCTGACGGGCCCCGAGTGTTCGTTGCTTGCGTTCGTCAGCAACGGCAAGGCTCACTGCATGACCACCGCACAGGATCACAAGCGCGCATTCGATGGCGACCGCGGCCCCAATACGGGCGGCATGGGCGTGTACTCGCCGGTGCCTATCGTTACCCCTGAAGAACTGGCCGCCATGCATGAGATCATGGAGACGGCTGCCGCTGCTACGGCTCGCGCGCCGTTTGCCCATGACTATCGCGGCGTTCTGTACGGCGGTTTCATGCTGACGCCGGAAGGCCCTAAGATCATCGAGTTCAACGCTCGTTTCGGCGACCCTGAGACGCAGGTGGTTCTGCCGCGTTTGGAAACCGACCTGGTAGATATCATGATGGCTGTTGCCGAGGGGCGTCCGGACGACATCACCTTGCGCTGGTCCGAGCAGTGGGCGGTGTGCGTGGTTTTGGCGAGCGAGGGCTATCCCGGATCGTACGAAAAAGGAAAGGTCATCCTTGGCGTCGACGAAGCCGAAGCCATAGAGGGCGTTACCGTATTCCACGCCGGTACTGCCAAGAACTACGACGAGGAACTTGTTACCGCAGGTGGACGCGTTCTTAACGTAGTGGCTTTAGGCGATTCGTTCGACGAAGCCCGCGAAAAGGCGTACGAAGCGTGTGATTATATCAATTTTGAAGGCAAACAATTCCGAACCGACATCGGCAAAAAAGCTGCTGCTGGACGGACCGCTTGGGAATAAAGGTTTCCGCCGTCCGAAAGGGCGGCGGTTTTTTTGGACAGAGGAGTCTATGCTATCTGAACGCATGCTTACGGCGGCAGTCCGCCAATGCACGAACCAGTACTTGAAACTCAAGCCCACTGACGAGCGCCGTGTTCCGGCTCCGGTGCCTGGTCAGAAATACATGCTTTACATGCACGTGCCTTTCTGCGAGCGCTTGTGCCCGTACTGTTCGTTCAATCGTTTCCCCTTTTCCGAGGATCGTGCGGTACCGTACTTCCAAAGCATGCGCAAAGAGATGATGATGCTCAAAGATTTGGGCTACGATTTCGACAGCCTGTACGTGGGCGGCGGCACGCCGACCATCATGATCGACGAGCTGTGCGACACTATCGACCTTGCTCGCGAGACGTTCTCTATCAACGAGGTCTCCAGCGAGACGAACCCGAATCATCTGATTCCTTCTTACTTGGATAAGCTGCAAGGTCGCGTTCAGCGTTTGAGCGTTGGCGTTCAGAGCTTCGATGACGACCTGCTCAAGCAGATGGATCGCTACGACAAGTACGGAAGCGCCGCCGAGATCTTGGCGCGCGTGCAGGATGCAAGCCCGTACTTCACGTCGTTGAACGTGGACATGATTTTCAATTTCCCGGCGCAGACCGAAGACGTGTTGATCAAGGATATCGAACGCGTGGTGGAAAGCGGGACCAGCCAAACCACGTTTTATCCGCTGATGGCCTCTCCGAGCGTCGCGCGCTCTCTGGCCAGGACGGTTGGCAAGGTTGATTACCAGCGTGAACGGCGTTTCTACGAGATTATCAGCGAACTGCTTGCCGGTGGTTCCGATCCACTGTTCGAGCACGGAAGCGCTTGGACGTTCAACAAGCGCGGCACGGGTGCTGCGGGCGATGGTGCGATGATCGACGAATACGTTGTGGACTACGAGGAGTACCCGGCTATCGGCAGCGGCGGTATCACGTATTTGGGAAAGAACCTGTACGTGAACACGTTCAGCGTGAACGACTACAATGCCGCAATCTCTTCCGATCGTATGTCGCTTATGGGAAAGACGGAGTTCTCGAAGCATGATCGCATGCGGTACCGCTTCATGATGCAGCTGTTCGGATTGAGGCTGGACAAGCGCCAGTTCGAGCGCGATTTCGGATGCACGGTGGAGCGCGGCCTTCCCGTAGAGGTTGGGTTCATGAAGGCGGCAGGAGCATTCGACCGCGATACGCCTGATGAGTTCACGCTTACGCCGAAGGGCCGCTATCTCATGGTTGTGATGATGCGCCAGTTCTTCATCGGCGTGAACAATCTGCGCGATCAGGCGCGCGCGTCCTTGGTTGGCGAGGAGCGCCAGTTGATTTTCGGCTAACTGCCGCACCCTTCGCGAGGTTCTTGAAAGCGATGCTGCAACGCAGCACCTCCCGAACATCTTGCAATGCAGTGTCGCCCGAGCGTCGAGGTTTCGCAAAGCGAAGCCCCGCTGCTCGGGCGATTTGTTTTCGCGTGAGAAGAAGCGAGGCCGCGGTCACGTGGTTTCCCGGAGGGGCTTCTTGCTGTAAAACCGCTATTAGCGCAGGTCGGACCAGTCTGTTTCCCAAAACTTTGTCGGCGCTTCGAGGAGCTGGGTGGCTCGTTTCCGCCGATTTCGATCGAGCGTTGACCGTCTTTATAATTGTCGTAGTAATGTAGTCTCATTTATGCCTGGTGGTGGTATCATACCAGCACAATTAGTTAAGAACTTGAACGAATGAGATAGGGATGCTTCTTTGGTAAAAGCGCATCAGGCACATACGAAAGGGTTTACGCTTGCCGAGCTGTTGCTGTCGGTAGCGATTCTTTTGGTGCTTGCAGCACTGGCGTTCCCTTCTATCGTAAGCGCTCAGAACAACATGCGCATGGTCGAGCTGAACAACGCCGCCGAGTCGATAGCAAACGCTGCGCAATCCCAGATGACGGCTAAAAAGGTATCGGGCGCGTGGTGGTCGCTCGTCGAGTCCGAGGGATTAGCCCAGACCAAGGCCGTGAATCTTCCCAGCACGATCAACGGAAGGCCGACCGATGCCCAAAATACGTTCTATATCACGGCTGACCAAGCCCGAAAGAGCAGTATCGTCCCTCCTCTTGCTGTGGATGATAGCGTTCGCCGGGGGGATTTCATCATAGAGTTCAATGTGACCACGGCAACAGTGGTCAGCGTGTTTTACGCGGATGGAAAAAGCGGGTTCTTCAGCTTTGCTCCCGATAGCACGAATGCCGCGCAAGAGTATTACGAAGCGGGGGGATCGCGCGACCGGGCCGCGCGCATGGCTGCCGATTACATGATTGGATATGCCGACTCCACTCCGCACGGGGCAACTCCTGAAATTGCTCTGCAAAACCCCGTGGTGTGGTTGAACGAAAATGGCGAGTTGTGCGTGCAGGATAAAAATCTGTCAAGGAACCCCGAATGGAAAACCTCTATCGAAGTGACCGTGTCTCTAGGCGCGAGCGTTCTTTCAATTTCAGGGCTTGATGGGACGGAAACCTCGTACACCGTGCAAGCGGGATCGGAGACCAAGACCAATTCCAACACGGTGAAAGAAACCAAAGTGTATTCCCTGGGATTGAAGGGCGATGCTGCTCAGGCTGACGTGTACGCAATCGATCTGAACGACTTGAAGCGCGTCTTGCAAGAGGCCGGCGGTCAAGGAGACCTTGCTGTTACGATTGGTGCTTTGTCGAGCTCAGCGGGTGATATTCGCGCGGACGCGCGAGTTTCCTGCTTGGAGAAAACATCCGTTCCTGCTACGGCATCTGCTTATTTCAAGTGGCCTGAAAAGGTGGCGAAGCTTTCGGTTTTGGTAACCAATCCTGCTCTTGAGGCTAAAAACAATGGCGGCAAATCGCGCGCCGCTCATATATCGGGCGTCTATGCCGATCCTTCGGTGAAGCTGGTCACAACTGCAGGCGAGCCGCCGGTTACGGGTATTTCCATGATATCGACCGAGGCGACGTTCGAGCTTAGTGCGGCGGGAATAAAAACATCTTCGGTGCTTGCCGCCGAGAATATCGAATCAACGCGGCAGTCGTATTCGGGAGCCTGGGTCAAACTTGCGGACGCTCGAGAACAGCAAGCTAACGTATTCGTTTCCGCAGGCTCGTACACGTCTCAGGTGGGAAGTTCTATCGACGTAAGCGGAATGGTCAATCCTGGAAACAACGAATTGCTGTGGTCCGGCGGAAAACCGTTCGAGGCAAGCGGGAAACAGCGTCAGTATCAGATATACGAAATATGGGTCAACGGCGAACGAGCCGGCTATTTGGACCAAGGTGCTTGGACGTGGGAGAATACGAATCTCGGAGTCCAATTAAGCAAGTGCGTAAGTATGGTGGGCAAGGACGCCGCCTCGTCTGCTGCGGAGCAAGCCGACCATGCGACGTCGCTTACCATCGACACCGTCAAACTCTACGATTTGGTCGAGCAGGACTTCGATGGGTATGAGATATACGTTCGCACCACGCCGCGCGCGGATGAGGTTCAAGCGTACTTTTCCAGTCTAGCCCCGCGCTTTGCCGAGTACTTGTCGAACGGAAAGACTACGACGGGGTCGCGCGGCGTGAACTTGGGCGCACCGATTCGCCAGCCGTTTGAAAACGAGTTCGGCGCCTCTTCTACCGTTGCTTTGTACAATGTGACCACCAAGGGCGGCAGCTTGAATCTTTCGAGCGGAGTGTTCCCTCGTCAGGGGGACGTGCGCGTGTATTACACGGCGGCGCCTGCCGTTGCTTGGGGCAAAGGGCTGGACAACGTGACTACGTACACGAAGCTTCCGAGCGCGCAATTGTGGCTGTACGAGAAGTCCGACAGTTATTTGTCGAGCAATCCGTCGGCATACGTGAGGTCGTCGCGTTCGGGCGCCAGCAGCGATTACGCGCTCAGCAAAACCTCGTCCGCCGATTACGAGCTGTCTACCGAGAGGGATTACCTTTTCTACCGAGCCGTTGAGTATTGCGACGGCAACGGCAAGCGCATTGACGGGTACGATGTTCAGTACGTGCCCTATACCGTCCAGGATGACAAAACGCATGCGTCTATCTCGTCGCCTCCGAACAAAGAGGGCCTGGCGTTTGCAGGCTGGAAGGTTGAGGGCGACAGCACTTACCAATCTCCCTCGTTCACTATTATGCCTACCTCGAATTCTCTGGTGGGCGATTGGGATTCGCAGCTTGCGTTCGGCGCGGTCAAACTGAAGGCGCAGTACAAGGAAGTTCCGAAGGATTCCGTTGGGCTGATGTACCTTGAGTTCGACCAGGATAATAAAGTGACGGGTTATTCCGGCGTTCTTGATGGATCGACGTATGTGGAAAACCTGCCCAAAGACAACGAGATAGCCGCATGGGGCTACTACGTTGTGGTGCCCGCCGGAGCGACAGCGCCGGAGTATCAGCAAGGCGGCAATGGGCAGAGCCCTGATAATTGGGTCTCGTTAAAAGAGAGCAAGGTCGATGTAGGCTTTTCCGTTGACGGTGTTCGGTACGATGTGTATAAAGCGCCCGGTACGGTTTGGGGGCAGTCTCAAAAAAACACGCTGCATTACCCGTTCCGACTTGGGGAGAATCAGCACGACTATTGGTACAACGTGAATTTTGCAGCTGCGATCAGCCTCGATGACGACGCAGCTGACGAATGGGGAGAGGACGATAGCCCCTGGAACGTTCGTCATGCGGACCAGTTCGTAGGGTGCCTGCCTGCGTACGATGTGCAGGAACATTACGTAAAGCACGCCTTTCTCCAATCGCACGATATGGATTTGTCGG
Organism: Paraeggerthella hongkongensis; assembly: GCF_003340345.1. Taxonomy (GTDB): domain Bacteria; phylum Actinomycetota; class Coriobacteriia; order Coriobacteriales; family Eggerthellaceae; genus Paraeggerthella; species Paraeggerthella hominis. Next base: position 30,817 of record NZ_PPTQ01000004.1, on the reverse strand, counting down.
CTGCTGCAAACGGTGGCGACGCGTCTCGGAAATACAATTTCGCTCATGCGTTCAAAGGAATTTACGACGGGGGTACTTACCGGATAACGGGGTATCAGCTAGCGTCGGGCATTGGTGACGTAGGGGCCTACGCAGGGCTGTTCCCCAAGGCAAGCGATGCAACTTTGAAGAATATCAAGATTGTGGGGTTTGAACAGAATAGCGCTTCAAAAGAGCTGGTTACAACTAGAGCGGGATCTATAGGCATTTTGGTGGGTTTGGCCAAGGAATGCACGATTGAAAACTGCTCCGTGTCAGGTGAAGGCAGACCCAGCTTAACCGATCCTTCGCTGGTTCTTGACATCCCGGCGACGAATGGAACAACGAACGTTGGCCTGCTGGTTGGTAAAGCCGAGGATTGTTATATTTTTAACAGCTCTGCTACGAACCTTGCTGTGGTCATGAAGAATCCATACCCCTCTTACAGCGCCCCCGTTCTCAATGTCGGCGGCTTGGTAGGTTATGCCAAGGAGTCGAACGAACCCGACGAAGACGGCGAAAAAGTTGGAGTGGAAGACTGCGAGGTCTTTGCAGTCGCATTGCAGGCTAGCGTTCGATTCGATTCCTCGAAGGAACAAGCGAGCGTCAGGATGGGCGGCTTGCTGGGCATGCTTAGATTCAGCGGCCAGTTTCCTTATCTTGAAAATAGTCAGAAGATCGCCGTTTCCTATGCCGATCTTTCTCTGCGCTCGATCGGACCAGAAAGCCCGGTTGATTCGTTCGTGGGTTCGCTTATCGGCTTTGCGAAGGGCAATCATATCGGCTACGGTCAAGTAAAGCATCTGGTTGGGACAGAGGTGTACTTCGTCGATGCTGATGGAAACAGGGAAAAGCTTGGAGAGAAGGATGTGATAGGGGGTCAGACCAAGCATGCGCAGGCGCTGCTTGCCGCGAACGTTGGCAGCTCCGCTGAAGCTTCCTCGCGGTCTAACGATCGGCGTTCGGTGGCTGCTGTAGACCCAAGCCCGTCCGACCAGCAGCCTGTTCCCAATCCCAATCAACCGCAGTCAACCGAACCTGCACCTGAGGATGCGCCTCCGGGTGCTGCGGATGCCGAGGATCCTACGGAAAAGGCCGAGGCATGAACCGCGCGCTTCAACATATTCTGCGCGACGAACGCGGCGCCTCCATTGTTATCGCGCTCGTGTTCTTCTTGATTTGCGCGATCGTTGGGTCCGTGGTGGTAACGGCTGCTTCGGTGAACGCGAAAGCGGTGCAGACCCACAAGGATTTGCAGCAAGATGAATACTCGATGGCATCTGCCGCTGATCTTATAGCCCAGCAATTAGGCGGCGAGGACAAGACGCGCTCGGCGCCTTGCGTGACGGTTTCGATCAGTTACGGACCGGACGGAAAGCCTTCTGTCGACGTGAGCAAAGTTTATTCGGAAGTCGGGAAAGGCTTCTGGACGAAAGACCGGACAGCGACAATCCTTGCCTGCCGGGAGCAAGGTATTCCTTATACAATAGGCGATTCGTCGTCCGATCGCCTTGTTGTGCACCCGCCGTTCGAATCGAAAGCTATGGACCCTGTGTACGGCAAGGTGACGGTGGATGCCGACCTGAACGTAACCGTTGAGCTGTCGCTTGACGAAGAGCTTTCAGCAAGCTCCCCCTACAATATGACGGTGTCCGTTCAGTGTACTCCGACGTATGATGCCGCCGGTCGTTTGGCTGCGTTCACATACGGGGATAATACTGTTGTCAAGAAGGCTTCGGGAGGTCAGTCATGACCGAATCCTTGTTCGACAGGTTCCGCCGCAAGGTTGTCGACCGTCGGGGCGACTCCATGGTTGAAGCGCTGGTGGCTATCTTGATTGCTGTGCTGGGCGCAACGATGCTGGCCACTATGGTGATGGCGTCTGCGAGCGCGGCGATTCAGAGCGAGCGCGCGCTGGACGCTTCGTACGATGCGGAATCGAATCTCATGAATTCGCATGTAGACCTGACCAAGGTAAAAGTCTACATTCCCAATTCGGAAGGGGCGAATGACCCGGAGCCGGCGGTGACGCTTTACGGTTCGGGCGATTATGAGCGCTATTGCGAAGGCAAGCGCGCATGAAAAACGTGAAGTACAGAGCCATGCTCCGCAGCCGCTTGCGCGATACGCGGGGATTCATGCTGGGCGAACACCTGATCAGCATCTTGTTTATCGGGTTGCTGTGCGTTGCGGTAACCGCCGGATTGCAGGCGGCCATGAACTCGTACAGTCGCATTACCGTGCAGACGAAAGCCAACGCGATGCTCATGCAGGCGGTCGAGGAGGTAAGCGACGAGCTAACGTACGCGCTTGAAGTGGAGGGCGACGGGGTGCAGTCTGACGAGAGCCCTCTGTATTTCACAAGCTCCACGCGGCATGAAATCGCCTTGTTGCAGTCCGACGGTCAGCAAGGCATCTGGTTGAACGCCGACGGCGCGCAGGCTCTTCTTGCTCCTGCCGAAGACGGCCTTACCCCGCGGCTTGAAATGCTCTCGTACAATGCCGCCTCCAAGACCTGGTCTTTCGAGTTGGGCGTGTACGCCGAAGGAGACGTCGCGCAGGAAGCGCTTGCCAAAACCACCATGAACGTACTGAGGATAGGATCGTAAATGCCTTACAAACGTTTGGGAGACGTGCTGTTCGATGCGGGCCTCGTGACCGAGGACCAGATAGAGCATGCGCTTTCGGAGCAGAAAACAACGAAGCGCCGTCTGGGCGACGAACTTATTGCCGAGGGCATCATTACGGAAGCGGGTCTGATCGAGGCGTTGCAGATGCAGTTGGGCGTCGAGTTTATCGATTTGTCCCAGGTTGATCTTGATCCCGAGATGAGCCGCGTGGTGTCCAAAAACGTCGCGCGCCAGTACAACGTCGTGCCGGTTCGCACTACGCCTGACGAAGTGTACCTAGCTATGAGCGACCCGCTGAACTTCATGGCCATCGAAGCGGTGAAGCACGCCACCCGCAAGCGTGTTGTCCCCATGGTTGCCATGCACGACGCCATCATGCGCGCCATCATGACGCTGTACGGCAACGAAGGCGCCGCCCGCGCGATCGAGGAAATGAAGCGCGATGCGCGCCCGGCGGACGATTCGTCCAGCGGGTTTGCCGCTACATCGCTCGGCGACGATGCCGATGTTCAATCCGCGCCCACGGTTCGTCTGGTGAACAGCATCATCGAGCGCGCGGCAACCGAGCGGGCAAGCGATATTCACCTTGAGCCGCGCGAAGCCGACCTGCACGTGCGCATGCGCATCGACGGTTTGCTGCGAACGATACTGACGGTGCCGAAGGAGCTTCAGGCGTCCGTTATCTCGCGTCTTAAAATCATGGGCGGCATGAACACCTCGGAGCGCCGCGTTCCCCAGGATGGCCGCGCGAGTATTCGCCTGAAGAAACAGGATATCGATCTGCGCATCAACACGCTGCCCACTATCCACGGCGAAACGGTGGTTGTTCGCCTGCTCGACAAGAACGACAGCCTGTTCGACCCTCAGGGCATCGGCCTTACTGGGGAGAACCTGGAAAAATACAATCGCCTGATCAGCTCGAACAACGGCATGGTTCTGATCGTCGGGCCCACGGGCAGCGGCAAAAGCTCCACCATGTACACCATGATCCGCCATCTCAACACCGATTCGGTGAACCTGGTTACGCTCGAGGACCCCGTGGAATACAACATTGACGGGGTGAACCAAGTCCAGATCAACGAGAAAACGGGCATGACGTTCGCGAACGGCCTGCGCGCTATTTTGCGGCAGGACCCCGACATCGTGGCGGTGGGCGAGATCCGCGACGGCGAGACGGCCGAGATAGCCATGCGCGCCGCCATCACCGGGCACCTGGTTCTGTCCACCGTGCACACGTTCGACGCTGCGTCTACGATCGATCGCCTGGTCGATATCGGCGTCGAGCCGTACCTTATCGCAAGCGGCATTCGCGGCATTATCTCCCAGCGCCTGGTTCGCTTGGTGTGTCCGCATTGTCGGCAGGAGTACGATCCTCAGCCTGAAGAATTCGAGACGATCGGGCTGCCGTACGACGCGCACGTCAAGTTCTACCGCGGGACGGGCTGTCCCCTGTGCTTCGGAACGGGGTATCGTGGAAGAACCGGCGTGTTCGAAATATTGACGCTCGATCGCGCTTTGCGCACCTCGATCACAGGAGGCGCGACGCGCGAAGAGCTGCAGGGCGCCATCGAGCGTTCGGGTTCGTTCAAAACCATGGAAGCTTCCTGCCGTGATCTGGTGCTCTCTGGCGTGACAACCGCCGAGGAAGCCCGCAAGACCATTACGGCGTTAGAATAGCAAGGAGCCGATCATGAACGTAGAGGAACTCATAGCTTCCGCGCATCGTGCGCAGGCGTCGGACGTGCATCTGGTGTGCGGCCTTCCGGCCAAGTTTCGCGTTGCGGGTCGATTGTCGAACGCGGGATTCGCCGACGACGCGCCGTTGACGCACGACGATTGCGAGCAGCTTGCACGGCAGCTGGCCGGCGATGATTTCGAGCGCATCAAGCGCTCGGGGGAGCTTGACCGCGCCGCCACCATTGCCGGCGTGCGCGTTCGTATCAACCTGTTCCGGCAGCAAGGCCACGTCAGTGCCGCCCTGCGCCTTTTGTCCGACGCCATACCCGCGCTCGAATCGCTGGGGCTTCCGCCTGCGGTGCTCGATTTCCCCCGTATCCAGCGCGGCATTGTGGTGGTTACGGGTGAAACGGGCAGCGGCAAGTCGACCACGCTGGCTGCGCTCATCGACAGCATCAATCATACGAGCGACCAGAACATCATCACCATGGAAGACCCCATCGAGTACATCTACACGCCGGATCGCTCGATTATCTCTCAGCGCGAAATCGGTCAGGATACGGCTAGCTACCATGACGCCCTGCGTGCTGTCCTGCGCGAAGACCCCGATGTCATCCTTATTGGGGAGATGCGCGATTTGAAAACCATCCAAACGGCGCTGACCGCTGCCGAAACCGGCCACTTCGTGCTGGCCACGTTGCACACGAAGTCAGCGGCGGATTCCATCGACCGCATGGTGGACGTGTTTCCCGAGGGCTTGCAGCGACAGATTCGCATGCAGCTTTCCACCTGCCTGGTGGCTGTTCTTTCACAGCAGCTGTTGCCGCGCCGCGACGGGACGGGCCGCGCGTTGGCCTGCGAGCTCATGATGGTGACGCCCGCTATCCGCAACCTTATTCGCGAGGCGAAAACGCCGCAAATCGCCAGCTCGCTTGCCACTTCGGCGGCGGCAGGCAGCGTGTCCATGGACAATGCGCTGATCCAGTTGGTGCGCACGCGCGCCATCAGCTTGGAAACGGCAGCCGCCGCAGCGTACGACGAAGACTACGTGAGAAGGAACGCGCGCTAATGCCTGCATACACCTACATGGGAGTTGCCAACGACGGACAGCGCATCAACGGCGTGGTCGAGGCGTTCGACGAGATCGAGGCCATGGAAAAGGCCCGCGAACTGTGCCGCGTGGTCCAAAGCGTCAAAGAGGTCAAAAAAGGCGCCAATATTTTAACCATGGACATTACCAAGCCGAAGGCGAAAACGAAGAACCTCGCCATCATGTGCACGCAGTTCTCGACCATCTTGAAAGCGGGCTTGCCTATTGGGCGCGCCGTGTCGTTGGTGGCCGACCAGACCGCCGATAAGTACCTCAAGCGCGTGCTGGTCGAGGTTGCCGCCGACGTATCGGCGGGGCACGGGTTTGCCGAAAGCTTTGAGAACAAGGGTGAGAACTTGCCGCGCGTGTTCGTCGAAACCGTGCGCGCCGGTGAGGAAAGCGGGCACCTGCCCGAGTGCTTCGCGCGCCTGCACGCGTATTACGATAAGCGATCCAAGGTGGCCGCCAAGGTGGCCAGCGCGCTCACGTATCCCATCTTCGTGCTGATCATCGCTGTGGTTGTAGTGGCGGTGATGATGGTGATGGTGGTGCCGGCCATAGCCGGCATGGTTTCGTCGCTGGGAAGCGACATGCCGGGCATCACGCAGTTTTTGATCGATTCCTCCAACTGGGTTTCGGCGAATATCGTGATGGTGCTGGTGATCGTGGCGTTGTTGGTGTTGGGCATCAAGCTGTACAGCACCACCGAATCCGGAAAAACGCAGTTCGCGAAGATGCGGCTGAACCTGCCGGTTCTTGGCGTGGTTGGAAAGTACTCGGGTGCTTCGCAGTTTGCGAACACTATGGCCATGCTCATATCGTCGGGGCTTTCCATGCCTCGTGCGGTGTCGGTGACGTCTCGCGTGATGGACAACTACGTGCTGTCGCGCGAAGTGGGGCGCATGGAAGCAGGGCTGGAAGAAGGCCGAACGCTGGGCGAGTGCATGATCGACTGCCGCTGGTTCCCGCGCACGCTTATCGAGATGACCACCGTGGGCGAACACACCGGAGAACTTGAAGAGACCTTGGAAACCATGGGGTCGTTTTACGATAGCGAAACGCAACGCGTGACCGATCGCGCGCTTTCGCTTATGGAGCCGACCCTGCTGGTTCTGATGGCGATATTTGCGGGCTTCATCGTGGTGGCGTTGTACTTGCCGCTGTTTACCATGTATGCTGCAATGTAACGAAATAGATAAGCTATGACTTATTTTCGTTGCATTGTGCAGAATATAACGTGAATTTGGCGCGACGGAAGTGCTAGATCAGGAGAAAGGAACAACTATGAAGGAAATGATCAAGAAGATTCGCGAGGAGAAGGGCGGCTTTACGCTGGCCGAGCTCCTGATCGTGGTTGCGATCGTGCTCGTGCTGGTCGCGATCGCCGTGCCGGTGTTCACGGGCGCGCTGGATAAGGCGAATGAGGCGGTTAAGGCGGCCGATATTCGTGCTGTAAAGGCTGTGGCGGCAACTGAAATCATTTTGGAAAAAGGCCCCGAGGATCTTAAGTCCGGAAAATGGACTGCGACGGCAACGGTTGACGAGAACGGCAATGTTGGTCAAGTGACTATTGCCGAGTGGAAAGAGGGCGATAAGGATGACGCCGTGCCGGTAAATGGAGATAAGGGATACACCGTAACGGCTGTTGTTTCCTCAAGCGACGTAACCCCTGCTGCTTAATTGTCCCTCCCCATCAACATCTTCACGCCAGGTGAGGCGGCCATCCTTCTGGGGATGGTCGCCCTCCTTGGCGCGTGCATGGGCAGCTTCATCAACTGTTTGGCATGGCGCATGGTACACGGCGAAAGCGTCCTGCATGGGCGCAGCCATTGTCCGGCGTGCGATCATGCGCTCGGCCCGCTTGATCTGGTGCCCATCGTATCGTGGCTGGCCTTGAGGGGCCGATGCCGTCACTGCAAAGCCCCGGTCAGCCCTCGCTACGCGCTTGTCGAGGTTGTTATGGCAATCGTGTTCGTCGCGCTTGCGGTGGTGCATGGCTTCGGCATTTCCGTCTTGGCGTACATGGCGCTCGCGACCATTCTCATGGGCGCGGCTTTGGTTGACCTGGACACGTTCACCATCCCGAATGGGTTCGTTGTCGCGGCGCTGCTCGTTTGGGCGGCTTCCGTAGGGTTCATGGCTCCTCCGGCAAACGGAAGCTTTGGCGTGGGTAGCCTGTTCGTTTCGTTGACGGGTTTCGGGTGGGCGTCGGTGGCGCTCGACGGTTTGGCAGGCGGCCTTGGCGTAGGCGGTGGCATCCTGCTGTTCTCCATCATGTTCGATGCCGCAACGAAGCGCGCTTCCCTGGGTGGCGGCGACGTAAAGCTCTTGTTTGCGGTGGGGTTGTTTCTGGGATTGGCCGGTTCGTTGCTGAACCTGCTGATCGCTTGCATTGCCGGGTTGGTGTTCGCCCTTGTCCGGGGGCTTTCCGCTTCGCCCGATGCCGTTGCAGACGGTGCGGCGGATTCGGGTTCTGAAAGCTTCCGGACAAAGGCGATCCCGTTCGGTCCCGCTATCTCCTTTGCAACGGTGCTGACGTTGCTGGCGGGACCGGCGGCTCTTACGTGGTATACGGGATTGTTCTTGTAGGGTTCAAAAGAAGGTTGAAAGGATCACGCCGCATGGGCAAAACGTGCACAGGCGTCGACATCGGCGAAAGCAGCATCAAACTTGCGGTGTGCGAGGGGGATGCTGTTAAAAAGGTGGTAGTGGAGTCCCTTCCCGAGGGTCTTGTTGTCGACGGCCGCATCGTGAGTCGCGACGCTATGGCCGATTTCATAAAAAGCCTGGCCAAAAGCGCAGGCGGTATCTCCAAGGACGTTGCGTTGGTGCTTCCTGCGGCCGACAATCTAGTGCGTCGGCTTACGTTGCCCGCCATGACCGAGAAAGAGCTGAAGCTCAACCTTCCCTACGAGTTTCGCGATTACATAGCACAAGGCAAAGACCGGTACCTGTACGACTACGCCGTGCTTTCCATGAACGAAGCCCCGGACGGAATGCCTGAAACCATGGATCTTTTGGCCGTGGCGTCGCCTCGGCAGACGATCGCCGACTTTGCGGAGTTGTTTCGTCGCGCCGGCTTGCGGTTGCGTGTCGCGTTGCCCGAGCAAGCGGCGTTTCAGAATCTGATCAGGAAAAATCCGATTGCGTTTCAGAATTGCTGCGTCATCGACTTTTCGTATCGCGCCACGAAGCTGCACTTCTTCTTGGACGGAATGTACGACGTTGCTCGCTCTATTGAGATCGGCGGGATGGATATCGATCGCGCGCTTGCCCGCGAACGCGGCGTTGACGAGCATGTTGCCGTGAAGTACAAGCTGGCGGATTTCGAGGACGCGCAGCATTCTAAGGAAGTTCAGTCGATATACGCATCCATCGCCGTAGAGCTTGGAAGGGCTTTGAACTTCTACAGCTTCAATAATCCTACGGCAGCTATCGAGGTGGCGTATTGCTGCGGCGGCGGAACGCTGCTGGAGCCTCTTATGGAAACCATCGATGCCCACACGAACATCGAACTTCGCCCCATCATCGACCTTATGCCCTTCACCACAAGCGATCGCGACTTGCGTACCTTGTGCCCGGCCGCCGTGGGCGCTACCAGGAATGCGAGGTGAGGGGCGTGGATCTGAAAAAACCGGTTTCCATCAAAGGGTTCTCGCCCTCGACGAAGAAGGATTCCTATCCCACAAAAACGTTCATCAACCTTGTGGCGGTCGAGCAGCAACGTGGGTCGCGCGCAACCTACGTTGCCTTGTTCGCAATAGGCTTGGTGCTGATTGCCCTGTTCGCCAAGTTCGCGGTTGTGGACCCGCTGGCTGCAAGCGCGGCAAGCGGTCGAGACGTTGCGGCCGCGCAAGCCCAGCTTGATGCGCTGAGGGATCAGAACGCCGACTACGCAGAACTGAACAAGCAGTACGCTCGCTACGTGGTTACGGGGCTTTCCGAAGAGGAGATGAACCTGGTCGACCGCGATACGGTGCTTGATTTGCTGGAGCAGAAGGTGTTGAGCGTAGGGTACCTGTCCTCGCTGAAGGTGTCGGGAAACAAAGCGACCGTTACCTGTTTGGGAGTGGATCTTACCAAGGTGTCGCACCTGGTCCAAGACCTGGAAGGCGACGATCGCGTAGCGCACGTAACGGTTTCCACCGCGCAAGGAGAAACCGACGCGGTTGCGTCGGCCACCATCGAGATAACCTTCAAGGGCGCGCTCGACCAGGCGGCTGGCAAGGCGATGGCGGAAGCGCAGGGCGACGTGGCGAAGAAGGGAGGCAGCAATGGCGCGGCGTAGTTTCTTGAATCGCTCGTTCTCCGGTCGCGAAAAGGGCCTGCTGCTGGTGCTAGTCGTTCTGCTGGTGGGTGCCTGCTATTACTTTTTTGTGGTGAAGAGCGTAGCCGACACCGTGGCTGCTAACGAACAGCAGCTTGAAGACATTCGATTGCAAGTTGACCAGCAGACTATGCTGGCAAGCGTTCGTCAGCGTATGCAGGCCGAGTTGGATGAGCTGGGCAAGCAGCAGCCGGTTCCCGAGGTGGCGGTGTACGACAACCTGAAAAACGAGCTTGACCAGCTCAACGCGTTGATGACTTCTGCGATTACGTACGATCTGAAGTTCGAGCAGCCCGTGCTTGACGGGCATCTGGTGCGTCGCCCGGTGACGGTTTCGTTTACAACTTCCAATTACAGCGCCGCTCTTGATGTGGTTCGGGCGTTGGAGAACGGCGCTTATCGGTGCGAGATCATGAACTTTTCCATGACGGGAAAGCTGTTGGCGGACGGGTCGGTCGAAAGCGTGGCCTCGACGTTTAACGTTACGTACCTTGAAACGACGAACGGTTCCACGAATCTTGGAGGCCTTGTTGAGAAAAGCGCGAAGTAGGGCTTGACCGCAGGCGGCTACATCGGTAAAATATCAATCCGCGTCCTTTACGGATAGCGAAATGGTCGGGTAGCTCAGTTGGTAGAGCAGCGGACTGAAAATCCGCGTGCCGAGGGTTCAAGTCCCCCTCCGACCACCATTGCATGCTATATTCAAGAAAGTCTGTTGATGACTGGATTGAATATGAATAAGTGGATAAGTCAACAATGGCTTATCCACTTTCTTTTTTCCATAGCTTCTTGACGATTCCATCAAAGATTAGAGATTGCCTGAACGCAGGGAGAGCGTTGCCGGGAAAAGGCGCAGAAAGGCCCGGACTTCGTTTTTGAAGTTCGGGCTGATTCGTTTACGAGGAGATGAGGGGTGCTTCCCTAGACGGGCTTGCTCCTGAGCATGCCGGTCGTGAGGACGGGCGCGGACCCCCTCCAGCTCCTGCCCCCGGTGACGGTCTTCTTGCCTGCCGTTGCCGCCCCGGAGCGCTGCTTGCGCTTCTCCAGCGCGTCCCGGCGCTCCTGCACGACGGCCTGCATGTCGGGGTCGTCCCCCGCCTCTTCGGCGGCTCGACCGAGGTTGTGCTCCATGATGGCGATCTTCATTCGCTCGCATTCGCGCTCGCCCGCTGGCGATTCCCACCAGTCCATAAGGGGGTAGGGGCTTGTCCGGAAGTCCCTCTGGACGCTGCGGTAGTCGCACTGGGCGATCTTCTGAACCACGCGCTTGACGGTCTGGTCAGCCGAGTCGTTGATGGTCGCCTGCCAGCGCCAGGCGAACTCGGCGAGGTACAAGGGAAGGCGGCGGGTGGAGACCCCGCGCTTTCGCGCTATGAAGTTCTTGAAATGGGAATGGAGGGCGTTGACGTTGCCCAGGCTGCCGTCCACATCGGTGGAGATATGCGCCGTATGCTTGACCTTCAGGGCGTTTAAGACCCCTACGTAGGCGTTCAGCTCGTCGGTGGCGATGCAGCTGCCCTCCTCCAGCTTGCCGGAAAGGGCCTCGCGGCAGCTCTTCGAGTCCATCATGGACCGTCCCGCGATCTCAAGGAACGTGTTGCGGCGCTCGTCCACGCCCGTGAGGATGCACACATGGTCCGCATCGCTCTTGCCGGTCGCGCGAAGGCGGCGCTTGTCCTTCTTCCTTCCTCGGACGTAGGCGGGGCGGGGCATCTCGAAATCCTCGCATTTGGTCCGGTTGCCCTTGAAGCTCTCGTAGACGAACGTCTCGTCTATCTGGGCGCGCTCTCCGCTTCCGAGCGTCCACGCCTCCTGCGTCTGCTCGATGAGATCTTGGATGCGCATGCGCATGTAGTAGGCCGTGGGGACGCTCACGGCGCAGCGCTCTGCGCATTTCGCGACGGGAAGCTCGTCGACGAAGCAGTTGATGTACTTCATCCAGGTGGGCTTGGGCAGCTTGGAGGTGAATATCATGGAACGCTTGGGCTTGTCCGAGAACGTCCGCCCGCAGTCCTTGCACTTATGGCGCTGCCTGCCGTCGGTGTAGCCGTAGCCTACGGAAGACAGGGATCCGCATTTGGGGCATACGGGAATGGGGAGCTGGTCGGGCTTGCGGGACTCTTCCAGGATCGAGTCCATCTCGTGCTCGAAGAGGATGTCCCGCACTTGGTCGATGAGCGCCTTGCGCTCGATGATGGGGAGAATGGACAGGGACCTGTCCAAAGATGCCGCGATCGCGCCTCCTTGCATGCGGCCTCCTCGTCCTTCTCTCTCCGGGTCCGTGCGGATCATGTTCTCTGCAAGGTGTAGTATATTCCCGTCGGAAATATTGAAAAGCCGTGTCATCAATATATAGATTGAGGTTTTAAGGAAGATACAAGATGTTGTATTGCTCGAAAAGAGAGTGGGTTATGAATCGACGTTTTCGCAGATGGATCCGCGGTTCTTCAAAATGGGATACAAGACTTCTTTCGTTATCCTGCTCCCCCTGTTTCCCGGTTGTTGACCTGCGGTTCTCGTGAAAAGTATATTATATGCCGTCATGCGAGGATCGGTTGATGGCCGATCAGGGGAAAACACGAAGTCTTACAGGCCGCATGAGTCCGGTTCAACGGTTTTGCAAGAAGTAGTGGATTGGACGTAAATGTTGATAGAGCAGAGCGTTTCGGTATTTTTGGTATTTGCTGGAGGCGTGTTGGTGCTCGGTTCGCTACTCAGCCTCTTCTTAATTCGTCAATTGATATGTCGGATAATTGAAACAAGCGACGATCGTCAGAAGAAGAGTTCGTACGAGTTGAATGGCTCAGATTTCGAAAAAGAGGTCGAGCGGCTATTGAACGGAAGTAAAACGGCTCTGACAAACGCCCATCGCCCAACATCCCTGAGCGTCAACCGCCGGTCTTTTGGTGATTTTGGAGGCGATTTAATAGTTGATTACTGGGCTAAGAAATGCGTCGTTCAATGCAAGAAACAAAACAAACCAGAAACCCATTCGTCTATTGCTGCGATATACCAGGCAAGCTACGCTCAAGCATTTTATGATGCCGACTATGCAATAGCGTTTACGAACACTGATTTTTCCGATCCCGCTAAAACGGCGGCAAAAACGCTTGGCATTATCCTCCTGAATGGTGAAACTTATAAAGCGTTGCAAGATGGCAATGACGAGAAGGTAAACGAAGACATACGGGTTCTTCGGTATACGGCGGTTTTCTGTCCGAGATGCATACTAAGAATAATCAGGTTCTTTCGGCGTAGGCGTTTTAGGTTTAAACACGATAAGAAAAAGTACGCACCCTCCGCTTATAAGGAGGATCATCGTTTCGTCAAGGAAGTTAAAAGCCTCTGTAGATGGTTGAAGGATGAAGCAATAAACAGACGCGAGAGCTAAGAGCGGGCCATAAGCAAAGCTTAGTATTGCGCGAAGCGTGTATTGCGCATGAGAAAGCCCAGCGACTCCACCGTTAAGGGCCAACCATCCGACTCTTGCAAAGAGAAATATCTGCGCTAGATATAGATAAAGAGGAATGTAATTACTTTCGATCATTCCTTTCTCAAAATTAATATACACCCAAATTCCCAATGTTGTAAAAGCGGCGATGGCAAAAGAGAAGGACGCAATTAGGGCAATCAAAAATGATCGCATAGCGTCATCCTCGCTTTTGCATCGGCAGTATTCCATTTTCAATTCTTCTCGGTTATGGAAGGGGCTTCGTATTCGTTCGTATTAGGCCGCATGACGTTTTCTCGCCCTATCATCAGGTACTGCGTCAGAGCGGCGGTGACGATCTCGGTTGCGCTCATGTTCTCCAACGCCCTTTCGAACTCCGTCTTCAAACGTCCCTTGAGGCGCACCGTTATGCGGCGGCTGCTTTCGGTGTTTTCGCTGGCGCTCATACTCGTCCTTAGGTTGTCTGACGTTTATGAATGTCTTGTCTGACACTAGTATATAGAAAAGGCTTGTTGCATGGGTTCTTGCTCGAACGCGAACATAAAAAAGCCAGACGGTTCGCCTGGCGGGAAAAGGAGCTTTGCCGTTGGGTCTGGAACTGCCGTTCAGGGTCGGCATCGATTGGGGGGCTTCTACGTGGGCAGGCTCGCGTAGCGAAGCAGCCGGTTCAAAGGCCCTCGAAGAACTCGCCGAGGGAAAGGCCGAACCCCGCCGCGATCCGCTCGTAGGCGTCGAGGGTGCAGTTGCGCTCCCCGCGCTCGATCTTGGCGTAGTAGCTGCGCTCCATGCCGAGCCTCCCGGCGGCTTCCGTCTGGTTCAGACCGGCCTGCTCGCGCAGCTCCTTTATACGCTGGCCGACTATTTTCCTCGTTGCGACTGTCATTGGTTCAGCCTATCGGCTAAACTTGTTCAATGTGGGTCTTATAAGACCCACTTGCAATGCACATAGATACGCCTGAAGCCATCGAGAAAGGGGAACGATGAAGAATCAAATAAAGAGCATACGGCTAGCGGCTAGCGTGATCGTCGCTATTGCTGCGGCGCTGGTCTGTCTTGCGGGATGCGCGGGGGGAAGCGGTGTCGTCGGAACGTGGTACCACGTGGATGTAGACGACGGGAAGATGGAATTCGTCACGTTTGACAAGAACGGTACGTGGATTGATGACAGCGGAAACACAGGGAACTGGACCGAGACCGATTCCTCCGTCAGCATGACCGGCGGATGGGTGAACGAAGCTCTGCAAAAAGGCGATGGAGCGCTTACAACCATGGGCGACGATGCCAAGACTCTCGTAAAGGAGCAGGCAAAAGCGCAGGAGACCTACGACGCTCTCGTAGACGCCGCCAATGCTCAGAGAGATGAGCTTGCCAAGACGATCAGGGGCAATCTCATCGGCTCTTACGCGTACAAGAGCGTTTTGAGAGAAGAGGAGCAGGTATCGGTTTCGTTCAAGGAGGACGGGACGTGGACTTGCGAACGCCGCTACGAAATGACGGACGTATTCGGGAAGAGCCTTGGCAAAACATACGACGGAGCGGCTAATGGAACATGGCGAATCGCGTACGAGCCGAAGTGCGAGGCGTCTTACGCACCGGATGATCTAAAGGTTCAAGTTGACGATGGAAACCAAACCGGCGCGGATCCCATAAGCAAGCCGGAAGTCGTAGTTAACTCATACGACAAGGAGAAAATTGGTGAAGTGGTACTGCATCAAAACGGATCGCTCCTGGTAAAGCTGTAGGACATAGTTTTTCCGGCGGCTTTCATGCAGTCAGGGTAAAAATCGATTTATCAAAAGGTGCTTGGTCGAAAGCAGCTGCTTTCTTGTGGAAGCGTGGATGCTGTCGCGTATCCCAGGGCCGACGGTGAGGTTGTTTTTGATCCTGGTAATGGTGGTGCCGATGAGCCTGGCATGTTGGTTGAAAAGTGCTTTTCGGCAGCTGCGTAGGTTTGACGCCAGTGGTTGAGTGAATGGGAAACGAGCAAGGAGAACTTCATGAACTGCCAGAAATGCGGTGCCGCGATGAACGAGGAGGCTCGATTCTGCCCCCAGTGCGGAGCTGGATCCGACGGGCAGCCGTCGAGCGAGTTCGCCGCAGGCATGCACCAGTATTTTCATTACCAGCGCGACCAGCTGAGGAAAGAGCAGGAGGCGAAGGACGCCCGTAGCGCCGCATTCTACGCAAATGCCGAGTTCGAGCGCTTGAAGAAACGGCGCACCTCCTGCACCATCGCCGGAGCGATCGCGGCGTTGACGGGAATCAGCCTGACCGCGATCCCCTTGATGGCCTCCGCCTCTTCGCCCGACCAATTTCTTTCGGTGATTCCCCTCGCCATCATCCTAGGACCGTTTTTCTTCTTCGCCCCGTTCGGGTTCATGCCCATCAAGGACTTCATCTCCAACCACGGGGCGATCATCGTGTTCGCATGGATCTTCGTGCTTATAGTGTTTTACCTGGTCATAGTGTTCTGCATGTTCGCCGGGATACCGTACTTCTTCTACCTTCAGTCGAAGATCAAGGCGGCGCAACGGGATGCCGAGCTGCTGCAGAACCGCGCCGACGTCATGGTGGCCAACTTCCGAGAAGGCTGATCCCCGCATTGCCTTCAAGCGTCAGATGCGGGTCGTTGACCTGCCGATTGAAAAGCCGAGGCTTCGACCGTGAACGATGAAAAGAAAAGCTTGGAAACTCCTGCCGACACCCCGCCGATCACGCCCAAGCGTCCTCGCAAGCCCGTTCTGATCGCAATAGCAGCGGTGGCTGCGGTAGCAATCGCCGGGGGAGTGGCGTTCGCTTCCACCCTCGGCAGCCCCGTCGAGACCGCCGATCCGTCTTCCAACCAACAGTCCCAAGCTGCGACAAGCTCCCCGCAAAAGCCCCAATCCGCCGTCAAGCTGACCGTTCGCGCGGAAGGAGCCGACGGCGGCGCGACCAAGGCGAAGGTCGTCGCGGTCGGCAAGGACAAGAAAACCGTCATCGCGGAGCGCGAAGTCGAGGCCAACAAGGCCGTCGAGATCGGCAAGCTCGCGGAGGGCAAGTACGAACTCATCGTCACGTGCGCTCCGGTGACCTCGACCGGCTCCACCTTCAAGCTGCCCGAGAAGCCCACGGCCTTCAAGGTGGACGGCAAAGGCAAGGCGGTCGAGGTCGAGGTGAAGCTCGAAGCACTGCCCGAAGAGGAGATGACCAAGGAACAGCTCGAAGCCGTCGCTACTATCTTGGAAGCGTCCGGCAACGCCGAAGCGGCGAAGAACGTCTCCGCGAAGGCCGAGACCGCGCCTTCCGTCCCCGGAAGCGGCAGCTCCGTCCAAACGACCCCGCCCGCACCCTCGGGCGGCAATAACTCGGGCGGCAGCACGGGCGGTTCTTCGGGCGGCGGCTCCACCGGCGGCAGCACCCCCGCACCCGCACCGGATCCGACCCCTGCGCCGACTCCCACTCCCGATCCGGGTCCCTCCGAGCCTCAGCCTCCTGCGCATCAGCACAATTGGGTCGCCCAGTACACCACCGTCACCATCCCCGCCATCACCGAGCAGCGTTGGGTCGAGAACTGGGTCTACGAAACGACCTACCACTGTGGACACTGTGGATACGTTTCCCATTCTATTAGTGAAGCAAACCAGCATCAATATGATGAAACTCTTGCAACGGGTACTGGATACGCTTACTATAGCGACACGCAGGAAATTGATCGCGGCTACTACGAAACCGTCGTCATCGCCCCCGAGCGTACCGAACAGCAGCTCACCGGGTACGTGTGCTCCGGTTGCGGTCAGTGGAAGTAAGCTAGTAGATATGAAAGCGTGTTGCGCGGATCCCGCACCCCGGCTCATCTCTGCCGACGATAGAATATTCCGTTCGTAACGACACCAACCCCCCCGTTAATGATCTCCGCTAGTTAGTCACGCCTTGTTCTTCCGATAGCAGCTTTCGCAGTCCTTGAGAAAGTCGGAGTCCAAGAGCATTTGCTTGTCCGTGTGAGTTTTTAACTTCGACAGGTTCTGTCCTGCGTTTGCGACTACAATAACGCTTTTCCCTAACGTGTTGAGAACATCGTAGACGGGCAGGTAGTCCGTATCCCCGCTGACGACTATTGCCACATCATAGCTATTGTGGAATGCTTTGGTCAAAAGCTGGGTTGCTATGTTGATATCCGTTCCTTTTTCCACAATGAAGAACGTGTCCTTGTCATCGATGTCTATCGACTGAAAATCACCGTTCTTCGGGCGAACGACGTGCCTTCCGGATATGACGGTGAAAAAGTCCGTGTTCTCCAGACCAACGAGAAAACTGTATCGATTCTGCCTCCATTCGATTTTCGAAAGAATATCATCTGGCTTTGGAACGAATAGGAACGTCTTGATCAACTCTAGATCCATGTTCGTCTTTTCGGTGATTTTCTTGGGCAGCTTGGTTAGGTCGAGCCGGGGAGGTTGGCCCGTTCCGCCGCTTTTCCCGTAAGCCTTTATGCGTTCTATTTCGAAATTCTCGTAATCGATGAACACCATTGCTCGCAACGCAGTGTCCTTTCACGTAAAAATAGGGACCATAACCAGTGGTCACGGTCCCTGTTACAATATTCGGAAGCATTCGCCTCCGCTGCGGGAACGATCGCTCCAAGAGTCAATCAATCCCCATTATATATTTTCGTGGTCTGTAACCACATCCATATCATACCATCATGTTCTGAAAAGGCAATCCATCGGACTGCGGTTTTTCATAATCTACCGATCGATCGACTTACTAATCAGCCCAGTTTTTAATACGCCTGCACATGTAAAGGGGCAGTTCCCTTTACATGTTTTCTTCTAATCTGCCAGGCTATAACATGCAAAGTATGTCAGGCGAGAAAACGACATGGGCGAAAAACAAACAGAGTAAGAACGACCGTGTCTTTGGATGTCGCCCTGTGATGCGCGGGCTTTATTGCTTGTGGCATACGCTTGGATATGCCACGGCTAATCAGGGTTCTTCGTTTCATCTTCGTTGTTATCGAGCATTTCGAGAGGAACGATAGCAGGTAGGCTTTTTACTCCTACTTCAGAGCTATAAGACACCAGCTCGATAAATGCTCGCGCTTTGCTGTAAAGAAACGAGATGGCGTTTGCATGTAGATATCGCTCCGCTTCCCCTGCTCTCTCTATGCCTACGCCCTTGGTAACCCCTCGAATTACGCAAGAGGCCGTGCATACTTCGATGCTACTATCTTCGTTTTTCCAGACACTTTTAATGGCGACCCGACATTCACACGTCGCTTCGCGCTCGTCGTTTGACCATGTATCCTCAAACGAACGCCCGATTTCGATTGAAACATTTGACGTTTCCGTAGGCACTCCTGAATAAACCTTGAATTCGATGCTAACAAGGTTCGAATCAATTAATTGAAACTGAGATAATATGTTTTTCATGCTGCCATCCTCAGTGCTTGATGTGCGCAGAGGCTTTTTGTGGTTGTGAAGGTCTGCGTTTTGGCACAATTATTCTGTGGACTTGAGGTAACTCCGGGCCTTTTTTGCTCAGGGGTTGTGTTTACTGTTGTATCAACAATGCTGACCTTGTTGCATTCTGGCACTAAAGCAGGTGTTTCGAGTTTTAGTCCGAGAGCGTTTGCTATCCTTTCAAGTGAAAGTATGGTGGGATTCGAGAACCCTGATAAAAGTTTAGAAAGTGTCGGTTGAGACATACCACATTTTTTGGCAAGTTCTTTTTGGGTGATCCCCGCTTGTTCACAAGCTTTGCAGACTTCATATCCAAAATCGAGAACGTATTCGTAGCGGAGATCATCGGGCGTAATTTGGTAAGGCTCTTCTGTTCCAAGCATTTCTTCAACCGAGAACTTCATGCTCATTTCATTCACTCCTCACTTTGTCGATAAGCAGTTTTTTTGCTGCCTCGAATCTCCCTTTGTTTATCTTTGCTATTTCGTCAGGTCTTTTGTTTTTATGTCCTATGAATCCTAGAATAATGACTAATTGATCTTTTTCATCAGGTATGAAGCACAAAAATCTAAGTGGTGGTTTTACTCCAACTACGATTTCGTAAATTCCTTCACCGGCTGCCCTAATTCTTTTAATCACAGCGATTTGCATGCTTGGATTTATTCCGTTTTTATCAATGCGATCAACTACCGATTTTGTTCTTTCGAGAACACTTGCGACCTCGCCTTTTCCATACTTGGCCTTGACAAAATCAACGATGACATTATGTTGGGCATCGTGTTTGTCTTCAGCTTTTTCAAGCGTCATAATCGAATCCGATATAGAAAACAGCTCGTACCCGTCAACTACGCCTAGCATTAAACCTCCTGAAATTATGATATATCATATATTCAAATTTTGATGAGCATATTTAGTGCTGACAAAAAAATTACTTTTAAGCTCGACGCATTTCTCTGATCGCCTGAACTGCTCTGCTCAAGTGAACACTTGAAGAACTCCAGCTCAACGGTGTGGTCGTTGCCTTCTTCCCCTACGATATCCCATGCCCATCTTCCCAGCTGTCGAGCGAAAGCACCATCGTGTTAGCGCCACGGTAAAGTCTTCGCATAGCATGGTCGGCCAGTCGATGCCAACAACCTCTATCGAACCACTGCGCGGCGTCTCGTTAGTGTCCACGAGGATGTAGCAGCCCGGCAGCTGGGACGAGGATGCCGGCGAAGCCTTCCCCTTATACGATAATCATCTAGATAATAAATGACTTATCGAGCAGTATATCGTTTTCGAGGAGGTTTTTCGAGACCGCAAGGAAAACGGTCGCTTTATGCTTCTCTCGGTGCTTTATGCAAGATCGAAGCTGGTCAGGTCGGCGAGGTCGAGCTAGGCCCCGGCCCCCAGCGTCGTCGTCTTCCCGCAGTCCTTGCACCTGAAGCGCGTGCTCGCGCCTCGGCGCTCCTTCACGACCAGGGCGGCGGAACTGCAATGGCGGCAGCGCTTCGAGCTTCCGCGTGCGGCTGTACCGCTCGGCTCCTTCGCCTCGCCCGCTTCCTTCTTCACGGACTTGTCGGAGAACTTCTTGCCGCACGATTTGCAGCGGTAGACTTGGCTGCCCGCTTGCGTGAAGCCGTCCTTGCATACGAGAGGGGACCCGCACCTGGGGCAGGGGCGCTCCTGCAATCCCAGCGCAAGCTCGGTCTGCACGACGGCCTGCGCGGGCGATCCCAGCTTCGCGTAGCATGCCTCGACGAGCTGGGCCGTGCAGAGCACGTCCCCGTCGGCATGGTGCGCCGCGAAGCGCTTCAGCCCGAGGCTGTCCGCAAGGGAGTCGAGGGCGTAGGAGGCTTCGTTCGGGAACGCCCGCTTGGCCAGCTCGATGCTGTCTGCGATCGGGCATTCGGGCGGCAGGAAGTCCGCCAGCCCCTTGCAGAACAGGAGCCGCGCGTCGAACCGGGCGTTGTGGGCGAAGATGGGCAGGTTCTTCCCTTCGAAGAACCTGCCCATTTCGTTCGCGGCTTGCTCAAGGGAGACGCCGTCGCCTATTAGGACGGCAGACGGCTTCGTGCCGGGACGGACTCCGCCTACGATCCGCTCTGCGGCGACCGCAGTCCTGTACATGCCCGCCGCCTGCCGGTCGAACACCCTGAGCACCGCGATTTCCGTGATAGCGTCGAGCTGAGGATCGAGTCCCGTGGTTTCGAAGTCTAGGACGAAGTACTCGCGCGGGCGCTCTTCGGGCGGGGTCAGGCGGAAGAACCGAGGGAACCTCGACAAAGGCTGCTCCTTCAAGGCCATGGCGCGCCTCCTTTCTGCTCTTTCGTAGAAAGGTAGCAGATCAAGGCGATGGGCGCTCAGGGGGTTTTTCGTATATGGAGAGGGCTTTTCAAAGGATAGCCGAGAGTGAATAATCGCTTCGCGAAAAGGCGGAATCGCGGTCCGAGCAGGGAAGTCAACAAAAGTGCTTTAATACAGCACCATTGCATTGCGAAGCGCCCCGATTGGGGCGCTTTTTCGTGTCTGGGCTTTCGTCTGCCTCTGATCGGGCGTGCGGTGCTGGAGGGTTGCGAGTTTTCGCTCGCACACCGTCTTTATCGGCCCTTATATACGAAAACGCCCCGGTGATCGGGACGTTTTCGGGGGCATGAAACATATGCGGTTAAGAGCGGCGCTACGCTCCTTGCTTGGCGCTCGGCTCCATGTCGTCGTCTTCGACGCGACCGCGCAGCTTCTTCACGCCTCGGCCGAGCATGGCCCCCAGCTTCGGCAGATTTTTCGGACCGAAGATAAGCAGGACGGCTACCAGAATCAAAACAAGTTCAGGCATTCCCATGCCGAATATCCTCATACTGCACTCCTTCTTGAGCAAGTTTCCGTGCCTAGCGGTTCTCTGCGTGCGCGTTTGCGCGGTTGCGTGTATTTGACTTGCATTATAGCAACATTAAATTTATAGTCACTACAATTTTATAGGTAAACAACAATATTGCTGCAAGGTTCAGCACAGCTTCGTATAATTCGAATCGATATTGCAAACGAAGGGTTGACTATGTCTAACGATGCGGCTCCGCACGGCTTGCGCGAGCGAAAGCGCCGTGCAACGCGCGCGGCTATCGAGCGCGCAGCTATCACGTTGGTGCAAGAGCGAGGGTACGACAATATAACGGTTGCGCAGATTTCCGAACGCGCCCAGGTGTCTCAAGGCACGTTCTTCAATTATTTTCCTACGAAAGATGCTGCAATCGTGGGCATCGGCACGTACAACCTTGATCCCGATGCGGTTCATGCGGCGTTCGACCGCCTGATGCCCGCTACCATGTTCACCGCCACGCTGACGCTGTTCTTGCAGGTGGTTGAATCGTTCGACTGGGAAAGCGACGTATCGTCGCTTCGCGTTGCGTTGGTGAAAGACACCCCGTCGCTTATGAAGATGTTCTTGGACAACGCGTTTGAATTCGTAGCCGATTTCAGGACGCTTGTAGCTTCGTATCTGGACGAACGCCCGCAATTGCGTACATGCCCCGAGCTTCTGTCGTCTTCTGAAGAGGCGGGCATCGTGGTTTCCGAGGCGTTGGAGGCGGCGAAGTTCGCGTTGTCTCGCGCGGCGCGAAACCCGTCCGAAGGGCTTATGTCGGCAGAGGACGTGGAGGACGTCGTTCGCCGCATCGTCGGATGATACACTTGCAGCGAACGAAAACAGACGCATCGCGCGCGGGATCCGCGCCGCGGAGCGAACGAGGAGAAGGAGCAGTCATGTCCTGCGAACCGAACACCCCGCTTGTGGGCATTATCATGGGATCCGAAAGCGACATGCCGGCCATGGAGCCGTGCATGAAGCAGCTTGACGAGTTCGGCATTCCGTACGAGGTCAAAGTTGCCAGCGCGCATCGCAAGCCGGCGGACGTGCACGACTGGGCGTCTACTGCGCACGAGCGCGGCATCCGCGTGATTGTGGCTGCGGCCGGCAAGGCGGCGCATTTGGGCGGCGTGGTGGCGGCTTACACGCCGAACCCGGTCATCACCGTTCCCATGAAGACCAGCGACCTGGGTGGATTGGACTCCCTTCTTTCCATGGTGCAGATGCCTTCCGGCGTTCCCGTAGCGTGCGTTGCTATCAACGGCGCGAAGAACGCCGCTATCTTGGCTGTTCAAATGCTGGGCACGGGCTGCGACGACGCGCGTCAGAAGATCATCGACTTCAAGCAGGGCATGGCCGAAGCATAGGAGCAGGCGAACGTGACCGAGCATCAGGGGGATGGCGCCGCTCTTGTCTGCCCGGCAAGAGACGGCGCCCCGGCCGTTTCGGCGGAGGGCTTGCGCGTGTACGGAGTGTTCACGGCGCTGTTTTGCGGTACGTTGGTTATATCGAACGTACTGGCCGCAAAAGCTCTTGATCTGGGGCTTTTTACGCTTCCAGCATCTATTTTGACGTTCCCCGTGGTGTATATAATCAATGACGTGCTGTCCGACGTGTTCGGATTCAAGCGCATGCGCTCGGCTATTTTGCTGGGATTCGCATTGGCGGCGCTGGCGGCGTTGGCGTTTCATGTTGCCATCGCGCTTCCGGGCCTTGATCCGAGCGTCGACAGCGCCTTCGCTATTACGCTGGGCAGCTCGTGGCGCATTCTTCTAGGCTCGCTTGCCGCTTATTTGCTGGGGAGTTTGCTCAACTCGTACGTGATGGCGTCCTTGAAGCGGCGCTTCGACAAGCATCTGTTCTTTCGTTGCGTTTCGTCGACCCTTTTGGGGGAAACGGTGGACTCCCTTGTGTTTATTACCATCGCGTTCGCCGGAACGTTTTCGCCGGAGGTCGTCATTGCCATGGTCGCTTCGCAAGTGCTGTTCAAGGTGCTGTACGAAGTTGTTCTGTATCCCGTAACGAAACTGGTGATCGTGAGGGTTCGAGCGCGTGTGGCCGCCTAGCGACGTATTGCGGTAGTCTTCGGACGGCCACGCGACGCACGAAGCTGGCTAGTCGCCGAAATCGAAGAGGTCGCCCAGGAAATCCCCGCGCTTTTTCTTCTTTCCCTTTTTGTAATAGTCGTCACGGTATTTGTCCTCATAGCGGCGATCGTCGTAACGGCGCTCGTCGTAGCGCTCGGGCGCGCTTGCATACGATGCGCTCGGCGCGGCAGCGGGGGCCGCCAGGGACGTTGAGCGCTCGATGATCTTGTCAAGCTCGCCGCGGTCGAGCCATACGCCGCGACATTGCGGGCAGTAATCGATCTCGATGCCTTGGCGCTCGCTCATGATCAGGTCGACATTGCAGAGGGGGCATTTCATAGGAACCTCCTGCTCTCGGGGATGCAAAACGATGCGCCTCCATTTTGAGCGCAAACGCACCTTAGGTAAAGTTCTTTGCTTTTATATCAGAAACGACATAAGAATTTCTTGCCTGCATAGAAGGGGTTCGAGGATGGACTGCGCGGATGCGAACGGGGCCCATGTCAAAGAAATCAAGCTTCGAAGAGCAATTCCGATTGGCGTATTCGTAAAAATGCCCATCGCGTTCCAGGATAAGGCCAATGCGCGGTTTTATGGTTTTGTAGGCGACGATCGGTGCCGCAGGCCCCCGCTCGCGTCCGCATTTTCAGGGACCGCCGATCAACCCGATGTCGATGTTCGCTCGGCGGGGCGGTTTTGCTCGGAATGCGCGCGGCCCGGTTGCGCTTTCTTCGCTGCGCGTCTCTCGTTGCATATCGACTGCCGTTCGACAACGGGCAAAGCGCACCTCTTGTTCGAGGTCGCGCGGCACTTCCTGTGGAGAAGGCTCTCCTGCGACCGATGCGCAGCGGCTCCGTCGAAAATCCTAGCGAAGGGTTTGCTATCATGGGAGCGGAAATGTTTCACGTGAAACACTCGTTCGTGTGCAGGTACTTCACGAACCGCGAAAAGCGAGACAGGCGAGACGTATGACGAAGCAATTGTTGATGGGGAACGAAGCGTTCGCGCACGCGGCGCTTGAATCGGGCGTGCGCGTGGTGGCGGGATATCCTGGCACTCCGTCTTCCGAGGTTATCGAGACGATAGCGAAACTGCACGGCGCAGGCAGCGCGCGCGACGTCCATGTGGAGTGGTCGACGAACGAGAAGAGCGCGCTTGAAGTGGTGGCCGGTGCTGCCTACTGCGGCGCACGCACGCTGTTCACCTGCAAGCAGGTGGGTCTTAACGTTGCGAGCGATCCGCTGATGAGCCTGAACTACGTGGGCGTGAAGGGCGGCACCGTGCTGTTCGTGGCTGACGATCCCGGTCCCATATCGTCTCAAACCGAGCAGGACACCCGCCGCTTCGCCTCGTTCGCGAAGATTCCCGTTCTTGATCCGGCTACTCCCGACCAGGGGTTTGCCATGATGCAGGCCGCCTTCGACCTGTCCGAGCGCTACGCTACGCCCGTTATCGTGCGGCCTACCACGCGCATTTGCCACGCATCCACGTTCTTCGAGGTTGCCGAGACGACGGTTGCCCGTCCGGTGCCGGAAGAGGGCTTCGAGCGCGATCCGAAATGGGTCATCTTCCCGCGCCGCGCATACGAAGCGCACGGCGAGATAAACGAGCGCTTGCGGTGCATCGCCGGCGATTATGCGAACGATCCGGTTCTGTCGGCGTTCAACCCGATTGAAGAAGGCGGCGCCGCGCACCCTGCTGCCGCGGAAGACGCGTCGCAGGAAGCTTCCGTTCCCCGCTTGGGCATTGTGGCGGGCGGCGTTTCGGCTGCTTACGCGCGGGAAGCCTTGCGCATGATCGAGGAGCGTGCGGCGCTTGAGGGCTTCGAGGTCCCGGCCTATCGTTTTTGGCAGGTGGGAACCCCGTATCCCTTCCCCGAGGAAACCGCCGAACGCTTCGCGCAGGGGCTTGACCAGGTGCTCGTGCTTGAAGAACTCGACCACGTGCTGGAAGACGCTTTGCTGGTCTTTGCGGGACGCACGCATGCGTCGTTCGACGTGAAGGGCAAGCTTACCGGTGACGTGCGCGACCGCGGCGAGAACGACGTGGACGATGCCGTCGCCAGAATCGCCCGCTTCCTGGGCCTTTCCGACGGGCGCTCCGCCGCCCAGCCGCCCGTGTACGAGTCCGCTGACGCTCCTCTGCCGGTCCGCCCGCCCGTTTTGTGCGCAGGCTGTCCTCATCGCGGCAGCTTCTACGCCATTAAACGTGCTTTGGGCCGTACGCCCGCCGTCCTGTGCGGAGACATCGGCTGCTACACGCTGGGCAACGCCCAACCGCTCGATGCGGTTGACACGTGCTTGTGCATGGGCGCGGGTATCACGATGGCGCAAGGATTTGCCGTGGCCGATCCGCAGAAGAAAACGCTCGCGTTCGTGGGCGACTCGACGTTTTTCGCAAGCGGCCTTCCGGGCATTGTGAACGCGGTGTACAACGGCCACGACATCACGGTGTGCGTGCTGGACAACGCGACCACTGCCATGACCGGTTCTCAGCCGCACCCGGGCACCGGCGTGACGCTGATGGGAGATACGCGCCCGCCCATTTCCATCGAGCGCGTTCTGGAGGCCGTGGGCTTCGAATGCATCGTCCATGCTGATCCGTTGAACTTCGACGAATCCACGAAGGCCGCTCACGAGGCCGTCTCGTTCGAGGGCCCCTCCGCCATCCTGTTCGAATCTCCTTGCATTCAGCTGGCGAAGCCGAATCCTCCGGCGGTGATCGACCAGGATCTGTGCACGGGCTGTAAAAAGTGCATCACGGAAATTGGCTGCCCGGGTATAGGGTTCAACGTTGATGCGCGCGGGCCAAAGAGCAAAGAGCGCGGTCAGGCGTTCGTTGACGAAAGCCTATGCAACGGATGCACCCTGTGCACCCAGGTGTGCCCGTTCGATGCGATCACGATGTCGGACGCGAATGCGTCGTTGGCGGACAAACCCCTTAATGGCTCTGCGACGGAAGGAGGCTCCCATGCGTAATGTGCTGCTTGCGGGCGTCGGCGGCCAGGGAACCGTGCTGGCTGCGAAGGTTCTGGCTCAAGCGGCCCAGGACAAGGGTTGGCATGTTCGCACTGCCGAGACTATCGGCATGGCGCAGCGCGGCGGGAACGTGGTGTCTCACGTGCGCATGGGCGATCAGGGCGAAGAGGTGTTCGCGCCATTGGTTGCACAGGGCACGGCCGATCTGGTGATTGCATTCGAGCCCGCCGAGGCGGCGCGCGTTCTTCCGTATCTTTCTTCCGACGGGGTGATGGTTACTGCGGTTACGGCCATCCAGCCGGTGACTGCGGCGCTGGGCAGGCATCCTTACCGCGCCGATGACGTTGTGGACGGCATCGCTCGATCTTTGGCTGGGACGCAAGCTCGACTGATTGCCGTAGACGACGCCGCGTTGACGGAGGCGGCCGGCGGGCGCAAGGTGCTCAACACGCTGCTGCTGGCTAGTGCGTTGAACACGAACTGCATCCCGATCAGCCTGGACGACTTGCGCCGCGCGGTCCGCGCGTGCGTGAAGCCGCGCTTCGTGGACCTCAACCTTGCTGCCATCGATGTGGCGGCAAGGTAGGCTCGTCCTTTTCAAAGTGCTTTGCATTGTTCGATTGTTCGCCTAGAATGGAACGCATGGAATTCGTATTCAACAATATGCCTTGTATAGCCGTGGGTCCGGCTGGTCGATGGCTTTAGCTTCAAGTCTTGCTCTGTGCAGGCTTGAAGCATCTATGAATCGAACATTCCGGTTGAGAGAAAAGGACCCCTCATGCAGATGACTGCCGATCAGCTTTCCCTTATCAAAAAGCAATTCGAAACGCTGAAAGACCGTTCCGCCTTCTATCGCTCCAAGTTCGAGGGCATCGACTTGTCCGACGTGCAGACTCAGCAAGATTTCGAGAAGCTGCCCTTCTCCGAAAAAGACGACCTGCGCAACGCGTATCCTTTGGGACTGCAAGCCGTTCCCGACGAAGAGATCGTGCGCATACACAGCTCCAGCGGAACCACGGGCACGCCCGTGATCGTTCCCTATACGCAGCAGGACGTTGTCGACTGGGCCGTGCAGTTTGCGCGCTGCTACGAAACCGCAGGGATCACCAACAAGGATCGCATCCACATCACGCCTGGTTACGGCTTGTGGACGGCGGGCATCGGGTTCCAGCTGGGTGCCGAACGACTGGGCGCGATGGCTATTCCCATGGGGCCGGGCAACACGGAAAAGCAGCTGAAGATGATGCAGGATCTTAAATCGACCGTGCTGTGCGCAACCAGCTCGTACGCATTGCTGCTGGCCGAAGAGATTGCCGAGCGCGGCCTGCGCGACAAGATCTGCCTGCGCAAGGGCGTTATCGGCAGCGAACGCTGGGGCGACAAGATGCGCCAGCGCATTTCGGGCGAGCTGGGCGTGGAGATCTTCGACATCTACGGACTGACGGAGGTGTACGGCCCCGGCATCGGTATTTCGTGCAGCGAGCACAACGGCATGCACGTGTGGGCCGACTACGTGTATATCGAAGTGGTCGACCCCGTTACGGGAGCGCCCGTGCCCGACGGCGAGGTGGGCGAGCTGGTGTTGACCACGTTGCGCAAGCAGGGCGCGCCGCTCATTCGCTACCGCACGCACGACCTGACGCGCATCATCCCCGGCGATTGCGCCTGCGGGCTGGCGCATCCGCGCATCGACACGCTGACGGGCCGCACCGACGACATGTTCAAGGTGAAGGGCTGCAACATTTTCCCGGCTCAGGTTGAAGAGGTCATCTCGATAACCGACGGGGCTTCCAGCGAGTACCAGGTGATGATCGAGAACATCAGCGGCAAAGACGTGCTGACCGTTCTGTTCGAGACCGCGTTGCAGAACGAGGCGAAGGAGCGCGCCGAGCAGGAGCTGGCCATGATCTTCAAGGCGAAATGCGGTTGCACTCCTGACGCCAAGGGCGTTCCCATGGGCGAGCTTCCGCGCAGCGAAAAGAAGACCAAGCGCATCTTCGACAGCCGGTACTAAATGCGCTTTAGCGTGAGGCTTGCGCGGATGATACGTTGATGGTGCTCCTCCCCGTGCGCTGAGCAGGCGTGCGGGGAGGTTTTTGCTTTGCCGCGACGGATTGTCGACGCCTTTGTCTTGCGCGCTGCGCGTGAAGGAGGCGGGTTCGTTGCCTGTCGATTGCGGCTTGCGGTTCGCGGTTCGTCACCTGTGGCCTAGGGCTTGCGGTCCACGGCTTGCGTCTGCGTGAAGAAGCGCATGGCTCGTTCGCGGTATTTTGCCGCCTGTTGGCGCTGCGCTATGGTAAAGTGTCCCCATGCATTCTGCAAAGGGACATATCGTTGTTGACGAACGCTGGCGTTTGGAGCTGGCGCTCGCGGCGGCGTGCCGGGCTTTCGCCCCTCGGTCCTCAGAAATTCTTGCACCGCTCGACTTGGGCTCGAAGCCCTGCGCGCTCGACGCCGCCGAGCCTCACTACGTTTCCTATTATTCCTATCGATACCTCTAGCACACGGGGTTCTGCTGGCGCGTCGTCGTACCTCGACGCATCCGTTGGAAATTCGTGTGCGCCTTCAAGCTCTTGAACGGGCTTTTTTGTTGCAGGCATTCAACGTAAGGAATAATCCGCATGATCGAGAAAATTTGCATGGTGCTCATATTTGTCGGAGTGGCGATAGGCGTGGGCATTTACTGCAGGCGACACACCACCAGCGTTGACGGGTTCGTGCTGGGAGGTCGCTCCGTAGGACCGTGGCTTTCAGCGTTCGCGTTCGGCACAAGCTACTTTTCCGCGGTGATCTTCGTGGGGTATGCGGGACAGTTCGGTTGGAAATACGGTCTTGCTGCCACGTGGATTGGCATCGGCAATGCTATTTTGGGAAGCTTGCTTGCCTGGTGGGTGCTTGGCCCGCGTACGCGCGAGGTCACGCATCGCTTGAAGGCGGCCACGATGCCCGAGTTTTTCGGAGCGCGCTACCATTCGAAAGGCTTGCGCATCGCTGCCGCCGCCATCATCTTCGTGTTCCTGATTCCGTACACCGCGAGCGTGTACAACGGGCTGTCGCGTTTGTTCGGCATGGCGTTCGGTTTGCCGTACGAGGTATGCGTTATCGGAATGGCGGTCATTACCTGCATATACGTGGTGCTGGGCGGATATATGGCCACCGTCGTGAACGATTTTATCCAGGGTATCGTCATGCTGCTGGGAATTGTTGCCGTCATTGCCGCCGTGCTGTCTAACAACGGCGGGTTTACCGAGGCCATTAACCAGCTTTCGCTTATTCCGGCAGAGGGCTCTCAGATGGCTGGCCCGTTTGTGAGCTTCTTCGGTCCGAACCTTCCCGACCTGATCGGCGTTATCGTGCTGACCAGCCTGGGTACCTGGGGCTTGCCCCAGATGGTCCAGAAGTTCTACGCTATAAAAAGTGGTCCCGCCGTCAAGCAGGGCGCTATCATCTCGACCGTGTTCGCCATGGTCGTTGCTGGAGGAAGCTACTTTTTGGGAGGTTTCGGGCGCCTGTACGGCGACCAGGTGGAAATGACCGCTGCGGGAACGCCGGTGTACGACTCCATTATGCCCACCATGTTGTCCACGCTGCCTGACCTGCTGATTGGCATCGTGATCGTGCTGGTGCTGAGCGCGTCTATGTCTACGCTTTCCTCGCTGGTCCTGACGTCGTCTTCCACGTTGACGCTTGACTTGATCAAGGGAAACATCGTGAAGAAGATGCCCGAGCAGATGCAGCTGTTCTACATGCGCGTGCTGCTGGTGGTGTTCATCGTGATCTCTGCGGTGATTGCGCTTGTGCAGTACAACTCGTCCATTACGTTCATTGCGCAGCTCATGTCCATTTCGTGGGGCGCGCTCGCCGGCGCCTTCCTGGGACCGTTCTTCTGGGGGCTGTACTCCAAGCGTATTTCGCGCTCTGCCGTATGGGTTAGCTTTATCGTGGGCGTGGGTCTGACTACCGGAAACATGATCGCGGGTTTCTTCGGCGCTCCGTTGATCGCTTCTCCCATCAACTGCGGCGCTATCGCCATGGTGCTTTCTTTGGTGCTGGTTCCCCTGGTCAGCCTGTTCACCAAGTCCGTTCCTTTCGACATCGACCCGCCGAGCGTTCAGGGAGCCATCGATCGCGAGTACGTTCAAGAGTTGGAAGCCGAAGCAAAGTAGCAGCGGCTTGCGCTTGCATGCCGAGGGTCCGGGCTTGAGGGGCTCTCGGCACGCGGGTTTGCGTTCTTCAGGCTGGGGCGGGGCGTGGGGCTGGGGCCGAGGCGTGG
>NZ_PPTQ01000039.1 GCF_003340345.1 Paraeggerthella hongkongensis | reverse complement strand
CTCATCGACGTAGGCGTTCAGCATGTTCGACAGCAGCTGGGCCACTTCCCCGCGGTGCTCGATGTAGTAGTAGTTGCTCACGTGGATGAGCTTGGCCGCCTGATCGCTCACGGCCTGCACGATGGAGGGGTGGCAGTGGCCGAGGCTGCAGACACCGATGCCGGAGAGGAAATCGAGGTACTCGTTGCCGGCATCGTCGATGAGCGTCATGCCGTGGCCTTCGACGAATTCCACGGGCTTGCGGGCGAAGGTGCCCATCACGTATTCGGATTCCAAAGCCATTTCGCGGGCGAGAGTCATGGGATGCTCCTAACGGTTTTCAATGAGTTTGGCGGCGAATTTGCTCACCGGCGAGACGTTCAGGAACTGGGCGGAAGCGAGGCCGCCCACCATGGTTCCCATGCCGGAGTCGGTGAGCATTTCCAGCAGAAGCGCATGGGGCACCGTGCCGTTGATGATATGGGCCGCGCTGACGCCGGAATCGAGGGCGCGCACGCAGCTCGCCAGCTTCGGAATCATGCCCGAGGCCAGCTTGTCGCCGCGCACCATGGCCTCGGCCTCCCCCAGCGACATCTCGGCGATAAGCGAGTCGGGGTCGGGGTAGTTCTCGTAGAGGCCGTCCACATCGGTGAGGAAGATGATCTTGTGAGCGCCGATGGCCGCGGCGATGTAGCCGGCAGCAACGTCGGCGTTCACGTTGTAGCAGCCACCGTCCTCGCCAATGGCGATGGAGGCGATGATGGGAATGTAGTCGTCGGCCACCAGATCCTCGATG
>NZ_PPTQ01000038.1 GCF_003340345.1 Paraeggerthella hongkongensis | reverse complement strand
TTTCAACATTGACGCTACGGCCATTGTTGAAGCTGTGAAAAAGGTTCGTGAGCGCGCGGGCCTTTGCTAAAATACTTCAGTCTCAGTAACGAACAACCTGAACGGAGCAAGCTGTGACGAACGAACGGAACCAGGGAATTCCTGGTCATGCCGGCCGTCACGCCGGCGCGCCGGCCCAGGGCAACAACCCGCGCGCCCGCGCGGCGGCGCCCCAGCCCGGCCACGCCCAGAAGGCGTCGATGACCTCCCAGCTGTCCCAGGCTTTGCCCATGCTCGAAGTGGACGAGATGGCCGCCCCCATGGGCGCGCCGGTCATCACCTTCGATCATGTGACCAAGACCTACCCGGCCCAGCCGAAGAAGCCCGCCATAAGCGATGTGACCCTGCAGATCTTCGCCGGCGAGTTCATCTTCCTCGTGGGCCACTCCGGATCTGGCAAATCCACCTTCATCCGCCTGCTCACCCGCGAGATCAAGCCCACCTCGGGCAAGATCTACGTGGCTGACGAGGATCTGACCACCATGCGCAACTGGCGCGTGCCCTATCTGCGGCGCAACATCGGCTGCGTGTTCCAGGACTTCAAGCTCCTGCCGAACAAGACGGTCTTCGAGAACGTCGCCTTCGCCCTGGAGGTTATCGGCAAGAGCCGGCACGTCATCAAGACGCAAGTGCCCGAGGTGCTGCGCCTCGTGGGCCTCTCCGACAAGCTGAACAGCTATCCCGATCAGCTTTCCGGCGGCCAGCAGCAGCGCGTCGCCATTGCGCGCGCCATCGTGAACCGGCCGCCTCTGCTCATCTGCGA
>NZ_PPTQ01000037.1 GCF_003340345.1 Paraeggerthella hongkongensis | reverse complement strand
CGGCGGGAACTACGCCGTGATGATGGTGCCGGTCTTGCCCTCGAGGCCCGCGGCGGCGCACTCGAGGCTGGTGATGAGGGCCTTGCCCTCGGGGTAGGCGCGCACGTACTCGATGCAGGCCTCGACCTTCGGCAGCATGGAGCCGGGGGCGAACTGGCCCTGGGCGATGTACTCCTCGGCCTGGGCGATCGTCATGGTGGAGATCTCCTCCTGCTCCGGCTTGCCGAAGTTGATGCAGACCTTCTCCACGGCCGTGAGGATCACCAGCATGTCGGCGCCGAAGTCGGCGGCCAGCTTGGCGCTGGAGCGGTCCTTGTCGATGACCGCGGGGACGCCCTCGTACAGGCCCTCCTTCTCGAACACCGGCACTCCGCCGCCGCCCGTGGACACCACGATGTAGCCCGCGTCCATGAGGTCCTTGACCGCGTCGAACTCGACGATGCGGACCGGCTTCGGGGAGGCGACGACCTGGCGCCAGCCGCGGCCCGCGTCCTCCTTGTAGGTCCAGCCGGTCTCGGCGGCCTTGGCCTTGGCCTCCTCCTCGGAGAGGAAGGCGCCGACGGGCTTGGTGGGGTTCTGGAACGCCGGGTCGGCGGGGTCGACCACGGTCTGCGTCACGACGCAGGCCGTCGAGCGGTCGATGCCGCGCAGCTTCATGTCGTTGAGGATGGCCTGGGACAGCTGGTAGCCGATGTAGCCCTGGCTCATGGCGCCGGCCTCGGGGAAGGGCATCTCCGGGGTCTTGCCGTCGTTGGCGCTCGCGTAGGCGAACGCGTTGTTGATCATGCCGACCTGCGGGCCGTTGCCGTGGGACACGATGACGTTGGTGCCCTCCTCGACCATGTCGACGATGTTCTTGGCGGTGTCCTTGACCAGCTGGAGCTGCTCCTGGGGCGTGTTGCCCAGGGCGTTGCCGCCCAGCGCGATGACAACGGACTTGCCGTCACCCTTCTGATAAGGCAT
>NZ_PPTQ01000036.1 GCF_003340345.1 Paraeggerthella hongkongensis | reverse complement strand
GGTTAAGCGACTAGTCGTTCCACATCTCCGGACGGACCAGGGTCGGGTCGGCGACGCGGTTCGGGAAGTAGTCGAGGCACTCGCCCTCGCGGTAGACGTCCGCCGTGGAGCAGTGCAGGCCGCCGCCGAAGGCGTAGGCGCCGCGCAGGTCGACGGGCACGACGTTCATGCCGAGCTTGTCCATCTCCTCCTGCTGGTAGACCTCGGAGGCCTCCACGATGACCGTCTTGGGGTCGAGGACCAGGCAGTTCATGGACAGCCACACGGAGCTGTAGCAGAACTCGGGCGGCTCGGAGTGGGCCGGCTGGGCGGCGTCGACGATCTGCCAGTCGTTGGCCTCGAAGATCGCGCGCTGCTCCTCGGGGAGCCTACGCTGCGGGTTGTTGATGATCAGGCCCGGGCGCAGCGGCACGAAGGTCGCGTCGATGTGGATCGGGTACGGGTCGCCGGGGAAGTTCACGGCGTGCACGCGGTACTCGGGGTAGTAGCGCTGGAACCAGTCCATGGCCGTGCGGTTGGTGGTCAGGCCGTGCTGGATGAACAGGTCCTTGCCCATGCGCATGACGTCGGCCGCGTCCCACATCGGCTCGACTTCCGTCGTGACGAAGTCCTTGTTGGCGGTGCGCACCAGGCGCTCCTCCAGCGAGATCTTCTCGTCGTAGTAGTTGTGCTTGTAGGAGGCGTCGGTCAGGCGGGGACGGGGGGCCTGGGTCCACAGGAAGTCCGGGTCCTCGTCGAAGTACTGCTTCATGAGCGGCCAGTAGGCCAGGTACTCGAAGTAGCGGCAGCGGAAGGAGTTGGCGGAGGCCATGATCTCGTTGCCGATGGTGAGCAGGATGTCGCGGGGCGGCATGCAGGTCATCATGGAGTCGTTGCGGAAGTCGGGCGTGCCGATGGCCTGGTTCCACTGCAGGGGCGTCGGGCGGTCGACGACCACGCCGCGCTCCTCGACGGCCTTGACGAGGTTCTCGAGGCAGGCGTTGCCGACCTCGACCGTGCGCAGCGGGCGAAGGCCCCACATGCCGCGCATCTCGGAGTCGACGGGAACCTTCTCGGAGGTCGCGGGCTCCTCGGGCGGGATCATCGAGTTGTCGCAGCGGCCGATGATGACGCGCTTCAACGGATCCCAGTCGTTCCAAGAATTGACTATCTTCGCCATGACAGTCTCCTTTCTCCGGCAGCGCATCCTGCGTTGCC
>NZ_PPTQ01000035.1 GCF_003340345.1 Paraeggerthella hongkongensis | reverse complement strand
ATCGAGTAGGAGGCGCGTCATTAGTTGACGCGCCGTCCTCTCACACCACCGTGCGTACCGTTCGGTACACGGCGGTTCCGTTAACGCGCATGCACTTGCCCGTAGTAGTCCGAGAAGAACAGATAGCCTTTACGACGCAGTTGCTGGGTTCCGACGGCTCGCTGCATGATTGCGCTGCCAGCCGTCCGCCAGTAGCTCTTTCGGGTATTGGCGAACTCCCACGCTTTCCCCTTCTCAATGCCGCATCTCTGCAACATCTTGAAGCGGGTGCGTATACGCCTCCACTGCTTCCAGTAGACCATGCGAATGCGTCTGCGCATCCACTTGTCTATCCCTTGCAACAGCTTTTTCATGTCCGCCAGCTTGAAGTAGTTGACCCATCCTCGCACGAACCACGTTGCTGCTCGCGGCCGGTACTCGTTGGACATGGCGTTGCTTCTGGCGGTGAGTTCCTTGATGCGCTCTTTCATCGCTTTGACGCTCTTGGGATGCACGCGAAAACGACATTCCCCTTTGCTGCGGTAAAAGGCATACCCTAAGTACTTCACTTCGTTGAAGCGAGCCACATCCGTCTTGTCTCGGTTCACCTTGAGAAAGAGCTTCTTCTCGATAAAGCCGACGATGGATTCGCAGACGCGCTCTGCCGCGCGCTTCGACCTGCAAAAGATCATGCAGTCGTCAGCGTAGCGGACGAAGCGGTGGCCCCGCCGCTCCAGCTCGCGATCAAGCTCGTTGAGCATGATGTTCGACAAAAGCGGCGAGAGCGGTCCTCCTTGCGGCATGCCCGCCCTCGTTTCCTCCAGATCGCCGCCCACCATGACGCCCGCGTTGAGGTACTTGTGCACGAGCGACACCACGCGCCCGTCGGTCACGGTTTCCGACAAGATCTGGATGAGCTTCGATTGGCATACCGTGTCGAAGAACTTTTCCAAGTCCATATCGACCGCCCAGCCATATCCCGCATCAATATGACGCTTGCAAGCGCGAAGCGCATCGTGCGCGCTTCTTTTCGGTCTGAACCCGTAGCTCGAATCGCTGAACTTAGGTTCGAAGAGCGGGGTCAGCTGGGCGACGATAGCCTGCTGCACCACGCGGTCGACCACCGTGGGTATTCCGAGCTTTCTTACCCGTCCTTTCTCCTTCTTGGGGATCTCCACCCGAAGCACCGGGCTTGGGGCGTATTTCCCCTGTTTGATTTGATCGAAGAGTTCATCTGAGTGCTGCTTGAAGTAGTCACGCATCTCCGCAACGCCCATCTTGTCGATACCGGCTGCACCCTTGTTGGCTTGAACTTTCCCGTAGGCATGCCGCATGTTGCCCTTATCGACGATCCTCTCCAGCAAATCCGCCGGACACTGCACGCTGGCGCTTTCGGCAGGGGTTATCCCTTGAGCGCTCGACGCTTCAGGCCGCTCTCCTTGTTCCGCAAGCACCATCGCCTGCAAGCCCCACAGTGTGAGTTGGCTGTCGTTTACCGCGCCCGTAAGGTAACCTCCCTTCTACTTGCACCGCTAACGGTTCAGCCCTTCCTTGGCGCTGGCAACGCACCGAGTACTATGGCTTCTGCTGACTCCTCATGGCAAGCTTTACTCCACGAGCACGAAGTTCATCGCGTTCGCGTCCATGAGGCCTCCCGAGGTAAGGCACGCTTCTTTCTCTCCACCTACCTGCCACATCTACACTCTAGGTTCCGTGCAGTTTTGGGGCTTTAGCTTGTTTGGCAGCCTTACCCACCTAGAAATGCCTGATGTGATTTCTGTCCGTCAGGCCAGAGATTCGCCATCCGGCTTCCTTCAGATTCCACCTCACGATGGACACCCTTGCCATTGGCTATGCACTTCCCACTGCCGGGCGTGCTAGGGACTTTCACCCATTAGAAAGCGCGCCATGCTCGGCGCACCAAAAAA
>NZ_PPTQ01000034.1 GCF_003340345.1 Paraeggerthella hongkongensis | reverse complement strand
CGGACTGGGAGCTTCTCTATTATTACCGCGACGAGCGCGATAACGCTGGAGA
Organism: Paraeggerthella hongkongensis; assembly: GCF_003340345.1. GTDB lineage: Bacteria > Actinomycetota > Coriobacteriia > Coriobacteriales > Eggerthellaceae > Paraeggerthella > Paraeggerthella hominis. The sequence continues at coordinate 2,262 of NZ_PPTQ01000034.1, read as the reverse complement.
TCAGCTCGACGGCCGCCGTAATCAAAGCCAAATCGGTCATGGCGTCCACCTCCTCCCGTTTTTCCCTTCGTCGGGGGCATGGGTGGAAAGGGGCGTGGAGCCTCGCCGCCTGGTGATCCGTCCTTCCATGATAGCGGCTCGGCCTAGCGCGGATCCAACGCGCATCCAGCGACCGCAGCCGGATTCGCTCCGTGCCCAGGGCGTTGTCATCCCGATTGCAAACTTCACGTTGGATCAAGTCCATTGACGGTGGCGGAACTTGTTTTAACGTGCTGCTTTGTAAGCCTGTCGTTTTCCTAGATACTCTGCCTGGATTTCTGGCGTATGCGGCGTTGCGCTTCGCCTACCTGTTCATGGGCAGGGCGATCGTGCGAAGCGTTGTCGTGCGGCTCAGATCCGTCTTGCTCAAGCGCGGTTCGCGATCTTCTCTCCATACATCTCCTCTAGCGGCATGAAGACGGCGTCCCGGTTTGCCTTCAGGACGGCCTTTGAAACCGGGTGCTTTGCGAACACGTAGAGGTTGTCGGCGACGTATCCTTTCACGAGCGTCCGCTTGCCGTGCAGATCGTTCACTACGTCGGAGGCGTTGAACTCCTCACGGTACTTGCATTCTCCGATGAGCAGCGTCTTGCCAATCCTATCCGCTGCCAACACGTCGATGTCGGTTTGCGACTTGGTGGCAGGGTTCGCTCCCCACCAAGATCCAATCGTCGTCGCCGGGATGGGCAGCTTCCCCTCCTGGGCTTGCATCACGAGCCATTCCAGGCACAGGCGCTCGAATCGGCGTCCCAGGTATTCGTTTAGCTGGGCATCGGGCAAGGTTGCCGCGATGACTTTGCCCAAACCGCTTTCGATGTCCGACGCATAGGGCATGACGAAACGGAACCAGAAGTCGTAGCAGGCATCCCTCATGCGGTAGATGCCGCGCTTGCTGGTGTCCGGGTTCTCGCCGAAGGGCACGGCGCGCTCGATAATGCCCAGGTTCGTCAGCGTTTTGAGATAACGGGGCAAGCTGGTAGGCGCGATGCCGGTTCTGTCGGCGATCTCGTTCTGCTTGTTCGCGCCGCCGGCGATGGCGCGCAGTATGGAGTTGTAGAGCGCAGGCTCCGACAACTCCTGCCTTAGAAGGCCCATGGGCTCGTCGTACAGAAAGCCCGAGGGGTCGAAGTAAAGCCTCGTCAGGTTCTCTCGAAAGCCAAGCGCGACGTCTATCTGGGATAGGTAGTACGGCACGCCGCCGAAACATCCGTAGTAGCGGAACGCCTCCTGCTCATCCAAGCCCGGCAGCATTTTCCCGGCATCCAGGTATCCGAGGGGCTCGATGCGCATCTGGGCGGTGCGCCTGCCGTAAAGGGGGCTGTTGCGCCCCAGCACCTTGCTTTCCATGAAGCCTTGGTTGCTGCCGCATAGGATCATGAACATCCCGGTGCTCGCAAGTTTATGGTCGATGGCGATTTGCAGCGTCGACGGCAGTGCCCCGTTTCTCTGCGCGGCGTAAGGGAACTCGTCGAATACGAAGACGAAGGGTTCTTCGGCGGCGCGTTCCGCCAGGAAGTCGAAAGCGTCCGCCCAGGATGGGAAAGTACCGGAAACGCCTGGCAGGTGGAAGAATTCCTGGATCTTCCTCGTGAAGTCGGCGAGGTTGTTCCGGTCGCTTTGCTCGAGGGCTGTAAAATAAAGCGTGCGCTTGCCTTTGGCGAATTCGGTAGTCAAGGTTGTTTTGCCTACGCGTCGGCGACCGTAGAGCACCACCATTTGGAATCCGCCTTTGGCGTATAGCTCCCCAAGCTTGCTCATTTCGTTTTCGCGTCCGACGAACATGATGCCTCCAATAATATGCATTGATGAATTATGCACCCGTGCATTATTTTATAACATATAGCTTCGAAGGGAGTGGGCCACGCGAGGTCGCCATGGGATCGACACGCTATCGTAATGCGTCGGTGGCGTGTCTCGTGATAGCAAGGGCGATCTGGTCGAATCGCATCGAGGGGCGCCAAGGTGATGCGGGAGCCGTGGATTCGCCCGCTTAACGGTTGAGCCGGCGTTTGCTTTTCGCGTATAATATGTTGCGAGCCGCAGGGAGCTGCTAACTCCCCACGGCTCTCGAATCGCTTCGGCGGTTTGGCTTTTTCTTAGGGCTCCCTATCCTTTCGGACTGGGAGCTTCTCTATTATTACCGCGACGAGCGCGATAACGCTGGAGATCAGCTCGACGGCCGCCGTAATCAAAGCCAAATCGGTCATGGCGTCCACCTCCTCC
>NZ_PPTQ01000033.1 GCF_003340345.1 Paraeggerthella hongkongensis | reverse complement strand
GGATGGGATGGGGGCTGGAGCGGGGGCGGGCGAGAAACTGAGCGCGGAGCACTCGACCTCCAGATGCTACCTGGGAGATACGGGCCTCCTGGTCAGCCTTGCGTTTTGGGATAAGGAGCACCAGGACAACGACCTGTATCGGGCCATCCTCCTTGACACGCTAAACGTGAATGAAGGGATGCTCGGGGGAAACGCGGTCGCGCTCGACGGCACCGGCGCCGCACGCAAAGAGAGGGCCGCAACTCCAGGAGTTCGGCCCTCTCTTTTCTACGCAGTATTCGGACGGGTTACGAAATGTGTCCGAGGAAGTCTTTGGTACGGTCGGACTTCGGATGGTCGAACACCTCTTCCGGCGTTCCCTGCTCCACGATGAAGCCGCCGTCCATGAAGATGACGCGGTCGGCCACATCGCGCGCGAAGCCCATTTCGTGCGTGACCACGATCATGGTCATACCCGCTTTCGCCAGGCTTTTCATAACGCCCAGAACGTCGCGCACAAGCTCTGGATCAAGCGCGCTGGTAGCCTCGTCGAACAGCATGACATGGGGATCCATGGCCAACGCGCGCGCAATAGCCACGCGCTGCTGCTGGCCGCCCGACAGCTCGGACGGCTTGTACTCCACGCGCTCGCCAAGGCCCACGCGCTCAAGCTGCTCGATCGCGATCTGCTCGGACTCCTCCTTGCCGCGACGGAGCACCTTCTGCTGAGCCAGCATCACGTTGCGCTTCGCCGTAAGGTGCGGGAACAGATTGAAGTTCTGAAACACCATGCCAACCTTGGCGCGCACTTTGTTGATGTCGGTCTTCTTCGAGGTGATCTCGGTATCCTCGAAGAAGATGCGGCCCTCGGTGGGCGTTTCCAGCATGTTCACGCACCGAAGCAGCGTGGACTTTCCCGAGCCGGACGGCCCCAGGATAACCACCACTTCGCCACGATACACGTCAAGGTCAATGCCCCGCAGCACCACGTTGTCGCCAAACGCCTTGCGCAGTCCTTCGATACGCACGACGGGGGCCTCCGAAGATTCCTTTACATCGTTCATGGAAGCACCTCCTTAATGGCTCAGTCGGCCGCTGGGCGAGGGGTCGTCCCCCACCGCACCCGGGCCGGCAAACGTCTCGGACATGCGAATGCTGCGCGCTACGGCAGCGTCGGAATCGGGAAGGATCGCATCGGTGGGATTGCTGCCCAAACCCGCATGCGCGCCCTTCTTGCGCTTCCTGCGACCGCCCGCCATGCGCTGCTCCATCGAGTTGATGAGCTTCGTCATGGGGATGGTCACGATCAAGTAGAAGCCCGCGGCCACGATGTAGGGCGTTACGTTGCCCGTTGCCGCCGTGATGGTCTTCGAGAACATCATGATTTCCATAACGCCGACAGCCGCCAAGAGCGAGGTGTCCTTGTACATAAGGATGAACTCGCTGGTCATCGTAGGAATGACGCGACGAATGGTCTGCGGAATGATCACGTAGAACATAGTCTGCGCGCCGTTCATGCCCAATGAGCGGGCCGCTTCGAACTGGCCCGTGTTGATGGACTGGATGCCCGCACGGAATATCTCGGCCAGATACGCGCTGGAGTTCAGCACCAGCACGATGGCTCCCAGGACGAACAGGTCCATCTTGATGCCGAGCAGCGGCAGACCGAAGAACGCGATGTAGATCTGCAAGAACAGCGGCGTGCCGCGCACGACGTTGATGTACGTTGCGCCGATAGCGCGCGGAATACGGCTTTTCGCCATGCGAAGGAACGACCACATCAACCCCAGGGGTATGGACAGCGGGAAGCTGACCACCACCAGCGCAAGGGCCACAAGCCAACCGGAGAATACCGTGGGCACCGACGTCACGACGATCGTGGGATCGAAGAACAGGTGGAGGAACTTGTTGGAGTTCCACGCCTTCACCCATTCTTGCTGCCCGAGCCACGAGGACAGCTGATCGGCTGGCGACGTGCTGACTACGGTGAACGTCTTGTCGGTTGCAGGCATGTCATGCTGCTGCCCATCGGCGGTTGTGTAGCTTCCCGCCAGGCCGAAGCTTCCGCCTCCGCCCGGTAGCAACACGCGATTGCATTCCAGCATGACAAGCGAACCGGCAGGAGCGGGATCAGAGAAAGACGCCGTCACCCGCACGCCGTCGACCGTCGCCTGAGCGGCCACGTCCAAACGGTCGAGCCCGTTCATGACCGTGACCTTCACGTTTTCAGCTTCAACCGTGGAACCTTCGGGCAAGTCGATGACCACCTGGGACAAAGACTCGTCCTCGGCTGTTTGACCCTGCCACGTAACGCGCGTGGGCGTGGCACCGAGTACCTGCGAACCGTCGGCGTCGTTGGGCTGGGCGCTCCAACGCTCGGTTTCCAACGCATGCGCGCACAGGGGCTGGGCCAGCGAAACGGCAAGTGCCGCAGCGGCCAAGACCACTGCGACACGAGCGATGTGCGCTTTTGCACCGTTAACGATGTTCATGATTCGAAACAGTCAGACTACTTGAGCCACTTGGCAACAAGCTCGTCGTACGTGCCGTTGTCCCGCACGGCCTTGAGCGCTTCGTTGAGAGCCTTCGTCAGCTCAGGATTCTCTTTGCTCACCACAACGGCGTACTGCTCGCCCGTGGGAATCTCTTTGATGACTTCGCAGTCGGAGTACGCCTTCACGTAATAGTTCGCAACGGGCAGGTCAACGGAAATCGCGTCGATCTGACCCGAATCGAGAGCGGCGAACACGGCCGTCATCTCGTCGTACGCGGTTACTTCAGCATCCTTGATGTTCTCGGCAGCCCACTCGTAGCCGGTCGTGCCGGACTGAGCGCCGATCTTCTTGCCCTCAAGCTGCGACACGTCGGTGATGCCCGAATCCTTGCGCACGGTGATGCTCTGGTTCACGTCGCAGTACGAATCGGTGAAGTCGATCTGCTGCAGGCGCTTGTCGGTGATGGTGAACGAGGAAACTCCCACGTCGGCCTTGCCGCCAGCCTGGATAAGCGGAACGATGGTGTCGAACTTGGTGGAAGGCAGGTACTCGCACTCAAGGCCCATTTCCTTGGCAAGGGCGTTCATGAGGTCCACCGCAAAACCCTCGGGCTTGTCGCCGTTAAGATTCTCGAACGGCGGAAAATCGAGCGATGCGGCAACGGTAAGCTTACCGCCGTTGACCAGCTGGTAGCTCCCGTCGGCTCCCGCTGCATCCGAAGCGGCGTTCTGGTCGCCGGACGAGCAGCCGAACAGCGTCAGCGTTGCGGCCAGCATGCCCGCAACGGCAACGAGGCCCCATTTCTTGATATTCATATCCTCTCCCCTTTCCACAATGTTCGCTCTTTCCGAACATGCACATGGTATGCAGTCGCACCACTATACGGCCCCGAGCGCGTTTTATCAAAGAACTATGCGTTTCGAACTGGATAGGCAGGGCCTGACGGCCCCCGAGCGGTCGTTTCAGGGGGTTCTACGGTTTAGCGCAGTAAAGTGGTGGAGCGTGCTGGGGACGCGGAGCGGGTGTGGGTG
>NZ_PPTQ01000032.1 GCF_003340345.1 Paraeggerthella hongkongensis | reverse complement strand
CGCTGCAGTACTTTCGGCGATGGCGGTCTTAACTTCCGGGTTCGGAATGGGACCGGGTGATCCCCGCCTCCAAGGTCGCGCTCGCGCAGGGCGCTTGGGCTCCGCGCGGCTTCTATGCCGCAGGGCGCGCTCTCCGCGCCACCCTGGCGGTTGCACAGCGTTCGGTCGTGACGGACCGCGAACAAGCTCCAATGTGTAAAGACGAAGAGCTCGGGCTATTAGTACCGCTCGGCTGAGGCGATCGCTCGCCTTGCACCTGCGGCCTATCGACCAGGTGTTCTGCCTGGGCCCTTACCGAAAAGAGGACTCATCTTGGAGACGGCTTCCCACTTAGATGCTTTCAGCGGTTATCCGTGCCGGACGTAGCTAGGCAGCCGTGCCGTTGGTCGACAACTGCTGCACCAGAGGTCCGTCCACCCCGGTCCTCTCGTACTAGGGGCAGACCTCCTCAATCCTCTTGCGCCTGCGGAGGATAGGGACCGAACTGTCTCACGACGTTCTGAACCCAGCTCGCGTACCGCTTTAAATGGCGAACAGCCATACCCTTGGGACCGACTTCAGCCCCAGGATGCGATGAGCCGACATCGAGGTGCCAAACCTTGCCGTCGATGTGGACTCTTGGGCAAGATCAGCCTGTTATCCCCGGAGTACCTTTTATCCGTTGAGCGACGGCCATTCCACTCTGGGCCGCCGGATCACTAGAACCGAGTTTCCTCCCTGCTCGACCTGTACGTCTCGCAGTCAAGCCCGCTTGCACTCTTGCGCTCTGCAGACGATTGCCAACCGTCCTGAGCGGACCTTTGCGCGCCTCCGTTACTCTTTAGGAGGCGACCGCCCCAGTCAAACTACCCGCCTGACACGGTCCCTGCGCCGGATCACGGCCGCAGGTTAGATCGCCGACGCGACGAGGGCAGTATTCCAAGGCCGGCTCCACGGGAACTGGCGTCCCCGCTTCGAAGCCTCCTGCCTATCCTCTACGCGCCGAGCCAACGATCAATGTCAAGCTGCAGTAAAGGTTCACGGGGTCTTTCCGTCCTTCCGCAGGTAATTCGCATCTTCACGAATAATACAATTTCACCGGGTCCATGGTTGAGACAGCGCCCAAATCGTTACGCCATTCGTGCAGGTCGGAACTTACCCGACAAGGAATTTCGCTACCTTAGGACCGTTATAGTTACGGCCGCCGTTTACTGGGGCTTGGCTTCAGGGCTTCGCCTTGCGGCTGACCCATCCGCGTAACCTTCCAGCACCGGGCAGGCGTCAGACCCTATACGTCGCCTTGCGGCTTTGCAGAGTCCTGTGTTTTTGATAAACAGTCGCTTGGGCCGTTTCGCTGCGACCCCCGGCCGCTCCGGACGCGAGGTCCTTCACCGCCAGGGGCACTCCTTCTCCCGAAGTTACGGAGTCAGTATGCCGAGTTCCTTAACCATGGTTCTCCCGATCGCCTCGGTATGCTCTACCCGCCCACCTGTGTCGGTTTTGGTACGGGCGCCGATGTCCCTTCCTAGAGGTTTTTCTCGGAAGCATGGGCTCGCCGACTTCGCCAAAAGGCTTCGTCTCGCGTCTCGGGATGCGTGCGCGGCTGGTTTCCATGCCGCGCTCCCTACGCGCTTTCACGGGGACGTCCAGAACCCCGCTCGGCTACCCTTCTCCGTCGCCCCATCGGTGATGACGGTCCATCGGCGGTACAGGAATGTCCGCCTGTTGTGCATCGGCTACGCCTTCCGGCCTCGCCTTAGCTCCCGACTGACCCTGGGAGGATTAGCCTTGCCCAGGAACCCTTAGGCTTACGGCGGCGGCGTTTCTCGCGCCGCTCTCGTTACTCATGCCAGCATTCTCACTTCCACGCGGTCCACCGCAGGTCGCCCTGCGGCTTCGCCCCCCGTGGAAAGCTCCCCTACCACTAATGAAATTAGTCCGCTGCTTCGGTACCATGCTTAGCCCCGTGAATTGTCGGCGCATGTCCACTTGACCAGTGAGCTGTTACGCACTCTTTAAATGCATGGCTGCTTCTAAGCCAACATCCTGGTTGTCTAGGCAAACGCACATCCTTTGCCACTCAGCATGGATTTGGGGACCTTAGCAGGCGGTCTGGGCTGTTTCCCTCTCGAACACACAGCTTAGCCCACATGTTCTGACTCCCGGACTCTGAAATGGCGGCATTCGGAGTTTGGTTCCTGTCGGTAGGCGGTGAAGCCCCCTCGAGGATCCAGTGCTCTACCGCCGCCATTGAACGTCCGAGGCTAGCCCTAAAGCTATTTCGGGGAGAACGAGATATCTCCGGGTTTGATTGGCCTTTCACCCCTATCCACGGGTCATCCCCTCCGTTTTCAACCGAAGTGGGTTCGGCCCTCCACGGGGTCTTACCCCCGCTTCAGCCTGCCCATGGATAGCTCACCCGGCTTCGCGTCTGCAGCATGCGACTGAAACGCCATCTTAAAGGCTCGCTTTCACTGCGGCTCGCTTAAAAGCTTAACCTCGCCGCATACCGCAACTCGCTGGCTCATTCTACAAAAGGCACGCCGTCACAGCGCATAGGCTGCTCCGACTGCTTGTAGGCGCACGGTTTCAGGTACTGTTTCACTCCCCTCTCGGGGTGCTTTTCACCTTTCCCTCACGGTACTGGTTCGCTATCGGTCACAGGAGAGTGTTTAGCCTTGGAGGGTGGTCCCCCCAGCTTCGCACCGGGTTTCACGTGCCCGGCGCTACTCGGGTGCCGCGCTCGGAGGGGGCGGGGCTTCGCGTACGGGGCTCTCACCCTGTTCCGCCGGCCTTCCCAGGCCGTTCCGCTGCCGCGCCCCTTTGTCACTCCGCCCATGGTCTGAGGCCCATGGGATGCTCGGTCCCGCAACCCCTCATGCAGCAACGCCCTCAAGCTATACGCGTGCATGGGTTTGGGCTCGCGCGGTTTCGCTCGCCGCTACTCCCGCGATCTCGGTTGATTTCTCTTCCTCCGGGTACTTAGATGTTTCAGTTCCCCGGGTTGCCTTCCGCCGCCCTATTTCGTTCAGGCGGGGATAGCAGGGCATGACCCCTGCTGGGTTCCCCCATTCGGAGACCTGCGGATCAAAGGGTGTTTGCCCCTCCCCGCAGCTTATCGCAGCTTGCCGCGTCCTTCGTCGACTTCCTGTGCCAAGGCATCCGCCGTGCGCCCTTAGTATCTTCGTCTCTTCGGATCTCGTTCAGTATGGTTTTTGGGTATCCATATCGATGTATTCGCGATCGTGATAGATGCTCCATTACTTTGACAGACCACTCGATGGAATCGGTGATATGCATGTGATGAAGATCTTCTTTGTCACTTTAAACGCTATGCAACTGTCAAGGTGCGCGGGAAGGCGCTCGCCTTCCCGAGGCTTCGAGAGCCTCGGAAGCCGGATGCTGAGAGAGCAGGCGAGGGCGCCTTCGCGACGGGCCCGCGGACGGGTCAATCTGTTCTGTTTCCATCCAGGCGAGGGAGCTTCGCTCGACCTCGTCGGACACCTGAGTGTCTCCCTAGAAAGGAGGTGATCCAGCCGCACCTTCCGGTACGGCTACCTTGTTACGACTTCACCCCCCTTACCCTCCACACCTTCGACGCCTCCGCCCCTTTCGGGTTCGGCCGGCGGCTTCGGGTGCAGACGACTCGGGTGGTGTGACGGGCGGTGTGTACAAGGCCCGGGAACGTATTCACCGCGGCATGCTGATCCGCGATTACTAGCAACTCCGACTTCACGGAGGCGGGTTGCAGCCTCCGATCCGAACTGGGGCCGGCTTTGAGGGATTCGCTTCCTGTCGCCAGGTCGCAGCCCGTTGTACCGGCCATTGTAGCACGTGTGCAGCCCAGGGCATAAAGGGCATGATGACTTGACGTCGTCCCCACCTTCCTCCGGCTTGACGCCGGCAGTCCCGTATGAGTCCCCAACTCAATGCTGGCAACATACGGCAGGGGTTGCGCTCGTTGCGGGACTTAACCCAACATCTCACGACACGAGCTGACGACAGCCATGCACCACCTGCGCGAGCTCCTCTCGGCCACCGGGTCTCCCCGGCTTCACTCGCATGTCAAGCCCTGGTAAGGTTCTTCGCGTTGCTTCGAATTAAGCCACATGCTCCGCTGCTTGTGCGGGCCCCCGTCAATTCCTTTGAGTTTTAGCCTTGCGGCCGTACTCCCCAGGCGGGACGCTTAATGCGTTGGCTTCGGCACGGAGAGGCGATCCTCCCCACACCTAGCGTCCATCGTTTACGGCTAGGACTACCAGGGTATCTAATCCTGTTCGCTCCCCTAGCTTTCGCACCTCAGCGTCAGTGTCGGCCCAGCAGGCTGCCTTCGCCATCGGTGTTCTTCCCGATATCTGCGCATTCCACCGCTACACCGGGAATTCCGCCTGCCTCTACCGAACTCGAGCGCGCCAGTTCGGAACCCGGCTCGAGGTTGAGCCCCGAGGTTAGAGGTTCCGCTTGGCGCGCCGCCTACGCGCGCTTTACGCCCAATGAATCCGGATAACGCTCGCCCCCTACGTATTACCGCGGCTGCTGGCACGTAGTTAGCCGGGGCTTCTTCTGCAGGTACCGTCGTCGGTCTTCCCTGCTGAAAGCGGTTTACAACCCGAAGGCCGTCGTCCCGCACGCGGCGTTGCTGCGTCAGGGTTGCCCCCATTGCGCAAAATTCCCCACTGCTGCCTCCCGTAGGAGTCTGGGCCGTATCTCAGTCCCAATGTGGCCGGTCGGTCTCTCAACCCGGCTACCCGTCGAAAGCACGGTGGGCCGCTACCCCGCCGTCTACCTGATGGGCCGCGACCCCATCCCTTGCCGCGCCAGGCTTTCCCGGCCCCTCCATGCGGAGGGGCCGGAGCATCCGGTATTAGCCTCGGTTTCCCGAGGTTGTCCCGGAGCAAGGGGCAGGTTGGTCACGTGTTACTCACCCGTTCGCCACTGTATGCCCACCCGAAGGTGGCTTAACCGTTCGACTTGCATGTGTTAGGCACGCCGCCAGCGTTCATCCTGAGCCAGGATCAAACTCTCCGTTTAAAAGAGTGCGGCATCGCTGCCGCGTTCGATCTTGGTTTCCCGCCGCCCGCTCCCCCGAGGGGTCCGCGGCCGGCCGGGGTCCGTCTCATGCGGATCCGTTCACTTGGCTTTTTTCTCGCTTGTTCTGCTTCTCAGTATCCGGTTTTCAAGGTTCTC
>NZ_PPTQ01000031.1 GCF_003340345.1 Paraeggerthella hongkongensis | reverse complement strand
GTGGCAGCGAGCTTGCGTCTCGCCGGTCCCGCGCCGCGTCCCGTTCCCTCGTCCCGCCAGGCGCCCGCCGGGCTTGGATCCGCACGTTTCCCAATGCGTTCGGATTGTGCTGCTTGGATGACCTCTTTTGAATCATGGTATCATACATATGCAGGATGCTTTTGAGAGGCGGAGTCCACCCCTTTGTTTGAATCATTGCACATAAACGAGAAATCCGGAGTGCCCGTATGGGTGCAGATTCGCAACAACTTGATCTTCCTTATTAAAAGCGGCCAGATCAAGCCGGGGGATGTGCTGCCAACTGTACGCGAACTTGCGACGCAGCTTGGCGTGAACTACAACACCATTCATAAGGTGTACCAGGATCTTGAAGCGGACAATCTCATTTGTTCGAGTCGCGGCAAGCGATCGTTCGTTGCCGACGTCGACAAAGATGTACTGCAGCTACCGGAATCTCCCGTGGACCTTGTTATCGACGAACTGGTACGCGTGGCTCGGGAGAGCAACGTCTCGGAGGGGGACGTGTTGGTGCGGGTGAAGGAACGCTTTTCCGAGTAACCGATCGAATAGGGGAGATAACATGGGGGAGAGGTCGTTTTTCAGCGAGCCCGAAGAGCGGGATCGCTCGAGCGTTTCGGCTGAGATCGAAGACAATTTCAAGGATACGGCTACAAGTCGCTGGGGCGCTACGATGTTGCGCTGGGTTCTGGTTCTGGCCGTTGTGGCTGTTTTCGGACTGATTGCATGGCTTGCATCGTCGGTTGCGATTCTTGTGGTCGGCATAGTGGCAGGTGCTGTCTTGTTCAGCTGTGCGCATGTTGTACTTGAATGGGAGCGCGCCGTGGTTATGCGCTTTGGTCGGTTCAACCGCGTGGCCGGTCCCGGTCTTATCCTTATGATTCCCTTTGTCGAATACGCGTCGGCGGTCATCGACTTGCGTATGCGGTCGACGTCGTTCAAAGCTGAGCAGGTACTGACCTCCGACTTGGTTCCTGTGAACGTAGACGCGGTCTTGTTCTGGATGGTGTGGGACGCGGGCAAGGCGTGCTCTGAAATTCGCAACTTCGAGCGCCTGGTGTTCTGGATTGCCCAAACCACGTTGCGCGACGTGATCGGCGGCGTCAATATCGCGCAGATGGGCATGCGTCGCGCCCAAATCGACAAAGAGATCGCAGCCATCCTTGAGCGGAAAACCAGCGAATGGGGCATTACGGTGGTGTCGGTGGAGATCCGCGACATCAAGATCCCCGAAGAGCTGCAGGAGGCCATGTCGGCTGAAGCCCGCGCTGAGCGCGAGTACAACGCGCGCGTCATCTTGGCTGAAGTTGAGAAGGAGATATCCGAAATGTTCGTGGACGCCGCGCGCACGTACAAAGAAGAAGATGCGGCGCTGCAGCTTCGCGCTATGAGCTTCGTGTCGGATAGCGTGAAGGAGAAGGGCGGCCTTGTGGTGATACCCAGCGCGTTGTCGGATGCGTTCGAGGGGTTGGAGAGCCTTGCTAGAAAAGGGTAGGGCATTTTCGGCAAAATAGGTCTTTGAACAGCAAAAACGATAACCGGGTTCCTTGTTGAAAAGGAGCCCGGTTATCGTTTTGGGCAAAGCTCGATCCATTCTTGAAAAAGAATCATATATCACTAAGACAAGTATCACATATTTGTATGATTTATGATACGATACAGCTTGGAGGTAAAGCGACGGGGGAGCTAGACCGCTCGAAATGCTTGAGACGAGCAAGATCCGAGGCGTCTGTCCTCTTCGCGCCACAGGGAGAGAAAGGAAGGGGAATGAAAAAGAAGTTCGTGTGGGTAACTACAGTGCTCTTGGCCGGATCGCTTTGCGCTGTTGGCTGTGCGCAGCAGGACCCGGCGGCAGAGGGCGATGCTTCGGGCGAGGGGAAACAATACGCCAACAGCATCGAGGAGTCCGAAGCGGTGCTTGCCGAGGAGAATGCCCGCTGGCAGGAGATTAACAAGGAGTACGCTCCTGAGATTCGCACGCTGGAAGACGGAACCAAGGTCCAGCGTACGCCATCCGAGTATCAGTGTTACCACTGGAACCGCCCCTATGAAGAAGGTACGACGTACAATAACTATTTCTTGGATGCCGACAACCGTGGTTGCGGAGCTTGCCACGAAGATCTTGGCGACGCCTTGTCCAACATGGAATATGCTCACCCCACCGTATGGAACGATGCGCTAGGCAGCAAGCTCACCGTCGATCAGTGCATGCTGTGCCACAGCGCCGATGATGGCCAAGAAATGGGTACCGTGATGCACGCCGTGCACTATGGCGAGCGCAACGGCACCAACTTCGAGGACCGTGGCGGAAAATGCATCAGCTGCCATAACATTACTGAGAACGGCAACGGTGCTGAGCTTTGGGACGAGGTCAAGTACGACCATCTGGACGGGATCGTTAAAGTGAAGGATGTCCAGGGCGAATTCAAGTTCGACCAAACCACCACCACTGCACCCGAAGATATGTTTACCTACGATTGGATTCATTCCAATTACGATCACCTGATCCATATCATGGGTAAAAACGTCCTTGATGCGGAAATGCCGCAGGACTTCGTGGACAATTGGGAAGTCACCATAAACGGCCTGGTGAACAAGCCGTACACCGCCAAGCTTGCTGATCTCATCGCTGAGGCCGAGGGCGCCGGTGCAACGGTTACAAAACTCTCCAAAATCCACTGTGTGGACAACATGCCTGGCGGTGGCGGTATTTCCAACGTAGAAATCACGGGCATTCCGTTGAGCTGGCTCATTGAGAAGGGCGGCGGCGCAAGCAAAGACATCACCGGTGTGTTGTTCGATCGTCGGGAGTTTCACACCAATGGCGAAATGACGCATAGCAACCGTGGCGTGCCGGAGGCAAGCTTCGACGACGTGTACCTGGTGTACGAAATTGGCGGCAAGCGTCTCGATCCTAGTCAGGGTAGCCCCTGCATCAACTGGGTCGAGGGATGCGATGCTCAGTCATTCGTGAAGCAGTGCATGGGCTATACGCTGACCGACGAAGAGAAGCCTTGGGAAGACTGGATGATGAATGGCTTCAACTCGTATGGCGAGGGCCCGTACATCAACAAGCCCAACGCCTCTATCCTGAAGGTTCCTGAGGGCATGATCATCGAGACCGGGAAGCCGTTCACGTTCGAAGGCTATGCCGATGCGTACGACGAAGCGGTCACCAAGCTTGAGTTCTCCATGGACAACGGCAAAACGTGGACTGCCTACGACTTGGGCCAGACCGATCCTCGACAGTGGGTGTACTGGCACTATACGTGGACGCCCGAAACCGACGGCAGCTACGTGCTGACGATCCGCGGCATCACGGAAACGGGTCTGGTCAGCGTTAATAACCAAGAAGTCATGGTTACTGCTAAGAGCAATGTGGAGGGATAACATGAGACATTCCATTGGGACGAAGGTGCTGGGTTGCACGATGGGTGCCAGTATCGCGCTGGGCGGCATAAGCGCGTTCGGTCCCGGGGTAGCGATTGCGGCGGAGGATTTAAGCCCTGTTCAAGTGATGCAGCGCAATGCAGTGGACTACGTCAAAGTTGCGAACGTGGCCGGTAGCTTCTCGTTTTGCCAGGACACGCTCACGCCAACCGACGAGGTGTTCAACCTGTTCGGCACGGCTGCCACCAGCATGTGCGCCAAGCCTGGCTATGCCTTTGATGCGGTGACTCACGAGAGCTACTATGTCAATATCGGCGGCAATGTGGAGAAGGTGCGCACCATAGGACTCGAGGAAATCGAGCGCATGAAGGCCGAGACCGAGAAAATGCGCTGCACTTGCAGCATGAGCCCCGCGCTTGCCATGGCCAGCGTCACAGGAGTTAAAGTGTCGGACATGCTTTCCTTGGTTGACGTTGATCCGCAGGTTAACGCGATCACGTTCAAAGACAAGGATGGCTATGGCCTGCCGATGCCGCTGACGTATGTGACGGATAAAGAAGCAATGCTGGTGTACCAGATCGGCGACCAGAAGCTTTCGGACGGCGAGCGCTTGCAGGTTTGGATTCCCGATACCGTGGCGAAGTACTTCACGCGTGCGGTTACCGATATCGAGCTATCCGTGTCCGACGAGGTTCCCGAGGTTCAAGGCCCGGATGCAGACTATCGTGCCAAGGTGAGCGTGCTCAACACGGTTTCCGATACGTTCAAGGTTGGAGACATGGTCACGTTCGAGGGCTATGCGGATGATTGCGGAAAGCAGATCAAGGCCGTGGAGTTCTCTCTGGACGGCGGACAGACGTGGAGTGCGTTCGATACGTCTGAGGCCACCACGCAGGATTGGGTGCATTGGCACTTCGACTATGTGACCGAGGAGCCGGGTTCGTTCAAACTTGACGTTCGGGCCGTTGCCGAAGACGGCGTTGTTTCTCCCCTTGCTTCTAGTGTTGTGTTTAACGTCGAGGAATAGCCGCCGTCGACATTGAAAGTAGGTGTAAACATGGGAGAAGAAGCGAACGTAACGCGCCGAGTGCTCTTGCGGGCATCGGCCGCGGGCGCATGCGCGCTTGCGCTGGGAGGAGTTGTTACTTCTGGCGATGAGGCGCGCGCTCAAGAAGTGGATTTGGCGCCTGAGCATGACGGCGTTCGGTACGGTTTCTTGGTTGCCTTGTCTCGCTGTTCTGGCTGCGGGCGTTGTGTTGAAGCATGCAGGAAGCATAACGGCCTGGCCGAAGATGCTCCTGGCAGGCGGACTGTTTCCTCGTACCAGCGTAAAAGAGGACGGACGTTCTTTATCTCCACATCCTGCATGCATTGTGCCGATCCGAGCTGCATGAAGGTTTGCCCGGCTGGTGCGATCTCGAAGGACGTTAACGGTGTTGTGCGGGTAAACAAGAACGTGTGCATAGGCTGTAAGTACTGCTTCCAAGCGTGTCCGTACGAGGTTCCTCGATACGATTCGGCTGCCATGGATAAGTGCGATTGCTGCCGTGGGTCGGGGCTTTCTATTGAGGATGAGCCGTACTGCGTGCGCGCGTGCAAATTCGGCGCTCTGCAATTCGGACCTTTGGACGAGCTGATGGAGTCTACAGGGGGCTCTGCGGTTCCCATCGCCCAAGCGAACGATCCGTCTTGCTTGCTGCTGGGAACGGAGAAGTGAGTATGGAGATGCAATCGATATGGGGTTGGCAGCCCGCGTTGTACCTGTTTTTAGGCGGCATGGGAGCTGGGGGGTTCGTTACGGCAGCGGTGCTCTATCTGATAGACCAGAAGCGTCACGCCAAGATTATTTGTGCTTCCATGTGGGCATCAGCGGTGTGCTTGGGCGTTGGCTTGCTGCTACTGCTGTCCGAACTGACCCAACCGATGCGCGGGCTTATGATGTGGCAAAGCTTCAGTCACTTCACCTCGTGGATGACATATGGTGCTTGGGGTGCGTTTGCGGCCATTATCGTGTTCGGCTTGTCGGCGGTGCTGGCCGTGGGCAAAGTGGAAAGGCATCTTGCCAACAGCGCGGAACGAGCGAAGGGGCTTGTTCGCATGCGCAAGGTGTTGGCGGTCATCGGCATTGCGCTCGGTTTGTTCGTGGCGGTGTACACGGGCATGCTGCTCATGATGGCTCCGGGCGTGCCGCTATGGAATACGTTGTTGCTGCCGTGTTTGTTTGCGGTATCAGGTATCGATACGGGCGTTGCGCTGGTTGAGGTGACGGCTGTGGTGCTGGCAAAAAAGGATCCTTTGGCATCTCGTGCTTCTTGGTTGATGGAAGTCGCGGTGGTGGCGCTCGTGATCGTGGAATGCTTCGTACTTGGCGCTCTTTTGGTTTCTTCGTTGGGCGGAGAAGGGTCGGCCGTAGCAGCAGCAGCCGCCCAGTCCGCCCAGATGCTCGCTACTGGTTCCCTTGCCCCGCTTTTCTGGGGTCTGGTGGTCGGATGCGGCCTTGTGTTGCCTTTGGTCGCGTCCGTTGTCGGGCTGGTGAAGCACAAGAAGGGTACGGGCAGATTGATGGCGTGCGGCGCTGTGGGCGCGCTCGTCGGCGGGTGCGCGTTGCGCTTCCTGGTTCTTGCCGCCGGCGTCCATGCGGACGTGGTGGGCGAAACGGTCATGAGGATGATCGGCTAGCACGACACGATCTGATAGCGAAAACGGCGCCTCGGAAATGCTCCGAGGCGCCGTTTGCTGTAAGGCCGTTCTTGCGATGCCGGCGCGGGAGTCCGACGCGTGCGCGCCGTTCGCCCCTTTCGCTGGCTTGCGCACGAAAAACCGCTCCCGCTGGCAGGTTTTCACGTTTAGGGGTCGTCGAAGTTGGCGCCGTTCCCGTTGCCGTTCGGCTCGCTTTTCGTTATGCCTGGTCACGGCCTTGTGCTGTTGCGCTGCGCTTTTGCGAGCGCTTGTCCGGTCGGCTCAAGCGACCTCAAACCGTCAAAACCTGCCAGCGGGAGCGGTTTTTCGCGCGCAAGCAAGCTGAAGTGGGGGCAGGGACGGGAGGTGGGGGCTGCGCGGGAGCGCGAAACGGGTGTGTGGCGAAGCGGGAGCGCGAAACGGGTGTGTGGCGACGGGGGTGCGAAGCCGAGATGCCCGAACCGGCGAGGCGAGGCGGGGCGCGGCGA
>NZ_PPTQ01000030.1 GCF_003340345.1 Paraeggerthella hongkongensis | reverse complement strand
GTGCGGGGAGGGCTGTCGTCCTGAGCGTATCGTCGCCGCGCGCGGAGCCCTTCGGTTCCGATGCCGCACGTCTGTGACTAAGGGCGGCAACCGCCTCTTGAAGTTTTGGATGCAAGCCGTCGGCAAGTGGCCCGAAATGCTTTTTGCAGCAATGGCGCGAAGCGCTGCCCGCCCTTTCCCATCTCGCGTAGGTTTCCGAAGTTGAAGCTACTCCAAAGATTGTTATAGATTCCGATTCGCGCCCTGCCTGCGTTCGGCGCGGCAGCATCGGGCTTGCGCTGCCCGATTTTCGCCCGAATGTTGCGCTCGGTTTGGTCCGTCTCGACCTCGCTCTTGCACGACCTGGTAAAACGATCGCGCGACGCACGCTTCCGAGGGCGGGGGCGTTCAATGCGCGCGCAATACGCAACATTCGGGGCAAAGTCGTGCAGCAATGCTCCGTCCGCCCGCTGCCCCGTACTCGCCCGGGCTGCGTGCGGCCCCACCCACCCGCTGCGCCCGCGCTTGTCCGGCCCGCGTCCTGCCTCCCGTGTCCGCCCGCTGCGCCTGCGCCCGCCACGCGGGCGCGCCTCTCGCACTCGCACGCCTCCGCACCTGCGCGCCTCCGTACCCGCACGCCTCCGTACCCGCACGCCTCCGCACGCTCACGCCCTGCGCGGCCAAGAAATATCCACGCGCATAGGGCGTATTTCGCCGCAGGGGCTGCGGGTTTGCTATTATGGTTCGGTTATGGTTTCACCTCTTCCACCCCCGTTGCCGCAAAGCGCGCGACGCGGGTGAAAACGAGAGAAGGAAAGAGCAAGCCCTATGACCCAGCATTTGACCGAACGCGACGTCCGCGACATCGCGGAGTACGCGCGCATCGGGCTTTCCGGCGACGAGGTGGCGCAGATGACCGTCGACCTCAACGCCATCGTGGACAGCCTGAAGCCCATCACCGAATACGACCTTTCCGGGGTCGAGCCCACCTTCCATCCCATCGGCGGCTTGTCCAACGTCATGCGCGAGGATGCCGAAGAGCCCGGCTTCTCGCAAGAGGTCGCGCTTGAGAACGCGCCCAAGCAGCAGGACGGCAGCTTCCTCATCCCGTCCATTTTGGGCGAAGGAGGCGATCGCTGATGACGCAAGCAAGCAACGTGTTCACCTGCATGAGCGTGCGCGCCATTCGGGAAGGTCTTGCCGCGAAGGAGTTCTCGGCGCGCGAGATCGCCGAGGCGTCGCTCGCTCGCGTGCGCGCGCTCGACGGCGCCACGCATGCGTACCTTGAAACCACGCAGCAGCTGGCCTTCGAGCAAGCCTCGAAAGTGGACGCCGCCGTGGCGGCCGGCAATCTGGCTGCGGCCGGCCCCCTCGCGGGCGTGCCGGTGGCGTTCAAGGACAACATGAACCTGGCGGGCACGCACACCACGTGCTCCTCGCGCATGCTGGCCAACTACGTGTCCCCGTACACCGCCACGTGCGCCGCGCGCACCATCGAAGCCGGCGGCATCCCGCTTGGCAAGCTCAACATGGACGAGTTCGCGTTCGGCTCCTCCACGGAGACCAGCGCATTCGGCGCCACCAAGAACCCCTGGGACCTCTCCCGCGTGCCGGGCGGCTCTTCGGGCGGAAGCGCGTCGGCCGTGGCTGCGGGCCTGGCCACCATCTCGCTCGGCAGCGACACGGGCGGCTCCATCCGCCAGCCCGGCAGCTTCTGCGGCATCGTGGCCGTCAAGCCCACGTACGGCGTGGTCTCGCGCTACGGCGTGGTGGCGTTCGGCAGCTCGCTCGACCAGGTAGGGCCGTTCGCGCGCTCGGTCGAGGACGCGGCGTACGCGCTGAACGCCATTTCCGGCCGCGACGCGCTCGACTGCACCAGCCAGGACGTGCGCACGGACTTCACCGCGAATCTGGCGGAGGGCGTGCGCGGCATGAAGATCGGCATCGTGCCGGCGTTCATGGACGCGCAGGGCTTGACGTCGGAAGTGAAGGCGAAGGTCGAGGAAGCGGCCGATCATCTGCGCGCGCTGGGCGCCGAGCTGATCGAGGTGGACCTGCCCAACGCGCAGGCCGCCATGAGCGCGTACTACGTGCTGGGCCCGTGCGAGGCGTTCAGCAACCTGGCGCGTTTCGATTCGGTGCGCTATGGCTACTGCGACCCGGACCATAAAGACCTGGGTGGCCAGTACGAGGCCAGCCGCGCGAAGGGCTTCGGTCCGGAAGCGCGCCGCCGCATCATGCTGGGCAGCTACTTGCTGTCCGCGGGCGTGTACGAGCAGTACTACTACCCGGCGCAGCAGGTCCGCACGCTCATCACGCAGGATTACGCACGCGCCTACGAGCAGGTCGATTGCATTCTCTCGCCTGTTGCCCCGCGCACGGCGTTCACGTTCGGCGAGGTGTCGGACCCCACGGAGATGTACCTGTCCGACATGTTCACCATCTCCATCAACATCGCCGGAAACGGCGGCATGAGCCTGCCGGTGGGGCTGGGCGCCGAAACGGGCCTGCCCGTCGGCGTGCAGCTGATCGCGCCGCCGTTCAAGGACGAGAACATGCTGCGCGTGGCCGCCGCGCTCGAAACGGTGTACGGGCCGGCTCCCGTGGCGCCGGACTTTGCGGGCGAGGTTCCGGCCATTAAGGCTGCCCCCGCAACCATTCCCGACGCCGCCGATGCGGTTCCGGGCGTCGATCTGCCGGGTTTGCTAACGGAGAAGGGCGCTGCCGACGGCGCTCCCTCGCAGGTGGAAAGGGCAGGTGAGTAGCCATGCGCAAGCTTGAAGAGGTCCTGCAGGATTGGGAGGCCGTCATCGGCCTTGAGATCCATGCCGAGCTCACCACGCTCGACACCAAGATGTTCTGCGGCTGCAAGCTGGAGTTCGGCGCCGAGCCGAACACCCACACGTGCCCCGTGTGCCTGGGGCTTCCCGGGGCGCTGCCGGTTCCCAACCGCTCCGCCATCGAGTCCATCGTGCTGGCGGGCCTGGCTACGAACTGCGACATCGAGAAGCACTCGATGTTCTACCGCAAAACGTACATGTACCCCGACATGTCCAAGAACTTCCAGACCACGCAAGGCCCCGTGGCCTTCTGCATGCGCGGGCATCTGGATTTGGACGTGGACGGCCCGGCTGCGAAGGAGCGCATCGACCTGGACGGGCTCGAGGTGGGCGAGAGCCGCGGCAACGTGACGCGCACGGCCGACGGCTACACCGCGCACGTGGGCATCACGCGCATCCACATGGAAGAGGACGCGGGCAAGATGGTGCACGTGGGCGGCGGCGAGGGCCGCATCGCCGGCGCCACGCATTCGCTGGTGGACTACAACCGCGCCGGCACGCCGCTGACCGAGCTGGTGACCGAACCCGACCTGCGCACGCCCGAAGAGGCGCGTCTGTTCATGCAGAAGCTGCGCCAGATCTACCTGGCGCTCGGCATCTCGGACTGCTCGATGGAAGAGGGCAGCATGCGCTGCGACGGCAACGTGTCGCTGCGCCGTCGGGGCGCGAAGGAGTTCGGCGTGAAGACCGAGCTCAAGAACATGAACAGCTTCAAGAACCTCCACGACGGCTTGGCCTACGAAATCTGCCGCCAAGCCGAGGTGCTTGAAGAGGGCGGCCAGATCTACCAGGAGACGCGCCACTGGGATCCGTCCCAGAAGCGCACTATCGTCATGCGCGTGAAGGAGACGGCCGACGACTACCGTCTGTTCCCCGATCCCGACCTGGCTCCCTATGACCTGTCCGACGAATGGATCGAGTCGGTGCGGGCGAAGCTGCCCGAGCTGCCCGCTCAGAAGGCGGCCCGTTTCGAAGACGCGTTCGGGCTCTCGGCCTACGATGCGCGCCATTTGGTGGACCATCGCGTTACGGCGAACTTCTTCGAGGAGTGCATGGAGGCGGCGGGCGCGGACGCGGGCAAGCTGGCGAAGCCCGTGGCGAACCTGGTCATCAACGACGTGACGGCGTATCTGAACGCGCACGAAGACGTTGATTTGGCATCCTCGCCGCTCACGCCCGCGCGCGCGATCGAGCTTGTGGGCTTGCAGGCTCAGGACGTCATCTCGTCCAAGCAGGCCAAGGAGGTGTTCGCAGCCGTGCTCGACGAGGACAAGGATCCGTCGGCCATCGTGGACGAGCGCGGCATGAAGCAGGTGTCCGACACGGGTGCCATCGAGGCCGTGGTGGACGCGGTTCTGGCTGCGAACCCCGACAAGGTGGAGCAGTATCGCGGCGGCAAGACCGGCCTCATCGGATTTTTCGTGGGCCAGTGCATGAAGGAGATGCGCGGCCAGGGCAATCCCAAGGTTATCAACGAACTGCTTGCAAGCAAGCTGGGCTAACGTGACGGGCCGTCGTTCTTCGGGGAGGAGCGACGGCCCGCGGACTTTCGAGAAAGGGGATGCATGGACATCAACGAAATGCTGGTGAATTTCACCGGCGAGGTAAGCGGGTACCTGTACACGTACATCCTGCTGATACTGCTCGTGTTCGTGGGCGTGTACTTCACCATTCGCACGAAGGGCGTGCAGATCCGCTACATCAAGGATATGTTCACGCAGTTGACGGAGAAGAAGCACGTTCAAGGGGAACGCTCCATCTCGTCGTTCCAGGCGCTGATGGTCTCCACTGCCAGCCGCGTGGGCACGGGCAACATCGCAGGCGTGGCCACGGCCATTGCCACGGGAGGCCCGGGCGCGGTGTTCTGGATGGGCTTGATGGCGATCATCGGCGCGGCTTCGGCGTTCGTCGAGTCGACGCTCGCGCAGATCTGGAAGGTGCGCGGCAAGGACGGCGAGTTCCGCGGCGGTCCGGCGTACTACATTGAAAAGGCGCTCGGCGCGCGCTGGTTGGGCATCGTGTTCGCCATTCTGCTCATCCTGTGCTTCGCCTTCGGGTTCAACGGGTTGCAGGCGTTCAACGCTACGTCGGCGCTCGAGTACTACATTCCCGATTACGCCACGAACGGTGCGGCGGTGGCCTGCGGCATCGTGCTGGCCGTCATGACCGCGTTCGTGATCTTCGGCGGTGCGAAGCGCATCAGCATCATCACTTCCATCATCGTGCCCATCATGGCGCTCGGCTATATCGCCATCGCACTGTGGACCACTATCGTCAACATCGGCGAGCTGCCGGCCGTGTTCTCGCTCGTGTTTGCCTCGGCGTTCGATTTCCAGTCCATCTTCGGCGGATTCGCCGGATCGGTGGTCATGCTGGGCATCAAGCGCGGCCTGTACTCCAACGAGGCCGGCATGGGCTCCGCTCCGAACGCCGCCGCTACGGCCAGCGTGTCGCATCCGGTCAAGCAGGGTCTCGTGCAAAGCCTCTCCGTGTACATCGACACGCTGCTCATCTGCACGTGCTCGGCTATGATGGTGCTCGTGTTCTACGTGCAGGACCCCGAGGCTGCCGCGTCGCTCAACGGCATGCCGCTTGTGCAGATGGCCGTGAACAACTCGGTGGGCGAGATCGGCATTCATTTCATCACGTTCGCCATCTTCGCGTTCGCGTTCTCCAGCTTGATCGGCAACTATTTCTACGCCGAAAGCAACCTGCGCTTCATCAAGGGCAACAGCAAAGTGCTGCTGACGGTGTTTCGCCTGGTGTGCCTGGGCGTGGTGTTCTACGGCGCCGTCAACAGCTTCGACCTGGCGTGGAACCTGGCCGACATCTTCATGGGCTTCATGGCGCTGGTGAACCTGATCGCCATCTTGCTTCTGGGCAAATGGGCACTGGCTGCGCTCGACGACTACACGCGCCAGCGCAAGCAGGGCGTCGATCCGGTGTTCGTGGCCGACAGCATTCCCGGTTTGCCGAAGACCGATTGCTGGCACGTGTCGGAGGTCGAGGATTACGGCAAGCCTCCGGTGCAGGAGTATCTGGACGAGGCGCTTGATGCGGAGTACGCAGGATTGAAGTAGCGAAGAGTCGGGCGGCTCGGTCGCCCGAGAACATGCACGGGAAGGGAAGCGACTCATGGCAGGCAACGAAAGGCGTCCGGGAGACTGGCAGCGCAAGGATCTGCGACAGAACGCGAACGACCTGGTAGAAGACGATAATCCTAAGAAGTGGTACGACCAGACGTTTTGGATCATCTTCTTCTTGGTGATATTCTGGCCGGTGGGTATCGTGCTGGTGTGGCGCAGCGATTGGCATATCGTGGTGAAGCTGCTCTGCACGGTGTTCGTAGCCGTAACCGTGTACTTCGCGTGGACCATGTCGCAAGCCGTGCAGGCGATGCAGGTTGGCTAAGCGATTCGCGTGCCGCCGTCGTTGAAACGGGCTTTGCGCAAAAAAGGGGCGGGATCCTGATTCGGGTCCCGCCCCTTTTCGTTGTTCGTTCCAATGCGTCCTATACCATTCCTCTATTTTCGTATTTCGTCTCCGAGGTGCACCAGGGCCATACGTCGTGGAGGTAGCCCCAGCCGTAGCCCACCCAGTACACGCTTTCGTGCCGCGCGGCCGTAACGCCGCGCATTACCCGGGATGTCTTGATGTCGTACACGTCTACCGAAACGGTGCGCACGTGGCGAACAGCTAGCTGGTCGCTCACCTTGTTGTAGCTCGCATCGCTTACCACCACATGGGCGGGCGGCGCTTCCTTGCTCTTCCACTGCACGAGCGGTTTCGGACGCCCCTTGGGGTAGTCGCCGGTATGGGTGTTGCTGGTGCGGGTCGCGAGCATAGTGAAGCCTAGCGCGCGCAGTTCGCTGAAGATGTTGCTTGCGTCGCTCATGTTCAGCTCGTAGTCGTGAAGGGGCCTTTGGTTGTACTTGATCTTTCGGATCTGGGGCAGGTTTGCTTCCATCTGCTGCCATTGAGCCAGATTGAGATCGCCGGTGAACGAGTACATCAGGACGTCTTCGCGATCTACGCTCTTCCCGAACGAAGCGTTTCCGAAGTATGCATCGTCGTACATGCGCCCGGAAAGCGGGCCGGTGTGGTTGTCGAGCGAATACACATGCTCGTTGATCAAGCAGCGTATTTTTTTGTTCGCAAGCGGCTCGGTTGCTTGGCGCAGCGGGGACTTCTGGAACTTTTCCTTATAGGTCATAGATTCTTGGTCCCACACGCGCTCTCGTTGCCCAACAAGCTTCTTCAACACCTGATCGGCCTGTTTCTTGAGGTATTCTTTGGACTCTGCGGCGGCTTCTTTCTCGGGCCCGGTGCCGGTGCCCTCTACGGTTGAAAGGTATGCCATGGACGACATGTAGCCGTACAGGTACGAGGTGATCATGCAGCCCAGGTACACGTCTTTGATCTCGAAGGTTTCCGGATCCCAGTTGTAATACGTTTCGATCCAGTTGTAGTAGTCGCTCACCACGTCTTTGGTACCGGTTCCTGTGATCATGCTGCCCAGGTTCACCGTGTCGGCGTACACGGTGGTGTTGAGCAGCCCGTTTTTGGCGTCGATGGCTTGCTTGAAGTTCGTCAGCGTCTCCTGGTTCTCTTTCGTCAATTTTTCGAAGACCTCCGCGTCCGCGCCTCCGTTCGCCAGTTCTTCCTTTGTCATGCTCCCGATGGTTGCCGTGTACAGGGTTCCGTAGCTGTTCAGATGGTCCATGAGCCACTTCACCTGGTACCAGTCCGACTCGAAGCCGCCGCGCTTGTCGATGGCGCGCAGCTGGATAGCCAGGTTGTCAACGCTGGTTTCCATGCGCGTGAGCTGGCCCTTCATCTGATTCAGTTCGTCAAGCACGTCCTTGATGTCGTATTGGGGGCCGGTTTCCAGCAGCGCGGCGATGATACCCAGGATCTGCGAGATGCCCTGGCCGATGTTGGATGGGTCGGACGAGCAGAAGTAGCTGATAGCCGAAACCAGCTTCTCCAGCACCTCGAACACCATTTTCGCGGTGCGCATGTCGTCCTCTTGGCTGTAAAGCGCCGTTCCACCTACGATGTTGGCCAGCGATTCGTCGGAGAGGTTGATGGCGCAGGGTCCCTGGGCGATGCCCAGCTTGTTGAGGACCACGCCGTCGGCCAGGTCGACCTCGTGGCCGCACATGAGCTGCGTCATCTCGTTGAGGAACTGCTCGTTGGCCTGTTCTTTGGTAAGGCCGCTCTCAGTGTAGGCGCCGTACCAGCTTTTCACCGTGGCGGCGTCGATGGCGAAATCGAAATCGAAGCCGTTCTTGCGCACCTCGGTGAACTTCACGGCTCCTGGGTTCTTTTCCAGGATTCCCTCGTCTCCCGATTCGCTGGTGTCGTAGC
>NZ_PPTQ01000003.1 GCF_003340345.1 Paraeggerthella hongkongensis | reverse complement strand
AAAACCTGCCAGCGGGAGCGGTTTTTCGTGCGCAAGCTAGCGAAAGGGGCGAACGGCGCGCACGCGTCGGCCTTCCGCGTCGGCATCGCAAGAACGGCGAAGGGGCATTCGATGGCTCATTGCCGATTTCCCCTTCCCCATGCTGCGCTGGATCTGCCTTTCGCAGCAATTGGAGCCCTTCGCGCCCGCGACCTTCGCATCATGCACGCGGGCGCCGAAAAACAAGGGCGCCCCGACCAGTTCGTCAGAGCGCCCTTGAAAATCGCATTGTCCCTGCCTGGACCAGCGGACCTGCAGGCATCCGCCTTGCTTACGCCAAGTCTCCCGCAGCCTTCACCTTCACGCGGTTCGTGTGGCCAGGATAGTACGCCAAGGGAACGTCCTCGGCATCGATGACCTCCACGGTATCGCGAATGGCACCGGCTTCCACGGCAGCCTCGCACGCAGCGACGCGCGCGTTCTCCAACGCCTCTTCGCGCGGCGTCACGTCGTAGTCGATCAACGCTTCGTACACGCCGCTCACCTTCGAGATGGCCGAGCCGATAGCGTTCGCGCACCCGGCATGCTCGGGCGTAAGCACCTGAGC
Organism: Paraeggerthella hongkongensis; assembly: GCF_003340345.1. Lineage (GTDB taxonomy): Bacteria > Actinomycetota > Coriobacteriia > Coriobacteriales > Eggerthellaceae > Paraeggerthella > Paraeggerthella hominis. The sequence continues at coordinate 197,460 of NZ_PPTQ01000003.1, read as the reverse complement.
CGTTCCTGCCAGGTCACGCGGCAGCACGATAGCGCCGCCGCCCACCAGCACCACGTCGATGTCGTCGCTCGACACCTTCATCACGTCGATGGCTTCCTCCACCGTCTCGCGCATGGCGTCCATGGCGCGCGCAGCCACATCCTGCGGGATATCGGCCACGAGCGCCGCATCCCCCACTTCGGCCATGCCCAAGCGCACGGCGATGTCGGTGGCAGTCATAACGTCGCCGCCGAACACGAGCGCGCGCTCGGCAATCTGGTAGCCCACCGAATCCGGGCCGACCGTCACGCTGCCGTCGTCGGCAACACGCACGATGGAACCGCCGCCCAAGCCGATGGACACCACGTCGGGCATGCGGAAGTTGGTGCGCACGCCGCCGATGGTCACGGCCACGCCGCTTTCGCGCGGGAACCCGTGCGAAAGCACGCCCAGGTCAGTGGTGGTGCCGCCCACGTCGATCACGATCGCGTCAGCCATGCGCGACAGATAGCTTGCGCCGCGAATGGAGTTCGTGGGGCCGCAGGCAATCGTAAGGATGGGGTATTGGCGCGCATGCTCCATGGTCATGAGGGTGCCGTCGTTCTGCGACAGGTACACCTCTGCGTTCACCACGCCCTTGTCGGCAAGACTGGCCGCGAAGCCCTCGGTAAACCGACGCGCCACATCGTAGAGCGCCGCATTCAAAATGGTAGCGTTCTCGCGCTCGATCAGGCCCATCGAGCCGATCTCGCTGGAAATGGACACGTGCACGTCATCGCCTAGCACCTCGGTGGCAATCTCGGCGGCACGCAGCTCATCGTCGTTTCGCACCGTGGAGAACACGCACGAGATAGCCACGGCTTCCACGCGTCCGCGCACGCCCTCGAAAAACGCACGACACGCCGCTTCGTCGAATTCCGCCAGGCGCTTGCCGTCGTATTCGAAACCGCCCTCGATAATGGCGGCGTCCACGCTGACCGCGGCGATGTCCTGCGCCCAGTCCACCATGGGCGGGATACCCACCGAAGCGGGCGCGCCGATGCGCAAGATGGCGATAGGCGCCAGGCCCTTGCGCTCCACGATGGCGTTCGTGCACTGCGTGGTGCCCAGCATGGCCTGCCCGATCTGCGCGCGATCGACGCCGCTATCGGCCAAAACGGCGTCCACCGCACCCATGATTCCGCTGTAAATATCCCCTGACGTGGGGTTTTTCACCGCGGCAACAACGTTTAAATCCTCGTCGATCAAAACAGCGTCGGTGTTCGTGCCGCCTACGTCGATTCCCAACTTGTACATAGCCTTATGCTCCCTTCCGCATGCAGCGCTCTTCAACGGGGATGTAGTCGGTGTCCAGGCCGAAGTAGCGCGGCCCCACCAGATCGATACCGGCCGGCGTGCGCCACATGCCGAAGCACTCCAGGCCCAGCGCCATCACGCGCTTGCCGTACTTGAGCGCGTCGGTGGGAACCGGCGTGAAGGTGTCGGGGTCCACCAGGCAAATGAGGTCGGGGGTGGTGGCCAAGATCTCGCCGTCAACCACGCAGCTCAGGTTCTCGTTCTGGAACTCGACGTAAGCCTGGCTGCCCCGGTCTTCGGCAATGCCCTCAAGCACCACTTTGCCAAAGTTGAACGCGCCGCGCGTTTCGCGCAGAACGTCGGAAATCTTACCCTTGAACAGCTTGTAGCCACCCGTGAACTTGAGGAAGAACTCTTCGGGCGTCAAACCCGCCGCCGACGCCTCGCTTTTCGCCAAGCGGATTGCGCGGCCCAGCTCCTCGGAGCGCGTGACAATGCCGTGCACGCCGTATTCCTTGCACGTTTGCGTATCCATGCAGAACAGCGCGATGGTCAGCGTGCCGCCGCAGGTCATCGTGGCCGCGCGGGCGATGTCTTCGGTCCACTTGTTCGTAATGGTATCCAGAATGCCCGAATTGCCCTTCTCGTCGATGAACGCCATGGGCGTAGCCGACGCACCGCCGATGGTGAACGTGACCATTTGCAGCTCCGGGAAAGCACGGCCCATGCCGTCCACGTCCACCATGGGAATGCCCAGGCGCGCAGCGGCGGCAATGGGCAGCATGGAGTTCACGCCGCCCGCTTCGATGGGCATGGTGGCGTAGATGGGCTTGCCGTAGTAGCGCGACACCATGTCGAACAGCTTGGCGAACTCGTTGGCGCCGACGCCCTTCTCGGCCAGGATGGTGGGAGCGCCCATGGACGCCGCCGGCATGATGAGCGCGCCTTCGGGCACTTCGTCGATGCCGATCATCTGCACCGGGCCGCATTCCTTCACCGCCCCGATAGCCGTGAGCTTGCCGATGTAGGGATCGCCGCCCCCGCCGGCGCCCAGCAGCGCCGCACCTAAAGCGATGTCCTCGATTTCCTGAATTCCTAGTTCTCGCACGCTTTTTCTCCTTCGAACGATGCGTAGCTTATCTCAACCGGCACGTACGGTATGTCGAAACCGAAAAACGCAGGGCCGCCCAACGCGACGCCCTGAGGCGTGCGCCATGCAGCGTCGCACGCCAATCCTACTAATAGCACACGTTTGCCGTACTTGAGCGACTCGGTGGTCACCGGCACGAAGGTATCGGCATCCACCAGGCACACCAAGTCGGGAACGCTCATGGCAACGCGCCCGTCCACTTCGGCGTACAGGTTCTCGTTCTGGAACACGACCGAGCCCGCATGCCCCCTATCGTCGCCCACGCCTTCCAGCACGGCGCGCCCGAAGTTGTAGCCATCCCGCGTCTCGCGCAGCACGTCGACGATCTTCGCGCATAAGAACAGGCGCGCGTCCGATTCCTCCAGGAAGAACGCACGGGCGGAGCGCTCGCGCGCGTCCTTCGCCGTACGGATAATACGGCCGAGGCGTTGAGCCAGGTCAACCGTCCCGCGAACGGCGCACTCCTTCATCTTCGCACCCGACATCGAAGCTCCCAGATTGATGAGCGAGCCGCCGCATGCCGTGGTCACCGCGCGCCCAATGGCCTCGGTCCAATCGTTGTCGATGGTTTCGATGAGGGCGCGGTTGCCCTTCTCGTCCACGAACGCCATGGGCGTAGTGGGCACGCCGGCCATGCAGTACGTATCCTGCTGCAATCCGGGAAATGCGCGGCCCATGCCGTCCACGTTGACCACCGGTATCCCCACGCGAGCCGCCGCGGCAATGGGAACCAGCGAGTTCAAGCCACCGGCCTCGGCCAAGACGAACGCGTCAATGGAGCGGCCCAGCCTGCGTTCCAGCAGGTCGAGCGCGCGAACGTACTCCTGGCCGTTAACGCCCTTCTCGAGCACCACTGAAGGCGCGCCCACGCTGCCGATGGACGCCACCGTCCAGTCATCAGACACCTCGTCGGCATCCAGCAGACGCACCGGTCCGCATTCGCGAATGGCAGCAGTGGTTTCGAGCGAGCCCATGTACGGATCTCCCCCGCCGCCAGCACCCAGAAGCGACGAGCCCAACGCTATATCGGCGATGTCCTCCACCTGGATAAGACGCACGCTGCTGCCCCCCCTACTTGCGATGAACGATAAGTTGAATTGTACCGGGGAATGCGGGAAGTTTGGCCAGCTTGTAAGCAACAACGTAAACCACCATAGATACCGCTATGCCGTTCACCGGCCCGATGAAAAACGGCATGTCGAGAAACTCAAGCCCGGGAACAAGGGCGAACGTGCCGCCGGTCACCACGCCGACCGCTATACCGACCGCAAGCCCGGCCAGGCCCGCAGTCGAAAAGCCCTCCTGCACGCGCACGTTTTCAGGGCGGCCTTTGCGCACGAGCCAGTAGTCGGCAATCATCACGCCCGCAAGAGCCGGGCCGCATGCGGAAAGCACCGTGAGGAACGCCTCGAACTGCCCCAGAATGCCGCCCACCGCCAGCACGATGCCCAGCACGCCGGACACGGCCGTGGTCCACTTGGACCCGTCTTCGTCACGGCCCATCATGACGGCGAAGCCCAACCCCGCCGAGTACACGTTGCCTGCGTTCACCGTCCACGCCGACAGCACGAGCGCCACCAGGCCCACTGCCGGAAGGCCTACCGAGTTTATGATGACGGCAATGTCGGACTCGCCCGTGACGATAGCCAACGAAGCGCCCGCCACCAGCGCCACGAGCGCGGCCGGGATCACGCCCACCACGCATGAGAGCACGGCATCCTTGCGCGTGCGCGCGAATCGAGCGAAGTCGCCAGCCGTGGCCCCCGCGAACGCGAACAAGCCCACGGCCATGTTGACGCCGGCGATGAACCCGATGGCGTCGGCCGGCAACGGCACGTACCCCAACAGCGGCTCCAAGCTTCCTGCGCGCGCGATGGAAGCTCCCACACCGTACAAGCAGATAAGCACCAGCAGCGGCGCGGCGACCGAGCTCAACCATTTCAGGCCGTTGAACCCGATGACGGCCGTGATCAGCATGAGGGCGCCCAAGGCAACCGAGCAAGCCCACACCGGGGCTTCGATGGCGAACACATCGAGCAGCATAAGGGACAGCGAAGCTCCGCATACCGCCGTTTGCACGCCGAACCAGCCAATGGTCACCACGCCCACGATAAGGGAAACCAGGTAGCGAGCGCCCGCGCGCCCAAGCGCCGGCGCAGCCAAAGAAGCAGTAGGAAGACCCAGGTCAGCAGCCTGCATGCTGACGAAGCACATATACGCCACAATAAATCCGAACCCCGCCAGCGTAGCGAGGGCGGCCCCCGACAGCGCCAGTCCCATGCCCAAAGCGGCGCCGACCATGAGCGTGGGTGCGCTGAACATGCCGCCTGCGCGGACGAAGGCTATGTCCAGCCAAGACTTCCGATCGGATTCGGCAACGTGCAGGCCGGCGGCAAGGCCGGTTGGCGATGCCGCCGCTTCGTCAGCCGCCGCGGGGAAATCAGGTGCTGAAGACGTCATGCGCGTCCCCTTTTCGCTGTTCATGTTCGGATAAGGATGACTTCGAAGTGTAGCACAACCGATCCTGCGCACGGGAGGGACAAAGCGCGCAGGATGAGGCCGGGTGGAGGCGGCGTGCGGACGAGATGGGGGGTTCGGGTCGCGGCGCGGGTGCGAGCGGGCGGCGGTTGGATGAGGGTTGGACGGGAGCCGGATGGCAAAGCAAGGGGCGCAAGCGACGCGCGTAGTCTATGATAGGCGGAGCGCCAAAACGATTGCAGGACGAAGGAGGGGCGTGCCATGGACGTCAAGCTGCACTACCGCGAGCAAGGATCCGGCGCGCCGCTCATCTTGCTGCACGGCAACGGCGAGGACTCAACGTACTTCGAGCATCAGATCGAACGATTCTCGCGCAACTTTCGCGTGATCGCCCTGGACACGCGCGGGCACGGCCGATCGCCGCGAGGGAGCGCCCCGTTCACCATTCGCCAGTTCGCCGACGACCTGCTGCGATTTATGGACGCGCACGCTATCGAACGCGCCCATGTTCTGGGATTCTCGGACGGCGGCAACATCGCGCTCACGCTCGCGCTCGCACATCCGGATCGCGTGGACCGCCTTGTCCTGAACGGCGCGAACCTGAACGCAGCCGGCGTGAAGCGATCCGTGCAGATTCCCATCGAGCTGGGGTATCGCGCGGCGTCGCTGTTTGCTCGCTGGAGCAGAAAGGCGCACGACAACGCCGAGATGCTGGGGCTTATGGTGAACGACCCGAACATCGATCCACGGCAGTTGAGCAGACTTGACGCGCCGACGCTCGTGATAGCGGGCACGGACGATATGATCGAGGAAGGCCACACGCGGCTGATCGCGAAAAGCCTGCCCGATGCGCGCCTGACGTTCGTTCCCGGAGATCACTTCGTGGCAGCCAAGAACCCCGAAGCATTCAACCGCGAAGTCGAGCGCTTCCTGCTCGAACGCTAAGACCGTGCTGCTGGCGCGCGCCAATCCTCCACCAAGTCAATCAACTCTTGTTGAGAGTGAACGCCCAATTTGGCATATATATGTTTAACGTGGCTTTTCACCGTGTTTCGAGAAACTACGTAATAGTCCATGACGAATTGCCCGTTGCGCCCACGCGCCAGCATCGCGAATATCTCGGTTTCGCGCTCGGTCAAACCACAATCCACCCCGATAAAACGACATCGTTCCTCAATGCTCGGCGCAACCGCAACGCTCGTCGTCGCGTCTCCCCTTTCGCCCCGCGGCGTAGTTTCGTTTTCCGACAACTCGTTCCGCATCCGCGCGCGATCCGCCGACGCGCCCATGCCCACTACGCCCTGGATAGTGTCAGTGAAACTGAACTTCCGAAAGCCCAACCACAGGAAAGCAACGAACGCGAACAGCACCGTTTCGGCAATGAGCATGGCGGCATCGCCATTCGTCCCCACCAAGTCGTTCGTCGTATGACCGGCAACGGCGCCTATATCGGTGCCGACAGCGTTCATGCAGCGTATGAGCGCATACGTCGGCAGCAATGCAAGCAGGTTGCGCCTTCCAACCGAAAGAACCACCAGCCACACCAGCATGTCGAAACAGCGCACGCCAATGCGCAATAAAGCATTTGCCGAAGGAAGGCCTGTCAAAAAAGTAAAAGGAGCAATGATGAATCCGGCGACCACAAGCAGTACTGAAAAGGAGAACAGCAGATCCTCCTTGCCCTCCCCGCCAGAGAGCAGCATCCAGACCGCCACGCCCATCAGAACAAACGCCGAAATCTCCACGCCTACCGGGGCGTGCGAAACTTCGTTAAGCGTCAAACCGTACCCCGTTGCCACGCTAAACAACGCCGCGCATAAAAACAAAGCGTGCGCTGGCTGCAAAAACGATTCAGGATTGGAAAGCTCAAGACTGGCCGGAGACGCGCCGCGCGCCACTTGGTCAAGCCTTAGACCGCCGCGACGGTACAGCAACATGATGACCAGCGCGTGGCAGGCCACAACCTCGACAACACCCACCTGGAACAACACCGGCGGATGAACCACGCGCACCACCTCGCCCAGCGCCGTGCCGCACACCACAGCAACCAGCACCGCTTCCATCGAACGTAAGGACGCCAGAGTGCATAAAAGCATGACGGAAGCCCAAACCGAAGCAACGTTCGAAAACAGGAAGCCAACAATCGTTAGAGGCCCGTTGCCAAGGGATAGCGCGAATTCCAGCACAAAAGCCGCCGTGATTGCGCAGCCGAGCGCACCTACGGTTAACAGCCGTCGATCAAGCAGAACGGGCTTGCGCGAGGCGACGAGGAACACCCCTAAAAACAGCGCGCCCGAAAACAGCGTGGCCACCTCGCGAGCGATCCCGCAGTACTCAGCTACGCGCGCATACAAGCTGGCATTTAAAACCCCGCCAACAAACCCCATGACGGCAAAGCCCACCACGCACAGCAACGTAACCGAATCCACAGCCTCTCCCAAGCTACGAATTCGTTGTGCAACCGATTGCAAGGTCCCTCCCCCCTTGATCACGTGCCCCCATTGTACGTGAAACACGCCCGCACTGCGAGCGCAGGAAGCGTCAATTCAATCTCCATCAGGCATAATGCGCACAAATCACCCCATCGGGGGGAGCAGAAGCCACCCTATGACACCAATCGAAACGCCCCTTGCAGGGTGGTTTCAGCACCGCGCAGCGTCGATAAGGTGAAGACCGAGGGATGCCGCATGACGCCGTCGGGCGGCAAGAGAACATATTTGAAGGAGGAACGTATGAAATCACAGGGAATTTCTCGCCGCAGTTTTTTGGGCGGCGTGGCAGGAGCCGGCGCGCTTGCCGCTATCGGGCTAGCCGGCTGCGCTCCGCAAGCTCCTAGTTCGGGCGATGCTAAAGCAGCAGGCTCCACCGAAGCGAAAGCAGCTCCCAATGGCGTCGTAGCCACAGACAACGGCAGCAGCGCCATAACCGTCGACTGGCTGGGATCTGCGCCCGAAATTGCCGAAAGCGACATCGCGGAAACCAAGGACACCGATCTTCTTATCGTGGGCGCCGGCAACGGCGGCATGATTGCAGGCGCCTACGCATCTGATCAGAAGATGGACTTCATCTTATGCGAGAAGGGCTCCGAAGTGGGCGCCACGCGCCATTGGTTCAACGCTGTTGATACCAAACCCTTTACCGACCAGGGCTGTTACACCGACCGCGCTCGCCTACACGGTGAATGGGCTCGCTATTCCAGCGGAACATGCGACCAAGCTCTCATCAACATGTGGATGAACGAGAGCAACGACATGTTCGAGTACGTCGACAAGTACATGAGCGCTGCTGGCGCGAAAGTCATCGCCGATGAGTTTGAAATGCCCGGCGGCATGGGCGCCACCCCCTTCTACACTCCGTGCGGCGAGCATCACTACGGCAATGCCGAAGGCGGACGGGACGGCATTCCGGAGCGCAACAAGTTGTTCGAGCAAATCATGAACGACAACGGCTACCAGATTTCCTACAAGCACGAATTAGCCAAGCTGGTTACCGACGAGTCTGGCAAGGTAACGGGCGCCATCTTCAAGACCGACAACGGCTACACCCATATCAACGCCAAGAAAGGCGTGCTGCTGACAACGGGCGGCTACAGCGCCAACCCCACCATGCTGTCCGCCCTGTCCCCTATCACCACCGCCTCGGTTACCGCTTTGGGCTACAACCAGAACAACGATGGCATGGGCATCAAAGCCGCCCTGTGGGCTGGTGCTGTAAAGGATATCACCAGCGCAACCATGATCTTCGACCGCGGCCTGGTAGCTCCCGGAACCACCGCCGGCTACACCCAGGAATCCATCGAAGCCGGCAAGCCGCAGTTCCCGGGCAACGGCCAGTTCAACCCGGGCACGCAGCCGTTCCTGAAAGTGAACCTGAAAGGCAAGCGTTTCGCTTTGGAGTCCGCCGACTACGACTACCTGCCGCACGCGGCGGCTCAGCAACCTGGCGGCGTGTACATCAGCGTATGGGACGGCAACTTCGGCGAGGATGTGCAGCGCTTCCACACATTGGGCTGCAGCGCCGGCACCCGCATGGGCGTTCAGCGGGTCAGGCGCGAAGACGGCACGTACGATCTGGAAAAGTACTTCGAGAAGGAGCTTGCAGACGGCCGTCTGCAAATGGCCGATACGCTTGAGGAACTGGCCGACAAGCTGGGCTTCGACGCCGACGCGAAGAAGAACTTCCTGGCCACCTGCGAACGCTACAACGAGCTGTTCGATGCTCAGGAAGACGTGGACTTCGGAAAGGAAGCGTACCGCCTGTCCGAGCTTCGCACGCCTCCGTTCTTCGGCGCTACGCTGGGCGGCACGCTGCTGACCACCATCGACGGCGTTCGCATCAACGAAGACTGCCAGGCCCTCAATGCAGAGTTTGAGCCTATCGAAGGATTGTACTGCGCCGGCGATTGCTCGGGCTCCCTGTTCAGCGGCAACTATCCCGACCAGATGCACGGCGTAGCTTGCGGTCGCACCATGACCGAGGCGCTGCATGTGGTCAAGCTGCTGGCAGCCAAATAGCGCAACACCCCTTGCAGTCGCGCACGCTCCCTCCCACGCGCGACCTTCCAGCACGAAGCGCCCATCCATCTCGGTGGGCGTTTCGCATGCGCATCTGCAGTCTACGCAGGAGCGCATCCCGACTCACAACGTATCAAAAACCCGGCATCTTGCACGATTCTTTCCCCAATGTTGCGTTTCCTGAACCATAGACCCCCTTCCAAGTCCTTCCCTTTAAGCACATTGCTTCGTTTGCCCAGGTCGGAAGAGCACGGCTTTCAGGAAGGCGGAACAACAGGCAACCGTACGCAACATTGGGGAAAGAATCGTGCAGCGAGGGTCGCCTTCGCGCTAGAAGATGAACTGGCGGAAATCGGCAGAGCCCCCTCATGCAAATCGCGACTAGACGACATTGCGCTCGCCAATAAAAACAGCGTCCCACCACAAGCACAAAGGAACCCACGCGCCGTTCGCCAGCATTGGCATCGACGGTCATTCCAAACAACGCAAAACACTGAACGACCGCGCGAGCCGCGCCCGCGCGCGACTCGAAGCACCGGACATGCATCCTGAAAAAACCGCTCGCCCCGACCGGGGCGAGCGGTCAAAAAAACCCAACAGCAACTACTTCCGCACGCCGGTCATCGTTTGCTCGACGATGCTGTTCATGACGTCGGGAGTAAGCATGCCGGTGACGTATCCGAACACGTTGCCGTCCTTGTCGATCATGAACGTTGTTGGGAACGATCGAATGCCGTAAGCCCTGAACAGCTGGCTTTTCGTATCCATCAGCACCGGATACGTGATCCCCCGCTCCTTGATGAACGACTTCACTTCGGCCTCGGACACATCGCTGTTCTTCGGATCGTCGGCGGTTTTAGGATTCGCCACCGCCAGCACCACCAGATCATCCTGGTTTTCGCCGCGCGATTTATACAGCGCCTCAATATCGGGAATCTCACGCTGGCAGGGGCCGCACCACGTGGCGAAGAAGTTCAGGAACACGGTTTTGCCCCGATAATCGGACAGCCTGCGCTCCACCCCGTTTTGATCCGTCAAAACAATATCGGCCATCGGGGCCACGATGGCTTGATCCGACGAATTCTTCCCCGAAGCATTCCCGTCGGACGACGAGGCGGACGACGAGGACTGCTTGTCCGAGTTCGCCTTGCCCGCATCGTCCGCGCCGTCAACCGACTGCTCCTGCGCAGCGGGGGCGGCGCCGAACGAAGACAGGTAGCTGGTCACGCCGTTCATCCATCCCGTCACCGTCATCAAGCCCATGACGATGAGCAGCGCTCCTCCCACCTTCACCGTGTATTTGACCACGTTTCCGTGCGTCCGGAAAAAGCGCAGCACCTCGCCAGTGAACAAGCCCACCACCAAAAACGGCAGCACGAAGCCCAGGGTGTACACGCCCACCAGCGCATAGCCCCACGCCGCCGACGCGCTTGACGACGCCATAAGCAAAACGCTTGCCAGCACCGGACCCACGCAAGGCGTCCACGCGAAGCTGAACGTAAAGCCCAGCACCAAAGCGACCAGGGGATTCATGGCGAACGAACTCAGATTGAACGGCAAACGACGCTCGGATTCGATCAGGCGCGTTTTGCCGAATGCGCCCAGCATGTACAGGCCGAACACCACCATGATGATGCCTGCAACCATCGAGAACATGCGCTGGTTGCCCGTGAAGAACTGCCCGAGCGCCGTAAACCCAAAGCCCAGCAAGAAAAACGCGAAACTCACGCCAACAACGAAGAACAGCGTGTTCACGAACACTTTTTTGCGGGGATACTCGACAAGCCCGTCCTCGCCCACCTTGCCTGCGCCGCCGGCAAGGTAGCCCACGTACAGCGGAATCAGCGGCAGCACGCAGGGAGAGAAGAAACTCAGAAGTCCTTGTACGAACACCGCCAAAGCAGGAATGCTCGTTTCCAGAGAAAAGCCCATGGAACGTCTCCTAGTCGGTCGAATTGCTTGGGGTCAACGAATGAGGATGCGTCGCACGGTCGCCGTCTTGAACGCTCGGCTCGAATATGCGCGCATCGATATCGGCTATGCTTATTCGAGCGAGCTCCTCGAGGCAGCGCTTGTTCAAGTCGGCGAAAATACCGTCCATGACGTCGGCCATCCCGCACGCGATAAGGCAATCCATATCATGGCTACCGCTATGCCAGGTCGATTCGACGAAATGCGTGCTCAAAGCGTCAGCCACCGCTCGTAGGCTCACTTCAGCAGCATCGACCGCAAATCGATATCCGCCCACGCTCCCTTCGCGCGTAGACACCAGGCCCGCACGCTTGAGCGGCACCATCACTTTGCGCACGCGCGCCGCATTCGTGCAAATATTCTCGGCAAGCGCCTCGCTCGAAACGGTGTCCGCCTTATGGTTCAAATATACAAGCGCGTGCACCGCCACCATGAAATCGCTGTTCATACCCACTCCGAAAATCGAACGGGCCGATCGAGGACGACCGGCCCTTGTTTGCTGCACCTACTTATACAGCAGTTCTGTACTTGTTTTCAATACAGTTTACAAATCGACACATGAACAGACTCGTCGAAGACTCGTTCCAATGACTTCGAGTGCAAACGCCTATGCTCGCTTTGCCCCTCGGTCTAGATGGAGGTGGGGCTGTTTTTGTGCGTGCCTGGAAGCTGATCGGTTCGCTCCAGATAGAAAGCCGCCTGCGCCGCTTCCATGTAAGGATTCAGCCAGAGAAAGCCTATCCCAAAGGTCAAAACCGACAGGAGCACCCACCCAATGAAGGTCAGGCTCAACCAGAACAGCCGGCCTTTGTGCCCCCTCATAAGCTCCTTGGACTGGCCGATGGCGTCCATCACGCCAATATCCGGATTTTGCGCCATGATGTAGGGAGCCATAGCGTAGCGGTAGGCGGCGATGATGCCCGGGATGATAAGCAGCAGCGACCATGCAAAAATGAGAAGCCACATGGCAAGATTCAGCAAAAGGCATTTGCCCAGATTCGAAAATTTCGAGAACAAGACGTTGAATTCCGCAGGGGCGTCTTTCTTGATCAGGTTGATATTGAACTGGCAAAGCCCTTGACGCACCGCCCCGCCGATTATCAGAACAACAACGCCGTAGATGCCGACGACAACGCTCAGAAAGCCGGACGGCTCCGCAAAAGCAAGCTCGAACGCGAAGGGAGCGGGCTCGAACGCGAAAGGAATACGCGCCAAGTATTGGAATCCGTCAGAACTGCCGACAGTATAGAAAGCCTCGCCCACTTGAACGGTGAAAGACGGCAATACGGCAACATTCACGTCGCCCATGATCACGGCTACCAGCGTGACGACGAGCGCAACGCCCCACATGCCCCGCAGAACACTCCGAGCAAGGGCGCGAATCTGGCTTGCATGCATGGTGGCCTCCTTTTATCCGGCAGGCTTAAAGCCTAGCACACCCCCGAAGGCGGGAAGGCGGGAAGGCGGGAAGGCGATCGTAAAGCCAAAATCGAGGGCGCGCAACTGCACAGCATCGCCAAAAGGATCGTCGCTGGCGGATCCTTCAAGAGAAACGGCGCTTCCCGCAATTCGGCGCATCGGGCAAGCGTCCGCCGACCGACAGCAGAACATGCGGATGCGAGCATCGCCCTTCCGCCCGCATCCGCATGCCGGACTAGCGCTTCAAGCTTCCCAGAATACCGGTGCGCTTCGGAGGGTTCGGCAGATGGATGAGGCGCGGCTCGAAGTCGAACAGCTCATCGGTGCTCACCGTAGAGCTTACGGTCAAGCAACTCTTCAAGCATGCATCGGAGCACAGGCGGCACTGCACGCAATCGGCCGCGGAGAATTCAAGGAAGCTGCCTTCGCCGTCCGCGGGCTTCATCTCGCTCTTCTTGAGCGCTCCCGTGGGACAGAATACCGTGCACATGCCGCATGAACTGCATGCTTCTTCGTCGATCGACACCGACCCGAACAGCCGCGTATCGATTTCAGGCACCGTCGAAGCGCCCAGCCCATCCATGGCGTCGAGCACGCGCATACGGCGCTCGGGGTTGAACTGCGGAAGCGTTCCCGCGTCGGACATGCGCAGGCGATCGCGTAGCGACGGACCAGCGGCGCCATCGTTTTTGAACACCATCACTTCGGCGGTTTTCCCGGCCGCATCCACCGCACGCGAACGAGCGCTGGTAAAAAATCCCCGGCGCGATTCACCCAGCAAGCTGCGCTTGTCCTGCAGCAACACTTCCTCGGGAAACGCCGACGCCCGCCTCACGCGGATCTCGGAACCTTGCGCGGCAATCAGATCGTTCGCCGAACGAACGGTGGCGTCGATCCCCGGCACATTCGCCCTGAATTTGCACGTCGAGCACGTGCCGTCGACCAGCACGATGTCCTCCACGCCGCGCGCGGCAAGCCCCAGAAGCACGCTTTCTTCCATGCGAGCCAAGCACGGAACCTCCGCGTAACGTCGGGGATCGCCCACGCGCTTCGACGCTATGCGAGCGCACGCGAATACGGCCATCCCTTCGGTATTCACCACGCCTTCCGCCACGCTTGAAGCAAGGTCCTCGTCAAGCGGCTGCAACGGAATGAGCGCTTCGGTGGGACAGACCGTCGTGCAGGCCCCGCATGCCACGCAGGCATCGCTGTCAAGCGACAGCACGTTGTCGACCGCCTCAACTGCGCCGGTCGGGCACGCGTCCGAGCACTTCGTGCACGAGGAATGGCGGTTTCGCACCACCGTGCAGCGATCGGAGGCCAAGTAAACGGCCTTGCTCTCAAGCGCTTCCGCCACTTCGACTATGTCGATAAGGTTGGGCATGCTACCCCTCCAAGAAAGATTCTTCCAACGAGCGAAGCTCTTCGGGCGTGTTCGCGTTAATAAAACAGCCGCCCATGGGCTCGGCCTCCAAGACGCGCGCTTGCGGGAATTCGAGCACGTTCACGTCGGCGAAGAACGCCTGGGCGCGCTTTTCTCCCCGGTCGAGCGCCGCGGTCACGGCAGGCAGGCAGCCCGAGCGACGATACATTGCGTGGAACGGCTCGTAGCCGTGCTTGTTGATGGGAACCACCACGTCGGCGCCCGACTCGTTCATGGCCAGGGCTTCGGCAACAACAAGCGACGGCGATGCGAACACCATGTCGCACGCCACTACGGCAACGTACGGGTTGCCGGCCGCCTGCAGAGCCGTGTACAACCCCGGCAGCGCACCGCGGCATTCGCACGCATCCCGCACGAACTGGATGCGGTACTGCGGGAACATGTCGTACAGAAACGTCAGGTTTTCCGGCTCGTTCGTCGTGATGATCAAGTCATCCGAAGCGGGAGCAAGTCGCTCGACCATACGGGCGATAAGGGGGCGGCCCGCGAACGGAACCGTCGCCTTGCTCTGACCCATGCGACGGCTCTCCCCGCCTGCCTGGATCACCACGGTCACACGCGGCCGAGCGTAGCGCTGCGCGACGAAATCCGCCAATCCGGAAACGTCGTTCAAATCGAACGAGGGAATGCCGTACGTCTCGGCAGCGCGATGCGCATCGGCGATATCGGTCACCACGGCAACAGTCTGCGCCGTGGGAAGCTTGTTGGAGATATCGGCATGATCGGGATGCTGCACGGCGAAGTGACTGCCCGTTGCCGAAGCAGGCGCTTGCTGGGAACGTTCGAGCATCTCGTGAGCGGCCGGGTCGTCAGCAGGAGGAACCGTACCGCGCGTGAACTGCGTGAAGTCGGTGCCGAGCGGCCAACCGCAACGCGCGCCTTCGGCGAACACGTCGGCTACGCGTGCGTCGGCTTCGTTGCCCGAGCGCATGATCTCGATGGTAGGAAGCCCGCTTTTGCGATAGCCTTCCACCACCACGATGTCGTGACCGGGCATGCTGCGCACGATTTCAGCGCACTCGATTTCGCCTTTGACGGTTTTCACGCGCGCCATCTGGCCCGGAGCTGCAATCACCGTCTCGCTTGCACCGGCGGCGCGATGGCGATACGAGTCCTTTCCGGGAATATCGATATCGAAGCCCACGTGGCTGTGATGCTTCACGCTACCCACGTCGAGGCCTCGAGACACCAGTTCAGCGATAAGCTTTTCGATCAGCGTGGTCTTGCCCGAATTATGGCGTCCAACTATGGACACCGCCGGACTAGGAATGTTCACCATGCGCTTCCCCCTGTTCATTCGGCGCTCAGTATAGCACGACGCACGGAAGGGAGCTTGACAGGAAGCGAGCGCAAACGCGAACGCGGGCGGCACCGGCGCATCGGAGTCCACCTCCAGCAACCGATCATGCCGGCCGCGCCCGAACGCACGAAGGCCGCGCTCGAGCGCGGCCTTCGCAGGAGGGAGGAAAAGACGATGCCGACATGCGCGGACGGACGGTGCGCTGCATCACCGCTCGCTCGCCGTTCCCAGCATCGTCGCGAGTCGTTTAGCCTCGAGCAGCATGCTTGCCAGCCACGCGGCCGCTCGTCATGGCGTTGCCCATGTTGTTGCCCGCAGAGGGACAGTTGTAAGCGTTTCCGTAGCGCTCGCCCATCGTGTTGCCCACCGCATACAGGCCCTTGACGACATCGTTTTTCGAAGCCGTAAGCACCTGGTAGCTTCCGTTGACGCACAAGCCCGCAAGCGTGTTCAGGCCAGGACCGTACAAGCGCTCGGTGCCCTGCTTGGCAATATAGAACGGGGCCTCGTCGATCGGAATGAGCAGATTCTCCGGCTTGCCGTAATCTGCATCCACTCCAGCAGCGCACAGTTCGTTGTAACGCTCGACCGTGGCCTTTGCGGTTTCGAGAGCCTCCCCGGAAAGCCCGGCATTTTTCAGCGCTTCCTCCACGGTAGCCCCAACGAACACCTCGTTCACAAACGGCCTCGTGCGGTTCGCAATTTCCAGACCGCGAACCTCAATGGTGCCAGCAGAGGGGTCTGCGCCGTCCATCTGCGCCCGATATTCTTCGATGCCCTCAGGAAATCCCCAGTTAGGAGCACCGTGATCAAGGCCGCCCGCCTGAATATACTGCATGTGCTTTTTATCCATGATGGCGAAGTTGCCCACCATGGCCGCTTCGAGATCAATAGGCTGACGGCACGACTGAGCCAGCACCAACCCCGCATACGACTCGTTCATGAAGCGCTCGCCCTTGCAGTTCATCCACAAGCTTGGAGCCGAACCCCAGGGACCGAACGAAATGGAAGGCGCGTCGCCGGCCACGGGGCGCGGATGGCTCTCGATGGCACCGCCCGCCCAGCAGCCCATTTTATGACCGGAGCCATCGCAGTCGGTCATACCCGTCAACGTCTCCCGATCCACGCCATGTCGCTCGGCGTTTTCAGCGCATTCCGAGCAAAGCTCCCACACCATGTCGGTATTGGCACCGAAGTCGCCCGTGGCCAGGATAACGCCCTTGGATGCGTCGAAGCGCACATAGGATCCGTCGGCATCTTGAGCGATAACGCCAAGGACTGCGCCCTCGTCACTCTGCACGCAACGCACCGCCGCATGGCCGCAAAACCATTTCGCGCCCAAATCCTCGGCGGCATCGCGGCAATACGTCTCGAGCTCGGCCAAGCGGGAAACGTCCGTCAAGCCATTCTTGCCCACCGGATTAGCGTTTTTCGTACCAACGGTCTGCACGGTGGATGCCCACATCTTGTAACCGGACACCTCCACCGGATAATCGCTTCCGTTCGGCTTGTCGTAAGCGATCTGAACGATGCACTCGCCGCCTTCGAAATCGAACACGTTCGACGTATCGGGAACGAGCGAAGCCAGATTGTCCATCATTTCGCCCGAGTTGTACACGAACGAACGAATGACATCGGTGCTGCACCGTCCATTGGCGCGACGTACGTACTCGTTCACGATTTCATTCAGATCGTACGGACCGAAACCCCAGCTTTCCAGCAGCTTCGAATTGTACGAGCAGATGTCGTCGCCCCGATACACGATTTCGCCGTCGTTGTGCTTCTCGATCACGGCCACGCTCGCACCCTCTTGCGCAGCGGCCAACGCCGCTTGCGTGCCAGCATGACCGCCGCCCACCACCACGACGTCGAAAGACTTCGTCTCCGCAATGTCGCCATCGGCAATCTCGGGCGCGGAGCCCAGCCAATTCTCGTCGCACATATAGTATGCAGGGCGGGCCGAAGCGGCCTCGCCCGCAGCCGCGCTTCCCTTGTCCGGCTCCTTAGCCGGCTGCGGAGCGCAGCCGGCTAGCCCCATGACGCCCAGGACGCCAGCACTCGCCGCTCCTGCCAGGAAATTCCTTCGTGAAAGCTCCATCGCTCTCCCTCTCCTTCGCACTCCAACTCCCAACGTGCACTGCGTTGGCTTCAACATGCTCCATCCTGACCAGAAGACCGGTTTGGCGCTATCCGACGAACCGTTGATTTCGCCTTCAGCGAAGGCAAAGGCGCTCAACGTTTTTACGTAGATGTTCTCAATCTCATGCGTTTCAGCAGATCAAACAAGCATTTTGATTAACGAAGAGACATAGCGATGCTATAATACAGCCTGCCCCAAGCAGCCAGGAGGAACCGCATGGCCAAGGCATGCGACAACCAGAAACCAAGAACTTCCAACGAGTCGCCAATGACCGCAATCGCCTTGGTCGTAGGATTAGGCTGCTTGTTTTCAACGCTTCTAATCTACTCAGGTGCCGTCATATCGTTTTTGAGGTTCGAGCACGCCGGGTCCTTCATAGGAACCTTCGCCGAGACCACGCTTCTGTGCGCGACCGTTTTAGGGGCCCTGTTCCTTGGGCTCACCCTTGCCGGAAAACGCGTTCCCTACGTGATGCTCAGTTCGTTCGGAGGGGCAATCTACCTCTGCTGCTCGCTTACGTATGCTCTTTTCGCCTGGTCCGGCAGCTTCGGAACAACCTCGGTGGTGGCACTCGCTTTCACCACGGCACTAGCAGACACGTGCTTAGTGCTTGCCTGGGGCCGCGTGTGTACTCGATTCAAGATCAAACGCGCCCTCGAAATAGTTTCTCTCGCTAGCATCCTCTCGGCGCTCTTATGCCACCTTTACAGCATTCTACCGCTGGCTGGCGTAACCGCGCTGTTCGTACTGGCTTCAATAACAGCAGTCATCGTACCGTTGGCGCTTGGCGCAACCGTCCCCTCTTGCAAAAAGGCGAAACGCCGGTCGACTGGCGAACCGCGCGCAATCGCCGCATCCCTTGTTGATGTCCTTGCAGCTCCAGGCCTTGGCCTGATCGTATTCGCTTTCGTTATGGCGGTAATGCGCACGTCGTTCAACCAAAGCCAGGACGCCTACCTAGCCATGCTTGCACTCGATGCAACAATTCTTCTGGCATATGCATTGCTAAGAAAAAGGCGGCTATCGCTGCGCGGCGGTATGCATCAAACGTTTCTTCCGCTTATGGCCATGCTGCTCTTAGCCGTCACCAGCATCACGGCTACCGTAGGCCAGGGAGAACAGCTGGCAACGTACCTCACGTATGCCCTCTACGCATTAGCGGCCATACTCACCCTTGCAACACTGTGCGCCATAGCCAATGCGGGCGAATTCCCATCTGACGCGGTCTTCTCGCTTGCGGTTTTCCTCTTTGCAGCCGCGTCGTTCACGGGCCAAGCGTTTGCCACCGTGATGGGCGACCACGTAACCCCTATCGTAGTGACGATAATTACTACGCTGTACGCATTCGCGATGGTCTTCTCGTCGCATATTCGATACCAGCGCGAAACGCAATGGACCTCAAGCGACGAAAACGACCGCGTCGAACCTACAGGACAATCGAACGCCGGCCCCACTCCCGCATCCGTGCGCTGCGCCCAACTGGCCGAAACGTACAATCTGACAGCCCGCGAGCAAGAGATCCTTTCGTATCTTGCCGAAGGACACAGCGGGGCTTATATCGCAGACGTGCTGTTCGTCTCTCCCAACACCGCCCGAACGCACATTCATAATATTTACCGTAAGTTAGAGGTGTCGTCTCGCGAAGACATACTGAAGCTCACAAAGGATCGCGCCTAAAAACCGCTTTGCAACGTAACGCGCGAAGGCCGCGAAAACGCTCCAGAGACCGCTTCAAGAAGGAAACGCTTTGGAATATTAAGCTTTTCTGAGCAAGTATTTCCCCAGGTCAATATAGCCCTTTGCTATTCGCCGAAAAAACATGTTGTGATTTCGTGGAGATCGGTGGTATACTACAACCTGCTTTACAGAAGCTTGATGCTTCGATAAAGAAAAGGGTTCTGTTTTTTGGAGGGGGCAGAACCCTTCTTCTTATCTTTGGGACGGAGACGTCCCCTTTTTTATGCCCGAAAACGCCCCCGCGGGCATCGGCCGTCACGCACGGACGCTCGCTGCGCCTGCTACAACGGCCTGCGAGCCTCGATGGCGCGACCAAGCGTAACTTCGTCGGCAAACTCCAAATCGCCGCCTACGGGCAAGCCGCTTGCAGGGCGCGTAACGCGAATTCCCAGCGGCTTGATAAGGCGCGCGAGGTACGCAGCCGTGGTCTCGCCTTCCACGTTGGGATTCGTCGCCAACACAACCTCTTGGACCTCGTCGCTTGCCAAGCGCTTCATAAGCTCGGCGATGCGCAGATTATCCGGCCCGATGCCCTCCATAGGAGAAAGCGCGCCCCCCAGCACGTGGTAGACCCCGGAATAGACGGTCGTTCGTTCGATGGGAGGAATATCGCGCGGCTCGCTTACCACGCAGATCGTGCTCGCATCGCGCTTGGACGAGCGGCATATCTCGCACAGATCGTCCTCGGCGTAGTTGAAACAGCGTTTGCAGAAGCAAACCTGGTCTTTCACCTCGGCAATAGCTTCGGAAAGACGCAGCGCCGTCGCCTTGTCGGCATTTAGTATCCAGTACGCTATGCGCTGGGCGGATTTCGGACCAACTCCAGGCAAGCGCTCCAGCTCATCGAGCAGTTTCTGGATAGACGGCGCTGCGTGCATGACAAATTCCCCTTCGCCTGATCTACATGAGGCCCGGGATGCTCATGCCGCCCGTCGCGGCGTTCAGACGCGTGGCGCTCATGTCGGACACGCCGCGAAGCGCCTCGTTGACAGCAGCCGTCACCATATCCTGAAGCATTTCCACGTCCTCGGGGTCAACGGCCTCGGGATCGATCGTGATGCTGCTGATGGCCATGTCGCCCGTCGCAACAACCTTGACCATGCCGCCGCCAGCCGTAGCCTCGAACGTCATGTCCTTGATTTCTTCCTGCGCGCGAGCAAGCTCCATCTGCATTTTCTGAGCCTGCTTCATCATCTTCTTCATATCCATAGTACGGTTTCCTTTCAGGTTCGTTAGCACGCGATCGACCGGTCCGGCACATCAACCGAACCTCGAACGGCGCGGATTCCTATTCTTTCACTTCTTCCACAACCACGCCAGCTCCAAAACCGGCGGCAAGAATGGCTTGCAGGTCGCTGGGGTCGGCGGGAGAGCTCTGCACGGTCGCAGGGGTTGAAGCAGGTGCCGAAGCCGGGATGGAAGCGGGCGCGCTCTGAGGCTGCGGCATCCGAGCCGGCTGCGCGGCAGGCACCGGCGAAGCATCGGGCATCGCAGGCGCAGGAACGTCGAAGTCGTCGTAGGGCACCTGCTCGTCCTCGTACGGAGGAACATCGTAGGCCGGCATCGCCGCAGACGGCTGCGGCTGGGGCTGGGGCTGGGGCTGCGGACGAGACGTCGAAGCGACCGGAGCCTGCGCGTGGGATGCGGCCGCCTGCGCACGAGGCGCGGCAGAGGCCGCAGGAGATGCGGAGACCGCCGAAGCGGGTCGAGCAGCGGAAGCAGCAGCCGGAGACGCGGGGGCGCTTGCACCGGCCTGCGAATACGCGAACGGCACCGCGGAACCGCACGCCTGAGCCAATGCGGCGGACACGGCATCTTGGACATCTTGCTTCTGCACAGCCTTGAACGCGAAGGCGTTTTCCGCAGGGAATTCGATCAAGAGGATGCGCTTGCCCGCATCGTACACGGCCTTCGTGTTAAGGAACAAAACGCCGTAAGCGGCCTTGTTCTTCTTGAGCGTAGCAAGAACAGCCTGCCAAACGCGCTGGAGAGCCGCAGGGTTTTGCAGACTGTCGGCAACTTGGCCCGAAGCCGCCGCCAGTGCGCCAGGATCCGCCTGGACAACCGCGGCGGAAGCGGAAGCCGCAGGAGCAGCAGAAGCCGGAGAGGCGGTCGCGGACGGAGCGGCCGCGGGCGCCGGGCTCTGCGACACAGGCGCAGGCTGGGCAGCGGGTGCAGGCTGGGGCGCAGCGTGAACAGCCGCAACGGGCTGGGCAGGTTGCGAAACCTGAACAGGCTGAACGGGCTGGGCAGGCTGGGCGACAGGCGCAGATCCCGGGGCCGCCGCAGGAACGGCCGCCGGAGCCGCCGCCGACGTCACGTGGGCAACGGCCGAATGCCCGCTTTCCAGCGCTTCGATGCGCTCGGCAAGCGCCTCGAGCGTCAAATCCGAATCGGGACGAACCATGCGCGTGAGCGCAATCTCGAACGACAAGCGCGGATTCGTCGACGTTTTCAATTCGGCAGACAAGTCGCCCAGCACGCCGAGCAGACGCGACAGACGATCCGCCCCGAACAGCGGCAGTTCGCTCACCAGTTCGCGCCGCTCGGTATCGCCCACTTCCAAGGCAACGTCGGCATCGGTCAGCGACATGACGTACAGATTGCGGACGTGCTCGGCCAAATCGCGCGTGAACTGAGCCAGATCGGCTCCCGTTTCCACGAACTCCGCCGTCCAGCGAAAGCACGTGGCCACATCGCGCTTGCCAATGGCCTGCATGATCTCGGCCAGATCGTTCGTATCCACCCCGCCCAGCATGCGCTCGGCCACCTCGAGCGTAACCTTGCCCTCGCCGAACGCGATAAGCTGCTCAAGCGAGGTCAGCGCGTTGCGCATGCCGCCTTCAGCGCGATGGGCGATCAGGTCAAGCGCCTCGCCCTCGAACTCCACGTCCTCGGACACGCAGATGGCGCCCAGTCGCGACACGATGGACTCAGCCGAAATGCGGCGGAAATCGAAACGCTGGCAGCGCGAGTGGATGGTTTCGGGAACCTTCTGGGGATCGGTGGTAGCCAGCACGAACACCACGTGGCTCGGCGGCTCTTCAAGCGTCTTGAGCAGCGCGTTGAACGCCGCCGTCGACAGCATGTGAACCTCGTCGATGATGTAGATCTTGTACCGACCGCGCGTAGGAGCGAACTGAACGCGACCGATGATCTCCTCGCGCACATTCTCCACGCCCGTGCGACTTGCGGCGTCCAATTCGTACACGTCGGGATGCTCGCCGTTGGCAATCATCACGCAATCATCGCACGTTCCGTCAGGCTCGGACGTAGGGCCGTGCTCGCACAGAAGCGCCTTGGCAAGCAAGCGCGCCGTAGTGGTTTTGCCGGTGCCGCGCGGGCCGGTGAACAGGTACGCGTGACTTACCTTATCCTGCTCGATCGCGTTTTTGATAGTGCGTTCGATATGCTCCTGGCCAACGACGTCTTCGAATATCTGCGGCCGGTATTTTCTGTACAATGCCTCTGCCATAGCGCGCGGCTCCCGCTTTCCCGTATGCATCCGTGGTTATGCGAACGCGGGCGCCCTGCACTGGCATGCACCCGCGTTTTCTGCGTTCTTGCCCATTATAGAAGAAGCGCGCTTTCCGCGCAGCCGCCGCAGCGCGCCACCACAGCATCAGCAGGGGCAGCGTCACAATGCTACGATCGGGCTATTTCCCAGCCTTCGCCTTGGAGGAGCTCAGTTTCGCCTTGATCGCGCCCGCTACGGCCGGTATAAGGGAAATGGCCACAATTCCAACGATCACCAGCTCGA
The DNA here is from genome assembly GCF_003340345.1 of Paraeggerthella hongkongensis. Classification (GTDB taxonomy): domain Bacteria; phylum Actinomycetota; class Coriobacteriia; order Coriobacteriales; family Eggerthellaceae; genus Paraeggerthella; species Paraeggerthella hominis. The sequence continues at coordinate 174,272 of NZ_PPTQ01000003.1, read as the reverse complement.
AATGCTCCTGCACCACCGGGATGCCGCCGAAGAAGTAGCCCAGCAGCACGAAGACGGTGGACCACGTAATACCGCCGATGATGTTGAACAGCAAGAATTTGCGGTAGTGCATGTGCCCGAAACCTGCAAAGAACGGCACGAACGTGCGGATGAACGGGAAGAAACGACCCAGGAAGATCGCCAGCGGGCCGTACTTGTTAATAAGGCCTTCGGTTTTCTCGATGCGCTCGGGCGTCATCGACTTGACGCGCCCGGAATCGATGATGTGCTTGCCGAATTCGCGACCGATCCAATAGTTGCACGAATCGCCCAAGATCGCCGCCACCCACACCACCGGAAGCAGCAGCGCCAAGTTCAAGCCGCCGCCGTCGGCCGCGAACAAACCCGCCGTGAACAGGAGCGAATCACCGGGCAGAAACGGCATGATAACCACGCCGGTCTCGATGAAGATGATCAAGAAGATGGGGATGTACGCGCCCATGCCGAACGCGGCAATCCATTCGGCAATGAAGCCGCGAGGGTCTTGCAGCAAGTCAATGAAGAACTGGATGATTTCCATGGGGTTTCCTCGAAGCGCACTCGAAACTGCAGTCGCGCCCGGTCGGCTGGAAAGGCAGGCCAACCCGTCGGCCGCAAGCCGTCAAGATAAAAGAATATCCCGGATAGGCAGGGGCGCTCGTCAGCGGTCCCTTATGGCTGCTTCCTCCCGGACCTGACCAGGTTCGGAACATGGCGCCGCCCCGGCCCATCCGAGATATTCTCGAACATGCTCGCGCATGCGAGGCATTAGTATATACGATCTCGCAAAATCCAAGCCAACCGACTTATTTGAAGCAACCAAAAGCACACAGACCCGTTGCAAGCTTAAATGAAGCGGGGGAGCAGAGTCGATGACCCCGCTCCCCCGCCTTGCTCCCGCCAATCGAAAGCTCGCCTTTGCGCAGCGAGCTCCCGACAAGATGAGAGATTACGCGCCCTTACAGCGTGCGCAGGTTGACCTCTTTGAGCTGACGGCCCGTCACGGCGCTCGGAGCGCCCGTCATCGGGTCGCTCGCGGAGCTCGTCTTCGGGAACGCGATAACGTCGCGAATGGACGACTTGCCGCCCAGCAGCATGACCAGACGGTCAAGACCCAGGGCGATGCCGCCATGCGGCGGAGCGCCCAGCTCGAGCGCGTGGATCAGGTGCCCGAACTTCTCGTCGATTTCCTCGTCGGTCAAGCCGCACACGCGCAGTACGCGACGCTGCTCTTCGGCATTGTGGATACGGATGGTGCCGCCGCCCACTTCGAAGCCGTCCATGACCAGGTCATAGGAATAGCTGCCGCATTCGAGCGGAGCAGACTCGATCTTGTCCACATCCTCGTCCAGCACATGCGTGAACGGATGATGCTCGGCGGCGTACTTCTTCTCGTCCTCGTCGTACTTGAACATGGGGAAGTTCACGATCCACAGGAGCTGATGCCCCTCGCGCGGAACGTTGAGTGCGTCGGCCATGTGCAAGCGAAGCGCGCTCAGCACGGCGTTCGCCACCGCGGGCTTGTCGGCCGCGAACAGCAGCAGGTCGCCCGGCTCCACGTCCATGGCCTGCTTGAGGGCGGCGAACTCCTCGTCGCTGAAGAACTTGATAATGGGGCTCTTCTCGTTGCCGTCCGTCGTGAACGCGATCCAAGCCATGCCCTTCGCGCCGTTCTCGGCGGCGATGTCGGCCAGCTTCTCGACCTCGCCGCGGCTCCAATCGCCTGCGCCCTTCGCGTTGATGGCCTTCACCACGCCGCCGGACTGGGCCACGCTCGAGAACACCTTGAAGCCCGTGTCCTTCACGATGTCGGTGATGTCCTTGAGCTCCATGCCGAAGCGCGTGTCGGGACGATCGTTGCCGAAACGCTCCATGGACTCGGCGTACTGCATGCGCTGCAGCGGGAACTCGTGGTCCACGCCCACCGCCTTCAGCGTCTCGGCCATGACGTCTTCCATCATGTCGATGACGTCGTCGCCGCGCACGAAGCTCATCTCGATGTCCACCTGCGTGAACTCGGGCTGACGATCGGCGCGCAGATCCTCGTCGCGGAAGCAGCGGGCAATCTGGTAGTAGCGTTCGACGCCGGCCACCATGAGCATCTGCTTGAACTGCTGGGGGCTTTGCGGAAGCGCGTAGAAACGGCCCGGGTTCGGGCGGCTGGGCACGATGTAGTCGCGCGCGCCCTCCGGCGTGGAGTTCGCCAGAATGGGGGTTTCCACTTCCAGGAAGCCGCGATCGTTGAGCGCGCCTCGCATGGCCTGGGCAACCTTGTGACGCAAGTGCAGGGCCTCGAACATCTCAGGACGGCGAATATCCAGGTAGCGCCACTTCATGCGGGTGGTCTCGTCGGTCTCGATGCCGTCCTCGATCGAGAACGGAGGCGTGACGGACGTGTTCAAGACCTCGACGGCCTTCGCCAGAACCTCGATCTCGCCCGTAGCCATATTGGGGTTTGCGGCTTCGGCGCCGCGCTCGCGCACCGTGCCGGAAATCTTGAGCACGTACTCGCGACCCAAATGCTCGGCCTTCGCGAAGTCGTCGACGCTCACGCAATCGGGGTCGACGACCACCTGCGTATAGCCCGTACGATCTCGCAGATCGATGAAGATAAGACCGCCGTGGTCGCGATTGTGCCACGCCCAACCGCACAGCTCGACCTCGCGCCCCACGTCGCTCTTGCGCAGCTCGCCGCACGTGGCGGTGTGCATGCAGTATTCGTTCCTGAAGTCCGTCATGATGATGGTTCCTTGCTCCTTGGCACTGCTATCTGCATCTGCCGTTCGTAGTTACAGCAGACGTTACTCAAACCTAGTCATTGTACTGGCAAACGAGGGAAAACAAACCCCTGATCGCGTCTTTTCATGCAAAATGCGCGCGAACAACCCGCCAGGACGCCGCATCCGCCAACATGCGGTTCATCCCGCTGCCCAGGCGCAGCTGCCGCAACCTGCGGTCGAACGCGAACGTCGCGGCCGCACTGCATCGCGCGAACGCGAGACGAATCAGGCCGTGCAAGGAACGCCGCAAGCGGGCAGCCTCGCCGAAAGCTTCAACCCGGCAGTCCCCTATCGGACGAACCGCGTCAACGACGCTGCGCCATCAACGAGGGCCGTCACGCTCCGGCCGCCTTCCGCGCATCGCCGACGATCGCCGCATTGGCGCCACGCGCCCACAGGCCCGACACCCTGCTCGTGCCCCTGCAGACAAGGGGTTGCGCGCGAAAAACCGCTTTGCATGGCAGTTTCTTGCGGTTTGATGTCGTAGCGACGGGCTCTTGATGTCGCTTTGCATGTTGTTCTCATCGGAGATGGCATTTCACCTGGGGAAACGTAGCTCGATTTTTCGCGTGTTCGGGAAGGGGCGTCTCGGACGACCTCAAACCGTCAAAACCTGCCAAGAACGCCGGAATCGCGAGCGCAAGGGGCCAACCGCGCGCAAGAGCCCGCCATGTGCAGGGCCAGCCATGCGCGGGACGCAACATCGCGAGCGCAAGGGGCCAGCCGCGAGCGCAAGGCACTCGCGGCGCATGCGGGACGCTACCGCGCCGTCACGCTTTCGGCTTGTTGTACGACTCGTCCGCGCCCAGCAAGTCGACCAGGCCTTTTCGGTTCTCCTCGATCCCTTCGGCCTGGGTAAACGCCAAAATGTAAACGGGCTGACGATACTTTACGTCTGCGTACACGTCCGGATTACCCAACCCGATCAAGTGCTCGCGAATGCTTGCTCCCAGATTGACCGAGCTCCCTACGTACACGCCGTGGTACGAGGAGTAGTCGTCGTCCCTCACGGCGTGCTTGCAACGAAGGATCACGTAGCACCCCGGAATCTCCAGGTAATGGGCCACGCCTTCCGGATCGAAGCCCGCCATCTTGTCCCAAGATTCCAAAAACTCTCGCGACGACAGCTTTACCGCAGCCGCCTGGAGCACGTCTTTCACTGCCGAGCGTCGAACCCGCTGCTCTTCCTTCTGCCCTTTGGCCTCCGTCCGCGCATCGGAAACTCCCTGCGCAGCCTGCTCGACGCTTGCCCGGGCCTGCCTGGCTGCTGCGGCCGCCTTGTCCGCAGCCGACTTGGCAACCGGAGCAACCTTGGGCGCCACCTCGGCAGCTACCCCTGCGGCAACTTCAGCTGCCGCCTTGATCTCGCTTCGATGGGTCGCCACGAACTTCGCCGCAGCGCCCGCGCCCTTCGCAACACCGCTCCATTTGCCAGCAGCCATTCCAAGCCTCCTCAGACAGCGCGCCCGAACGTCCCGAACGCGCAAGCGCGTCTATTCCGCGTCGTCCAAACCGCCGAACACCTCATCGACCGAAGGCGCGCGCCCATCGAACGGCTCGCCGCCGAAATGAGCCAGCAGAGCCTTGATCTTGGACAGTTCTATCGCGCGCTCGCGATGCGTCTGCATGTTGCGAACCGTCACTTCGCCCCGGGCCAGTTCGTCGGGTCCCAACACGGCAACCATGGAAGCCCCCAGCTTGTCGGCAAGCTTGAACTGGCTTTTCAGGCTGCGACGCTGGTGGTCCATCTCGCCCACAAGCCCCGCATCGCGGCACGCCTGCACCAAAGAGAACGCCTCGGCTCGTACGCTCGCATCAACGCACGCAACGAAGAAATCACAGCGCTGCGCCTTGGGGAACGTATGCCCGGCCGCCTCGAGCGCCAGCACGCACCGCTCGTAACCCAGAGCCCAGCCGAATCCCGGCGTCGGACGGCCGCCGACTTCCTCGGTCAGCTTGTCGTAACGGCCGCCTCCGCCGATGGCGTTCTGGCTTCCCATTCCCTCGGTCACCTGAACCTCGAACACCGTGCGCGTGTAGTAGTCCAAGCCGCGCACAAGTGTCGGGTCCTCGACGTACGACAAGCCCGCGCCGTCGAGGTACGTCTTCACCGACAGGTAGTGCTCGCGGCAATCGTCGCACAAATGCTCGGTTATCTTCGGAGCACCCTCCATAACGGCGGCGCAGCCAGGGTTTTTGCAATCGAAAGCACGCAGCGGGTTGATTTCCGCACGGCGCTTGCATTCGTCGCACAGCTCGTCGGCATGCGCGTCCATGTACGCCTTCACGACTTCGCGGTACGCCGGACGGCACGTCTCGCACCCCATGGAGTTCACCAGCAGGCGAGTAGCCCGCACGGGAATGCCGATCGCGGCGTAGAACCGCATGAGCATGATGATGCCCTCGGCGTCAACGCTGGGATCCTCGGCGCCCAAGCACTCGATGCCCACCTGGTTGAACTGGCGCTGACGTCCCTTCTGGGGACGCTCGGCGCGAAACATCGGACCGGCGTACATGAGCTTTGCAGGAGCGGCTCCCTGGGGGACCAAGTCGTGCTGCACCACGGCTCGCACCGTGCCGGCGGTTCCTTCAGGGCGCATGGACAAGCGGCTCTTCGCCTTCACGCTGCCGCCCTCCAGAAGCTTTTTCAGGTTCTCGCCGGATATCGCGGTGAACATCTCCTTGGACACCACGTCGGTAGCCTCGCCAATGCCGCGCACGAACAGCTCCGTCTGCTCGAAGATGGGCGTTTCGATCGGCAGGTAACCGTAGCGACCGAAAATCTCCGCCGCCGTCGCCTTGAAATGCGTCCAGAACTTCGCCTCGTCCGGCAGAAGATCGCGCGTTCCCTCGGGAGATTGAATTGCCATGGGTCGACCCTTCGTTTCTATTGTTCGGAATCTTGCTATTGTAACGTAAAAGACCTACGAGCTTTCCAAAGAACGAAGCACGTTCACGAGCGCATCGTCCGGCCGGTAGCGCGACCGCGCGGCCATCAGGCTGCGAGCCACGCGAAACATCCCCTCGTCGGTGGCCGCAACCGCCGCCTCGTCCAAGGCGTCTAGCACGTCCGACGTTGGCGCCACGGGAATCCCCGCACGCGTCAATTCAAGATCCACCTGGTCGCGCGCGGGAAGATCGATGCCCGTTTCCCCGACAAGCTCCTGCAGCTCGGCCGTAGCCTGAACAGCCACCATAGACGACGTTGCGAGCGATTTCAAATAGCAAGCCGCGCCATCGCGCGCCCGCCCCATCTTCCACAGCACGTACGCCAACTGATAGTAAGCCATAGCTATATCGCTTGGCTGAAAAGCTATGCGCAGGCCCTCCAGAAGGGTTGCGGAAGCGTTCTCCATATCCCCTACCAACATGTACGCGCGACCCAGCTGACGATAGCCCGCAGCCGTCGCGGGCGCTATCTCAACGGCGCGACGCCCGTATCGCTGCGCCTCGTCGGCACGCTCGAACGAATGCTCCAGCAGACGCACGATTTCCAGATGGCAGAGGTAGAACGTATCCGTGGCAAGCCGTACGCGTTTGCCCGCATCGCGTACGGCGCGCGACGGATAGCCCGCGCCCGCATATCGCGCTCGGTTGTACAGAACGCGGGCAACGTACGAGTCGAACGCTCGGTACGCCGTTGACGATCCGTCGACGAACCCGTCAAGCGCGGCGGCCTCGGCCACCGCATCGATCAGCACGTCGACCGCCTGGCCCAGATCATGCTCGGCAAGCGCTTTCGCACGGCCAAGCGCAACCAGGCAGCGATCTTCCCCCAAGTACCGGCCAACCACGACGTTTTGGTCGCGTGCGTCCAAGCTGCCGGCGGCAAGCGCCGCCATCAAACGCGTGCACGAAGAAACGGCCCGATCGTCAGAAGCCGCGGCCGCCTCCTCCTGCGCAACGCGAACGATGCGAATGGCATCGGAAGCGCTTTCGGCCTGCACGATGCGATCGGCCAGCCCTTCCGCCAACCGACGGTACGCCGCATCGTAGCTGATGCGCATGTCGCGGCTGCTATCCGCCCCCAACACGGAACGGACGCTGTCGGAAAGCTCTTTGTCGCACGTTTCAGGAAGATCGGCGCGCACGGAACTGGAGGCGAGTCCTTCAAGGTACGCGAACGCCTGAGCATCGTCGCCATCGAAGCAGGCGGCACACGCCTGATACGCAGGCAGGGGATCGAACGCACGAGCCTGCTCGAAACCGTCGAAGCGCTCGTACGTCGCACGGTCGAACGCAGCCTGAACATACGCGGGAGCCCGATCTTCCTGCGGAAACTCTCCCCCTTCCGATGCCTGGTCGCCCTGCTTCCGGGAAAGAGGACGCACCGCCACATCCACCCTGATCGCCGACGCCACCGCCTCGAACGCGATCGAAACCAAGACCAAGCCAAGGTGCAAAGCGTACCGGCGCGCCTGCGCATCGCGAAACTCCCAATCAGCCTCGAGCCAGCTTCCCGACGCATCCTGATCGACGCCCTCGCTCCAAACCCACGTCGGCATAAGCAAGGCGTCAGGAACCGTCACGTCAAAGGCAACCGCGCCTGCTGCAACGTCCAATCGAAAGGACGCGTCGATCCGAAACGGCAAGCGCAGGCGCTCGATCGCAGCGGCAATCCTGCAGCGAGCATCCCATTCGCCGCCCTCGTTGCCTTCGGGCGCGTCAACCGCCCGGTCAAGCTGCGGGCGCTGCACGGCGGCCGCCTCGATGAGGTACGCGTCCCATCGCGCGCAATCAACGTCGGTAGCAAACGCCGCACGATCCCCAAACGCCTCTTTGACCAGCAAGAACCTATTGAGGGCGGCTTCAAGCGCCCATATCGTAGGCGCAGGTATCCGCGCTTCTTCGTCATCGACCGCCACATAATACGTATCAGCGTAGCGAGAAGTCCGCACAAGACGCACCGGCTCGTCCTCCATACCGCGGCCTTTGAGGTCGTCCAGCCCCGCGTCCTCCAGCCACTGCGCCAAGCACCGCACAAGCGCGGGAGGACGGAACGCAGGATCGCTCTCGGCTTTGCGCGCGTCGAGAACAATAGAGCGCATGGCAGCCAAAGGCTTGTCGCCGCGCAAGCGCTCGAACACGCTCTCGAGGCCACGCTCGGGTACCACCGGCGCGCCCAAAGACGGCCGATGCACGAAAGCCAGGTAGGCGCGAGCCATCGCATGATCGTAGCGAAGCCCTCCGGCATAAGGCCCGAAATCGTACCAGGAGCCGAACAGCGCGTACCTCCCCTGGGCGCTGAGGTACTGCGCGACCTCGCGCTTGGCATCCTTTTCGTGCACGTACACGCAACCACGTTCCTCGCGCGACGAAGAAGCCTGGTCGGAGTAGCGAGCGAACGAGAGATCGGGCTGGCGCGCGGGCGGCGCGCTCAGCGCTTCGGACGTCGAAAACACGCGTCCGTACGGATCGATGTAAGCCAGAACGCGCACCGTAAGCTTGTCGGGAAGCGCAACAACGTACGATCCGCCCGTGCCGGGCGTCGGCAGCCCCCGAGAGACGAACCCGTACGAACCTGGCTCGTCCAACGCACCCGGAATGGGAGGCATCCCGGCCTCAAGCACATGCACCTTGTTAAAGAGTCTGTCGCCCGCATTCATGCGATACAGACCGTCCTGCCCTGCTACCTGCTGCACGGATGTTCCTTCCTGGTCGTATCCGAGCAGCATAGCACGACAGAAGCACCGCACAACATCGAGCGCCCCCGGATCGCACATGCTTTCCGGGGGCGCTTCTAGAAGAAGAGCGTCGCCGTTGGCGGCAAGGGTGCCGCCGGGCGGGAGGAATCCTAGTGATGGTGGCTGCAAGCCTGATCGGCGGACATCACCGGAGCGTCGCCAGCTGCAACCAACTTGGCGGCATCGCCTACCAGAGGATGCTGATTGTCGAAGTAGACCGTGATGCCCGCCTGGTTGAAGCCCATGAGCGGGCGCATCCCCATGCCGGCGGCCACGATCGCGTTCACGCCGGCGTCGGCAAGAAGGCCCACCGGGCGCAAGCACCCGCCTTCCTCATGCGGCGGATTCGCAACCTCGGTCGTTCCGGCAATCTCTCCGTCGACGATCTCGACCACCGTAAAGCAATCGCAATGGCCGAAGTGACCCGCTCGCTGAGACTCGAGCCCCGCTTGGCCCATCGTGGGCACGGCCAGCTTCATGGTTTCACTCATCTGTTCCTTCTTTCTTCGAAGCGATGCTGCTTCGATCCGCATCATCCGACGCGGAAACGCTCCGGTCGGCTTCTTCCAAACCGCTCTCCAACAACCCGACCAGCAACTCGTCAAGCCGCTGCCGATCGCGAAGCGCCTCGAGCCACCGCTCGGCCATCTCCACGCCGATGCGCGTCAGCTCGTACTCCCGCCTTCGCGGGCCCGACTCCTCGTCGCACCAGCGAGACACCACCGCGCCAGCCTCTTCCAATCGACGCAAGCTGCGGTACAGGCCGCCCACGTCAACGTCTACGTGACCGTCGGTTTTCTCGAGAATGATCTTGCGCATGTCGTACCCGTATCCGCCCGCATGCAAAAGAGCAGCCAACGCCGCCGGCTCCACCAGCGCGCCACCGCCGCCGCCTCGCCTACGGCAACAAGGCTTGCGGCCCGCTCCCAAACCGGACTCGCCGCAAGAAGCGCCGTTTCGGGTGCCCGACGTTTCGCAATCGCCTTGCGGCATAGCGCCTCCTTCATGCAGGGTACTATATGACATGAACATATATACTCCTTCAACATGCATGCTGTCAACATATAGATGTCGAAAGGAGTCTTTCTACGAACGACAAAACGGAACGTAGCGCGACAATGCGCTCGTTTCGCCCGTTCCCCACCCGCTCATTGGAGAACGACGAATTCAAGAACGGCTGTTTTCGAGGGTTCGGCTCGCAACGAAACGGCACGCGATTTCACGGCGGTGGCGGTTTTCAGCAAGCAGGAAGATTCGTCGACGCACCGGCCTCGCAATGCGACAAGCCCCGATCACGACGAAAGGCTACGACGAAACCGCGTCCAAAGAGCGCACGATCGCGTCTTGAGCGGCACGGCATGAAGATTGGGGCTTGTATGCGGAAACCAGATAGACGCCCGCCCGGTTCCATTCATCAAGGGCGAATGCCTCCGGATTGTCGAGCTCCCGCAAAGCATGGGCACATTCCCCCAGCCTAAAGCGCAGATCAGACAGGTAAGCGGCAGATGTATTCAAAACCAGATAATCGAGCAGGGACATGATCACAACAAGCGTTCCTCCCTCTGCCCTTGCCCATCTTCCGGCTGAAATAGCAGACTTTTTCGAAACGGTCGGCTATTATCGTATTTTATTAAAGATCGAGAAACGCACTCAGGAAGGGCATGCGTATTCGACGGTACGACGCGCCTTGCCACACGGTCTAATAACGTCTACTTTTTCAGACCCGAAATCCTACTGTTGAACTTAAATATACCTTCACCGCGTGGCATCGTACTCGCGCGTCCATTTGAAAAACGTGCTCCGAGCAACTCCGAGCCGACTCGCCGCCTCTTTGCTTCCAATCGCGCCCTCCCTCCACATCGAGTACACGTACCCGAAATCGCAGGGCAGTTGCTTCGGCGGCCTGCCGAAGCGCACGCCGCGAGCGCGAGCCGACGCTATCCCTTCCGCTTGGCGCTGCCTGATATTCTCGCGTTCGACTTGCGCCACGTACGAAAGGATCTGCAAAACGATGTCCGCGATAAACGTGCCCGTGACGTTTCGCTCGCTCGTTCGCGTATCGAGCAGCGGCATGTCCATCACCACAACGTCCACGTTCAGCTGCTTGGTCAAAAATCGCCATTGCTCGATGATCTCGTCATAGTTTCGACCCAGGCGATCGATGCTCTTGATCACCAGCGTATCGCCCGGCGCAAGAACGCCCGTCAAAGCCTGATAACCAGGCCGATCGAAGTTCTTGCCGCTCATGCGATCGGTATACACGTTGGCGATGGGAACGGAGAACTCCGCCAACGCGTCAAGTTGCCTATCCAAATTCTGATCCTTGCTGGAAACTCTTGCATACCCGTACATCACCACAACTGGTCTCCTTTCCGTTCGGAGAACGGCCGGCCCCTTCACCATGGCACAAAGCCACGCGCGATGCCCGCTCTCAGTCAAGCGATTGGCACTTGTTGCGTATTCGTCGGAAGTTCGTAGAGAAGCCAAGGGAAACGTGCGAAAGGAGCTCTTCGAACCTCAAAAACGCAAAAGAGGTTGCGGGGTCTGCGCATCCCCGCAACCTCTTGTTCCCCGGCATGCCCGAATCCGGCAACGCACGCAGCCCTCGCTGCGGCCGCAATTACAGATGCAGCCGTCAAGACCGCCGCGCAAAAGGGCCGATTCACATGCGAGCAACCACCAGATCGCCCATCGCACCCGTGCCGACAACCTTGTTGGCAGGCGTGTCAAGCTGCCTGATATCGCCCGTGCGCCACCCCTCGTCAAGAACGGATGTCACGCCACGATGGATATCGTCGGCTGCTTCCTGCATGCCGAAGCTGTAGCGCAGCATCATTTCCACCGAAAGGATCTGCGCAAGCGGGTTCGCAACACCCCGACCTGCGATATCCGGCGCGCTGCCGTGGCTGGGCTCGTAGAGCGCCGTACCGTCGCCAAGGCTTGCGCTGGCAAGCATCCCCAAAGAACCCGTAATCTGCGCCGCCTCGTCGGACAGGATGTCGCCGAACATGTTCTCGGTCACCACTACGTCGAAATCAACCGGGCGGCTGATCAGCTGCATGGCCGTATTGTCCACCAGCAGGTCCTCGAGCTCCACGTCCGGGTACTCGTCGGCGCCGATGCGATGCACGATTTCGCGCCACATGCGGCTCGTTTCCAGCACGTTCGCCTTGTCGACGCTCGTCACCTTGTTGCGGCGCCTTCGCGCAGCTTCGAACGCCTGGCGAGCGATGCGCTCCACTTCGTACTCGCGGTACTCCAGCGTATCGTAGGCGCGCTGGCCGGGAGCGCCCTGTGCTCCGCAGCCTTCCTCGTTGTAGAATCGCTCGCGCTTGCCAAAGTACAAACCACCCGTCAATTCGCGCACGATCATCATGTCCACGCCCTCTACGATTTCCGGTTTGAGCGTGGACGCCTCGGAAAGCGCGTCGAAAATCTGTACGGGACGCAGGTTCGTATACAGGCCAAGCGCCTTGCGAATACCCAAAAGACCCTGTTCGGGACGCGGTTTCTGGGGATCGGTCGTATCCCACTTCGGGCCGCCGACAGCCGCCAGCAACACGGCGTCGGAAGCTTCGGCCGCACGCAGCGTCTCGTCGGGAAGCGCAGTGCCGCACGCATCGATAGCACAGCCTCCGATAAGCGCTTCGGTATAGGAGAACGTCGTGCCGTACTTCGCGCCCACGGCATCGAGCACCTTGACGCCCTCGGCGATGATCTCCGGACCGATGCCGTCGCCCGGAAGCAGGCAGATATTATAGGTTTTGGTCATGGGTTTCCTTACGTTGCGGGTCCGATAGAGTCAACGAGGCTTTCTGCGGCAGCGCCGAACTGCTCCGCCGTTCGCAAAACGGCGGAACGGCTTACTTTCCCAGTTTCGACTTAGTCCGGTTGATCAGGCCGCCCGCTTCGATGATCTCGCGAATGAACGGCGGGAACGGCTGAGCCTGGAACACGTCGCCCGTCGTCTCGTTCGTGATGATGCCCGCATCGGCGTCCACGTTCACCATGTCGCCCTGGGAAATGGCATCCACCGCTTCGGGGCACTCCATGATGGCCAGCCCCGTGTTGATGGAATTGCGGTAGAAGATGCGTGCGAAGCTCTTGGCGATGACCACGTCGACGCCCGCCGCCTTGATGGCGATGGGCGCATGCTCGCGCGAGCTTCCGCAACCGAAGTTCTCGTCGGCCACGATGATGTCGCCCGGCTGCACGCGCTCGACGAACGAGGCGTCCAGATCCTCCAGGCAATGTTTCGCCAGCTCAGCCGGGTCAGACGTGGTCAGATGGCGAGCCGGAATGATAACGTCGGTATCGATATCGCGCCCGTAACGGTGCGCGGTTCCCTTGAAATGCATGGCAGCTTCCCTTTCCTAGTCCAGGTCTTCCGGCAGGCCGATACGACCCAGCACGGCGCTTGCCGCGGCAACGGCCGGCGAGGACAGGTACACCTCGCTGGTGGGGTCGCCCATGCGGCCGACGAAGTTGCGGTTGGTGGTGGCGATAGCGCGCTCACCAGCGGCAAGAATGCCCATGTAACCGCCCAGGCACGGACCGCACGTAGGAGTGGACACGGCGCAGTTCGCGTCGAGGAACACGTCCATCAGGCCCTCTTCCATGCACTGACGGTACACCGCTTGCGTGGCCGGGATCACGATGCAACGCACGTTGGGATGAACCTTCCGACCGCGCAGCACGTCGGCAGCTTGGCGCATGTCCACGATGCGACCGTTCGTGCAGCTTCCAATAACAGCCTGGTCGATGCGCACGTCGCGCGCTTCGGCAACCGGGCGCGTATTCGACGGCAAATGCGGGAACGCGACCGTCGGCTGAATGGACGCTGCGTCAATCTGGTAGATCTTCGCGTACTGCGCATCCGGGTCGGGATGGTATTCAGTGTAAGGACGCTCCACGCGGCCGTCCATGTAGGCGCGCGTCACGTCGTCAACCTCGATGAGGCCCGCTTTGCCGCCCGCTTCGATAGCCATGTTGGAAATGGACATGCGCTCGTCCATGCCCATGTTGGAAATGGCGCTGCCCGTGAACTCCATAGCTTGGTACAAGGCTCCGTCTACGCCGATCATGCCGATGATATGCAGGATGACGTCCTTGCCGGTCACGCCAGGAGCAAGCTCGCCGTCGATCCTGAACAGCAGGCTTTCGGGCACCTTGAACCATGCCTTGCCGGTGGCGTAGCCCACGCCCGCGTCGGTTGAGCCTACGCCCGTAGCGAACGCGCCGAGCGCACCGTACGTGCAGGTATGGCTGTCCGCGCCGATGATGAGATCGCCCGCGCCCACAACGCCCTGCTCGGGCAGCAGCGCATGCTCGACGCCCATGCAGCCCACTTCGTAGTAATGGGTAATGCCCTGCTCGCGCGCAAAGTCGCGAACGATCTTGGCCTGTTCGGCGCTTTTGATGTCCTTGTTGGGAACATAGTGGTCGGGCACCAGGGCGATCTTCGTAGGATCGAACACCTTCTCGACGCCGATTTTGCGGAATTCCTTGACAGCGATGGGGGCTGTAACGTCGTTAGATAGCACGAGGTCGAGATCGCATTCGATCAGTTGACCTGGCTCCACTTCGTCGAGCCCCGCATGGGCGGCAAGAATTTTCTCCGCCATGGTCATGGGACGTGCCATGTTTCACTCCTTTGTATGCGGTGGTCTCGTCTGGACTCGCGTTCGAGCCGCGAGCAGATAGGAAATCGTCGCCCATTGTACCACTGGGATTTACCGGTAAAAAAGAAGAGCCCCGAAGGGCCCTTCGATGTGAAGCGATTTCCAGATAAAACCGGCCAACTACCAAGATCCGTGGTAGTCGTAACCATAGTAGCCAGCAGAACCCATCGCTCCCGCGACAAGCGCCGTAACCATGCCGCCGATCATCAAGCTCAACAGGAGGCCGAGCACGATCCAGATGACGAAGCCGATGATCGAGAACTTGAGCGCATCGCTTTTCACCTGCGCGACCTTGTCGGCGTTCGCCAGCCAGGCGATGATGATGCCCGGAATGCCCAGGAGAGCGCCCACTACCAGCCAGCCAAACTTCATGCCGCCGGTCAGCTGCATGAGCGGCGCGGGCGGATAGACGGGCTGCGGGACGTAAGGGGGCTGAGCCTGAGGCTGAGGCTGGGGCTGGCCCATCGGAGGCTGCTGCGGAGGGACCGGAGCTGTCGTCGGAGGCTGAGGAGCCGCCTGCTGCTCGGAAGCCTGCGGGGCCTCGGGAGCAACCTGATCGTTCTTGTTCTCTTCGCTCATAATGAACCTGCTTTCCATCGGTATACTTCGTTTTCGTCCATGCGATGCGGCTTTCTCAGGCGTCTCGCATGGACGAAACGCGCGGCACGTCAATACCGCCTGTCCCCAGTATAAAGGGCGCGCGCACCGCAAAGGAGCACCGTCAACGAATCGAAACCCAAATACATCGGATGGTGTAGCCTGAAAGAAGCAGACGGAGCGGGCGCTCCATACTCCGCACGCAAGCAAAAGACCCTCCGCCGAGGGTCTTTGAGAGCTTTTCGAAAGCAAGGAAAGCCCAGGAAGCAATCGCGTTTACGAAAGCGCCGTGCACAGCGCGTCAAGCAAGGCGATGGCGAAATGCTGGGCGGAACGGCCAACGCCGGCATCCTCCCACATGGTGCCGGGCAGCTCAATGGCGATGCGCGAAGGAGCGGACGAGTCGGCAACCCCGATAGCCGTCTCCAAACGAAGCGACAAAGTGCCTTCGTCGTCAAAGCTCACGCGAGGAACGTTCTCGGTAGCCTCATCAGGCAAAACAATATGAACGAGCAGCATGTTGCCATCAGGGGCAACCAGCAGCGAATCAGCGCTCATGATCTTGGACGCAGGATTGGTCGCCAACGCCAAGTTCGACATGCGCGAAGCCACGCTGCGCGTGAACTCCTGCGTTCCGAACAGGCAAAGCGCGTTGTGCTCCAGCACGTCGGCAGCGCGCGCGAAGCCCAGATGATTGGAGCCGTGAACCGCTTCCTTGCCCTCCCACGAGTGATGGAGGTTGCGAATGGCGGCGTACGTGTACGCCCCGGCGATTCCATCGGAAGGCAACCCCATGTTCAGCTGGAACTTGCGAAGGGCCAGCTCCGTGAACGCGCCGAAAATCCCGTCGGTCGCGCCGCAGGCGAACCCGAGCGCACCCAGCGCCCGCTGAAGCTCCAAAACGTCATGCCCGTGAAAATGAGGCATGCGCAGATACAGCGTACGATCGCCCAGCGTGAACGAGGCGTCAACCAAAGCCGCCCACACGCGATCATCGACCTCGTCGGTCACGGGAATGTTTCGCTGCCCGCAGAACGCGCGAACGGCGGCGGCGGTCGCCTCGCCGAACGTTCCGTCAACGCCCGCAGGAGCCAGCAAGCCGATCGTCGCCAAACGCTGCTGCACGTCTTCGACGGCCGGACCGGTGTCATGTCGCTTAATGGTATCCATGCCTGCCATGGTAGCGTACCCCGCTGAGCCAGCCTCGGATCCAAGCGAGGTTCCACAAGAGGAACAGAGCAAGAGCCCTGCAGGGCGAAGAAGGCCGGCCCTTCGCTTCGCCGGTCGCTTACGCAGCTAGCAGATTCGCCTCAATCCATCCAAAAAGGGCGGCCGTATGGCCGCCCCGCTTGCTTCATCTATCGAAGCGAGGCACCGGCCCCGTTCCGTTTCCTTGCTTTATTTCAGGCGGTTGACGAACCAGTCCGCCATACCGACCAGCAAGTCGAGCGCCGTCGACGGCCTCACTAAATCGATCAGGCGATTCTTGGCGATGTCGGTCAGGTTTTCGGCGTAGTTGCGCGCATAATCTATGCTGCCGGACTCCTCCATGATGGCCACAGCCTCGGCCAACACCTCCGGATCTTTCTCCTTCGACGAAAGAATCTCGATCAAGCGATCACGCTTCGGGGAATTCTGCAACGCGTGAACCACCACGAGCGTGCGTTTGCCCTCGGTAATATCGTTGCGGAAGTCCTTCTTCGTGCTTTCCTCGGACCCCACAAGGTTCAAAAGGTCGTCCTGGATCTGGAATGCAAGACCCGTGTCCAAACCGTAATTGCGCAGGGCCTCGATTTCAACCTCGGTACCGCCGCCGATGATGGCGCCGATTGCCAGGGGCACCGCACCCGAGTAATGCGCGGTCTTGTGCGTGGCCATGACCAAGTAGTCCTCGGGCGTGATGTCGTAGCGACCGTCGCGCGCCCAGCCAATGTCAAGCGCCTGGCCCTCGATGGTTCGACGCGTCATCTCGATAAGCTCGGAGATCACGCGAACCTTCATGGAGTCATCCAGGTTCGGGTCGGAGATCACGGTCCCGTTCACCAGGGAAAGAGCCAGGTCACCGGCATTAATGGCAAGGCCGTACCCTTCCGTCAGATGCATGCACGGCTCACCACGACGAAGCTCGGCCTCGTCGGCGATGTCGTCGTGAATAAGCGCAGCTGTATGGAAATGCTCGATGGCGGCCGCAGCGCTCGTAGCGCGCGACATGTCCCCGCCAACGGCGCGACATGCGGCGAAGCAAATGAGCGGACGGTGGCGCTTTCCCCCGTTTTTGCTGTACTCGATAAGAGGATCGTACAGGTAGCGATCCATATCGGCATGCGAGCCCTTCGGAATATACGCATTGACTAAGCCGCCGACGCGGTCGGCGTACACCGTCAAATACTCTTCGAACGACTCGGGGGGCTCTTCCACTGCGGCGATGATCTCGTTGATGTTGTCCATAGCGCTTTCTCTGTAAGCTTTGACAAATTCCGGAAACCTCATGGTATCACAAGAATTGAATATGGTTTCTCGACGGTTCCCCAGCGGTTCATTTTTTCGCTTTCTCCGCATATCCGCCAAAGATTATGCGAAATGGAACATAATCGAAAGCGCGAAACCTCGCTGAACGGGGCAGCACCATGCACGAGGAACGCGGAACGACCGAACGGCCGCAGCCCTCACGCAGCTGCCGCACGCGCGCATAGTATGGTAGGAGCGGTGGGACTCGAACCCACAAGACCGAAGCCGGCGGATTTTAAGTCCGCTGCGTATGCCAATTCCGCCACGCTCCCCCGTTGCCGCGCATCGTCGATCAACCCCAAACGCGCAAGGCTTTTTTCGACGCGATATATGGTAGCAAATTTTGAGCCGTATGACCGGATGAACTAGCGCGTTGCCGCATCCAGAATAATGCCGTGCAAGATATCCGACTCGCTTACCGTGAAAGAATCCATGCCCGCCGAATCAAGCACGCTTTGCAGGATGATCATCCCCGCCACGATCACGGGAGCGCGTCCAGGATCCAGCCCCACGATCTGCTCGCGATCGGCAAGCGCAACGCTGCGAAGCTGGTCGTACACCTGATCGAGCGCAGGACGGTCGACCAGCGCCTTGTGGACGCGAGCGGTGTCGTAAACGCTCATGCGCTCGCGGATGGAAACCACCGTTGTAGCCGTTCCCGCCACCGCGACCAGCCGATCAGCGCGAAAGCCCGACGCCCTCAACTCCTCGAAAAACAAGGACATGCCCGAAGAAATCCACGCACGAGCGGCCTGCAGCTCGGCGCAGCTTGGAGGATCGGAGGCCAGGAACTTTTCCGTCACGCGACGACACCCGATGTTGAACGAATGGGATTTCACGGGATCGCCGCCGGAAGGACCTGCTACGACCTCGGTAGAGCCCCCGCCGATGTCGACGACCACAAGCTGCTCGCCGGGAAAATCGCACGAAGCCCCTTTGAACGAGAGCGACGCTTCCTTCTGCCCCGGAATAACCGACAGGGAAACGCCCAGCGCAGACAGCATGCCTGCGAATTCCGCGCCGTTGCGCGCGTCGCGCGCAGCCGACGTAGCCATAGCGGTCACGTGCACCTGCGGATGATCGGGCGAGACGAAGGAATCCAGCACCTCGCGATAACCCTTCACGGCAGACGCCACGCGCTCCATGGCCTCAGGCTTCAGCACGCCCGTAGCATCCACCCCTTCGCCAAGGTTCGTGATCTGGTATTCGCGATCCAGCTCGTGCAGCCGTCCTCGCTCGTCCACGTCCGCAACCAACATGCGGCACGTCACGGTTCCGATATCGATTGCCGCGTATCGGCCAGCATGCAGCACGCGCGAGCCGTCGACGTCTTTTTCCACGAAAGGCCTCCTACTCGACACCGAACAGCGCATCGAAAAACGGCGAGTACCAGGTATCGGGAGCCTCGATGCTGCCGGGGGTTATGTTGGCGCGAAACGTGCTGGCGTCCTCTTTCTCGATTTCAAGGCCGCGCACGGTAGCCGTTTCTTCGCCGTCTTTCACCCATCCGAACTGCTCATGAGCGCGCGCCTCCACGCCCGAATCGGTCTGAAGGGACGACACGTCGCTTTGCAGGGCCTCGTTGCGCTCTTCGAGGGCAGCATACTCCGCCTGCAAGCGATCGTTTTCACGAACCGCGTGATAGTACTGCTGGGCGGCCGGATACAGGAACACGCACGAAAGAGCCAAGCACGCGGCAACCGCGGCCGTGGCTATGAACTTCGGAGACGATTTCAACGCCGCAACGGAACCGAACGAGAAGCCGCGCTTCTTGGACGCACGAGGGCTCGACTCGTTCTGCATGCGCGCAGCCTGCCGATGCTTCGCGCCCATCTCGCCTTTGTACACGGCAGCGCGAGAGCCCGATGCTTCCCCGTCCGCCCCCTGACGCGCGTCCCCGAACTGCTTGGCGAACGCCCGACCCGCCTTGTCCTTGGCGCGCTTCTTCTTGAAAGCGGCCATCCGGGACACGCGTTCTCCGCCGCGGTTCTCGGCGCGATCGCCATCGTCTCGATCCGCTTCGTCGCCGCGGCGCGAAACCGGACGATCCGCCGCTGCCGAACGGCTCGAAGCGCCGAACGGATCGTCGGACAAGCGGGCATGACGGCCGACCGATGCCGGGCGAGACGGCTCGACGCGCACGGCATCCCTTCCGCTGCGCGCGGAAGCTCGGGGCTGCTCGAAACGCGAAGACGCAACGGCCCGCACCGTCGACGCCGAAGCGCGCGACGAAGAGCCGCGGGCGGAAGCCTGCCGAAACGGCGATTCGAAGGTGGAAAGATCATCGGAGAACCGAGGGGGCATCGATGGCACGACCCTCGATGAGCGGTATGCGCCCACGTCGCGTTTTGCCTCGTCGAACGAGAGAATATTCGCCTGCCTTGACACCTGGATTGCGCCCCTTTTGCATCGTGTTTCGTTGAATGGTTTGTTTAATGCGAGAGCTGCTGCAAGGATACCACACCGCAACCCGAGCTGCCACCGAAGGCAACGGCTCGAAACGGCCTGTCTCCAATTTGTTGAACGCCTTGATAGCCGCGAAAAAAGGGCCGCGCGAACGCGGCCCGAACACCCTTACAAATCGAGTTTCTTAATATAAGAACTCCATTTTTTGTACGAATCGTCGCTGATAGCATGCTCCATGAGGCACGCCTCCTTCTCGGCTTGCTCGTCCGGCACTCCGAGAGCCTTGGTCAAGAACGTAAACAGCATGTGATGCCGATCGAGCACCGACACGCCGTATTCGTACCCCTCGTCGGTCAACGTGATATCCCCGTAGTAAGGCTGCTCGGCCAGGCCCTTTTCCTTGAGCAGCGAAACGGCTTTATTCACCGAAGCCTTGGAAACGCCAAGCTTCGTCGCAATATCAACCGACCTCACGGACGCTTCCGTCGTACCCCCCAGCATGACGATCGCCTCAAGGTAGTCTTCGTGCGACATGGACATCTTTTCCACTGAATCCTCCTTCGATCACCGTGCTATGGTACCACACGGCATCGCAAGAGCAGGGGAAGCCCGAACAGAATGGAAGCAGTACGAGGAGAGTGCCGGCGAGGGAAGAGGGGGAAGATCCCTCGCCGGCTGCTGTGTGGTGGACGACCAGACGAGGGAGTCTCCACCACCGGGTCAGCAAAAAGAGGAGGTGTCCTTCAGGTTTGCTTTCGCGTCCCTGTTGACATTTGTTAGTATAGGTTAACTTTGATCTGCACGTCAACTACCTTCGAGGAAAGTTTGCTTTGGCATACAATTCCTCCATATATCGCGAACCCGGGGCAATCCCCTTCGATGCTCGCTCAGCGACGGGCGTCCGCCGCCTTCTTCATATCGGCCATCATCTGGTCGACGGCTCCGCAGCCGGCGCAGCCTCCGCAACCTCCCGAGCACGATCCTCCGTGGGCGTCGTCGCCCTTGTGGCAATCGCACATGCCGTTGCGCCACATGCGGCGCACGGCCAGAAACGCCAACGCCGCAACCAGCAGTCCCACGATCACCGTAGCGGGGGTGAATTCCAAACCGAACATGTCCAGCTCCTTTCCAATATGCTGCAAATGCGGGCGGGCGGCGCCCCGTCTTGGCGCGCCGCCCAACCCCTTCAGCAAGATTCTCGTTCGCGATCCAGCTTCACGAGCCTACGCAGCGCCGCCTTCGGCCTTCAAGCCCTCGACAGCGTTTTTCTTTTTGTACGACGGCATGGGGCGAAACATCTGGAACAGCATGCCGCCCAGAATCACGATGGCCACAACCGTCCACACGTTGAACTCCACCTCGCCGGACAACAAGCCGCCGAACTGGTAGAACATAAGCCCCACGCACCATGCGAACACGGTCATGTACCCGATGGCGAACCATGTCCACTTCGCGCTTTCCATCTGGCGGCGGATAGTGCCGATAGCAGCGAAGCACGGCGCGCACAGCAGGTTGAAGGCGCAGAAGGCCAAGATCGCCGGAACGGAACCCGCCATCATGCCGGCGAACGCGGCCCACATGGTGGGGTCGGCCTCGCCCGCATCGCCCAAGCTGGTGATGATGCCAACGGTGGCCACGACGTTCTCCTTCGCCACCAATCCGGTGACGGACGTGACCGTAGCCTGCCAGTCGCCGAAGCCAAGCGGCGCGAACACCCAGCCGATCGCATTTCCCAAGCCAGCCATAAGGCTTTGCTGGATGTAGCCTTCGGCCTCGGAATCAAGCAAGCCGAAGCCCGCGCCCGTGTCGCCGAAGTTCATGAGGAACCAGATGACGATGGTGGACAGGAAGATGATGGTACCGGCCTTCACGATGTAGCTTCGAATGCGCTCCCACGTAGCCAACAAGATGGACTTCACCGTAGGCAGGTGATAGGACGGCAGTTCCATGACGAACGGGGACACCTCGCCCGCGAACATGCGGGTCTTTTTCAACATGATGCCGGAAATGATGATGGCGATGACGCCCAAGAAGTAGAACAACGGCGCGACCCACCAGGTTTCCGCGGTATTGCCGCCCGCAATGGCGCCGAACACCAGCGCGATGATGGGCATTTTCGCGCCGCAGGGAATCATGGTGGTCGTCATGATGGTCATGCGGCGATCCCGCTCGTTCTCGATGGTCTTCGTGGCCATGACGGCGGGCACGCCGCAACCGGAAGCCACCAACATGGGGATAAAGCTCTTGCCCGACAGGCCGAACCGGCGGAAGATGCGGTCCATGATGAAGGCGACGCGCGCCAAATACCCGCAGCCCTCCAAGAACGCGAGCAGCAAGAACAAGATGATCATCTGCGGAACGAACCCGATAACGGCTCCCACGCCCGCGACGATGCCGTCCATGATAAGGCTTTGGAGCCACGGGGCGACGTCGGCCGATTCAAGGGCGTCTCCCAGCACCGTGCCCAAACCGGGAATCCACAGGCCGAACTCGGAGGGATCGGGCTCCTCCTCTTTAAGGGACGCGATTTCCTCTTCGCTGGCCCCGGCCTCCTCGGCCTCGGCCACGCTCTCTTCCCAGGCGCCGACGGCTTCTTCGTACTGCTCGTTGCCGGTGTAGAGCCATCCGTCGCCGGAAATGCCGTCGTTCGCCCAGTCGGTAACGACGCCCGTTCCCACGGAAATGGCCAGATAGTACACAAGCGCCATGATCACCACGAAGATGGGCAGGCCCAGCCAGCGGTTGGTCACCACGCGGTCGATCTTCTGCGTCGAGGTCATGCCCTTGCTCGAGCGCTTCACCGTATCGGCAACCACCTGCGTAACGGCATCGTAGCGTTCGGTTGTGATAATGCTCTCGGCGTCATCGTCAAGCGCGTCTTCGACCTCTTTGCGCAAGGCATCGATGGCACTGAGATCTTTTGCGGGAAGGTCCAAGCTGGCAACGGTCATGTCCTCGCCCTCGAACAGCTTGATGGCGAACCAGCGCGCCGTAGCGGGAGAAACGCGCCTGCCCAGAATGCCCTCGATCTTGACAACGGCGTCTTCGACGACCGCATCGAACGGCAGCCGAGGCTTCGGAGCCGCGCCTTCCTTCGCCGCTTTCACGGCGGCGTCCAAAAGCTGCTCCATGCCATGGCCCTTGAGCGCCGAAGTCTCGATGACCGGGCAGCCCAGCCGTGCGGACAAGCCGGGGACGTCGATCTTGTCGCCGTTTTTCTTCACCAGGTCCATCATGTTGAGCGCAACGACCACCGGCACGCCCAGATCGAGGATTTGCGTGGTCAGGTACAGGTTGCGCTCGAGGTTCGTAGCGTCAACCAAGTTGATGACGGCGTCCGGCCCGCCCTTCAGCAGGTAGTCGCGCGTCACGATCTCTTCAGGAGAGTACGGGGACAACGAGTACACGCCCGGAAGGTCCGTGATGACGATGTCTTTGTTGCGGGTGTACTTGCCCTCTTTCTTTTCGACGGTCACGCCCGGCCAGTTGCCAACGTATTGGCTTGCACCGGTCAGGTCGTTGAACATCGTGGTCTTGCCGCAGTTAGGGTTTCCGGCAAGCGCTATTCGAATTGTCATTGTCTGCCTTTCCAGCAAGTTAACTTCTGCTAACTCATTCCCAAAAAAGAAGCGCTTTCGCGCCGATCCTCGTCATCTGACGCATGCTTCGCGCACGCGCGAGAGCGTCAGCCGACGAGGATGCTTTCCGCTTCGCTTTTGCGCAGCGACAGCTCGTAGCCGCGCACCGTGACCTCAAGCGGATCGCCAAGCGGCGCAACCTTGCGAACGAACACGTCCGTGCCCTTCGTGATGCCCATGTCCATGATGTGGCGCTTAAGGGCGCCCTCCCCCGTTAGACGGCGGACGGTAGCCACCTCCCCAATTGCCACGTCGCGCAGCGTTCTGTTCTGACCTTCAGTCATGCACGTTCTCCTTCCTTAACTCTATTTCCGCTTTGCTCGCCCGACAGAAACGCCCCGCGCGCGGCACCTTGGTCGCTGATTGCGAAACCGTTCGGCACGGCGTGGGGCGAAGCACGCACGAAAGCGCACGGTGAAAAACCGTGCTTCCGCGCAGAAGCCGCTTTTTAAGCTGCAGTGATGATGCGCGACGCCACCTGCTGGCTCAACGCAACTTGGGAACCCTTGATCTCCACGATCAAGTCGCCAGCCGCATGCGCGACGACCTGCACTTGGACGCCCTCGACGAATCCCAGGGTTTCCAGATGATGGCGCAGCTCGCCTTTGCCTCGCACCTTCGCGATCACGGCCACCTCCCCGCTTCTCAAAAACGATAGCGGCATTTGATGAACCGTCGCGCTCGGCACCGAGGCTTGAGAAATAGCTCCCTGCGTGCTGGCAGCCACTGCGTTGTCCATGTCGACTCCCATCGAGTTAGCTTTGTATAACACAAAGTATCTTATAGCAAACATTTTGCAAATGGAAGCCATAGTTAACATTTTCTACAGACGGACGCGAAGGCGGGACCGCAAGCCGATTGCGGTTTCGGAGCGCACGATGGGCGCGGCCTTCGGCGAAGAGCGTAATTCCCTTGCCGATTCTCCTGCTTGCCGACGAGGGCCGCATAGTATACTGAAAATGGATAATGAACTGCAGGACTTCGGGCAGAAAGCGCAGAACATGGCTGAAAACCTCTATATCGATACGCGCGGGCGGACCGAACGCCCGGTTACGTTCACGGAAGCCGTCGTCGACGGTCTGGCCGCAGGCGGCGGGCTGTACGTTCCCCAGAGCATTCCGCAGCTTTCCCTTGAGGACATAACCGCGTTGGCCCAGATGCCGTACGCGCAGCGCGCATCCTACGTCTACCGCGCCTTCGACGTTGACCTGCCGGCCGAAACCGTAGACGCGCTTATGGCTCAGGCTTACGGCGACAACTTCGATAGCCAGGCCGTCTGCCCTATTTCGTCGCTCAACGCGAACACGCACGTGCTGGAGCTGTGGCACGGCCCCACGAGCGCGTTCAAGGACATGGCGCTGCAGTGCCTGCCGCGGTTCTTCTCCGCCAGCGCCAGCCAGCTGCGCGACCAGGGCAAACTTGACCACGAATTCCTCATTCTGGTAGCCACCTCCGGCGACACGGGCAAAGCGGCGCTCGAAGGGTTCCGCGACCAGGACGGCGTGTCCATTGCCGTCATGTACCCCGACGGAGGCGTGAGCGACATCCAGTTCAAGCAGATGGCCACGCAGCAGGGCCGCAACGTGCAGGTATGGGGCGTGCGCGGGAACTTCGACGACTGCCAAACGGGCGCGAAGAACGTGTTCAACGACGACGCGTTCGCGCAGAAGCTGCTTGACGAGCAGGGCGTGGCGCTTTCCAGCGCGAACTCCATCAACTGGGGACGACTGCTGCCGCAGGTGGTGTACTACGTATCGGCCTACGCGCAGCTGGTGGCGGATGGCAAGCTGAGCGCCGGCGACGAGCTGGACGTATGCGTTCCCACCGGTAACTTCGGCAACATCCTGGCCGCGTACTACGCCAAGCGCATGGGCGTGCCCCTTGGCATGCTCCTGTGCGCCAGCAACGAAAACCGCGTGCTGACGGACTTCATCAACACGGGCACGTACGATATTTCCAATCGCGACTTCGTGCTGACGCCGTCGCCGTCCATGGACATTCTGGTATCGTCGAACCTGGAGCGCCAGCTGTTCGAGCTGACCGACCGCAATGCCGAGGCCATCGCCGGCTGGATGGCCGACCTGCGCGAACAGGGCCGCTTCCGCATTGACGAGAGCACGTTCGCCCGCGTGCGCGAGACGTTCGCATCCGACTCCATCGACAACGCCGCGTGCCTGGCAACCATCAAGGCCGTGCTGGACGAGCACGATTACCTGCTGGACCCGCATACGGCCGTAGCCTACCAGGTGGCCGAGAACCTGCGCGGGCAGAACCCGGTGCTCATTGCCAGCACCGCCCATTGGGCGAAATTCGGCGACAACGTGTACCGCGCCCTGCACGACATCGAACCGGGCGCGCCGCTGCCGGACGACGTAGCCGCCCTTACCGGGTGCGCGCTCAACGAGCTGATCGCGCGTGAAACGGGCAAGCACGACATCCCTCGCGGGCTTGCCGAGCTGGACGAGCTGCCCATTCGCTTCACCGACGTGATCGACGCGGGAACCGGCGACATCGAAACCGCAGCGCTGCGGTTCCTCGACAACCTGAGCAAACGATAGACGAACCGGCCACGAGCGCCGTACGAGAAAAGGACGAGACCATGAGCGAGCTTGCGAACCTGAAGCCGACCATTCGACTTTCCATCATGAACCCCGACTCCGACAGCGGATCGCTGTTCGGGCGGGGCATCGCCAGCCTGTGCTTGGGCGTGCGAGAAACGGGATCGCTCAACGCAGCCGCGAAGAGCATGGGCATGGCGTACAGCAAGGCTTGGCGCATCATCAAAGACACCGAGTCGGCGCTGGACATGCAGCTGCTGCATCGCGACGGGGCGCACGGCAGCAGCCTGACCGATTCGTGCAACAAGCTGCTTGACGCGTACCTGTCCATCGAGGAGAAGCTTCAAGAAGAAGCCGAGAAAGCGTTCGCCGACATTTTGGTGTAGCGCCGGGGGGGCGAAGAATCATGCGCCCCGATAGTACCAAACGGCAAGCTGGGTGCGGTTCTTGCATCCCAGCTTCTGCAGGATCGTGCTGATGTGATTGCGCACGGTTCCGTCGCTCAAGTACAGCTGCGCGGCGATCTCCTTGTTGTCGAGGCCTTCGGCCACCAGCGACACGACGGCCTGCTCGCGTTCGGTGAGCAGGCCGTCGCTTTGAGCACCGCGTTGGCCCGTCGAAGCAGCGTGGCTTCCCATGAGCTTGCCCACGCGGCCCACCACCTCCTCCCCCAGCACGTTCTGGCCGGACATAACGCTGCGCAGCGCCGGCGCAATGGTGGCAACCTCCTGCTTGATCAGGTAGCCGCGCGCGCCCAGGCGGAGTGCGCGAACGATGTACTCGTCATCGGAGAACGTGGTCAGAAACACGATGCGCGCAGAGGGACGAGCGGTCAAGATGCGCTCGGCCGCGGCCAAGCCGTCCATGCCCGGCATCTGGATATCCATGAGCAGCACGTCGGGCTCGTGTGCATCGTAGAGCCGTACCGCATCTTCCCCGTTTTCGCCGCAGGCGACCACGTCCACGTCGGGCTCGGCCGACAGAATAGTTGCAAGAGACGCGGCAACGAACGCATCGTCGTCCACGACGACCACGCGAATGGACCGTCCGTTTGCCTTGGAACCGTCGATCATACCCGCTCCTCCCCCGCGCCTTTCGGCACGGACGCGAACACCTTGCATCCCTTTTCGAACGACACGCGGAACACGCCGCCCAGCGCACGGGCCCGATCTTCCATCGTGGTCAGGCCGATGCCGCGCCCGTCTTCGCCCATCGCGGGCGGACGCGTGCCGTCGTCATGCACGACAAGCCGATAGAATCCCGGATGCTCCACCACCGAAACCTCTACCGTGCCGGCGTTGCTATGACGCACCGCGTTGGAAAGCGCCTCGCGCACAATGGCGATGAAGCCGTAGCCGACCTCCGCAGGCACGTGGTCCGCCCGAAACTCAACGCGAACCGGCAGCGCGCACGCCTCGGCCGCAGCGCGCACCTGCGTTTCCAGGTCGAACGCGTCGTCGTGCAGGTCATGGACGCTCGCACGCACGGTGCCCATGGCCTCGTGCAGCGTCTCGCCCACCTGGGCAAGCTCCGAGCGCACGCGCTCGTCGTCTCGATGGACCACCTGCAGCGCCTCGGTTTGCATGATGGCGCGCGTCAGAAGATGACCCACGTTGTCGTGTATCTCGCGAGCGATGCGGCCGCGCTCGGCCAGCGTGGCCAAACGGACCTCGAGGTCTTGCCGCTCGCGCAGCTGGGCGTTTTTCTCCTCGAGCGCCAACGTCCCTTCCCGCAGGTCATCGCGCAAATGACGGGCCTCTTCCTTCTCGCGCAAGCTGACGGCGGTGCGACGTGCGAGCGCGTAGGCGAGCACGCATCCGAACAGCATGACAACGGCCGCAAGCGGCTCCATGCGCAGAACGCACACGAACGCGGGAAGCAGCCATCCAAACCGAAGAACCCGGCAGGAGCCGCGCGCCAGATCGTACACCGCAAGCGGCAGAAACGTGCCGAGCACCGGATCGACCAGGCACGCGAGCGCATAAGAGCACGGCAGCCACCGCGCCCAACGACGCGGAAGCACCTCTGCAAGCGCCGAGAACAGCACTGCGATCAGCATCGCGGCCACGTACGCGCCGCTCCACGCGACAACGGCCACGCCCAACGCCGTGCAGGCAAGCACGGCAACCTTGTCGACGATTCTCTCCATGCGCCCATGGTAGCAGGTCAACGCAAGCTTTGCGGAAAAGGCATGGGCGCGCCGACGCTTTCGTGACAGATGTCATGGCCTCGCGGCCAAGGGGATGACCGCGCTCACTGGCGAACTCCGGTCAAACGGGCGATCATGGTGACAACGCTTGCGGGCTTGCGGAAAAACGCGCCGCGAAGCGTCCGAGAAAGGAACCCCATGGACATCATAGCCGTCGACAACCTGGTCAAGCGTTACGGCAGCGCCATCGCGCTCGACCATTTCAGCCTGCATATCGCACCCGGCGAGATATTCGGGCTGCTCGGTCCGAACGGATCGGGTAAGACCACCGCCATCAACTGCATCTTGCAGCTGCTCACCTTCGACAAGGGAACCATCAACCTGTTCGGAGAGCCCATGGCGCCGACGCGCTACGACCTGAAGCGGCGCATCGGCGTGGTTCCGCAAAACGTCGCGGTGTTCGAGGAGATGACGGTGCGCGAGAACATCGACTACTTCTGCTCGCTATACGTGTCCGACCGGCTGCGCCGGCGCGCGCTCGTAGACGAAGCGATCGCGTTCGTGGGCCTGGAGGAGTTCGTCAAGCACCGCCCCCGCAAGCTGTCGGGCGGCCTTTTGCGACGCCTGAACATCGCCTGCGGCATCGCGCACAAGCCCGAGCTCATCTTCTTCGACGAACCCACCGTAGCCGTGGACCCGCAAAGCCGCAACTCCATTCTGGAAGGCATCAAGCGCCTGAACGCCGAAGGCTCCACCGTGGTGTACACGAGCCACTACATGGAAGAGGTGGAGGATATATGCAGCCGCATCATGATCATGGATCGCGGCCGCACGATAGCCGCCGGAACGAACGACGAGCTCAAAGCCATGATAAGAACCGGAGAACGCATCCGCATCGAGCTGGACGAAGCTCCCGAAGCGCTTGTGGCCGACGTGCGGGAGCTGCCGCACGTACTGCGCGCATCGTTCGACGGCGAGGCGCTGGAAGCCGTTTGCGACAACGGCACGCACAACGTGGCCGACGTGCTGGACGTGCTGAAATCCCACGGCGCGGCCCCCGGTCGCATTTGGGCGGAACCGCCCACCCTCAACGATGTGTTCCTGGAGATCACCGGAACCGAACTGCGGGATTCCTAGGAGGGGCCATGTGGACCACGTTCAAATACACCGCGAAGATGCTCACGCGAACGCCGTCGTTGTTCGTCTGGGCCTTCGCCTTCCCCATTTTGCTTTCGACGCTGTTCATGTTCATGTTCTCAGGGCTTGACGCACAGGAGTCGATCAGTCCCGTGCCGAGCGTCGTGGTTGCGGACGCCGCGTATGAAGGCTCTGCGTTTGCGCAGATGATCGACCAGCTGAGCACCGGCAACGACCGACTGCTGGACGTTCGGCAGGTGGCAAGCGAGGACGCTGCGCGCGACTTGGTCCGAAGCGGCGAGGTGGCCGGAGGGTTCTCCGTCGACGACGAGGGCAATCCCGTGCTCATCGCGGCAGCGGGAACGCAAAGCCTTAACAGCAGCCTGAGCCGCATCAATGCCACCATCCTGCAGACCATCGCCGATTCCTACGCGCAGAACGCGGAGCTTTTGACGCAGATCGCCCGCACCAACCCGCTTGCACTGGCCGACGCCGACGCCGTGCGGCAGGCCCTCGACGCCCCGGCGGCAACCGAACAGGTATCGCTCACGCACAGCTCGCCTTCCCAAAGCGTTCGGTTCTACTACGCGCTTTTAGGCATGGCGGCCCTGTTCACCAGCCAGGTTTCCATGTTCGCCCTATGCCAGATGCAACCCAATCTCTCGATTTTGGGAGCGCGACGCACGGTAGGGGCGATCAGCCGCACGAAAGCACTGGCAGCCACGTTGGCGGCAAGCTGGTCGCTGGCCCTTGCATGCCTTTTGGCGGCGTTCGCCTACATTCGCTTCGTCGTAGGGGTGGACTTCGGAGGAAGAGAAGGGCTGTGCATGGTGGGACTGGCGGCCGCCGCGCTGCTGGCCACGGCGCTCGGCACCCTTATCGGCGCGCTGCCGAAAATGAGCCTTCCCGCGAAATCGGGCATCCTGACGGGCGCGACCTGCTTCCTGTCGCTGTTCGCGGGCCTGTACGGCGAACCGTGCATGCAGCTTGCCGACAGCATCGCCCGCGCATTTCCGATAACCGCCACGTTGAACCCCGCAAAGCTAACGACCGATCTGTTCTACAGCCTGTACTACTACGACGCGCTGGGGCCGTTCTTCGAGAAGACGCTCGTTTTGCTTGCATTCGGCGCGGTCCTGTTCGCCCTGTCCGCTCTTTTCATCAGGAGGCAACGCTATGAGCATCTTTAAGGCAGCCCTTCGCGTTGCACTCAGCCACCCTGTGTACCTGCTAGTGTACGCCGTATGGCTGAGTGCCATGGGCGTGTTCGTCACCAGCGGCGTTGCCGCGGACACCGGTCAAGACGAATTCGAAAGCTACACGGCCAATATCGCCGTGATCGACCGGGACGGGTCGGACCTGTCGCGCGGCCTGGAAGATCACCTTGCCGAACGGGCGACGCTGGTCGAAGTGGAGGACAACACGCTCGCTTTGCAAGACGCCGTAGCAACGGGCCTGGTCGAATGCTTGTTCATTGTTCCCGACGGCTTCGGGGAAGCGTACGTGAACGCAGCCAGGACGGGCGGAGACGCACCTGTTGTGGAATCGGTTTACAGCTACCAGTCGATGTCAGGATCGCTGTTCGATCAAGATGTCAATCGGTACCTTTCCCTGGTGGCCGCCGCTGCCGCTCTTGACGAAGCAGCCGAAGCAGACAGCTTGGTGAAGCAGGCGAACGAGGCGGCCGCGCATACGGCGAGCGTGGACGCCGTCACCTCGGCAGACGCCGCAGCCCCTACCGATCAGCTGGCGTTCTACCTGCAATGGAGCACGTACACGCTCACGGTGGCCATCATCGTATGCGTAAGCCTGCTTATGAACTCGTTCAACCGCACCGACGTGTCCCGGCGCAACGTCTCGTCGCCGGTAAGCCCGCTTTCGTACGGGCTGCAGATGACCTTGGGCTGCCTGTCCGTAACTTTGATGATAGGAGGGTTCAGCATCGGCTTGGGCATCGCGGTGTTCGGATCGTCGCTAGGAAGCGTGCCGCCCGCTGGAATAGCCTTGATGCTGGGCGCTTCGCTGGCGTTCTCGCTTGTTCCGTTGGGCATCGGGTTCTTACTCGGACAGATAGGAACGAGCGAGCCCATCGCGAACGCAGCGGGCAACGTGCTGGGCTTGCTCATGGCGTTTTTGGGCGGTGCATGGGTCAGCCTGGATTTGCTCGCCCCCGAAGTGCAGGTGGCCGCGTACTTCACGCCTGCGTCCTGGTTCAACGACGCCGTGAGCCGAGCGCTTCGCCTTGACGCCGTGTCCTGGGATGCGATCAGCCCCATTCTGGGCGATATCGGCATCGTGCTGCTGTTCGCCTCCGTTTTGATCGCGGCCGGCCTGGTTGCCGGAAAGCTGCGAGCGTCAAGTTCGAGGGCCGGCGGCAACGCGGCGGCCGCGCGAGCGTAAGGGAAGCCGCCGAGGGGGTCGACGAGCGCCGTCGGCCCCCTCTAAAAAGCAACCCCGCAGGAGCCCCTCTACCACACGGCCTCTACGACACGGCTACGCCGTCGTAGAGGGGAATGCGCCAGTTGAGGTACGCAATCGTGTTGCACGTGAGCACCACGGTGCGCGCAGGCAGCCCTTCGGCTGCGGCCGTAGCGTAGGCACCCGGCTCGCACGACGCTTCGCGCAGGCGATCGCGATCTTCGAACCACACGGAAGGCCCGCGGTCGAACGTGATCCGATCGCCGTAGAAAAGCGTTTCGCCCGGCGGCAGAAGCGCGTCCCGATCAAGCAGCGAGCCTGCATCTTTATCGGCGTAGAGCGTGCGGTCGGCGAACAGCGCCGTACTGCGATCGGTTTGCGCATAGCTCACGGAAACCTTGTTGCGGCCGTACAAGCGAAGGCCTTCGCTTGGCAGCGGGGATCCTTCCGCGTAGCGCTTCGTGCACGAAGCGTCCACGAACCACCCCTCGAACCCCGCGCAATCCTGCTTGACGGCCGCTGCGGCAGCCTCTGCGCTCGTTCGGTACGCCACTCCCGCGGGCAGCAGGTCCCCGAACCCCGAAAGAACCTGTCCATCCGCATAGTACGTCACCTCGGCGAGCGCTTGCCAACGCGCGTAGCACGTCGTATCGGCCGCTATCGAAATCGACGCGCCGGCGTCGCCCACGAAGTCGCCTCCCGACGCAGCCGAGTACCAGCCTTCGAACACGTGCCCGGGCTTTTCCCCGGGATCAGGAAGAACAACGGTGCCGGGATGCCATTGGGCGTACAGCGTTGCCTTTCCCTTCGTGGATCGCATGTTCTTGACCAGGGAGCCGTCGCCGTAGGACTCGCCCGAGCCGTCAGGACGCGCGTTCCACGACGCCCACGGCCAAACGCATGCCAGCGAGGCGACGCCCATCGACCCGCCTTGCGCGTCGCACGTCAACCGGTACGAGCGCTCGTACCGGTTCATCGTCAAGGCTTTGGGAGCGTCGTACACGTGCACGGAATCGCTCGTCGATCCCCCGGTCGCGCCGTTTCCTTCGTACGAGACAACGTAGGATACAGGCTTCCACTGGGCATACAGCGTAATGGTGTTCGAACCGCTCGGCGAAGGACGCCCCGCGCTCGGATCGCGCCAGAAGTCAGAGGGCCCGTTGCTCCATCCGTGCGGCACAAGGCTTTCCACCTGAAGGTTCCAATCCTGATAGCCAATCTTCTGACCAGGACGAACGTTCACAGGGCCCTGTCTTTCAGTCGACCATCCCTCGAACGTGTACCCCACGCGAACGGGCAGCTTCGAAGACACCGCGCCAACGCTGCCGATGTACTTGTACTGGGAGCCGGGCGCGCCCGAGCCGCCGTTCGCATCGTAGCGGATGCTGACGCGCGGCCAGAAGTCGACGCTGCCGTAATTGCGCAAGCCCGTCCCCTCGGTATCGCCCACCCCGGCAATCGTGCTGTGAATGTAGATATGGTTGTGCATGAGCTCGTCCAGGCCGCCGTGACTCGAAAGGACGGTGCCGCCCCATCCGTACCCGTACGTAGCGATGCAGCCGAACCCCGTGCCGTTCTTGCTGCCGGTCAAATCCCCCGTGCCCATGTTCGCGCCGCCCCTGGACCAGCTTCCGTTGCCCGCCGTGTACCAGACAAGGTCGTCCTGCCCGCCGGCGTCTCCCCAAATCGCGAACTGATAGGCCACCACGTAAGCGTTCGTCCCGCCCGGAAGCTCCCAGTTCGGCATGCCCGGCCTGGGGCCGTTCGGGTCCGAGCCGATCAGCTCAAGATAGCCCGAAGGGCTCGCGGATATCCAAGCACGATTGTAGATGCTGGTCGTGTCGGAATGCAGGTACTCGTATCCGAACGCCTCGCGCGGGAGGCACGCTGCGAACCCAACCGCCAGCAAAAGCACCGAGAGCAGCAGCGAAACGGCTTTCGCGTAAACTCTGCGCATACCCTACCCCCTTCCTTCGTCGCGCTTCGCTCTTGCCTGCGCAAGCGCTTTTTCGGCATCGTTTTGATCGCGAAAGCTCGACCTTGCGATTTCGGACAGATCTTGATCGGGCAACGCGGTTGATTCGATATCCCGGTAAGCAACGGCCGCCCGAGCAGGCGAACCCGACTCACCGAATCGGATCGGGACCGGATCCCCCGCAGCGCGCATCGACCCGTCCTCCACCATAATCACGGGCAGTTGCAGCGACAGCTCGTAAAATCCTTCGGGAACGTCGACGACGCACGTGCCCGGCCCTTCGAACAGCATCTGCTTGTCGATTTTTTCGCCGTCGACCGAGAACCCCGAGACGAAAGCCCCTAAAGCAACGTTGCCGATCGACCATCCTTCGCAGGAAACCGTCACCTCGAGACGCCGAAGAGGAGCGGGCGCTTCGGCTTGCCCCTCGCGTTCGAAGCCGGCCGCAAACCCACCGAGCGCAAAGGCGGCCCAGGCCGCAACCGCAGCCCCGAGCACGGCGGTGGCAATCGGGACGGGCCTTCGCGAAGCCGACTTGATCGCACGTCGAACCCTGCTCGCAAACGAACGCAACCCGCATTTCCCATACTGCATACCCGCCCTCCCTACGCCATCGTGTCGTTCAAGAACTCCAGCAAGCTGACCACGGTTGGCACCACCACCAACGCAACCGTCGGCGGCAGAAAGCACATCGACAGCACGATGTCGAGCTTCGTCGGCATCGTGCGAATGCGCTCGAGCACGTCAGCCTGCGCCGTTTCACGCGCCACGGCCGCCTGGGACGCAAGCCCTTCGGCAATGGACGACCCTTGGGTGATGGCCTGCGTCACGTGCGCCGCGAACGCGGATACGTCTTGGCTGCGGCAACGCGCTGCAAGATGCTCAAGTGCAGCCTCGCGCGAGTGACCCAGAAAGTTCACCTCCTGGTCAACAATGAAAAGCTCCTCGGAAATAGGCCCGCTCAGGCTTTCCGCAACCTCCCTGAAGCACTGCTCGACCGGGGATCCGGCGGCAAGCGCCACGCTCAAAAGCCCCATGGCTTCGGGCAGGGCGGCCTCGATGTCACGACGCCGACTTTTTTCCTTGCTTGAAACGATCAGAGCGGGGAGCATCCATCCCGCAACAACCCCTATGCAAAAGGCAAGCATCCGCACGGCAGCGTGCGCACCGGGTGCAAACGCTGCCGCAAGCGTCGCCAAAAGACCCGCCGCAACAGCACAGACAACGCGCAGGCTACGCCAGGTTTCCGGTTCAAGGTGAACGCCCGCCCGAGCCAAACGATCGCGACGCGCGTCGACATCCGTGCGGGCAACCGGAGCCAAGCGGTCAAGGCCGCAGGACAAAGCGGACAGCGCCTCGCGCGCGCAGCGACGTAAAGCTCCTTCGGCGCGGGCAGGCTCAACCGCGCGCACGCGTCGCGCCGGCACGGCGAAGCCGCGCGGTTGCGGCGCGCATGAACGAACCAAGATCTCGTACGATGCAAGCCCGAGCAACGCCCCCAACATAAGCAGCGATCCCATAACCACAACGTCCAACACGATCGCCCCCTTTCAAACGAATGAGAATCCCAAAATTCGCCCTCGGACCCGTCACCGACCACTATTCGATACGCTCGTTATGCGCTGACACGCCAGCAAGCCGCTGATCTCGCACAACGCAGCCACCCCCGCCACCGCCCACCCGAGCGGCTCCTCTGCGTAAAAGCGCGCGAAATCAGGATTGGCGACGAACATGAGCAGAAAGATAGCCGGCATGGCCGCCGCAACGAACCACTTCGCCAATCGCGTGCCCGCGAGCTCCGTACGCAGTTCGCGGCTCATCTTCAAGCGCGCGTTCGCGTGCGCAGCGATCATGTCGAGCACAGGAGCGATCGCCCCTCCGAAACGCTGCTGCACGCGAACGGCGGCGGCCAACGCCTGCACGTCAGGGCTGGCCGTCCTGCGAGCCATCTCCTCAAGCGACACGCTCAATGACGTCCCGTATGCAGCGTCGGCAAGCACGCGGGCAAGCTCCTCGCGAAGCGGGTCGTCCACATGCGCCGCAACCGCGCGTATCGCGCGCTCAAGCGTTAGCGAGCTGCGAACGCCGCCCGCAATCTGAGGCAAGGCCCGACAGAATTGCCTGTCCAGAAGCGCGCTCCTGCGTGCTCGCAGCACGCCCACCCGCAGCCAAACCGCGGCGGCCGCCGCACCGCCCGCGAAAAAGCCAACGGGACAGCTTCCCGAAAGCGCCGCCGCCAAGCACCCTGCAAGGAACACCGCGCACAGAGCCTGCGCAACCCACATCGAGGGAACGGTTTCGATACCCGCCTCGTGCAGCATCGTCGCAAGCGGGCTGCGCGAAACCTTTGCGCGTGCAGCCGCAGCAGCCTTCCCGGCTGCGTACAGCTCGGTTTCGCCCAAGCTGCGCGATCGCAGCTCGGCGCGTTGCCGTCGATACGAAGAGAACGCGATCAACGACAAGGCAGAGCAAGCGCATAGCAAAACCGCCGGTAGTGCGAGACCAATCATGAAAGCCCCCTGTCACGCCGAGAAGAACCACGCAGGGTCGTACCACGCCCCCGCCGTTCGCATACGCTCCTTGATGCGCTGCGGCTGCACGCCCCGCGCACGCCATGCCCCCGCAATCGCACCCGCCGCATCAACGCCTTCCACCTCGAACGAGAACAGCTCGGAACGCGGTATCACCGAACTTCCCTCGGGCAAAGAATCCACTGCGACGATGCTTGTCACCTTCCTCCTGCCATCGCGCAAGCGCTCGACATGCACGATCAAGCCGCCTTGCAAAGATTCGGCGATCTGCTGAACGATGACCTCGCGGCTCAAATCCCCGTCGGCGTACCCGACCATGGTTCGCAAGCGGCTGATAGCGTTCGCCGGGTCGTTCGCATGCACGGTGGTCATGGACCCGGGATGGTCCGTCTGCATAGCCTGCAGCATGTCGTACGCCTCGGCCCCGCGGCATTCGCCGATGACGATGCGATCGGGACGGCGTCGCAAAGCAAGCGTCACCAAATCACGCATGCTCACCGCGCCCTCGCCCTCTGCGTTCGCCTCGCGCGTCTGCATGCGCTCCACATGAGGCGACAGCAACCTCAGCTCCGGAGTGTCCTCTATGGTGATGACGCGCTCGTCGGGCGGAATGAACCCCGAAAGCGCGCCGAGCAAAGTGGTCTTGCCCGACCCCGTTCCCCCTGATATGACTATGGGGCAGCGCGCCTGCACCGCCGAGCACAAGAACTCGGCCATGACCTCCGAAAGGGCCCCGACGCCGACCAAATCGCCGATCCCCAACGCATCGGCTGAAAACGTCCTCACGTTGAGAGCCGGCCCATCCGGCGCCACGGGAGGAACCACGTAGGTTGCGCGGGCGCGGCCTCCCGGCAGCATGGCGCACCCCATGGCATGGGATTCGTCGCAACGCATGCCCGCCTGCTCGGCAATCCTGTTGATGATGCGCCGAACGTGCTGCGCGTCGTCGAACACCACGTCGGGCCTGCGCTCGATCATCCCAGCCCGCTCGACGTACACCACGGGATCCCGAAAAGGCAGCGCAGGATCGGACGTGTCGACGCCTCCTCCGTTCACCATGATCTCGGTAATGGAAGCGTCCTCGAGAAGCGGCTGCAGCGGCCCGTAATGAAGGAAGTCGTCTATCATGGCCTGCGCAAGCGCCTCGGATTCCAAAGAAGACAGGAAAAGCCCCCAATCCCGAGCAGCCGCACCCACCGCGCTCCTGATCAGAGATTCGACCGCCGCCTCGTCGAACTGTCCGCCTCGCAGCTGAAGAGCCACTTCGTCGCGCACGGCACCCTTCAACGAACGCTCGATCGCCCTATCCACGATCATCGCCTCCAAGCAAGGCGTCTTCCGAGGAAACCATGACCAAGCTCACCCGTCCGGCGTACTGGGCCGCGCGGATCGCATCGGCCTCCTCGGGCTTCACTTCCACCGTAACCGAAGCATACGAACCATCGCCGGATGCGACAGCGCCCTCGCCCACCGCAAGCACCCGCGCCTGCGCGCACAGCGTAGAAAGGACGGAGGCTCCCGAAGAAGAGCCTTCGGCTGAAACCACGCGCACCGTGTCATGCACGCCGATACGACCGGCAAGGCCCGTTTCCGCGTCCACCCCCACGGTAACCGCTTCCATCCCGGCATGAAGGCGAGCCGACAAGCGACCGCCATCGGCGGAACCTGCGACGAACGAAGGCAGCACCTGCGTTCCAGCAGCCATGTCCACGAGTGCGCATCTGCCCTCGAAACCCTCCTGGCCCATCTGCGCAAGCCCGATAGCCTCGGACGCGCGATACGCGGCGGGTATGTCCTTCTCCACGAACGACTCCGACGTCAGCACGTCGCCCGCGTGAATGTCAGTGGCGGCCACTAACACGGGGGCCGCTCCGGCCGTCGCCTCCTCGACCGCCGATGCCGAAGCCGCCCGCGCCCACAAACCGTAGACGATCGCCGCAAACGACACGGCGACCGACACGGCGACCAGCGCGGCAAGCATCCGCACGCGCCGGTACGTTCGCTGCGAACCATCCGGCAACTGAGCGCCGGAAGGGCGAGGCTCAACCGAAAGGGAATCCGGCGCCTGCGCAACCGGCCCGCCTCGATCGAAGCCTCCGTATCGGGACGTCCGTGCAGACGCGCCGTCCGCTTGCGCATCGGCAGCCTTCGACGCTCGCTGCGCGAACCCTCCTTTTCGAGTCGAGGGTCGCAAACCGTCTATCGTCATTTCAACGCTCCTTCCCTTTACGCGGCCTGCCGTTCCGGCAGCGCCGAACGCAACGCCTCCACCAAGGGAGCGGGATACTCCTCCAACGACCCCATGGGAACGAACGAAACGCCGTTCGATCCCGCATCCGCCCCGTACCTGCCGCACTGTCGTTCATCCGGCCGCCATGCGCGCTCGCTCGCGTAGGGCACGGCCACCATCACCTTATGCGAGGCGACGGGCAGGCTCGGCACCCCGAAGCCGCGCGCGAACACCGTAGGAGTATCCTCTTCAAGCTGAACCCCTATCCCCCAAAGCCGCTCGGACGACGGCAGCAAAGATTCCGCCGCTTCGTAGAACCACACCGTTGCAGAACCGGCGAACCCTTCCTCCCGGGCCGTGCGAACAACAAGCTCGGCAACCTCCCGTCCCGGATTCTCGACGTTTTTCGCGTACAAGGCGAACGTCGGATCCATACAGGCCGAGCGAACCGCATCCAGCGCGTTCTCCTGCCTTGCTTTCGCGGCGTACGCAATCCCCTGGTCGATAGCGAACGACAAGACCGAGAAAAGGAAGAACAGCGCGATCACCGCAAGGGGCAGCATGTTCGCCGCCTCGTTGCAGCGTAACCGGCGGCTCACGACGCCCTCCCCAGTTGGATCTCGACCGCGCAGCCTTCGACGTAGCGGCAATCGACTTGGCGAGCGAACGAGCGACCGCTCAAGCCGGGCACATCCAGGATCGAGGGAACGTCGTAGCGCACCTCATAGGAAAGAGACGTCACCTTCGAGCGGCGATCGACAGGCTCGCCGGAAGCCGAGAAGCCCGCCGCCTCAACCTCCTCGGAGCGGGATAGGACCCGATCGACGCTCAAGTTCTCAGGATTCAACTGCGTAGCCGAGCCCAAGATGCCCGCCTTGACGAAAGCTTCTTTGTCGGCGGCATGCCGCAGCCCGGCCACGTCGAGCTGACGGCACGCCCGAACGATATCGGACGACAGCTGGGTTGTCGCAAGCATCATGCCGCCCACCTGCATGGTCGAGAACACCACCAGCAGCAGCAACGGCGCCGCAATCGCGAACTGCACCGTCTCGCTCCCTCTATCCGAGCGAACCATCAAAACCCCCTTCCCTGCCCTTCGACGACAGCTCCGGCCGAATGGGATTCGTACGAAAACCGCCCCTCGGCATTGCCCGCTACCGCAGCCAACGCATTTCCTATCGGCGTGAGATACCGCCCTTCAAGGCGCACGGCAACCTCGACGGGTTGGCGCAGAAGCCGCACCGGACGCGTCTTGAACGACTCGCCCGCATCCACGTAAACGTGATGATCGTAAGAGACGACCTCTTCGGCTTCGTATTCCACGACAACGCGCATGGCAAGCCCTTCGGCGCCCAAGGCGGGCGCGGCCCTGAGCGCCGCATCGTACGCAATCGGCGTCGCACCTCCGGCAGGCGCCGTCGAGACAGCCGCGCATGCCGCATGAGCCGCATCGTCCACTGCAACCCGCAAGAACACCGCGCGCCCGACATCGAGAATCCCGCACAGGAACACCAACAGGATCGGAAGCGACACCACGAACGCGACGACGCTTCCTCCCTGTTCGGCGCAAATCTGCGCGCGCCCTTTGCGCAGCGGAACGCACAGGCCGCAAAACCTCACGCCGCGCCCGAAGTGACCTTCGAGAACATATCGGTCACCGACGTGCCCGCCTTGGTGATGGCGCTTTGGATGTTGCCCTGCAGCAGAATCAACGCCGCGCCCAAGCCGACCGCGAACCCCAGCACGATGACCGTTTGAACGATTTCCGAACCGCCGTCTTCCTCCCCGCGAACCAAAAGCGCCTTGACCTTGCTCTGCTTCGACCATACGTTCTCCTGCTTTTCCATAACTCCTCCTTGATTCGGCTTCGCCAACGCCCGACAGCGCCGGCTCCTTTACATGCATACGGCAACGTATACGCCGCCGATCAGCCACAATGCTAAAAACGGTGCCATGGGGATACCGTCGCGAAGCGAGAGCTTGCGCGTTGCCAAGCCCACTGCCGCAACCACGCCGGCGCTTGCGTAGCACGCTGCCAGCCCCACCGGCGCCGCCGCCCCGGTAGCCAGGGAAAGCGACGCCATGCACCGCACGTCGCCGTGCCCGATCGGGGCCGCCCCGCGCGCACCCCACCAACGGTTCACGGCGAAGCACACCGCAACCACGACCGCCCCGAACGCGCATCCGGCGCCCATGCTTGCAACGCCCGCCCACGACGCCTGAAACGCCGCCCCCGCAACAGCCAGCGCAATGCAGCATTCGAGCGGCAGCATGCGAGCGCGAAGATCGCACGCAACGGCCGCCAGCATGAAGAACGCGCACACCGCCAGGCATGCCGACGGCACCGCAGGCAAGCCCGTAAGAACGATCGCGACGCCCGATGCAGCTCCAGCCAGCGCAAGCGCCGCCCTTTTGCGCGGGGTTGCCGGAAAGGAGCACCGCTTTTCCTGCTCGCGCTCCGTGCGCGCCGCGCTCGCGGGCGACACCTCCAAGCCTGCTTCCTTCAACGCTTGAACCCGCTCCTGCGCAAGGCATCCCGACCGGGCAGCCCTCAGGGCGTCTTCGAGCCACAAAGCCACGGCCCCCTCCTCGCCCCGCGCCGACACCGACAACGGCCGATCGGGAAAAGCCCGCTTGAACGACCGGTATCCTTCGAGGGATTGCCACCACCAGGTTGTCGCACGGTCGTACGCCCGCTTCAACAGCGCATCCGCCCCCCAGGGAACCGAACGCCACCCCAGCGCTGCGCCGACAAGAGCGGCAAGTACCAGGCCGAGCGCAGCGTGCCCGGTCATGCTTTCTCCATCGTCGGGGACAGCATGCGCGAATCGATCATCGAGGCGCGCACGTGGCTGCCGTGCGAAGGACGGCGGCGAGCGCCCTCGTCGCGCGGGGCATCGGGCTGGAACCGAACGATAAACCCGCACGCATCGTTCTTCGGCTCGGACGATACCGCCGCAGCCCCACCGCCTGACGAACCGCCAGCACAACCAGCTGCGGCGCCTTCATGCCGGCCAGCCGAGCAGGAAACCGGGGCGAAGCCGGGAAACTCGAAGCGAAGCGTCCAGCTTGCACCCTCGACAACCCCAAGCTCCCTTGCAGCATCGCAGGCAGCCTCGCCGGTGAATCCGCCCGTCCGAGCGGGCCCTGCCCCTTCTTCAGCCGATTCGCCCGCCGCACCCGGCGTCGCGACCGCCCCGCCTTTCGGCTGAGCGGCAAACCCCGAGCCAACCGCATCGTCGCGCACACCGCCGGACTGCCGCGCAACAGGCGCAGCGGGCCGAGGCAACGACAGCCCTCCCTGAACGGAATCGCTTCCGTACCGGTGCAAGCACCCGTAGCAAACCTCGGCGTCGTCGAACGCCCCCGAACCGCACACTGGACACGTCTTCACGATCTTTCTCCTTTCACCCGTTCCAACCCTATGCGGTCCCCTTCTTCGAACCAGGGCGCAGCGCACGACGAGAACCGCTCGATCACGGCGGCGGCGCCCCGCTCGCGCAGCCTGCGAAAAGGACCGACGTCCCGGCACGACCGCATCACAACCCCTTCCGCATCAACGAATGCAATGTCCAGGCGATGCCACATGCCCACCGTGTGCACGTCGCTGCACGGCAGCAAAAGCAACGCCTTGTCCGTCGGCTTGGCCAACAACAGGCCTCGAGCCCTGCGCAAGAACCCGGTCGCCACATCCAACGGCACGACGCTCGCTGAGGCGCAATCCAACGAGGCGCGGCGATCGGCGTCGATGCCCCGACCCTCGCCGCCGACGCCCCCCGAAGCAGCCCTTCCCTCTTCCTCATCTTGCACGCACATCAAGACGCCCCTCCTTCCATCGTGTAATGCACGGTCACGCTCGTCGCATCGCCCACGCGCGTGCAGACGACGAACAGCCAGCGATACGCCCCCGAGCCCTTCACGAACGACCCGCAGTCGATCCGCCCTCCCTCCATTGCGGTCCAGCCCCTTTGCAGCAGCAGGTCCCGAAA
Source organism: Paraeggerthella hongkongensis (assembly GCF_003340345.1). Lineage (GTDB taxonomy): Bacteria > Actinomycetota > Coriobacteriia > Coriobacteriales > Eggerthellaceae > Paraeggerthella > Paraeggerthella hominis. The sequence continues at coordinate 131,973 of NZ_PPTQ01000003.1, read as the reverse complement.
CGAATCGAACGCGCGCCCCGATTCCCCGGAAACCACGAACCCCACCACCCCGCCGCCCGCGCGAGCGTCCACCCGCACGTCGTCGGCGCCATCGGGCAGGCCGACCTCGTCCTCAAAGCCCTCGGGAAGCCGCTGCAACCCGAAGGATTCAGTCGAGCGAGCAGCCGAATCGAAAGGCTCCCCGATTATTCCCGCTCCCCGCAAAGCCTCGACCGCGGCCTCTTGGAGAGGGCCCGGCCGTGCAAGCTGAAAAGCCAGGTCGAGCAACGAGGCTGCGGATATGATCGCAACCACCGCCAGACCCGCTCGCTTCGCACGGCGCGCCATCGTTTTCCGGAGCGAACCATCCTCCCCGCCAAACGCTCGCGCCCGATCCTTGCCCTTCATCGTGCTCATACGATCACCCCCGGCTTGTAGCAGCTCACCACGAACGACGCCGTATGGTTCAAGGAAGGAAGCGCAACCCCGAACACCGACGATTTCAAACCAAGTCCGAACAAGGTGGGCGAAAACTCAAGCGTAGCCGTGAAGCGCGTATGCCTCGCCGCTGCGCCCTCGACCGAAACCTGCGTCGCCTCGAAGGGGCGATCGAACGATGCAGCAAGGTCGGACGCCACCTGCGCTCGGCTTTGCTCGACGCCCTGCCCGTAAGCAGGGGAGGTCGCATGTATCCGAACGGCGTCGCGAAACGCATTGTCGAACGCCGCGCACTCCGAAAAGAACAGGAGCGCGTTCGTCGCCACCACGGCCACAACGATAAGCACCGGAAACGCCACCGCAAGCTCAACGGTCATCTGGCCCGATTCTCGAAGCTTTCGCCTTACTCCCATACCCTCACCCCCGTCACGTGCGCGTACACGGCCCTCACCTCGTCGGCTGCGCGCTCGACCACGTCGATCGCCGCATCTTTCACAACGGGCGGCAAGGTGATCTCGATCGGAACGGACGGGCCTCCCTCGCCCAACAGCTCCACAACGGCTATCTGCACCTTCCCGTCGAACGATGCGATCTCCTCGATCGCCCCTTGTTCCACCGCGCCCACCATCGACGTGAACACGTCGTTCGATTGCGCAGGATGCGCGATCGCCTGCTCTTTCAAGGTCAACAGGCGCGCGGAGAAAGCGCTCCCGTCGGCCCGCGCAACATGCGCCGAGTTCACAAGCACGGGCTTCAAGGCATCGAGGTTTGCAGGTTGAAGCCCCACGGCCGCGATGGCATCCCGCAGGGCCCGCGCCGCCCAGGGACCCAAACCGCTGTTCCCCGCCAAAGGCATGCCGTCGAGAGCCGTCGAAACGGCGTCGTCAAGCGCCTCTTGCCCGCGCGCGTACGATTCGAGCAATGCCGACCGACAATCGAGCACCGCGCTCAAAGCGCCCATGGCAACGCCCGCGTCCGGCAATCCGTCCAACACCGACGAGATCACGTTCGCCCCCTCGCCCGACGGATCGGATCCGAGCGTGGCTGCCGAAACGGCCGCGCGAGCCCCCAACGCCTGCGACCCCTGCACAAACGAGCTCGCGAACCCGCTCGACGCCGCCTCCCTTCCCGTGTTCGCCGCAAGGACCACCACGCCGAACCTTCCGGGCGGCTCGGCGCTTATGCGCATGTCGCCAGCATGGCCCACCGCTTCGCGAATACGGTCAAGCAGGCCGGAAACGCGGCTTTTGACCTCGCTCGACAAAGGATCGAGCTCCGCGCGTGCCTTCTCGTAGCGCTCCGCCGCAACCGCCACCGCCTCGTAGTGGTACTCGAAGCCGTTCTCGATCGAGCTTGATGCGGCGGCAACCTTGCCCATGCTGGAAGCCGAGAATTCGCATTGGGCGCACGTCGGGTACGACCCGGCTTCCATGTGCGCAATGGAGCCGAAGCCGTCCGCTCCGCTGGCGCCCGGGCACCCCGGCCAAGCATGCATCGTCGTCCGCCCCTCGGAATCCGTCGTGCATGGGTAGACGGCTTCGGTATACAGGCTGGTAGCCCTCATCTCCGCGGTGTTTTTCGGCAAGCGCGGGAACAGCGCATCGAAAGAATCCTCCGTCTCCCGCACGTACCCGCGCGCAACCTCTTCCGAAGCGAACGCGTAGAACCTCGAGCGAAGCGCCGATCGAGCGCGATCCCCGACGGACGACCCCTCGGGAACCTCCATCGCAAGGCGCCGCGGGTAGTAGGCCTGGGCTCGCTTGAGGGCAACCGAGAACGACCATGCGTCAACGCTTTTGTACAACGGGTTCTCCAACCCCGACATTCCCGCGAGCGCAGACGCGCGCTCGTACATGCAGGCTTCGGGATTCGCGCCGCAATCGCGCTCGAAAGCGGCCCTCTTCGCCTCGCTCGCCTGCTCAGCAGCACGTTCCGCCTCTTCAGCCGCACGCTTCACGTCGGAAGCGTCGCGGTCGACCTCGTCCTGCACGGTCGACGCACCCTCATGCGCTCCAACGGCGATGTCCTTCCCTTCGAAAGGAGCCAGAACCGCCAACGCCACGTAATTCGACGCGCCCGCATTGTTCGCCGCAGCCACCGAAGCGGCGCTCGCCCCTGAGAAGAACGGCAAAAGGCGCTGCAAGCGGTTCAAGCCCGAAGCCGCTTTCTCAGCAAACGAATCGCGCGCATGGGACACGTCGCGGCCCGCCTTGAGCAGCGTTTCGGACGCCGACGCCATCGTCGGCACGCACAGGGCGACCACGCCCAAGCCCGTCGCCACAAGGCTCGTAAGCGAAAGCGAGAGCACCACCGCATCGCACACGCGCACGACCACCATGAACTCGGCCACTTCGTTTTCAGCTGCCAAAGCGGCGGCGTCGGCCACGTTCTGCACCTCCGAAGCCGCAGCGTTCACCCGGCACACCTGCCCAGCCGAGAACACGAGGGACAAGGTGAGCAGCAGCGCCAGGACCATCCCCGCCGAAGTCAGCCCCGTTTCGTCGCGAAACGGATCGCGCCACCTCATTGCAACCACGCCCCTATCCAATCCTTCGGGCTTCGACCCGCCTCCATGCGGCTTGCCCAATCGGGCTGCGCGGGCTGCCGGCAGCTCACCTGCACTTCAAGATTCCCCCGTTCGTTCACGAGGCCCAGCAAAGCCGCTCCGGCATCTAGCAGCGGTAACGGCCGCAGCTCGTTGGAGATGGTCGCGCTCACCGCGTCGGATTGCTCGTCGCCCTCGAGGACAATGCCCCAGCTGCAACCTCCTTCGTGCACGTGAAAGCACGAGATCGAAGGCACGGCTCCCAAGCGATGCCTCACGAACGCTTCGCAGCTTTCGTCCATCGGGCCTGCGGCATCGGTCTTGGTTGCCAGAAGACGGCACGCCTCGGAAGCGGCCGCGTGCATGACCATGCGGTCGTACAGCACGATCGCCGGCTGTATCAGCAGCAGAAGCCCGACCAGCAGAACCGGTATCAAAGCAGCCGCCTCCACCGTCGCCTGCCCAACAGGCTCGCGTGCGCGCAGCGCCATAGCCGCCTCTCTTGCCATTCCCGATGCCACCTCCTTCGCGCCTTCCGGCCTTCAGTACAAGAACACGTCCGCGATACCGCCCGCCAGCACCCCTTGAACATGATGGGAAGCCGAAGCCAAGGCGTGATCCACGAACAAGCCGCTCTTCAATGAGCGCCACAACGCCCCCAACACCACAAGGACCGAGATGAACGCCGCCGCAACAATGGCGAACTCCACCGTGCTCTGACCTGCGCATTTCCAGGGAATCCGCCCATCAAGCCAAGCTACAGCCCGTTGATGCCCTCCGCGATGGCGTTCCAAAGCTCTTGGAGCTTGGGCCTGAACACCGTGATGGCGATAATCGCAATGACCACCAGCACGCCGACCAAAATCGCATACTCCGTGGTTCCCTGCCCCTCCTCCCGACGTCGCAAACGGCCCGCTTGACACGTCGCCTTCGCCAACAACCTGCGGTATTCGTCCATGAGCGTTCCTCCTTGCTCCGGGGGCCATTTCAAAACCCCTCCATCAGTTCAAGCAGCACGGGGCCCAAAACCAGCAGCAGCATAGCTGGCAGGATGAGCGTCCCCGTAGGCACCATCATCTTCACGGGCGCTTTCGCCACGCGTTCCTCCACGTAAGCGCGATGCTCCGCGCGCGCTTCCACCGAAGCCGCCTCCAGGATCTCCGCAAGGGACGTCCCGAAGCGCAGCGACCTGACCACGTTCTCCACCACCCGCCCAAGCGCGGGCGCATCGTACGAGGCAGCCAAGCTGCGAAGCGCGTCCTCCCTGGTAGAAAGCCCCGACGTCCAAGCTCTCTGCGCTGCGGCGCACTCCCGAGCGAAGGGCGTGTTGAAATGGGTTCCGTACAGCTGAAAGCTCCTGTCGAACGAAAGCCCGCTTCTCAATCCCAAAGACACCACTTCGAGCATTTCCGACAGGCTTCTGCCAAGCGCCTCGACGCGCTGTCGCTCGGCCCTGCGAACCGCCCGCGCGGGCAACGTCGCCCCCGCCGTTGCCCCAGCCAGCGCCCCGATCGCCGCCAGCTCCACCGAGAACAGCAATCCTGCCGCCACGCCAACCAACATGCCCGCACCTGCAAGGCGCACGGACGCCTCGACGAACCCCTGCGCGGAAACGCCGTCCTTCAAACCCGCCTTCCTCGCATGCTCGGACCACCAGGCTTGCGCACCGGCCGAACGCATGCCGCCCGAAAGCGGCCTGGTGGCGCCCAAGGCAAGCAGCCGGGTCAATCGCTGCAGATAGCCAACGACCCCGCGCCCCGCGCGCATTGGCTCCGTCTCCAGCGAGGCGCGCGCACGCCTGCGCCGACACGCTGCGGCTCGCGCATCGGCCCACGTCGCGGCAAAGCACCACCCGCCGATTCCGGCCGTCAAAGCAGCACCGGCGGCTAACGCGAACGAAAGCTCCGCGAGCAACATCAGTCCACCTCCACAGCCAGCATGCGCCGCACGGCGAGCACGCCCGCCGCCTGCATCCCAAGCGCAAGCGCCAAAAGCGCCACACCCAGAGGGCTTTCGAAAAACGGTTCGAGAAACCCCTCGCTAACAAGCGAGAAAACCGCTATCAAGGCAAAAGGCATGACGCTTACCACGCGGGCCGACAGCTTGGCCTGCGCCGTTTGAACGCGCAACGACCTTTTCAAATCCAGCTCGCCTTCCACCATGTCCCGCGCAGCATCGAGCACCTGCCGCATGCTGCCGCCCGCCTGGTGCTGCACATCCAACGCAACCGCGACGAACGCCAGCTCGGGCACCGACGCGCCGCTTCGCAGCGTTTCAAGCGCTTCATGAGCCCCGCGCCCCGCCTCCATACGACCGGCCGCACGTTCGAACAGCTCTTTCAAAGGGCCCTTCGACTCGTTGGCCACCTGCTGAAACGTCTGCATAAGAGACAGTCCCGACTGAAAGCACGTGCCCATCGACCGCAAAGCGTCGGGAACGGATTCCCGCAAAGCCTCGCGCCTTTTGTCCCGCACAGCCCTCAACCGAGCAGCAATAACTGCGCACGAACACGCCGAAACCGCCGCGCCGCACACCCAAGAAGACGTCGCCAAGCTCAAAGCCGCCGCAAACGCGCCCGCCCATACCACGAACACGGAAAGCAAGGATTCCTCGGAAGCCGAAAAACCACGAGCCCGAGCAACCCAAACCGCCTCCTTGGCCAAATCCTCCAAGCCGGGACGCCGTAACAGCCACCGGGAAGCGGGACGCGCCCACCGAACCCCGTTTCTCAACCGCCATGCCAAACGACCCGTTCTTCCCCGAGGCGCAACCGAGGCGGATCCGAAGGCTGGAGCAAGCGGGCGGGCGCCGGCCGCGAGCACCGTGGAAAGCCCGAACCCGAATGCCGCAAACGCCCCTACGCCGCCAAGCACGCCATAGACCTCCACCGCTCAACCTCCTTCCAATCGGCAACGCCCATGCGCGGCAGCTGCTCAAGCCACCGAGGAGGAGCCGACCACGCGCCCGCGTCTGACGAGGCTTCGCGTTTGAACAACGTATGCACCTCGCAACGACGCCGTTCCTGGTCGAACTCAAGTTCAGCCACCTCTGAAACAAACCGACGCCCATCCAAGGAGCGCGTCGTCTGCACAACGACGTCGAAGGCGCTTGCCACGTTCGACTCGATCACATCAACCGGAAGGTCCACCGCGTAGCGAACCATCGTGGTCAGCCGCGACACGACGTCGGCCGGGGAATTCGCATGCAGGGTGGTTAGCGACCCGGAATGACCCGTGTTCATGGCCTGCAGCATGTCGATCGCTTCCGCCCCGCGGCATTCGCCCACCACAATCCGGTCGGGCCTCATTCGCAGCGCGTTGATGACCAGTTCGCGAATGGGCACCTCGCCCGTGCCCTCCGCAGAACGGGGACGAGCTTCCAAGCGAACCACGTGCGGATGCTCGAGGAACCGAAGCTCCGCAGAATCCTCGATGGTTATGATGCGCTCGCTTTGCGGAAGCGCGCACGAAAGCGCGTTGAGCAACGTGGTCTTGCCGCTGCCGGTGCCCCCAGACACGGCGATGCTCTTGCGCGCGCAAACGGCCCACACCAAGCATTGCCGCATAACCTGATCGAAAGACCCTTGCGCAACCATGTCCTCAAGCTTCATGACGCGCTTGGTGAACTTGCGCACGGTCATAACGGGTCCGTCGAGCGCAAGCGGAGGTATCACCACATGCACGCGATGCCCCTCGGGCAAGCGCGCGTTCACCAGCGGCGACGCTTCGTCGACGCGCCGCCCGAGCGGACCCAAGATGCGATCGATCAACGCCCGCAGCTGATCGACGCTCGCAAAGCGCTGATCGCTGCGGTGCAGCTTGCCGTCGCGCTCGAAATACACGCTGTCGGGCCCGTTCACCATGATCTCAGTGACCTTGTCGTCAGCAAGCAGCGGCTGAAGCGGGCCGAGCCCGAACACCTCGTCGACCAGTTGCTCGACCAAGGTGCGGCGACGATCCTCGGAAAGCGATGCCCACGACGAGTCCTCGAACGATTGACGGCAAGCGCACTTCAACTCGTTGCGAGCTCGGCCGGGATTTTCAGCCATCATCGAAGCGATGTCGTCTATCGAAACGTACCGCTGGATCTGGCTTCTCAAATCTTCCAGGCCAAACGGACGAACGCGGTCCTTTCGAGCGCATCCTCCATCTACGGCAAGCACACGCCCCCTCAAAGACATGACGACCCTCGCTTTCCTCCCCGCGAACGCCTTCCCTTCAGTAGCCGCAGCCCCGAACCGTGCGTGCCGAACAAGCTCTCGCTCGCAGCGGCGCTTGCATTGGGAAGCACTTCGAGCAGCAGCCGCTCAAGGCTCGTACACAGGTCATTCTTCGATTCGAGCAGGTCAAGCGGCATGCCCGCGCCCAGCAGCTCCTCGACGTCCCGCCCGCCGTTTTTCACCTCCGCAACATGAGCGCCCTGCAGCGCGCACGACACGTCGATGGACGTGAGCGGAGCGTTCTTGGCGCAACGATTCAGCGCGAAGAGAAACGGGCTGGTGGCGATGCCGCACCGTACGCACAAATCAAGCGCATGCTGGCAGGCGCGCAGCGAAGATGGCCTCTGATCGACAAGGAAGAGCGCCTTCGAGCTTCGCTCGAGCAGCACGGCATGCTGCTCGGCCCAAGCGGCGCCGGTGTTGCAGACGATCACGTCGAACCGCTTCATAAGCTCGTCGAGAAGCTGGGGCGCCGCTTGCACCACGGCCTCCGCATCCTCAAGACGCTCGGGAGCAGCCAGCAAGGCGGGCATGCGGCCCTCCGGGCGCAAGCCGGAAAGACGGGCGGGAACGGACAGAACATCTTCTATGCGCAACGGGCTTCGAACGCCCAGCAAGGCGGACACGTCGCCGAACTGCAAATCGAAGTCGAGCAGCAGCGTATCGAATCCAAGCCCCTGCGACAGCAAGGCGGCGATCGTTGAAATACTGCTTTTGCCCGCCCCTCCGCTTCCGCTTACCACCGGCATGAGAAACGCCGAACCGGAACGCGCAGCAGCGGCAGGCGCGGCCGAGGCGCCGGGAAACGACCGGGTTCGGCTCGCCGCGAAATCCTGGAGAGCGCACGCGGGAGCCGACGCCGCAGCTGAGGTTGCGGACGCAGTTGCGGCCGAGGCTGCGGAAAAAGCCTGGTCCCCCGCTCGAGCAGGCCCCTCGACCCGCGAGCCTGCTACAGAAACGGCCTCCGCCGCCGCGCGGCGCTTGCGCTGTGCGTAACGGCCCAAGAACGCCTGCCGCGTCAAGAACGCATCGATCCCCGTTGCGCTTACGCGGCTCTTGAGCGACCCCGACTCCTGGAAGGCCAGCATGCACACAACCCTGTCCGGCCGATCGCTTTTCAGCGTAGCCGCCAAGTTGACGGGCGCCACATCCTCGCTTGAAACCACCCACACCTCATCGACCAGGCGATCTTCGCGCAAGAACGCGCGCGCCTCTTCAGCCGAGGAGAACAGGCGCAGCCATGCCTGAGACAGCAGGTTCTCCCCCGTAAGCCCCATGGTTTCCGGATGCTGCAAGCAAGCGGCATCTGCGCAAAGCGCCACCGACGGCATCGTCATTTCCCTTCGCCCCCTTTTCCTTCGTTCGAACCGGAATCGCCGACAGACGTCGTTACCCCCTCCGCCGGCAACGCGAAGTACAGTTCCGTTTTCTGCGAAGCGGCAACCAGCTCCTGCACCGACTCCGGCTCGACAGCCACCGTTATCCACGACATCTTGGCCTCCGACGAACCGTTTGCAGCGCTTGCGCTCGTAGCCAGCACAAGCACGTCTTTGGCGATCGCTTCGGTCGAAGCCCCTCCCGTTGCGTACATGTCGACGCGCGACCCGGACGCGACAGCGCCACCGACAGCCTGCACGTCCTTCGCCGGCACGCTGACCGCGGTCAAGCCTTCGGGGACTTCCAACTGCGCGCCCGAATCGCGAAAACGACGCTCCGAAAGAACCTCGCCGGCAAGAATGGTCGAAGACGCCTTGCGACCAACCGCCTTTTCGGCGTCTTGAATGGATTCGCTGGGAAGAAGGTCCGCAACCCATAAGCGAGTTTCGATCAGTCCGGCGTCAACAACCTCGCCCGCCGCGATATCGCGCTTCGCCACGCATACTTCCAGCTGCTCCCCTCCGTAGCGCGCCAACGCTTCGGAGCGGGCGGCGTCCGCCTCGCCGCGCACGCCTTGCGTATAGGCAAGCACGCACGCCGCGCATGCCAAACCGCACGCCACGCCTACCGCCATCGTCTTGCCCCGCTTCATGAGACCCCCTTGCCATCCGGTTCCTTGCTACCAGTATGACCAGCTCATCTAGCAGATACATGACGCAGTTCTCCTTGAAAAACCGTCCAGATCTACAGCGCTTCCAGCACTATGGACAACTGTTTCAAGCGGGATTGCCACGGCATTCCAGCAGGGTTGCCCCTCGAATCAAGCGCAGATCTAGCACGGATCTAGCGCAAAACCAACGTCGCAGGTCAACGCGACGCCGAAACAGGCACGGTCGATCCATGCAAGACGAATCCGCGCGCCGCTTCGACAGGTTGAAATCAGCGGGACGCGAACCGACGTCGCGCGCCGCGCTGTTTCCACCTGCCTTGCTCGCGCAGGACGACGGCCCGAACCAGAGCAGGAACGGCTTCACATCGAATTCTTGTGCAGAGAGGTGCCGATCGGGCAAAACATGCACGAAACGATTTGCGCAATGGCAACTTCTATGGGAGAATGGGAACCCGCCGAAAGGCGGAACGTTTTTCGGGCGATTGGCGCAGCGGGAGCGCAGGTCCCTTACAAGGACAAGGCCGGGGGTTCAAATCCCTCATCGCCCACCATGAATTTTAAAGGCCAGACGATTGTCTGGCCTTTTCTATCATCTAAACAGGTCGTCATGCGTGCCTGTACGAACGAACTCCACGACATCGCCGTCAATGGAGTACAGGATAAGCCAGTCGCTGCTGCGCCCTCCGACATGCAGCTCTCGCATTCCCTGCAGATCACCGCCTAGAGCGTGATCCTTGTACTTCAAAGGGATGACCGCCTCATCGCTCATGAGCACAGCAGCCACTGCCTCTTTGAAGGCGCCCATATCCCGATGCTTCTTGACGCATCGTTTCACATCCCGATCGAAGGCCGGAGCTTTACGCATGCCGTACATCGTTAGATTCCCAGATCAGCGAAGAACTGGCTAACGTCGCGATATACCGGGGCGTTTGGGTCTTTTCGCATGACCTCGAGGTCGCGAAGCGCCTCCAGGGTTTCCTCCGTTGGCACTTCGTCGTGAGAACGAGCCAACGGCCTTATCTCGAACCAAGGGCGCGAATTCTTGATGACGACAATCGTCGCACCGGATTCTTCAGCTTTGCCTACAATGTTCGGCATATTGCGCCGGAACTCGGACGAGGACACGGTCATGGTAGTCATGGCAAACTCCCTCCGTCGTGTTTTCGATGATGCCATTTTACTATTGATGAATAATTTTGTACAAAATATATACTAAATTTATGAAAAATAGCGCGCTACAGAAGACACGATGATCAAAGCTCCCCCAATCGTCTTTGCGCTCCAAGACGCACTGCGCGGCATGGCAGCGCGCACCCAGGGCGGCTTTCCATCGAAACGACGCCACCGTCCGCATCACGACCAACGATCGCCGGCGTGCTTGCCCGCCAGCGTTTCGTAGAGGATGCTCACTATGGCTACGTCGAACGCGACACGCCTCCATATCAAAGCGGCGGCGAGAAGGCATCGCCTCCCCGCCGCCAAAACACGATGCATGGGATACCGGACGAGGTCGTCGGAAAGCCACCGGGAGCGTGGCGCAAGAACCTCCTGCCGTCTCAGCGGAGTTGCCCGATGCTCATTCTCAACCTGGATGCCACTTCGCAAGAACCGGGGCCCATCCCGATAGCCCCTCCTCCTGCAGCAGCATGCGCGCACGTCGCACCCGATCGCAGCTCAAACCTAAGCTCTTTCCCAAACCTCGATACGAGAGGCAGGGAGACCCTGTCTAGACGCTCGTAGCGTTTTCCGGGTATGCAAGAGCACACGCCTTACGCTCGAGCATAACGGAGCAGGGTTTCCTCGCCGCGACTCGTTTCTTTTCTTTTCCTTCCTTTCCGCACTACTTGCTATTTAATGCGTCCCGATTCGTTTTTCATGAGACGGCGTGCGCTCAAAAGGACGGCGCCGGCAAGAACAACTGCACCGACAAAGGCGCTGGCTCCTAAAGCCCATGCGTCACCGGTCTTGACCAACTTATTCCCAGGCGTCTGCGAACCCGCGTTCGAGTCGCCATCCGAATTCCCGGGCAGCTCCTGCATGCGAGCCTGCACAGTAACCTTGATTGTTTTAACCGCCGAGGCGCCGTCGCCGTCCGCCACCTTGTAGACCACCTCGTACACGCCGGGCTTGGAGGCGTCCACGGTGCTGCTCAGCACCTCGACCTTGTCCGTGAGGTCGCCGTCCTCCTCGTCGCGGGCGCTCACGCCCTCCAGCGGGTCGAAGGCGTCGCCCACGGCGATCACCCTGTCGGAGGCGGATATGGCCGGGACGCGGTTCAGGCCCTCCATCCTCGGGTTGACCGTCACGCTGACGGCCTTGGTCGCCGAGGCGCCGTCGCCGTCCGCCACCTTGTAGACCACCTCGTACACGCCGGGCTTGGAGGCGTCCACGGTGCTGCTCAGCACCTCGACCTTGTCCGTGAGGTCGCCGTCCTCCTCGTCGCGGGCGCTCACGCCCTCCAGCGGGTCGAAGGCGTCGCCCACGGCGATCACCCTGTCGGAGGCGGATATGGCCGGGACGCGGTTCAGGACGCTGGCGTTGGGATTAAAGACCCACGTGCCCGTGAAGCCCACCGCGCCGGCGGCCACCTTCGAGTCGGCGTCGTAGCCCTTGAACGCCCACACGCCGTCGTCCGTGCGGACCTCCGTCTCGGCCGGCCGGATGGCCGCGACGGTGGAGCCGTGCGCGTACGAGGCGGGGTCGATCGGGAGCAGGTCGGTCACCTCCTGCGGGAGCCCCTTGTCCTTCGTGCCGCTGACGAACTCGTAGGTCACGCGGTACTCGTGCGCCGAGAACTCCCACGTGCCCGTGAAGCCCACCGCGCCGGCGGCCACCTTCGAGTCGGCGTCGTAGCCCTTGAACGCCCACACGCCGTCGTCCGTGCGGACCTCCGTCTCGGCCGGCCGGATGGCCGCGACGGTGGAGCCGTGCGCGTACGAGGCGGGGTCGATCGGGAGCAGGTCGGTCACCTCCTGCGGGAGCCCCTTGTCCTTCGTGCCGCTGACGAACTCGTAGGTCACGCGGTACGAGGGCTTTTTCGCCACCTGCCACATATAGTAGCTACCGTCGTTCACGCCCGGATCCTCAACGCGCTTGAGATACAGGCCAGCCGCAACGGTCGCCTCGTCGTCGTTCGCCAACACAAGCGCTTCGTTCGAAGCGCCATCCGCCTTCCAACCGGTAACGTAGTTGTCACCGAGGGCGGGAGCCGAAGGAATCAGGCGATCGCTCGCGTTAACAGCAAGTACGCTAAGCGAACCCGTCGCAATGCCGTCTACATTGAGCGGGATGACAGGGGAGTCATCGCCGCCCGTGTAGTTGCTGCCCGTAGCAACAGGAAGGCGCAGCAAGGAATTTCCACCCGAAAAGTTACCCGAAACGTTTACAGGGCCCATGAACGCAACATCGCAGTCTGAAAGAGAGACGTTGCCGTAGAACCGACTAACAAACGCGCCTTCCTTCAACCCCACGAACTCGTCTCCCTCGCCTCGATACGCATCGAATAGCGCAGGATCTGGGTCGCTTTTATGCCCTTGCCCCACGGCAAAGTACTTGTCCCAGAAATAATAGCCGTTCTTGCTCGTCAAATCCTCGTAGACGTACACTTTCCCAAGCGCGTGCCAGGTACCGTTGTCTGCCAACACCCTCGACACCTGCGTGTCGCTATCGCGCGTAGTAAGCATGCTCGCGTTGCCGATTGAGAGATCGGGCTTTGAATAAAACGGTTTTTGGACGCCCGAAAACTGGAAGAATGCATCACTGTCGATACGGACGTTCGCGGCGTTCACGAGTGCCGCATCTTTGAAACTAAACACATAGCCGCTCTCTTGCGGAGCGTCAGCTGAGCCGCACCCATCGTAAACGAGGTGACTGCTGCCAACATCGTTTCTGTTTCCCTGGATCTGCGCGATACGACCGCCGGTGACCCGTATCGTCGCCTCGCCCGCAATGGTGCAGGCACCAGCATCCCCGCTATCGAGAATCGCAAAGGCAATGTTTCCGCCCGCCATGCGAAGAAGCACGTCTCCTTTGATTTCGGTTGGAATGCTACCGCTGCTTCCCGCCTGCATGCCGCCGTCCGTGTTGTCGGACGCAGAATTGTAGGTCATCTCAAGCGCATGCGGTTCGTTGTTCTCGTTCAGAATGCACACCGACCCGTAATCAGCGGTCATATTACTATCCGTATTGCCGCCGCCGTACACATGCCCGTCGGAGCGCAGATCGGATCCGTCGACGATGACCTTGACGGTGCCCCGTACCGTATCTCGGTATCCGCAACCAAAGTAATTTCGATCACCGCCCGTAGATGCGTTCGTGCTGCCGTCCAGCAGCTCGAGCACAACGTTGCCCACCGTAGAGTGCCACGATCCACCGTAGGTGTACATAGCGATTCCCGTGTTCACGCTGCCTGCAGGAGCACCTGGGTAGCCAAGCGTGACGCGCACGCTACCCGCAACGCTAGCCGGCTCGCGGCTGTCAACAGAATACTCGTTTTGCCCGCCGCCGAACAACATGCCATTCGTTCCCTGCCGCACCGCTACCGTGGCATCTCCGCCAACCCGGCCCTTGTCGGTAGCATGCGCATGACCGCCGCCGTACAGACCGCCCGCATGAACAAACGGGCCGTCAATCGTCACGGATGTACTGCCGCTCACATTGCTGTCCATGCCGCCGCCGTACACGTCCGTATACCTACCGCCGCGCAAGACGAGGTTCGTATCGCCTGTCACGTCGTTGCCCACGTTGCCGCCGCCGAACAATCGCAATATCGTGCTGCCTGCAGCCTCGAAATTGATCGTAGTCTCGAGCGAATGCCCGTTCGCAAACACTTTGGAATAGTCGCCCCAGCAGCGTACGTTGTCGAGAACAAGGTCGCCGACGAGCTCGGTGCCCATCTTGTCGAGCGTGAACTTATGCCCTTCAGTGCTGCACAGCACAACCCGCTTGCCCACAATGCCGGCAAATCCGTTCACGTCAATGTTGTTTGCGGTGAATTTGATAGTCGCCTCGGCGGAATCCGAGGCTTCGATAGCTGCCACAGCAGATGCGACATCATTGCCGCTGGCAATTTCATACACAGTACCTCGAGCGGCGGACACCTGCGAGAGCGGATCCAACGTCGTTGCAGCTGCGTTGCGCGGCTCCTCGGCCGCGATCCTTGCCACCTCGTCAGAAGCTTCTTTATGCTCGGCTGACGAATCCGAGACGAGATCTTCAGGCTCTACCGAACCTGGGGATCCCTGATCAATTGCCTCGAGGAGAGCCCCCCCCCGATGTATCGTCGCTCGCCGAGTCAGCGAATGCTGCCATCGGAACCGACATGGCAACCAAAATAGCTGCCATTGCCGACGCAGATATTTTCTTTACGCCCTTCCACATCTTCCAGCTAGCCCCCTTTTTATCATTGGAGCAAATCGATGCCGCTCCATCAGTGATGCTAGAATTGTAGCACTCGAATCCTTAGTTCGGGCATAATGTATGGAACGGTCCTGGGCATTGTGCTCGCACTACGAACTCGAACATAAAAAGCGTTACGACACCAAGAAAGCTGCTTCAATGCGAAGTAACGCCGGTTGCAGAAACACCCCTATTCTCAATCCTTTCCCACAAACAGTCGCAGAATGGGTTTGCTAGGTGACTGCAAAAAGGCCAGACAATCGTCTGGCCTTTTTACTTGCGCTTCTCAACCCCAAGCCAAAGGGCCCGAACTCGCCAAACGCGAATCCGAGCCCAAACGCCAGCAAGCGTCTGGCGCCTGCACAGCGAAGCTCGGCTTACGATTCGCCGTGCCGCCGCCTGAAGAAAGCGCACGTCGCAACCGTCCCGGACAGCGCCACAAGCGCGGCAGCATCCGCGTACGCAAAGCTGTCGCCTGTCTTCGGAATTGCCTTGGCCTGCGGGTTTTGGGGCAGGGGGCGCGGAGTCTCGCCGCTTGGAGCATCGGACTTGGGCGTGGGCTTCGGATCGGGACCAGGCTCCGGATCGGGATCAGGGCCGGGCTCCGGCTCCGGTCCGGGCTCAGGATCGTCCGGCTCGCCCGGAACCACCGGAAGCGCCCTGTTCGTCACCACGATCGAAGGATCCGCATCCGTGCCGTACGCATAGTCCACCTCGAACAAAGCGGCAACCGACGGATCCACGAACGCTTCGCTCACCGTATACGAAAACGGGCGCCCCTGCATATCGGCCTTGGGAAGATTCCTCCACGCCGTTTGCCAGGGAGCAAGCTCGAACTCGTCCTCCATCCCGTCGAGCACAACGGGCGCGCCGTAAGGCTCGCCGTTTCTCAACAGCTGAAACGCAACAGCCGGAAAGTCGTCCGACACGCCCTCCCATACCTTGCGCGCGGGAACATCGATCGTCGACGGCACCACGACAACCACGTTGCTATGCGCGCCGTACCCGTTTATCGTGAACGTCCCCTCGTTTTCGATCGGATGCCGAGCCTCCTCTTTCAAAACGGCGGAAACCTTCAGCACAACCTCATGAGACGAAGCGGCTTCCGGATAGTTCACGACAAGCTGCGCGAGCTTTTCGCGCGTCAGCGCCGCAGAGACGAACGTCCCCTTGTCACCGCGGTCCTCCTGAACGATAACGCACTCCTCAGGCGCAAGAAGATCCCCGTCCAGAAAGCACTCCACGCGCTCAACCTGCAGCATAGGATCAACCAAATCGCTCAACACAACCGAATCGTAGGCAATGCGCAGATCAGCAGCCGGCAGGAAGCTGAACGTATACCCCACCGCCGACCCCAACGTCGAGGAAACCTCGAATACAAGCTCATCGCCAGGTTCGGATTCGATACGATCGACACCGTTCACCGTCTTGGAAACAGAGGGGAGCCGGTCAAAATACAGTTTGAACGGGGTTTTGCCCCCAAGATGGTTCACGCCGGGAAAGGATGGAGTCGGAGCCGCAGCGTTTCCGCTTTTCCCGTCAACCAGAACCCACCCCTGCGACGTGACCGTGATCAGGTATTCGTCCGATCCCGCCTTGTACTGATGCCGCACGGGAAACATGCCGTCAGGCATGCCCGTCACCTTGAACGTGTACGTGCCGTTCCATGCCAGGCCCTTGAACACCAGGTACCCGTTGTCCGACGACGACGCCACCGCCACCACTGCCCCGGCGTCATCGTACAGCGTGCCCTCCACGCCCAAAGCCATGTTCCCCGGGTCAACCAAAGCAGGTTGGGCTCCCTGCGCCATGACGCAGGCAAAGTACAAGGTCGAGGTCTGCGTCTCTTCGTCGTTCCATTCGTCAGCTTGCGCGGAAACAGCACCGAAGATCGCCGTCCACGCAAAGGACGCGACCACAGCCGCCGCAAGCATGCAGAAAACCTTCTTCAACGCCATCGTTGCCGACTCCTTCGATTCAACCGGCCGCTTATTCGGCCGAGCAACATCGCACATTCCGAATTCGCAAGACGCGCAGCAAGCGCGAAGGGAGCGTGCGAGATCCGAAGCAGCGCAGCCCTCGCATGCGGCAAGCACAGCATTTTCTGCAACGTCCTGCGCGATGTTGAGGCGCATCCTAGCAAAAATAACGCGAATCAACAATTAAGAAACCAAAGCATTACCCCAGGCAGACCGCATAAAATAGCCGAAAGTAAGGCAAGGAGAACACGCATTGAGGGCAAAAGGGGGGGAAGCGGTTCGGACGAAGTCGACCGCTAGCGGGCCTTGGCAGGCTTTCTGTCGTAAACGAAGACCACGCCCGCCACGACAACGGTCATAACGGCTAGGAAAGCCAGGATATCCGAAAAGGAGCACATGCCCACCAGCACGCCCATGACGATGCTCAGCGCAGACGTGCCCGCATACGCGGTCAAATTGATGGACGAGATAATGGCCGACGTCTCGGAAACATCCACCGCCAGCAGCAACATGCGCAACGTTGTGGACACGCATATCCCCATGGACAGGCTAAACGCCACCGCCGCCAGCAGAAACGCCGCCTGGAATCCAGCCGCCAGAAGAAGCGCCAGCAAAACAGTGGAGACGGCGAACAGCAGCACACCCGCTTTCAAGGCGGTCATAGGGGCCAACCGCGCCGTCAGCGGACCGCCCAACGCGCTCGGAGCCATAGCGCATGCCAACACAAGGGAGGCGGTCAGGGTCGAATCGGCGGCAAAGCACTCCACGGAGAGCGGAGCGGAAAACGACTGGAAGAAGGTCCCTACGCTCCAAGTGGCAATGTAGACGCACCCGGAAATCAAGAACAGCATCCGAGCCGAGCGGGGAACCAGCACGTGCACTTTCGTTGCCGCCCGCCACGAAACCCGCTTCTCAAGCGGTTCGGGAACCAGCGGCAAAAGCAAAGCGATCAACGCCAAAACGGCGATCATCGCCCCGTACACAATATCGGTGCTGGTCGTGGCGCCATAGAGAAACCCCACGCCAAGCGAACCCAGCATGATGCCCACCATCGATCCGCAGCTGGCCATAGCCGAACCCCAGCCCATCCGGTAATCGGAAATGCAATCGACGATAAGCGCGGAAACAGCGCTCATAGCCAAACCGCCGGCAACTCCTTGCACGAACCGCGCGGTCAAAATAGCGCCGGCATCGGCGGCGAACAGGAACAACGTGCAGCCAGCCACCGCCAACAGCAGCGCAACGAATGTCGTAGCCTTGCGGCCAAGCGCGTCAGACAAACGGCCCGCCAGCAAAAGCGTCAGAATGACACCACCCAAATAAGCGAGCATCGTGAACGAGATCTCGGTATTCGTCAAGCCAATGGTCGTCTGGTACGTCGCGTACAGGGGAATGGGAACAGCCGTGGAGGCGAATACCGCGAAGAACGCCGCCGTGGCAACGAAGAACCCGCGAAACGCTTGGCCTTTCGATAGCGACCGCCTTTTCATGCGCCCTCCCCCGTTGCTAAAACCCGAAAACATCCCCTTGAAATCACGTGACCCCGCGCCATTATAGAAGCGTGTTGCGCCTGATAGCAAGCATAATTTGCAATCGAAGAAAAAGAGATGTCAACAGGATCGAAAAACAAGGCTCACCGCCAAGCCAAAGTCGACGGAAAGTCGCAAACCGGCTCGCCATCGGCACCCGAACCGAAGGGCGCATGGAACAGAAAGGCCCGGCTCGCTACCCCTTCTTCCCCTTCGGAGCCCAATCGCGCAAACCGGGAACCGCGCCTCCGGCTACGGCCCATAAATACAAGCTGGCCACGCTTCCGTACGGAGAATACCGACGCCGATACCTCGCGAACAGCTGAGGCGTGATGCGGCGATGGTGGTGCACCATGCGCAGACCGCGCTGAATGGCCAGATCGCCGTAGCTCATGATGTCGGGGCGCTGCATGGAAAACAGCATGAGCATCTCCGCCGTCCACACGCCGATGCCGGGAAGCTCCGAAAGCCGCCGGCACACCTCGTCGTCAGGCAGGCCGTGCAGCTCTTCCAGATCGATCTCGCCAGCCAGCACGCGCTCGGCGGCGCTCTTGATGTAGCCGGCCTTGCGATACGTGATCCCCACCGACTGCAACTCGTCTTCCGAGCGCAAGGCAATGATCTCCGGAGACACCGTACCAAAGGCATCTAGCATGCGGTTCCAAACGGTTTCCTGCGCTTTGGTCGATATCTGCTGCCCCACGATGCTGTTCACAAGAGCGGCGAACAAGTCAGGGTGAACCTCGCGCTCGATATGCCCGACCGCCGCGATGACCTCGGCCATCCGCGGGTCGCGCGCGGCTAGGTACGCCGTTTCTTCTTCCCCGTATTGAAACACCGGCATGGCCGTCCCTTCGTCGTTGTTCCAACCAGTATAGCAACCCTGCGCAACGCGAAAGACCCGGCCGAGGGAGGAGGCCGGGTCTTCGACTATCTTGTGGGCGACGGGGAGGGAGGGTTGCCGTCCACAAGCGGATATGCTTGGTTGCTTCCCCGCCGGCTACTCGCGCAGCTCGTGGCAGGTGCCGCACTCGAACGTGCCGCGATGGTGGCACTGAGCGCAATACTTCATTGCGTCCTTTTCGAGCGCCTTCGAATGGTTGTTGTGGCAGCTCGTGCACGTCGGCGGATTCGCGTCATGCTTCTGACCAGCGGGAATATCGTGAGGATTCACGGTGGTACCCTTATCGTCGGTCAATGCCTTGGAATCGGCGGTCTTAGCCGCAACATCGGCCATCGTGCCGTGGCACGACTCGCACGTAGCGGGGTCGACCGTAACGACGGTCGCCTTCGTGGACGTCTTGTCGCCGAACTTCACGTCGGCATGCTCGGTCTTCAGAACGTCCTGCTCGGTATGGCACTGGACGCAGGTCACGTTCTGAGCCCCGTGCGCCGCGCCCTGCGGGCAAGCGGCATCGGTAGCGGACTCGGCCTCAGCCGTATGGCACATAGAGCAGTCGGACTCCATGGTCCAGTTGACGGGCTGTCCGTCCATAGCCGTCGCGCCGGAGTCCTTGTCCTCGGATTGCGCGGGGGCCTGCGAAGCCTCCTGCGGCGCGCAGCCGGCCAGCGACCACATAGCGGCCGCCAGCGCGAGGACGACGCCGAGGACAGCGAGCACGACAAGACGCTTGTCGGCGGTGTGTGCTTGCACGGTCATGCGTTACTCCTATCTCGTCTTGAAAGCTCCTCGAAGGGAGCGGTCGTTCATCCGGCCCCGCCGCGCAAAGCGGCAGGGCCGAACCAAGAACCGGCGGGCGCATCCGGGGAGGACGGCGCCCGCGCGATTGCTACAGGAATGCTACTTCGCGTCCCATGCGTCCAAACCAGCAGCATGGCGAGCGGAGATACGGCCCCACACCTGGTTCTCGGCGTTGTTGCCGCCGGTGATGCCGTAGCTGTGCGCCTGGAAGTTGCCGAAGCAGCCCGCCGCGTACAGACGCGGGATGGGGTTGCGCTGCGGATCCAGCACCTGGGCATGCTCGTTCTTCATGGGGCCGCCCAGCGTGGAGCAGGAGCCGGGGTACACCGAGATGGCGTAATACGGGCCGCCGTCCAGGGCCACGAGGCTCTTCGCCGCGCGATCGAAGCGCGCATCCTTGCCGGCCTCGCAGAAGCCCTGGTACTCCTCGAACGTGGCCTTCAGGGTATCGACATCCATCCAGTGGTCGAATTCCTTGATCTTCTTGCCAAGCTCCTCGATGGTGTCGGCCTTGATGATCCAGCCCTTTTCCACCTCGGCCTTGTTGTCCTGGCTCCAGCCGTCCCATGCGCGCACGGAATCGGGCAGGTCGGAGGCGAAGTTACCGCACTCGAAGAAGTCGCCCTGGCTGGTGGACAGCTTGCCAGCGTCGAAGCAGCTCTGGTCGAAGATGCACCACGTGGGGATGCGATCGTAGTCGTCGATGGCATCGTCGAAGTGCAGCAGCGTGTGCCAGCCGTTGTGCGGCGAGCCCATGGCCGTGTCGTCCACGAAGCGCTTGCCCAGACGGTTCACGTTGAAGTAGCTGAAGCCGGGCATGAAGTACAGGATGGAGAAGTCGTTCTCCGGGTCGCGCGTCCACATGGAGTACATGGAGATGACCATGTCCATGTGCCACAGCTTCGCTCCCACGTCCTCGACCATCTTGATGCCGTCGCCGGTGTTGTACTGCCAACCCTCGAACTTGAAGGGGTAGCACTTCAGGTACTCGTTCTTCAGCTCCTCGTTGAACTCGAAGCCGCCCAGCGTGAGGATAACGCCCTTGCGAGCTTTGACCGTCTTCTCCTCGTTGCCGATCATCGTGTACGCGCCGACGATCTCCTTGGTCTCAGGGTTCTGGATGAGACGCTCGTCATGGCAGTCGAAGAACAGCTGCACGCCCAACTCTTCGCGCTTGGCGTCGAGCTCATGGAAGGACAGCATGCCGAAGCCGTCGACGGAGGACAGCTTGCAGGAGCCCTCGTAGGCGTTGTCGTCCAGGAAGTAGTACTCGGGAATGGCGCCGGCCAGCGCAACCTCGGTCACTTCGTAGGTCATGCCGTACTTGTCGGCGTACTCGGTGTTGCGAGCGCACTCGTTGACCCAAGCGTCGATCATCGGCTCAGGGGTCTTGCCGTGCGTGAAGGACTTGATGTACTTCTTGAAGCGATCCTTCTCGCTCTCCTCGACGATGGTCCATTCGCCGTTGTTGATGGAGCTGTTTCCGCCGCCGCGCTCGGGAGCCTTCTCCAGCACGATGACTTCCTGGCCGCACTCGTCAGCGCCGATGAGCGAAGCCCACATGCCCGCTCCGCCGTAGCCGATGACCAGAAGGTCGCACTCGTAATCCCAATTCTTGGGCATCCAGTCGCCCGCTGCCGCGCCCGTAGAACCCGAAGCGCAACCGGCCAGCGCAGCGGAACCCGCCACGGCGGCAGCGGCAACGCCAGCGCCCTTCAGGAACGAACGACGGGAAACTCCGCCCTCCATGCCATTGCTCATACTGTTCCTCCTTCTCGGTGGAACGGGCCCCTCCGTTTGAGCACCCGTCCTTACTCGCCAAACCGTACCGAGGGATGGCCCCCTCGCGCATCTGATGGGCTGTCGGATTTTGCGCGTGCCTTCCGATGATGAATAGGATTTTGCAGGTCAGCAGCCTATCGGATTGTCAATCCGATAGGCTCGCGGGGTACAATTACGTATGATGAGTGCTATCATTTTCACGCACGCTCATGCACACGGGAGAGGGACGCGGACGTACTGCCGCGCCCGTGGCGATAACCACCGGGGAGAGACTATATGCCGCACCGCACGAAACGCGAAGACGATCGCCGCGTCGCAGACGCTTGCGATACAGCGAAGCCGTCGCAACAAGAAGCCGGCCGGACGTTGCGGCAATCGGAAGGCGGCCTTGATGCCGCAGAAGCGGCGAAGGACGCCCTTACCCTTGACTACCTTGTTACCATCATCGGATTCGGCCTCTGCCGCGCGTGGATCATTTTCTGCCTGGGAGCACCTTTGGTTGCGGGCGCAACCGCTTCGCTGCACTGGATGTATCTGGTGTTCGGAGCCTTGAGCGCGCTCATCGTTTCGTTCGCGGTGAACCGACAGGGAAAGCACGAGAGCGCCGTTCGCGTCGGAATGTTTCGAATAACCCCGTTTGCACTGCTGGCGAGCGGGCTGCTGATCCCCCTTGCCATCTGGATCGACAACGAAGCGCTCATCGCTTTGGGTTTCGTGGCGGGCGGACTTGGAGCAGGCCCCCTGCAAGTGCTCTGGGGCGATCGCTTCGCCGGGCATCCCACGCGATTCGCCGCGTTGGCATCGCCGGCTGCAGCGATCGTGACGGCACTGGTAACGGCCATGTCCACCGACAACACCAGCTTCGTCGGATTCGCCGTGATTCCGCTGCTTTCGTTCGGCCTTCTGATGTTCGAGGCGAACCGAACGGGCTGCTCCTGGCGAACCCTTGTTGAAAGCGCGGGCAAGCCCCATGGAGAACCCACGCCCGACGCGCCTGTCGAACCGTGCGAAACCGCAGGCAGCAGCAGCGAGCGGCATCAGATGGGCCTGGGCGTTGGCAAGCTCATGTTCTCCATCATGACGTTCTCGTTTCTCTGCCGTCTGTTCGACGCCGCGCCCCGGCAAGACGATCCGTTCGCGTTCATAGGCGGCAGCGCCATATTCGCGATCATCGTGGTTGGCGTGGTGTTCTTGGGAATCGTGGCCAAGCTCAAGGACAAGTTCGACCCCTCGCTCACCTATCGACTGTCTCTGCCCATCATGGTGGCGGGCTTCGTAGCCATCGCGCTATTTGTCGACACGCATGCCGCTGCGTCCATCCTGTTGATCAACATAGGATACGAGTTTTTCGATATCCTTGCCTGGATCCTGTTCGCCGACGTATCGCGCCGCAAGAACGAGAACGCCCTGCATATTTTCGGCCTGGGCGTAGCGTTCATGTTCGTTGGCATGGCGCTGGGGAACCTGGCGGGAGGCGTTCTCAATCCGCTTGTTGCCGACGGCAGCGTTCAGATCACCGCGGTGGCCATGTTGGCAACGCTGTGCCTGGTGATCGTGGCGTTCATGGTGCTGCCTGAAGGCGTGATCACGCAGCTTTCCGGCACGATGCGCTCGGGACGCAAGGACAGGGAGCCTGAAAGCCCGCGTCCGGACAACGCTGAGAAATCCGCCGAAGCAGAGGTTTCCGGCCGCCTGGAATCGCGCTGCGCCGCCGTAGCGCAGGACTTCGGCCTGACGCCCCGCGAAAGCGAGGTCATCGTGCTGCTGGCCTACGGACGAACGCTGTCCATCATCGCGCGCGATCTGCAGATAGCGAAGGGTACGGCGCGCACGCACATCGAGAACATCTACCGCAAACTCGACGTGCACAAGCAGCAAGAACTCATTGACCTGGTAGAAGGCTACGAGATCGGCTGACGAACCAGAAAGCGGCGGGGCGGGACGGAAAGATCGACGATCCTCCTGTCCCGCCCCGCCGCTTCGCTTGCCCCGACAATACTCAAGCGAGTTTACGCCTGACCCTCCACGGGAAGACCGTCGGCTTCGACGACATCTTGGCTTTGAGCGGCAGCTTCGTTTTCCGCACGTCGACGCTCCAGCTCTTCAAGCACTTCTCGAGCCGATTTCGGCCGAGGCGTTTCATGGGAAATGGCCTCTGCCAACGCATCGTCGTCGGCGCCTTCGATGACGATGCTCTTGATGATGTCGCCGATGGTCAGCTGCTCGACCACGTCCAACCCTTCGACGGTCTGCCCGAACACGGTGAACTTATCGTCGAATTCCGGCTGCTCGGACAACGAGAAGTAGAACTGGCAGCTACCTGAATTTGGCTCGGACTTATGAGCGAAGCACAGGCTTCCTAGCACATGCTTGTTGTTCGGGTTCGTTTCCCATTCGTCGACGATAGTGTAGCGAGCATCTCCGGTGCCGGGATGAATGCCGCGGATCAAGCCGCGCGCTGCAGAATCCACCTGAGCCGGACCAAGCGTTCGCGTGGTAGGGCACCCGCCCAGAACCACAGAGCCGGGTTTGTGCGCGTGAAACTTCAAGTTCTCATAGAATCCGCGTGCCGCAAGCTCTATGAAGTTGCCCGTCGTCACGGGAACGTCTTTGCCGGCAAGCTCAACGCGAATCGTGCCGCGCGAAGTCTCTATAACTGCAACCTCGTTGCCATTGGGAAGATAGTGCGGGGTGTATACAGGCAAGACGATTCGTCCCATATCGGTTCCTCCTAGTATCGCTTGAATCAAGTGCAAGCTCCATGATACCTACGCCCCATTTCACCGCATCAGATGGAGCATCGTATTTTGCCGAAGAACAAGGCGGGAGACGTGCCCGGTCACATGCAGAGGCGAAAAGGAGTATCATCGAAAGCTCCGAAAAGAGAGGAGCCGCTATGCCATCGATCGTACGCGCCGTGTATTTCAGCCCCACGCACACTACCAAAGCCATCGTGCGAGAGGTGGCAAGCGCGCTATCGGCACCGCTCTCGGCCATGATCGAGACCACGGACCTCACGCTGCCCCGCCAGCGCCCGACCGACGTTTCGTGCAATGCCGACGACGTGCTTGTATTCGGGTTCCCCGTATACGCCGGGCGCGTACCCGTGCTATTGCGCGACGAGTTCGCACACTTGGAAGGCCACGGCACGCCCGCCGTGATCGTAGGGTTGTACGGCAACCGCCACTTCGACGACGCCCTTCTGGAAGCCGCCGACCTGCTGAGCGAACGGGGGTTCAACGTGGTGGCCGCAGGCGCGTTCATCGGCGAGCACTCGCTCACAGCCCGTGTGGGAACCGGACGCCCCGACAGTGCCGACATCGCCGTCGCGCAGCGTTTCGGCACGCAGATGGGAGCGCGCCTGGCACAGTCGCGCAGCGTGCCCGCGCCCACCATCGAAGGCAACCGCCCGTACCGGGAGCTCAAGCCCGGCGCCGACGTGCGCCCGATCACCACGGACGCATGCACGAATTGCGGCGTATGCGTCGCATGCTGCCCGCTTGGCATCATCGACGAGGACGATCCTGCGCTCGTAGACGCCGGGTGCCTTCACTGCCGCGCCTGCGTCAAGAGCTGCCCCGAGGACGCGAAGTACTTCTCGAGCGAACCCACCGACCGGCTGATAGCCATGCTGGAATCGAAGTGCCTCGAACGAAAAGAGCCGCAACTGTTCTGGTAGAACGGAAGCCTCCGCCCTACCGCAAGGCCAACGTGCATTCGCAACAAGAATTGATCGACCTGCTGGAACAAGAAAGCAACCGGGAGAAATAAGGTCAAGCCGTCACAAGCTTCGACGGATCGCCAGGTGCAACGGTTGCCATCCGCTGCTCAACCGTCATCGACATGCGCCCGCTCGCATCGATGGCAATTCGACACAGCGGAGGCTTCGGCCGCAAAATCGAGTTTCGCAACCAAAGCAGAGAACATTCGATCACGTGATGCGTCGCCGCTTTTCCAGCCACGCCTCGACACCGATCGGGTTCGTCGCTTATCTCACGTCGACGGACTCCAAAAGCTGCAATAGTTCTTCGCGATTGGACGTATTCGTTTTCGCGTAGATATGATTGAGATGGGTCTTGACCGTATTCTTTGAGATAAACAGGCGCTTCTCTATGTACGCACCAGTATGGCCGGTCGCCCAGATAGCAAGAACCTCCTGCTCGCGCGGAGACAGCTTGCATCGCGCGGCAACCTGGGCAACTCGCCGCTCCAAAACGCTGGCGGCATCTTCGGCAACCGTAACGCCCTTAAACGACGCGGGCGATCCCATGATGATCAGCAGCGCAACCATAAGCGACAGCAAAACGGCAATGGAGACGGACTCCGGCGTAGGAAGCACGTCCGCCGCAACTTGGCCCAAGCAGCTTCCCGTCCATTGCACGAAGCGCATAAGGGCCAAGCACAACAACGCCGCCAACCCGTCTTTGAAAAAGGAGTCGACAAGCAGGAACCACACCAGGTACTTGACAAGCTCCGCCCCCACAAGCGCTACGCAAAACGTGGTGCCACCGCCGAACGGATCAAGCGAGGCAGGCAGCAGCGAAGCCAGCGCCATCAGGGGAAACGCCAGATAAAAAGCCAGCATGGCGTTTTTCCGATAGAAGAAGTACGCAAGCACGATCGCCGCGAACGAAGCCAGCGCAGGCGCACCCGCCAAAGCGCCATGGAACACGGCAGCCGCCTCGAAGCCGCCCATGATGCCGTTCACCCTGGTGGCGCCGTAGCTGAAAAATGCTAGGGAAATGGCCGCCATCAGCTTCCAGGGGATGGAGGACGCACGTGCCCGAAAACTCCGAACGTCCTGGCAGTCGAACGAAACGTCCATCTCGGCGGAGTCCTTCAAAGACCCGGTTCGATCGGCGACCATCAGCAAAACGTATGCGCCGAACGGCAGCAGCGCAGAAGCAACCAACGCAGGCCATTCAGGCAGCAAAGAGACAAACGCGAACAGCAGAAAACCGAAAAGGTAAGCCGTCCCCGCGCACACGGCCGTTCGGTGTACTCCTTGCATGCTCAAGCGCTCTTCCCAACCCAAGCGTAGCGTGCTTCCGACACCGCTCAAAGCGAACGCAACCAGCATCCAACCCATCGGAGCTTTGCCGAAGCCAGCAAAAGCAGCAAGTACGATAGCCAGGCTCGAAATCACCGCGAGTAGAGCAAGCAGCACGCGCCGGCGGCGCAAAGGAGCAATTTTGCGCGCCAGCAGCACCAGTAAAAGCGCAGCCGCAGCCGTCAACAGACTTTGCAGAATCTGAGCTTCGCCAACAGGGACTTCGTGCCGTAAATCGCCGAACAGAATCGAACCGTTCCAAAAAACGAAGCTCCACGCTATGTAGCATGAAAGCCCCAGGCTATCGAACATAATGCCTCGATCGAATTTGGGAAAGATAGAAAAATCCTCCGCCGAAGAAGCCCCTGGAGTTGAATTCTTTGTTTTGAACGCGTCGCTTCTCATGGGGGAATCATAGAGGAACCGGCCCTTCGACACAAGAAGAGGCCCGCCCGGCGCAAATCACCGAGCGGGCAAGGAGGGACCCTCTAAGCAATCACTCGCTATGCGAGCGCCGCCGCATTCGCACCGGCTATGCGACCGAACACGAAGATATCCGTAATCGAGCACGATCCCAAGCGGTTCGTTCCCATCTTGTGGCCCGCCTGTTCGCCCGCAGCAAACAAACCGGGAATGGGATTGCCCGCGTCGTCCAGAACGCGCGCGTCGGTGTCGATATGCAGACCGCCCATCGTGTAATGCACGGAAGGCTTGTACGCCAAAAGATAGTAAGGGCCGCCTTCGATAGGATGCATTGCGGCGCGGTAATTAAAGTCCGGATCTTTCCCGTCCTTACAGTACCCGTTCCACTTCCCAACCGTTTTTTCCAGTTCGGCTGCATCAACGCCAAGAGGCTCGCAAACCGCTTCGATGGTATCGCCCTTCACCAACTGGTTGCGCGCCATCAGCCCATCGAACTCTGCGGCGTTCACCGTCGCGATATCGGTAGCATCCAAACCGGCCTGGTTGAACAGCATGTAGCCAATGCCGTTAGTCTGCTTCTTGATAGCATTGGAAATGACGTCGCGGCGCTCCATCTCCTCCACGAACCGATCGCCTTCCTTGTTGATGCAGATAGCGCGGTTTTCCAGGCGCATGTTGCCCACGTAGAGCAGCGCGCCCGTCTGCGTATCGCACGTGGGATACGTCTGGATGTACTGCATGTCGATCAGGTTCGCCCCGATTTTCTCAGCCATCACGTGGCAGTCGCCCGTTGCGCCCACCGAGTCGGTCGACAGGATCTTCTCGTCCATCTCAGGGTTGTACTTCATGCGCATTTCAACGTTCGAGCCGAAACCGCCGGCCGACAAAACGACCGCCTTGCAGCTGAATTGATGCGCAGTGCCCGTCACAAGGTTCGTAGCTTTCACGCCCACGACCGCGCCCGATGCGTCGGTAATCAGCTCTTCCGCCTTCGTGTTACGGCAGATCACAAGGTTCTTCAAATCTTCGGCGCGTTTTTCAAGCTTGCAGATGATGCCGCTGCCCTCGTTGCCCTCGGGAATCAAAGAGCGCGCTACCGAATGACCGCCGAAAAAGCGCTCGTAAGGCTGCCATGCCACACCGCCTTCGAAGATCAACCAGTCCAGGGCTTCAGTCGCACCGTTGCAGATAACGTTCACCAGAGCCGGATCGCCCACATGATCGCCGCCGACGATCATGTCTTCAGCCATGTTCTCCACGCTGTCCTGGATACCCGCTTTAGCTTGGAACCAGTTGTTGGGAACGGCCATGGCACCGCCCGAAAGAATAGTGTCGCCACCCGTGATGCCCAGCTTCTCCAGCAAGACGACCTTCTTGCCGGCGTCGGCAGCCGTAAGGGCTGCAGCGTATCCTGCACCGCCCGCGCCGACCACCACCACGTCAACAGTCTCTTCCAAATCCGAAGGCTCGGCAGGAACGGCATGATCGCGCTTCTTCCATTCGCTCGACTTCATACCGGACGCATCGACGGCATCGGAGACAGCCGACATGAACGCCATGCTGGTAACCGTGGCACCCGTCACCATGTCCACGTTGAGCGTTTGATTGTCGATGATAAGATCGGTCAAAACGTCCATCGCCGCAGTTCCTACGCCGTACGATTCGCGCGATTTCACCAGGTTGATACGGGCGATAGCGTCACCCTCGGTGACAACCTCCACGGAAAGCTCGCCGCCCTTGCCGTTGGCCGTGCCAGTCCATGCGCGGGCGCCTTCGCCCGAAGCGCCCGATTGTCCCGAACCGCTTTTCCCCGTTGGCGCGCACCCCGCAAGCGCAAGCGTCCCGCCCAATGCGGCAACGGCACCTCCGGCAATGAAGTTCCTGCGTGACAGGTTCGACATGATTCCCTCCTTGATGTTCGCGTATTGTTGCAGCCGAACTCCCGATTCGACTGCAACGATGCTAGCCGCTGCAAAAAAGGCGGCGCATCACCGCAGAGGTTTGAACGCTTCAAGAACCCCCGCATCACTCCCTCAAACCTCAGGGGTGATGCCGTTGAACTGGGGAAATAACGCCATCGAAAACGAGCCTTCACGTGCGTCGCCCACAAAACCATCCTGGGGCTAGGATAAAACGGCGGCAACCGAGGATCTTGGAGGGCGAAGCGAGCGTGTCCGCCTCGTTGTGCGTCGATCGCGCGCCTCGTTGTGCGCCGGTCGTGCGCCGGTCGTGCGTCGAGCGGGCTTCCTGAGCCCCCGACGCTACCGGCGCCTTTCGCCGCGGCACCAGCTCCGCTCATCCTGTCAAAACAAACGAGTTTTGCTGGTCCTCGAACCAGGATAAAAGCTACTGGCGGCTGCGTGACCTGGGGAGATGCAAAACGCATTTGAGAGACGGCTCGCTCAGGGGTGGAAAATCGCCGCAAAACTCGCTCGTTTTGACAAACGGCGTAAAACCTGCGAGCTCAAGCGCGGTAGCGCCTCCGCCCTTACCCCGCAGCTCGCATGACCAGGCGCTTGACGTCTTCACGATACGCGGGGCGCACCAGGTAGTACGCGTAGGCCTCCAACACCGTGGCGAACGGCACGCCGCGCCCGACAATTTTGAAGTACTCGATGCCGTGCGCATCGTGCAGCGCACGCGCCTCGTCGTTGGTGAACATAACCGGATGGCCGGGCCTATGGTCGAAGAAGTCAGCGCGTTGCGCGATGCACGCGAAGGGCCGCATGGATTCCGTCATCTGATCCTGGCTGTTATGCAGATAGTGCTCCTGACGATGCGGGCAGTTGCGCTGGCAAAACTCGTTGACCATCACCTCCACCCGGGCGGCATCCTCGATAGCCGCAAGAAAAGCCGCGTCTTTGTGGCGATTGTAGTTGAGCACCACGTAGTCGTAACGATCGAGCATGCAGTTCACCGCACTCGCATCCTCGATCGCGCGCGTGGTGGACAGCACCAGCTTCATTCCGAAGTTCGCGCGAATGTAATCGCCCACGACATCCGCGTACACGATAGCCTCGGCTCCATGCCGCGCGCCGACCTCAAGAATCTCGTTGAAGTACGCATCGCCCAAGTGCTCGCTGCCGGCAAGCATGTTTGTGAACGTGATCCGCGGCTTCACGCCGCGCTCCTCCAACAGAGAGAACGCCTCGTCCATCTGTGCCTTCGACGCACGTTCGCGCACGTAAGCGCGACCGCCGTTCATGATGCAGTTGGGAAAGCATCCGTACACGCTGTCGATGGCAACGCCGTCCTGGAACCAATCGGGGCGCTGCTCAAGCAACCTGATGAAGAACAGGTTAAGCCCCAGCCCCACCGTGAAATCAGGCAGCGTGTACTTGATCATGTCGAATCCTCAATCTCTTCCAGAAAACGTGTCGAATCACCCACCCCACAGCGACAACCCGGCTCCCACGAGCAGACACCAGAACCAGGTAGGCGCAGCAAGTCAGCGAGGGGGTTCCATCAGCCATCGGACCAGCAAAACAGGTTGGCCCAGTAAGTCAGCGAGGGCCGTTGGGACGCCCAAGGTTGCGCCGTTTCGCGGCCGAGCGTGCTTTTGCACGTGAGGGTAAGCGAAAAAGGGGCAAGATTGGGTATCCCAACGTCCCGCAGCGTCGAGCAGTTCCGACGGCCGCCAGACCGCCGGAACCTCTTAGAACATGCACATCTCCAAATCCTCGCCGATCATGAAGTGCACCTTATCGTACATCGACGCGGGTCGGTTCGGCGTCCACGAAGGACGCTTCATCGCGTAGCACACGGCCTCTTTGCCCATGAACTGCCTGATGGGAACAAGGCCGCTCACCTTGATGGCCTGCTCGGGGCAGATACGCTCGCACAGGCGGCACTGCATGCAGGCGCTCGGACGATGGATGATGCCGAACGCGTCGCCTTCGTCCATCTTCACGATGGCCCCGGTCGGGCAGAACACGGCGCACATGCGGCATGCGCTGCACGCCTCCTCGTCGATCGAAACGGCCCCGATCACGCGCGTCTCCACCTGGTCGGCCACCGGTTCGCCGATGTGCTTCAGGTAGTTGTACAGGCGCAAGCGCCTTGTGGGAACGAAATGAGACAGCGTGCCGTCCTTGTTCACCTTTCGGTAGGCAACGGGCACCGGTTTCGCATCCTCCCCCAAAACCGCAGCAACCTCCTGCTGCACGGCTGCGCCCGCCGCTCGTGCCGACCCGTCCTTCGCCGTGCGCAGGAAATCGCGCCGCGACACGCCTCCCGTATCGCGAGACACGCCCCCCTGGACGCAGCACACGCGCTCCGGCACCTGATCAACCAGGTCAACAGGCATGTTCGACCCGAAAGCCTCCAGCATGTTGCACGCGCTATCAACCACCTGGCGAACCAGCGCGCCGCCGGGCGCATGCGCGCACGACGCGCAATCACCGCACACGAGCGTGACGTCGAGCGCCTTGTAAGCAGCTATCCCCACCAGCGCCGACTCATCCACGCGGCCCAAGCACGGCAACGCCACCACGCACGCCGCGTCGTACGCCGGCTCTTCGTGACCGCGCGCGCCGAACGGCTTGCGCGTCTTCTGCGCAGCCGCCGCAACTTGAGCCTCGAAAGCGGCCAGCGCGGTTTCGCACGCGATGACCGGATGCCCCTTCGTAACCACGATCGACCCTTTGATCAAGGAGGTCAATTCGTCATCGGTGGGGTTGCGAATCTCGATGGCGCAGGTCGGGCACGCAGTAGCGCACGTCCCGCAGCCTATGCACCGATCGGGTTCCACCTTCAGCTGGTTGTCGCGATACGCTATCGCGCCCGACGTGCAAGCCTCCACGCACCGCAGACACGACGCGTTTCTGTTGCGCACCGAAATGCACCGCTCTTCGTGCACGGCCAGCGCATCGCTTTCGATAGCGCCCAGCATCGCCAGCAAACCGTCGATCAAGGACATGGCGCTACCTCCCTTCCGCCTCGGACGAGGCCGCCTTGTCAGCAGGCCCATCCACCTGAACAGGCTCGGCTTCCCCAGCGATCATCGACGCCTGCGCCGCCTTCTTCGGAAATAGGGGGAACGTGATGGCATGCTCGGGGCAAACGTCGGCGCACGCCCGACACTTGCTGCAATCGTTGAGCGTCGTCTCCCCCGCCGCAACGTCGTGCAGGTTAATGCCCTCGGGGCACGCTTTCTCGCACAGGCTGCACGCCTTCCCCTGCGACTCACGCAGGCACGTTTCCGCGTTCACCTGGGGCCGAAACGTTCGATTCAACCCACTGAACAGGGAAAGCAGCGCTCCTAAGGGGCAGAATCGCTGGCACCATTTCGGCAGCAGCAGTATCTCGATAAGAATGATGGCGGGAAACGCGAGCACCGTCCACGTGACGTCGCCGAACGCGAACAGGCGCATGACCAGCAGCACCGTCGCAAACGTCAGGCCGATGGGGCAGATCAGGCAGAACACGGGGAACCCGAAGATCAGCGTCGACCCCAGCGCGGCCGCCAGAATGCCGTGACGGCTATCGATCTTGATGCCCTTGCTCTTGCCGCACGGAGACGCGCAGGTTGCGCATCCGCCCAAAGCCTTGCGCTCGGACGCCGTCAAGGGGGCGGGCTCGGCAGAGGCCCTCGCCTCTCCGGCATCCGACGCCTCTGCGTCCAGGTGGGCCGCACCTTCGGCCGCGCGCCTGCCGGAAGCCTTCTTGCCCTTCTTTCGGCGCAAGCCGGACATGAAGTGGACCGGGCACACCCACGAGCAGAACACCTTTCCCAGAACAACGCAGACCACAAGCACGGCCGCCACGCTCACAACGGCCATCGGGATGGCCGTCCGCTCCGCGATCATAGCCAAAAGCGCGCCCAGCGGGCACAAAAGCGTAATGGACTCGAACCCGATGCCGCACAGGTTGCCGATGCTGCCCGCCGTGAAATACCCCACGGCAACAACGGCGACCACGGCCAACATGATCAGGAAGCGAAGCCGGTACGTGTTGAACTTCTTCATAGCCCTACGCCTCCACTTCATCGACCGGCTTGATGACGATGGCGCGATCGGTCGCGCCCACGCCGATGGAGCCCGCGCTCAACGAAATGCACGCCAGCTCGCACGCGCCGCATCCGTTGCAGGCGTCCATATCCACCACGGGAACGCCGTCGTAGCCCAGCTCGATCGCCTCGTACTGGCACACGTCCACGCATTCGTGGCACCCCATTCCGCGCTGTGCCAAGCACCAATCGCGCACGAGCACCGCTTTGCCGATGATGGCCTTCGACGGGTCGGGGCTCGAAAGCGCATGGGTGGGGCACACGGCCACGCACTTCGGACCGCCCGGCTCGTTTTCGCAGAAGTCGCACCAACCCGCTTTGAAATCCATGCGCGGCGTACGGGCGTTCAAGATGCCGTCCTCCAAATGAGCAGGGGCTATGGCATGCTTCGGGCATATCTCGCGGCACCGCTCGCAATGCAAGCAGCCTCGAACAAGCTGCTCCTCGTCCTGGCCCCCCGGAGGGCGCAGCAGCGTCTTGCTGGGAAGGTACTTCACTCCGCCCAAGCCGATGACAGCGCATGCCCCCACCGCTCCCAAAGCGAACGTGCGGCGCGACACTGCAGGACCGGCGCCGGATTCAACCTCTTCGTCATGAGCGGCCATTACGCAACCTCGCCCTCGACAGCAGCGACCGCTTCCTCCCTCTCGGCCAGAACAGCGTCAAGGAACTCCAGGTCGTTCTGCAAGAAGCCCAGCGTCAGCTTGCCCAACCCGCGATAGAAGTCGGTCTTGGGGAATTTCTCCATGTCCTTCGCCATCATGGGGTACCACGCCAGCAGGTGATCTTCCAGGAAGTTGCGCTGCGACAAAAGCAGCTTGAAGCACGCGTCCTCGTCGTCGGCCTCGCATGCCGCAACGGCGCGCTCTATAAGAATCTGCTCGAATTCCAGCTCCAGCGCAATGTGGTCCTCGCCCTCTTTCCAGCTTTCCTGCTTGTCCAGGCCGGCGGCATGGTACAGCACCAGCACCTCGTCGCGCGCATCCTGCATCATGAGGCGCTTCGGGCTGGTGTACACCGACTCGAACGGATACGCAGCGGAGAACCCGTCGTTGCCCGACCCGATGAACGCATGCACGTAGTCGACGGCCAGCTCGGTGAGAACCGGGCCGTCGGCGCGGCTCAAGTATCCGCATATCAGACGGTACCCCTCGTCTACCAGGTCGTTTCCGGTATTTGCCGGAAAGCGCATCGCCAGCAGCGTATCGTAGAGCTCCTGGTCGACCTCAACGCGAAACAAACGCGAGAGAAACTGGTACGTTGCCATGCGGCCGCGCAGAACGTCGACGAAACTGATTTCCTGATCCTGAGACATGATGCTCCCCCGTTCTAGTTTGCGAAGATATCGGATGCGAACACGCGCGCGCCCAAGTCGGTAACCACCCAGGCATCGCGCCAGACCAAAGCGCCAGCGGTTTCGAGCTTGCCCAAAAAGTACGTGCAGAAACGGCGCGGCTCCTCGCACAGCGGGTCCACGTCGACGACCGCGTTCAGCTCCTTGGTGCTACCACCGCCCTCGACCGAACACATCTCAAGAATGGTGCGGTACAGCGGCAGATACTGCGGCTCCTCGTTCAACATGTCCACGACCACGCGCTCTCCCACATGGTCGGCAACCGCCTGCAGCCCCGCCTCCGTCGCAACGAAGCGAGCCAAGGGAGCAGGCGTCACCACCAGGTAGTCCGCCTCCGGATCCTGCTCAACCAGCGGCTCATCGGCCGACGCCTCGTCCTCAAGCCGCTCCAGCGCGCCGTCGCGCTCCAGCAGCCGCACCACCTGCGCGGCGTCGTACACGCTCGCGCGCTGCGGATGCTCGACGTCGAGCACTTCCACCACCTCGTCGAGCGTCTTCGGCTCGGCGCACAGCTCCACCGCGCGCAGCAAGCGGAACTGCTGCCCCGGAATGCCCGCCAGCAGCTTCTCGATGCGCTCCTGGGGCGTCAAGGGAACCACCTCGGGCATCACGCTTTTGTCGGCATCGGGGATGGGGGGCATGTAGTCGGTTTCCTGGCCCTCGCCCTCCTCCACCAGCTCGAGATCGGCTAGGGGATCGAAATCGTCGTCGATGACGAACACGTCCATATCGCTCATATCATGTTCCTTTCAATTGAATGGCGCGAAGAAGTCGTCCTGCTAAGATGCCAGGCCGGAAACGAACTCGGAGGGAACCAGCGTCGCGTAGCGCACGTCGTCCTTCACGAACACGCGCCCGGTTTGCATGTTCAACGACGCGGTGTTCTCCAAGAGGTCGCGCTTGAACCATGTGCATACAGTCTGGTCCTGAGCCGTAGCGGCAACGTCCTCGAACAGCGCGCGCTCACGCTCCAGGGCAGCACGGCGATGGTCGATGGTGAATTTGTCGTCCACCGCGTCAAGCGCCGGAAGGAACCCGCCCACCAAGCCGGTCACGAACGTCGCGCGCGAGAATCGCCCATGGCAGCGTCGGTACGGCGCAACCACCACGCCGGCCCCGTCGCCCGATCGCACCGGGCCGCCGAACGCGCTCGCGGCAAGTCCGTCAATGTCAGCATGGTTGGGATCGTCGCCCAACAGCGCCTGCTGCGCAGGCGTAAGCAACATGCCAGCGCCTTCGAACAGCGTGATGGCCTGGTCGCGCGTCAAACCGGATCGACAAGCATCCTGCAGGGCGGCAAGCTCGTCCAACGGAGCGTCCAGCTTCCCGAACACCTCGGAAGCGCGCTCGGCATCGGGCACGCGGCGCAAATCCGCAATAGCCTGCGGCACCGTCGTCTCATGGTTGCGCGCATACGCCATAAGCTCCAAAAACGCATCGGAACGAAGCAGCCAGTCGCCGAATCCCAGCCATGACCGCAATGCCGGCAGGTCGTTCGGATTGGCGTGCAAGCGCAGGAAGGCGGCAAGCTTCATGTGAGAAAACGCGCCCGGCGTGCGAGGGTCCCCTTTGATCTTCGCAGGTCCTGCGTCCACGCAGACGGCCACGCCGCGCCGCTCGAGCGCCGATGCAATCTGGGACGCCCACGTTTTGTTGGGAACGGCCACCAGCACGTCGCTCGGGTCCATGCCCTCTTCCAAACGCTGCGCAACGGCATCGGCCACGAACGCGAATTCGTCCACCGGACTGTCCAGCACCGCGCACGTGCGCACCGGCTGGGCGGCTTCGCCCACGCGCACGCATACGGCATCGCGGCGTTCGGCGAACGTTCGGAACCCCTCCCCATGCGGATACGCTTCGTCGGCGTTGCATACGGGCGCGGTCGTTCCGGCAACCACCATCCCATCGGTGGCAAGGTGCTCGATCAGCCGCTGGGACGCTTTGCTCAGCGTGCCGTAGTCGTCCACGAGCACCATCAGGCTTTCGCGCTCGACGCCCGCCTCCACCATGCCGCGGTACGCCAAGGCCGACGCCTCGAACGGCAACATGGCGCGACGCACTTCCATGTTCTCAGACAGCATGGCGAACAAATGCTGCTCTTCGTAGTTGATCAGCCAATCGTCCTGCTCGTTGGCGTACTCGCTCAAGCCTTTGTAGAAGAACTTGAGCATTTCGCGCAGGCGACGAGGCTTGAGGCCGCTCACCTTCATGTCCTCCATGAGCACGTCAAGCTCGTTGGCGTCCAAAATGCGCGGATCGCGATTCGTTGCCGCACGCACCCCGTCTAGCGCAGCCATGCGAAGCGCAACGCGTTCCATCGTGGAAACGGCGGCGGCGTCCAAAGCCGGGTACGCGGGCAAGCGATCAAGATAGCGGCGCTCGGCCACGGTATCTGCGCACACGACGAGCACGCGCGCGCCGGCGGCAGCCCGCTGGTTCGCTTTCGCCAAAAGCGCATCGGTAAGATCGACGGATGAAGGACGCTCGATGCGCGCGCAGGCGCCGTCGTCCAAATCCAAAAGAAATCGCATCACGTCTTCGACTGATGCAACAGTATCAGCACTCATTGTCAGGCCTCCATCTTCTTGCAGTTCCAAAGATGAAGCCCTCTGCCTTGAAGCCCCCCAGCTTCGTATCAAGTGCTCAGCTACCGTCCCAGTATGCCCAACCGCTTCGGTCGGGTCTACGATCATTCCGAAATGGAATGGATAAGATCAAGGGCTTCCTGCTTACCCTCCGCGCCGAGCTTCCGGTACGCGCCGCCCAAAACCTCGGCCACGTCGTCGCGCCCGATGCCCAGCTCTTCCTGGATGCCGTCGAACCCGCGTTCCTCCAGGTAAAGAACGAGCGCCCCCGCTTCCCGATCGGTCAAGCCGAACTTCTCGGCCGCTCGACGGCACTTGCAACGCAGCTCGGTGTTGCGTCGAACGTCCCAAACCACGCCCATATTGGAAACGACTCCCGAAGGCACGGCCTGCAAAAGCGCTCGGGTTTGCGCAAGCACGCGTTCTAGCTTCACGGCCTGGGCGTACAGAACCCTTCCCGCCTCGGTCAACCGCACGCCGCTGCGTTCGCGCACGAACAAATCAACCCCATACTCGCGCTCGAGCACGGCGATGTGCTTGCTCAACGTCGACTGGGTAAGGTGCAGCTCGCCCGCAGCGGCCGTGAAACTGCCCAGCCGCGCAACGCATACGTATTCGTGAAGGTAAGTCGTCTCCATCGCGCGCTAAACCGCCCCGTCCTCAAGCGAGCCGTGCGCCAAATCGATCAGCTCTTGGCGGTTGTTCACACCGGTCTTCTGATAGATGTGCCTGATGTGCGTACTGACCGTTCCCGCCGATATGAACAGCGTCTCCTGAATGCGCGATATGGTTCGCCCTTCCAGCAAAAGCGGCAAGACGTCGGTCTCGCGCGGCGAAAGCCCGAAGCGATCGGCGATGACGTCGCAAGGATCAACCTGGCTTTCCCGGCTTTCCTCGGCGTCCTCCGAAACAGGCGCGACCATGCTGACCTCGCCAATGCCTATTTTGATCAGGTCGGTTTCCGTAAACAGGAACAGATGCGCAATGAACAGGATCGACACGGCCACCAACGTCACCACGGTGAGATCGAACAGGGGGATGCCGGTAGCCTCCAGGGAATGAGCAAGCAAGGATCCCATGGTTTCGCCGCCGTACAGGGCAACGAATCCCAGCCCGATCGCTCGTGCGGCCCCAATCTTGAAACTGGTTGCCACGTCGATGCATACCACGCACAGCACCATGACGTAGCAATGGTACCCGCCGAATATAAGCGCGCTCGAATACGTGTTGTTGTCTGCCAGAAACGGCGTGGACAAGCAGCCCAGGCACAGCATGAGCATGGAAAGCCGGTACGAGAAGAAGATGCTGTCGCGGTGCAGAAACACCGCGATCAGGCACACCGCCAGTGCGCCGATGAACCCGGCAAGAAACAGGTACGCTCCGAAAATATCCTGCACTTCATAGGTTTTGCACCCCGAGACCACGTCGAAAAAGCCCGCCAGCGCACCGATAAGGGCCGCCCCCGCAAGCGACTTCACGAACAGCGCGATCGTATTCCGAGACAAAGGCTCTTCGGTTTCCTTAACAAGCTGGACGTCGCTTTGCGAACACGATCGAAGCAGCCACGCCGATCCAATGGGAACCGCCGCCACGGCCACGATGGCGGGAAGCGGCGGAGTGGCAATAAGAATGAATCCCGCAATGAACGCCATGCACAGCGACATGGCAAGTTCCACCAGGGCAAGACGTCCGCCCAAGCTGGACAGATGCTCAATCCAGCACAGGAACAAAACGGCGGACCCCGTGCCGGTCATGATGGCGCTGATGCCCAAAACAAGCATACCCGTCGGCGTGTTCGGATCGGAGAACGGCGTGAGCGCGCTGCCCAAGCACATCATCACGGCCGACCCCGCCACAACGGACCGGTTCTGGCATATCCGCTCGCGCCGCACGATCACGACCACGAACAGCATGGTGACCACCATGGTCACCAGCGATACAAGCAAACTCGCGTACAAGGAACCACGCACGTCCGACGAAAACCCGTACGGCACAATGCTGTAGAACATCATGATCATCCAAAGCCACAGCAAGGCCAGGCCCGCTACGCGTTTCAGGGAAAGATGCTTTCCCAACGTGGAATCCCATGCAGTACGAAGCTGTTCCATGCTCCCCCCACCCCTCGAGCCAATGAGAAACGCCTCTTGCGCCAGCCCCTCTGCCGGCGCGTTCGATTATACGAAAAAGCGGCAAGCGCGTTCGTGGGCGCATTTATCCTAGTTTCGAGATATTTTAGAGACCAAGCAGTAAAACACCAGGTCAAATACACCTGTTCTTTTTCATGATTGCAAAATCATAAGAATTTATGATGCGCCGATCCCGCCCTCGCAAGCTTTAAGCGATGCTCGCAACCCCCTCGCATCCGTAAGGTCATGACCGCGGAAACGAGGGACTCTGCACCGTCGGGCCACGGTCCACGGCAGCCCCCTTCCCTCTCATCCGCAGACGAGGAGAAGACGAGAAGCAAGGAGAAGGAGGAGGAGTATGGATACACTGACCATGTCTCGACGCACGTTCGTCAAGACCGCAGCCATCACGGGCGCAACCGTCGCCGCGTTCGGCGCGTCGACGCGTACGGCGTTGGCAGACCAGACGTACAGCGAAGTTTCCGGCAACGACACCGTCGCCGTGAAGACGTGCTGCCGCGGCTGCGGCAAAATGGAATGCGGCGTTAAGGTCATCGTCCAGAACGGCCGTGCCATCCGCATCGAGGGCGACGAGGGCGCGTATCAGTCGATGGGCAACTGCTGTACGAAATCGCAGTCGTCCATCCAGGCCGCGTACCACCCCGACCGTCTGCACTACCCCATGAAGCGCACCAACCCCAAGGGCGAAGAGCCCGGCTGGCAGCGCATCACATGGGACGAGGCGATGGAAACCATCATCAGCAACTTCATGGAAATCAAGGGCAAGTACGGCGGAGAGTCGATCGCCTGCCAGGTAGGCACCTCGCGCATCTGGTGCATGCACTCGGAGTCCATTCTGAAGAACATGCTGGAAACGCCGAACAACATCGAGGCGTGGCAGATCTGCAAGGGCCCGCGCCACTTCGCCACCACCATGGTGTCGCAGTTCGCCATGTCCTGGATGGAAACCATCACCCGCCCGAAGGTATACGTACAGTGGGGCGGCGCTTCGGAGCTGTCCAACTACGACGACTCCTGCCGCACCACGGTCGACGTCGCGTCGCGCGCCGATATCCACATCAGCTGCGACCCCCGCATGGCCAACATGGGCAAGGAAGCCGACTATTGGCAGCACCTGCGTCCCGGCACCGACGGCGCACTGGCGCTGGCCTGGACCAACGTCATTATCGAGAAGAAGCTCTACGACGATCTGTACGTCAAGAAGTGGACGAACGCGCCGTTCCTCGTATGCGAGGACATCGAGCCGTCTGGCTTCCCCACCGTCCGCACCGACGGTTCGTACTGGGACGTGAAGACGCACCTGCTCAAGGAAAGCGACGTCAAGGAGGGCGGCAGCCCCTACAAGTTCCTCGTGTACGACAACAACTGGGAGAAGCTTGCCGCCGAGGGCGTCAAGCACGAGTACGGTCCCTTCACCTGGTTCAACGCCGACCAGGAAGGCGTTATCGACGAGACGGGCGGCTTCTGGGAAGGCGAGAACTACGACTCCGAGAAGGCGCGCCAGGGCCGCGAGGCCGCGCAGGACAACCTGCTGCCCGGCCAAACCCAGGGCTGGCTGCCCGACCCCATGCCGTTCGATCCCGCCATCGACCCCGCTCTTGAGGGCGAGTTCGAAATCGAGCTCAAAGACGGCAAGAAGCACAAGGTCAAGCCGGTTTGGGAGCACTACAAGGCTCGCGCCGCCGAGTTCAAGCCCGAGGTTGCCGCGGAAATCACCGGCATCCCCGCTTCCGAGATCGAAGCCGCCGCTACGGCGTACGGCACGCGCCTCGACCCGTCCACCGGCTACGGCAACGGCGGCATCCAGTACATGCTGGCCGTCGAGCACGGTTGCAACGCCATCCAGAACTGCCGCGCCTTCGACAACCTGGTGGGCATCACCGGCAACATGGACACCCCGGGCGGCAACCGCGGCCCGACAATCGTTCCCATCGACGGCGACCTGCAGGGCTTCAGCGCCTGGGCTCCGGGCGCATCCACCCCGCCGGCGGAAGTCAACCAGAAGCAGATCGGCATCGAGAAGTTCCCGCTGATCAGCTGGTGGCAGTACTGGTGCGACAGCCACTCGCTGTGGACCGCCGTGCTCACGGGCGATCCGTACCCGGTGCGCGCGCTGTGGAACGAGTCCGGCAACTTCATGAGCCAATCCAACAGCACCACCGCTTGGGAAGCTCTGCTGTCCTTGGACTTCTTCGTGGACCTCAACCTGTGGCATACGCCGCAAAACGATACCGCCGACATCATCTTGCCGGTTGCGCACTGGATCGAGCTCAACTCGCCCCGCGCAAGCCAGGGTTCCGCCGGCGCCATGGGCGCTACCGTCAAGTGCGTGCAACCGCCCGCGGAAGCCAAGTACGACCCCGAGATCGTCATGGATCTGGCGCGCCGCATGAAGTGGAAGTGGACCGACGAGCCGGGCAACGAGTGGCCCGACATCCAGTGGCAGCTCGACGACTCCATCAAGCTCCTGACCGACGACGAGCTGACCTACACCACGTGGCATGTTGAAAACGGCGTTCCCACCTACGAGCGCCACGGCGTTCCGATGGCGGAAGTCAAGCCCAAGTACAAGACGTGGGACGAGTACGTGGCGGCTTTCCAGGAGCACGGCTGGTGGCAGGCCAAGGACATCGAGCCGCGCAACTGGGGCACGTACCGCCGCTACCAGACCGGCGCGATGCGCGCACGCGACCGCGTGTGGGCCCGCCTGGACTACACGGCCGGCAAGGGCATCGGCGACTGGAAGCCCGGCTGGTTCACCCCCACGATGAAGCAGGAGATCTGGTCCACCGTCATGGAATCCCACCATCCCGATCGCAAGGACTGGTGGCTGCCCAGCTGGGTCGAGCCGCCCCATGGCCCGAAGGACGGCGACCGCATCAAGGAGTACCCGCTGACCGCTACCACCGGTCGCCGCATTCCGGTGTACTTCCACTCCGAGCATCGCCAGCTTCCCTGGTGCCGCGAGCTGTGGCCGGTCCCCCGCGTGGAGATCAATCCCAAGACGGCCGCGGAATACGGCATCGAGCAGGGCGACTGGGTGTGGATCGAAACCGAGTGGGGCAAGATACGCGAAGTGGCCGACCTGTACTACGGTGTGGACGAGGACGTTATCAACCTCGAGCACACCTGGTGGTACCCCGAGGTGCAAGACGCTGGCCACGGATTCCAGTTCTCGCAGGTCAACCAGCTGATCGACCACGACGCCCAGGACCCGCACTCCGGCACGTCCAACCTGCGCGCCTACCAGGTGAAGATCTACAAGGCAACGCCTGAGAACTCGCCGTTCAACAACCCGGTGCCGTGCGACAGCAACGGCACGCCCATCATCCATACCTCCGACGACCCTCGTCTGAAGGAATGGCTGCCCGTCTACGAAGGGAGGGAGTAAGACATGACGAAGGCTATCATCACCGACCTCAACCGTTGCGTGGGCTGCCTGGCCTGCTCGGTTGCATGCAAGGCCGTGAACAACGTGCCCATCGGCAACTACTGGAACAAAGTCGTCCGCGTGGGGCCGAACCCCATCCCGGGCGGATCGGGCCAGTTCCCCGATGTGTACATGTACTTCCTGCCCATCGGCTGCCAGCACTGCCAGAACCCCGAGTGCGTGAAGGTGTGCCCGACCGAAGCCTCGCATGTGGCCGAGGACGGCTCCATCCAGATCGATAAGGAAAAGTGCATCGGCTGCCAGTTCTGCGTCA
Source organism: Paraeggerthella hongkongensis (assembly GCF_003340345.1). Lineage (GTDB taxonomy): Bacteria > Actinomycetota > Coriobacteriia > Coriobacteriales > Eggerthellaceae > Paraeggerthella > Paraeggerthella hominis. Next base: position 89,086 of record NZ_PPTQ01000003.1, on the reverse strand, counting down.
TGGCCTGCCCGTACGGCGTTCGCTACCTCAACGAAGAGGAGAAGGTCGTCGAGAAGTGCACGCTGTGCGAGCAGAAGCTTCTGCAGGGCGAGCTGCCCCAGTGCGTCAGCCAGTGCGGCGGCAACGCTCGCTGGGTGGGCGACACGGAAGAGGGCCTGGATTCCTACGTGGGATCGTTCGACTCGGCCGACACGCAGCGCAAGATGACCGAATTCCTGGAGCCTTTCGAGGAGTCCGACATCTACCACCTGCCCAACGTGGGCAACGACCCGGCGTTCTCGTTCATCTTGCGCGACCATCATTGGGAAGGAGGTGATGAGTAATGGAAACTCAGTGGCCTTTGGTTATCTTCACGCTGTTCGTTTGCCTGACGTGCGGCCTTCTGGCCAGCATGTCCATCCTGGCCATCAAGGGCCAGGGTCGCAACCTGCAGATGCCGGCGCTCGTCACGTCGTTCGCATCCCTGGTGATCGGCGGCATCGGCGCCTTCCTGCACCTGGAGCATTGGGAGCGCATCTTCAACGGCTTCGGCCACATCACGTCCGGCATCACCCAGGAGCTTATCGGGTGCGTGGCTCTGGGCATCGTGATCGTGATCTGGTTCGCGATGCTGCGCGGTGACAAGGCTCTGCCCAAGTGGCTGGCCATCGTCACGCTGGTCGTGGCCGTCGGCATGGTGTTCGCAACCGCCCACTCCTACCTGATGCCGGCTCGTCCCGCATGGGGCATGGCGCTCATCGCCTTCTACCTGGGCAACGCCTGCCTGCTCGGCCCGGTGGCCCTGTGGTTCATCTCCGTTCTGAAAAAGGACGAAGCCGTCGAGAAAACGGCCATCCAGCTGACGTTCTTCGGCGCCATCGCCCAGCTGGTGGGCGACCTGATCTACGTGGCCGCCTGCGCCACGGCGACCATCGCCTCCTACGGCCACTACGCCGACCCGACGCAGATGACCACCGCGCCGGTGCATGTGGACAGCCTGCTGGCGGTCATGACCACCGGCGACGGAGCGATGATGTTCTGGCTGGCCCTCGTATGCGCCGTGCTTGCCCTTGCGTGCGCCCTCGTTGCCAAGAAGAAGGTCGGCGCGTCCAAGACGCTCATGATCGTGGCAGCCATCGTGGCCGTGGCAACGTCGCTCCTGTTCAGGGTTTTGATCTACCAGTTGGGATACTCGGTGTTCCTGCTGTACTAGCGCTTCACCCCGGCGCCTCCTGGCGCCGGACGCCCGATCTTCCCGGCATCAAGCTGCAAGCACCGGGAAGATCGGCGGAAGCGGGCCCCTCCCTCCCCCAACGCCCCGTTTCCGCCGATCTATCGTCGCGTTGACAAGGCTCTCCTCCCTCCCTTCCGAATCAACGCGACAGATCAACAGCCGGCCCCTGGTTTTGCGTTTCCCCCTTTCTCCCTCCGCGTTGGAAAGCCAGGGGCCGGCACCTTCAACGAACGAGCCTCGAAAGGAAGCGAACGACGCCGACCGCTTCCCGCTTATTCGGATCTCTCCCTTGAGAATGCCCGTTTTTTGTCGCTGCTGGCCTTGACCATTACGCAAAGGCTCTACAATGGAGCAACCAGCAGAATCAAAGGGAGACCACATGCCGCGCACTCGCCTCCACAACAACGCGTCGACCGGACATGTATACGTCATAGACCACGAATACCGTATCGTGCACCTCGACCAAGCAGCCCGAAGGGTGTTTCCCAACGGGCGCATCGGCGCGCGATGCTACGAAAGCTTCCGAAGCCAATCGGAACCGTGCAAGGACTGCCCCTGGCAGCCAGGCGCGAACGAGCGCGTTACGCAAGCCGCCGTGTTCAGCGATCGGCTGCAGCAGTGGTACGAAACCACCTGCCTGGAACTGGATTGGTTCAAGCACGGCCCCTGCGTCTTGTTCTCCAGCCGCCCGATTAGCACCGGAGGAGAAAACCTGTTCACGGCACTCAAAGAGCCCCTTTCCTACGACGAGCTGTTCGAGATCAACCTCACCGAGCAAACGTACAAAACGCTTTGCAACGAACCCGGCAAATTCAAAACGCTGCCGCCTGAAGGCTCGTTCGGCGGCACGCCGGAAAAAACGTTCGAAGGATTCGTGCACCCCGACGACATGCAGCGGTTTTTGGAATTCTGGAACCTCGAAACAATGCCCGAGCGCCTGGACAAGGCCGGCGGAACGCTGCAAGGGGAGTTCCGCAAAAGCCTGCAATCAGGCGATTGGGCCTGGACCTCGCAAAGCGTCGTTCCCGTAAAGCGAGGCCCCGACAGCGAAATCGTGGTCATGTGCTTCGTCTGCGACATCGACGCAAACGTGAAGCTGCGGGAAGACAGCCTGGAGAATGCCCATCTCGTCACCTTGAGGGAGCGAGATCAGCTAACCGGCCTGTACAACGCGGGCACGCTGTACAGAAAGGCCGAAGAGCTGCTGGAAAGCACGCCTGGCATCGTGTACGAAGCCGTCTACGTGGACATCGAGCACTTCAAGCTGTACAACGAATGGCATGGACACGAGGCCGGCAACGACATGCTGCGCGCCATAGCCGACCACGTATCGGATATCGCGGGCGCCAAGGGCGGAATCGCCGGGCATCTTGGCGGGGACGACTTCGTCCTGATCCTTCCACGCGGCCTGGTCACGCAGGAAAGCGTTGAGAAGCGGCTGAGAATGCCCCCGTTCGACTCCGAAGACGCCATCGGCTTCCAACCCGCCCTGGGCATCTGCGAGATCGATTATCCGCGAACGCCCGTCATCACCGCCTGCGACCACGCCATGACGGCGATGAACAACGCCAAAGGATCGTACACCAAACGCGTATCGCGCTATCGGCCGTTCATGACCGAAGCGCTGGAGAGCGAAACGAAAATCCTGCTGGAAGTCAAGCGGGCTCTGGAAAACTGCGAGTTCGTTCCCTATTGGCAGCCGCAATGCAGCACCCGCACGGGGCGCATCGTTGGGCTGGAGGCGCTCGTGCGGTGGAAGCACCCCGAACGAGGGATCGTCGCGCCCGGCGAATTCGTCCCGGTGCTCGAACGAAACGGGTTCGTGACGTCGCTCGACCTGTACGTATGGGAAGCCGTGTGCCGCCAGCTGCGCGACTGGATAAACCGCGGCATAGACCCGCTGCCCGTCAGCGTGAACGTATCGCGCGTAGACATCCACACCATCGACGTGCCGGAGGCCATCGAAGACCTGACCAGGCGCTACGGGATTGACAGATCGCTTCTGGGAATCGAGATAACCGAAGGCGCGTACGCTGAAGACGAAAAGATAACCGACATGGTCAATCGGTTGAGGAACTTGGGGTACGTCATCTTCATGGATGACTTCGGCAGCGGGTACTCGTCGCTCAACATGCTCAAGGACATCAACGTCGACGTGCTGAAAATCGACATGGGGTTCCTCTCCCAAGAAAGAAACGCTCGTCGGGGCGAAAGCATCTTGGAAGCCATCGTATCCATGGCCCGGCTTGTTGACCTTCGCGTTGTCGCCGAAGGAGCCGAAACGGAGCAGCAGGTCGATTTTCTGCAGGACATCGGCTGCGAATACGCCCAGGGCTACCATTTCCACAAGCCCATGTGCACAACGGATCTCGAAGCGCTTTTGAGCAACGAAGACGCCATCGATCGCCACGGCATTCTCGATGCCGCAGTGCCCGCCATAGATATGCAGGCCCTCATGCGCGACAACGGCATCAGCCGCACCATGCTGAACAACCTCATTGGAGGCATGGCCGTGTACGCCGTGTACGACGACCACTACGAGCTGCTGCAAGTGAACAACGCCTACTATCATGTAACCGGATGCAACCCGGCCGCCCTCAAGGAGCGCCAGGCTGTCATCTGGAAGCAGATTCACCCTGATGACCTGGGCATGGTGATGGGCATCTTCGACGAGGCGGAACGCCACCCCGTCACCGGGGCGCAAGGCGTAGCCCGTCGCTACCGCATCAACGGCGATCTCATGTGGATGAAGGCACGCGTGTTTTTCCTGAGCCATCAAGAGGAGCGCCGCCTGTTCTACGCTTCGGTGGAAGACGTGACCAAGCAGCGCATGCACGCCATGGCCTCGCTCGGATCCGTAACGCAGCTTGGCCACGCATTCGAGCTGCTGGGCGCTCCGGCGATGAACCATTGGTACATCAACCTTTCGCGCAAGGCGTTCCTGAACGAGCAGGACCGAGCGCTCCTGAACGAAAAACTTGGCGTGCGCTTCGAAGACTGGAGCATGTACGACGTGGATGACGTTTTGAAAAGCGCCATCCGAACGAACCACGACAAAGAAGCCGTGCGCACGTTCCTGGACCAAGGCCGCATGCTCGACGATTTCGCGCAAGGCATAAGCTCGCGCAAGCTGGAATACCGTCAAGCGAAGCTCGAGTTCTCGCCGTTTTACGAAGACGGGGAAAGCGCCGACGAAGACCTGATCGACGACACCGCGTTTTGGGCCGAGCTCAATTACCACCTGATCCGCTTCGACGAAACCGGCGACGTGTACGTCTACCTGTACGCAATCGACGTGGACCAGCGCAAACGCCGCGAACTGAAACTTGAAAGCCAGGTTGATCACGACGCTCTTACCGGCCTGCCCAACCGCCAAACGGGCATGACGCGCATCCATAACCTGATTGAAAAAACGGTTGAGAAAAAAGCCGTGGGAGCCTTCGCCATCATCGATCTGGACAACTTCAAGTCGATCAACAACCGTTACGGATACCTGTGCGGAGACACCGCGCTCTCGCACATGAGCCGTCACCTCCGCACGGCCCTTTGCAAGGAATCCCTTATCTGTCGCTGGGATGGAGACGAGTTCGTGGCGTACTGCGAGGGCATTTCAAAGGAAGAGGCTTCCGAGCGCATGCGGGCGTTGTGCGAAAGAACCTGGGAAACGGAAGCCGAACCCGGCCAGGTCATTGGCCTTTCGGTGTGCGCAGGCGTCTCCCTTGTTCCCGATCACGCAACCAGCTTCGAGCAGGCCTACGAAAAAGCCGATGTGGCGCTACGGCAGGCAAAGGAAGCGGGAAAGGGCCGCTTCTTCGTGCACGATCCCAACCAGCAGCAAGCGCACGGCCACGACCAGCTTCCCTAGATGCCCATTCCCACGGTCATGTGCATCATGTAGAACGCAAAGCGCATGACGAAAATGCCAACCAGGGCAGACCCCGCCGCGGCAAGCGCGCCTGGCATGCTCAAGCGCGAACAGCCCCACAGGGCGAACGCGTCCAAGCCTACGGCCAGCGCGCCCGCAGCGGCGAACACGCCGACCATCGCCCCGAACCCCGGAACCAGGTCGGCCGCCGTGGTAAACGAGTTGCCGATAAGGGGAAGCTCGGCCCCCTGCAAAACAAAGCCTCCCACATTGAGCGCAAGAGCGGCTGCAGCCGCGGCAACCAAAACTCGGCCCCAACGACCGCGCACGCCCCCATATCCCGCCGCGCACAGGCCCGCAATCGCAAGAACAGGGCCTCCGACCAGGGAATTCAATATCAAGTTAAGCGGAACGTAAACCGTGTGCCACGACGCGATGGTTTCGGCCGCGTACGCAAAAGCAACCGCAATCACAAATCCAACGCCAGCGACCATCGCCGCCATCAGCCACAGACGCTGCAACAAGGGACGCGGATGCTCGGCAAAGCAATACAGCCAGTACAAACCGGCAAGCGCCAAGAACAACACCGCGCAGAACACCTCGGTGGAAAGCGGACTGCGCCCGACGCCTAAAAACACGTAGAGCGCGTTCGCAGGATTTCCCAGATGCGTGGCCGAAGCCACCAAGCCCACCATGGATACGACCAACGGAGCAGCAAGAAACACGTTGAGGCGCTGGCGCATGGCCGCATCGGTTCCGCGCGCCAGCACGGGTACGGCCATGCAGAGGTACGCGACAACGCCCGATGGCGCAAGCGTCGTGAACAGCACCAGCGTGATCTCGCTGAAAGCGGTGTCGAATCCCGTGATCACAAGCGTCCTCTAGCGGTAGAACCGCGGATAGACAACCTCGAGCCCCAGCTCGTCTTGAATCCCCTCAAGCGACGCCTTCGTCAGGCGGGCAAGGCCCTCGTAAAACGGCTGCTCGGCTGCTTCGGCCAGCTGACCGAGAAAATGAGAAGACCAGGTAAGCAGGTGCAAGCGCATAAAATCGTCGAGCGCTTCCGGCTTCTCGCGGGCAATCCAGGCCATAAGCGCAAGCATCAGACCGATATGATCCTCGGGCGTTTTATCGTCCACCAAGCGCTCGATGCCCTGCTCGCGCATCCAGGCGCGCAGCTCAAGCGTGCTCTTGCCGAACACCACGCACTCGCGATCCGTGTACACCGAGCCCCACGGGGGAGCCGGCTTCACGGCGGGGCCGATGAACAGGCGACGATACTCCCAGACCAAAGCCTCATCGTCGATGCCATTCGCAAGCCCTTGCGCAATCAAGCCCAGGTCGCGACGCGCCTCTTCCTCATCCGCAAAGGGCCATTCGGCAGCGGCAGCGGCAGCATCGAGCGCAGCCATCGCGGCGAACGCCTCCTTCGCATCGCCCGTTTTCGGGTCCTGCAAGAAAAACGGCGCGAGCGTTTCGCCCGTAAAGGCAACGGCTTCGAGCACCAGATCCTTGTGTTCCTCCATGAGCAGTCCTCTCTCCCTCATGCTTGTCTTCTATCGGCTTGCTTGCTACAGCACTTCAAGCGGATTCACGATGCGCCCGTCCTTCGACCCCGATGGCCGTGCGTCCGAGCACGGCCGCACGAACAAGTTCGGAGCCGTTGCCGAAGCCTCGGGAAGCGGGGCGATGTCCGCGCGACGCCCAAGTTCCTCCATGGCTTCGAACGGGCCGAAATCCAAAGCGCGCGCCGGGCAAGCCTCAACGCACACCGGCTTCTTCCCCTCGTCAAGGCGATCCCGGCAACCGTGGCATTTCACGGAATGCCCCTTTTCACGATCGACCTTCGGGGCGTTGTACGGACACGACAGGTGACAGTACCCGCAGCCAATGCAGCGGCGCACGTCCACCAGCACCAGGCCCGATTCGGCCTCTTTATGCATGGCTTCGGTCGGGCACACCCGCACGCATGCCGGGTTCTCGCAATGGCAGCACGACACCGACACGCTGTACGCGAAGCACGTCGTGGCGAAACCGTCGCCCCGGCGAACCGTTTCGCCTCCGGTGTATTCGTACACTTTGCGATACGCCGTGCCCACGTCAAGATCGTATGCGTCCTTGCAGGCAAACTCGCAGGTTTTGCACCCGGTGCAGCGCGACGCGTCAAAAAAGAATGCCCGCTGAGACATGCAACGATCCCCCTTTCGTCAACATCCGAGCACGCACGCCCCTTACCGAAAAGGCGGGGCACGCCTATTTTAGCGTACCCCGCCTTTGTCCTACGGAACGTCGAGCGGATTCACGAACCCTCGGCAAGAGAGCCGCACGCCCGTCGACCGTCCGCATTCAGGCGATAGAGCCTACGCAACCTCAAGCGGGTTGACCACCTCGGCGCCGCCCACCGGCTGCGCGTCGGCAGAAGCCTTGACGAAGAAGTTCGGAGTGGTTTCCGATACGTCGGGCAAAGGCGCGATGTTGGCGCGCTCGCCCAGCTTCGCCATCTCCTCAGCCGTGCCGAAGTCAAGGGCGCGAGCCGGGCAGGCCTCCACGCACACCGGCTTCATGCCGGCGGCAACGCGATCGGCGCAGCCGTGGCACTTGACCGACTTCTTGGCCTCTTCGTCGACCTTCGGAGCGCTGTAGGGGCACGTCAGAGCGCAGGTGCCGCAGCCGATGCACTTCTCGCGGTCAACCTCGACGAAGCCCGTTTCGGAATTCTTAGAGATAGCCGCCTGCGGGCACTTGGCCATGCAGACCGGGCTGTCGCAGTGGTTGCACGACATGGACACCGGGTAGCTGACGCACGTCGTGGTGATCGCGCCGTCGGCGTCGCGCGTGGTCTCGCCCAGCGTGGCCTCGAAGACCTTGCGGAACGTCAGGCCCACGCCCAGATCGTTGAAATCCTTGCACGACATCTCGCAGGTTTTGCAACCGGTGCAGCGCGTGCCGTCAAAGTAGAATGCCATTTGAGACATGATATATCATCCTTCCTGAAGCTCGCCGCTTACGCCTTCGCAACCTGGCAGATGTTCGTGTGCTGGGGGTTGCCCTTCGACAGAGGAGAGGGGCGCTGGGTGGTCAGCGTGTTGATGCTGCCGCCCTTGTCCACGCCGCCCTTGCGGTCGCCGTCGTACCAAGCGCCCTGGGACACGGCCACCACGCCCGGAAGCGTACGCGGCGTGACCTTCGCCAGCAGCTCGATGGAGCCGAACTCGTTCTTAACCTGCACGGTGTCACCCTGCTTGATGTTGCGGGAAGCCGCGTCAGCCGGGTTGATCCATGCCTCCTGCGGGTTGACTTCCTTCAGCTCGGGCATGAAGCCCCACGAGGAGTGGATGCGGCCGCGATAATGGAAGCCGTTGAGCACCAGCGGATACTCGTCGGTGGTCGTCTCCACGCCGTACCATTCGGGAACGTACACGGGAATCGGGGGCAGCGTCGCCATGCCGGACAGCGTATCGCCCTCGGTCAGTTCCCAACCCTCGGTGAACTGCAGCAGCTTCTCGGAGAAGATCTCGATCTTGCCCGACGGCGTCTCGAGCGCGTTGGCCACGGGATCGTCACGGAACTTCTTCATGGAGATAACCGGAGCGTAGTCGCGCGTGTACACGCCCATCTCCACGGCCTCGTCCCACGTGGGAAGCTTCTCGTCCTTCTCGCGCGAGGTCTCGTAGATGCTCTTAATCCAGTCGTCCTCGGTTTTGCCCTCGGTGAACTGGTCCTTGACGCCCAGCTTGTCGGCCATGAGCTCGGCCATTTCGTAGGCGGTCTTGCGCTCGAACTTCGGCGTGGTGCAGGCCGTGCCCGTGATCATGTAGCCCGTGTCGGAGCCGGTGGCGATCTGCGACGTCTGCTCGAAGCGGAACAGGTCGGGCAGGATGATGTCGGCGTACATGAGCGAATCGCACAGCACCGTATCGACGCCCAGGATGAACTCGCACTTGGACTCGTCAGCCAAGACCTCATGCGCCTTGTTGATGTCCGAATGCTGGTTCGTCAAGCAGTTGCCGGCGTAGTTGATCATGTACTTGATGCCGGTGGACAGCTGATCGACGCCCTTGACGCCTGCGTTCTTCGAGGTCATTTCCGGACCGTGATCGATAGCGTCGGTGAACAGGAAGCACGGGATGGAAGCCTTTACCGGGTTGTCGCCCTTGGGCAGCGAGCCGAGCGAAGGAGCATTGCGCGCTTCACGCGTGCCGTTGCTGGTGCCCGGCAGGCCCACCTGGCCGACGAGGCACGGCAGGGTCATGATGGACCAGGCCGTCCATTCGCCGTTGCTGCGGCGCTGCGGCCCCCAGCCCTGGTTCACGTAGAGCGGCTTGGTGGTGCCGATTTCCTGAGCCAAGCTGCGAATGCGATCGGCGGGGATGCCGGTGATCTTCGCGGCCCACTCGGGGGTCTTCTCCACCATGTCGTAGCCCTCGCCCATGATGTAGGCGCGGTAGGACATGTTCTTGCCCTGGTACGCTTCGGGCATGGTCTCCTCGTCGTAGCCCACGCAGTACGTGTGCAGGAAGTCGAGGTCCACCATGTCGTTGGCGATCAGCTCATGGGCGATGCCGGCAACGAGCGCGGCGTCGGTGCCCGGGTTGATGGGCAGCCACTGGTCGGAGTGGCCCATAATGGAGTCGTTCATGCGGGGGTCGATCATGTAGATCTTCGCGCCGGTCTTCTCGCGCAGGCTCACCCAGTCGTAGTGCGTGGTCAGGCCGCCCTGACGCGTTTCCGTGGGGCTGGAGCCGAAGATCAGGATAAGGGCGGAGTCGCGCGCCGCGCTGAAGGAGCTGCCGCCGTTGCCCTTGGCACCGTACATGTACGGCGTGATGCAGGAGATCTGCGCCGTGGAATAGCTATTGTAGTAGTTCAGGTAGCCGCCCACCAAGTTCAGCACGCGGTTGAACGGACGCGACGTGGTTGCGGATACACCGGTAGCGTACGGAACGTACACGGCCTCGTTGCCGTACTTCTCGATAACTTCCTTGAGCTTCGTCATGGAAGTCTCGATGGCCTCTTCCCAGCTGATCTGCTCCCACTTGCCCTCGCCGCGCTTACCGACGCGCTTCATGGGGTAGTTGAGGCGGTCCGGGCTGTTCATCCAGCGACGATAGCTGCGGCCGCGCAGGCATGCGCGAGGCTGCGGATCGTCGAAGCCGGCATCGGAGCTGGTGTAGGTATCAACCCACACAACCTCGTCGTCCTGCACGTGGAACTTCAAGCTGCAGCGACCCGGGCAGTTGATGGCGCAGTGGCCCCAGGTGATGGTCTCCTCGGCGCCCACGGTGTTCGCGCCCGTCACCTTTGCGTCGGCGGCCTCTTCCTTCGGCGCCTCCGCCTTAGGCGAGCAGCCGAACAGCGCGCCGCTGCCAAGCGCGGCAGCGCCCAGACCGGCGAGCGTCGAGCCCTTCACGAACGTGCGGCGCGACAGCGTGGAGTCATTAGAACCTAGCATGTTCCCTCCCTCTCCTCTATCTTCCTCGTCTTGCCAACCGGCTCGCCTCGTCCTGCGAACCGTAGCCTTCCGAGCGGGAAAGAGACGGAAGCCCGTGCACCAGGCAACGATGCGCTCAGCCCCTCCCCCTTGCTCAAAAGCTGTCGTCATTCTAGGAGAGGGCGCTTGCCGGCGTGTCACATAAAATATGCGAATTTGAAGTATACCCAGGTCAGAGACTATCACATACGGTCGTCACCGAGCAACTGGCCCTGCAAGCACCAGCACGGCGCAACACGGCGCGCCAACGGCGGCGCCGACGCAGGAGGCTTCTTCCGCGTGCCGCAGGGCACATCTCGCGCGCCCGATCCAACAGCGCGCCTGCGCGGAAACGCGATCCGCGATCAAGCCAGAGACAGCGCCAACCCGCGAACCAAACCGCCGTCAGCGAGAAATCGCCATGCCGCGCACAAAAAACCGACTTTGCTGGCAGGTTTTGACGGTTTGAGGTCGTCTGACCCGGCTGCGCGAGCGTCATCGAAAGCGCAATGCGGAAGCACAACCTTCTGACCAGGTAAAACAAAAACCGAGCCGAACAACAACGAAGCCAAGGCCCGGCACAACGACCTCAAACCGTCAAAACCTACCACGAAACCCGATTTCGTGAGCGCGCGGGCTCTCGCGAGGTGATGCCAACGCTACCCGCAAACCCCCTCGCCATGCGCGCGAGCGCCGCCTGCGCCAGCAAGCCGAGTCCGAGAATCGCTTGCCGCACCATCGAAGTCGGGTATACTGCACAGGCACAAACGCTCTTCAACCTTGCAGGGAGCAACCGTGTCCATTAAGAGCATCGCCCATATCCTCAAGCCGAACGTCACGTCGCTCGGCTACGGCTTGTTCATCGCCATCAACGCCGCCGGCGTTTGGGGCGGCGTGTTCCCCTTCCTGCCCATGGAGTTCCAAACGCCGCAGATCGTGTTCTGGTTCTTCCTGGCGCAATCGCTCGTGTTCTCGTTCAGCTACTTCGCCAGCGCGTTGGGCGTGTACTTCTTCCCCGGCCCTACGCGCACCTTCATCGTGCGCCTGGCCACCATGCCCTACCTGCTGGGATGGTGCTGCCTGATAGCCGCCATCTATCTTGACGGATACAAGCTTCCGCTCGTGGTTGCCGGCGGCGCGCTGCTGGGCCTGGGCTCCGCCGGGTTCTACATGCTGTGGCAGCGCGTGTTCGCAAGCCAAGACTCGGATTCGGGCAACCGCGACCTCATCTTGGGCACGGCATGGGGAGCCTTGCTGTATTTTTCGCTGTACCTTATTCCCCAGGCGGTGACGGCGTTTCTCATCCCCCTGGTGTTCCTGCCGCTGTTCGGGCTGACCATCGCGCTGAAAAGCCGCCAGATCGACCGCGAGCAATCCATGTTCCAGGACATCCCCCGCGAGCATCCGCGCGTATACAAGCGCGTAATCGAAGACTATTGGCGCAGCGCCCTGTGCGTGGGCGCGCTGGGATTCTGCACGGGCATCATGCGGGCGCTGGCCATCGGGGAACCTTCGGTGGGATCGCTGGTGAACGTGCTGTCCATGGGCGGATCGCTTACCGCCGCGGTGGTGCTTCTGGTGTTGTGGCAGTTCAAGAACCTGCGCGTGAACGTCGTGGGGGCGTACCGCATATTCTTCCCCTTCGTTATCACGTCGTTTCTGCTGCTGCCGTTTTTCCCGGTCGAATATCAGCGTTGGCTGGCCGCCGTTCTGTATGCGGTGTACAGCGTGGCCATCATGCTCATGATGATCCAATGCGCGCAAGCGTCGCGCGACCGCGGCATCAACCCGGTGTTCATCTACGGCTTTTTCGCGGGCATCGTGTACGTGCTGCATGACGTGGGCTTTGCCGGAGGAACCTTCGCAGAGCAGATCATGGTTACGGGAATTACGCCGATCGCCGTGATTGCGCTGGTGGCCGTGTACTTGCTGGGCCTCATGTACTTCGTGGGGCAGGGCGGTTTCAAGCGCATTCTGCGCCATGCGGGAGAAGGTGCGCAGCACGAGGCGGCGGCAAGCATCGAGCTGGTCGCCCTGCGTCCGCGCGACGATAAAACGCGACCCGTCGACGCATCGACCGCCTCCAACGAACCGGCAGACAGCTCCGCCGCAACGCCCGATCCGCCGAAAAAGCGCCGAGCGGCACGTGCGGAATCCCCTAAAGCAAGCACCGACGCCGCACCCGTTTACCAGGACCGCATTTCCAAACAAGCAGCCCTTTTGCAGCAGCACTACCGCCTGAGCGCGCGGGAAGCCGAGGTCATGGAGCTGATCGCGCGAGGCAACACAGTCGCGCGCATCGCCGAAGAGCTGATCGTGTCGGAAAACACCATCCGCACCCACTCGAAGCGCATCTACGCCAAGCTGGCCATCCACAAAAAGCAAGAGCTCTTGGATCTGATTGAGTCTTTCGACCCGAACGACCTGCGAGAATAGCCGCGCATCTTGCGGCCAAAACCGCCGAGCGACGGCGAAGAATACGAGGGGGCGCCGCGAAGAGAAAGGGGAGGAAGTCGCGGCGCCCCAAGGAGGAAGATCGACGGCGCCGCAGGAGGGGAAAGCGCGGGCCGCCTTCGCATCCGCCGAGAAACCCGGCGGATGCACGAATATGCTTACAAGTACATAACCGGAAGCGCCGCCAAGATAACCAGCAGACGCAGCAGAAAGCCGCCAACCAGCACGCCGGCCTCGCCCACCACGCTCACCGCAAGCGAGGTCGTGGACGTTTCCACGCGCTTCGCGATGAACACCGGGTAGCCCTCGATCAAAAGCGGCGCCACCAGGCCCAGCAGCACGATGCCGCCCCAGAACGCCGGCGCGTACGGGCCAGCCACCAGCGACTGCACCGACGCGGCGCCTTCGTAGCTGCCAGCGCTCACGATGACCAGCATCATCGCAAGAACCACGATCTCGACAACGGACAGAATCACGTGCGACTTCTTGACCAGCCACATCTGCTCGAAGCGCTCGCGGTCCACGATAAGCCCCACCAGCGACGTTGCCGCCAAACCAGCCGACAGCGCCGACACCACGAACAGGATGGGCAAAATGGCGTTGTTCCACAACGGGAACGCCTTCACCACGCCCAGCAGGAAGCCCGTGTAAGCCGCCACGGCAAACGCGAACACGACGCCGATCCACATGAGCCACTTCGGCACGCGCCGCTTCAAAAGCTCAAGCACCGCAGCCGCCAGGACGACGGGCATGTAGATGCAGATGAAGTACACGCCCAGCGTCATGACCGACCCGGGATTGGAAACAAGCAAGAAAAAGCGCAGCGGGTTGTGCAGCCCGGCTTCAGCGTCCAACATGAGCATGAGCAGGCCGATGCCCAGAAAGATAGGAGCGATGATGCGCCCGGCTACACGCATCTTCACGCTTTCGGGGTACTTGGCCTCGACGAACGCGGCCGTTAGAAACGCCCCCGCCGACGCGCCGGCCAAAAACAGGTACCACGCGATCATAGGTCCCCAAACCATGGCTTCATCACCTCACGTAATAGATTTTCGAAACGGTCAGATTGTCAGCGAGCGGCTGCGCATGGTAGTGCGCGATAGCCTGGTTGATCTCGCTGTTGGGATCATCCAGATCGCCGAAGATGCGCGCGCCCGAAATGCAGGTTCCCACGCACGCAGGAGGGTTGCCCGGATTCTGGCCGTCCCAGCAGAAGCGGCACTTCTCCACCACGCCAGTTGACTCCTGCACGATGCGCGCGTCGTAAGGGCACGCGGCCATGCAGTACTTGCAGCCGATGCACTTTTCCGCATCCACCAGCACCACGCCGGAATCAGTGATGTAGGTGGCATGCGTCGGGCAAACCGCCGCGCACGGCGCATCCTCGCAATGCATGCACTGGGTGGGCACAACCTCGTTGTACACGTTGGGGTACTCCCCCGTTTCGATCTCGTGATATTTGATGAACGACTCCGTCGGCTCCAGATGGTTCTTCATCTGGCACGCCACGCGGCACGCCGAGCATCCCACGCACTTCTTCGTGTTGATGAGCATTCCGTACCGTGTCATGTTACGCCCCCGCCTTCTTCACCGTAACGGCCACTTCCTGGCTCATCATCGAGCCCACGCCCGGTTCCGCATCAAGCGGAATGAAATCGGTCAGACTGATGCCGTACCGATACGCGCGCGTTTGAGCAGGGGAATCCCCACCGTAATGCGTGGGCAGGAACACCACGCCCGGCTTGAGACGCTGCGTCACGCGAACTTCCACCTGGCCGGTGTGCTCGCTTGACGACACCTCGACCGTATCGCCGGTTTCAACGCCTATGTCCTGAGCGTCCTTGGCCGACATCCACAGCCGCTCCATGTGGTACTCGCGCGAAATGGCATGCAGCGCTTCGATGTTCTGCGTCATGGTTTGGGAGTGAATGCCCTGCTTGCCGCCGACGATGGCGAACTCCCCTTCCTTGAACGCCACCTTGCGCGGAATCCAGCCGATCACCGGGTTGAGCCCTGCTTCGGCGAACTTGTCCGTCTTGAACTCGAATTTGCCTGATGCCGTCTTGAACTTCGGAGGACCGTACTCGAAGGGGGCGGCGGGAAGCTCCATCACGCCCTCGCGCTTCAAATCCTCGATGTCGACACCCACCGTAACCAACTGCGCAGCAGCCCAGTCTTCGGCCGTGAACTGGAAGAATTGCCCTACGCCGCATGCCTGCGCCAAGCCGTTGAATATCTCGTCGCACGTCTTCGTTTCCGGATGAATCCGGTCCAAGACCACCGTGCGCATGCCCACGAAGTGCTTCTTGCCGCCCACGAATTCGGGCAGCTCCAAACGCTCGAGATACGTCACCTCGGGCAGCACGTAATCGGACTGGAGCGCCGTTTCGGACATCTGCACGTCGATGGTCACCACAAGATCGGTCTTGCTCAGCGCCTCGGTCCACGCCTTCGGCTGCGCGTAGCCCTTCGCCGCGTTGGAGTTGTAGAAGAACAGGCCCTTCAGTCGTCCGTCAAGCGCTGCCTGCAATGCAGCCACGTTCGTTCCCGCACTTGAAAGCACCAGCGGATACTCCTTGTCGCCGATGCGCTTCGCTTCGGGCTTCGGCGGCTCGGCGAAACGAGCGTCAGCAAGGGCGCCAACCTTGGGCGAGGACGTGATCAGCGCGCCGCCCTTCGCGCCCCAGCTGCCCAGCAGGGCGTTGATCGCCGTGATGGCACGCGCCGTTTCGAGCGAGTTCTTGTACGAGCAGCCGATAACCGAGCGCCATCCAGACTCAATAGACGCAGCGGGCGCGGCGGCGGCCATAGCACGGGCCAGCTCCTTGATGCGCTCGGCCGACACGTCGGTTATTTCCTGCGCCCAGGCCGGCGTGTACTCTTTGGCCTGCGCGGCGAACTCGTCGAAGCCGTAGGTGTACTGCTCGACGAAGTCATGGTCGTACAGGTCTTCCTCGATAAGCACGTTCGCCATGGCCATGAGCAGCGCCAGATCGGTTCCGGGGTTGATGGGAACCCAGTCGCTCGCAAAAATGCCGGAGTTGTTCAGGCGCGGGTCCACCACGACCACGCGCGTTCCGTGCTCGGCGGCGTCGGCCAAGCTATGCACCGACGACGGGCGGATGCCGTCGCCGTAGCTGCGACCGATGAACATGACCATCTTCGCGTTGGCGAAATCGTTCGAGAAGCCCGTAGCTCCGATGGTCAGCTGGTAGGCGCTTTCCTTCGACAGGTTGCATGACGAGGAATGCGCGTACACGTTCGGCGAGCCCAGCGCATGCATGAAGCGCTTGGAGTACTGCTTGCCCGACGGGCGCGGATCCTGGATGATGGCCAACGACTCCGGTCCGCTTTGAGCGATGACGTCCTTCACCTTCTGCCCAATCTCGGCAAACGCAGTGTCCCAGTCGATGGGCTCGAACGAGCCATCCTCCTTGCGGCGCAGCGGCTGGGTCACGCGCTCGTCGGAATACGCCAACTGAGCCAAGCCATGGGCGCGGGCGCAGATGCGGCCTTGGGCGTACGGGTGGATTTCGTTGCCGCGCAGCGTCCACAACCGCCCGTCAACCGTTGTGGCAACCAGCCCGCATTTGCTCGAGCACCCGTTACACAACGACGGAGCCTCCACCGCCCTGCCTGTTTGTCCGCCGGCTTCGGCAGCTTGAGCGCGCCAAGCGCCCACCGAAAGCGAACCCGCTGCTGCAAGGGCCGCCGTCGCCGCGGTTCCCTTCAGAAACGTTCGCCTTGAAACATCCGAAATGAACATTTCGCCTCTTCCTTTCCCTGTTGTCAAATCTCGTCTTCGCTCGTCTATCGGCGTCGAAACGCCTTGAACCCTTGAACACCGCTGCACGCAGCGGATGATCACTTGGAACGGTTCGACGCGCGCATGCGTCGAACTGCCGGAAGAGCTCTCACGCCAGCGCAGGCTGACCTGATCGCGCGACAACCTCGTTTGCCAAGCGCTGCGTCACGCCGAGCAGCGCTCGCACCTGCGCAATGCCGCGCAGCACCGCGTCAAGCGCATCGGCATGAGCATGAGCATCGGAGCCGAACAGCAACGGCGCTTCTTCAGCCCGACGGGAAAGAGCCTTGTCGTAGCTCCCAAGCCAATCGAAGTGGTCGGCAACAAGATCGCGCGCAGCAACGCGGTTTTCGCACTGCACGTACAAAGCCAGCAGGTCCAGCAGCAGCGAAAGATGATCGGGAGCAGCCGCGAACCGCGCGGGAACGTCGATCTCGAGCGAGCGGTACACGGCCTGAATATGCTGGGCGGAATCCCCCAGAAACAAACCGCGCGATGCCCCATAGCCGTTGCCCGGCTCTTGGGACCACGGCTTGTACAAAGACTCCACGGGCAGCGCCGCAAGCGGCATCCCGGATGCGAGCACGTTACGCTGAAACGCGGCGCGGTCGGGCCAGTCGAACGGCGCCGACAGCGCTCGCTCCCACGAATCGGCCTCCTCGGCCGACCGAGCCAAGCTGCGCGCGGCGCTTCGCGCGCACTCCCCCGCACCGCTTTGCAGAACCTGTGCGTATTCCTCTTCACTTAAACATGTGAACAGAGGTGCAATAAGTGATAATGTACGTGCCAAAGCCAGTTCCGCCCGCATGATCTCGTCCTCTCTCGTCGGGACAATCGTAGGCATCTGGAAAACTCGGCAGGTAATCAGTTTTTGGTGATTTAGACATTTTGCCTGGTAGATAAGCCATTATTAGGAAATTGCAATCAAGGGCGCGCA
Organism: Paraeggerthella hongkongensis; assembly: GCF_003340345.1. Classification (GTDB taxonomy): domain Bacteria; phylum Actinomycetota; class Coriobacteriia; order Coriobacteriales; family Eggerthellaceae; genus Paraeggerthella; species Paraeggerthella hominis. Next base: position 71,342 of record NZ_PPTQ01000003.1, on the reverse strand, counting down.
CTCGTCGAAGCGCGTCACTGCAAGGAGGTAAGCTTTTGAGCGATCCGCTGATCGCCACACGCGGGCGGCGCAGCATGCGCATGGTATGGAAAACGCTGAGGCTTCGTCATGTCGGGCTGGCGTTTTTCTGGGCATGCAGCATGCTCACGTTCCGCAGCTCCATCCTGCTTGCGGGCCCGGCGAACACGCCCGGGTACGAAACGTTCGTCGTGCTGGTTTCGTTCGTAGCGAACATGACCACGCTCTTCGCCATGGCCGCCTTCATGGAACGCAACCCCTCTGTTATAGACCGGCTTCCCGGGAAGCTGTTCTGCGCATGCATCATAGCGGGCATCGTCGCCCTTGCAAGCGCAGGACGCGCGGGAAACGAAGGAGCGATGATCGTGCTGCTCGCAGGCGGGGGCGCGCTGACCGGCATCGGCTACGGATACTACTGGGGAAGCTGGGCGGAATGCCTGGGACGCATGCACCCGTCACGAACCTCGTTTTACATCCCGGCGGCGTTTCTGGTGAGCGCAGCGCTGTTCCTGGTGATCTCGTTTGCCGCCGAACTTGCCGGCGTGCCGCCTCTTGCGCTCATGGTCCCGCTGCCTGTTTTGTCGCTGGCGTGCCTGCACCGCTGTCGCGACGAAGCCCCTGACGGAGGCCATGCAAGCGCCACAACGTCCAAGCGGTACCTTTCCGCGCTCGGCTCGCTGGTAACGCTTATCGTGGCAAGCTTGGTATTGTCGCTGCTGTTCGGGTTCGTATGGGAAATGACCGTGCTGTCGGTCGGCTCGGTCAACGAAGCCCATCAGATCCCGCTCGTCGCAGATCTTGCGGTGGCGGTCGGGCTCATCGGCTTGGTGCTCTACGCGAACAAGCGAATGGATCTGGCGCTGGCGTACCGCGTGATCGTTCCCATCATCGTGGTCCTGTTCGCCGTTATGCCGTTTTTCTGGGAGACGAATCCCGTGGTTCTTAACGTCGTGATGAGCGCAAGCTATGGCGTGTTCGACGTCATCATCTGGTACATGGTGGCTTCGACCGCCTACGATTACGCTGTGTCGGGATTCGTGGTGGGCGGCATCGTACGGGCGCTGTCCATCCTTGCGCGACTGGTGGGCATCGGCATCGGGTATCTGCTCATGCTCATTCCCGGCACTCCCTCCATGCTCATCGTCGGCGTGTCCACCGGAGGCGTATACGTGCTGGCTATGCTGGGCCTTTTCTACGTCGCGCGCAAAAAGTCCGAGGGTGCGACGACGGCGGGAAGCTCTGCAAAGCGCATCGAGTCCGCCGCCGACGCGTCGAAGCCGCAAACCGCGCCGCCGCACGCACGGCCCGAAACGCCAGGACTTCAAGCTTCTCCTGCGCCGAATTCGCCGAGTTCAGACCAGGCTATCTACGACATGATCGCCGAGGACTTCAGCTTGACCCGTCGCGAATCGGAAGTGCTTCCCTACTTGGCACGCGGACGATCGGCCAAGGTCATCGCCGAAGCGCTGTTCGTGTCGGAGAACACCATTCGCACCCATACGCGACGCATTCTGGAAAAGACCGAGCTGCACTCGAAGCAGCAGATCATCGACCTTATAGAAACGTACCGCTAACGCGCGAAACGAAGAATCCGAGACTCCGGAGCTTCGCCGCCGTGCCCCCAACCCGGCCTCGAAAAGTACGTCGCAATCGAAAAAGGACGCCGCCCGGAAAAGGCGACGTCCTTCAAGGAGGGGCTTGCAGCAGTGATCGCGCGGCAGTGCGCTACAGGTACGCCACCGGCAGCGCGGCCATCACGACCAAAAGGCGCAACAGGAAGCCGCCCACCAGCACGCCCGCCTCGCCGATGACGCTCACCACCATAGAGGTCATCGAGGTTTCGACGCGCTTGGTGATGAACACCGGATAGCCTTCGATCGCGAAGGGCAGCACCAAGCCGAACAGGACGATGCCAATCCAGAACGGCACGGCATACTGCCCGGTCAGCAGCATCTGAACGGACGCCGCGCCCTCGTAGCTTCCGGCGGACACGATCACCAGCATGGTGAACAGCACCACCAGCTCGATAGCCGACAAGATGACGTGCGACTTCTTGACCAGCCACATCTGTTCGAAACGCTCGCGATCGACGATCAGTCCCACGAAGCTGGTGGCAGCCAAACCGGCCGACAGCGCCGACACCACGAACAGGATGGGCAGCACGGCGTTGTTCCACAGCGGATACGCCTTCACCACGCCCAAGAGGAAGCCGGTATAGGCCGCCACGGCGAACGCCGCCACCACGCCGATCCAGGTGAGCCACTTCGGCACGGGCTTCTTGAGCACTTCCAGCAGCGCCGCCGCCAGGGCAACCGGCATGAACACGCAGATGAAGTACACGCCCAAAGTCATCACCGATCCGGGGTTCATGACCAAGTACACGAACCGCAACGGGTTGTGCAGCCCGGCCTCGGCATCGATCATGAGCATGATCAGGCCGATGCCCAGAAAGATAGGCGCGATGATACGTCCGGCGATGCGCATCTTCGTGCTGTCAGGATACTTCGCCTCCACGAAAGCAGCCGTTAGAAACGCGCCGGCCGACGCGCCCGCCAGGAACAGGTACCAAGCGATAAGGGGTCCCCATACCATTGTTCATCACCTCACGTAGAAGATCTTGGATTCGGTCAGGTCGCTCGCAAGAGGCTGAGCGTTGTAGCGCGCGATAGCCTGGTTGATCTCGCTGTTGGGATCGTCCAGGTCGCCGAAGATGCGAGCGTTCGTGATGCACGTGCCCACGCACGCCGGCGGGTTGCCCGGCTCGCCCTCGTACCAGCAGAAACGGCACTTCTCCACCACGCCCGAGTGCAGCTGCACGCGAACGCCGTAGGGGCACGCGGCCATGCAGTACTTGCAGCCGATGCATTTCCCCTCTTCAACCAGCACCACGCCCGAATCGGTAGTATACGTGGCGCCCGTCGGGCACACCGACTGGCACGGAGCGTCCTCACAGTGCATGCACTGCACGGGCACGTTTTCGGCGTACACGTTGGGATACGCCCCCATTTCCAGCTCTTCGTAATGGATGAACGCCTTGTCAGGATCCAGGCCATTGATCATCTGGCACGCCACGCGGCACGCGTAGCATCCCACGCATTTCTTCGTGTTGATGAGCATTCCGTAACGAGCCATCTTACGCCTCCACCTTCTTCACCGTGACCGCCACTTCCTGGCTCATGGTCGAGCCGACGCCCGGCTCGCCGCCGTGGAACGGCACGAACTCCGTCATGCTGATGCCGTACTCGTACGCGCGCGTCTGGTACGGCGACGTTCCGCCGTAGTGCGTGGGCAGGTACAGCACGCCGGGCTTGAGACGCTCCGTGACCTTCGCGCGCACCTGGCCGGTATGCTCGCTAGACGACACTTCCACCAAGTCGCCGTCGGCGATGCCACGATCGGCCGCGTCCTTCGCGCTCATCCACACGCGTTCAAGGTTGTATTCGCGCGAAATGGCGTTCAGGGACTCCACGTTCTGCGTCATGGTGTGCGAGTGGATGGACTGCTTGCCGCCGATGAAGTGCAGCTGATCGCCCTGCGGCATGACCAGGCGCTCCACGTAGCCGATTACCGGGTTCAAGCCCGCGTTGCCCGCCTTCTCGCTGACGAACTGGTACTTTTCCGTCGGCGTCTTGAACTTCGGCACGCCGTATTCGAACTTCTTGGACGTCACGTCCACGATGCCCTTTTCTTTAAGCTCGTCGAAGTTCACGCCCAGCGTGTCAAGCTCGGCCTTCGCCAGCTCCTCAACCGTGAAGTCGAAGTACTGGCCCACGCCGCACGCCTGAGCCAGGCCGGCGAAAATCTCGTCGCACGGCTTGGTTTCGGGATGCAGGCGATCGATCACCTGGGCGCGCAAAGCCACGAACTGCTTCTTGCCGCCAATGTAATCCGGCGCCTCCATGCGCTCCAGGTACGTGCACTCCGGCAGCACGTAATCGGCCTGCATAGCCGTCTCAGACATCTGCACGTCAATGGAAACCACCAGGTCAAGCTTCTCGAACGCCTCGGACCACACCTTGGGCTGCGCATAGCCCTTCGCCGCGTTGGAGTTGTAGAAGAACATGCCCTTGACGCGGCCGTCCAGCGCAGCCTCAAGCGCGGCGATGTTCGAGCCGGAGCTGCTAACCGCACCGTACTCCTTGTCGCCGATGCGCTTCGCTTCGGGCTTCGGCGGCTCGGCGAAACGCTCGTCAGCTATCTTGCCGGCCTTCGGCGAGGAGGTGATGAGCGCACCGCCCTTTGCGCCCCAGCTGCCCAGAAGCGCGTTCACCGCGGTCACCGCGCGTGCCGTGTCGAAAGAGTTCTTGTACGCGCAACCGAACGCAGCGCGCCAGCTGGCCTCCACCGCGGCAGCCGGGGCCGCCTTCGCAAGAGCCTGTGCCAGTTCGCGAATGCGATCGGCGGGCACGTCGCAGATCTTCTCGGCCCATTCGGGCGTGTACTCCTTCGCCTGCGCGGCGAATTCCTCGAAGCCCACCGTATGTTGCTCGATGAAATCATGATTGTACAGGTCTTCCTCGATGAGCACGTTGCAGATGCCCATGAGCAGCGCCAGGTCGGTGCCGGGGTTGACGGGCACCCAGTCGCTGGCGAAGATGCCCGCGTTGTTCAGGCGCGGATCTACGATGACCACGCGCGTGCCGGCCTCGGCAGCATCCGCCAAGCTCATAGCATGGGACGGACGAATGCCGTCGCCGTAGCTGCGGCCGATGAACAGGACCATCTTGCACGATCCGAAGTCAACCGAATAGTTCGACGCGCCGATCGTTTCGGTCAAGCCGGCTTCTTTGGACAGGTTGCACGCCGCCGCATGCGTGTAGACGTTCGCCGATCCCAGAGCGTTCATGAAGCGCTTCGTGTAATACTTGCCCGACGGGCGCGGATCGTGAACGAGCGCAAGCGACTCGGGGCCGTTCGCAGCCACGATTGCCTTTACTTTTTCGCCGATCTCCCTGAACGCGGTGTCCCAATCGATGGGCTCGAATTCACCGCTTTCCGTACGCCGCAGCGGCTGCGTCACGCGTTCCTCGTTGTACGCCATCTGCGCGAAGCCATGTCCGCGAGCGCACAGCTTGCCCTTGGAATACGGATGCTGCTCGATGCCGCTCAGTGTGAACAGCGTCCCGCCCAGCGTAGTTGCCATCAGGCCGCACTTGCTCGAGCATCCGTTGCACAGCGAAGGCGCCGTGCCCCGCTCGCCCCCGGCCGCATTCGCGCGCTCGGCGCTCCAAGCGCCCAGCGAAAGAGACCCGACCGCTGCAACCGATGCGGCGGCGGCCGATCCCTTTAGAAACGTTCTGCGCGAAACCGTTGAATCGAACATTTCTCCTCCTACCATCTCGTCTTCGCCGCGAGCAAGCCCGCAGCCTCCTCCCTGTTGGCCCCAGAATCGAAGCAGCTACGCAAGCCGAGCATGCACCGCTTTATCGACCGCCGTCGTCAGCGTCCGCAGAAAGGCGATCCCCTCCGCAAGGGCGCGGCGCTTGGCTTCGTCGAAAGCGGGGGCGTCGGCGGCGCGCTCTGCACGGTCGCGCAAAGCGGCATCGTACTCGCCCAGCCAATCGAAGTGATCCCGGATCAGGTTGTCCGCAGCCTGATCGTTGCCAACCTCGAGAAAAAGCGCCAGCAGCTCCAAGAGCAACGACAGGTGGTCCGGCATCGCCGAGAACTCCTGCGGAATCTCCAAACCGCACGCATCGAACAACGCTTGCGCGTGACCCGCCGTTTCGCCGCCGTACAGTCCGCGCGACGCACGCACGGTTCCGTCGGGCGCCCGCCACGGCTTGTAAAGCGATTCCACCGGCATAGCGGCCAGGGGCAGCCCCGGCACAAGCAGCTCGCTTTCAACCGCATGACGCGCATCGGCCGAAGGCGCTTCGATAACCACGCCCGCGCACGCCGCCATGCCCTCCCATGCACGTCGCTCGCTTGCAGCGGCGAACCCGTCTTCACCCATTCTCGTGAACAGCAAAGCGGCCTCGGCGCAAGCGTGCATGAGCGCCTTGTTGGATTGCTCTTGGGAATTCACTAGCGTCCTTTCTCGTCGCGAAAAAGGCTAAATCCAGCAGCTTGCTTACATATCATCAGTTTCTGATGATTCTGCGTTTTGGCTGGTAAACTATAGTGTGACAAGCAATAGAACACGTAGGCAATCACGGTGTACAGCTACAACCGCAACGAGGCGGAACGCTATCGGGGGGCATCGATTCATGGTTGGAAACTCGCGTATCAATGCAGATCGGCGAAGCATGCGCATGATCTGGAAAACGCTGCGGCCGCATCACGTGGGACTCGCATTCTTTTGGGCGTGCAGCATGCTGACGTTTCGCAGTTCTCTTCTTCTGGAGGGGCCTGCCGACAACACGTCGTGCCAAACGCTTATCGTCATCGTCTCGTTCGTAGCGAACATGACAACGCTATTTCTGATCGCCTCGCGCATCGAACGAAACCCTACGTTTTACGACCGCTTGAAGCCGGGGGCGTTCACCGCGCTCATCATTATCGGGCTTGTGCTGCTGTCGGGATCGGGTCCTCTAGCTAGCATGGGATTGCTACCGGAATCGGCTCTTGCCGCCCCTATCGTCACGGGCGCCGTGCTTGCGGGCGCCGGGTACGGCTACTACTGGGGAAGCTGGGCGGAGTACCTGGGACGCATGCACCCCTCGCGCACGTCGTTTTACATCCCCGTCGTGCTGCTGCTAACGGCTTCGCTGTTCGTCGTGATCTCGATCTGCTCGGATCACGGAGGCGTCCCCGCGCTCCTGCTTATAGCTCCCCTGCCCGTTCTTTCCCAGCTTTGCCTTGCGCGATGCAAGCAAGAGGTTCCCGAAGGACGCTACGCCAGCAACGCCAATTCGGATCGATACCGCACCGCGCTCGGATCGCTGGTGAGCCTGATCGTATCCAGCTTGGTTCTTTCGTGCCTGTTCGGCTTCGTCTGGCAGATGACGGTCGTTTCGGTTGGGTCGGCGGACGACGCGCACCGGCTGCCCTTGATCGCCAATATCATCGCAGCTGCAGGGCTGATTGCGCTCGTGCTGCTGGCGCGAAAGCGCATCGATCTTTCCTTCGCGTTTCGCGTGATCGTGCCCGGTATCGTCGTTTTGTTCGCCATCATGCCGTTGTTCTGGGAATCGAACCCGGTCATGCTCAACGTCATCATGAGCACCGGCTACGGCATGTTCGACGTCATTATATGGTACATGGTGGTTTCGACCGCCTACGACTTCGCAGTGTCGGGTTTCGTGATCGGCGGCATCGTGCGAGCGCTGTCCATCATCGCACGACTTGTAGGCATTGGCATCGGGTACGTGATCATGCTCATCCCGGAAAGACCGTCCATGTTGATCGTGGGCATCTCGGTGGGCGCCGTGTACGTGCTCGCCATGCTCCTGGTGCTTCAAAGTACGCGCCATCGATTCTCGTTCTTCTTCCAGGAAGCAGACGCTCGACAGGAGAAGAGCACTTCCGCAAACATCGGCGACGCATCCGCAACGCTCACGGGCCAGATTGCCGCCGCAATGCCAGCGCCGCAGGTCAACGCTGCGGAAGCGCCCGCCCGAAGCACAGATCGCATGGCTGCGGAAGCGCCTGAACAGCCTGCTGCGAAGCCCGCCGCCACCGGAGCAGGATCCATGAGCGAGGCGGAGGCGGAGTCGGCCAGCGAACGCGTCTACGACCAGATAGCCGAGTACTACGGCCTGACGCGCCGCGAAGCGGAAGTGCTTCCGTACCTGGCGCGCGGACGATCGGCGAAGGTCATCGCGGATGCCTTGTTCGTATCCGAAAGCACCATCCGCACGCACACGCGGCGCATTCTGGAAAAAACTGCGCTACACTCCAAGCAGGAGCTGATCGACTTGATCGATCGGTACGAATGACAACAGATCCCCGCAAGAAAGAGGTCGATATGAGTCCTGCGTACACCATGGGCATCATTCGCGTGATCACGCAGGAGCAAGCTCAGGTGGACGCGCACGGGCAACTGATCGAACAGTGGATCCCCGGCGTGAAAACGCTGTCGCGCTGCATCCCCGACCAGCCCGAAGGAGTGCACGACGCGGGCACCAAACGCGCAGCTGCGCCCAAAGTGGCGGCCCTGGCCCAGGAACTCGAGCAGGCGGGCGTCGACGGGATTATCGTGAGCTGCGCGGACGATCCCGGGGTTCTCGAAGCGCGCGCAGCCGTGCGCATCCCGGTTGTCGGCGCAGGCGAAAGCACCGCTTCCGCCGCCGCGCGCTTCAACGGACCGGTCGGCGTTCTGGGCATCACGCCCGAAGCTCCGCCGGCGTTCGACCGCATCCTAGGACCGCAGCTGCTGGCAAACGTCGTACCCGCCGGAGTGAAGAGCACCCTTGACCTGCAAACTCCCGAAGGGCGAGCAAGCGCTCTGAAATCCGTCGAAAGCCTCTCCGCACAAGGAGCTCAGGCGATCGCGTTGGCATGCACCGGGTTCGCTACCATAGGATTGGCACCGGAACTCGAACGCGCAGCAGGGATTCCCGTGCTCGATGCCGTGCAGTGCGAAGCTTGCGCCCTGCTGTTGGAGCTTTTAAGAACGCGAGCCACCGCATTCGGGGAACCGCTGCGTCGGCCCGAATAGCAGGATCGCCCTCTCCCGTTCGGAGAATCGACTCAGTAGCCTTCGGTCACGTCGCCCGATTGGTCCAAGCTGATGGGATCGCCCACGAACGTCGACGGGACCTCGAACAGCGTCTTGAAAAAATCCTTCGTGCGCGCAGGTATTTCACGCAGATCGTATTGGGTCTGCTTCGCGTACGTGCGATAGTCGCTCGGAACTCCAATAGCCTCAAGCCCCAGGCCATGTGCCGCATAGAGCGCTCGATACAGATGGTAGGTCTGCGTGGCCACCACGATGCGCTGCGCGCCGAACACGTGCTTGGCGCGGTACATGCTCTCGTACGTGGAGAACCCAGCGTGATCGCAGAACACGTCTTCGCTAGGAACCCCCTGGGAAACGGCATAGTCTTTCATGGCCTTGACTTCGTTGTACGCGATCGTGCTATTGTCCCCGCTCATGATCAGCTTCGGAGCAACGCCGGATCGGTACAAAGCGATACCGTCGTCAAGCCGGTCCTGCAAAATGCTCGACGGCGTTCCGTCCGCGAACACGGATGCGCCCAACACCACTATGGCGTCGGCATCGTAGCCAATCGCCTCCTGCGAGTCTACGATGCTCCCTTTCGCCGTGACCACGGTCACGACGTTCGTTATCGCGAACACCGCCCCAACCGCAAGCACGCATCCGAGCACTGCACCCAGCATCGCCTTTACCCATCCATGTTTCTTCGCCTTTGCCATAGGCGTCGATGATAGCAAACGAGGGGTGCCCGTGCGCTGCAACATCGGCGTTGCCATCGAAACTCAAGGGGGAATCCACGCAAACTGCGAGTCAAAGCAGCCGGAAAGCGCCGATGCGAAACGCCTACGGCACTATGCAGCGATGGCCGGGCGAGGAACTGCATCCGTTGCACGATACGCAACGCGGCACGGCATTCGGGTCGGCGCTCCAGCGTCGCACAAGGTGAGGCTCGCAAATAAGCGGGCGACACAAGCCGAAGCCCGCGATGCCGCCTTCCGTTGCAAGGCGTTCCATCGCAGCAAAGCTGCGGTTGCCGCCCGTCAAGATCACAGGTATGTCGAGCTCACGTGCAAGACGCTGCGCGTAGGAAGCGAAGAACGGCTCGCCCGCATAGTCTCTCACCCGGCAGGAGCGCCAATTTCCGCTTACGTCGATAGCCGACGCGCCATGTGCCTCAAGCAGCTTCGCCACTTCTGCGCTTTCGCTTTCGGTCAAGCCGCCCTCCACGCCGTCGGAGCTGTTCAGCTTCACGATCAGCGGAAACGCCTTGCCCACTCGATCGCGGACGGCATCGACAACCTCTGTTAGGAAGCGGGCACGATGCTCAAGGGAGCCGCCGTATCCGTCTGTGCGCTTGTTGAACAGCGGGCTTAGAAACTGGCTGAGCACGTAGCCGTGCGCCGCATGCAGCTCCACACCATCGAACCCTGCGGCCTGGGCACGTTCAGCCGCGTCCGCGAACGCGCACGCAAGCGCTTGCAGGTCGGCGCTCGTCGCCTCCACGGGAACGATGCCGGTCTTCGGATTGGCAACGGAAGACGGCCCGAGGATTCGCGTGCTGGGCGGATCGAGCCTGGTAGCCGAGCCGCCGTACACGATCTGCGAAACAACGCGCGCGCCGCGAGCGTGCAAATCGTCAACGAACGCACGGTACGCGGGAACGAACGAGTCGTCATAGATGCCAAGCATGCGCGGGTTCGGCTGCTCGTCGCGCGTAACGTACGCGTAGCCCACGATGATCGTGCCCACTTCGCCGCCGGCAAGCTCCTCGTAAACAGCTCGGAGCTCTGGGGTCATGCGCCCATCGTCGGTAGCCAATCCTTCGTAAGTTGCCGCGCGCACGAACCTATTCCGCGCTTGCAGCGCTCCTATCTCCAGCTTTTCGAACAACGCGCCCATCAAGCCGCCCCCCTTGCTATGCGTTTCCGTATTCGTCAATCCCCAATGCCCAGCAGCTCATAAAGCTCGTCCCGGCTGTGGACTCCGAGTTTGCGATAAATGCGACTCGTATGCGCTTTCACCGTACCGCGTGCTACGAACAAGTTTTCCTCGATCTGCGCTGAAGTTCCTTTGCGCGCGAGCAACTGCAACACCTCTTCCTCACGCGGGCTCAAATTATGCTCGCGCGACAAATCGGACACGCGCATAGCAAGCAATCCCGGCGAGAACACGTCATCGCCGTCGGAGGTTTGTTTCAAATTGATGCCCCACTTGGCAGATAGCCGTTTTTCCGTAAAAAACAGCACCGTGAACGCCAGCGCCACAACCGCTACGATTCCTAGATGGATTGCCGTTACAGTATCTTTTGACAAATAGAAAGAAGTGACCGCAAACAAACTCCAGCCCCCTGCTTCCACCAGATAGCGAATACCACGTTCAATACCATTCAACCAAGCAGCTGCAATATCGAATCGGTACGTGATGTTGCTCAAGACAATCATAATGAAAATGGACAGCATGGTATAACCTGCATCGTAGCAACCCGCTACTGTTTTCGAATCAAGCGAGAATTGCGGAGCAATGAGCAGAAGCCCCACGATCATGAGAGGAAACGCCAGTTGGTATATGATGTCGAAATTAAACCACCTCGACGATGAAAGGACGCCAAAAAACACAAACGCCGCAACCGACATCGTACCCACAGTATTTCCTGCCGCCAAGGGCTGATCAGGAAGAACCCCAAACCCTGTCGCAAACGTGCATATCCCCATGAGAGCAATCGGTTTCCAGGGAATTTCGGAAATCCCTGCTTTACCCATAGGTTTAGGCAGGTCGATTTCTGGTAAATGCTTCATAGAACGGCGCACCCAATCAAGGGAAACGAGCGGAAGAGTTAAAGAGAATACGACGATATATGCAGGTTCAAGTCCACTAAACAGCCACTTTAACACCTCTCCCAAAAAAATAGCCGCGGCATAATAGGCAGCAACACGCATAGGATTAAGTGATCCAAAAAACTCCGTCCACATGAGAATGAGCAGCCCAAGCCCCGCGCCCGCCAACATAAGCCCAAGATACTTGAGCGCCGCAATCTGCACCCAGAAGCATGCAATGGCGCACAGCGCCGACCCGCCCACCATGCCGAAGGCAACCAGGCCCACCGCCACCCGGTTCGACCAGAGAGGAGTAACGCGACGCGCAAGAAAAACAACTGCAAACGACGCAACGCCTATGGCTCCCTCGAACAACGCATAATCAAAAAAGTCGACGGTCGGAAATGCATCGTACCGAAAAAAAGTTGCAAGCCACGCACGGTACAATCCAATACCGAGAAACGCAACGGGCATAGTCCCGATGCGCGTAAACACATTCTTCCAACAACCGCACAACTCCTTCATGCAGAACCTCCCCTTCCTGCAATTTCGGGTTTTCATCTTACCCTGAAAAAGCATGATGCACCGAGCGTTTTGCCTAGGGTTACCTATTTAAACCAAGGCTGGGTTACACATTGAACCCCTTCGGCGTCCATCCGATGCGGTACTGCGGTGCTATGTTCTCGTCGTCCCGAACAGCGCGACCAAAAAAGGTGGCGCACCATGGGAGGCGGGACCGGATACAACAAGGAGGATGAACAAGATGGCAGGACTTTCACGTAGACAGTTTCTTACGGGTGCTGCGTTAGCGACGGCAGGAGGCGCGTTGACATTGGGCGGATGCACGTCATCAGGAAGCGCCGCGAAAGAGCGGTCCGCCGACGCAAGCATCGCAACCGTCGGCAGCGGCATGGGAAAGCACGGCGCCATACAGATCGAGGTTGTCTCGAAAGATGGCGCTATCGAACGTATTGATGTATTAGATTCTCGCGAGTCCGCAGGATTGGGCGATGTGTGCATGAAAAAGCTGGGCAAGCTCATCGTCGACAATCAAACGTTGAACGTTGACGTCGTGACGGGCGCCTCGCTATCCAGCATGGCGTACCTCACCGCCGTTGCTGAAGCACTTGACAAGGCAGGAGAGAAGTCATCCGAATGGAAGAAACGCGACAGAGCCGTGCAACAGCCAGAGAGCGATATACCCACAGCGTTTGATATTGTAGTCGTGGGTACAGGCGGCGCAGGATTTACTGCCGCCATTAGCGCGGCCAACAAGGGCCAGAAGGTACTGCTCATGGAGAAGCTAGGAGTATTCGGGGGCTCCACCGCATTGTCCGGAGGAGAGATGGCCGTGCCCGGCAATTGGATCCAGCAAAACTCAGGATTAAGCGACAGCTCCGAACAGCTGGCGAATGACATGCTAGAAGGCGGGGACCACCGCGGCGACCCTGCCCTAGTGAACGTCATCGCAAACGGCGTGTACGACGCAGCGCAATGGCTCACTTACGAAGGAGGAATATCTTGGGAGCACAACCTTCTGTTCTTCGGCGGCCACTCGGTCAAGCGCTCCATCATTCCTTCGGGACACATAGGCAACGCCATGACGACCAAGTTGACCGCCCGGGCCCAGTCAATCGATAACATCACGCTCATCGACAACACGAAAGCAACCGCGCTCGTGCAAGATGCGAATGGAGGCATTGGCGGCATCAAGGCAACGAATACCGTCACCGGTAACGAATACTCCTTCGAATGTAAAGCCGTCGTACTGGCATGCGGCGGGTTTGGCGCAAACGTCGAAATGCGCGAGCAGGCAAATCCTGAGTTTGGGAAGCAATTCAATTCAACCGATTCGGTAGGAGCGCAGGGAGACGGACTTACCATGGCATCCGCTATCGGTGCCGAGCTCGTAGATATGGAACTCATCCAAACCTATCCCATCTGCGATGTAAACACCGGAGCGCTGCTGTATTTGGACGACATGCGCCTGGACGAACGCACGGTCATGTTTAACAAGGAAGGAAAACGCTTCGTCGAAGAACTTGGCCGACGAGACGTTTTGTCCAAAGCCATTCTCAAACAGACCGACGAACGCGCTTACGAAATCTGGGATCAGGCGGCTGCAGACGAGACTAAAGTGGTCGACATCCATGCAGACGAATTTGAAAACCTCGTTTCACGGAATCTTTGTACGAAAGCAGATACGCTTGAAGAAGCCTGCGAACCTTTCGGCATCGATGCCGCCGCGCTCGCAAAGACAATCGAGCAATGGAACAGTTACGTAGACGCAGGATCCGATCCCGATTTCGCCTACCGCGGAACCATGCATAAGATCGATACGCCGCCCTACTACATCATGGCGTACAAGCCGGCCGTGCATTACACCATGGGAGGCCTGCACATCAACGCGAACGCCGAGGTGCTCGACGCGAACGGCAATCCCATTCCCGGACTCTTCGCTGCAGGCGAAGTGGCCGGCCACAAGATGGGGGCAAACCGCCTAGGATCCACATCCATGGCAGACATCTACACGTTTGGTCGTGTAGCGGGAAACAACGCCGCCGACTACGTGGGATAACGCCTCATCGACCCCCCCTCAACGAAAGCGGCTCGGATACCCGAGCCGCTTTCGCATTATCCATCTTGCCTGCCGCCCTACTTCGCTACGATGTTGACCAAGCGACCGGGAACCACAACAACCTTTTTGACGTCCTTGCCTGCCAAAGCAGCCTCGACGGCAGCCAAACCATCGGCCTTGATATCGTCTTCGGCGGCATCGGCAGCAACCGTGATCTTCGCCTTCACCTTGCCGTTCACCTGAACTGCAAGCTCCACTTCGTCAGCCTTCGCCTGCTCGGGATCAAACTCGGGCCACAGCTGCACATGCACCGAGCCTTCGTTGCCCAGTGCATCATGCCACAGCTCTTCGGCCCAATGCGGGGCAAACGGAGCCATAAGCTTGACGATAACCTCGGCAACCTCGCGATCGAACGTCTGTGAGAACGCGCTTGCGGCGCGCTCGTCCGCGGAGCACTTGCGCAGGTAATCGCTCGCCGCATTCGTCAGCTCCATGATGGCGGCAAGCGCCGTGTTGAAGTTGTTGCGATCGAAGTCATCGGCCACCTTGCCCACCACGCGATGGCGCTCGCGTACCAGCTTCTCAAGAGCCTTCTTGCCCTCGTCCTCCGAAGATCCCGCTTGGAACAGCGTTTCTTCATCGGCGGTGCCCATCAGGTCGCACACGATGCGCCACGCGCGGTTCATGAACTTGTAGATGCCAGCCAAGCCGCCTTCGTCCCACAGCAGATCCTTGTCAGGCGGAGCCATGAACAGGATGTATGCGCGCACGGCATCGGTTCCGTATTCGGCGATCATGTCCTCAGGCGCAATCACGTTGCCCTTCGACTTCGACATGGTCTCACCGTGCTCGTCCTTTACCATGCCCTGGCACAGCAGGTTCGCGAACGGCTCGTCCACGTTCAGCAGTCCCAAATCGCGCAGCACCTTCGTGAAGAAGCGGCTGTACAGGAGGTGCAGGATGGCATGCTCGATGCCGCCGATGTACTGATCAACCTGCATCCAACGGTTCGCCTTCGCAGGATCGAACGGCAGCTCGTCATTATGAGGGTCGGTGTAGCGCAGATAGTACCAGCTCGAACACGTGAACGTGTCCATGGTGTCGGTTTCGCGCTTAGCCGGGCCGCCGCACACGGGGCACGTCGTGTTCACGAAGCCCTCGTGGGTAGCCAGCGTCTCGCCAGCAGCCAAATCGATGTCCTCGGGCAGGCGCACCGGAAGATCCTCTTCGGGCACGGGCACCAAACCGCAGGTCGGGCAGTGAACGGCGGGAATGGGATTGCCCCAATAGCGCTGACGGCTGATGAGCCAATCGCGCAGGCGGAACTCGACCTTCGTGCGGCCCTTTCCGGCCGCTTCGAGGTCGGCGATGATCGCGTCAACCGCCGGGCTGTGCTTGCCGCCTACCATGCCCGTGTACTTGCCGGACTGCACCAGCACGCCTTCGGCATCGTAGGCATGATCCCAGTCGACCGAGGTGACGCAACGATCCTGCACCCCGTTCAGCTGATCGAACAGCGGGTCGTCCTCGCCCAGAATGATGGGGATGATGGGCAGGTCGTATTTGCGCGCGAACTCGAAGTCGCGCTGATCGCCGCACGGAACAGCCATGACCGCGCCGGTGCCGTAATCGCTCACGATATAGTCGGCAACCCACACCGGCACCTTTTCGCCGTTGATGGGGTTCACCATGTAACGGCCGGTGAACGCGCCGTGCTTCTCGCGATCGCCCTGCGCGCGCTCGACAGCGCTCACCTTGGACGCCTGTTCGACCACCTCGCGGACGGCAGATTCGTATTCCGTGCCCTCGACCAAGCTCATCAGGCCCTTGTACTCAGGGGCCAGCAGGAAGAACGAGCAGCCGAACAACGTATCAGGACGCGTGGTGAAGACGGTGATCAGATCGTCATCGGTCGGGTTGGCCGGAACCTCGCCGTCGGCACCGCACAACGTGAACGTGACTTCCGCGCCCTCGGAGCGACCGATCCAGTTCGCCTGCATCTGCTTGACGCGATCGGGCCAACCGTCCAGCTGATCCAAGTCGTCGAGGAGCTCCTGCGCGTAGTCGGTAATCTTGAAGTACCACTGCGTCAGGTCGCGCTTCTCCACCGCGCCGTGGCAGCGCCAGCACTCGCCCTCGGTCACCTGCTCGTTCGCCAGCACGGTTTCGCAGTTCGGGCACCAGTTCACCGGACTGTTGCGGCGCTCGACCAGGCCCTTCTTCCACATTTGGAGGAAAATCCACTGGCCCCAGCGATAGTACTCAGGATCGCACGCCACCACGGTGCGGTCCCAGTCGTACGAGAAGCCCATGCGCTTGAAGCTGGCCTTCTGGGTTTCGATGTTGGCGTACGTCCACGTAGCCGGGTGGCTGTTGTGCTTGATGGCCGCGTTTTCCGCCGGGAGGCCGAATGCGTCCCAGCCCATGGGATGCAACACGTCGAAGCCGCGCATCTTGGAGTAGCGGGCGATCACGTCGCCGATGGTGTAGTTGCGCACGTGGCCCATGTGAATGTCGCCCGAAGGATAGGGGAACATCTCGAGCACGTACTTCTTAGGCTTCGAGGCATCCTCGGTCACCTTGTTGAGGTCGGTGTCGGCCCATACCTGCTGCCAACGGGGTTCGATCTCGTGCGGATTGTAAGGTTTCATGGTCATGTTGCTTTCCTCGTCAGGTCGGCACCGCCCGCGCGCGTCCGCGCAGAGGGTCGTTTATTCGCGAATGTTCCCATTATAGTGATTGCGGCGCGAAAGCGAAGCGTTATCGATCGACTTCACGACTTCGCAGGGGCAATCAAACCCTTGCGTGCAGACCTCGATCGTTTTAATCGCAAGCGGACGAACAATGCCTCTCCTGCGTCAGCAGATCGAAGCCGCGCTCCCTTCGCAAGCTTCCTCGACGTCGTCGAGAGCCTCCTTCGCGTTGGCCTGTGTTTTAAGTTGTTAGCCAACCGCTACCGGACAGGCTCATTCATCATAAAATATTCTGCAATACTATCTAATAGTGAAATATTGAGATTTTTCACTATTAGATAGTATTAACATGCGTTAAAATCGTGAAAAGCATTCGAAAGAAGGTCTTACGGTATGGCATACAAAAGAATGGACCGGCTCTTTTACGAAGACGCTTCGAGCGATCGCAAGGGCGAAAACGAGCATGAAGCCCGCAAGCGTCTCACGGCCGCTTCGTCATTCAGGACCGGGATCAACGTAGAGACAGGCGAGCTTTTTCTTGCCGTGCCGCGCGAGCTGTCTCTTGTCACGGAGCAGGTTCTTCGCGCCGAGCGCAAGGTGTCAAGATCATGGAGTGCCTTACCCGGCATTGCGCAGGGCGCTTACGTACGCAACCTCATCGTCGACGAAGTGGTATGCACGAACGAAATGGAAGGCGTTCGCAGCACGCGCAAGCAGATTAGGGAGGCTATCGACAGCATCGAGCAGCCTGTCGGGGAGAATCGGCGGACAAAGCAGTTCATGGAATTCGCTCACTTGTACCTTGGCCTGACGAGCGGCGACGTCGTGCCGCCCAAGACTCCTGAGGACATCCGTGCGCTGTACGACGCCGTCGTGGCGGGTACGCTCGACTCGGGCGACGCGCTTGACGGCCAGCTGTTCCGCGCCGATGGCGTGGACGTCAAGGCGTCCTCGCAACGGATAGTCCATCGTGGCGTGCAACCCGAATCCGCCATAATCTCGTATCTCAACGCTATGATCAGGCTGGTCAATTCCGAGGAAGTGCCGGAACTGTACAGTGCGTTGCTTTCGCATTACCTGTTCGAGCACATCCACCCCTTTTATGACGGAAACGGGAGAACGGGCCGATTCTTGCTGGCGCTGCACTTGAGCAGTCCGCTGTCCCTACCCACCACGCTATCGCTTTCGCGCGTTATCGCCGAGCATAAAGGAGTGTACTATCAGGCGTTTTCGGTAACTGAGCACCCCCTTAACCATGCCGAGGGCACGTTCTTCGTGCTGCAAATGATGAATTTGATCAGGACGGCTCAAGACGAACTGGTAGCCGAGCTGCAGGCAAAGCGGGAAGCGCTGATGAAAGCCGAAGAAAAACTCGGCAGCGTGCGCGCTGAGTTTGACTTGTCGGAGCGGGCATGTAATTTGCTGTACCAAGTGGTGCAGGTGTCGCTTTTCGGCGCGAACGCGGACGTGACGCTGCAGGACGCCGCGACGCACCTTGAAGTCACAGCCCAAAGCGCTCGCAAATACGCATCCGAGCTAGAACGGACCGATCTTGTTGAAACGACAAGCCGCCGACCGCTCAAGTTCAAACTGAGCAGCCAAGGTGAAGAGACGTTCGGCGTGGCGAACGCGGCCGGGATCCGTTAGCCGTACGCCAAACTGCAAAAGGAGCTAGCCGAGCCGAAAGAGGGCGCCCAAATCCGCGAGCCGTCAAGGACATCAGACGCTCACCCGCCGGCCCAACGCTGATTCGCAAAGTGAGGATCGCCGCAAACGCTTTCTGTTCCCTACTGCACAAACACCAGGCAGTCGTCAGTAGAGCGCGCCTTGTCGAACGCATAGCCAGCTACGTCGAACGCGCGCAGATCAGCGACGGACTCGACGGCGCATTCGGCGCACCAGCGCACCATGGAACCGCGAGCCGCCTTGGCAGCCGTCGAACGCTGCGCCAAGCGGCCGCGCGCATCGATCGTACCGAACAAACACGTGACGGTTTGCAAGCCAAGACACTTCGCATGCGGAAGCACCGCTTTCGCATATTCGACCGAAGCCAAGTTCACCACAACGTCAGCCTCCGAAGCCAACGCGCGCGCCAGCGAATCGCCCCAAAACTCGTATAAGGTGCGCGCCGGGCCCACCGCCAACTTGGCTTGCATCTCAAGACGATACGGCGCCACGCCGTCGAACGGACGTAGCACGCCGTAAAGGCCCGACAGGATGCGCACATGCTCCTGCACGTATTCCAGCTGCGCGGCGGTCATAACGTGCGGAGCCAGATGCTGGTACTGGATGCCTTCGTACGCAAGTACCGCCGGAACAAGCGAGCCCGCGCCACCGGACACGTCCATCGTGCGGAAGCGATCGAAATTGAGTTCGGCAAGCGCGTCGCTGCACTGCCACAGCGCCTTCGCCTCTTCATACGTCAGAGCCCGCACAGCTTCGACCAGCTGCTCGGCACGGTCAACGAACGCCGGCAGCTCGCGCCATGCGAACATATCGTCCGCTACGTTCATCTTCTTGGCGGGCGAGATAATGAAGCGCACGACTCCTACCCTTCTCTCAACATGTCGACCGCCCACTGAGCAGCCACCATGGATCCCTTGACCAGCACGCTTTCGTCCACTTCATAGTAGCAACTGTGCTGGGGATGCTCGGCGCCCACAGCAGGATTGCGCGTACCCACGAACGCCATGACTCCGGGAACCAGACGCAGGTACTCGCTGAAGTCTTCGCCGGAAAGCGTACCCTCGTAACTGCCGACGGCCTCTTCCCCCAGCACCTCGACAACAGCGCGCCGCGCCGCTTCCGCGCACTGAACGTCATTCGCCAAGCCCGCATTGCCCGGCTCGAACGTGAACCGAGCTTCAGCGTTGAACGCACGAGCGATCTTCCCCACAATGCGCTCCAAACGGTCAGGCACTTCGGCGCGCAGCTTATCGCTCCAGGTACGCACCGTGCCGGTCAGGTAAGCCGTCCCCGCCATGATGTTGCGCGCTTCGCCGCCATGAAACTCCCCCACCGTAACCACCACGGGTTCAAACGGCGAAACGTCTCGGCTGACCAGAATCTGCAAAGCCGTCACCATTTCAGCACCCACCACCACGGCGTCCACACCCTTGTGCGGCATGGATCCATGTGCGCTAACGCCTTCGATATCGATGCGGAACCAATCGGTATGAGCCATACGCTGTCCGGGCTCGCACGAAATCTTCCCGGCATCCACTTCGCTCCAAATATGAGCCCCGTAGATCGCGTCGACCCCGTCGAGCGCACCGTCTTCGATCATTTTGAGCGCGCCGATAGATATCTCCTCCGCAGGCTGGAATAGCACGCGAACCTCGCCGCAAAGCCGATCGCGCAAGCCGTTCAGAATGCGAACGGCGCCCAGCATCATAGCCATATGGCAATCATGGCCGCATGCGTGCATGATCCCTTCGCTTTGCGAAGCGTAAGGCGCGCCCGTCTGCTCGGTCACGGGAAGAGCGTCGATGTCGGCGCGCAACGCCACGCGCTTGGCAGGATTACCGTCGGCGTCGTACGCACCCTTCGCTTCACCGCGAATAGTGGCGATTACGCCCGTCCCTGCTGCACGGCGATACTCCACGCCCAGCTTGCCCAACTCGATGCAAAGAGCTTCTTGCGTCCGCGTTTCCTTGCCGCTCAACTCGGGATGCTTGTGCAACTCGCGCCTGAGTGCGATGACCTCGGATTCGATATCCGCCCCGATTTCGCGGATGCGCTCAGTCGTGCTGGCCGTCCCCATATGGATCCCTTTCGCCGTTCCCTGTGTTCAGCAGGGTACCATATTCCAGCCCGCACGGGTTTGACCAGGATGGATCCCGCCAGCACAAACGCCGAAAGCAAGGCGATCAGCCAAGAGTTTTCAGCTCAGCCAGCTTTCGTTCCAGATACGCCAAGTGCAAGCGCTCTTCGTCGCTCCACTCACCGAACAAGATTCGCTCGAGCGCATCGCACGCATACCCGCCGTCATCTTTGCTGAAGAACAATCGGCGCTCGGCGCGATCGTACAAGCTTACGGTATCGAACAACCCGGATTCCTCAAGCACTTTCAAGTTACTGACGATGCTTTCAACGATCAAAAGATGATGGTTCGGGTCGACCGCCCGAGGCTCTGTACCCGCAATACGCATCTGCTCGTATCGCAGCTGGCAACTTACCAGCGATAGTTCCGGCTTCACCGCCATCAGTGCCAGCGAAACGTCGTATCCCCGATCGCGCAAGAGCCTTGCCGTCTTGAGTGGGACCTCGGATGTCCGCAGCGTTCCTTCGATGATCAGGTTGTACCCTGCAGTTGAAAGGGCGTCAACCAGCGCCTCCACCATGCTTCCAGCCCATGCTGCCGTATACGACGGAGCATCAATTCCATACCGCGCACTGATTTCCCTGAATCGCGGATGATGAGACCGGTACTCGTCACCATTTATGATGATCGCATTGCCCTTCTGGGCGATAAGAAAGATGTTGTGCAGCGTTGTTTTTCCCGCACCGCTCTGCCCGCCAAGCAAAACAGCCCGCGGGCTGCTGAGGGGCGCCAGGTTCCCATCTGCCACGAGGGCGCTGACGATCCCTTGAAACCCGTTCTGAAATTCCTCATTCGAGTACTCTTCAATACCTGCCATGTTACGCAGCTTTCACTTTGCGACTTTCCGCCACGCGCCCCAAGCATTCGATCTGCGCCTTCAATTCCAAAAGCTTCACTTTGTCCAAATGACCTTCACTGATAATGCGAGGCTTGACCATGGCAAGCTGCATATACACGTCTTCATAGACCGCCGCAGAAGCGACATCCCCTCCATTGCGAGCAGCGATAAGCAGTCGCGAGATCTCCCCCATCAGCTGCGCAGCCTGCTCGTTAAGAACCTCCTGCTGAAGCGTGATTTCGTACAGTTCGTTGATGTCCATGACGTCTCCATCCTCGTCGAAAGAAACCAGCGCATACACGATCTTCTCGGTTTTCTCGCGCTGGCTGTCCGCAAGCAAAGCCCCGTCGCGCTCAAGGCAATCCGCAAGAAACCTCGGATCATCCGCAGCACGAATGAGGTTCGCATTCGCCTTGCTGGGAGTTTGTCCGTTTTCGTACCGAACCACGCTAGCCTCGCCAAGTCCCAACAAGCGCGCAAACCCTTGCTGCGTCAGCCCGTACTTTTCCCGAATCCTCTTAATATCCTGCGAAGTCAGATCATGCGACATGATTACCTCCCTTTTACTATCTTTTGATAGATTACACTATATCATGTGATTGCTTTACTGTATAGGGAGAGCGAGGCAAAAAACGAGACGGAGGGACGCGGCCAGCAGCCCGTCCCTCCGCCTCGAAAAAAAGACGCCGCTGTTCAAGCGGCGTCTTTTCGCATCCTTAAAGCCCCACTCACGCCCAATCTCGGCGCATGGCCTCCCAAGCAGCGTCACGACCGGCTTCAACGCTGGCGATCTCGTCATCGGAAAGCGCCTTGAAGCGGCCCTGCCTGCGCAGGTACGCCTCAACGCTGGCGAAATCCTTCGGGTTCCTGTTCAGCTTGAAGCGGCCTCCGTACTGGCCGCACACCGCTTCGCCTTCGTACTCGGCCAGGTACCACAAGCCCGTATCCACGATATCCTTCGCGATGTCCACCATCTCGTCCACGCCGCAGCCCCACCCTGTCGGGCACGGAGCCATCACGTGAATGTAGCGCGTGCCCTTGATGTCCCGGGCGCGCTCCACCTTGCGGACGAAGTCGTTCAGGTAGCCAACGCTTGCCGTGGCCGCATACGGAATGCCGTGCGCCGCCACGATTTCGAACATGTTCTTCTTCTGCGTCAGACAGCCGTGCACGTTGCGGCCGGCAGGCGTCGTGGTGGTCTTGGCGCCAAAAGGCGTCAGCGAGCTTTTCTGGATGCCCGTGTTCATGTACGCCTCGTTGTCGTAGCAAATGTACAACACGTCGTCGTTGCGGTCGATCGCCCCGGACAGCGCCTGGATGCCGATGTCAGCCGTGCCGCCATCGCCCGCAAAGCCCACCACGGTGCAATCGTCGGGCTTCTTTCCCTGCGCGCGCAGCCCGGCCTCAATACCGGTCAGCACGCTTGCCGTAGCCGCAAAAGGCGTGATCATTGCGTTGTTGGCAAAGGAAAGCTGCGGGAAATTGAAGCCGACAGCGCTCATGCAGCCCGCCGGCAGCGCGGCCACAGCGTTCGGGCCCAGCACCTTAAGCGCAGCGCGCAGGGCAAGGGAACCGCCGCACCCCGCGCATGCCTTGTGACCGAAGAAAAACTCGTCGTTGGCTATGGTCTTCGCATTGAGAGCCATTCCTATCGCCCCCTTTCGTCGCAGCTCGCAGGTTCGCATGAATCAGCGACGGAAGCCGCAGCGTCGGCTGCTTCCGTCGGCTGGCAGGTCGGCGGAACGTCATCAACGCCCAAAAACGACACGCGCGGCAAGCTGCCGGACCCCGCGCCGTCGGCCACCTGCTGGAGAGCGCGAAACATACCGATCGTCTGCGATTCGGAAATGTCGTCGCCGCCCAAACCTCCTACAAAGTTGTACGTGGGAACGCACACGCCCGCCTGCTGCAGCGCCGAATTGACGTTCGTGAACACGGTTCCCTCCGAACCGAACGAGATATCCTTCTCCAGAACGCCCACCGCCTTCGCGCCTCGCAGCGCCTCGGCAATCAGCTCCGAGGGCATGGGGCGCAGGTAGCGAATGCGCAGCATGCCCGCGCGAACGCCCTCGGCGCGCAGCTGCTCCACCACGGAGCGCGCAAGGCCTGCAGCCGACCCCAGCGTGACCAGGACAACGTCGGCATCTTCGCAGTTCAGCGTTTCGATCATGCCGGTGTATTGGCGCCCGAACACCTCGGCGAAGCGCCGCTCGATCTGCTCCACCACGTCGGGAGCGTTCAGCATGTCGCGATGCTCCCAGTACTTGAAATAGCGGTTGTACTCAGGGCCTGCCGAAAACCCGATGTTCACGGGATGCTCGAAATCGAAGTGATTCCCAGCAGGCTCGTAAGGCGGCAGAAACGCGTCCGCTTGCTCCGCCGAAGGCACGTCCACGGTCTCGTACGTATGCGTGAGCGCGAAACCGTCCAGGTTCACCATCACCGGCGTCATAACCGCCGGGTCCTCCGCCAACGCATACGCCATAAGCGCAAGATCGAGCGCCTCTTGGTTGTCCTGCGCATACACCTGAATCCAACCGTGATCCAGCAAGGCGAGCGAATCTCGCTGGTCGCCGTAGATGTTCCACGGCAGCGCGGTTGCACGGTTCGCGTTCATCATGACAATGGGAAACCGCCCGCCCGATGCATAGGTCAGGCATTCTGCCATGTACAGCAAGCCCTGGCTCGACGTAGCCGTGAACGTGCGGGCGCCCGTAGCCGACGCGCCGATGGCGCACGACAGCGCCGAATGTTCGGACTCCACGTGCACGTACTCGGCGGCAAGCGTGCCTTCTTCCACCATCTCGCTCAAACGCTCGACCACCACCGTTTGCGGCGTAATGGGATACGCGCTGATGACCTGCGGACGCGCCAGGCGCACGCCCTCCGCCAGCGCTTCGTCGCCGGAAAGGAACCTCTTCATCGGGCATCCGCCTCGCTTTCGGGAATCATGGCAATCGCATTGAACTTGCAAGCCTTCGCGCACACGCCGCAGCCTTTGCAGAAGTCCAGGTCGATGGCAACAGGAGCGCCGACGGACGCAGCCTGGTCAACCTTGAACACCGTGCCGTCCGGACACAGCCAGTAGCATTGGAGGCATCCCGTGCACGCAGAAGAGTCGATCACGGGGCGCACGTTGCGCCAGCCAGCGTTCTTCGCGGTCAGATAACCTGCCTCGAAGCACGTGGTGCGCGCGAACACGGCGGGGTCCAAAGCGTCCCCGCTGCGCAAGGTGCAGATGCGCGCGGGCGGACGAGCGGGCGATTCCGAGGGCGAGCCATCCAAGCCTTCGGCCGCCTCGAAGTTTTCCGCGCGCAGATCGCTTTCGCCGGATTCAACCGCAATCCCCGCAACAGGCGGCCGATCGATTGCTTCGGCATCGGAAGCATCGGCCATCCGCCGGAGCGCTTCCTCCACGATTGCCAGGTTCTTACCGTGCAGTTTTTCCGGCATGTACTGGCGAATCGCCTCATCCAGATCCTCGAGCGACACCCGATCGCACAGGCCCGCGATCGCCCCAAGAAACACCGTGTTAGGAATGGGGCGCCCCAAAAAAGAAGCGGAGATTCCGTCGGCATCGATAGCCACGATGCGCTCGTCATCGAAGGTTGCAGCGCTGTTCACCAGCACGCGTCCTCCAGGTTTCAGCTCATGCTCCCAGCCAGACCCCAGCAGCGTCTCGTCCAGATACACCACGTAATCGGCGCGCGCCACCGCGCTCCGATCGCCGATAGGCGCATCGTCCATCTTCGTGAACGCGCGCATCGGCGCGCCGCGTCGCTCGGGTCCGAACGACGGAAACGCCAACGCGTAGCGGCCCTCGGAAAGCGATGCGGCCGCACCCAGCAGTCGCGCCGCAGTGAACGCGCCTTGACCGCCGCGCCCATGCCACAGTACCTCGATCATGGAACTCTCCCATTCGTGTCACGTCTTGATCATGCCAGTATAGCGTTGCCCTCGCGCGTTCGCGGGCGCGCGCAGACGACCAGCCGTCAAACTCCCCCGATTGGGGAACAGGGGAACAGGGGGACAGTCTCGAACGGAGCCGCCCCGGCCCGTGTCGCAACAGGCGCGGAACCTCCAACCGCGCCCAGCACGGCCAGACGCAAGCGCGCAAGGACGCGCACGCCCTCGTTTGCTGCTGCTATGAATCTTAGGGGACCAACTGCGCACGACCCCTATAATGCTCAAGGAGAGACAACGACACACGCAGCGAAGGAGCTCGACGCAGCTTATGGACCGCATGCCGCGGAACAACTCCGAACAAGAACAGCGCAGCCAGCCCACCCGGGCGCTCCATCAACGCACCGCGCCCGAGCACGAGGCGACCGAGCGCGCGCCGCTGCACGCAACCAGGCGCAGCGCCCAAGATCCGAACCCGCAAACACAGCCCGACAGCGCCTCCGATCAGCGCGGGAACCGCGCACGTCGCGCGGCGAAAAAGCCTCGCAAGCCCAGCTTCATCACGCGCGCCGTCAACCACTGGTGCAACCGGCTTCTGGGGGCCGTATCCGAACGCTCCCTCTCGGCGCAGCAAGAAGAATACGCCGCCGGACGCACCACGCGCGACTACGTGTGCAACACGCTGGGCATCGCTACGTGGGGCATGGTGTTTCCCTTCCTCACCATCGTGGTCACGCAGCTGGTGGGCGTCGAGCAAGCCGGCATGTTCTCGCTGGCGTTCGTCACCGGCACGCTGCTCATGATCCTTGCCAACTACGGCGTGCGAACCTTTCAAGTGTCCGACCTGGCCGAAGAGCACTCGTTCGCGGACTACCAGGTAAACCGTTGGATCACGTGCGCGCTCATGGTGGTTGTCGGCGTGGCGTACTGCTCGATTCGCGGATACACCGATCACATGCTGACCATCAGCTTGGGCGTGTACCTCTACAAGATGATCGACGGCCTAGCCGACGTGTACGAGGGGCGCCTGCAGCAAGTGGACAAGCTCTACCTTGCCGGAATCTCCCAAGCGTTTCGCTCGGTCGCCGTGTTCATCGTGTTCTCGTTGGTGCTGCTGATCACCCGCAACCTCGGCGTTGCCTGCATCGCCATGGCCGTGGTGGCCGCCGCCACGTTCCTGTTCCTCACGTTTCCGCTGGCCCTGTTCGAAACGCCGAAATCGCGCCGCGTGAGCATGGGCAACGTGGGTGCGCTGTTCAAGCAGTGCTTCCCTCTGTTCGCAGCGCTGTTCATGTACGCGCTCATCGACAACATGCCGAAATTCGTGATGGAAGGCGTGCTCAGCTACGACAACCAGCTGTACTTCAACGCGCTGTACTTCCCCGCCCAGGCCATCCTGCTGACCATCGGCCTCATCTACAAGCCGATGCTCGTCCGCATGGCCGAAGCGTGGGCCGACCCCGGCAAGCGGAAGCGGTTCGATCTGACCATCGTGGCCGTGCTGGCCGTCATCGTTGCCATCACGTTGGTGGTGGCAGGCGTTATGGCGACCATCGGCATTCCCCTGATGAGCTTCATGTACGGCCTTGACTTCGAGCAATTCCGCGGCCTGTGCTTCATCATGCTGGCCGCAGGCGGGGTAACGGCAGCTATCGATTTCCTGTACCAGGTGATCACCGTGCTGCGCCGCCAGAAGGCCGTCACGCGCCTGTACCTGATCACGTTCGGATTCTCGCTGTTCGTTCCCATCCTGCTGGTGAACTTCACGGGATTGCCCGGCGCGGTGATCGGCTACCTCATTGTGATGTGCATCCTGTTCGTGTTGCTGGTCAGCGAATACATCGGCATCCGCATGGGCTTCTCCAAAGCCGAAGCCCCGCGCGAAACCGCCCCGCAGCAAGCCGACCGTCCGCGCCCCAGCGAAGCACGCGCCGAACGAGCGCGGCGCGAACGCGTGCTGGAAAAACGCGGCGCGCACGCGGGACCCGTCGTGAGCGAAGAGGCTCGCGACCTGGCCGGCAGGCGCCATCCGAACGACAACGAGTAAACAACGAGGGGGACGAGCGCGGCATCGCCGCCCCCGTCCCCCTCGTTTCAAGAGCTGCCGTTTCGCCTACACGCGACGGCAACCTACTTAGAATCGAGCGTACTTGACCAGGTTCTTCTTCAACGTGTCCACGAAACGCTGGGCATTCTCATCCAGCTGCTCGCCCTTGCGCACCACGTAGCCCAAGTGCAGCGACACATCGGTATCAAGCGGCACGGTGTTCAGCCCGGCGCCGTCGGAAATACCCACCAAAATGCCGCTCGTCACCGTATAGCCGTTCAGTGCCACGATCAGCTCCGAAAGCGACGCGCGGTCGGTGCAGGCAATGCTCTTGGCACGCGGCACGCCCGCAAGCGCCTCTTCGGCGAAGGCAACCGGAGAATCCTCGTCCTGCTCGAAATACAAGTAGGGATAGTCCTCCATATCCTCCAGAGTAAGGCTGGCAGCGTTCACCATGGGGTGGCTGGCCGGCAGCGCAACGCGCGGGGCCGACTCGATAAGCTCCACGAATTCAAGACCCGCTTCGTCAAGCGCAGCGTTCAGCGTTTCAGCGGAAGCCGACGTCTGAAACAGCACGCCCAGCTGGCTTTTCCCCGACGCAACATCATCGATGACGCCCCGCGTGCTGCGATCGCGCAGCGCATACGCGTACGCATCGCCGCCCAAAGCCAGAACCACATGGGCGAACGTCTGCACGTTGAACAGATAGTGCTGACCGGAAACTGCAAAGGTGTTAGCCATGGGTAGAATCCTTCCCTATCGAGTCTGGCAGCTGCGCTCGTCAACGAAGCGCGACGCCTTGTGCTCCGACGACGTTCCCAGCTTACCCGCATCATACACGATGACCTTCTGCGGACGCACGCCCACATGCGCCTTGATGGCCGCCATCGTGCGCTTCGCCACCTCGTCGTAAGGCTCGTCGCTACCCAGCGCACGCTCCACGGACACTTCGTACTTGCACGTGAAGTCCTGCTCGTACACGCGAATGGAATACTCGCCCGTCAGCCCTTCCAGGCCGCGCACCACGAACTCGATATCGCTCGGGAACACGTTGACGGCGCTCACGATGAACATCTCGTCCTTACGGCCCGTAATGTGAATACGTGCAAGCGTGCGGCCACACTCGCACGTATCGGTGCTCACGTAGCCGATATCGCCCGTACGGAAGCGAATCATCGGGCGCGCCTTCTTGCTCAAAGTGGTGTACACCAGCTCGCCCGTCTCGCCCGGAGCCAGCACCTCGCCCGTGTTCGGGTTCACCGTCTCGACCAGAATCTGGTCCTCCACGATGTGCAGGCCATCGTGGGCCTCGCACGCCGCAGCGCATGCACCGTAAATGTCGGACAGGCCGTAGAAGTCAACAACCTTCGCGCCCCACAAGTCCTCGATGCTTTCGCGCGTGGATTTGATGGAACCGCCCGCCTCGCCAGCAACGATGATGGTGTGGATGTTGAAGTCGGTGCGCGGGTCGTATCCCTTCTCCTTCGCCACCTCGCCCAAATGCCATGCATACGAAGGCGATGTCCAGATAACCGTCGGCTGGTACTGCTTCAGCACGAACAGCAGACGGTCGGACGGCACCGCGCCCACCCAGATGGCCAGCGCGCCCAGCCGCTGCGCGCCGATGACGTCGGGGCCGCCCACGTACAGCGCGAAGTTGAGCGCGTGCACGTAGCGATCGTTCGGGCGCATGCCAGCCTGCCAGAACAGACGCGCCTCGGTGTCCTGCCACAGGTCGAAGTCCTCCTGCGTGAACGGGCTCACCGTGGGCACGCCCGTGGAACCCGAAGACGTGGCCATGAAGATGACTTCCTCCTCGGGCACCGAGCACATCTCGCCGAAGAAGCTTCCCACGTGCTGCGTTTCGCGCTCGGTCTTCTTGTCGATGAACGGGAACTTCGCAATGTCCTCAAGCGTTTCGATGTCGGAAGGCTTCACGCCGGCCTCGTCGAATGCGCGCTTGTAGTACACGGTATTCTCGTACGCGTAGGCCACCATATCCTGCAATCGCTGCAGCTGCAGCT
Source organism: Paraeggerthella hongkongensis (assembly GCF_003340345.1). Lineage (GTDB taxonomy): Bacteria > Actinomycetota > Coriobacteriia > Coriobacteriales > Eggerthellaceae > Paraeggerthella > Paraeggerthella hominis. Next base: position 42,003 of record NZ_PPTQ01000003.1, on the reverse strand, counting down.
CCTCCAGCTGGGGCCGCGGCATGCACTCGATCTCCGGATCGTAGTACTTCTGATCGTAGGGGATGTCCTTCGCCATGAGATGCTCCTTGTTCGTTTCGTCTTTCGCGCTGCCGCCGCGCACCGTCGACCGAAATCGCTCAAACGATTCGCCGAGTTGCGCGGCGCGCGCTTCCCTGAAGAAAGAAACGCCCGCATGCGCCGAATCGTTTTGCGCGCGAAGCAGCGTATTGCATGAAACCACGAACAGCCGCTCAATACAACCATATAAGTCATTCAATGTTTTGATGCTTTGCTATCGATATTGACGATAACCCGGTAGAATAGCGACCAGAACGAAGAAAGGGGTCCTTATGACGCTTCAACAGCTCCGCTACTTAATAGCCATCGCAGAATACGGATCCATCAACGCCGCCGCGCAAAACCTGTATGCCTCGCAGTCGAACCTGTCCACCGCCATAAAAGAACTGGAAAGCGAGCTGGGCATCACCGTGTTCACGCGCAGCAACCGCGGCGTCACCCTCACCAATGACGGCACGGAGCTTTTGGGGTACGCCCGCCAAGTGGTCGAACAGGCCGACATGCTGGAGGCGCGCTACCAGAACAAGGGAGCCGCGCACCTGCGTCTTGCCGTGTCCACGCAGCATTACGCGTTCAGCGTGCAGGCGTTCGTGAACGTAGTGGAAGCATGCGATGCCTGCGACTACGAATTCATCCTACGAGAAAGCACCACGGCGGAGATCATCGACGACGTGCGGGCGTTTCGCAGCGAAGTAGGCATCCTCTACACCGACAGCTTCAACCGACGCGTCCTGCAAAAAGCCTTCGACGACGCCGATGTGGCGTACGCGCCCCTTTTCGACGCCGACGTTCACGTGTTCGTCGGCGAGCACCATCCGCTTGCGAAGCGCGACCGCATCGCGCCCGACGACCTGGCGCCCTTCCCGCGTTACTCGTTCGAGCAGGGAACCACCAACTCGTTCTACTATTCCGAAGAGCCCCTGAGCTATCTTCCGCACGCGCGCAATATCCGCATTTCGGACCGCGGCACGCTCACTAACCTGCTGACCAGCCATAATGGCTACACACTGTCCACCGGCGTGCTTTCGGCCGAAATGCAATCCGGCATAGCCAGCATCCCCTTGGATACCGACGAAGGCGAGCGCATGCAAGTCGGCTACATCATGCACAACGAGCGACGCCCCAGCCCGCTGCTGCTGCGCTACATCGAAGAACTCCATGCCATCATTCACGCGAATCCCAGCGTGGAAGCCCGGGAAGACTGATCGAGCGATTTGCGCCCGGCTCCGAAACGCCCGCCCTGCCCGACGCGCCGAGCACCCCCTTTGCACCGTGCTCGGCGCGTCAAAAAAGCGGGACGACCCGAAGGCCGCCCCGCTCGCGAATCCGTTTTTCCGACCGCGCCCTAGTGGCTCGTGTTGCTCACGTAGGGGGTCTTGTCCTTCAGCAGAACGTCGTGCGCGCCGCCTTCCACAATGGACGTGCTGGACACGATGGTCAGCTTCGCCTTGTCCTGCAGCTCGTCAATGGTAAGCGCGCCGCAATTGCACATGGTGGAGCGCACCTTGGAAAGCGTAAGCGCCACGCCGTCCTTCAAAGCACCGGCATACGGCACGTAGGAGTCGACGCCCTCTTCGAACGTCATGCCCTTCTTGTCGCCGCCCAGGTCATAGCGCTGCCAGTTGCGAGCGCGCGCCGAGCCTTCGCCCCAGTACTCCTTCATGTACGAGCCGTTCACCATCACCTTGTTCGACGGGCTCTCGTCGAAGCGTGCGAAGTAGCGACCCAGCATGACGAAGTCGGAGCCCATGGCCAGCGCCAGCGAGATGTGGTGGTCGTACACGATGCCGCCGTCGGAGCAGATGGGCACGTACACGCCCGTCTCCTTGAAGTACGCGTCGCGCGCAGCGGCAACCTCGATGGTAGCCGTGGCCTGGCCGCGGCCGATGCCCTTCGTCTCGCGCGTGATGCAGATGGAACCGCCGCCGATGCCAACTTTGATGAAGTCGGCACCCGCATCGGCCAAGAAGCGGAAGCCCTCGGCGTCAACCACGTTGCCCGCGCCGATCTTCACGGTGTTGCCATAGTGCTCGCGCACCCATTCGATGGTGAACTTCTGCCAGTCGGAGTAGCCCTCGGAGCTGTCGATGCACAGCACGTCAACGCCGGCTTCCACCAACGCGGGAATGCGCTCGGCGTAGTCGCGCGTATTGATGCCGGCGCCCACCATGTAGCGCTTGTGGTCGTCCAGCATTTCGTTCGGGTTGGACTTATGGGAATCGTAGTCCTTGCGGAACACCAGGCTGACCAGGTGATCGTCCTCGTCAACGATGGGCAGCGAATTCAGCTTGTGATCCCAGATGATGTCGTTCGCCACTTTCAGGGACGTGCTGACCGGGGCCACGATCAGCTTCTCGCGCGGAGTCATGAAATCGGCGACCTTCTCGTCCAAGGACATGCGGGACAAGCGGTAGTCGCGCTCGGTCACCACGCCGAGCAGCTTGCCGGTAGCGGTGCCGTCCTCGGTCACGGGCATGGTGGAGTGGCCAAGCCTCTCCTTCAGCTCTACAACCTGGGCCAGCGTCATGTCGGGAGACAGGTTGGCGTCGCTCGTGACAAAACCAGCCTTGTAGTCCTTCACGCGCGCCACCATCGCGGCCTGGCTCTCAATGGACTGAGAACCGTACACGAACGACATGCCGCCCTCGGTGGCAAGCGCCACGGCCATGCCGTCGTCGGACACGGCCTGCATGATAGCCGAAATCATGGGGATGTTCAGCGAGATGGGGCACTCTTCTTCGCCCTTGCGGTACCTGACCAGCGGCGTCTTCAGGCTGACGGCAGCCGGAACGCACGTAGACGGCGAGTAGCCGGGAACCAAAAGGTACTCGTTGAATGTACGGGACGGCTCGTCGAAATAATAGGCCATGAACTCCTCCATCTGCTGTCGGCATGTCGCTTCGCTCGCGCGGCCGGCGCGGGCGACGGTCGGCAAGGGGACGACGTGCGCGAACGCCCCGCATAGCAACCGTTACTCAAGTGTTATCCGCTATTATAGCCACGGGAAAGCCGGAAACGCGAGGTTCCGCCCGGGAAAACTCCGAATATGAAGAAATATTCGCGTCGCAGTTCGCGAAAGACGCTATCCAAGCCCCATCCACGTGCGAACGATAGGCACGTAGCCCATCACGAACACGGCCAGGATAAGAACGGGCAACACGAACCGCATGTATCCTCGAGCCCACCGGGGAAAGCCAAGGCCCTTGCCGGTGTCGGCCTCGGCCACGAACGCCTTCCAACCCCATCCGCGCTTGCTCGTGCAAAACAAAAGGAACACGAGCGCGCCCAGCGGCAGCACGTTGTTCGACATGAGGAAGTCCTCGATGGCCTGGATATTGCCGATGCCCGGCACCTCCACACCGGCCCACACGTTGAAGCCCAGCACGCAAGGCAGCGAAAGCAGCGCCAGTGCAATGCCGTTCACCAGGCAGGACTTCTTACGGGACCAGCCCCATTGATCCATGCCGAAGCTCATAATGTTCTCGAACACCGCGATCACGGTCGACAGGGCGGCAAAACTCATGAACAGGAAGAACAAGGTGCCCCACAGCTGACCGAACGGCATTTGCTCGAACACGCTGGGCAACGTGATGAACACAAGGCCCGGGCCGCTTCCGGGCTCGACCCCGAAAGCGAAGCATGCCGGGAAGATAATCAGACCCGCCATAAGCGCAACCAGCGTGTCCAATCCCGCGATGCGCACGGCTTCGCCCGCCAGCCGATGACGCTTGTCAATATAGCTGCCGAAGATGGACATGGACCCTACGCCCACCGAAACCGTGAAGAACGCCTGGCCCATGGCGGCAAACACCGCATCGGCAAACGTTCCCCACCCGCCTGCGAACAGCTTTCCGAAATCGGGCATGAGGTAGAACTCGAGGCCAGCCTCGGCTCCCGGAAGCGTGATCGCGCGGACGCACAGCACGGCCAACACGGCGAACAGGGCAACCATCATGAGCTTCGTAACGCGCTCGACGCCGTTGCGCAATCCGGCGCGCGTCACCAGCACGCCAATGACGACCACCGCAAGCATGAACGCCGTCATCTCCAAGGGATTCGCCAACAGCCCGTTGAACACGCCCTCCACGCCGGAAGCGTCCATGCCGTTGAACGTGCCCATTGCAGTGAGCAGCATGAACGCCAGCATCCAGCCGGCCACGGTGGTGTAGAACATCATGAGCAGGTAGTTGCCCGCCAAAGCCGCCCACTTGAACCGGTGCCATTTGGACCCCTGCGGCTCCAGATCGTCGAAACTGCGCGCGACGCCTTTTTGGCTCGCGCGGCCGACGGCGAACTCCATGACCAAGATGGGCAACGCGAAAATAACCAGGAAAAGAAGGTACAGCAGCACGAATGCCGCGCCACCGTACTCGCCGGTAATGTAGGGGAAACGCCAAACGTTGCCCAACCCAATAGCGCATCCCGCACTGATGAGGATGAACCCCAACCTTGATCCAAACTGCTCCCGAGCCATAAGCGCCTCGCTATCTGAAAGCGCCCGAACCGGACAGCGGCTCGGGCGCGCACGTACAATGCGAGCAGTGTAGCGGAAAGGGGGCCGAAGCACCAGCAATATAATCGACTCGTGCGCACGCGATCGACCACGTGCGCACGAGTTTTGGAATCGACGCGCTACGCGTTCTTCAAAAACGCTTCGTAGCCCTTGAACGCCTCGTAGATGTCGGCTTTGCTCGTAACCTCCCACGGGGAGTGCATCGACAACACAGGCACGCCCGAGTCGATAACGTCCATGCCGTGCTCGGCGGGAATGTAGGCGATGGTCCCGCCACCGCCCGCATCCACGCGGCCCAGCTCGGCCGTCTGGAACGACACGCCGGCATCGCCCATGATGCGGCGGATGCGCGCCATGTATTCGGCGCTTGCGTCGTTCGAACCGCTCTTGCCGCGCGCGCCGGTATACTTGTTGAACACCAGGCCGCGACCTAAGAAAGCGGAATTCTTAGCCTCGAAAACACTCGCGTATGCAGGATCGAATCCTGCGGACACGTCGGAGGACAGCATGCTCGACGAAGCCAGCGCGCGAGCCAACGGCAAAGGACCGCCCTCGCCAGCAAGCTCCATGACCTCGGCTATCGTGTTCTCGAAGAATCGCGAGGCCATGCCGGTAGCGCCCACGCTGCCAATCTCCTCTTTGTCCACCAGCACGCATACCGCGGCCTTGTCGAGCATCTGATCCGCCATGGCCAGCTGCGCGGCCAGGGACGTGAACGCGCATACGCGATCATCCTGCCCATAGCCGATGACCATGCTGCGGTCGAAGCCCAAGTCGCGCGCACGACCGGCCGGCACCACTTCCAGTTCAGCCGAAAGGAAGTCCTCTTCGGCAATGTCGTACTTCTCGGCCAGCAGCTTGAGCGCGAACGCCTTCACCGGCTCCTTTTCCGCCAGCTTTTCGAAAGCGGGCCTGTCGTCCGCCGCTTCAGACGTCGCTTCGCCTTTGCCTTCCCGCTCGATCAGAAGCGGACGGTTTCCCACCAGTAGGTCAAGAGCCTCCCCTTCAACGACTTCCGACGCCTTCTTGCCCATCTGCTGGCTCGCCAGGTGAATGAGCAAATCGGTCACGCAGAATACCGGGTCGCCCAGATCGTCGCCCACCTGCACGTCCACCACGGAGCCGTCGGTCTTCGCCACCACGCCATGCAAAGCAAGCGGCAGCGTAACCCACTGGTAGTGCTTGATGCCTCCATAATAATGCGTGTCCAAAAGCGCGAAGTCGTTCGCCTCGTACAACGGATTCTGCTTGACGTCAAGGCGCGGCGAATCAATGTGCGCACCCAGAATGTTCAAACCGGCCGTCAGCGAACCGACACCCAACTGCACTAAAATGAGCGCCTTGCCATGGGCGAGCGCCCATACCTTGTCGCCCGGCTTGAGCGTCCGACCTTCGCTCACAGCAGCCGCCAAAGGCCGGTAGCCAGCGGCCTCGGCCATGGTCACAGCAGTTGCCGCGCACGCACGCTCGGTTTTGTTTTCGGAAATGAAATCGATGTACTCGGCAGCTAGATGCTCAAGAGCTTCCAGGTCAGCTTCGTCGTACTTTTTCCAGGCTGTCTCGTGTTCCATACGCTTCCTTTCGCACGTCCGTTAGTTCAGGGCCATTATCGCTGCTGACGCCGTGTATGAAGGGCCTCGCAAGGAATTTCTTGAAGAAACCAAGGTAGGACGTTCAAGGTAACCGTTCGGTAACTCGGTGGAGATTGGGAATTCGCGGTTTATTCGAAGCGAGAAAATTTACTATAGAAACTAAACTAATTGCAAACGCACATTGCGCGCCGTGCACCCGGCAACGAGTCGCGCATTGAAAGGCGCCCCATGCTGCAACTTCTGAACATCTGCAAGTCCTACACTACGGCCGATTTCACCCAAACTGCCCTCGACAACGTATCGGTGTCCTTTCGCGATAACGAGTTCGTCGCCATTCTTGGTCCTTCCGGCTCGGGCAAAACAACCCTGCTGAACATTGTGGGCGGCCTGGATCACTACGACTCCGGCAACCTTATCATCGACGGCATATCCACCGAGCGGTACAAAGACCGCGATTGGGACGCCTATCGCAACAACCGCATCGGCTTCGTGTTCCAAAGCTACAATCTGATCCCGCATCAAACGGTGCTCGCCAACGTGGAGTTAGCGCTTACGCTATCAGGCGTTTCTCGCGCAGAACGCCATGATCGGGCGGTCGAAGCGCTGCGCAAAGTAGGACTGGGAGATCACGTCAACAAAAAGCCCAGCCAACTGTCCGGCGGCCAGATGCAGCGCGTCGCCATCGCGCGCGCACTCATCAACGACCCCGAAATTCTTCTTGCCGACGAGCCTACCGGCGCGCTCGATTCGAAAACGTCGGTGCAGATCATGGACCTGCTGACCGAAATCGCGAACGACCGCCTTGTGGTCATGGTCACGCACAACCCCGAGCTGGCCGAAGAGTACGCTACCCGCATCGTCACCCTTGCCGACGGCGTTATCCGCGCGGACACCGATCCCTTCGACCCCAGTTCGGAGGATCTACGCGTCAGCGACAAGCCCGTACGCCGAACGAACATGTCGTTTCTGACCGCGCTTGCACTGTCGTTCAAGAACCTCATGACGAAAAAGGGTCGCACGCTCATGACGGCGTTTGCGGGGTCGATCGGCATCATCGGCATTGCGGCCATCCTTTCGCTTGCCAACGGCGTGAACAACTACATTAAGAACGTCGAAGAAGAAACCTTGTCCGAATACCCGCTGCAAATCCAAAGCACCGGATTCGACATGACGTCGATGATGCTGGGAGCCGCCGGCGTTGAGAGCGACGTTTCAGCAGGTCAGGGAGCCGCAGAAAGCGACGGAGAAGGCACTGTCCGCGTGGCTGAAATGATCACCAACATGGTTTCAAGCATTGGATCGAACGACCTGGCGTCGCTCAAGGCGTACTTCGACAGCGGCGAAAGCGATATCGATCAGTACACGAACGCAATCGAGTACACGTACAACGTCGCGCCGCAGATATACAGCTCGAACACCGAAAAGCTCCGCCAGGTGAACCCGGACAAATCGTTCTCGGCGCTGGGGCTGGGCTCGACCACCAGCTCGAACAGCCTCATGTCCATGTCCATGAGCACCGACACGTTCTACGAAATGCCCAGCGATCCCGACCTGTACGAAAGCCAATACGACGTGAAAGCGGGCAGATGGCCCAGCAACTACAACGAGGTCGTACTCGTGCTAACGGGGAACGGAGCCATCAGCGACCTCATGCTGTACACCATGGGCCTTCGCGACTCGGCCGAACTTGACGACATCGTGAAGAAGTTTGCCGCAGAAGAAGAGATAACGGCTCCTACCGACATCGAACAGCCCTCCTACGATCAAATTCTCGACGTGTCGTTCAAGCTGGTGAACGCCACCGATTATTACGTCCGCGACAACGAGTTCGGCGTCTGGAAGGATAAAACCGATGACACCAACTACATGCTGGATCTGGTGTCGAAAGGCGAGGACGTCAAAATCGTAGGCATTGTCCAGCCGCGCGAAGACGCAACCGCCACTATGCTCAGTTCGGGCATCAACTACCCCGCGTCCCTCACCAACCACGTGATCGAGCAGGCAGCCAACAGCACCATCGTGAAAGACCAGTTGGCAAACCCCGGCACCAACGTGTTCACTGGAAAGCCCTTCGGCGAAGAGGATGAAAACGACGGCGGCTTCGCCATGGATTCGCTGTTCACCATTAACGGCGACGCCCTGCAAGCGGCATTCACCATCGACCAAAGCAAACTCTCGGTCGACATGTCCAATGCGCTCAACCTGTCGTCCGGGCTTCAGAACATGCCGCAGGTCCCCGAGCCGAACATGGACGAGACCGCCGGGAAGATCAAGTTCGAGGTCACGCCCGAGCAAACCCGCGACATCGTCGATAACGTCATGGCCGGATACAAAAAGTACCTGCTCACCCATCCGATCGACCCTAGCGATCCCGACGCGTTCAACAAGAGCTTCTCCGATTACATGGCGACGCCCGAAGCCCAAGCCATCATCGTCGCAGCCGCAGCGGGCATTGCAACGGAAAGCGACCTGCAAGCCCAAATCGCCACCGCCCTGCAAGGCTATATGCAAACGACTATGACCACGTACATGGGAGCCATGGCAACCGAGCTGCAAACGCAGGTCACCGCCGCGCTGCAGCAATCGATGAACCAGATGGCCGCCAACATGGCCTCCGCCATGTCCATCGATCCCGACAAGTTCAAAGACGCGTTCCAGATGAACATGAGCGAAGAGGAATTGGGCGAGCTTATGATGTCGCTCATGAGCAGCGAAGACGCCTCGTATGACAACAACCTCAAGAAACTGGGCTACGCCGACCTCAACAAACCAGGCGCTATCGACATCTATCCCGTCGACTTCGAAAGCAAAGAAAAGGCCATCGAGATCCTGGACGCCTACAACGATCGCATGACCGCCGAAGGTCAAGACGACAAGGTTATCACGTACACTGATTTCGTAGGAACGCTTATGTCTTCCGTTACCGACATCGTGAACATGATCAGCTACGTGCTGGTAGCGTTCGTAGCCATCTCGCTTGTGGTGTCATCCATCATGATCGGTGTCATCACCTACATTTCGGTTCTCGAACGCAAGAAGGAAATCGGCATCCTGCGCTCCATAGGTGCGAGCAAGGGCGATATCAGCCGCGTGTTCAACGCCGAGACCATCATCGTGGGCTTCACGGCCGGGCTTATCGGCATCGGCACCACCGCGCTTGCCTGCATTCCCGTCAACGCGATTGTGTATTCCCTGTTCAACGTAGCCGACGTAGCGTCGCTGCCGTGGCAAGCCGCCGTTATCCTGGTTGCCATCAGCGTGTTCCTCACGTTCCTGGCCGGCCTCATCCCCTCGAGCGCCGCAAGCCGCAAAGACCCCGTGGAAGCACTGCGGAGCGAATAGCACGACAGCTCTCGCCCGCGAACGCTAACGCTTCGCACCGTCTTTTCGAGCGAGCGGCCCAAACAGGTCGCTCGCTTTTTTATGCGGAACGCAGCGCGGCGAAGGGGCAGAACAAGGGCATGCACCACGGCCTTTCGCCCCCCTGCCGCAGTCCCTCGCACCACGCCGGCACTCCGCTTCTCACCCCCTTACTCCGAACCACCCCATTCCGTCACGAACCGTTCGTACAGTCGCGCCTGATGAAAGAGCTGCAAGAACCAAACCACCTCGCCGTCTATGCGATACACGATGACGTACTTGAGAACGTAGTGCTCCCTATAGGAACGACCGAGCCAACGAGGTCTGCTGGAAACAGCGTTTATAAACGGACTACATGCTAAAAGCTCCTTTGCGCGATCCACGGCACGCACCATACGTTCAGCAGCATTCGGCGAACCGCAATCAACCATCAGGTACGACAGGACATCTCGAAGATCATCATCGAATGTATCTGCTACGCAAATACTAAAATCCGTATTCATTCCGAATCCCAGCGCGCATATCTTCGTACGTCATATAGCGCCCCTCCTCGATATCGCGCTCAGCCTCCTCAACCCTTTCCCTCACCGAGACCACTTTCTTTTTCAAAGAGCAGTATTGCTCGATCAGCTCCTCACCCTCGTAGCCTTCCGAGATCAAATGGCGCAGGATATCAACCGTCACGTCTTCGTCTTCCACCTCAAGCGGCTGAAGGAACATCCCTTTGTCGGTCCAAGTGCACAAGGCGTAATCCCCAAAGCCAGCCTTTTCGTATATTTTCGCCGGGATGGTGATCTGCCGCTTGCTCGATATTTTGATAGCTTGAGGCTTCTCCAAAACCGCAACGTTCATATCCTTCTCCTTGCCAAGCGCTTGGTTCTTGGCAATAGTATACCATAAGGGTACATCTGTTCGCAATATTAGAGCCGTATGAACTTTGTGCGAAGCCTTGTCATCCGTTTCGATTACCCTCTTGCATGCACCTGGCGTTCAGGGTAGTATTTCAGTTAATGAGATTTGTTCTCATTAAGATGAGAAGACGAACTAAGACGAGAAGGAGCATGCATCCATGAAAGTGCGCGCGCAAATCCCCACCGCTGAGAATTCCACGAACATGAACGGCTTCGGCACGTGCGAAGTTGGCTCCACCCTCGACAACCTGAAGGCTGCCATCGGCGGCGAGACCGGCGCTTCCGCGAAATACACCGCTTTCGCCAAGGCTGCCAAGGAACAGGGGTACGACCAGATCGCGCGTCTGTTCGAGGCAACCGCAGCCGCCGAGCAAATCCACATCGGCCTGGAGTACGCCCTGGTCGCCGACATGGAGCCCGGCTACGAGAAGCCCGCAGCTCCTGATTGCTCCGGCGCTCAGACCGACCTGAACCTGATCTCCGGCGCGCAGGGCGAGATCTTCGAGACCTCCGACATGTATCCGGCATTCATCAAGAAGGCTCAGGAAGAGGGCAACGCCAAGGCCGTGCAGGTGTTCACGCGCGCCAAGCTGGCTGAGTCCGTGCATGCCGAGCGTTACCTGGCCGCATACAACGACCTCGACGCTGCCGACGACGACGCTTTCTATCTGTGCCCCATCTGCGGTTATATCCACAAGGGCGAGGATTTTGAGAAGTGCCCCATCTGCTTCTGCCCGAAGGCTTCCTTCAAGGCGTTCTAAGCTAACTTTTTCACCTGCGCAAGAAACGGCCGCCCCATCGGGCGGTCGTTTCGCATTGTTTCATGCCGTTCGACCAACAACACGGACAACGCGAAAGCCCGGCAAACGCCCGTCGTTGCGCTATCATACTACCCTTCAAACAAGAGAGGGCACCATGAACCAACGTCAATGCATTACCGCATCCTCCACCGTCGAGGACATCCTCGCTCACAACCGCTCGTTCGTCGAGCAGCGCGAATTCGAGCGCTACGTCACCGACAAATACCCTGACAAAAAGCTCGCGATCGTCTCGTGCATGGATACGCGCCTGACCGAGCTGCTGGCCGCTGCGCTCGGCCTGAAAAACGGCGACGCGAAGATCATCAAAGTAGCAGGAGGCGAAGTTTCCCACCCGTTCGGCAGCGTGATGCGATCGCTCTTGATAGCCGTATGCGAGTTGGGCGTGGAAGACGTCATGGTGGTTGCGCACACGAACTGCGGAGCGCAACACATGAGCGGCGCGAGCATGGTAGAGAACATGAAACGGCTCGGCGTGTCCTCTGAGCGCATTGATTTCGCACGTCATTGCGGTATCGACTTCGACCACTGGCTCGCCGGCTTCGGAGATACCGAGGAGGCCGTACGGAAGAGCGTCGACATGGTGCGCGCGCATCCCGTCATGCCGCCGCACGTGCGCGTCACGGGCTGCGTGATGGACTCGGAAACCGGGGAGCTCGCCATCATCTGCTAAGGCCAAGCCCCGCGCGCAACGAAGAACGCATTGTCGCCCGAAACGTACGGTTTTGCCGCGAAAACCGTACGTTTCGGGCGACAATGTGCTTGCAGCAGTGTGCGTGCAACGACGTGTGTGCAACGACGTCGGCGACCTCGCAGCGCTACGCCCACAAGTACGTCACCCCGCGCCCTTCCGCGGCGGCCTCGATCCCCCACTGGGCGAACAAGCCGTCGTGATACGTGTCGGGACGGTAAGTTTTCGGCTGACCGTAGCCGTCGATCACCTGAATGGCATTCAACATGTGCTGCGCAATGACAGCGGGATTGTCGGCCTCGGCGGCACTGGCGGGCAGGGTTCGCCACACGTAGGCAAGCGGACGACCGTACTTGTCAACCTGGTTGGTATCGTACTGCAGCCACAACGTGTCGCCCTCGCCCACAAGCCCCTTCATGTGGTCGGACGCCCATACGCCCTCTTCGCGATTACGCTCCTTTTGCGGCGCCACGCTTTCGGGCGTGTCTATGCCGATAAGCCTCACCGACGCACGCTCGCCATCGGCAAAAAGCACCGCCAGCGTATCGCCGTCCACAACGTGCCGGACCGTCACCTGGTCGAACGCAGCAGGATCCGCGTTCGCACGCTGAACGTCGGTCGAGCGCTTCGCGTCCTGCTCGGCAGCGCGGCGCGCATCTTCCGTTACATGCGCGGCCTCCAACCCGGCAGACGCAGTCGGACGCGCACCCGACCCGTCAGGCGAACCCCCTCCCGACGAAGCAAGCTGCGGCCCCGCCCATGCGGCAACCGCCAGCGCAAGCAGCAGCAAACCGCTTGCGATCCTGCCCGCCGGACTCTTTCCCAGCCGCTTCGCCATGCGCCGCGCAGCTCGCCGAACGTCCCGCTCCTTCACCGGCGGAAAGCGCCCGTCGCTCACGCCCGCTCCCCTGCGCTCATGATCACGTCGCCGCTCAACGACATGATGCGCACACGCAACACGCGCCCGTTCTCAACCTCCATCCGCCCCGTGCAACGAGGAAACCCGCCGCGCGGGCGAAATGCAGCTCCCGGACACAGAAAATACTCCGCGGGACGAGCGTCTGCGCCGGTCAGCAATTCCGGAACGTGCGTGTGCCCGTGAACGCACACCTGCGGAATGGGATCGCCCGCAGCAAGCCCCGCGCACCCGTTGAACCCTATGCGAACATCGCGCGGGTAATGCGCGACCAGAAAACGTACGCCGTCGATAACCGGATGCGCGAACCGACCCACGCGCGATCCGTACTCATCGAAATCGTTGTTCCCCAATACTGCCGTTGTGGGGGCAAGCGCCTCCAGAGCACGCAAGATATCAGGGCTGCCGATGTCTCCCGCATGAATGATGTGGTCAACGTCGGCCATAGCCGCCAGCGCATCATCGGACAGATTCCCGTGAGTGTCGGATATAAGGCCAATTACCGTCATGTGCGCATCCTTTCCTCGAATGCGCACCAGTATAGGCCATCTGCCAAGAGCAAGCCCCTCCTTCAGCGAAGCGTCAAAACCGCAAAGGCATGCTGCAAACCCCCTAAGGTCAACGAGAATGTTACGTTTTAGCACTCTCGCTTGACGAGTGCTAAAACGCGTACTATAAATGAATCGTACAAACAAACGACGCAACCGAGGCTTGAGTCACGCCCATGCGACGACGTACCTGCATGACGTGCACGCAAGCCGCACGAAATGGAGATGATGAACATGGCAATGATGGTACCCATGCGCAGGAACCGCAACCTTCTCAGCGAGCTGATGACCGACCCCTTTGACGCATTCCTCAACACGGCAGCCGCGCCAATGCAGGCAATGCAGAAGATGTCGCCCGCCCTCATGCGCACCGACATCAAGGAAACCGACGAGGCATACCAGCTGACCATCGACCTTCCGGGCTTCAAGAAGGAAGACGTGCAGGCAGAGCTCAAGGACGGCTACCTTAGCATCACCGCGCAAACGCAATCCGAATCCGAGGACAAGGATGAAAAGGGCACGTACGTGCGCAAGGAGCGCTTCAGCGGAAAATGCAGCCGCACCTTCTACGTGGGAGACGATATCGAAGAAGACGACATCAAGGCTAAATTCGAAGACGGCGTGCTGAAGATCGCCGTGCCCAAGAAGCAAGAGCAGCCCAAGATCGAGGAGAAGAAGACCATCTCGATCGAAGGCTAGCACAGCATCGGACCGCACTGAAAACGCGGACGGCAGCAAAAGAAACGAGCAGGGCGGCCCCAAAGCTGCCCTGCTCTACGAATGAGGCGAGAGGGCGGAGTCGATGACTCCGCCCTCTCGCCTCATTGCTACACTATACAAAATGCAACAATCGCCTAAGGAGACCCCGTGACCGCAACCGCGCCCCGCCTCAAAGACATCCGACAGGTAGCAGACGGATGGATCAAGAAGTACGTGCTCACCTACACCATGCCGGACGGATCGCTGTACGAATACGAAAGCGCATCCAGAAAAGGAGAAGACGCCTACCGTCGCGCACTCGAAGCAAATGCCGCCGGGAACCCAACTCCTCCCGACGCCGTATCCATCGTGCCTCAAACCCCCGACGGAAAACTGCTCCTGATCAGGGAATTTCGCTATCCGCTGAACAGTTGGTGCATCGCGTTTCCGGCCGGCCTCATGGAGCCGGGAGAAAGCCTGGCGGAATGCGTCGATCGAGAGCTTCGCGAAGAAACAGGGTACGCGCTGCGAACCAACCTAGGCGCTCAAGCAATCGACCCGCTGCCGCAAGCCGGCTTCTCGTCCACGGGGCTAACCGACGAGACCGTGCACGTTGTGTTCGCCCAGGTCGAGAAAGCGGCGGACGCGCAACCGGAACCCGCCGAGCTCATCGAGCCGTTCCTGCTCGACATCGCCGACGTCCCGCGATTCCTTGCAGAAAACACCACCCCGTTGGGCACCCGCGTCCAGTTGGTGCTGGAAGCCTTCGCGCACAGACGGTAGCCGCCAGCGCAAAGACGCCCCACACCAGCGGCCCACGCGACTTCGCGCCTTCGCACGCCGCAAGCAAACCAGCACGGGCCTCGCCTTCGGTTTTCAAGCCAGGCGAGGCCCGCACGTATCACGGAAAAACGCACATCGCACGCTTCAGCTGCTAACCCTCCAACTTACGACGATAGGCGCGCACCGCAATCAGCGACAACGCTGCCGCCGCACCGGCAATGCCAGCAAATGCTGCAGCGGGGAAAACAGCGTCTCCCGTCTTGGGAATAGCTTGCGCCGCTGCACGGCTGTCCGTTTTTGCAGCAACGACCTTCGCCGCATCAGTCGACCCGGCGGCCTGGCCCTGGCCGCCAGACGGCGCAGGCGAGGACCCGGACGTCCCGGCATTTCCAGGATTCGATGGAACAGGCTTGTCAGACGCGTTGGAATTTCCCGGGGCGTCCCCGCCCGGAGTGCTGGGGTCGTTCGGCTCCGGAGCCGGAGGCTCCTCGGCATCGGGAACGCTCACTTCTACGGGCATCGTTGCGATATTGCTCTCGGCACCTTCGCCAATTCGCTCTGCGAACAGGTAAAGCTTGTCGGTTTCTTTATTGAAATCGGCGGGCAGCTCAAATGAAACCGAACCGCTCTCGCCCGAAACCTTGCCCACGGTGCCGTAGCCGACAGGGGTACCGGTCCTCCAATCGCCACCGCGCACCACAAGGGCGGACACTACGCGATCATCCTGATCGAGGACGGCGCTTCGCGACATTCGACCAGAAGGGGAGGCGTTGGCCGCATACTCTACGGAGATCTTTTCGCCGTCAACGCGAGGGCTGCTCGCATCGAACTTCCAATCATCGTTGATCAGCGTGAGTTTCCAAGCGTTATCTTCGGTGGCCAAAGGCTTCTGAATGCCCGAAGGAGCCGCCGCAGACGCCGGCGTAGTCAACAAAACCTTGCTCGGATCAAGCGTGATACCGGGCTGAACTCCCAGATTGGGGGTATAGGGCATCATAGTGTTGAAGCCGCTTTCAAGGTCTCCGTCTGGCAGAACAATCAAGACCATCGTCATGAACGACATGCTTTCGTCGGTCGTGCGAGTCAAAAGCGATATCTCCTTCGCCGCACGCGATTCATTGGAAACGAACCCGTAAGCCTTGTTCCGGTAATCCTGTATCGAAAGCGCGAAAACCTTGTCCTGCGTGGCAGGCGCCACCTCTTTCGATGCGTCCGCCAAAGACAACGACTTCACTTCCGTGGTCTTCACCGCTTCCTTGGACAGTGCGTCGAACGTCTTGTTGAACCACTCGTCGTTCAGGTACGTACGCAGCGTGGCGGTATTCCAGAACAACTCGCTGGCAGGAATGGACATATCGGTGTTCCATGCCTGACCGGTAACGGTGTGCTCCGAATTGAGCAGGACCCCATCCTTGGAAGTCTGCAGAACCCTCCAGGAAATCGGCTTCCCTTGGTCGTCCTTGCCGAAGTATACACGGCTGCCAGCCCAGGGCTTGCCCGGAGCGCTCTCGTCCGAAAACGGGGCGTTGAATCCGGAAATACCCAGGTTAACCGTATTGCCGCTACCCGCATTCTCCGCAATGGAAAGCTTATCCATCGCCTCGGTCAACGCCGCGAGCGCGTCGTTGACCGTCGTCTGCGCGTGAGAGGTGTCGGCAGCCACGTCCTTGGCTCGAGCAAGCGCCTCGGAAAGCACGGCGAAGCTCGACGCCGTGTAGGCCGGCGCGGCAAGACCGGAGGCCTTCTCTATGGCCGCGGCAAGCTTGCGGAAGTCTGCCGTGGTGCGAATCGTGCTCCAGTCGAATGCCAGGGTATGTATTTTGTCGGGACTGGCCGAAGTTGCCGTCACCTTCGCCTTGTACAGACCGGTGCTTGCGAAGTAAGGCAGATCGAACGTCCAGGTTGCCCCGCCGTCGTCATGCTGCTCGATCGCATTGTTCGCAGCGGCCTCCCCTTCGCGATCGAGAAGCGTTGCCGCCGACACCTGATAGGCTCCTAGAAAATCAGAGTACGGGTTGAAACGCAGCGTCGCCTTGATGGTGCCGGCTTCGTCAACGTCGAACCGGGCTTCAAGGTCAAGCGCTCGACTTCCCGTGGGGTCCTGATCGGTCACGTCGACATAGTAGGTACGACCCGCTTCAAAGGGGCTTTTCGCCGCAGCGTTCAGCCCCTGAACAGCGTTGTTGACGGCGTCGATCGACGCCTGGAACTGTTCGGGCGTCGAATCAGGATTGGCAAGAACCGCATCCGCATCCGCAATCGCGGCCTTCAACTTACCGAAAGAATCCTCGGTGTAGTCGTTCGCGGAGTACTTTTTGGCGCTTTCCACCAAACCGGCCAGCGTATCGCCCAAGCCGCCCGTCTTCTTCAACGTGGGCCATTTCACATACAACAGCGCGTCTCTGTTCATGATGTCAGAGCGCATCTCAACGCGATACAAGCCGTCATTGGGCACATACGGCAAGACGAACTGGCAGATAGCGGAGTTGTCTTCGCCCAACTTGAACGAAACCCCTTCGATGAAGTTGCTCTGGGAACCCTCTTCATACACGCCAAGGTCGCTCGCATGCACATCAAGGCCCATGATCTGGGCGGGCACGAAGTGCAGCGTGATGCGCGCCCGACCCGAACCGTCCACGTCGATCTCGGCGTTTTTAGCCAACATGCCGGCAGACATCGACGGCTCGGAAGGATTGCCGGCGTCATGGACGTCAACCGAAACCGTATAGCTTGACCCTGCATCGAGCGGCGGCGCGACGCCCTCCGCTCGAGCCACGCTCGGCGTAATGCTCAACCCCGTCAGCGCTATCATAAGCGCCAACGCAGCCGCGCATACCCGGCGAACCGGTTGCAACGTACTTGTCATATCGTTCGCTCCTTTCTCATGATTCTTCGTATAGCTTGTCCTTTTGCGGAAAGCCGCTTTCATACCGCTAACACGTACGGCTTGCCCCGTACGCGCACCACGTCCAGGTCAACTCCGTACACCTGGCTTAGAAAAGCGGGGGTCACCACATCGTGCGGCGCTCCCTGCGCAACAATCCGCCCCTGCACCAAGGCCACGATCTCATCGCTGTACTCGATGGCTTGATTCATATCGTGCAGCACCATGACCACGGTCATGCCGTGCTCTTCGTTGAGCATGCGCACCAACTTGAGTATTTCCAGCTGGTAGCGCACATCCAAAAACGTGGTAGGCTCGTCAAGCAGCAGCACATTCGCCCCCTGGGCAAGCGCCATGGCCATCCACACGCGCTGGCGCTGTCCGCCCGAAAGCGACGAAATGACGCGATGCTCGACATCCTTCAAATCGCAGGTAGCAAGAGCCCACTCGATCATGCGAGCATCCTGCTCCCGATCGGGCAAAGACCGTCGCACCCCCAGCTTTCGATAGGGAGAACGCCCGTAGCCGACCAAAGTTCGCACCTCCGCGTCAGCCGGAGCCATATTGTGCTGATGCACAACCGACACCAACTTGGCGAAGTCCGCAGGACGCACGTCCGCAACGTTTCCGGCGCGCAAGAACACCCGGCCTTCCTGCGGCTTGAGGCGCTTGGTCATCACGTTGAACAGCGTTGTCTTTCCGGAACCGTTCGCTCCGAGCAGCGTGGTCACCGCCCCTTCGCGCACGACAAGATCCAGTCCCTTGAACACGCGGGTCGACCCGTACGAAAATCCAACGCCCTCAAGGGTGAACGCGTTACCCGCCATACGTATCACGCGCCCTTCTCAGCAGCAAAATGAACGCGGGGCCGCCCACTACCGACATGACGACAGCGGCGCTAATCTCGTACGGTGCGGCAATGGTTCGTCCCACGGTGTCGGCCAACAGCAGGCAAAACGCGCCGAGCACCATAGAATACGGAATAAGCAGCCGGTGTCCCGACCCCACCAAAATGCGCGCACAATGCGGGACCACCAAGCCTAAAAAGCTGATCGGTCCCACGATAGCCGTGGCAACCGATGCCAACAAAACGGCAAAAGCGGAAACCACCAGGCGGTTTTTCGTCACGTCCACGCCAAGCGAAGCAGCCGTCTCGTCGCTCAGCGACAAAAGATCGCAACGCCTGGCAACAAACAGGGCCGGAACCAACCCGGCAAGCGCATACCCCGCAAGCGTGAAGAAATCGCTCCACGTTTTAGCCGAGATGTTCGCATCAACCAAGCTGGCAACGCCCGTCAACACCCCGCCCGATCCCGTGCTGAACGCAGAAGACAGCCCGGCGAACAGAGTGCTCATCGCGATGCCGGTCAAGATGATGCGCACAGGCGCGAGCGCTCCCCCTTTCCACGACAACGCGTACACCAGCGCGAACGCAAGAAGGCCCCCTGCGCACGCGGCAATCGGCATGAAAAAGAACAGCGAGGGTGCAAACGCCGTCACCAAAATAGCAGCGAACGACGCGCCCGCGTTGACGCCGATAATGCCCGGATCCGCCAAAGGATTGCGCACGGCCGCCTGCAGCAGCACGCCCGACACAGCCAAGGACGCGCCGGCCACAAGCGCAATGAATATACGGGGGAAGCGCAGGTCGAAAATGGTTGCAACCCGATCGTCGTAGGCCACAAACAAGCCCGCAAGCAGCTCGTCGACAGGCACCTTGAGCGTGCCCGCATTGACGGCGAACGCGAACAGCGCCGCCACGGCACCTACTGTAAGCGCGAATGCCGCGATATTTCTGGCTTTACGCATAGCTCCTTGTCCTAAACGGTTTCGCCGTTGCCGTACAGCAGCGGCTTAAGTTCTTCGAGCGCTTCCGGATAGGCAAACGTCGCGCTCATTCCGAATCGCTCATGCGAAAGGTCGTAGACGCGCCCCGCACGCACGGCACGGAAGTGCTTCCACGTGTCGTTCGAGGAAAACTCCTGAGCGAACATCTCCATGACCTGGTCGGGAAGAGCATGTGACGTACGCAAAATGACATCCGGGTCGCGATCGAGCATGTCCTCGACGCTCACGTTAACGAATGCGTCCGCAGCATCTGCGTACACGTTTTCGCCACCGGCCTGCTGCACAAGGCTGCCCGCGTAACTTCGCGGCGTCGCCACCAAATACGACCCGGGAACGCCCATGAGAACCAAAACGCGCGGACGGGCAAGCCCTTCTATTCCCTGCCGATACGCGGTCATGAACGCTTCGTATTCAGCGCGCGCCTTCAGCGCCTCGGCTTCGCGCCCGAAAGCGACGCCCAGGTAATCCATCGAGCGATGCAAGCCCTCCACGCTGTTCAGGTCAACGAACATGGAAGGCACTCCTATCTGGGCGAACTTCGGCTGCAAGTCGTTCAGCAGCGATCCGGGCGCCACGATGCAATCGGGCCGCAACATCGACAATTTCTCCAGGTCGGGTCCCATAGGAGGGCCTACCACCTCCGCATCGCCGTATCGCTGCGGCAATGCGCGCGACGTAGCGGGAACGCCCACCAGGTCAAGGTCAAGCCGATCGCACATGCTTGCAACGGCCGGCGAAGTGGCCACGATGCGCTTTCCCGATCGCTCGTCCCCGCCGTCGCGCGCAGGATGCTGGTCCACGCACGAGGAAAGGGCGCACAGCACAGCCAGACACAGCGCCGCAAGCCCAACCCGGGCAAACGTTCTCCCGCTCATGCAACGAAGCCCTAAGCCTCGGGCGGCGCGCTGCCGCCATGCCCCGCTGCCGCTGCGGCAGCGTTATCGCTTCGCGCCTTGCGCTTGCGACCGTACGCCAGGTAGTACGTCGCAGCCACGGCCGCGACTGCCGCCGTAGCTGCAACCGCGGCAATCGCATACGTCTGGGGAGAAGCGAAGATCGGGGCGGCAGAGCCCGTCACCTCGCGACCTTCGCCGTCGAACTCCCTCACGCCCGAGCCTGCGGAATCGCCGGACGCGGCAGTTGAAGCGGCAGAACCCTCCAACGCTTCGCTCGATCCCCGAGCCGTTCCACCGTCCGGCGCTTGGCCCTGCTCGGACCCTTGGCCAGCAACGATGCTTTCGACAAAACCTTCCGAGTTTCCGGGAGCCGCATCGGACAACTGCACGAAGTACACCACCGAGCGCCCCATGGGATGCACGTACATCGAAATGCGCAACGTAGCCTGCGCCGATGCCACCTGCGCACGATAGTCCGCCGTATTGAGCTCGGCATCGCGCTGCATTATCTCGGCCGCAACGTCCTCGGAATAAACGCCCGTACGATCGACGTCGGAGGCAATGCTGACCTCGCCGATCTGGTCAGCCTGGGAAAGCCTGATGGTCACGAACTCGCTTCCGTCCGCATCTTTCTCGACAAGCGCCGAGGATCCGGTAATGCCTTGGCTCATCGACGTCCCCAAAGCCTCGCTTGCCTGCCCGCCCGAATCCTCGATCACGCCGGTGTCGGGATTAGCGTAGCTCGCATGAACCGCAGCTGTCGAAACCGATGAAACTGCCGCATGAGCAGGAGAACCGCCAACGGAAAGCGCAGCAGAGAACGCCAGGGCAACAACGGCGACAAACGCGCGCGAGGACTTCACGGCGAACGATGACCGCACGTTCAACGACCTTCCCCTCGCCCCTGCAGCGAAAAGCGTCGCCGCGCTGCCGCGCCGACCGCAACCGCTCCCGCCGCAACCGCAACGGCTCCTGCGGCAACAGCCAAGCCGTCGTCTCCGGTCTTCGGCAGATACGAACCTTGCGCACCGCCGGAAGCGGGGCTATTGCCGGTCTTTCCGCTGGTCGGAACACCTGCGTCGCCCGACCCCAAATCCTTCACCTTTGCATCTCCCAAATACAGATGCAGGTCGGCAGACACGTCGCCGCCGCCCATTTCGCGCATGGGCTTGATGGTCATCGTGATGGGCAGCACCACGGTATCCTTCGAAGCTGCGATCACCACGCTGTACGTACGGCTTGCGCCGTTTTCGCTCACCACCGAGGCCGCGTATCCGCCGTACGAGAGTTTTTCGACGTAGTCCGACCTGTTCGTCGTAAAGCGCACTTCGAACATGCCATCGGAACGAGGAACCACGTAAGCGGTGTCGCCGAAATACTGATCGGCCATCGACAGCTCGCCGGAATTCGCCTTGTAAAACTTCATAGGCACGGCATACGTATGCCCGGCAACGTATTCGGCGCGAGAAGAAGCGGCGCTCGGCTGCTGAGGCTGCGAAGGAGTTGTCGTCGAGTTCCCGTTTCCGTTCGAGGCGTCGGTACCCGGCTTTTCAGGCGTCGGAGCAGGCTGTTCGGTTCCGGGACCCTCCGGAACAACGGGGTCGACCGCATCAGGCGAGCCATTGAACGTCTCGATAGCCGACGCCAAATCCGCTTCGGCAGCCACGATCTCCTCCGGCGTTGCAGCGGCGCCCTTTTCGACAACGGCACGGGCGCGCGCGATAGCATCCTGCAAAGATCGATACGCCTCGTCGCTCTTGCCACCCTGCGCGATGGCGGCGGCTTCATCGACAAGGGTCTCCAAGGGTCGGCCCTCGCCGTCAAGGCTGTCAACCGTCAAGCCGCTCCAGTCGATCAGGACCGCAGCGGTCTGGCGATTGTCGCCCATGGCCTGCGCGCCAAGTCGCAACGCAACGTAACCGGAAGTCTTGGCAACCTCGCCCAAAGGAACATCCGCCACGAACGGCCTACCGGCTTCGCCGCCAAAGTCCACAACTGCAACATCGGATCCGTTGGTGGCAAGCGCGTTCCCATCCACGTGATACGACCCGAAATATCCCAGGTAGTTGCAGTACTGACCCAGAACCTGCCCGCTCATATTGAGGCTGAGCGTGTACGCCCCATGACGCACCGTCAGCAAACCAATCGGATCCAGCGCACTGCTTGCAATCGAACCCTGAGACGAACTCAAGTTGGAAGCCTGCAACATGCGCACCGGAACCGCATAAGTTCCGTTCGCAAGATTATCCTTATCCAAGGAGACAGAGCTTCCCGTCGCTGCCTCTGCAGTCGGCATCGGCGCTGCGCCAACAGCCATGGCCTGCGCCGGCACTGCGCCCGCCGCCAAAGCAAACGCCAGCGCAACAGCGGAGCCTCGCGCGACAACGCCCGCCTTCATCGAATGTTCCATGGATATCCTTTCGTGTCGAACCGCCCGCTTCAAAGGGCTTTCCCCTGCATTACATGCATGCGAAATATATTATTAGCTTAGTAGTAATATGTTATCTAAGGCTAACTTTTTGACACGATACCACAGAACTTTACAAATTCCTATGCAAAAGTTTTTCCGAACTTTGCCGCTACGCCAAAATCGGCACGGCTCGAAGACGCCGTTTTGCCACGCGCCTCGCTCGCTCAAAGCGGCAGTCTCATCAAATGGGTGACAGCGTTTCCTATGCAGAGAAGGCGCGCGCACGAAAAATCGCTTTCCGTGGCAGGTTTTGACGGTTTGAGGTCGTCGAAGCCGGCGAATCGCGCGCACCCGAAGACATCACGCAGCGACCCAACGCCGTGATCAGGTAAAACAGAATGCAAATCAGACGACGAAAGAAGCGGCGCCCCGTTCGACGACCTCAAACCGCAAGAACCTGCCAGCCATCAAGCTTTTACGAACCCCACGTGCAAAACAAGGCGGCCGAAGACGCGCGCAGCCGTCGCCGGGCGGCTGCGCGCGTCTTCGGCCGCCTCGCATTCCTCAGCCAGCATCGTTTTCTCAACCCGACACGCAATCTCTGCGGCGGAACAAGCAGGAAAGGCTACCGCGCGTCGTTCGGAACCCGCCCCTCAAGGCGCCGGCTCAGCAGGAAGAACGCAATCCCCGAGCCCAACGCGGCACCCGCGGTGTCAACCGCCCAATCCACGGGATCGCACATGCGACCAGGAACGAACAACTGATGGAACTCATCGGTCACGCCGTACAGACTGGCGCACGCAACAGCCAGCGCGCAAGCACGTCGAAGGGGCATGTGGCAACGCAGCGCATTCGCCCACAACGCACCGAACACGGTGTATTCGCAGAAATGCGCAATCGAGTTGATGGCATCGGCCTCGGGTCCCAAGATGTGCGCCTGCAGCTCCTTCAACGCCTGATACAGGTGCGAAAGGAGTCCCGTGCCTTGATTCAGATCGCTGCCCGTGTTCGCCGACATGCAAAAGATGAACACCGCCCAAGCAGCAACCGCCAACCAGCTCAGAATCGTGAATCGCTTGGATTTCAGGTAACCCATCAGCGATTGGCCACCTTGATCTGCAGGCTTTCCATCGTATCGAGGGCAGCCTCGTTCAAGCGGGCGTCGAACGAACCCGTGCATGCAGCATCAACCGTAACCGGCACATCGGGACATGCGGTCTTCACCAGCACCGCATTGGCCACCACACATATATTGGACACCAACCCCACCAGCTCGATCTCCTCGAACGGCAGCGCTCCCGCTTCGTCGGCTGCACGCTGGGCCGACCTCAACCAATCGAACAACTCGACCGAGCCGAAAACGGGCTTGAAAAACACTTTGTCAGTGTCGAGCAGCTCCGAAGCAACCGCTCCGTACAGCTTGTGACCAGGCGTATTCTCGATGCAGTGTTCAACCGGAAGGTTGCGCCCTTCCTGGGTGCTCAGGTAGTCGGATCCGTGCGTATCGAACGTAAATACAACGTCGTCCCCCCGTTTCCGGTACTCCGAAATCTTGTTCGCAATAGGCTGCGCGAGCTTTTCCGCTCCCGCAAAGCCCAACGCGCCATCTACAAAGTCAACCTGATAGTCCACCACAATCAGCAAGCGACTCACGTGCATTCCTCCTCTGCCCTACCGCCAACTCACCCGAGCTTCGCCATCTGAGCGCGCGCCTTGTCCATCTGATCCTCAACGTCAATGCCCACGATGTCCAAGCCCTCCGCCGCCACGAAGCGCGTTTCCGGTATTCCGAACATGCGCGCAATGCCGCACAGGTAGTCGTATCCGAAGTTCGCATCCCCCACGAAGCCGCCGGACGTCGTAAGGTACGTGAGGGTCGCCGCCTTGCACAAGCCCTCGCACCGCGCATCCTCGGTAAAATGAAACGTGCTGTCGCACACGCTGACATGCTCCAGATACACCTTGAGCGAAGCCGGGAACGAGAGGTCCCAGTACGGCGCGCCAATTACAATGTCACCCGCCTCGGCGAACTGGCGCGACAGCGCGAATATCGGATCGTCCCACGCACCCGCAGTCTGCTTCTCCACGCGATCCGCCACCATATCGGCGTCAAAAGGCTTCAACGCGAGCGCCGCCAAGTCAACTTCGACGACGTCCTGTTTCCGCGCAAGGTACTCGCGGCACAACGTAAGTGTACGGGAATCATGCCCCCTCATGCAGGCATTCACGAACAATGTGGTCATTGCGGCTCCTATCGCCCCGAACGATTCATCGGCTTTCGTTCGCTCATGATACCGCAATTGGATCCATGTCCAGGCGCAACGCCTGCTCAACCACCTTCATAAGAGCTTCGTCGGATATGTCGGGATTGATTTTGACAAGGCCCACCAAGCCGAATATGACCACGCAGAACATCTCGTACACCAGGTCTATTTCAATATGGTGGTATTCCGCGTACTCCACTACGATGTGGTCGTGAATGCAGTCCACCGTTTCGCGCACGGCGCGCACGTCGAACGAGTCGCGCATCCCCAGCTCTTCGAGCACGCGAATCATCGGACGCTGATTGCCCTCCGCGTCGTACAGCGCGCGCCGAAACGTGGCGATGCAGGTTTTAAGGGATCCGGGCGTATCGCCGAACGCGCGCGATTCGTTCCACACGACTACGCTTTCCACCAGGTCTTCTACGTAGTCGTCCAGCACCGCATCGATGACGGCTTGCTTGTTTTCGAAGTAGTAGTAGACCAGTTCACGCGTGACGCCCGCCTCTGCCGCAATGTCCTTCACGGTAGTCGCGCGCACGCCTTGCCGCTCGAACAGCGAACGGGCCGCGGCCATGATATCCCCCGCCGGGCCATCGAGTCGCTTGCGCTCGATCAAAGAACGCCCGCAATCGCGCCGCGCCGGCTCGTATCTGGTCTGTCGGGTGCCCAACCGCATTGCATCTCCCCTCGCGCCGAAACGCGCATGGACGCGCACAGGGCGATCCTGTGCGCGTCCATTATACGAAAGATGACTCTGTTCAGTCATGGCGAAGATGCGTTGCGCGTCAAGCGGCTGCCGACGCGGGGCGCAGTCGCCCTCGCGCCGACGCATGCTAACGGTTTTCCTGGGCGACCCGCTGGTACGCCTTCGTATCGGCGTACAGCTCGTCCTTCACCGGGTTCAACTTGCAGCGGCGAATCTTGCGGAACTGGTAGACGGCAAGCGCCACGTTCGACGCAAGCGCCACCAAGCTCACCGCGAAGAACGCAGCCGGATTATGCGTGGTCGGAATTGGAGCCAGCACATCGGCGAACTGGGGCACCGTCATAACGAACATGATCCACAAGCCCAGCGTTTGAGCACGATGCTGCAGCCAAGCGCCCTTCTTGATGAAGAACGTGGGAATCGTGCATGCCAGCAGCAGCGCCAAGCCGCAGTAGGCGGAGTGGTCGGAAATGCAGTTGTACGTGTAGGCGAAGTTCCACAGATCGTACGCGATGATCCATGCCCAAATCATGTCGGGCCAGATCATGTCCTTAGACGAGTCCTTCGAGATGAAGATGCCGAACCAACCGCAAATGGTAACGATATTCAAAATGCCCGCAATGCCGTTCATGATGTTCCACGGACCCGAAATCGTCCACAGGTTCTCGACGATACCGCCCTGCCATAGCCCGAAGCTGAACACCTGGAAATCGCGGATGACCGCTTCGGCAATATTGATCGCCAGAATAAGAGGCGGGAAGCACAAGGCCCACTTCTTTTCGTACAGATGGTGCACCTTGCCGTCCTTGCCGCGCCACTTCACGAAGCGCAGCGCGATGAATCCCAGGCAGCCGGCCAACGCCGAGTACGTTTTCACCCAGTTGAACCACGTGCCCGTACCGTATTCGTTGCCAGGCGCCGCCGTAGTCGGCCACACGAACACGGTCAAAACGATAGGCACCACGGCAAACAGCGCAATGCCCGCCCACAGCGACGTGCGGCCCAGCTCGTTGAACGCCATAAGCGCAAACAGGATGAACAGCCAAATGGCCCAGTACAGCGGATCGGCCGCTTGATACAGAATGCCCACGAGAATCGCCCCTTTGCAAACTCTCTTGCGGCGAACCCCTCCGTCGCCACCCATACGCCCCGCAGTATACGAGGGGCTTTCAAGGAAGTCTTTCACACAAGGGGCCCTTTTGTGAAAGAAGCCGAATCGCAGACGATGCTAGACTGGCGCCAAGCGCGCCACCTGGGAAAAGAGCGCGAATGCCGTCGCGAAAGACGGCCAGGTCGTTTCGGCAGAAAGGGGATTCGCCATGACCGTGCCCGTCTGGGTCACACCCGTCTCCATGGTTGTCTACACCGTGTTGCTCATGCTGCTCACCGAGTTCATGAGGCGACATTACCGCACGTCAATGTGGGTATGGGTAATTTCTCTGATTACCGTTCCGCTTTGGATCGCCAACATTCCGGGCGACGACTGGTTCCGCTGGGCCAAAAACCTGTCCGTCATTTTGCCGCTCATCTTCGCGGGGCTCGGACGCATCGCCGCCGTCGAGCAGAAAGACACTCCTTTCTGGCGGCTCATGCGCAAACGCTGGGTTCGATGGGTGCTGTACGGAATCGTGTTCTGCAACATTGCCGAAGCCACGCTGCGCGACGTGCAGATGGGCAATACGATGAACGCCCTAGCTGGATTCATCCTGTGCATTACCATGCCCTTCGGTGACAAATTCTGGAAATACGACACTTCCAGCCATGGCGAGATCCTGTCCTACACCGTACCCATGTGGAACTTCCTCTACACCACCTGGAACGCCTGCTTCGTGTACGCCGAGGGCCATGAGTTCTTCGCTTCCACCTGCTGCATCCTAGCAGCGGCCGAACTGTATCCCATCGTCATGCGAAGGCCGGAGCTCTACATCACCGGGCGTATTTACACGCTTGGCGCGCACCTTTTGCTGCGCAGCTGCTTCCCGCTTTTGTTCCCCACCATCATGAACAGTGCTTCCTGGTTCAACCCCGAAGTCATGTACTGGTGGGGCATGGTCAACGGCATCATCGGCATCCCATTCGTATTCTGGTACTGCTACCAGCTCAACAGCGGAAAGGCGCCGGTAACGTTTCGTCGCGGCGCCGCGCGTCAGAAGTACCTGGAAGGCCGTGCAAACGGCACTATCGACGAATACGGCGACCCGGTAGCGCCGCCCGCAACGGCAACCGGCGCATAGAGGTCGACACCAGCTGCTCAAGAAGGTTTCGTCCAGAACGCACGAAGGCCCGGTCGGACTCGCCCCGCGAGCCGTCCGGGCCTTCGGCGAAAACGCCGAAAACGACGTGGAACGTGGCGCGGAATTGCGGGTCTGCGCTTCTGGATACGCGCCTTCGGCAATCGTTGAGGGTACTGCACTTTGCTGGCCTGGACCGTTGATGCAAGCGCACAAAACAACCGCGCCCGACAAGCCGCGCAAGGAGCGCAGACCCGCGATTTCGCGCCACGCTCTGCGGCCGCCGCGCGTCGACAACAGCTCAACGGCAGAATTGGACGCATCGGCGCCGTGCCAACAGGAGCGCACTGCGAGCAGAACTCAACTTGCAGGCCGCAACCCTTGGACCGCAAAGCCGTCCTCGTAAAACCCTACCCGCGCTTCGAGGTATCGCCAAGCGCAGCAAGAGCGGCACCGTAGCCGCCGGACCCGTAGCTCAAGCACTTCGACACGCGCGCGATGGTCGTGGCCGACGCACCGGTAGCTTCTTCGATGGCCGCGTACGACTTCCCCGCATCAAGCTGTCGAGCCACAGCCAATCGTTGCGAGGTATCCTTGATCTCTCGAATAGTGAACAGGTCTTCCAACAGGGCGAAAATGGTGTCTTCGTCGTCGAGCGCAGCGAACACGTGCAGCAGATCTTCAACTTCGGGCGTCCTGAGATCGCTCATGCTACTCTCCCATCTTCATGAGGCCGTACTCTATGGAATCCACGATGGCATTCCACGAAGCCTCGATAATGTTTTCCGACACGCCCACGGTTCCCCAACTGCCAGAGCCGTCGCTTGTGGTGATGACAACGCGGGTGATGGCGTCGGTGCCCACGTTCTCGTCCAGGATACGCACCTTGTAGTCCACCAACTCCATGTCTGCTACCTGGGGATAAAAGGCCACGATAGCCATGCGCAGCGCATTATCCAAAGCGCCAACGGGACCCGCGCCTTCGCCGGTGGCCACGAATCGCCGATCGCCTACGTGAATCTTGATCGTAGCTTCGGACATCGCGTCCTTCGCAAGAGCGCCCGTATCCTCATGGTCGTCCACGATAACGCGAAAACTCTCCAGCGTGAAATGGGGGCGATACGCGCCCAAATGCCGCTGCAGCAGCAATGCCAGCGAACCGTCGGCGACCTCGTACGAGTACCCGCCCGCCTCGCGCTGCTTGATGTCGTCCAAAATACCCTGGACCTTGTCAAGATGGGGCGTTAGGTCAATGCCCAGCCCGCGCGCCTTCGCCATAAGAGACGCCTTGCCCGCAAGCTCGCTTACCAGCATGCGAGCATTGTTCCCCACGCTTTCCGGCGAAGCATGCTCGTACGCTTCGGGGAATCGGGCGATAGCGCTGGCGTGCAAGCCGCCCTTGTGCGCGAACGCCGAAGCCCCCGTGTACGGATGATGGGTCGGCAGGGCCATGTTGCACGACTCGGCCACGAACTGCGCCACGCTGGTCAGCTGGCGCAGGTTGTCCCTCCCCACGCACGTCATGCCCATTTTGAGCTCAAGATCGGCAATGACCGTGAGCAGATCGGTGTTGCCCACGCGCTCGCCGAAGCCGTTCACCGTACCCTGAACCTGCACCGCTCCCGCACGAACCGCCGCAAGCGCGTTGGCCACCGCGCACCCGGAGTCATTGTGACAGTGAATGCCCAGTTGCTGACCGGGAACGGCAGCAGCCGTCGCGCGCACGACCTCCTCCACCTGAAACGGCAGCGCGCCGCCGTTGGTCTCGCACAAATCCACGGAGTCGGCGCCGGCTTCGCTAGCAGCACGCACGCACGCAAGCGCGTACTCGGCGTTGGCAGCATAGCCGTCGAAGTAGTGCTCGGCATCGAACACCACCTGCAAGCCGCAACGCTTCAAAAACGCTACGGAATCGCGAATCATTCGCAGGTTTTCCTCAAGCGTCGTCTGAAGCGCGCGCGTAACCTGGGCATCCCAGGTTTTTCCCACGATAGTGGCAACCGGAGCCCCGCTTGCCACCAAATCAGCAAGACCTTGGTCTTGCTCGGCAGCAACGCCTTTTTTGCATGTGGACCCAAACGCCGCTATGCGCGCGTGGCGAAGCGGGAGGGTTTGCACGCGCTGGAAAAACGCTATATCTTTAGGGTTGGACGCGGGGAAACCTCCTTCGATGAAGTCGATTCCCAGCGCGTCCAACCGCTCGACGATGCGCAGCTTGTCCTCAAGCGACAGCGTGATGCCTTCGCATTGCTCGCCGTCGCGCAACGTGCTGTCGTACGTGAGGATTTTCAATGGCTATACTTCCGCTACCCATTCGGCGTACTCTTCGATATTGCCATAGACAACGTCGAAGAAGCGCTCCTGCAAAGCGCGCGTAACCTGCCCGGGCTTGCCCACGGTGCGGCCGTCCACAGATCCGATCGGCGTAAGCTCGGCGGCGGAGCCGGTCATGAACACCTCGTCGGCCACGTAGAGGTCGGCCCGCGTCAGGCTCTCCTCGATAGCAGGAATCTCCAGGTCATCGGCCAAGCACAGCACCGTGTCGCGCGTGATGCCCTCCAGCAGGCCGTCGGACAGCGGCGGCGTCGACAGGATACCGTCGCGGACAATGAACAGGTTCTCGCCCGTTCCCTCGCACACCAAGCCCGCCTCGTTCAGCATGATGGCCTCGGCGTAGCCGTGCTCCTTGGCCTCCAGCTTCGCCAGGATGGAGTTCATGTAGGAAGCGGTGCTCTTCACCGCAGGAGGAATGGCGTTGTTGGAGCGCTGGCGCCAAGACGACACGCCCACGGCCACGCCCTGCTCGAGCGCATCGGCGCCCAAGTAGCTGTCCCAAGGCCAGCAAGCGATGGCCACGTCGGTCGTCGATCCGGTCGGGTCGACGCCCATCACGCCGTAGCCACGATACACGATGGGGCGGATGTAGCACTTCTCAAGCTTGTTCGCGCGGATCACTTCAAGCGTAGCATCGCACAACTCGTCAACCGTGTACGGCAGATCGATGCAGGCAATTTTACAGCTGCGATGCAGGCGCTCCATGTGGTCGCGCAGGCGGAATACGTAGCTCTTCTTGGTGTCGGGGTTCTGATAGCAGCGAATGCCCTCGAACACGCCGGAGCCGTAATGCAGCGAATGGGACAGGATGTGCGTCGTGGCATCCGCCCAGGGGACCAGCTCCCCGTTTTTCCAAATGTACTCGACTTCTGTGATGCCTGCCATATTCATCCCTTCTCGCTGACACCGGAACCGTTACCGTCTGCAATGGTCACACCGCTGCGGTTTGACCGCAATGGGCAAAAGGGCGAGTCCATACGGTTTGACGTGCAGATTTCGTCTAAGCTACCGCGTTTATTGTACTCCAATGCGCTAAAGCGAACGCACCGGTTCCGGCAAAGGGTCGCCGATTCGACGAAAGGGACAGAAAAGGCAAACCGAGCGCGTCGCCGCCCAAAGCAGCCGGGCGGCACCTCCGCGCTTTCCGCGCTCCCGCGCTGCGCCCAAGAGCATCAAAAACACCGCCGAAACGCGCCCAGCCCCCTGAAACCGGAGGCAGAACGAAACCGGCCGCTGGCAAGCGATAGGAACTATCCTCTCAAAACCTCGACGATAGTGCGGTCGGTCCTCAACTCGGCATCCCAAATCTCGAACGCCAGCAGAGTGTCGATACCGGATGCAGTTCGCGCCTCCTCGAAAACCTCGCGATAGCACAATTCGAACGTTTCGCGCTCGACCCGCCGGCCGCAAAACGTGCCGCCCGGCAGCGCAAGCAGGCGCATGCCGCGCTCCTGCGGCGGCGCAGCCAGCTCTTCTCCCGGCAGTGCCTGCACCTCAAGCGCAACGTACCAGGACGGCTCCGGAGCCTCGGCCCCCTCCTTCCCGCCATCGCCCGGAAGGCAAATCATGCCCTGCAAGAACAACGGCGCCATAGATGCGCGCTTCGTTTCGCCGTACAGCTCGGACATAGCCCTCGTATAGCGCTTCGCATCGAACGCAGCGTGGCCCCAGGGCATCGCCAAAAACGTGCGCTTTCCCAGCACACGCTCGTACGGGGCTGGCGAGGTGCGCAACGCATGCTGTACGGCAATCTCGCGACGATACCCGTCCAATTCCAGCAGAATGGCCTGCGTGTCGCGCAGCTTTTCCTTTGCCAAAATGTACGCGCGCTCCAACAGGGACGATATATCCATCGCGCCGCAGTCGGACACGTAGTCGGCCAGCTCTTTCAGCGGCACGCCCAGCTGCACGCACGACACGATCACGTCCAGTTCGTTCATCTGACGCAGCGCATAGTAGCGATAGCCGGTATCGGGGTTCACGTACGCGGGGCGCAAAACGCCAATGCGCTCGTAATAGCGCAGCGCCTTCACGCCCACGCCCTTGAGGTGGGCCACTTCGCCGATAGACAGCAGGTCGTTTCTCATGGCGCTCCTCTGCATTCTGCATACAAAGCAATTGACTCTCCCCTTAGGGGATACTTTAGGATATCAGAACTTGGCCAATAGGAGCCAAGCGAATAGGAGGAATCATGTCGCCCTACGTGCTGCTCGGCATCGCCGTCATCTTCGAGGTGTTTGCCGACTCCATGATGAAGCTCTCGAACGGCTTCACGCGAAAAGCGCCCATTATTGGCATCGTCATTGGATACATCGTTGCGTTTTACCTGATCGCGCAAACACTCGAGCAACTACCGCTCGGTTTCGCCTACGCGGTATGGACCGGCCTCGGCATTGCGCTCACTGCCGTGGTGGGCACCGTGTTCTGGCATGAGGGCCTCAATGCGAAGAAGATCGTGGGCCTTATAGCCATCATCGCCGGCGTGGTCGTTTTGAAGATGGGAGTGTAATCATGGACCGTGTACATCCCTATGCGCTGCTCAGCGTGTCCATCATCCTCGAAGTGTTCGGCACTACCATGATGAAGCTGTCGGAAGGATTTTCCGTACCGCTGTTCACCGCGCTGACCCTTGCGGGCTATCTCGTGTCGTTCACGCTGCTCACGTTCACGTTGAAGCACCTGCCGCTCGGCCTCGTGTACGGCATCTGGGGCGGCGTGGGCACCGTGCTGACGGCCGCCATCGGCATTATCGCCTGGGGCGATCCCTTCAACGTAATCACGTGCGTGGGCATCGCGCTGGTCGTCGGCGGCGTGGTGCTACTGAACCAAGGAACGCAAGAACTGGAAGATGCGCGCAAAGCGGCGAAGGACGCGCAGCAAGCCTAAGCCGATGCAGAGCGCCAGCCCCCGAAAGACGCAGGACAAAAAAGCGCTCCCGATTCGTTTTGCGAATCGGGAGCGCTGCTCGTTTCCTTACACGTAGAACAGAATGTCGTTGTATGTGGGAACTGGCCACATATCGCGATCCACCAGTATCTCCATGCTGTCCACAGCCGCGCGCAAAGCCTCCATGACGGGAACGATCTCGTGGGCGTATACGTTCGCCTTTTCCTGCTCGTTCTCCATCTTCTGTGCAGCGTGATGCATCGAGTCAAGCTTCTGCAGATGCGTGTCGATCTCCTTGATGCCGCCCAGCAACTTATGCAGCAACGTTTCCTGCTGGCTGGTCTCGGCGCCAGGAGCCGCCGTTTTGAACGCCGTGATGCTGTCGGCAATCTCGGCCGCATACGCGTTGATAGCCGGCAAGAACGCGCGGCGCACCATGCGCTTCATCGTACGCACCTCGATGTTCAGCAGCTTGGTGTACTTCTCCAGCTTCACCTCGTAGCGGCTGCGAACCTCAATCTCCGACAGCACGCCGAACTCTTCGAACAACGCGATGCTCTTCGGATCGACGAAGCACGGAAGCGCGTCGACGGTGGTCTTGTAGTTCGCCAGCCCGCGACGCTCGGCCTCGACCTGCCATTCCTCGGAGTACCCGTTTCCGTTGAAGATAATGCGCTGGTGCTTCGCGAGCGTCTTCTTCACGTACGCGATGGCCGCCGCCTCGAACTCTTCGCCCGACTTGCCCTCCATGGCGTCGGCGAATTCCTTGAGGCTTTTCGCCATGGCCGTGTTGAGGATCATGTTGCAATCGGACAGGTTCACCGCAGAGCCGGGCATGCGGAACTCGAACTTGTTGCCCGTAAACGCGAAGGGGCTGGTGCGGTTGCGGTCGGTGTTGTCCTTGAGGAAGTTCGGCAGTACGGCAACGCCCAGATCCATGGCCACTTTTTCCGCATTCGTGTACTCATGCCCGTCAACGAGCGCATCCACGATGGCGTCCAGCTCGTCGCCCAAGAAAATGGAGATGATGGCCGGGGGAGCCTCGTCCGCCCCCAGGCGATGATCGTTGCCCGCCGACGCCACCGACATGCGCAGCAATTCCTGGTAATCGTCGACCGCCTGGATGACGCCCGTCAAAAACACCAGGAAGCGCAGGTTGTCCATGGGGCTTTCCCCGGGCTCGAGCAGGTTCGTCTTGCCCTTGGAAAGCGACCAGTTGTTGTGCTTGCCCGACCCGTTGATGCCCGCGAACGGCTTCTCGTGCTGCAGGCATACAAGACCGTAGTGGCTGGCCAGAAGGCGCATCTTCTCCATGGTCAGCAGGTTTTCGTCGATCGCCCGGTTCGCGTTGGTGAAGATGGGAGCCAGTTCATGCTGAGCGGGGGCCACCTCGTTGTGCTTCGTGCGCGCCGACACGCCCAAAGCCCACAGCTCGTTGTCGAGCTCTTTCATGAACTCGTTGACCGAAGGGCGAATGGCGCCGAAGTAATGCTCTTCCAGCTCCTGCCCCTTCAGCGGCGCATAGCCGAACAGCGTGCGCCCGCACATGATGAGGTCCTGGCGCTTCGCGTAGTCTTTCTCGGA
The DNA here is from genome assembly GCF_003340345.1 of Paraeggerthella hongkongensis. Taxonomy (GTDB): domain Bacteria; phylum Actinomycetota; class Coriobacteriia; order Coriobacteriales; family Eggerthellaceae; genus Paraeggerthella; species Paraeggerthella hominis. The sequence continues at coordinate 7,051 of NZ_PPTQ01000003.1, read as the reverse complement.
AATAAGGAAGTACTCCTGCTCGGAACCCACGGTGGGCACCACGCGCTCGTGCGGCTCGCCGAACAGGGCCAGCACGCGATTCGCCTGCTCGTCGATGGCGCTCATCGAACGCAGCAGCGGGGTTTTCTTGTCAAGCGCCTCGCCCGTGTAGCTGCAAAACGCCGTGGGAATGCATAGAACCTCGTCCTTGATGAAGGCGTAGGACGTGGGATCCCAGGCCGTGTAGCCGCGCGCTTCGAACGTGGCGCGCAAACCGCCGGAAGGGAAGCTCGAGGCATCCGGCTCGCCTTGGATCAGCTCTTTTCCAGAAAAGCTCATGATGGCGCGCCCGTCGCTGCACGGGTCGAGGAAGCTGTCGTGCTTCTCCGACGTAATGCCCGAAAGAGGCTGGAACCAATGCGTGAAGTGCGTAGCGCCCTTCTCCATAGCCCATTCCTTCATGGCATGAGCCACGACGTTCGCAACCTCGATTTCGAGCGGCTTGCCCTCTTTGATGGTCTTGAGCAGGCTCTTGTACGTTGCGGAAGGCAATCGCTCCTGCATCGTATGCTCGTTGAACACCATCGAGCCATAGATATCCGAAATCATCGCCATCGGCGTGCGCTCCTAACTTGTCGCATTCAAGGCGTGGCCCTTCCCCTGCGCGCAATCCGCCACACCCCCGTTGAGTCATCCGCATACGATAGCACGGCCGCAGGGGAAAACGCGCCTTCATCTTGCCTTATTCAAATTAACGGCGAAATGTTTCAAGAAGTTTTCGAACCTCGGAATTACGGCCGAAGCCGTAGGTTTGGGCGCGAATCGGCACCTGTGACAATTTTCGGCGCGCCCGAACCCCCATGTTGGCTGCATCTTGAATTACGACCAGGCATTTTGTCCGTGGGCCACGCGCAAGCAAGCCCTCGAAACCCCTCCGCAGCGTCGTAGGTGCCAATTCGCGTCCACATGCCAAGCTCGGCCGCCCCTCCCCGCAGCCAAAAGCCGGAGTCTCCCCGCAACCATACGTCATTGCAAGCGCCGCCGCCGAGCAATACAATATGCTTGCGTTTTGCGCGCCGCGCAACGCAATCGCAAGCGGCGCCGCGCATTGGAAAGGAGCACGCTACATGGACGCCCTCTGCTCCATGCTCATTGTCGACGACTCCAGAATCGATCGCACGCTTTTGGCCAATATGTTCGCCGAATCGTACTCCATCCTGGAAGCAACCAGTGGGCAGGAAGCTCTCGCCGCCATGGCCGAACGCAAGGTCGACGTCGTCGTACTCGACATAGACATGAAAGGCATGAACGGATTTGCGCTCATCGACGCGATGAAGGCCGACCCGTCGCTTTCAGATATACCCATCATCGTGGAAACCGGCGAATCGGCTCACGAGGAGCCGGCGCTTTTGCGCGGCGCAGATGACTTCATAGCGAAGCCCTTCAACACGACCGTCGCCCGCCGACGCGTCGACAACATCGTCACGAAGCACGTGCTTGAACGGGAGCAGCTGCAAGCAGCGCTGCGCGAAACCGAGCTCCTTGCCGCCCATCGCGCGCAAGAGCTCCTTTACGCGGCAGAACACGACGGCCTCACGGGCTTGTACAACCGTGCTGCGTTCTGCCGCAAAACCGCCGAACTGCTCAAGTCCCGTCCCCATGAAGCGTTCGCCATCGTGCAATTCGATATCGAACGTTTCAAGATATTCAACGAGCTGCACGGCAGCACCCGAGGCGACGAGGTTCTGAAGGTCATCGCGCAATGTCTCGACAAGACCATACGAGATCGCGGCGTATACGGACGCATGGAGGCGGATCATTTCGCGCTATGCCTGCCCAAAGATATGGCCCTGAGCGACAATCTGGCAACGCAGCTGGAACTTGCCCTCGCCAACGCGGAGGCGGAACATGAGATCGTGCTTTACTTCGGCATGTACGAAATAACGGACCGCACGATGCCGGTCGACATCATGTGCGACCGCGCGACGCTTGCGCTGCGTTCCATCAAAGGAAATTACAACACCCGATTCGCCCTGTACGACTCCAACATGCACCAGTCGCTCATCGTAAAGCACACAATGAAAGCCGAAGGGGAACGTGCGCTCGAAAAGAGGGAGTTCGAACCGTTCATCCAGCCCATTTTCAACCTTGCCTCGGGCGCTCTTGTCGGCGGCGAGGCCCTCGTCCGCTGGCGCCATCCCGACAAAGGTCTTATCCCGCCGGGACAGTTTCTTCCCTTTTTCGAGAACAGCGGCTTCATCGTCCGCCTCGATAGCCACATCCGAGAAGAAGTCTGCTGCTTTCTCGCTTCCATGGAAAGCAGCGGGATTGCCCCGGTCCCCCTGTCGGTCAACATATCGCGTCTGGAATTCTACGACCCGCACCTCTGCGACAATCTTGTCGACCTGGTAAAACGGTATAAACTTCCGCCCTCGCGATTGCGACTGGAAATCACCGAAAGCGCGTACGCCGACAACCTTCCGCAATTGCTGCAGGCAATGGGAAAACTGCAGCGATTCGGATTCACCGTGCTCATGGACGATTTCGGAACGGGGTATTCGTCGTTGAGCATGCTCCGCGACGTTCCTATCGACATGATCAAGCTCGATATGCGCTTCCTCGGCGGGGAAAGCAGGAACCGCGCCCGCGAAGAAAGCATCTTGCGAGCTATAGTTCCCATGGCAAAATCCCTCGGCCTCCCGGTTATCGCGGAAGGCGTGGAAACCCGCGACCAGGCATCGCTGCTCGAAAGCGTCGGATGCGACCTCGTGCAAGGATACCTGTACGCGCAACCCATACCGAAAGATGAATTCTTGGCACTCGCAGTGCGCGAAACCGCGAAAAACGCCCTGAAGCAGAAAGCCTGAGGCACTTTATGGATAATCGGCTTCAACAACTCGAAACACTGGGCATCGACGTCGAAACCACCCTCAAGCGGTTTTGCGGCAATGCGAACCTGCTCATGTCCATGCTTGAGGTGTTCGTTCGGGAGGACACCCTTGAGAAGCTTCCCGAAGCGATGCGCGCGAAAGACTACGAAGCTGCGGAAAGCATCGCTCACGCCGTGAAAGGAACGGCTGCGAACTTGGGGCTCGCATCCCTCAGCGCGCGATGCGATGCCCTGGTACAAGCAATACGGGCGAATCATCTGCACAATGTCGACGATCTGGCCCTGGCGGCGCTTGAAAGCTACCGGACGGCGCGAGCGAACATCAACGCGCTCTCTTAGCGCGGCCGCAGAATCGCGCAAGCAAGCCTGCGCTTGCACCCAGCCGCGCTCCTGCCGAAAGCTATCTTTTCAGCAAACGACCCAGCACGTCGAACACCTCGTCGATATCCAAAGGCTTGGTAACGAACTCGTTCATCCCCGCGTCACGCGCCGCGCCCTCGCTCTCTTTGAACGCATTTGCCGTCATCGCAACAATGGGGATTTCACGCGCATCGGACCGAGGCAGAAGCCGAATGGCACGCGTGGCTTCCACGCCGTCCATAACGGGCATCCTCATATCCATGAGCACGGCATCGAACTCGCCGAGCCGACTTGCAGCAAACAGGTCTACCGCCTGCCGGCCGTCAATCGCCCAGGTCACCCGAGCACCATGCAACTCCAGCACATTCGTCGTGATAGCTGCGTTTACCGACCCATCCTCCACAAGCAGAATATGGAACCCTTTGAATAGCTCCCGATCCACCGAACGATCCCGCCTGGGTTCAGGAGTTCCCATTGCAAAGACAAGGGAGAAGCTGAACTCGCTTCCTGAACCAAGTTCGCTGCGAACCTGCAGTTCACCGCCCATAAGACGCACTAAGCTCTGGCAAAGCGGCAGACCGAGACCAGTCCCTTGGCTCTTCGAAGCAGCTGAGCCCACTTGGGCGAAAGCGTTGAATATGCGCCTCTGATCTTCAGGGGAAATGCCCACGCCGCTGTCAGCAACGCCGAAAAAGAACGTCGCCCGCTCCCCGTCGAAACCCGTCTCCTCAACAACAAGCCTCACGACACCGCCCTCGGGCGTGAACTTGATGGCATTCGACAACAGGTTCGAAAGCACCTGCTTCAATCTCAGAGAATCGCCCACGACGCCTTCATGCGAAACCTTCGTTACCACCTGCAAATCGATGATCCGGGCATCGGCTTGCGCTTGCATCATATCCTGAAGTTCGGCAACGTTTTCCGTCAATGAAAAGGGCTCGTAGGCAATATCCATCATGCCGTTTTCCACACGACTGGTATCAAGAACGTCGTTGAGCAAACTCAGCAAATAGTCCGACGACGCTCGAAGTCGCGCTATGTTCTTGCGCAAGGCTTCCGGATCGTCTTTCTGCATATCCAGAACATCGGTGATGCCCACAACGGCATTCATAGGAGTTCGTATCTCGTGGCTCATTCGAGAAAGAAACTCGCTTTTTGCACGGCCCTCCGCAGCCACCCGCTCGGCCTCAACGCGCATATCGGCTGCACGCACCCTCGATCGCGTTACGCCAACGGCAATAGCCAGAATCAGAAGCACCGTCACAGCAGCCAGGCCGGCAACCAGCATTGGATTTGCGCTCAAGTAGTCAACCAGCGTAAGGGTACCGTACCCCGCAGTTATTCGATTCTCCTCAACCGCCGCCGCCTTTGCGTTGACGGACATGCTGTTAAGGCTCTTGTTCACGATAGTCAGAAGATCGGGATCTGCCGGACGCGGCAGTGCGAAGCAGATATCGGTCGCGCTGCCCGTTAAAGAGACCGGGACGACGTTGGAGTACACCCCCTGCTGCATCGCGCCCTCGATTTGAACGGACAAACCGAACACGACGTCAGCCTGACCCTTATCCACCATATTAAGCGCTTCGTGCTCGCTCTTGACGTAGCGCACATCTCCCGTCGGCACATCGCTGGGAATCTGCGTACCCTCAAGCGCGACATAGCGCAAATTCTCAGAAGGATACGCAACAAGCTTGTTGCGAGCAACCAGATTGCTGAATGTCGCATACGAGGAGGACAGAGCCAAGCCGGCTTGCGCCGCATCGTCTTCGTCGCCCAAGAAAAAGCCCAGCATATCCACCTGGCCACTGCGCAGCGCGTCAAGGGCAGCACTGTACGATTCGACGTACAGGCAATCAACGTTCAAGCCGGAAAACGCCTCGATCCTATCGAGGAATCGATAGACCACGCCCCCAACCCGACCGTCCTCCGAGTTGCCGCCTACGCTCAAAGGGCTATAGTCGCAAGGAAGCGCCACTGTTATCGATTTCTTTTTCTCTACGTACAGGCGCTCTTGATGGTTAACGCGATACATGTTGATGTCTGCGTCGGGAAAGTTTCTAGCGTACGCCTCTTCCGCGAAGTTAGGATTCGCCTCCATAATATGCTCCAGGGCCCAGTTCAGACCATCTAGCACGTCTTGGTTTTCGGGGGTCGTCACCAAATAATGAGGCTGCCCATCAAAAATCGCAGCAGGGCGATAAGCACCCGTATTGTCAACGGCGTTTCCCAACAGCAAGTCGACCTCCCCGCTATCAAGCAGGTACTCCAGGGACCCGTCGACGAACTCATCAATCGTGTACTTCTTAATCGTACAGTCGATATTCTCCGTAGCCAGAAAGCCTTCTAACCGCCGTACGTTTTCTGTAGCTCGAGCCGACACGGCAATCGTTTTGCCGTTCAAATCGGCATAATCGTATCCGCGAATACTTCCGTCATCCCATCGCGAGAACAGCACCGATTTCGAAGGGCCGCAGCTGTATTCAGGATAGGCTATCCGCGACGCAGCCGCAGCAACGTAGTACGTGCCGCCTAAAAGATCGTACTCGCCCGACGTAAAGTTGCTTAATGCGAAATCGTCCGAAACGGTCACGTACTCGTATTCCCAGCCGGTGTACTTCGCGATTTCATTCAGATAGTCAACAACCAGCCCGCGATGAGAGCCGTCCTCGTCCGTCATGGAGAATCCTTCAACTTGAGGAAACAGCACGCGCAAAGCAGCACGATCGGGCGATTCATCTGCAAACGCAAGCCCTGCGCCCATCGCCGTCAATGCGCACGCAAAGGCGCATGCAAGAATGATCGACCCGAGTTTTTTCATCTCCGTTGCCTTCCGCGATCAGGCTGCGAGCCTAGCCGAGAGACGCCCTCCCACGCTTTCATGGTATACACGCAGACCATTCTCCCGCAAAGCCGGCCCCGCGGCAACAACGCGCAATTGGAGGTAGCAGAGTTCAATCGAGCGCACTACAGCGCAAGTTCGTACAGAACGAACCCTACCGTACCCAAGTCGTCATAGAAAAGGTCATGGATTCCCACTTTCTGAAACCCGCATGATTCGTACAGCCGATGAGATCGTTCGTTATCCGCAAACGTATCCAAGCGCAGGGCCTTCTTCCCGTGCGCCCGCGCGGCGGCTATACCGCCGTTCAGCAAAGCGCGGGCGCATCCTCGCCCATGGTACGCGGGCAGGGTAGCCAGCACATGGATTACCGAGACCTCGCTCAGGTCGGCGGATACGCGCCACGGAACGTTCTCGTAACCTGAAGCCCCGCTCCCGTTCAGCACCATGGCGGAAGCGATCGCGCCGTCTTCAGGAGCCTCGACAAGGTACACCTCGCCCGCATCGACCGATGCGCGCAAGAACGCGGGCGACGGATGCTCTCCGTGCTTCCAACGCACGTCGAAATCCGTGCCGCGCATCTCGTCGATCATTCTGGTGTAGAACGCCATGACGCGATCGAACTCGTCCGACCGAGCCGTCCTCGCTTGCAGCATGCGCACACTCCTCCTTCTCACGTTCGCGGCCTTCCCGGCGCGGTGCGCGCAGCATCGCGCCCACCCGTCCGGGGCCCGCCTCCCCCAAAACGCGAAAGGGCCCCGGGGCCTGTTACGGCTCCGGGGCCCCTCCCCACGGCCCGCGCGGAATACGCCGAGCGCCCTGCGCGAGCGCGACGTCCTATCCTCCCACAGCCTTGCGCTGCAGTACTTTCGGCGATGGCGGTCTTAACTTCCGGGTTCGGAATGGGACCGGGTGATCCCCGCCTCCAAGGTCGCGCTCGCGCAGGGCGCTTGGGCTCCGCGCGGCTTCTATGCCGCAGGGCG
>NZ_PPTQ01000029.1 GCF_003340345.1 Paraeggerthella hongkongensis | reverse complement strand
CCCGGAAGTTAAGACCGCCATCGCCGAAAGTACTGCAGCGCAAGGCTGTGGGAGGATAGGACGTCGCGCTCGCGCAGGGCGCTCGGCGTATTCCGCGCGGGCCGCGGGGAGGGGCCCCGGAGCCGTAACAGGTTCCGGGGCCCTTTCGCGTTTGGCGGGCCCCGGACGGGTGGGCGCAAGGCCGTCCGCCGCTCGCGGGGGAGGGCTCGCCGGTCGGCCGCGCCTCGGCTCCCTCAGCGTGCCAGGCCCTCGCCCGGGGCGCCCTCGCGCATCTCGGTCAGGTCCTTCCAGAAGCGCTCGGGCATGAACTGCCGGCGCAGCTCGGGGTTGTAACGGGCCTCGACGGCGGTCGCGTTGTAGAAGCGCTTCCAGGCCGCCTGCATGAGCTCCTCGTCCGACGCATGCGCGGGGAGGTCGGCCCCCTCCGTGCGCACGAGCCGCCAGCCCCGTCCCTCGTACACGCCGGCCAGGGCGTGCCGCTCGTCGAGCACCGCGAAGGGCTGCGTGTTGAAGCGGCCCGCGAACCAGTCCATGACCAGGGGAACCACGGAAGCGTTCGGGCTGCATCGCGCGAACCAGCCACCGTTTTCCAGGTGCTCGAAGCGCAGGAACTGGAGCATGCGGTGACGCTCGTTCATGACCGCTCGGTCCAGCTTGAGAAGCGCTCCGACCGCTGGGTTCGCAAGGTCGTCGAGCACGCTCGACCTTCTTGCCGACGCTGCGGTGCAGTTGGGGATACCGGCGCAGCTATGCCGTTTCGGGCATCGGGCGCAGTCGTGCGGTTGGCGGCGCGACATGGCGTAGCGCACGAATCGGTACACGATGGCTCCGGTGTTCGGGTCGTCTGACAGCGCGGCGTGCAGAACAGCCTCGAACGCCGTCTGCCCGCACGTACGTTGGATGCCTTTGCGAACCCGCATTGCAAGCTGCATGTCGGTTTCTATGGTGCGGACGGTTTGCCCCAGGCGTGGCTGCAATGTGTTGCCGGGGGCGATATCTTGCGGGTCTTCGCGATTGGCGTAGGCTTGGAACACCGCCGTCAGCAGGCCTTCCGGCGTGCCGTCGTATGCGTAGGCAACATCCTGCAAGGGCTCTTCGCGCACCGGCCGGGCGGTGTTTCGGCTGTTGTGAGGATTACTCATACGGCAACCGTCGTGCGCGGTTCGAGCGCGCGTTGCCAACCAAAGGAGCCGTCCGCTGTCGGGGGAACGCCGGTGTCGAGCTTGCGCGGGTCTTTGCCAGCGGCACGCAGCTTCTCGGGCGTTTCGACCTTTTCGAACAAGCTTAGTTGCCCGGGGGTAGTCTTGGCGGACCGGCGGCCGTGCGCGCCGCCCTTAATGGGCGCCGCCAGCTGCGCTCGAAGTCCTTCGGGCGAAAAATCGGCTCCGCGCCCTGCGTAGGTGCCCCCGCAGGTTATGAAAAACCGTGCCCGCTTGTAGGCTATGCCCAATTTGCGCAACTCGGATTCGCGTAGGCATGTCGTGCGCCGTGCGCGCATGATAAGCCTGGCTCCCCGTACGCCGATGCCCGGAACGCGCAGCAGCGACTCAAGGGGAGCGGTGTTCACTTCTACGGGGAAGAAATCGAGGTTGTTTATAGCCCAGTTTGCCTTGGGGTCCAAATCGGGATCGAGAAAAGGGTGCGCCTCGTCGATGATCTCCGTCACGTCGAAGCGGTAGAACCGCAGGAGCCAATCGGCTTGGTAGAGACGGTGCTCGCGATTGAGCTGGACGGCATCGGCGCCCGGAAGACGCGCATCGTCGTTCACGGGCATGTAGGCGCTGAAGAACACGCGCTTGAGCGAGAGCGTACGGTAGAGGGCTGCCGAAAGGTTCAGGATTTGAAAATCGCTTTCAGGCGTAGCTCCTATGATCATCTGCGTCGATTGGCCGGCGGGTACGAAGGCTCGTTCCTTTCGCTTGGGGCTGACCTGCGTCATGTACGTGGTTTCCCTTCGCATGAGCGCGCGCGTGTCCTTGTCGACCGCTATGTTGTCCCGTATCTGCTTCATGGGCGAGAGAATGCGCTGCTTGTCCTTTTCAGGGGCGAGCAGCCGCAGGCTTTGCTGTGAAGGAAGTTCTAGGTTCACGCTCATGCGGTCGGCAAGGTGCCCGAGTTGATCGATCAGCTCGGGCGATGTCCCCGGCACGGCTTTCGCGTGGATGTAGCCGCGAAAGCCGTGTTCCTCGCGCAGAATCTCGAGCGTTCGTATCATAAGCTCGGTGGTGTGGTCGGGATTGCGGATAACTCCCGAGCTGAGAAACAGGCCTTCAATATAGTTGCGTCGATAAAACGACACGGTGAGATCCGCCAACTCTCTTGGCTTGAACGCAGCGCGCGGAACTTCGTTGGATGCGCGGTTCACGCAGTAGGCGCAGTCGTACACGCAAACGTTGGTCATGAGCACCTTCAAAAGCGTGATGCACCGCCCGTCTGCGGCAAAGCTGTGGCAGCAGCCGGCGGCCAGCGTGTTTCCAAGTTTGCCCTTCTGGGCGTCGCGATCTATGCCCGAGGACGTGCAGGCTACATCGTATTTCGCCGCATCGGCGAGGATTTCGAGTTTCGCAAGTAGATCCATGCGGTCATCCGTTCGCGCGATCAAATGTTCGTAAGAATATCTGTACGCTATAATACGTAAACGAACGTTCGCTGTCAATCGAACGGGCGAGGTTCGCGCCCTGTTGCTGTTCTGCCCCGGTGTTCGCTACGGCCGGTCTTTCGGTGCAAGGGCGCGCACGATAAGGCGTTTTCCGGTGCGCACGCACGGGCCTTTCGCTATACTGGGCAGGTTCCGAAGAGGAGGAGAGCAGGACATGATGGCGATGCTGTGCGTGGGTCTTGGCGGGTTCGTGGGAGCCGTGGGCCGCTATCTGCTGGGGCTTGTTCCCCTCGAAGGCGATTTTCCGCTCATGACGTTTCTGATCAACTTTGTCGGCGCCGTGGTTATCGGGGCCGTGTTCGAGGCTGCTACGGTGTGGCCCGGCATGTCCGACAATGCGGTCCTGTTCTTGAAGACGGGCGTATGCGGCGGTTTCACCACGTTTTCGACGTTCTCGTTGGAGACGCTGACGCTTATCGAACGCGGGAAGTACGTCACGGGGGCGGCGTACGCATGCGGAAGCGTCGTTGCCTGCCTGGCGGGCGTGGTTCTGGGGCGCTTGGCCGTCCGCGCCGTGCGCGCGGCTGCAACCGGCTCTGCGCAGGCTTGACCGGGTCGGTTCCCTTTTGCTATTTCGCGCGCGTTGCGTTGCCTGGATCGATCGACATGCTTTGGAAGCGTTCCTGCATGTACTGGTTGTCGAAATGCTCGTCGAAGAATTGAACCACCGCGGAATCCTGAATGGCCGTTCCCGCCATGCGCTGATACCAGCAATCAAGCGCGAGCAGGGTCATTGCCCCGTCGGCGATCATGAGAACCGCGCATACCGTGGTGATGGTGTAGCGCCAGTTCCAAGGTATCAGGTTCACCAGCTTCAGCATCCAGGGCAGGCATGCCTTGATCCATATCACGCCGAGGATTCCCCACATGGCCATGAACATGCCGTTGGTGCGTCCGTCGATGGACAGGAACGTGCCCGAGTAATCCCAGGCTACGATACCGAAAGCGAACTGCATGAACCAGCTGGTCAGATACTCGAACGCGCCTCCGATAACAGCGCTTACCAAAAAAATGAGCACCACGTTTTTGTTGTGGAACCGATTGAGCGCTATGGTCATGAGAACCGCCCCGAATCCGTAAATGGGGGAGAAGGGCCCGATGAGCATGCCGGCTCGGTCTTGGTAGTGGCCCGGCTCCACCACGGCGAAATGGTAGACGGTCTCGAGCATGAGCCCGAGCACGCAGCAGACCGTGAATATCCAGAACAGGTTGAAGAAGTTGAGGGCTATGAATCCCTTGCCCGTTTCGTCGCGGCCGAGCGTGCCGTCTTCGGCCGCCTCGCGCGTTTCCATGTCGCGCAGTTTACGCTGCAGTTCGCGCTCTTGCGCCAAAGAGGGGTCGAGGTAGCTTTGCATGACAACAAGGAACACGGCTATTGCGCCGTAGGCGGCCAAGCTAAGGTTCAGGCCGTCAAGCATGATGCTGCAAAGGACGATTCCGACCAGCACGACGATCATCACGTCCGCGACTTCCGCGGCATGACGTCGCTTGTTGAGCAGCAGGCGGATGCCGAACACGGCGAACATGGCTGCGAGCACGGTCATGAGCACGGTGTCCACGATGAAGATGATGAGCGTTGCCGACGAGAGCTCGCCTTCGAACGCGCCGTTTTGGACGAGCAGCGCCGTGCCGATCACGAGCAGCGCAAGCAAGGCTGCCAAAGCGCCGCCCATGACCATCGATAGGATGCCGAACACTTTGAGCGGAAGGGGGATTCTTCTTTTATTGGGGGCTATCGCCTGATCGGCGGCGCAGTCGTCGGTACGTACGAGGTCGTCGCGCTTCCTCATGAACTCTCCTTGGCGGTGTGCGGTCGATGCGGCCTGATCGCGGGCTGGCCCGCGTGATTTGCTGACAAAGACCAGTATAGCGGAGAAGGAGCGCATGGCAGGGGGATTCGGCGGACGTTCTTTTCGGTTGCGCTGGAGCGGTATGCGCAAAGGGCGGTCGCTCGCCTGACGGCGAAAGCGGGGCTGCGCTTGCGAAGAGAAAGGACCGACCGCATCGTTGAACTGCGATGCAGTCGGTCCTTCTGGCGAATAGCGGCGTATCTTGCGGGGCCCGCTCGGTTTGCAGTCGAGCGCTTGCTTTCGCAGGAATCTGCCGTGAAGCGAGCGAACTTGCGAATGCTATTCGATGTCGTTCAGCGGAACGCCCTTGTACTCATGCGCGGTGAACAGAAGGATGATGCCAGCGATCAGGCAAATTCCCATCATGTAGTACGCCGGAGCCATGCCGTTGCCCGTTGCGTCGATAAGCGCGGTCGCGACCATCGACGCGGTTCCCCCGAACACCACGTAGGCGATGTTGGATCCCAGGGCGGCGCCGGTGTAGCGCACTTCGGTGGGAAACATTTCGGCTTGGTAGCAGGCGATGTTCGAATCGTTGATGGACAGCGTGATGCACAGAATCAGCTCAGCTGCGATAACGATGGGAAGCGAAGCTGTGTTCAGCATGGTGAAAGCCGGTATGCTCAGCACGATGAAGGCGACGCAGGCGCCCAGGAGCATCTTCTTGCGCCCGACGATATCCGATACCTTGCCTGCGCCCAGCACGATGAGGATGTAGGCGACGAGCGCAACGTCGGTTGCGAACTGGGCGGGTGCCGCTTCCATGCCCGCGTAACTGGTCAAGTACGTGGGCAGGTACGTGAGCACCAGGTAGAACCCAACCGAGTTCACCATGGTTGCCGCGATGCTGGCAAGCAGGCGCTTGCGGTATTTCTTGAACACGAGGCGGGTGGGGTTGGGGGCTTCTTTGACGCGCTTGGTGTCGGAGGTCATCTGCTCGAACGTCGGGGAATCCTCAAGTTTGGTGCGGATGTAGTGCGCGATCAAGCCCAGCGGGCCTGCCAGCAGAAACGGTATGCGCCAGCCCCATTCGATAACGGCGGCTTCGGGCAGCAGCAGTTTGATGATCAGCGCGGCGGTCGAACCGGCCAACAGGCCGGCTGCGGTCGAAGCGGGTACGAGCGAGCAGTACTTGCCGCGGTGGTTGGCCGGGGAGTACTCGGCCAGAAATACGGCAGCGCCCGAATACTCGCCTGCGGCCGAGAACCCCTGCACGCTTCGCAGGCAGATGAGCAGAATGGGCGACAGAAGCCCGATGGTCTCGTACGAGGGCAGGCAGCCGATGAGAAACGCTGCGCCCGTCATAAGGAAGATGGACATGGACAAAGACCACTTGCGGCCCTTCTTGTCTCCCATGCTGCCCCAGAACGCGGCGCCCAGCGGACGGAAGACGAACGAGATCGCGAACACCGCGAATGCGAGCAGCGTTGAGTTCACTGCCGATTCAGGGAAGAACACGATGCCGATGGTTATAGCGAAGTACGTGTAGGTTGCGTAATCGAACCACTCGATGAAGTTGCCGAGGAACGACGAGAGCGCTACTTTGAACGGGACTTTTTTCTCAACTGCGTGCGTATGCATGGCAATCCCCCTCTAGGATTTCGTGATAGTCTCCCAGGAAGTGAACGGCTTCGTTGGGAGCGAAGACGTGAAGCATGGTGTACGATGCGGTCATGATGCTCCTTTTACGCGCACGGCCTTCCTGGCGGTTGGCGCCGGAAGGCCGTGGATGTTGCCGGTTTCGGATGAGGGCTGCTCCCTGCGCTTAGGCGAATTCTCGCTTGATGGCGCCTACCATGTTGCGTACGGCCACATCGCGCAAGATGATGCCCTTTTCGCGCGACGATGCTGCGGGGGACGACAGGCAGCCCGAAGGCGGCGTGTAATCGGCGATGATGGGCAGCACGTCGTAGTTGGGAAGCGTGGCGGGCAGTCCGTCGTACAGCGGATCGTTGATCTTGCTCATATCGACCAGGTCGGGGTAGAACAGGAGCATGAGCGAGGTTTCCATGACGCCGGCGTGCTCGAGGTCCCATCCGGTGAAGCCTTCGGGATAAAGCTCGGCGATGGTCTGGTCGTCCACGAAGTCCCAGTACGAGAGCAGCTGGATCTTCGCGTCGTCGATACCGTCTTTGCGCGCATCCTCGAGGGCCAGCTGGGCTCCTTCAAAGATGAACTGGAAGTTCTCGTAATGGCCGTTCATCAGCACGATCTTGCGTGCTCCCTGTCGGATGATGCTGAACACGATGTCGCGGGAGAGCGCGATGAGGGTCGTTCCGCGCAGGCTGGTCGTGCCCGACAGGTGGAATCCGCCGCCGGAGCGCTGCTGGGAGCGGTAGCCGTAGTTGATCGGCGCGGCCACCATGCCCTCGATCGCGCCTTCGGTGTAGGCGGTCAGGGCTTCGGCCGTGGCTCCCGCCATGGCTTTGGTGAGGGCGGCGTCCACGCACATGGCCATGTGCGATCCGTGCTGCTCGAGGGCGCCTACGGGCACGAACACCACCGCATCGTTGCGAAGCTTCTCGCGGTACGTGAACGCGTCCATCTCCTCCATGTAAACCGTTGCTTTCACGGTGCGCCTCCTATCGGTTTTCCAGCAAGTCGACTTGCGCTTTGCTGGCGCGGAAGATAAAGGATCGTTTGGCCTGCTGGCCGCCCTGGGCCAGCTTGGCCAGGATGACCCTCTTCAGGCGCGGGTAGTCGCGCATGCCGTACCAGGCGAACGCCGTGCCGCCCGTGTACGCCTCCACGATGCTGTGGACGGGCAGGCTCGCGTCGCGCTTGGCGTCGAGCGCCAGGTACTCTTGGATCTCATCGGCGCACAGGTCGCGGATGACCTCGGCGCTGATCTCCAGGTCGTGGGCCAGCTGGTTGAGCTGGTAGTCCACCTCGGCGGCGTCGGCATGCGGGAAGTACGTCACGTCGTAGGTCACCGCGGACAGGCCGGAGGCCTTCGCGAACCCGAGCAGGTCGGCAAGCGACATCATCTGCACGTGGTCCTCGGTGCGCTCGGCGATATCGAGCTCGGCGGCGAATCCCTGGAAGCCGTTGCCCTCGAACGTGGCGCGCAGCTCCTCTTCGTTCAGCGGCGCCTCGAACTCCATCTCGGTGGCGATGTGAGTCAGGTTGCTCGTGATCTTCATAGGTGCACGCTCCTTTCTTGTTGCGTGAGGATCGGCTAGCTCAAGGCTTCTTTTGCTTGCTCTTCATCTAGCCGCGCTTCAAGGTTCTCGCGTATCTCCTCTTCTTTCTCCATCTTTTCGCCCTGCTTGCTTGCAGCCGATGTCGAGAAGAAGATCTGAGCCACGCCGCCGATGATGATGAGCGCGCCGCCGATGATCTGGAAGGCGGTCATCGTCTCGCCGAACATGAACAGGCCCAGAAGCGATGCCATGATGGTCTCCTGGTAGGAGATGGCGGCCAGCTCGCCGGCCTTCAGGCGCTTGGTAGCATGGGTCAGCAGGTAGAACGCGCCGAAGCCGGTGATGAGCGCTGCGGCGATGAGCACGACCCAAGACGAGCCGGGCATCGTGAACATGTTCCAGGCATGGGTGATGATCTGGCCGTTCGCATCGAACTGCGTCACGCCGTTGATCTTCTCGGTGTAGGACAGCGGCTGCAGGAAGAAGTGGTGCCAGATGAGCAGCACGACGATGGACAGCGAGCCGAACAGGAAGTTCCACCAGGAGCGGACGTTGGAATCGCAGTCCTCACGGTAGCGCGAGAAGAACAGGTACAGGCCGTAGGCCACGCCGGAAGCGAAGGCGATGGCGTTGCCGAAGGTGTACTTGGGATCGAGGTCGAGCGTCAGGCCCTCGGGCGTCACGATACCCACGATGAACAGCATGCCGATGACTACGGCGACGATGCAGAGGATGCCCTTGATGTTGAGCTTCTCCTTCAGGAATATCGCCGCGAGGATGGTCGAGTAGATGGGGCCGGTGTAGATAAGAAACGATGCGTTGGCCAACGTGGTGTACTGCGTGGAGAGGCAGTACAGGCCGGACAACAGGCCCAAGAACACGCCGGAGAGCAGCATCATGCCGGAGAACCGGGTTTCCTTGAGCTTCTTCCAGCTTCCTCCGATGAAGCAGAAGATGATCGACAGGGCGATGAGGCCTGCGAAGTTGCGCCAGAACGACACGAAGTCGCCGGGCGCGTCGATGAAGCGGGTGAAGGCTCCAATGCCGCCCATCAGCGATGATGAAGCGAACATCATGATGAAGCCGATAAGCTTGTATTTCGCTTGCTGGTTCATGTATCCCTCCTTGGGGGCGGCGTCGTGTCGCCCGAGTCCTTCAGTGCGGTTGCCCGGTTGCGGGTATGGAAAGGTTCGGGGTACGACGAGGCACGCGGACGCTGCGGCGCCGCTTTGGCATGAATGTGATGATAAAGGGGAAAGCCGACCGGCTCCCTGGGATCTTCGAACAAGGAGCGCCGTCGCATAGGCGGAACGAAGCCCTTGGGGGCCGGGGGCTCTGGAAGGGCTGGAAGACCCGGTTTCGTACCGGACCTTCCAGCAACGGGTTAAGCGACTAGTCGTTCCACATCTCCGGACGGACCAGGGTCGGGTCGGCGACGCGGTTCGGGAAGTAGTCGAGGCACTCGCCCTCGCGGTAGACGTCCGCCGTGGAGCAGTGCAGGCCGCCGCC
>NZ_PPTQ01000028.1 GCF_003340345.1 Paraeggerthella hongkongensis | reverse complement strand
GACTTGCTTGGTGCACGATTCTTGCCGCAATGTTGCGCTCGAGCGCATGCAGAGGCCCGCCCGACGGCAACGGACATTCGCGACCAGGCAAAACGCACGGTCATATTGAGGTCAGCTTCTCGGTTTGCCCCTCGAGCGCAACATTGGGGACAAAACTGTGCGCGAGGAGGGGTGTAACGCTCCCCCCGCACTCGACCCCCTACCCATTCGCCCGAACAGCGCGGAAGCGAGCGGGCCCTTCGGCGGAAGCGAGCGGGCCCTTCGGCGGAAGCGTCGAAGGGCCCGGATCCGGCGTCGAGGCACTTTGCCGTTTTTCTGACGGCGAAGCGCTACACGATCTTCTTCCCGAACACGGCCGCGATCTCGCGCAGTTCGGCGATAAGGTCCCTGAACTGGGACGGGGTCAGCTGCTGCGGGCCGTCGGACAGAGCCGCCGGCGGATTGGGGTGCACCTCGATCATGATGGAGTCGCAGCCCACTGCCACGGCGGCCTTCGCCAGCGGCGGCACCAGGTCGCGCACGCCCGCCGGATGCGAGACGTCCACGCACACCGGATACAGGCTCTGCTTGTGCACGACCGGCACGGCCGAGATGTCCAGCGTGAAGCGCGTGGCCGTTTCGAACGTGCGCAGGCCGCGCTCGCACAGCACCACGTTGTCGTTGCCTTCCATGGTGATGTAGTCGGTTGCCGACAGCCACTCGGAAATGGTGCCCGCGAAGCCGCGCTTGAACAGCACCATCTTGTGGGAGTCCTTCGTCACCTGGCCGATGTTCTTCAGCAGGCTGAAGTTCTGGAAGTTGCGCGCGCCCACCTGCAGGCCGTCCACGTAGGAGTGAACCATCTCGCAGTGCGCGGAGTCCATGACCTCGGTCAGGGTTTTCAGGCCGTACTTTCGACCGGCATCCTGCATGATCTTGAGGGCTTCCTCGCCCAGACCCTGAAACGAATGCGGGTTCGTGCGCGGCTTGAACGCGCCGCCGCGAATCCAGGTGAGCCCCAGATCGGCGATGCATTCGGCCACTTCTTCGAACTGTTCTTTGCTCTCGACGGAGCACGGTCCGGCAAAGATGGTGATCTCGTCGGATCGAGTGCCGTAATCCGGCAGTTTGGTTGCTATCTGTTCGCTCATACCGACGGGGTCTCCTTCATCACCTTAAGAATGCTGGCATAGATCTCACGCAGGTTCTCGTTGTACAGGGGACCCTCGTTATAGCTGTTCAGTTTCGCAAAGATCTCCTCTTCGCGCCGCGGATCGTACAGGCCCAGATGAGCACCGGGCTTGAGACCGCGAATGACCAGCGAATGACCGGCGCGCTTATTGAGCAGCGCGACGATCTGACGATCAATCTCGTCGATCTTGGCACGATGTTCTTGGATCTCCGCGAAGGAGCTGTTCTCTTCAGACATCGGCTTTCCTCTCATGACTCTTATGCGGTAACGAGCATGGCCCTTGGCGCCCGGCGGGCGGGCGGCCCTCGTGTGGTTCAGTATGATAGCAAAAGCGACGGGCCAGAACGGCCCGCCGCGTCAATATTTGCTAGGAAGTTCCTGGGTGAATGGCCAGTGCGGCCGACGGACGTCGCCTTACGGCAGCATCCCCATGGACTCGAAGGCGAAGTAGCCCAGCACCAGCACGCCCACGACGATGCGGTACCAGCCGAACACCGTGAAGTCGTTTTTCTTGATGTAGCCCATGAGGAACTTGATGGAAACGACCGACATCACGAACGCGGACACGATGCCCACGATCAGGACCACGATTTCCACCTGCGTCATAACCAAGCCGGCCACGAAGAACTTGAGGGCTTTCACCAAGCCCCATCCGAACATGATGGGAATGGCCAGGAAGAACGTGAACTCGGCAGCCGCGGTGCGCGAGCAGCCCGACAGCATGCCGCCGATGATGGTGGCGCCGGAGCGGCTGGTGCCCGGGATGATGGCCAGAACCTGGAAGCAGCCGATCTTGAGCGCGGTCTTCCAGTCAATGTCGTCGACGTTGGTGATCTTGAACACAGAAGCCTCGGCCTCTTCGGCGAGGTCGGTCTGCGAAGCGCGCGCATGGCGGCCGCGCGGCGCCTCCAGCGCGGCTTCGGCCTCGCGCAAGCGGCGGCGGTTGCGGCGCTCGAGCACGATGAACACGATGCCGTACAGGATGAGCATGGCGGCGACGGTCACTTTGTTGTAGAAGTGCTCGTTCACCCAGTCGTCGAACAGGATGCCGATGATGGCCGCGGGGATGCAGCCGATGGCGACCATGCCCCACAGGCGCCACGTGCTTTTCTTCTCGGCCGAGGTTTTCTTCGGCGAGAAGGGGTTCAGCTTGTGGAAGTACAGGATGAGCACCGCCAGAATGGCGCCCAGCTGGATGACCACCAGAAACAGCGCCAGGAACGCATCGGACACTTGCAGCTTCACGAATTCGTCCACCAGGATCATGTGGCCGGTAGACGAGATGGGCAGCCATTCGGTGATGCCCTCGACAATGCCGATGAGCAGGGATTTCAATGCTTCGATGATCATGCGTGCAGTACCTCTGATTGCTTTCGGGTCGAATAGATGCGCGCGGGCGTTGGCCGCGCCTGGTTGCTAGCGCCGGCGTTGGTGGTGATCCTGCAACGCCGCGATGGCCAGCAGCGCGACCGACAGGCACAACCCCATGAGAACGAACTGGGGAAGCTCCTGACCGAGCGCCATGGTGGCAAGCGCGACGAGCGCTATGACGAGCGCGGCGAGCTTGCACAGGTAGGAGATGCGATCGTTGAACGAGGCATGCAGATCGCGACGATGCCGGTCGGCGTCGGGGCGCTCCCCTGTTTGCGGCGAGGCCGCCTGGGGCTCGGGCTCTCCCGTCGCGCCAGGTGCGTCCTTCGCTTCCGCAGACGCGGACGCAGGCGCAAGCGCAGACGCGGACACAGGCTCGTCGAGCGTCGATATGTCGTCTCGCACGTTCTCCATGGCAGGGATTGTACCCGAGGATGAGCGTCGGGGTCGAAGAAAACAGAGGGAGGACACGATCGGCGACCGCCCCGCCCCGCCGAGGAACGGTGCAAACCTGGGAGGGAGCGGGCTTCGTGCAAACTACGTGGGGAATCCCCGGCGGAAACATACTGGAAACGCAGGGAGGGAGGGGTTTCGTGTAAGATTGGCGGCGAACGAAGGCAAGGCGGGCGCGCCCGGTCCCGCGCCGCCCGTGCAAAAAGGAGCGAACATGACCACAGCATCATCCGACCAGAAGGTTATCGTCGTCGATTTCGGCGCGCAATACGGGCAGCTGATCGCCCGCCGCGTGCGCGATCTGGGCGTGTACTCGGAAATCGTCCCGTGCGACATCGCCGCCGCCGAAGTGCGCGAAATGAAGCCGGCGGCCATCATCTTGTCGGGCGGCCCGGCCAGCGTGTACGCCGAGGACGCACCGTCCATCGACCCTGAGATCTTCGAGCTGGGAATTCCGGTGCTGGGCTTTTGCTACGGACAGCAGATCATGGCCGTGACGCTGGGCGGCACCGTGGGCCATACGGAAAAGGGCGAGTACGGCGCGGCCGAGCTCGAGCGCTGCGACGCGGGAGCATCGCGGCTGTACGACGAGACGCCGGCCGAGCAAACGGTGTGGATGAGCCACCGCGACGCGGTTTCGCACGTGCCCGCAGGGTTCGCGGTGACGGCGAGGACCGAGACGTGCCCCGTGGCCTCGATGGAATGCGCCGAGCGCAAGCTGTACGCGACGCAGTTCCATCCCGAGGTGCGCCACACGCCGCATGGCGACGAGCTGCTGAGGAACTTCCTGTTCGGCATTTGCGAGCTGGAGCGAAACTGGACCATGGACTCCATCATCGACGACGCGGTGGAGGCCATCCGCGCGCAGGTGGGCGATGCTCGCGTGATCCTGGGTCTTTCGGGCGGCGTGGACTCCTCCGTGGTGGCCGCGCTGTGCGCGCGGGCTATCGGCAAGCAGCTGACCTGCGTGTTCGTGAACCACGGCCTGCTTCGCAAGGACGAGCCCGAAGAGGTGGAGGCCGTGTTCACGAAGCAGTTCGACGTGGATTTCGTGCACGTGCACGCCGAGGATCGCTACGCGGCGCTGCTGGCCGACGTGGTGGATCCCGAGGAGAAGCGCACGATCATCGGCACCGAGTTCTGGAAGGTGTTCTTCGACGAGGCGCAGAAGCTGGACGGCGTGAGGTTTTTGGCGCAGGGCACCATCTACCCCGACATCATCGAGAGCGGCGCGCGCAAAACCGGCGGCAAGGCGAGCACCATCAAGAGCCACCACAACCTGATCCCCTTCCCCGAAGGCGTGCATTTCGACCTGATCGAGCCTTTGGACCACTTTTTCAAGGACGAAGTGCGGGCGCTGGGCACGGCGCTGGGACTGCCCGATCACATCGTGCATCGCCAGCCGTTCCCGGGGCCGGGTCTGGCCATCCGCATCATCGGCACGGTGACGCGCGAGAAGCTGGCCATCCTGAAGGAGGCGGATGCCATCGTGCGCGAGGAGCTGGACGCGTACAACGTGGCTGTGTTCGAGCAGACCGGCGAACGCAACGGCGAAGGCAGCGTGTGGCAGTACTTCGCGGTGCTGCCCGACATCAAGAGCGTCGGCGTGATGGGCGACGAGCGCACGTACGGCTACCCCGTGATCCTGCGCGCCGTGGAGTCGAGCGACGCGATGACCGCCGACTGGGCGAAGCTGCCCTACGAGGTGCTGGCGCGCGTGAGTGGCCGCATCGTGGCCGAGGTGCCGGGCGTGAACCGCGTGGCGTACGACATCACGAGCAAGCCGCCGGCGACGATTGAGTGGGAATAAAATCATCTTTTGTACTGGGCTTTTACAACTGTCATATCTAGTGTGCTTTGGTCTCATCTAGTAGCAGGTAACATGCAAGCCACCAGCCAATTTTGGTGAGTAAATTTTTCGAGAAGCTCCTGAAATCATCGATTTCGGGGGCTTCCTTTTTGTCTGCTTACCTGCTCATTTACTCCCTAGTTCGCTCAATTTTGTACACAGGACGCGATTAGCTCGCACTAGATGCTAAAAGGTGCTAATAGATGGACGATGCCAACAAGCGTTTTTATAGCGTTTTGCGTCCAAGTCGTCCCAATTCCCAAAACTGGAACTCAGTTTGAACTCAGTGCCCTTTTTGAAGGTCGATTTTCGCAAAAGCAAAGGTCGCAGATGGGGAGTAAATTTTTTCGAAAAAACGCCGCCGAGAGTTTCAAAACCCGTCCCAAAACCCGGATCATGGCTCTGAATTTACTCACTGCACCCGTCCCAAAAACCCTCTTGAATGGGTTTTGGAACCGGATTTCTCGCCGGGGAATAAATGAAGGGAACAAAAAACGAGGCGCCGCAGGGCCTCGTGATTGACGTTCGTGCGCTGTTTACCAGCCTTTGAAGGACGCCTTCCAGGCCTCGTACTCCTCTTCTGAGACCTCGCCGGCCTCCAGCCGCTCCCGCATGCGCTTCCACGCCCTCAGGGCCTGGGAGATCTTCTGGGAGCCCTCTGCCTTGGGATCGATAGCAATGCAGATGCCGCCTTCCGTCTCGACGGGCCTGAAGCCCATCTCGCCCTCGAGCCTGAAGACCATCTCCAGCGCGCCGCGCGCGCTTTCGGGGCCGACGTCTGCAAGGGACTCCGGCGCGACGTCGAGCGCCCTGGCGATCGCCTTGAGCTGGAATTCGCCCGGCGTGCGCAGCCCGAGCTCGTAGTTGCGGATGGCCGACTCGGTGACGCCGATCTCCTCCGCGAGGCCCCTCTGGGTGTAGCCCCCCGCCCTCCTGCAGTGCCTTATGCGCTCGCCGACGCCCATCCCGCCTCCGTCCCGTGCCTACCGTTCATCATTCCGAATTCTACAGCAGCACGGTTCCGTGCGCAATCATTGACAGCACGATATCGTGCTGATATATTCCAAGAATGAAACAGCACAGTATCGTGCTCTATGGGAGGAGGACGGCATGTCGGTGAGGCGGGAGGATAACGGGACGTGGACCTCGCAGTTCTGGTTCCGCGACTACGACGGAAAGAGGCGCCACAGGACGAAGCGCGGCTTTGCCACCGAGGAGGCGGCGCTCGAGTGGGAGGAGAAGGGCAGGCTCGAGGCCGAGGGGTCGGTCAGTTCCACCTTCGCCGCCTTCTTCGAGGTGTACAAGAAGGACGTGAAGCCCCGCCTGCGCGAGAGCACGTGGATCGGCAAGGAGTACATGGTCCGCGACAAGCTGCTGCCGACCTTCGGGCAGATGCGCATGGACGAGATCGAGTCCGTGGACGTCATCCGGTGGCAGAACAAGCTGATGGCCATGCGCAACGCCCATGGCGAGCCCTACTCGCCCACGTACCTGCGCACCATCAACAACCAGCTCACGACGATCTTCAACCACGCCATGCGCTTCTACGGCCTGCGCAGGAGCCCGTGTTCGCGCACGACGAAGATGGGGACGAACAAGGCGGGCGGCATGCTCTTTTGGACGAAGGACGAGTACCTGAGGTTCGCGGACGCGATAGCGGACAAGCCCGACAGCTTCTGCGCGTTCGAGGTCCTCTACTGGTGCGGGCTGCGCGTCGGGGAGCTTCTCGCCCTCACGTCCGACGACATCGACTTCGCGCGGGCCATCATCTCCGTAAACAAGTCGTACCAGCGGATTCGCGGCCGCGACATCGTCACCGACCCCAAGACTCCCAAGTCCGTGAGGACCGTGGCGATGCCCGGCTTCCTCGCAGACGAGCTCTCGGACTGGCTCCAGGGCCATCCCGTGGCGCACGACGGGCGCATGTTCCCGTTCACCAAGGACCGCATGCACCACGAGATGACGAGGGGCTGCAAGACCTCCGGCGTGAAGCGCATCCGCATCCACGACCTGCGCCACAGCCACGTGTCCCTCCTCATCGACATGGGCTACTCAGCCGTGGCCATCGCTGACCGACTCGGCCACGAGAGCGCCGACGTCACGTTCCGCTACGCGCACCTCTTCCCGGACAGGCAGGGAGAGATCGCACGCGCGCTCGATGAAGAAGGGAGGGACTGATGCCCTGCCCCAACGACCGAAGAAGGAAGAACGTCACCGTCTCCTTCCGCATGACGCCGGCGCAGAGCCGCTGGCTCGACGAGGTAGTCGCAGAGTCCGGAATGACCAAGCAGGACTTCATCATGACCCGTCTGCGCGAGGACGGCATCACGGTGGCGCCGAACAGGCGGATCTTCCTGACCTTGCGGGATCGCATGGCCGAGGTGCTCCGGGAGCTCAGGCGGATCGGCCCCGGCGGCGAGGTAGACAGCGAGCTCGCGGAGACCATCGCCAGGCTCATGCGCGAGCTCGCCGAGCTGCGCGGCGAGGAGGCCGCCGACACCGTAGCGGAGAGGTTCGAGGGCATCGTCGGGCTGGAGCACCGCTGACGCCCGGCTTGCACGCCGATAACGAACTCGCCCCGCTTCGGCAATCGAGCCATGCGGCCGCGTTGCTTAGATCTTCGAGCGAATCCCCTCTGCCCTTCAGCTCGTTGCGCTCCATGCCTTGAGCGTGCTTCCAGGCCTCCCGGGCAACGGCTCGCTCCCCGGGCCGCTCCTTGGACTTTCGCAGGCTCATCGAGGACCCTTGCGGCCGCAAGGGTCGCAAAAACTTTTCGAGTGGTTTCTGGATCCAATGCTCGAAAACTCGAGCCCTTGAGGGTTTTGCTTCCTTCCTTGCAGCCTCCGCGAACCCCGACGGCATGCGAGTCACAAGGTCCGCCACAGGGGCGGGCCGACGACTAAGGAGGCCGACCATGGAAGCCATCGACACCAAGGCGATGAAGGGCATCAGAAGCTATCTCGAGCACAGGGGCTTCGAGATCCTCGAAGAGAGGTGGGCGCACGGCGGCGACGCCGTCGACTTCATCTCCAACGAAGAGGGCGACCTGGTCTTCATCAGCTGCCAGTTCCGTCAGAACAACGGCGAGGGATTTCCCGAGGAAGCTCTCGACCGCGGCTCCCTAGAGCGACTGGCGGCAGCCTACCTCGCCGAGCACCTCGACTCCGGCGATTGCACGGTCAGATTCGATGTCGTGAGCATGCTGACCTTCGGCAACGACAGGGGTCTTCTCCGCCACCACCGCAACGCACTCTGCGAGCTCTAGCAGCTCGTGGACCGGGAGCTTAGGCTCCCGGTCCGCCGTATCGACTACCTCGACGAGAAGGCGTCGATAAAAAAACGGCTGCGATGGCCAGGCGAGCCAATGCTGCCAACGCGAAGCCTTCTTCATGAGCCCTCTGTGTGCCTGGCGTCGATTTCGGCAGTGTCATCGAACTCTCCCGTTCGGATCGATACAGGATCCGGCTATCATCTGCGGGTCCGATCCCTCCTGCTTTCTGGTTTCACTAGGCCCGCCTGGAGGCTATCACCATCTTTCACGAAGGCGACGAGAACCGTGTTCCGCTGGATCCAGTCCATGAGTTCCCGGCGCGCGATGAACATTCCGCGCAACCTATGCGAGAGCCGGCGGAACGGGAGGGGGTCGCTTGGCCTTTCAGCGAGCCTGCGCACCTCGTTCTCCCCGATTCCGAGCAGAGCCGAGACGTCGGCGATGCTGTAGCAGTCCTTCAGGGGGACATGGCCCCGGTTCCTGTTTGCAACAGGCATAGTCGCCTCACCTCTTCTGCTTGTCTGTCTCGCAAGCGGTAAGGTGGTGACAGCTGGTTCTCTTGTCCTGGGTGCATCGATACAAAGCGCGATGGGGCAGCTGCGCGCGGTTCGTCTCGGCGGGAATCGTCCAGGAGGCCATCGCAATGCCGCAATGCGGCCGATTCCTGGGCACTCCACGGATGCGGCGAACGGTCGGCCCGGGAACTCCTTTCCCGTCATGCAAGCGAACCGCCCCGACCGGAGAACGATGGTCTCGCTTCCGACCGGGGCGGCGGTTGAATCTTGGGGCTGACTTCCCTTCGCCCCTCTTCTCTGCCTGGCAGACGCCTATCTATTCAGATGACGCGCATAACCCAGTCTCGTCGACATCCTGCGGCGGGCGAGAAGACCGGCTGCGAGCGCTGCGAGAGCGATCGCCAAGAGGGCTATAGGCGCGGCGGCGTCATCGCCGGTCCTCGGAAGGGACGGGGTCCCACCGGATTTGTTCTGGGACGGGCCGCCGGGCTTGCCGAGGGTGCCTTCCTTGGTGTTCGTCACCGTGAAGCCGGAGGTCGCATCGCCCGATATCTCGGATGTGTAGCCGTCGACGGCGTCCTCCGCGACGGTGTAGGCGATCGCCTTGCCGTACTTGTACTTGGCGAGTCCGTCGAAGGATCCGGTCCAGTTGCCGGCCTTGTCGAGCGAGAGCGTCTTGCCGGTGTCGGTGCCGTCGGCGAGCAGGCGGATGGTCACGGCGCCGCCCTCGCCGCCGACCCACTTCTTGACGATGGGGACGGAGACGGCCTCGGGCTCGTGCGCGTTGGTCACCGTGAAGCCCGCGGCGGCGTCTCCCGAGACTGTTGCGGTATAGCCACCGGGCACGCCGACCTCCTTGACGGTGTACGCGATGTCCTGGCCGCTGTTCTTCATGTTCAGGTTGGTCCAGGCGTGGGTCCACCGGTTAGCGGCAGAGAGCTCCACCGGGTCACCGGAGGCGGTGCCGTTCGCGTAGAGCTGTACCTTTACGGAATCGGGACGGATGCCGTCTTGGTTCCCCGCATCGTCCCAGGCCTTGCTTGCCGTGACGGAGGTCTTTCCGGGTGTGTAGGAGTTCTTGACGTCGAAGCCGTTTATCGTGGTGGAATAGTTCGGAACGGCGTCCTCGGTCACAGCGTAGACGATCTCATGCCCATCAGGAGCGTACTTGAGCTGACCGTCAAAGAGCCAAGACCAGTTGTCGTCTGCGGTAACGGTCATAGAGGATACCTCGGTGCCATCAGCGAGCAGGCGAATGATGATGCTTTCGGGGCGAATCCCATCACGGTTACCGTCATCGTCCCAGGCCTTGGCACCCTCGATTGTCACGGTCTCGGCGTTGGTGTTGGTGATGGTAAAGCCGGAGGCGGCGTCGCCGGAGACGGCCGTGGTGTAGCGGGAGGCGTCGACGCCGGAGACCTCAGCCTCGGTCACGGTGTAGACGACCTGGTGGCCGTCTACCGCGTCGTATTTGGGCAGGCCGTCGAAGGAGGAAGACCAGCCGTTGCCCTCGTCGAGGGTGACGGACTTGCCGGGGACCGCGGTGCCGTCGGCGAGCAGCTTTACGGTGACCGCGGAGCCCTTGGGTCCGACCCAGGACTTGGAGACCGGGACGGACGTGGTGCTCGACTTGTTGTCGAACGCCATCGAGTTGACGGGCGCGCCCGCCTTGGTGATGGCAGGCATCGCGGTGACGGTCGTCCTGCCGTCGGGGGTTGTTTCCCTGTGCAAGGTGACGGCCACATCGTAGACCTCGCTGTCGTAGGTGTAGGAGGCACTATCGCCCGCCTGCTCCTTGACGGTGTAGCGCATGGTCGTGTCGCTGCCGTCAGCTGCGAGATCGTCTTCAGAGTAGGCGAGCCTGTCGAACGTCACGGTCCCACCATCATTCTGCTTCTCCTGCAGAACGTTGCCCTGCGCGTCGCAGAGCTGGAACGTGAAGGTCTGACCGTCCCCCGGCGTCGCGCCGTCGACGGTCTTGGCCGCCTCCAGCTGCACGGACGGCATCTTCAGCGTCTTGGTGGTATTGCCCCCCACGCTGTTCTCCACGGTGTATCCCTCGGGAACATCCGAGAAGTCGACGACGAAACGCACGTACTCGGTCTCGCTGCCGGATATGACCGACGTGTTGGAGATGCGGACGGAATGGCTCGCCTCATCGTAGACAACATTGAATTTGCCCCCCGCGTCCGCGTAGGCGAAGCGCACATGGTCATCGAGCTTGTCCGTCAGGTTGATGGCGCCGACGTCGAAGCCGTTACTGTTCCAGAACTTGATGGTGTAGGTCACCCGCTGGTCGGCGGGGTCGGAGGAGACGACGGTCTTGTCGACGCTCTTCTCGCCGCACGCCGCATTGTAGTCGTTGCCCTGGAGCACGTAGTTGCGATGCTCCTGGTAAGTCGTGCCGCCGGACCGGTAGTTGATTTCGGCGCGGTTGGTGTACTTGACGCCGGTGCCACCCCGGGCGTTGACCCAGTAGTAGACCCACACGGTGTCGGTCAGCGTCCCCGGGTAGCTGAAGGTGAGGTTCTGGCCGCTGATGCTCACCGAGTACAGGGAGGGATCGAGCGCGTCTCCTGCGGGGGTCGTAACGCGCACGCCCTGCGTCCGGTCGAAGCTCATTCCGTCGGGAAGCGTGTCGACGACGGTGATACCGTCCATCGTGGCGCGCTTGTTGTTCACGAACAGGCGGTAGCCGATGATCTCGTCGTTGGTCGAGTCGTACACTCCTATTTGGGCGGCGGCGTCGCCCATCCCCTCCGAGTGGTCGTAATCGCCATAGCTGACCTTGGCATCGTTGGCGTCCTTCATGATGGCATCGGTGTAGGCGCCGACCCCGCCGGCGCTGCCCTTGGGGATGACGGTAAGGTCCTTCGAGTCGCCGCCGACGGTCACCGGCGCGGTTGTCTGCTCGGTGACCTCGGCCGTCGTGATGAACATGCTGAACGACCCGGCCAGCGCGGCCGAGGCGTTGGGGCCGAACGTGAGCTCCCAGGTCCCGTCGCCCTTGTCCACGGCGGAGCTGAAGTGCAGGGGGTCGACGGAGAACTTCACCTTGCTGGCCACCTCAGTCGGGACGCTCACGGTGACGGTGTCGCCTTCCTGGAAGGCGCCTTGGTCGATGGAGTACTTGACGGCGAAGATCGCCGTGGAGCCAGCTGAATAGGAATCCTTGTTCGAGGTGATGGTCGCGTGGAAGCCCGATGCGGCCGGTGCACGTAGGGACGGCGCGGCCATGGACTCGGGAGCTGCCGCCTCGTCGGGGCCGGCCCTGGCGGCATCGACCTGCGATTCCTCGTCGTCCGGAGCCTCCTCCCCCTCTGGTGCCGCGGCTTGCCCACTCTCATCGGAAGCTGGGGGATCCTGGGATCCCTCATCAATGACAGCCCGCGACGCTTCCTCGTTGGGAGAGTCCGTCCGGACGGCAAGCTCCTCGCCTTCCACCGAGGAGCCATCCTGGATGGCGACGGGCTGTGTCGCCCCGCCGTCATCGGCGATGGCCCGCATTCCCCCTCCGGGCATGCAGATGCTGAGCGCGAGCACCGCGCTCATGATGCAGCATAGCTTCTTTCTCATTCGTGTCCCTTCCCGCTCTCCGGCCGTTGGTCGTCGCAAACAGCTCTAGCGTATAGAAATCTCATAGAAATAGGTGCAGTCTACCC
>NZ_PPTQ01000027.1 GCF_003340345.1 Paraeggerthella hongkongensis | reverse complement strand
AGGTGCCTGAGGTCGCGGGCGGGGCGTCCAGGCGGGGCGCCTGGCGGAGCGGGTGAGGTACCTGGACGGGACCGAGGGTCGCGGGCGGGGCGGGCATCGGAACCGCACCCCGCCCCGCTTGCGCACGAAAAACCGCTCCCGCTGGCAGGTTCTGACGGTTTGAGGTCGTTTGACTCCCGCTGCAAGCCGGCTATTTTCAACTAGGATTCGCCACGTGCTTTTGACCAGGTACGATGCGAAGCGCCCTTTAGCCGAAAGGGTGGCGAAGGCGAATCGACGACCCCTAACCGTCAAAACCTGCCAGCGGGAGCGGTTTTTCGTGCGCAAGGTCCCGTCCCGGGCGGCGCTGATGGGCGAAACGCGCACGTGGCGGCAGCGCGCAGACGCAATGCGCGCGGCAGCGCAACGCTCGAGCCATCGGCCACACGGTAGCAACCCGTGCCGCGCGGTAGCAGCGCGGCGTGGGTCGCCGGCCACGCGGCAGCAGCGCGACGCTCGAATCGCCGACCACACGCGCGACAACGGCCGCTCGAGCCGCCAAGCCCCGCCAGCGCCTACGAGCGGGCGGCCTGCCGCACGAGCTCTTCGGCCAGGCGCGCGGTGCCTTCCAGATCCTGCACGGTAATGAACTCGTCAACAGAATGGAAGTTCGTCATGCCGATGCCCAAGGTCACGGCACGTACGCCACGCGCAGACAGGATGTTCGCGTCCGCGCCGCCGCCCGAGTAGCGAAACGCCGGTTCAAGCCCTGCCGCACGAGCGGCCGCGGCAACGCCCTGCACCAGCGGATCGGACTCCTGGTACAGCACGGGGCCGTAATCCTCGCGCCAGCTCACGTCCACCGAACCCCCGAAACGCGCGGCAGCCTCCTCGAGCGCGACGGTCATGGCCTGGCGCTGCGCATCGGCTCGGTCGCGGTACAGCGAACGACACTCCCCCGCCAGCGTGCACGAGTCGGCCACCACGTTCACCTCGCGCCCGCCTTCGATGAGCCCGACGTTCGCCGTGGTCGCATCGTCAAGGCGCCCCAGACGCATGGCCGAAACAGCCGCCGCAGCCATCTGGATAGCGGAAACGCCCGCCTCGGGCTCCACGCCGGCATGCGCCGCGCGGCCCGAGAACGCCGCGCGCAACGTGTAGTGGCACGGTGCGCCCAGGATCACGGTGCCCGGAGCGCCGTCGGCGTCGAACACGTAGCACGGCGCACCCGCAGGCAGCTCGTCTTCGGACAACGCGCCCGAGCCAAGCAGGCTCAACTCCTCGCAGGTGGTAAGCAGCACCGTCACCGAAGGCATGTCCTCGTCGGCTTCGATAAGCGAGCGCAATGCCTCGAAGATGCCCGCGACGCCCGCCTTGTCGTCGGCGGACAGAATGGTGTCTCCGGCAGACCGCACGACGCCGTCTTGAACCACCGGGGAAATTCCCGCGCACGGCTGCACCGTGTCCATGTGCGCGGAAAGCACGATCTGGCCCTTCGACCGACCCTCGCGATAGGCGATGAGGTTGCCCGTTTCCGAACCCGTTTCGCTTGCAGAATCGTCGAAACGCACCTTGAATCCCAGGTCAAGAAGCTCTTGCTGACAGCGCTTCGCCATAAGGCCCTCTTTGCGCGAGGGGCTTTCTATGCGAACGATCTCCAGGAACAGGTCGAGCAAACGGTTCGGATTCATGAGCTTTCCTTCGGGACGTGCGGACGGCTACGTTTCGATTTAGCCGCAACGGAGGCACCGGGGCACCCAATCGCAGCGAACTTCATTATAATCATCGGGGTAACCCGATGCGCGAAAACCCGGCAACGGGAGCGCAACCGCCGCCCGAACAACAAGGAGGCACCATGCTGCACGACCTTGTCAAAGCTTGCCGAAGCTACCGCCGATTCGACGAAGCCGCCCGCATCGAGCGATCGACGCTCGTTTCCTGGATCGATGCTGCCCGCTTGGTAGCTTCAAGCGGAAACGCCCAGCCGCTGCGCTACGCTCTGGTAACCGACGAGCACGCCTGCGAGAAAGTCTTCTCTTGCTGCGCATGGGCGAAGGCCCTCCCCGACTGGCCGGGGCCGGAGCCGGGAGAAAGGCCGAGCGCCTACATTGTGATCCTGAGCGACTGCGACCGCACGCTCGCCGACGTATTCACCGCCTGGGACGAGGGCATTGCCGCGCAAACCATCATGCTGCAAGCCGTCGAAGCCGGCTACGGCGGCTGCATCCTGGGATCTTTCAAGCGACGCAGCCTGACGCAGGCGCTGGGAATCGACGGGGATCGCTTCAAGCCCGATTTGGTGCTCGCCCTGGGAAAGCCCGCCGAAAAAGTGGTCGTTTCCACCATTTCCGCCAATGGAGCGACGGAATACTGGCGTGACGAGGCGAGCGTCCATCACGTCCCGAAGCGCCCTCTTTCCGACGTGCTTCTGTAAGGGCTGTCGCGCGGGGGCGAAGGCCGGCCTGCGCGGGCGGGGACCGCTGCCCGCGCGGACGCAGGCCGTCGCCTGCGGGACATTGGCTGCCGTTTGCGGGACGATGGTCGCCGCCTGCACGAGCAGCAGCCGCCGCGTACGCGGGACGCAAGCCCCCGCCTGCGCGACCGGGCTACAAGACGAGCAGTTCCTCTTCTCGCGCGGCATCCAGCCGACGGTTGCGCACGTACACGATCCAGTTCACCCCAATGCACACAAGGTTGATGAAGTACACGGCCAACACCCAGTTCACCGAGCCCGAAACGAACTTCGCGGCGATGCCCGCCAGGTAGCCGGCCGTAATCAACCCGATGAACTGCCAACTTGTACCCGCTGCGGTTTCAGCCTTGAAGCTCTTGTACGCGTTGAGCGGCCACGACAGCCCGAAACATACGAGCATCGCAGCCTCCAGTATCTCCGCCATCCGCAGATCATCTCCCACGCGCGGCCTTTCCAGTCGCGCTCGCGCTTGCATTCCGACGGTAACGGTATACCCACGCCCCTTCTGCGTCCAATATATTGATTATACTGAATTCATAATGCTGAACGTATGAATGAAGGCGGGGACTCTCATGGAGCTACAGCAACTGCGCTACTTTCACGAGGTGGCGCGCAGCGAGCATATTACGAATAGCGCCAAGAAGCTCCATGTGGCGCAACCAGCGCTCACGCAGACCATTCACCGGCTGGAGCAGGAGCTGGGCGTAAAGCTGCTCGAACGAGCGGGACGAGGCGTGCGCCTGACCGCGTGCGGACGCGCGCTCGACGAGCGCATCAGGCCGGTGCTGGCCGCCCTCGACGCCATTCCCGACGAACTCGCCGAGGTGTCCGGTCGCGAGAACGCCACGGTGCGACTGTCGATCTTGTCGGCCTCGGGCCTGGTGGTGGACGCGATAGCAGCATGGCGGTCCCAGCATCCCGACACGCGATTCGTGATCACCCAGCAAGAAGCTCAGGAGCATTGGGACATACGACTGAGCACCGAAGGAGTGAATCGACCGCATGGATCGACCTCCTTGCACGTGGAGCCGCCGCGCCTGTACCGCGAGCGCATTGGAATAGCAGTTCCCATCGAGCGGGCGGGGCAAGGGCCCATCGACCTGGCCGATCTGGCCGAAGATCCTTTCATCTGCCTGGCGGGCAGCCGGGCGTTTCGGGAGGCATGCGACCGTCTATGCGCCGAAGCGGGATTCCGCCCCAGCGTGGCGTTCGAAAGCGACGGCCCGGAAGTGGTCAGGAACATGATCGGCCTGGGACTGGGCGTGGGGTTTTGGCCCGAGCGCAGCTGGGGAGCGCTCGGGGACGGCAACGCGCGCCTGGAGCCGCTTTCCGACGATCGCTTCGTGCGCACCATCAAGCTGGAGACGGCGCACCCCCTTCGAGAAGAAGCCGCGGCATTCCACGGCTTCTTGGCAACGTATTTCGATGAGCGTTGGCGGGAAGCTTCCCCGCTTGACGGCTAGGCGCCGAGGATCTTGGCGGCCACCTGCTTTTTGCGGCTGAGCACGCCGGGCATCCACGTGCCGCCTTCGCCCGTGCAGTTGATGCCGAACACGCGGTTCACGATGCGGCGGTTGCCCTCGCACATGAACTGGCTGCCCTCCGCCACGATGTCGGTGACCAGCAGCAGCACGAACTCGTAGCCGTGATCGTCGCGCAGCTGGCGCATGTGGTCGCGAATTTCCTGCTCGCGCTTCATAACGGCCGGCAGGTCGACGGTCTCGTGCTGGGCGATGAGAACCGTGGCGTCGCCGATCTGGAATTCCTTGGCATCGGCGCCCACCAGCTTGTCGACCGGCATGTCGTCCTCGCCGCCGCGGCACTTGAACACGGCCAGTCCGAACTCGGTCGGATCGACGCCCGCGATGTCGGCCAGGTACTTCACCTGCTCGCGATCCACGTCGGTGGTCGTAGGCGACTTGAGAATGACCGTGTCGGTCATGACGGCGGACAGCAGCACGCTTGCGATGGACGCGGGTATCTCCACGCCGTGGCGACGGAATTCCAGGGTGACGATGGTGGCGGTCGATCCCACGGGCAGGTTGAGGAACTGGATGGGGTTGACCGTCATGACGTCGGCAATGCGATGGTGGTCGATGATCTCCACCACGTCGGCCTCCTCGATGCCGTTCGCCGCCTGGCGCGTCTCGTTATGGTCCACGAGCACCACCTTGCGACGGGGACGCACGGCCACGTCGGAGCGCGTGACGATGCCGATGGCCACGTCGTTGTCGTCGAGCACGACGGCTTCGCGCAAAGCGCTGGACATGAGGTCTTCGATGGCCTCCTTGAGAAGCCCTTCCTTGTCCAGAACCAGCACGTCGGTTTCGGTCATGTCGGCCACCTTCTGGCCGAGCGACGCGATAAGGTCGCCGGCAACGGCCATTTCGTTCGCGCCGCCCTCCTCCAGGGCGTCGGTAGCGGCGATGTAGCGCTCGGCGATCATGCGCGTGGTGATGAGACCGCGGTACGTGCCGTCGTCGTTGGTGACCACCAGCGCGCGCACGTTGTGCTGGCGCAGCAGGCGACCAGCCTCAAGCAAGGTTGCATCATAGCCGATGGAAATAGGGTTCGGCGTCATGACGTCGGCCACGCGCGCATGCACGTGGGCAACCACCTCGGGGGCCTGCAGGCCGCTGCGCTCCAGGATCCAGGCGCTCTCAGGCGGCATGGGGCCCAAACGGGCGGGGACGTACACGCGCTTCGGATCGGCATCGCCCGAAGCGCGCTTCTCCAATTCGTTCTTGAGATACGCGTACCCGACGGCCGCGCTGATGGAATCGTTGTCAGGATTCTTATGGCCCACGACGATGATGGGTGCCGGCATTGTTCGCTCCTTTACCGTGAGGCCCTTCCGCGCGTGCGGGACCTCTGCTCTCCGCCCAGTGATGTGCTCGGGATCAAAACGCCCGATTATGACCAGTTCAGTATAGCGTTGAAGCTTGAAGCGCAAGCCCCTACGGGCTTTTCGTCGTTAAAACTCACGAAAGTGCGGGTAAAACGATGCCCCATGCGCTACCATGGCGGCGACGAACGCAACGCGAAGGAGGACGAGCATGGCGACGCTCGGCTTAACCGACATCATCGGCCCCATCATGGTAGGACCCTCGAGCTCCCATACGGCGGGAGCTTTGCGCATCGCGTTCATGGCGCGCCGGCTCTGCCTTGCCGAACCGAGAAGCGTCGAGTTTCGCCTGCTGGGATCGTTCGCGCACACTCTGACCGGGCACGGCACCGACAAGGCGCTCGTGGCCGGCATGCTGGGACTGGCAACCGACGACCTGCGCATACGCGATTCGTTCGAGTTGGCTGAACAGGCGGGGCTCTCGTTTCGATTCACGACTCTGCCCGATGCCGACGACTATGAGCACCCCAACACCATCGACATTCTCATGCAGGACGCCGCCGGCAACAAGATGAGCGTGCGCGGCGAAAGCGTGGGCGGCGGGGCGGCGGTCATCCGTCGCATCGACGGCATCGACGTGTACGTGACCGGCGAAAGCACGAGCATCGTCGTGCGCCAACGCGACGTGGCCGGCGTGCTGGCGCACATCGCGCAAAGCCTGAGCGAGCGCGGCGTGAACATCGCCACCACGCGCATGTATCGCGAGCGGCGCGGAGACACGGCCTACACCGTTCTCGAAACCGACCAAGACGTGGACGTTGCGGCGAAAACGGCCATCGAAAGCAACCCGGCCATCTACGACGTGCGCATCATTCCCGGCGACGCGGGCAGCGCGGCTCCGTGCGCCAGCGCCGGCGCCAGCGACGAAGGATGCGACGCGCAGCAGAGCGCTGAAGCGCTCGATCGTGCACTCCAGCGATTCGCGAATCTCGACTTCGCATCGGGCGCGGATCTGCTTGCCTGGTGCGAAACGAACGGCGCATCGCTTTCGGAGGCCTTTTTGGCCCGCGAGGCAGCTTTAGCAGCCAGCTTAGGACAGGCCGATACATCAAAATGCTATCTTGACCTGGCTCTTTCCGTTATGAAGCGCGCCGCAACGCAGCCCGTTCGCGAAACGCTGCCCTCGATGGGAGGTCTCCTTGGCGGCGAAGCGCGCAAGCTGACCGATCTGCGCGCCCGCGGCGAAGCGCTCTGCGACGACCAGCTTTCCGCCGCCATGACCTACGCTATGGCCGTACTGGAAACGAACGCGTCCATGGGCCGCATCGTAGCCGCCCCCACGGCGGGCTCGGCGGGCGTGCTGCCCGGCGTGCTGCTTGCCCTGCAGGATTCCAAGGGCTTCGCCGATGAAGACCTGGCGCGCGGCATAGCGACCGCGGCGGCCATCGGATACCTGATCACGCGCAACGCAACGGTATCGGGCGCAGAGGGAGGCTGCCAGGCAGAGATCGGGTCGGCGGCGGCAATGGCAGCCGCAGCTGCAGTGGAGCTTGCAGGAGGCACGCCCGCCCAGTGCCTGAACGCAGCGGGCAACGCGCTCACGAACATGATGGGGCTTGTGTGCGACCCGGTTGCGGGCCTGGTGGAAGTACCCTGTCAGAAGCGCAACGCATCCGGAGCCGCCACGGCGCTCGTCAGCGCGCAGATCGCGCTGGCCGGCATTGGCAACCTGGTCGATTTCGACCAAACCGTGACCGTCATGGACAAAGTGGGCCGTTCCCTGCCCTTCGAACTGCGAGAGAGCGCCCTTGGCGGCATAGCCGCGGCGCCGGCCGCTTGCGCCTGGTGCGCGCAGTGCGGAGCCTGACAACGCGCCAGCGCAAAGGCGAACGGCGCTAAACGAAGGGCGGGGCCGCTATCTCGCCGGCCCCGCCCCTTTATCTCGTTCGTGTCGTCGAACCCTAGCCCATTGCGAGGTCGGGGAACGCCTTCAGATCGATGGATTGAATGGCGATGCACGCCGGACCGCCCTGCGTGATGAACGCCGGACCCAAATCGTAGATGCCGAAACGGCAACCGGAGAACGCGGCCT
Organism: Paraeggerthella hongkongensis; assembly: GCF_003340345.1. Lineage (GTDB taxonomy): Bacteria > Actinomycetota > Coriobacteriia > Coriobacteriales > Eggerthellaceae > Paraeggerthella > Paraeggerthella hominis. The sequence goes on along the minus strand of NZ_PPTQ01000027.1, from coordinate 5,435 downwards.
TCAAGCGATCCATGGCCCAACCAGCACCTTCGGGATTGTCCGCATGGCTCACGCTGATGAAATGGCCTTCGCCGACGCCGCGCTTTTCAAGCTCGGCGACTACCGCCTCAACGCCCTTCTTGAAGCTGCGGGCAATAGCCAAGCGCTCCAAGCGGGTGCCATCATCGGTTTGGCACATGACCGGAGCCGCTTTCACCAGATGCGCGAACTTCGCAGCCAGCGGCGTCAAGCGACCCCCACGACGCAGGTACTCGAAATCCTCCGGCAAAAGAAACGAGTGGGCGCTCGCGATCATGGGGCGCAGGCGCTCGATCACGTCAGCTGCATGCTCGCACCGCTTCGCCAGCTCCACGGCGGCCAGCGCCAGCGCACGATGGGGCGCGCACAGCGTTGCCGAATTCACCACGTGCACGCGCTCGGGGTGCGGAGCCTGCTTCGCCAATCCGTGCGCCACGCCGTACGCGCCGGACAGACCGTCGGCCATGGTGATGTGCAGCACCTCTTCTTCGGTGTCGTACGCTTCGAGCGTCAAATGCGGCGGAGGACAGGAGCTTTGCGGCATCGCGCCGGCACGCACGCGCGCGAGGAAGTCCTCGGTTGTGATCTCCTCGTATTCAAGCCACGTCTCGTTGTCGATGGTCACTGCAAGCGGCAGAATCTTCATACCGCGCGCTGCACCCTGCTCGATAGAGTACATGACGGAGGAATCGGCTACGATCCTCATGGGGGTCCCCTTCTCTCGTATATCAACCCTGCCTGCACTGAGGAATTCACTTAGCGCTACAGGAGTATTTTCATAATGACGGGCAAGGAAACCGATGGCAAGTAAAAATGTGAATTATGCACAGCTACACCGAAACTCGCACATCAGACGCATCATCTGCACGCGCTTAACGCGCAGCGCCCGCCGCGTTGCTCGGCGGGCGCTGCATGCACGGGCTTTTCCGGAAGGTCGCGCGCTACCCGTTCAATTTGACGATAGGCGCGTAGTCCTTCAGGAGCTTCTTCGTCTGGCCCGTTTTGGCGAACTTGATGTAGAGCGTGTCGCCGTCCACCTTCGTCACCTTGCCGCGGCCGAACGTCTTGTGGTCCACGGTGTCGCCGACCGCAAACGTCATTTTGGCTGCAGACTTCTTCTCGGCACCGGGACGCACGTACGAAGAGGCTACGCGGCTCGTGCGCGCATCCGAGCGACCAGCCGAGCCCGACGCGCTCGAGCGACCGAACACGCGACCGCCGCCCGCCTCGGTCCCCGACCCGGCGATGCCCTTGCGGCTGCCGCGTTTCTCCCAGCCCGTTCCGCTGAAGCCGGCCGAGCCCACGCCCGTGGTCTGGCGTAGCTCCATAGGGATCTCCTGGATGAAGCGCGAAACGGGGTTCGACGAGGTCTGGCCGAAGATCTGACGCGCGTAGGCGCAGGTGAGGAACAGCTTCTTGCGGGCGCGCGTGATGGCAACGTAGGCAAGGCGGCGCTCCTCCTCGATGCCGGCGGCGTCGTTCACGCTGTTCATGTGCGGGAACAGCGTTTCCTCCATGCCCGCCACGAACACGCAGTCGAACTCCAGGCCCTTCGACGAGTGCACCGTCATGAGCGTGACCGCCATGCCGTCTTCGGCCACGGTGTCCAAATCCGTACGCAGGCGCACCCACTCGATGAAGTCGGCCAGCGAGTCGCCGCGCAGCACGCGTACGGGAGCCGCTTCGGCGTCCTCGCCGGCGGTGGGGGCGGCGTATTCGGCATCCTCTTCGTCGTGCGTGTCCACGAACTCGTCCACAACGCCCAAGAATTCCTTGATGTTCTCGATGCGGCCGATAGCCTCGTCGGTGCCTTCGGCCTGAAGGGCGGCGATGAGGCCGCTCTTGTCGATGACGGCCTCGATGACCTTGCGCAGGTCGCCGCCGTACGATTGCGCCTCCTTGATAAGGCCCACGAACCCACCGATGGCCTGGCGCGTGGCCGCGCGCAGCTCCGGATCCACGATGGCAAGCTCGGCCGCGTCCATGAATGTCATGTCCATCTCGCGCGCGAACTGCTCGATGCGCTCGATGCTGGCCTTGCCCACGCCGCGGCGCGGCACGTTGATCACGCGCTTGGCCGCGATGTCGTCGGCCGGGTTCACGATGAGCGTGAGGTAGGCCATGACGTCGCGGATCTCCGCGCGATCGAAGAAGCGCGTGCCGCCGACGATGCGGTACGGCACGCCGGCGCGCAGCAGCATATCTTCCAGCATACGGGACTGGGCGTTGGTGCGGTAGAATACGGCCATCTGGTTGTATGTCAAGCCACGTGCGCGCTGCTTCTCGATTTCGCCGGCCACCCAGCGGCCCTCGTCGCGTTCGTCGGACGCCATGTACACCTGGATCTTGTCGCCCTCTTCGGCATCCGTGAACAGCTTTTTCGCCTTGCGGTGCTGGTTGTTGGCGATAACGGCGTTCGCAGCCGCCAAAACGTTACCGACGCTGCGGTAGTTCTGCTCCAACTTCACCGTGTGCGCGTTCGGGTAGTCCTGCTCGAACTCAAGGATGTTGCGGATGTCGGCGCCGCGCCAGCTGTAAATGGACTGGTCGTCGTCGCCCACCACCATGATGTTCTTGTGCTTCGCGGCCAAAAGCCCCGTGATGGCGTACTGGGCGTGGTTCGTGTCCTGATACTCGTCCACCATGATGTAACGGAATCGATCCTGGTAGGCGTCCAGCACGTCCGCATGGTTCTTCAGCAGCAGGAACGCGTACAGCAGCAGGTCGTCGAAGTCGAACGCGTTCGCGGCTTTGAGGCGCTCCTGCAGCTTCGTGTAGACGCGCGCCGCCACCTTCCCCACCGGGTCGCTGGCCTGCTTCTCGAACTCGGCGGGCACCACCAGCTCGTTTTTAGCCGTGGAGATGCGGTTCATGAGCGCGTTGATCGGGAAGCGCTTCGGGTCGATGTCGAGCTCGGCCATGATCTCTTTGTACAGGCGCTTCTGATCGTCCACGTCGTAGATGGTGAAGTTCTTGGTGAAGCCCAGCTTTTCCGCGTCCGCGCGCAGGATGCGCACGCACATGCTGTGGAACGTAGCCACCCACATGCCGCGGCTGCGCGGGCCCACCAGGCCGGTCAGGCGTTCGCGCATCTCGGCGGCCGCCTTGTTCGTGAACGTGATGGCCAGGATCTCCCACGGAGCAACGCCCAGGTTTTCGATCAGGTTCGCGATGCGGTACGTCAGCACGCGCGTCTTGCCGGACCCGGCGCCGGCCAGCACCAGAAGCGGCCCGTCGGTGGTCACGACCGCTTCGCGCTGCGGTCCGTTCAGGGTTTCGATATCGATTGGCATGTGAGCAGTCTCCTTGGCGTGGAGGTGAAATGAGCCTTCGTATTCTACCCCTTTTCCCCAAGGCGCCCAAGCAAACGCGCGCAATCTGCGCAAGGAGGGCGAGGCGCGCTGCCGAGGGTTGCCGAGGATTGCCGAGGGTTGACGGGAGCCGTCGAGGGCCGAGGCATCGAGGGTCGCGCCGCCGATGCCTCGGCCGCCTCGCCGCAGGCGCGCGCTCTAGGCGAGCGCCTCCACGAGCTCGTCGGATCCGCCGCCGCGCGAATCCGTGCGATCGGCTCCCAGCGAGTCGCCCCACATGGACAGCTCGGCGCCATGCTCTACCAGGTTGGAGCATTCGTTGCCCGCGCGCTCAAGGCACAGCAGCAGCTGGTTGTACACCGCCTTGTTCTCAGGGGCGCACTGCTGGCTGCTGACCCGGCGGAAGTGATCCTTGCGCGCCTTGCTCTGGCGCTTGATGATCTGGCGACGACGTTCGTCGAGCACGCGCTCCGACGCCACGTCCTGATCGCTCAGGAACTGCAGGACCGCGCCGTACATCTCGGCCACCATGGCCGCGCTCTCGCCCAGCTCTTGGCGCGCCTCGTCCGAGAATTGCTTCTTGGACGACAAGCGCTCGCTGTAAAGCGCGGACACTTCCCCGCAGCGCGCGCCGATGCGCCCCACCGCGTCCACGATGAACATGAGGTCGGAAATCTCGGCCGCTTGCTTTTCGCTGGTCGCGCCAGCCGACAAAAGCTCCACCGCGTAGTTCGCAAGCTCGGTTTCCGCAGCCTCCACCGTTGCGCAATCGGCCTTGAGCGCCTTGAGCGCGGCAGCATCCTTGTTCGCGATGGCTTCGGGCAACGCCGTCAGCATGTCGCGCACTTTCTCGCAGTACTTCTGCAGCTCTTCGCCGAACATCCTGATGGCGAACACCGGCTGACCGACGATCTTGTCGTCCAGGTTCACAAGGGCGCCCTGGTCGTGGGCACCGGCCTTGCCGGGCACCAAAAACGTGACGATCTTCACCATCACCCCGATGAACGGCAGCCACAGCAACGTGCACACGACATTGAACGTGGTGTGCGCGTTCGCGATTTGGCGCGCGATGACGTCCAGCTCAGGACCGGGCGTCAGGAACTGCACGAACTGCACGATCACGGGAACGAACCAGATGAACACCAGCGCGCCTGAAATATTGAACACGCTGTGCGCCACCGCCGTGCGCTTCGCGTCGCGCGATTGCCCGATCGAAGCCAACAGCGCGGTAATGGTGGTGCCGATGTTGTCGCCCAGCAGGATGGGGATGGAGCCCGCAAGGCCCAGCACGCTGGTCACGCCGTCGGGGCCAGCCTGCGAGGCGAAACTTTGCAGCACGGCGATGGTGGCGCTGGAGCTTTGCACCACAAGCGTCATCACCGTGCCCACCACCACGCCGAGCGCGGGGATGTCCTTCACCTGCTCGATCATGGCCAGGAACACTTCGCTTTGCGCAAGCGGCTTCATGACGGCGCCCATAGTGTCGATGCCCACGAACAGCAAGCCGAACGCGAACACGGTCTGGCCGATGTTCTTGATGCGCTCGTCTTTCGCGATGAACCACACGATGAAGCCCACGAACACGATGAGCCAAATGTAGTCGCTCAGTTTGAAGGCCATGAGCTGCGCGGTCATCGTGGTGCCGATGTTGGCGCCGAAGATGACGGCGATGGCTTGGCGCATGGTCATAAGGCGGGCGCTCACGAATCCGATGGCCATGACCGTGGTGGCGCTGGAGCTTTGCAGCACGGCAGTGGCTACCGCGCCGGCCAGCACGCCGAGCACGGGATTCGAGGTGAGCAGGGAAAGGATGGACTTCATTTTGGCGCCTGCGGCTTTTTGCAGGCCCTCGGACATCATGTTCATGCCGAACAGGAACACGGCCAGTCCGCCCAGCAGGCCGAACACGGTTTCCATCGGAGCGTTCACGCGGGACTCCCCTTCGCATCATCGGTTACAAGCGTCAATGCACGCGAAGCGAAAGGATACCGGGCGAACGGTAAGGCCATTGTCAAGGGAATGTAAAGTTCAGGTAAAGTTTTTACAATTGGGCGGACGAAGGGGCGGGCGCCGTGCCGCAAGAGGCATGGCGCAGCGAGCAAGGGG
>NZ_PPTQ01000026.1 GCF_003340345.1 Paraeggerthella hongkongensis | reverse complement strand
CCCGCAGGCCCCCGGCCCCTCGAAGCCAGAGCGAACGCAAGGCTGCGAGGTCTCGTCCCGCCAGTCCCAATCGTGACAGCACGGCTCGTCCGGGATCGGCTGCATCGAGCCGCCGTAAAACGAGAGCCGCACGATGCAGGGATCTCGAACTCGATGGGGGTGAGCATGCTCGGGTGACCACGGGGATGATCAGAGGGTCGTGCTCTTCATGCGAGACGCGGGCTGCAGCGTGCGGCTTGATTTGACTATAGAGAACATCTCGCGATGACGCATGGGCTAATCAGGGTATTTTCTCAAAATGAGGTCATACTCGGGGTACCACTTTGAGCTGCGTTGCGCCATTTGCCTTGCGGCGTTGTCGGGGCTTCGCTATGCTCCTTGCTGAAAGGGGAGGTCGAGGCAAGACGGTAAGGAGCGGGCAGATGGACTGGAACGGGAATCTTGCTGAAGCGGTGGCGCCCTATATGAAGGGAAGCCCCCTCATCGATGTTTTGGAAGCCGTTGCGAACCTGTCCGCGAAAAAGGCGGAAGCCCTTCGAATCCTGGACGTTGCATGCGACGAGAGCTTGAGCTCGACCGAGTTGGAGCGGTGCGGCTGCGTTGCCGTCGCAAGCATTTCGACGGTTGCGCGCGCTTCGGGCGATCGGCGCCCGGAGTTGGCGGACGTCGTTTATTCGGACGGAGCGTTCGACCTTGTGACCGACCAGATCTCCCTTCTGAAGAACGTGGCTTGCTGCTTGCCTGCCGGCGGTTTGCTGGTGGGGGAGATGGGGGCGTTCGGCAATGCGGAATCTCTTGAAGACGGCTATGCGCAGGCGATACGCAAGCACAGCGGCGATTACGTTTGCCAGTTCTGCTTCCCAAAAGAAAAAGCGTACCGACGTGCTTTGGAGATCGCCGGATTCGAGGTTGTGGCAATGAGCGCTTTCGACAAAGCAACGCCTTTGGAGAACGGTCGCGACGGCTTGCGCTTGTGGGCTGAGTCCCGCTTCGCGAAGAGCCTGGCCTTGTATCGCCCCGAAGACAGAGAGCTTGTTTTGGAGGACTACGAGAAAGCGTGCGGGGAGCGGTCGTGGAATGAGAGCAGTGGGTGTTGGGTGGCGGATTACCGGCGCCTGCGCTTCGTTGCCAGGAAATCCCGAGCGGCAACCGCTCCGCTTGCCTATTCTCCGCTGCGCGTTCTGGGCTCCTGATCGTCCGTGATGAGCTCGGGCCCTTGCTCCCGGCTCTTCCCACCTTCGGTTTCTGTGCTAGTATGTAAGCAACCGCGATGCGGCTGGCATGGGGATGCTACATTTCATATTCTGCGATTGAGAGAGGATCTCCCATGTTAACGCCCTTAGACGAACTTATCTTCTCAGATGGTAACCGCGAATCTTTCCAGCGGATCATCGATATCACGCAAACGCATGGGAAGCCGGAAAAGCTCTTCCTTGTAGGTCCAAAAGAATCGGGCAAGACCACGGTGCTGCGCGCACGGCAGCTGGACAAGGACCTTCTTTCCACGAAGCGCGTTCTGTATCGTCCCTGTCAAGAACTGCCGGAGGCCATGCGGGCAAATGTCTATGACGGCTACTTCGATGACCTGGGAAAACACGAAGTCTTGTTCTTGGATGACTTCGAGGGCTTCTTCGAGGACGAAGAAGTGGGACCCATGTTGTGCAGGTTGTTGCTCCAGGAGCGCGAGCGTCATGGTTTGGATACCGTCATCTCGTCTGACAAACCGCTTTCTGAATTCGATTTAAGCCAGTTCGAAGGCGTTTTGGACGATTTCGAAGAAATCCGCATCGAAGCCCTCGATGGTGCCGGCCTGGTTGATTACGTGAGGACCCTTCTTGCCATGTACTACGAAGAAGGGAAAAGCCCCGTGCTTTCCGAGGAAGCGATCGATTACGTTGCGCACGGTTTGGGGGAGCCTCCCAGCATGATTCGCAAAGCCCTGTTCTATCTGATGACGGAGTATTCCGGTACGCCGGGCGCCGAGCTGTCCCGCGATTTCGTCGTAGAGGCGCTTGCGAAAGACTAGCGCGTTTCCCGGTGCGTCGAACGAAAAGGAAGCCGTCCGTGAGGGCGGCTTCCTTTTCGTTCGACGCTGTGCGATGGAGCTTGCCGGCGCCGTCGCACGATTCCCGATGCTGCTGGCTAGGCGGGGTGCGCATCAAGCCATTCTTTGCTGGGCGGGGTGTTTCGCTTGCATGGTTGGTTGCCGTGGTCGTGCCGTGGCGAAGAGCTTTTGCCGCAGGGATACGCGCAGATCAAGCCGCTGTAGTTGCAGCGAACCGGCTGGGGCCGAACAAGATCGTTCATGTCCTTGCCGCACTTTTTGCAGTGCAGATCGACGCCGTTGACGATGTCGACCCTGTCGAAGATGGTGCATGTGCCGCAATCCGGGCACGTTCCGGACTTTTTGGGTGCAGGTTGGCATTTCCCGCACATTGGATTGCATATCCAGCATCCTCCCGGCATGTGCGTTCTCCTATCGACGAGACCTGATGAAGACGGCTCCATCCAACAACGCCGTGCTTGTTGATTTTTTTGGTGCGCACGCGCGCGAGCAAGGAAACGCGTTGGAATAGGCCTTGTGCGTGCGGGGGGGGGGGGTATCATTGACTAAATTGGTTTTCCTATACGGTCACCGCACCGCTTCGCACGAATAAACGTATCACTCAGAATAGGCGCATTTGTACTGACGAGGGTACTAAAACGAGGGTTTTAGTACTTCTGGCTATATATCCCTCAGGGGTAGGTGGATAAAGTGTATGACATGGGCCGGTGGTTCGGGTCGCTGGCTTCACGGGGAAAGAGGGCGCTTATGGGGTTGGATAATCGTGTAGCATGCTCGCAGCAAGTTGAGATGGTTGAGGAAGCGAACGAGGCGTATACCAAAACGCTCAAGATGATCGGTTTCAAAGCTCTGCTCGGTTGGCACTATCTTGTTTTGTTCACGCCTCTTTTCATTGGGACCGCCGCAATCAACGCGCCATCCCTCTTTTTTCAGCGACAGGTTACGTTGTATCTGACTCTAGCCGTTACGTTCGGCATCTTGGTTCTGGTTGGAAAGCGCATGCTTCGCAAGAACAGAACCGCTCCTTCGAAGATCCTCTTGGTGTCTGCGGGCGCGTTGGCCACCCTTGCCACTATCGTCTCCGCCACGACAATGGATTTCCCCGTGCCCCTTCGTTTGGGCACGGTCGTGCTGCTTGGCGTCTCGGAAGCCCTGTTGATGTTCCTGTGGCTGCATTATTACGTGCGAGCTGCTGCAAACTACCTGACCCGCTCGTTTGCCGTCGACATGATCTTCGGCGGATTGGTGGCCCTGCTCGTCTGCAGCCTGCAAGAACCTATCGGCCTGATCGCAGCGGTGCTGCTGCCTCTGGTGGCCATTACGTCGCTGATGGCCAATTGGAGGACGGCGGAACCGTTGCCGCCAACTGGCTTCTCCGATGCGTTTGCCCCTCTTTCGCGCAAAGCAATTCGGGAATTCGCGCTTACATCGGTTCCGACGATGGTCTATGCGTTTGCGTTCGGGTTGTTGCAAGGCGCGTATCTTGTCGACGGCACGTTGCTGCTCATGGCCAACGACCCCCTGATTCTTGTCGGCATCGCGTTGGCGGGCGCGTGCATCATAGCCTCCTCGCTCCATTCGAAGCAAAGCCGGTCCATCGACGCCATCCATCGCTACTCCCTTTTGCTGTTCGTCGTAGGCATCGTGCTGCTGCCGTTTTTCCGGGAAGGCTTCGGCGCCCTAACCGCGGAATGCGTCATCTTGGCGGGCTTCAACTTGTTCGACTTCGGCGGCGTGATCATCGGCATCGGGATCGCCCAGCGCCTGCGCTCCGATTCCCTGCTGCTTGTCGACGGCGGCCGCGTGGTGGCTTACCTGTGCTTGGCGGTAGGCTGCATCGTGGGCGATCAGCTGATGATGCTTTTCATGGACCAGCACGGATGGCTGGTTCTCATCGGCGTGGGCGGCGTCGCGATCGCAATGCTGGTGGCTACCGTGCTCACGCCCTTCCATGAATGGGAGGAGCTTGCCTCCGACGGAGCGGATGCGCAGGCTGCCGCGCCTGCTTCGCAGCCTGAGCCGACCTCTGCCGACGACGCAGCTCGTGCATCTTCGTCTCAAAAGCCTCAGGCGCCGGCTGTTAAAGCCGCGTCCTCGGAAGACGGCGAGCCGGCCTCGCGCGGCAAATCGGCCAAACCCGAGGGCGGATACGTCGATTCCCCCTGGCGACGCACATGCCAGCGGATTGCTGAACTGTACAAGCTCTCGCCGCGGGAAACAGAAATATTCTTCTTTATCGCAAAGGGCCGCAATGCGGAATACGTTCAGCAGGAGCTGGTCATATCCATGCATACGGCTAAAACCCACATCGCGAACATCTATCACAAACTCGGGGTGCATTCGTCGCAAGAAATGCTCACGCTTATCGAGACGTTTCGAAGGGAAGACATCGAAAAGCAGGGGGCGAAGCTCGGAGAAAGGAAAGCTGTCAAAGACTGAGAAGAACGCGAAGGCGGCATAGGGAAATCCCGTACGTCTGCGCCGGCTTTTGTAAAGCAACTTGCACTCGATTGATAGGAGAACACGATGGCTAGCACTACGTTTCAACTTGATCCCGCGGATTTCGAACTGTCGGACTACGGTCCGGTTCGCATCTCCTTGCCCTCCATCCCCGCGGTGACGGAAGAGGATATTGAAGCCCAGCTGTTTTCGTTCGTTGTCGCTTCGGCTCATAAGGGGTCTAGCATCAAGTCGCTTGCCGATCTGGATGACGCATGGGTGCGGGATCATTTCGAGGGAATGTCCACCATGGAGGACCTGAAGGCGTCCATCAAGCAGGATCTTGAGAAAACGTCCCGCATGGGCCTTGAAAACTACAAGCTGCAATGCTGCAACGATGCGCTGATCGCCCGTCTGGAGGGAGAGGTGCCCGAAGCCGTTGTGACGGAGGCGATGGAGGCATCTCGATCCATGTACGACGATCGTCTGCTCGCAAGCGGCATGACCAAGGTCCAGTATCTTCGCCAAGAGAAGCTGACCGAAGAGGAGTACGAGCAAAAGATTCGCGCCGACGTGGCGTACAACCTGTCGCTCAACGTCGTTCTTGACAAGCTGATTGAACGGCAAGGGCTTGCCGTTGCCAAAGAGGATTTGACCGAGTACCTTTCCGCCGACAACCCCGAAGCGTTCCTTGCGGAGATCGAGAGGAACGGGAAGGTCGACGAAGCGTGCCAAGCTGCCGCGCGCGTGAAGGCTATGCGCCAGATCGTCGATACCGCCATCGTCGACGAAGGCTAGTCCTTTCGATCCGTCCGTTCCCCTGGAGTCTGCCCAAGCGACGCTCGAGCTGATTGCCAGGGTTGGCGCCAAGCAGAAAAGGCGTCGGTGGTCTGAGAGCCGCCGGCGCCTTTTTTACGCGTCAAAGCGATGGTCCTTGCTGCCGGGCTTTTCTTTCCCTGCTGCACGAAGCGTGATGGGGTCTTTGGTGATGTAAAGACGAAACGCCAGGTCAAAGTATCAATATCTTTGTACTAGAACGTATAACCCATGGTACTAGATGCCCCTTTTTCATACCGATTTGGGTAGGGAGCCGCAACTTCGGGCTGCTAAATTTCGTCTCGTGGATGCACCCCATGCCATTCACTTGGACTTGCGAAATGCTTCGTTGAGAACCAAAGAAAAGAAGTCGCTAAAGGAAGGAACGACCATGTGTTTCAGACCACCATCGTTCGATGACATGATGAAGAAGTGCCCGTCGTGCGGCACGTTCAACCCGCCCGAGAATGACAAGTGCAAAAAGTGCGGGAATGATCTTCCGACCGAGGCGCCCGCTCCCGGCGCTCCCGCGGCTCCCGGTGGCGCCCCTGCGGCCCCCGGCGCTCCGAAGGCTCCCGGTGCCCCTGCGGCCCCTGGCGCTCCCAAGCCTCCTACTGCGTAGTTGCAGCGGGCTTGAAGGTTTCCGCTGCTTGCAAGAACGCAGGTTTGCAGGGGAAGCGTTGATCGTCTTTAAGAAGCTCCGATGACGAGTGAAGAGGAGAATCGTACAAGGCTTTATGCGCGTTCCAAGATAGAACGAGGCTATCGACGGGACGGGCGGGAAGGGCAAAAGGAGCTTCTGAAGAATAAGGGTTTCATCTATCAGTTGGCATCTCTTAATGAAAGGGGGATTTTCATGATCAACGAATACAACCATGATCTGTACAAAACAGACTGGCGCTGGTTTGAGAATGGTTATGAAGTGACCCGCACCTCGGTCTGGACCGGACCTGGGTGTCACAACGGCTGCGGCGTGCTTACGTACGTCAAGGATGGCAAGCTTGAGAAGATCGAAGGTGACCCCAACTTCGGGTACAACCAGGGACGTCTGTGCCTGCGCTGCCTGGACATGGTTGAGGCTATCTACAACAACGACCGACTGAAATGGCCTCTTCTCCGCGACGGAGAAAAGGGCGAGAACAAGTGGAAGCGCATCACTTGGGAAGAAGCGTTCGACTGGTTGGAAGATACGTACAAGAAGATTTGCAAGACGATTCACGACGACTACAACGGTATCGGGCCCGAGGGCATCGTGGCTCTTTCCGGTACGGGTCGTAACGCCATGTGGCACGGCGCCATGTGCCTGCGTGCGGTTTTCGGCAGCCCGAACATGTCGTTCGGCTTCCTCTCTGCCGACTCCTGCTATCAGCCTCGTATGACTGCCAACCTCATGAAGGATGGCGATTGCTGGATCCTCGACGCTTCCCAGCTTCACCCGGATCGCTACGACAACCCTGATTGGAAGCAGCCTGAAGTGGTTATCGTTTGGGGCAACGAGCCTCTGGCGTCCAACCCTGACGGTTTCGTGGGCCACTGGCTGATCGACCTCATGCGCATGGGCACGAAGTTCATCGTTGTCGACCCTGCTCTGACATGGCTTGCCTCGAAGGCCGACATCTGGTTGCAGGTTCGTCCCGGCACCGACTGCGCTCTTGCCATGGGCATGCTGCGCGTCATCGTCGACGAGGACCTGTACGATCACGAGTTCGTTGAGAACTGGTGCTACGGCTTCGACGACCTGGTCGAGCGTCTGCAGGACTACCCGACCGACAAGTGCGCCGAGATCTGCTGGATCGACGAGCAGGATCTTATCGACGCAGCCCGTATGTTCGCTGCTGCAAGCCCCGGCGCAATCCAGTGGGGTCTTGCCATCGACATGCAGATTTCCGCTATGGAGGCTTCGTTCGCCATCTCCGACATCACGGCGCTGTGCGGCAACCTCGACGTTCCCGGCGGCAACGTGCTCGTTCGCTACGCTTACAACAGCTCCAAGAAGTACGGCTGCGGCCTTGAGTTCATCTCGCAGGAGATGCTTGATCGCCGTATCGGCACCGACCAGTCCCCGATTCACAAGGCTGGCTACACGCCGTTCATTCCGCCCGATCTGCTGCTCGAAGCCATGGAGACCGGCGTTCCGTATCCGCCTCAGATGATGTGGGTGCACGGCACCAACCCCATCGCCAACATGTCCGGCGATGCCCCGCGTCTGTACCGTGCGTGGAAGAACGTTCCTTACACGGTCGTGGTGGACTACTACCTGACCCCGACCGCCGTGGCGTTCGCCGACCTTGTTCTTCCGGTCGCCATGTCGGTTGAGCGCGACTCCTTCCGCTCTTGGTGGCAGCCGCTGCGTACGTTGACTGCTTCGGCTGGCCGCTACTTCGAGTGCAAGATGGACGAAGAGCTCGTGCTCGACCTTGGCAAGCGCTTCAACCCTGAGTTCTTCAACCAGTTCGAGACCACCCGCGACTTCTTGACGTGGATGATTCAGGACGACGGCCTTGGCGTTGACTACACGTTCGAGGACCTTACCCACAAGGTTTACGACTACTGGGATTGGAACGAGACGTACGAGAAGTACAAGAAGGGTCTGCTTCGCGAGGACGGTCAGCCGGGCTTCGTTACCGCGACCGGTCTGTACGAGGTGTCTTCTCCGCTGTTCGACGTGTGGGGCTTCGATCCTCTGCCGCATCACATGGAGCCGTACGAGAGCCCGTACCGTACTCCCGAGCTGTACAAGGAGTACCCGTACATCTACACCTCCGGGCACCGTCACATCGGCCTGTTCCACTCCGAGCATCGCCAGCTGCCGACGATGCGCGAGGTTCATCCCACCGCTATCGCCGATATCTCTCCGGAGATCGCGAAGGAGCAGGGCATCAAAGAGGGCGACTGGGTATGGTTCGAGAACAAGCGAGGCAAGTGCAAGCAGCAGGCGCATATCGCTCCTGGCCTGATGCCGAACCTCGTGCGTGCTCGCCATGGCTGGTGGTTCCCCGAGCAGGAGGCTGCCGAGCCCAACCTGTACGGCGTGTTCGACTGCAACGGCAATAACCTGACCACGATGGGCGTTTACGGTCCGACGCACTACGGCGCTCCGTACAAGAGCACGCTGTGCAAGTGCTACAAGGTAACGCCTGAAAACGATTGCTCGCCGAGCGCAATCGTCACCAAGGGAGGAGGTTTCGGGGGCTATGACTACACCCGATTCGAAGGAGACTAAGTACGGTCTGTTGATCGACTACGAATTCTGCACCAACTGTCACACCTGTGAGGTTGCCTGCAAGAAGACGCATGATCTTCCGATTGGCCAGTACGGTATCAAGACGCTCGAGTATGGTCCCGTGAAGAATCTGACGGGCAAGTGGGAGTGGACGTATCTTCCCCTGCCGACCGATCTTTGCGATCTGTGCGCCGACCGTGTGGCCGAAGGCCGCCTTCCCAACTGCGTACATCACTGCCAGGCTGGCGTAATGTACTACGGCACGGTGGAAGAGCTGGCTGCTAAGGCGGCTGAAAAGCCCAAGATGGTGCTTTTCACGAAATAACCGGACTGAAGGAGGAGAGCTATGGCTCGTCAGGAAAAAGGCGGATTCCGTCCGCCTCCGTTGGGGAAGATCTTGTGGAAGTGCACCGAGTGCAACACCTTTAACGCCGCAGATGCAACGGTATGCAAGAAGTGCGGTGCCGAGAAGGAGAAAGCACTCGACGAGTCCATCGAGAACGCTACGTTCAAGCCCATTTCGGAGTCTGAGCGCCTGAATCAGGATCAGAAGATCTTGAAGGAGCTCGAGGGTTAGTAGCCTTGTTTCAGAAAAGGGTCTCAGGCTCCAGGGGGCCGAGACCCTTTTTCCTTTCCAATGTCGCTCGTCAAGGCGGTGCGCAATTCGGTCCAAGGGAATAAGAGGGTTCTACGGATTGAAGCGCACGGCACTTTTATCGATGCGCATGGCGAGACGGCCTCTCGTTTTCCAGTTGTTTTCAGGAGGCCGTCGGACGGCACCGTTTCGTCAAAGCGACGCGCTTATAAGATTCCACTGAAGCTAGGGGATTGAGGCTTAAGTGGAACGTTACAAGGAGCGGTTTATGAGTGCAGATTCCAAAGCGGCTAGGAAATTCACCATTTCCCAGTTTATCGATTCGTTCGGAGTTAGTAAGTTTACGATCTCTATCTTTTTCCTCGTGGGCATCGCAATGATGTTCGATGGCTATGACTACATGATCATCAGCTATACGAACACGCAGATCATGCAGGAGTTCTTCGGTCCCGCAGGAAACGATGCACTGAAGGGCGCTCTGTCATCTTGGTCCACTATCGGCATCGTGGTCGGCTCGTTCGCCGCAGGCCCGCTGTCCGATAAATTCGGTCGCCGTAAGATTCTGACGTTTGGCACGTTCATGTACGGTTTGTTCACCATTCCGTGCATCTTCGCCCCGTCTTACGAGCTTTTCTCGGTGTTCCGCGTTATCGCCGGTCTGTTCCTGGGCGTGTGCACGCCTATCGTTACCACGCTGTTCACCGAGTTCACGCCGACGAAGCAGCGTTCGTTCTTCATCACGTTCGGCATGGCTTGGATGATTGTCGGCTGGGTGTTCGCTGCCTTGATCGGCACCATCATGGTCCAGGTTGCAACGTGGCATTGGTGCTACGCCATCGGTGCGTTCCCGGTTATCTACGCGTTCATTTTCGGCAAGTTCACACCGGAATCCGCCCACTGGGCGGCGGTTCACGGCAAGATGGATCTAGCGGTATCTACCTTGAAGTGCATTCAGAAGCGCTCTGGCAAGGACACGGGATTCGAGATTGATGCTGCGAACATTCTTGTTCCGCCCGTTGCCGGCAAGGCAAGCCCTGCTGAGGTTTGGAAGGGCAGGTACCTTAAGACCACGATTGCTCTGGTTATCATCTACTTTGCCGGTAACTTCAGCATCTACGGCGTAAACGCCTGGCTGCCGGCTTTGATGCTCGAAGCTACGGGCGGCGCGGTTACCGCTTCGTACATGCTGGCTATGGCTCAGAACGCGGCATCGGTTGTCGCGAACTGCACGACGGGCTTCGTGTCCGAGGCAATGGGTCGTAAGCGCAACCTGACATTCGGTTACGGGTTGGCTGTTGTGGCGTGCTTGATAGTCTCTCAGGTTGTCAAGCTGCCTGCGGAAACGAGTTTCTGGCCGTACCTCATCGCATTCGTTTTCATGGGCTTTGCCTTGAACTACGCTATCACGGCTGCTCAGCCGATGATGTCCGAGTCGTATCCTACCGAGTTCCGCAACTCGGGCGTGGCCACCATCGTGGCGCTCGGAAAATCGGCCGGTATCCTTTCGCCTGTTGTTTTGGGCGGCTTGAAGGCTGCTGGCTGGGCGTTCTCTCCGCTGATTGCTTTGCTTGCGGTTCCCATGGCGTTCGGCTTCGCCGCATGCTTCTTGCTTCCCAAGGGAGCGAAGGGCATGAACATCGACGATATCGCCGAAGCCGTGGAGTCCTAGCACAAGGCGAACCTTCGCATCATGTGCTTTCCGTCTCTTGATAAGGGGATGGTGGGCAACCTCGAACGGGCTTCCGAGTAAAATCGGAAGCCCTGACGGGTTGTGAAGGGGGTTTCGACTTGGAAGGGAAGGGATGCCGCGCTTTGGTTTGCGCGGGCTCGCAAGCGGCGGGCGACGGTGCGCGTGGCCGTCGTTCTTTTGATTCCTCTGGCGAATGCGTGGTTTCTACGTGCATTGCCAAAGGCCGTTAACGAAGGGGGATTTGACATGATCTGTCCATTTTGCGGAAGGGAATCGCAGTCGGAGGAGCATTGCACGAAGTGCTACGCCCTCTTCAACAAAGAGGTGCGCAGCATTGCGTACGACTCTGAAAACGACCCGAGAAGCGACATGATCGGGCCGTTCACCTCGAAGCAAGCCAAGATTCTGGCGTGGACTATCATGGGGTTGCTGATTGTTGCCTTCGTAGCGGCCACGGAGCTTACCGGAAACGGCTTGTCCGGGCACTGACGGGCAGGCGATCAGCTCTTCGGCTTTGCGCTCCTGCAGAAGCCCTTGCTCGTCCCTGGTGGATCGTGCCACATGGATCTATCAGGGACGAGCAAGGGCTTTTGTATGCGGGACGTAGGTATTGAAAAGGCGCTGTGCGCATGCGTACAGCGCCTTGCCTTGGTTTGCGGACTGGTTTGCAGGCGGTAAAGCAAGGCGTCCGCAACCTGCGTGGGCAGGGCTGCGGACGCAGGCCGAGCAGATCGCGGGTTACGACTGCGCGTTCTGGCGCGACTGCTGCTTTGCGCGATCCTTCACGTCTTTCTTGGAAAGCCCGGTACGCGCGTAGATAGAGTTGATGTACTGCCCGCTTTTCGTGAAGTCGATGCTTGCCGAGCCGGCGAAGATCGCAAGGCCAACTGACGAGACCATCATGACGGCCCCGGCAACGAGGTTGCCTGCCTCGATGATGCCGTTCAGCTCGAGCGCCAGCTTTCCCCATACCAGAACCAGAATGGCGGCCAGGGAGGCCGAGCACTTGATGATGTCTTTGCGTCGATTCGCCTGCAATCGAAGAATCTCCTCGTAGGCCTTTTGCTGGCGCTTGCTGTATCGAGCCATGATTGCCCCCTTGGTTCTTGACGAAGCTTCTTGCGAACGGCGTGCGCTCTACTATACCGAAAAGCTGAGTCCGCGAAGCGAAGGACTCAGCTTTTCGGCGTTCAACCGGGATACTATCCTCTTCTTGCAGCCCTGCGATTCTCGAGCATCTTCATGTCCTTGTCCCATTTCCGCGAGAAGGGAAGCACGGTGATCGTTGCAATGACGGAAAGCACGGTCATGACGATGAATATGGGAAGTCGGTTGGCCGCTCCGCCGACGGCGATGCCGACGACGATGTTCAAGATGGAGCCGAACGTGATGGCGAAGTTCGCCAAGGACAGGTTCAACGGGTAGTTCTTCGAGCCGAATCGCTGGCGAGCAAACGCGGAGGCCACAACGGGCACGCCGCCGTAGCAGAAGCCGCAGCACAGGGCGCCTATGATGTAGAGCGCCGAGATGCCGGTCATGAACGCGCTGACGATGCACGCGGTGGCGGCCACGGCGATGAGCCCGTCGATCAGCATGGTGATCTTCACGTTGGTCTTGTCGTAGATGAGGCCGATGACCACGCGCGCCAGGCCGTTGCAGGTTGATACCAAGCCAACGAGCAGGGTGGCGAAGCCGGCGTCGAGTCCGACGATCTGCGCGTCCGAAGCGCAATTGCCGATGGTCGCCAGTCCTATGGCGATCACGATGATCGCCCAGGTCCAGTACACGTAGAACGTCCCCGTTTTCAGTGCGCTATCCTCGTCGCCGGGATCGTAGCTGTCTCCCGTGGCCTTTTCGGGCGCCAGAAGCTCCACGATGTTCGCGGGCGGCCGCTGCAGGAACAGGGCCAGGGCAATCACGATCACTGCCGTGATCACGCCGATGGCCGTGAACACGGTTCCCAGGCCGAACAGGGGAATCAGGTTGACGGACAGCGTGCCCAGTATAAGGGATCCCAGTCCGAAGCCCATCATGAGAACGCCCGACGAGAACCCTACCTTGTCGGGGAACCACACGTTGGTGGTGGCGACGACCGAGTTGTACCCCACGCCTACGCCAAGGCCGCCGAACGTGCCGTAGCATAGGTACACGACCACGATGCTCCCGTTGCCGAAGATGCCGGTTCCGGCGAAGCCGATGAAGAACAGAACGGCTGCGACAAGCAGCGTTCCTTTCACGCCGATCTTCTTCTCGATCTGGGAGCCGATGACCGCTCCTATGCAGAACGTGATCATCATGATGTTGAAGGTGAGCGCGACGGCGCCCTTCTCCAGTCCGAATGAGGAGCACATGGGCGCTGCGAACATCGAGAATGCGTAAATCAGGCCCAGGAACAAAAGCGTGAGCGTTGACAGAATGAGGTAAAGCACCCGCTTACTCTTAATCTGTCCGATGGTGAGATCAGACATAAAACCCCTCTCCTTTGGATTTTCCGGGAAAGCTCGTGTACCTCAAGGATAGTCACCAAGGGGGACGCCCCCCTATAGTTGCCCGTATTAGATTTGGCGTTTTCATACTCCCGAAGGGACTACGCGAACGGGGGCGAGTGCTAGATTTTCCCCATTGCATCTATCACGGGGAAAGGGGTACGTCATGCAGGTGACTATGAGGCAGAAAAGCGTCGATACCGTTGAGCTTACGGTGTTGCTTTCGACCGAAGAGGTGAAAGACGGGCTCAAACGCGCGGCGATCCTGGTGGCGTACGAGCATAAGGTCGAGCCGGATCCCAAGCGGCAGCCGGTGGACGTGGTGCGCGAGGTGCTCGGAAAGGACGAGGCGGCGTTCTTGTTCGACGAGGCCGTTATGGCGCGCTGCGCGCCGTTCGCTTTGGCCGACCGCGAGGTCGATATCGTGGGCGAGCCGAAGTACGCATGCGCCCAGCATGTGCGCGAGGGCCATACGTTCGAGTTTCAGATGACGTGCGTTCCCGTTCCGAAGTTCGAGCTGTCCTCGTACGATCCCGTCGAGATAACCATGCCCGCCCTTGCCGTTTCGGACGATCAGGTTGAAGAGCAGATCCAGGCTTTGGTGAAGGCTTCCGCCGACCGGGGAACCGACGATAGCCATAGCACGGTGGAGAAAGGCGACTCCGTGGAACTGGAGCTGGAGACGATCCAGGACGGAAAGCCGGTCCGTGCGCTGTGCTCGAAAGCGCGCGTTTACAACACCGGCTCTTTGTCCATGCCGGACGATTTCGACGAGGCGATCGTGGGGATGGACGTCGGGGAGACGAAATCCTTCGAGTTCGAAGGCCCCAGCTTCGAGCTTGACGCGAACGGGCAGCCGGTTATGGAGTCGTATCGCTCGACGGTCACGGTCAAGCGCATTCTGTCGACGGTTGAACCCGAAGTGACGGATGCGTGGGCGGCTCGCGTCATGCCGAACTGCTCGACCGTCGCGCAGCTGCGCGAGCATATCCGCTCGCGCTTGCTTCAGCAGCAAGCGAAAGAGCACCAGAAGCAAAAGGAGCAGCTGTGCGCCGCCGAGCTGGCCAAGCGCTTCAACAGCAAGATTCCCGATGCGGTATACGACGCCGCCATGTCCGAAGCTCGTAAGACGCTTCACAAGTCGCTGAAAGAGCAGGGGCAAACGCTGGAAGACTTCCTGAAGCAGCAGGGGATGGAGGAGCAGCAGCTGACGATGTCGGTGATGATGCAGGTGCGCGAGCAGCTGGTGCGGCAGTTCTCGCTCGACGCGTTTGCTCGGCATGAGGGGCTTTCCGTGGAGGATGCGGACATCGATTCGTTCTTCGATGCGATTTCGCCCAACAACGCCGTTGCGGCGCGGAAGGATTTCGAGCGATCGGGCAAGCTGTTCGCCGCCAAGGGAGCCGCGCTGCGCTTGAAGGCGAATCGCCTGCTGGCAGAGCAAGCTGTCGTGCACGATGCTGCTGCGCACCGGGTCGGCTGAGCGCCTGCATTCTGGAAAGCACGTGGAGCAAGCGGACGCTCGGCCGGATGCGCGTGTTCCGGTCGGGCTTGCGCGCTTTGCGTACCGAACTTGCGAGCAGAGCATGGGAGGACGGCTGTGGCGTGGGGAAGAGAGCACATTACGAAACAGGCGTTTCGCACTGCGCCTGAGGACTACGCCGCGTTCGAGGCGATCAATTTGGCGGGGCGAGAGAACGTTCGCGTGTTGGACGTCGGATGTTTCGACGGCTTCAACACCCGGCTGAAGTTCGCGCCTTACGACTCGATCGCGCGCGTCGTGGGCATCGACCCGTCGGCTGACGATATCGCGCGTGCCGTTGCGCAGACGGATGACGCTCGCTTTCTATTCGTGCATGCCGCCTTTGAAGACTTCGAACCCGAAGACGGCGCGGCTTTCGACGTGGTGTACTTCTCCCATGTGTTGCAGCATGTGCGGGACCCGCAGGCGGCTTTGGCCAAGGCTTATCGGTTGCTGGCGCCGGGAGGGTTCGTCGTCGTGAAGACCACGGACGACTCGGTGAAGCTGTCGTATCCCGACCCGAGCCAATCGATGAAGAGGCTTTTCGCGCTGTACGACGAGCACGTGCGACCGAATACGGCCTGGACGGCGTGCACCGACCGTTGCAATGGGCAGAAATGCTACACCTACCTGGTTCGCGCGGGTTTTTCGCCGATACGGGTGAAAACGTTTTCCGTAGACACGGTTGGGAAAGCGCGCGAGGAGCGTCTTGATCTGTTCGAGCGTTTCGCGTACTTCAGGCGAAACGTGCCGAGCTGCGTCGATGCGGCGATAGCGAACGAGATCCACGCGCTTCTTGACGAATGGAAGGCTCTTTTCGAGAGCGACGAGTACTACTTTTCGTCGGAGTCGTTCGTGGCTATCGGGCAAAAGCCCGACGTCGACCGACGGCCTTGGACGTTCGCTGGCGGCGCGTTCGGCGGCGGTCGTGCCGGGTGCGCGCAATTCTCGGAGTTGCAGGGGACGATGGACGCGGATGGCGATGCGCTGCTGATTCGCCCCATGGTGGAAGACGATCTTGCGGGCGTCATGGCCATCGAGGCGAAGGCTTTCCAAGATCCATGGACGCCGCTTGCCTACGCTCTTGAGCTTCGGCACAACCCCTGTGCGCATTACGAGGTGGCGTGCGCCTTGCCGGGGGTCGGTTCTCCTGTCGCTTGCGGCGTGACGGGGTATCTTGGCTGGTGGGAGGCGGGCGATACTGCAGCGATCGTAAGAGTGGCGGTAGATCCTTGCGCCCGACGAAGCGGATGCGGGACGAAGTTGGTGAAGCGCGCGTGCCGGCAGGCGGCGGCACGGGGGTGCCGTTCCATGCAGCTGGAGGTGCGTGCTTCCAACGAACCCGCGCGTGCATTTTACCGGCGGCTTGGATTCAGGGACGTTTTCGTTCGGGAGGGGTTCTACGATTTCCCGGCTGACGACGCAGTGGTGATGGCGAAAGAGCTTGAACCGTAGGCTTCGCGCTGCGCGGCGGGTTCGCGCGTCCGGCGGGTTTACGTCGGTTGCGTCGCTCGCGTGCTCGGTAGGTTCTCCTGCTTGCGCCGCGCACCTTCGCGTGCTTGTGCGCCCGCGCCGAGCCGCCTACGCGTTCTCGCGCGCCCGCTGTTGCCGGTAGTGCCCCGCATCCTCGCGCGCCCGTGTCAAAACGGGCGAGTTTTGCTGATCCTCAAACTAGGATAATTCGAAGTGACAGCCATCTGATCAGGCACGATGTAAAACACTTGTAGCGGCATAGCCCCGACAAGGCGGAAAACCGCCGCAAAACGGGGGTGCGGCAAGAAGTTGGACCGCCCGAGGGCGGTCCACGACCGATCGAACGGCCCCGAAGGGGCCGTGAGGAGGGAGCCGCATGTACACGGAGCGCGAGAAGGTCAGGTACGT
>NZ_PPTQ01000025.1 GCF_003340345.1 Paraeggerthella hongkongensis | reverse complement strand
GGTCGAGGCCTGCATCGAGTACGTGCGCGCCTACCCCGAGGGCAAGGCCCTCATCACCAGCCTCGAGTGCGCCGCCGCGGGCCTCGAGGGCAAGACCGGCACCATCATCACGGCGTAGTTCCCGCCGTTTGGAGTACTGAGGCCCGCTGAGGGCTTTGGGAATCCGAAACTGTTCTAAGCGGCGGCGCCTGTGTAGCGCGGGCGTCGCCGTTAACTGGGGTACTGTCGGATCATGCGGTTATGCTTCCACTGATTCGTCTATCAATTTCTCGTTCGCACCTGTCTATCCACCTCGATCCTCAAAAAGGAGGGGTTTGTATGACCGAGAAAGAAAAGGAAAAAAGCAGAAAGAAGCGTTCCATCTCTTCGTTCACCATCCTGTTGATCATCCTGATCGCACTGGCGCTGATTACGGTTGTCATGTCGTTCATGGGTGTGGAAGGTGTAACGGGAGCTACCGTTGCCAATGTGGCGACGGCACCCGTCAAAGGCTTCACCGATGCGCTCCCCGTTTGCTTGTTCGTGCTGATCCTGGGCGGTTTCCTGGGCATCGTCACGGAAACGGGCGCCTTGGACGCCGGCATTGCCGCGCTGGTGAGAAAGCTCAAGGGTAACGAGCTTATACTCATTCCCATCTTGATGTTCATCTTCTCGATTGGCGGCACGACGTACGGCATGTGCGAGGAAACGGTGCCGTTCTACTTGCTGCTGGCTGCCACGATGGTAGCCGCTGGCTTCGACAGCGTGGTCGGCGCGGCGGTCGTTTTGCTGGGCGCCGGTTGCGGCGTGCTCGGCTCGACGGTCAACCCGTTCGCGGTCGGCGCAGCTGTTGACTCGCTGTCGTCTACGGGGCTTGCCATCAACCAGGGCACCATCATCATGCTCGGCGTCATCTTGTGGCTGGTCACCTTGGCCATATCCATCGTGTTCGTGATGCGTTACGCGAAGAAGGTCAAGGCCGACAAGGGCTCCACGATTCTCTCGCTGCAAGAGCAGGAAGTCATGAAGGCCGAGTTCGGCGAAGCTCAGCAGGAAACGCAGGATGCCGAGGCGAATCCATCCGAGAAGCTTATGACGGGGCGTCAGAAGGCTACGCTTGTCGTGTTCGCGCTGACGTTTGTAATCATGATCGTCGGGTTCATCCCCTGGGGCGATTTCGGCGTCGAGATATTCGATGCTGGTTCCGCTACGGAAGAGGTGACGACGCAGGTTACCGGCGACGACATCTCTGCTAAGTGGGTCGACAAGAAGGTTGGCGGCGAGATCGCGTTCGACGGCAACGTCGAGGGCACGGTTACCACTGAAGAGCAGATCTCGGACGGCTGGTCCGCATTCCTGACGGGCCTTCCGCTGGGGCAGTGGTACTTCGACGAGGCTTCCACGTGGTTCCTCATCATGGCTATCATCATCGGCATCGTCGGTGGCGTGTCCGAGAGCCGTTTCGTGAAAGCGTTCATCAACGGTACGGCCGATATGATGAGCGTCGTGCTGATCATCGCCATGGCCCGTTCTATCACGGTGCTTATGGGCGAGACCGGCCTGGACATGTGGATTCTCGAGAATGCGGCAGCTGCACTGAACGGCTTGTCGGCGATCATCTTCGCTCCGCTGTCGTTCCTGCTCTACATCGTGCTGTCGTTCCTGATTCCGTCCTCGTCCGGCATGGCTACGGTATCCATGCCCATCATGGGTCCGTTGGCTAACTCGCTGGGCTTCTCGACCGACGTTATGATCATGATCTTCAGCGCTGGCAACGGCTTGGTGAACCTGTTCACCCCGACCAGCGGCGCTATCATGGGCGGCTTGGCGCTTGCGAAGATCGAGTACTCGACGTGGCTCAAGTTCGGCGGCAAACTGTTCGTCGTGCTTGGCGTTGCCTGCGTGGTCATCCTCACCGTTGCGATGATGTTGATTCCAGGCGCTGCTTGATCCTGATTCCGGTTTTTCGGCAATAGGCGCAAAGCAAGCGAAAAAGACGGCCTCCGCTTCGGCGGGGGCCGTCTTCGCTTGGTCGGAACGCTGCGGGAGGGGGAGGGGGTCCTTACAGGGCCTTCTTCATCCAGATATGCTCGACGTGTTCGTCAAGTTCGACGGGCCCGTATTGCCGGTATCCCGAACGCTCGTAAAACGGCGTGACGCGGCACTGTGCGTGCAGGTGCATTTCCGTGGCTCCCGCCGCTTGGGCCAGTCGCTCGGATTCCGCTAAAAGGGCGGCTCCCAGCCCGCCTTTGCGCGCTTCGGGCAAGACGGCCAGGCGACCGAAGATCCAGCGGCCGGGTTCTTCGGGGCGCTCGAAATCGGGGAAGGTGCGCGCGCATCCAGCCAGTTCTTCGTCCACGTACAACGTGACATGGATGGTGCGGGGATCCTGATCGATGTCGTCGAACTCGTCCTGGAAGCCCTGCTCTTCCATGAACACGCGCGTGCGCACGATGCGCGCGTCGTCAAAGTTTCCTTGCTGGAACATCATGGCCATGCGGTTTCGTCCTCTCTCACAACCGGGGGTGCCCGGGAATCTACAATGAGCGAACAATAGCATAAAAGCGCCCAACCGCAGAAGCTTTTTGCGAGGTCGTGTGTACGTTTTCTGCATAACGTCCTTTTTTGGGGCGTTCGTTCGCTCGACGCGTGCCCGCGCGCCGGAAAAAGGTGGTAGACTTGTCCAACATGTATTTACACGAGTCCCACAAAGAAAGATGCATACCATGCAAATTCGCGAACAACTTGAACAGCTGATCGACGCAGCCGTTGCGGCCGCGTGCGAGGACGGATCGCTCGAGCTCGAGGAGGCTCCCGCGGCGGCGCTGGAGCGCCCGCGCGACGAGAGCAACGGTGACTGGGCCTCCACCGTAGCCATGCGTTCCGCCAAGCAGGCTAAGAAGAACCCCCGCGAGATCGCTCAGATCATTGTCGACCATCTTCCGGAGAACGGCATTATCGCCTCCGCCGAGATCGCCGGCCCCGGCTTCATCAACTTCCGCCTGTCCTCCACCGTGCTTCAGGGCGTTGTTTCCCAGGTGCGCGAGGAGAAGGAAGGCTTCGGTCACGGGTTCATCCCCGAGGGTCAGCGCTACATTAACCTCGAGTACATCTCCGCCAACCCCACGGGTCCCATGCACGTGGGACATGGCCGTTGGGCTGCTTTGGGCGATGCCACGGCGCGCGTGATGCGCCATGCCGGCTACGATGTGTACGAGGAGTTCTACATCAACGACGCCGGCACGCAGATGGACAACTTCGGCGAATCTGTGGCCGTGCGCTATCAGCAGATCCTCGGTCGCGACGTCGAAATGCCTGAGGCTTGCTATGCCGGTTCCTACGTGAACGACATCGCGCAGGTCATCATCGACGAGGACGGCGACGTCTGGCTTGACGCCGATCCGCAGGAGCGCATGGAGAACTTCCGCGAGCGCGCTTACCAGATGATGCTCGCCGAGCAGCATCGCGTGACCGGTCGTTTCGGCACCACGTTCGATTGCTGGTTCTCGGAGCGCTCCCTGTACGTGAAGGACGAGTCGGGCGAAAGCGCCGTGGACCGCAGCCTGAAGGCCATGAGCGAGAAGGGCTACATCTACGAGCAGGACGGGGCCACGTGGTTCAAGTCGAGCGCGTTCGACGACGAGAAGGACCGCGTGCTGATCAAGGCGAACGGCGAGTACACGTACTTCATGAGCGACGTTGCCTACCACTACAACAAGCTTGAGCGCGGTTTCGACCACCTGATCAACATCTGGGGCGCCGACCATCATGGCTACATCGCCCGTTGCGAGGCCATGCTTGCCGCGTGGGGCCGTCCCGGCGCGCTCGAGATCATGCTTGGCCAGCTGGTGAACCTGTTCCGCGACGGCGAAGCCGTTCGTATGTCCAAGCGTACCGGCGAGATGATCACGTTCGAGGAGCTCATCGACGAGGTGGGCGTGGATGCGACGCGTTACCTGATGCTGTCGCGCTCTTCCGATCAGCCCATCGACTTCGACATCGAGGTGGCGAAGAAGAAGGACGCTTCCAACCCGGTGTACTACGTGCAGTACGCTCATGCGCGTATATGCTCCATCCTGCGCAAGGCCGCCGACGCCGCCGACGCGGCTGCCGCCGAGGCCGGCGAGCTTTCCATGGACGAGCTGGCGGCTAAGGTCGTGCCTGCGGGCGTGGACCTGTCCCCGTTGACGCACGAGTCCGAGTTGGCCCTTATGCGCAAGATGGACGATTTCGCCGACCTGGTGTCGCAGGCTGCGCGCGATCGCGCTGCGTTCCGCCTGACGCATTACGCTCAGGATCTGGCGGCGTTGTTCCATTCGTTCTACACCAATTGCCACATCATCGGTGAGGACGAGGCCGTTCAGAACGCGCGTCTGGCGCTTGCCGATGCGACTCGCATCGTTTTGGCGACCACGCTGGGTCTGCTGGGCGTGAGCGCTCCGGCCAAGATGTAGCGCTTCCTGCTCATACGGCACACGGAAAGGCCCGCAAGCTCGTCGCAGAGCTTGCGGGCCTTTTTATGCGGGGGGGGCGTTGCGGTGCGGAGCGAGGCTGCGAAAACCGTGCTTCGCGCGTTACACGTTGTCTTCGAGGTCGATCTGCATAAGGTACACGTTCTCGCGCAGGCGCTTCGCGGTGGCGCGGCACAGGTCGTCTTCCTCGTAGCGCGTTTGTATTTGCTCCAGCTCCAGGTGCAGTCCAAGTCGCTTGATGTCGACCGCGGCATCCGCCGTGCTGGTTATGGCCGTGATGGAGGGGGCTTTCGAGCGCAATGCGCTCAACGTGCGCTGGTACTCCAGGAGCAGAGACGATAGGTCCTCGGCGTTTTCCTCCGATACGCCGGGAGCCATTTCCCCTTGCAGCTTCTCGATGACGAATTCGCACGACCGTATCTGCAGATCGCGGATGGCCTGCGCGGTTTCGGTCAGATTCGCTCCGGGCATGCCCTGCACGAACCGATACCATCCGGACCTCAGCGCTGTGCGCATGCGCAGGGCGGCCCTTTGCGGCGACCAACGATCGGCGTGGTGGCGCAGAAGGTTCTCTATATGCGAGAGCCGGCTTAAGTACTGGTAGCCTACCAAAGGATACGTTTCCTCATGCTCGATGAGCTCGAAGACGAATTCCTGTTCCCAGCGCAGCGTTTTCAGGCGCAGCTCGAGGTTCGGCTCGTCGTCGATGTTGTGCTGCTCTTTGATGCGCGCAATGCGGTCGTTGTAAGAATGGATGACCATTTGCGTGGCAGCGCGGTTCTCGGGTGTTTGGCGAGCCGACAACTCCTCGATGACGTTGCGCAGGATCTCGAGGCTCACCTGCGTTTCGTCGCAGCGCTGATCTTCTTCGGTGGTCGGCTTGCGCGGAGCTAGCAGGGGAACCACGAACGTAGCCAGCAGAAGCGTGACCACGATGACGCCGCATGCCAGGAACATGATGAGCTGTTGCTGCGGGATGGCGCGCGGCAGCGTGAGGATGACGGCGAGCGTGATGGTTCCTTTTGGACCTGCCAGCGTCATGATGGCCGCCGATAGCATATCGGTTTTCGATAGCCTGCGCTGCTTCGCCGTGCCGTCTTCCTTGTTTTTGCCTTTGCGGCTTCGCGAGCGCTCCATGACGAGAATCCATACGAAGCGCACTGCGATGAGTATGAGCGTGATGCCCAGGACATAGGATATGAGCAAGCCGTTGTCGATGTACACGTTAGCCCAGGTCTGCTGCATGGCGCGGGGAAGCTGCGTGCCCAAGAGAACGAACACGATCCCGTTAAGGGTGAAGGACAGCACCTGCCAGACGCTGGCCGAAACGATGTTCATGCGCGATATCGAAGGCCCCAGCGTGCGGGGCGATATGACGTTCACCAGTCCTGCTGCGACCACTGCCAAAATGCCGCTCGCGCCCACCTGGTTGGCTACCAGGTACACGATGAAGGGCGTGAACACCTCGAACAGCACGTGGAACGTGGTGTTCTCCAGGCCCCAGGAGCGCACCTTGCGCACGATGAAGTTGCCCAGGTAGCCCAGCGCGATGCCGATGAAAATGCCTCCCAAAAAAGAGAACAGGAACTCGACGGTTGCGTTGACCAGGGAGAACGTGCCGGTAACGGCTGCGGCCAGCGCGAACTGGAAGGCAACGATGCCCGATGCGTCGTTGATGAGCGATTCCCCTTCCAGAATGCTCTTGGCGCGGGGCGAGATGTCGGTTTCCTTGGAAAGCGAGGCGACGGCAACGGCGTCGGTGGGGCCCAGGGCGGCGCCCAGGGCGAAAGCGGCGGCCAAGCTGATGGAAGGTACGACCCAGTTGACCGCAAAGCCGACCACCAGAGCCGTGACCACCACCAGTCCGATGGCGAGCGAGACGACGGGCCTTTTGTTGCGCCAGAGCGCCGCTTTGTCGACGCTTTTCGCTTCGTCGTAGAGCAGCGGGGCGATGAACAAAACTAGGAACAAGTCGGCTTCGTCGAACAGGATGTCGATCTGACCGCCTGCGACCACGGCGATGATCAGGCCTAGTCCAATTTGGATAAGAGGGGAGGATACCTTGGGGACAAGCTGGTCTATGATGGAGGATACGAGGACGGCTGCCAACATGAGTAGAGCGAACATGAGGGCTTCCACGTGGCGATCTCCTTGCGTTGTAGCGAACGGGTCGCCTTATTGTATCGGGATAAGGTCACCCTTATAGGCGCAACGGCGATGTTTCACGCGATTTCAACGGAAAGCTGGGAAGTCGGGTTTTGCGTCCTTCGCGCGCGCCCTAACGTGCGGCGGCGTCGGTGGCCAAGATGCTTGCCTTCACGTAGAGGGTGTAGGCGATGGCCGATGTTGTTGAAAGCACGAGGTCCCGTTCGAAGTCTCCCTTGTTCGCGCCGCTTGTGAGGCCTGCCGGGCTGGTGGGTTCGGCGGAGAACAGGGCTTCGAGCGCCGCTTCGAACGCGTCGCAATAGTAATCGTAGGCCACATGCGTGTCGAAGCTTGCGATCTGCATGCGAATGAGGCGGTCGATTTCGGCGATCGAGAACGTTTGCTTGAGCGTGCATATAACGATGAGGTACGCAACATGGGAGCGCGTGTACTTCTTGCCTGAAGCCGACGAGAGGACCCCCTGCTTCACGTAGTTGTTCACCATGGAACGCGTGATGATCTTCTCGTGTTCCTGGTAGAGCGGGGCGAGCGTTTCCTCGAGGTATCCGATGAGCTGGTCCATGTACAGGTCGATGCGGGGTATCTCCTGGTATCGCGGCAAGCGCAGGTTGACGAGTTTTTGCGCGTAGGGCGACATGCTGATGGATGAAGGGTTCATGGATTCCTTTCCACGGTATTCGTACGAATGAGAATAACAATCCGTACGGGGTCAGTCAATCTTCGTTGTTGCTTGACACGGTGCTATGCTCCTTATAATCTAGTAATGAAAACCATATCATAAAGCTATTGAAACTTTGAAAGAAGGACAGTATGAATGCAAGCCGTATAGCGCTCGTGGTGGATTCCTGCACCGACGTTCCTCCCGAGGATATCGACCGGTACGGCATGTACGTGGTCCCTTTGCAGGTGAACTACGAACACGAATCGTTTTTGGACAAGGTGACCATCACTCCTCAAGAGGTGTACGATCGCTTCTCTCGGGAAATCCCCACAACGTCTACGCCTACTCCCGCCGTTGCGCGAAACGTGCTCGAGCGCGTGGTGGCCGACGGGTACGATCGCGCGGTTATCGTGACCATTTCGAGCGGGCTTTCCGCTACGTACGAGTTGATGCGCTCGCTCTCGACGGGAATGCCGGAGCTTGATTGCTGCTTGGTCGACACGAAGAACATCGGGATGGGCGCGGGCCTGGTTGCTCTTGCAATTGCGCGAAGGCTGGCCGAGGGCGCGTCGTTCGAGGACATCAAGCGCGAAGGCGACCAGATAGCGAAGAATACGAGGGTGTACTTCTGCGTCGACACGCTTGAGTACCTGCGCAAGGGCGGTCGCATCGGCGAGGTGACCTACCGCGTGGGCAGCTTGCTCGACATGCGTCCAGTGATCAGCTGCAACGAAGCGGGCGTGTACTATACCGTTACGAAGGCCAAGGGGCGTCGGCAGTCGCTCAAGAAGGCCATGCAGTGCGTCGAGGAGTTCGCTGCGAAGTTCCCTCGCAGCACGGTTGCCGTGGTGAACGGGGATGCGGCGGAAGAGGCGGTCGAGGTGAAGTCCGAGCTTGCATCGCGGATGAGCGGCGTGCAGTTGTGGTACGAGGGGCAGATCAGCCCGGTTCTCGTGGTGCATACCGGTCCTGGCCTGATCGGCATAGGCGTGCAGGGGGAGTGCTAGAGGCGGGGTTGCTTCGTTCCGCGCCGCGCGTTGCGTCCAGCCTGCGCTCCGCGTCGCGCGTTGCGTCCAGCCTGGCGCCTCGCGCCGCGCGTCCCGTCCGCCCGGTGTCTCTCCCTGTCGCGCCCGTTTTGCGCACGCGTTTCGCCCGTCGTGTCAAAACGATCGAGTTTTGCTGGTCCTCGAACCAGGATAATTCGAAGTTCCGTTCGTCTGAACTGGGAAAATAAAAACCAGGTGCGGAGCGAGCCCTCTTGAAAGGGTGAAAACCGCCGCAAAACTCGTCCGTTTTGACAGCGGCTTCCTGTTCCGCAGCGCTTACGTTGCGGAACCTGCTTTGGGTTCGGTAATCGGAAGCATGAGTTTCACGGTGAACCCGTGTGCAGGCTCGCTTTCCAGGGAAAGCGAGCCGCCGTGCGCTCGGACGATACGATCTGCCAGTGCAAGCCCCAAGCCGTGCTCTTCTCCGTACGATCCCGCCGCGCTTCGCGCCGTGCGCGAGCGCGCCAGGCGCGCTTCGAGGGCCGCCAGCTCGTCGCGCGTCACGCCCGCGCCGTCGTCGGCAATGCAGATGACGGCGCAGTTCGCCTCCCTGTTCAAAAGCGCGAGCGATACGCGTATGCGGCAGCCGGCTTCGTTGTGCAGCCGTGCGTTGGCCAGGGCGTTTTCCACCACGCGCGTCAGCAAGCGCTCGTCGCCGAGAACCGTCGCGTCGGCTGCGCGCTCATCGACGTGCAGGTCTACCGGGTGCGCGTCGTCGAGCTGGGCGTTCATGTGCGCGGCGATGACGGTGCGCAGAAGCTTCGAAAGGCGCACGTGCTCCAGGTTGAGCGGTTGGGCGGCGTAGTCCAAAAGCGATGCGGTGTTGAGGTCGGTGACCAGGTCCTTGATCCTCAGGCCCTGCGCGCGTATGATGCGTGCCCTCGCGCGCGCATCGTCCGGCGCTTCCTCGTCCTGCGCGATGCCGTCGGCATATCCTAGGATCATCGAAAGCGGCGTGCGGATGTCGTGCGACACGCCGCGTATCCAGTTCGCCCGCGCGGCGTCTTTTTGCTCGATGAGCGCCGACGTCTCGGTGATCTGCCGTCCGATTCCCTGCAGGTCGCCCTTGAGGTCCACCTGGGCCGATTTTCCTTCTGACAGCTTGTCGAGCGCATCTGCTATGGGGCCGACGGCGTTTTGGGTTCGCCGACGGGACAGGGCGTACAGCAAGAACAGGATGCCGACGTCCACTGCGAATATGGTCAGGATGTACAGCGGAAGATTGCGCATCGTCGAAGCGGGGTAGGTGAGCGACATCGTCCAGAACTCGCCCTTCGGCAGGCCTACGATCAACAGACCGTCGCTTCGATCCCAGAAGAACGCGGGGTAGTCGGCGATGGCTGCGTAGTGCGATGCTATCGCGATGTCGTTCAGGGAGTACGAGCGGGGAACGTCCGCGGGCAGGTTCTGGGACCAGATCGCCGTACCGCTTTCGTCGACGAGCAGGCCCCAAGCGCCTTTGCTCGCCAACTGCAGCGACGCCTCTTCTTCAAGCGAGAACGTGCCATCGTCCGTGCGCGCAAGCTGCTCGTCCACCGTGCGCACGAGCGATGCCGGCGATCCGGTGTTGAAGTTGGCGTTCGATTCTTGAAAGGCGATGACGATGTACAGCGCCAGGTCGACCACGATGACAAGCAGCGCGCAGGCTACGAAGAGAAGCAGCTGCTTTGTGAAGAATCGCGCGAACCCTTCGGGGCGCGGGCGTCGGCGTTCGTGTTTCGAGGCAGCCATGCTCAGCGCTTCACCAGCTTGTATCCAAGGCCGCGCACCGTCACCAGCGAAGCGGGCGCGGACGGGTCCGCTTCGATCTTCTCGCGCAGTCGGCGAATGTGGGCCATGAGCGAGTTGTCGTAGCCGAAGGACGTTCCCCAGCATGCTTCGTAGAGCGCGTCGATGGTGATGATGCGGCCGGCGTTGCGCGCAAGCACGCTCAGGATCTCGTGCTCTTTGGCGGTGAGCTGGACGGTCGTTCCGTCGGCTCGCTCGACTTCGGCCGTCGTGAGGTTCACGCGACTTGCCGCAAGCTCGAGCACCGGGCTTTCCGCGGCATAGCATCGACGCAGCAGGGCTGCGATGCGCAGGACCAGCTCCTGGGGAAGAAACGGCTTCGTGACGTAGTCGTCGGCCCCCAGCGACAGGCCGTTCACGCGGTCGAAGGGCTCGTCTTTGGCCGAAAGGAACAGCGCGGGCGTGGATGCATGGGCGGGGCGCTCCCGAATGCGCGCAAGCAGGTCGAACCCGTTCATGCCCGGCATCATGATGTCGAGGACGAACAGCTGGCAGGCGGTGTCGGGCGACGTTGCGCGCGCGTCGATGATGCGCAGCGCCTCGCTTGCGCAATGAGCCGTTTCCACGGCGTGGAATCCCGCCCTGTGCAAGATGGCGGCAACCATGCTGGCCAATTCCTGCTCGTCGTCGACAAGCAGGATCCGCTTGTCGTGCAGGGCGTCTCCTGCGATTCCGAATTCGTGGGCGTGGGCAAAGCTCACGGCGGCTCCTTCCTCTTCTTGCCCAGTATCCCATAAACCCTTCGAGACGGGACGGTTTCCTTCGCTCTTGTAAGGCAGTCGCAAGGCAATGCAAGGAACCTGCAAGGAGCGGGAAGGGAGGGCGTAAGGCGGGGCGGGTATCGTGGTTTTCGCTCATGAACGCATTGAAAATCGAAGGAGTGGAAAGCCATGCCAGCAGAACACGCTGCATTTCAACCGACGCCTCTTGTGGTCGAGGTCCGCAACGCGAGCAAACGTTACGGCGGTCAGAAAGGAAAACGTTCGGACGCCAATGTCACGCAGGCGCTCGACCGCGTTAGCTTCGCCGTGTCGCGCGGAGAGTTCGTGGGCATCATGGGGCCGAGCGGCTCGGGCAAGTCCACGCTGCTGAACTGCGTGGCCACCATCGATGCCCCTACCAGCGGTCACATCGTGGTGAACGGGCGCGACGTGGGATCGCTGCACGGCGGGGAGCTCGCTCGGTTTCGCCGCAACGACCTGGGTTTCATCTTCCAGGATTCCAACTTGCTGGATACGCTGACCGCGTTCGAGAACATCGCTTTGGCTTTGACGATCCAGAAGGCGCCTGCGCGGCAGATTGAGGCCCGCGTGCGACAGGCGGCTGCCGTGCTCGGCGTTGACGACGTGCTTGCCAAGTACCCCTACCAGCTGTCCGGCGGTCAGAAGCAGCGCGTGGCGGCGGCGCGCGCCACCGTGGGCGACCCCAGCTTGATTCTGGCCGACGAGCCTACGGGGTCGCTCGATTCGAAGTCGGCTCGGCAGCTTCTGGAGTCGCTCGAGCGCTTGAACCGATCGGGGTCGACCATTCTGATGGTTACGCACGACTCCCTTTCGGCAAGCTACTGCTCGCGCATCGTGCTCATCAAGGACGGATCGTTGTTCGGCGAACTGCATCGGAAGGGATCCACGCGCGCCGCGTTCTACCGCAGCGTCGTGGACGTCGTCGCCTCCATGGGCGGCGATGGGCAGCATTTCGATTGCGCAGACGAGGAGGCTTCCCATGTTGGTTAAGCTTGCCCTGGGAAACGTGCGCAAGTCAGTTCGCGATTTCGGGGTGTACTTCCTTACCGTGCTGCTGGGCGTGGCCGTGTTCTACGCGTTCAACTCGATGTCGGCCCAGCGCGGGGTGCTGGCGTTCTCGGAATCCGGGGATGCGATGTTCGAACTTCTGGGCATGATTATTTCAGGGGCGTCGGTGCTGGTCGCGTTCGTTCTGGTGTTTCTGGTGGTGTACGCGAACCGGTTTCTCATCAAGCGTCGCAAACGGGAATTTGGCTTGTACCTGGCGCTGGGCATGAGCACGTCGGACGTGGTGAGGATCGTGCTTTTGGAGTCGCTTGCCGCGGGCGCGGCGTCCCTTGCGGCCGGCCTTGCCCTGGGCGTGGCGATCTCACAGCTTTTGCTGCAGCTCACGTCGCTTATGTTCCAAGCCGATGTGGCCGGCTCCGCAGGGTTTTCCTTCGTGTTCTCCGTCGACGCCTTCATCCAGGCTATTGCGGTGTTCGGGGCTGTTTTCGTTCTTGCGGCGCTGCTGAACGCGCGCTCGGTGTCGCGTACGCGGCTTGTCGACCTTATGAAGGCGGAAAGCGTGCACGAGGAGATGAAGCTGCGCAGCCTGCCGCTGTCGCTTGCGCTGTTCGCGGTGTCGCTCGTCATTATCGGGATATCGTACAAGCTGTTGATCGAAAACGGTCTGCTGGAGCCGTCCCCTGAATTCGCGGCGGCCGCGGTCCTGGTGTGCGTGGGCACCGTGCTGTTCTTCTACGCGTTGGCAGGATTCCTGCTGAAGCTCGTGCAGATGATCCACCCGCTGTACTTGCGGGGGCTCAACATGTTCGCGCTGCGCCAGCTGGGAGCCAAGGTCAACACGACGTTCGCCTCGCTTTCCGTCGTGTGCCTGGTGCTGTTCTTGGCTATCACCAGCGTGTGCGGCGGCGTGGGCATACGCAACGCCGTGGAGGACGGCCTGGCGAAGGGCACGGCGTACAGTGCCAGCGCCGTGAGCGTCTTCGGTTCGTATCGCGCCGATACCGGCTACGTGGCCGATGCGGCGATCGAGCCGTACGCGCAGTACGCGGCAGCGAAGGGCTTCGATATGGCGGCGGGCCTGCGCGACAGCGCGAAGGCGCTGGGCGCGGGGGACTTGGATGCTCTTGTGCAGGGGACGGCACAGGTCGACCAATGCGTGGACCCGTCCGATGCGACCACCGTGGCCGACGTGGAGCGGGCGAGCGGCTTGTCGCTCAAGGATACAGCCGGCGCGTCGATCAATGCCCAGTACGGGACGTTTCCCGTATACGTGAGCAAGCTTTCCCAGGTGAACGAGGCTCTAACGCTGGCCGGAAAGGCGCCGCTGCAACTGGGGCCGGGGGAGTGCGCCCTCGTGAGCGATTCCAGCATCACGGCCGAGTTCTACCGGGGCGTCGTCGAGCGCGGAACGGACGTTCCCGTGGGCGACCGACTGCTTCGTGCGGCGGTGTTTTCGGGGGAATCCCTCATGACCACTTCGTTTCCCATGAACACGGGGACCGTCGTCGTGAACGACGATGAGGTTCCGGCGCAGGCCGTGATCGTTCAAACGCTGCTGAACATGCAGTGCGCAACCGACGAGGACGAGCAGGGTCTCAAAGCCTTGCTGGCCGCCGTGTCGCAGACGGACAACGCCGATACGTGGCCTTTGTCGCTGTCGCTCACACGGTCCGAGGTTGTCGACCAAAGCGTCAGCCTGTCCGCCGTGGTGGCCTTCCTTGCCATCTACTTGGGATTCGTGCTCGTTGTCGCGTGCGCCGCCATTCTGGCCATCCAGCAGCTTTCCGAGGCCTCCGACAACGCGCGCCGCTACGGTTTGTGCATCAAGTTGGGAGCTTCTTCGAAGATGGTCGACGGGGCGCTGCTCGTGCAGGTGCTCGTGTACTTCTTGTTCCCGCTGCTGCTGGCGGTGGCTCATTCGGCATGCGCGCTCGTCGTGGTGTCGGACGTGGTGGCGGTGTTCGGGCATTTGGACATCGGCGCGATGGCGCTTACGTGCGCCGGTGCATTCTTGGTCGTCTACGGCGCGTACTTCGTTGTGACGTATCTGGGCGCGCGTCGTTTGATCCGGGAATAGCGGAAGCGCCGTGCGCGGAATTCTTTCTGCGCACGGCGCTGGTTTGCGTCCCTTGCGAAGGCGGGGAAGAGGGCATGAAAAAAGCCCCTGATCGGGGCTTATCATTCAAATGGTGGACCGTGTAGGATTCGAACCTACGACCTTGGGATTAAGAGTCCCCTGCTCTACCAACTAAGCTAACGGTCCTTATTGCGTCTCGCCTTTCTTGCGAAGCGGTTTGCTATTTTAGAGCATTCCGATCGACCGTGCAAGACCTTTTTTCAAAAACTTGCGCTGGGGTGGATGATGGGACTCGAACCCACGACCTCCAGAGCCACAATCTGGCGTTCTAGCCGACTGAACTACACCCACCAAGGCGCAAGGAGGAAGTATACGGATTTCTTTCCATGAATGCAAGAGGAATATGGACAAATTGTATCTGGATATTCGTAATTTACTTCTGATGTGCGGTTTTAGAGTACTATGAGCGCAACATCGAACGCCAAGACGGCATGCATACGCGAATGAGCCGTTGCTGCACGGCGTTGCGGAAGGGGCATCGAGCCCGTTCCTTACCATCAAGGAGTACTTATGGATATAAAGCCATCGTCTGAAAAACGATTCGCATTGCTCATCGATGCCGACAACGTATCGGCGAAGTACATCAAGCCCATCACCGACGAACTGTCCAAATACGGCACCGTCACCTACAAGCGCATCTACGGCGATTGGACGCTCACCCTTCATTCGAAATGGAAGGACGCGCTTCTGGAAAACTCGATCACGCCCATTCAGCAGTTCGGGTACACGCAAGGGAAGAACGCCACGGACTCGGCCATGATCATCGACGCGATGGACATCCTGTACACGCGCTCGGTGGAGGGGTTCTGCATCGTGTCGAGCGACAGCGACTTCACGCGCCTGGCCAGCCGCATCCGCGAGAGCGGGCTGACGGTGATCGGCATGGGGGAGAAGAAGACCCCCACGGCTTTTCGCAAGGCGTGCGACATCTTCACCACGCTCGAGCTTTTGCTGGGGGATTCGAACGGCAAGGGCGGCAAGGGCAAAGGCCATCGCGACCAGGGCAATTCTCAAGGCGGGCAGAATACGGGCCCCTCGATCGAGGAGATCGAGCAGGCCGTGGTCAACATCATCACCGACAACCAGAACAACGGGAAGTCGACCGGCGTGGGCGAGGTGGGAAGCCGTCTGCTCAAGCGCTACCCCGACTTCGACGTGCGCAGTTACGGCACCAACCAGCTGACGAAGCTCCTCGGCGAGTTCGGCAGCGTTCAGATCATCAAAGACGGCAGCTCGGTTGCCATCGAGCTGACGGAGGCCAAGGAAGCTTCGAAGCCCGCGGAGAAGGAGGGGACGAGCGAGCCGGCTCGCAAGCCGTCCCGATCGGCGGGCAAGCCCGCGCATAAGCCAGCCCCGGCCGATCGCGAGAAGGAATCCGAAACCGCCTTGGCCTCCGAAGCCGCGGGCAAGCCGGAAGCCGAAACCGCGAGCGAGACTGCCGCCAAGCCCGCTCGACGCTCCCTGCGCCGTCGCAGGGGTGCCGAAGGCGCCCAGCTCAAGGAGGCGTCGGGCCAGCCTTCCTCGAGCGACGAGGCCCCTGTTTCCGCGGATGAGGCGGTGCCTGCTCCGGAGAGCGCTCCCGCAGCCGAGAGCGCGCCTGAAGCGGCCGCTGCGGCTGACGCCGAAACCTCGGATGCTTCTGCGGACCGGCCCGAGCAGGGCGTGCGCAAGCCCGTGCGTCGCGGAAGGCGCGGGGGCGCCAAGCGCTCGCGACCGGCCGGCGACGACGCGACCGAGAAGCGGCCTTCGCAGCAGGTCGCAAACGAGGACGCCGCATCGCAGCAGCCCGCTGCGACGGCGGATGCCGATCGGGTCGCATCGAGCGCTTCCGCGTCGCGCGCCGCGTCCAATCCCGATCGGTTCGTTCGCCAGCTTGTCCGCGACGCCGGCGTCGAGGGGGTGGCGGTGTCCGAGCTGTCCAAGCGCGTCCGCGCCAAGTACCGCGATTTCAAGGTGCGGGACTTGGGCTATTCGCAGTTCCGGTCCTACGTCGCCGATCTGGACGACATCGAGATCGAGAAGAACGGCAAGGACTTCTTCGCGCGTCTGGCCGAGTAGGCGCGCGAGATCGGGGCGGCTTCCCCGGGCGTCCTTCTTGAATCCGGCTGAAAGCAGAAGGCCCCGCCTCCCGATTGAACGGGGAGGCGGGGCCTTCGTGGTTGCACGGTGCAGTCGAAACGGGCGCTAGGCCATTTCGTTTTCGCTGAACTCGTCGGCGCCGAAGGTGATCTCCTTGCCCTGCTTGCGCCACTGACGGTACTCGGCGGTGGCGGTGAACAGCACGTCGGAGGAGGAGTTGAGCGCGGTCTCGCAGGAGTCCTGCACCACGCCGATGATGAAGCCGATGCCCACGACCTGCATGGCAATGTCGTTGCTGATGCCGAACAGCGAGCATGCCAGCGGGATGAGCAGCAGCGATCCGCCGGCAACGCCCGAGGCGCCGCATGCGGAAACGGCGGACAGCACGCTCAGGATAACGGCGGTGGGCAGGTCGATGGAGATGCCCATGGTGTGGGCCGCCATCATGGCCATGACCGAGATGGTCACGGCAGCGCCCGCCATGTTGATGGTGGCGCCCAGGGGAATGGACACCGAATAGTTGTCCTTGTCCAGGCCGAGCTTGCGGCACAGCTCCATGTTGACCGGGATGTTCGCGGCCGAGCTGCGGGTGAAGAACGCCGTGAGGCCGCTGTCCTTCAGGCAGCGGAACACCAGCGGGTAGGGGTTCTGGCGGATGCCCCAGAACGCCATGAGGGGGTTCGTGACCAAGGCGATGAACAGCATGCAGCCCACCAGGACGAGCAGCAGCTGGCCGTACTCGGTGAAGATCTCCAGGCCGTTCGCGCTCACGGAGGTGTACACCAGGCCCAGGATGCCGAAGGGCGCAAGCGAGATGATCCAGCGCACAACCTGCGACACGGCGTCGGATATGCTGGTGAACACGTCTTTGGTGCCCTGGGTTGCCGCACGCAGCGCGATGCCCAGCAGCACGGCCCAGGTGAGGATGCCGATGTAGTTCGCGTTGATGAGCGCGTCAACCGGGTTGGACACGATGTTCGTGACAAGGGTTCCCAGCACTTCGCCCACGCCGGTGGGCGAGCTCTGGTCGACCGTAGGGGCCGAAAGCGTCAGCTCGACGGGGAACAGGAAGCTTGCGATCACGGCCACGAGCGCGGCGATGAACGTGCCGACCACGTACAGCACCACGACCGTTTTCATGGATCCAGCCGCTTTCGCGTTTGCGAGCGCGCTGATTACCAAGAAGAACACGAGGATGGGGGCAACGGCTTTCAAGGCGGATACGAACAGCGTGCCCAAGATCTCGAACACCTCGATGCCCGGCGCGAACACGCCGAGCGCGGCGCCGATGACAAGGCCTACCAAGATGCGTTTGATCAGGCTTATGGAGTTCCACGCCCGCCCGATCTTCTTAATCGTTTCCATCGTGAACGGATTCCTTTCCCCGGCGAACGGCTCAGCGCAACGCAGTCGCTCGCGTCCTATGTATGCACTTGGGGGGAGGGTGCCCAGGGCAGCCTCCCCCCAAGTGGTGCGGGCGAAAGGACTTGAACCTTCACGAGTTTCCCCACCAGAACCTAAATCTGGCGCGTCTGCCAATTCCGCCACGCCCGCACGACGTTGCGCGTGCAAGAACGCACGCCGAACATAATAGCAAAAAAGCGCACCGATGGAACCAGGGACTGCGGGGATGTTTTACGCGAGGAATCGTCCTAGGAGAAATCCGGTGATCACGCACAGCGCGGCGAAAAGGGCGGACAGGCCGATAAGCCGGGATTCCCGTTTGTGAGCGCGCTGCTTCTCCACCTCTTCTTGGTGCTTGGCGGGGAAGTAGGAGTAGCCGTCGGAGGTGATGCACACCACGGCGCCGCGACGCTCGTCGGTTTTGCGGGCCAGCGCGCCGCGCTCGAGAAGCTCCACTTGCAGATCGTCGTCGGGGCGGTAGGGGAACGCGCAGCGGTACACGAGGTCGCCGTTGACGGTGCACGTCGAGCGTTCGTAGTCGATCAGGCGCTCGAGCTCGCGTTCTTGCAAAAGGTTGAGATCGATGGTGGGCATGGGACCTCCGCTGCTGCGTTTAAGATTCGTTTCCCGATCATGATACCGTGACCCGTTCGGCAATGATAGCGTGAAACGCAACCGTAACCTTCGCCGGTCCTGGCTGCCGGTCGAGGACGGCCGCAAGCGCTTTTCCCGCGAAACCGCGGCCGGGGTCGCCGTGCGCCGCGCCGCTTCATGCGCTTGCCCGCAAGCTTCGCAGGCGAATCTTGCGGACGCGTTGCGAACGGACGGTAGGTAGGTTCTTCGTGAACCTGTTTCAAGCGCTCTTCCTCAACGGCTCCATATATGCGATAATTCCGTCTCGGTGTGCTCGGTACGCGGTTTCGATCGATGAACGGCCGGTCGAGGGCGCCAGGGCAAGCACGCCGAAAGCCGCATAGGCGACATAAGAATGATGGAGGATAGTTACGTGGAAACAAAAGTTGAGGCATTGCAGGATAACCGCACGAAAGTGACCGTTACCGTTGATGCTAAGGATGTCGACGCCCGCATCAAGAAGACCTACAAGGACTTCGCCAACAAGTACAATTTCCCCGGATTCCGCAAGGGCAAGGCCCCGCGTCCGGTTATCGACAACGCTCTGGGCAAGGAAGCCGTCCGCGCGACGGTGACCGACGACGTGGTCAACGGTTCCTATCCTCTCGCCATCGACGATTGCGATCTGTACCCCATCGCCAAGCCTGAGTTCGAGGATACGGACCTGGTGGAGAGCGGCAAGGACTACACGTTCTCCTTCACGATCGCCGTCAAGCCCGAGTTCGAGCTGTCCGGCTACGAGCCGGTTGCCATCGAGCTTCCTGCCGAAGGCGTGACCGAGCAGGAGATCGACGATCAGGTCGAGGCTCTGTGCGAGCACTACTACACGTACGAGGATGCTGCCGCCGCCACGAAGGTGAAGGAAGACAGCTACATCGACCTGGCCATGAAGGCCACCGACGACAAGGGCGAGGACATTCCCTCCCTCACCACGGAGAACCGCCCCTACGGTCTGGGCGCGGGCCTGTTCCCGGCTGAGTTCGACGAGCAGCTGGTGGGCCTGAAGAAGGGTCAGACCGCAACGTTCACGCTCGACATGCCGGCCGACGCCCCCATCATGCTGTCCGCGCTGCAGGGCAAGACCGAGAAGATCAACTTCGAGGTCGAGGTCAAGGTCGTCAAGAAGAAGATCATGCCGGAAGTGAACGACGAGTGGGTCAAGGAGACGCTGGGCTTCGAGGGCGTGGAGGATCTGCGCACCCGCATCGCCGAGACCGTGACGCAGCAGAAGGCCGACCTCATGCCGCGCCTGAAGGAGAACGCATGCCTCAACGCGATCTCCGAGCGCCTCGAGGGCGAGGTTCCCGCAGGCATGGTCGAAGAGAACGAAGCAAGCCTGATCCAGGACTTCTTCCAGCAGATGCAGGCGCAGGGCATGACCTTCGACGTGTACCTTATGCAGCAGGGCCTTACGCCCGACCAGTTCAAGGCCGACGTGAAGCAGCAGGCTTCCGACATGGCCAAGCAGGATCTGGCGCTTGACGCATGGGCTCGCCATGCCGGCATGAGCGTTTCCGACGAGGAAGTTACCGACGAGTTCGTGAAGAGCGGCGTGGAGAACCCCGAGGCCCTGCAGGCCGAGTGGCGCGCGAACGGCCAGCTGCACATGGTGCGTCAGGGCGTTCTGCGCACGAAGGCCGTCAAGGACCTTATGGACACCGCCGTGGTGACCGAGCTCGACCTGTCCAAGAAGGACGAGGGCAAGAAGCCGGCCAAGAAGGCTGCCGCCAAGAAGAAGGCTGCGCCGAAGAAGGCCGCCGAAAAGAAGGAAGAGGCCGTCGAGGTCAAGGCTGACGACGCCGAATAACATCGCACGTGCCTCGGCCCGTCCGTATTGCGCGCTTTTTGCGTGCACATCGGGCGGGCCGAGGTGACGATACGGTACCCTAGCCTTGCACCACGATACGGCACGTGCATACAGCACTATCTGCAAGCAGGGCCGCCGAGCGGCCGTAAGAGATAAGCGAGGCATACGCAATGAGCATCATCACCCCTAAATCAGCGCTGATTCCCTACGTCATCGAGCAGTCGCCGCGCGGCGAGCGCAGCTACGACATCTACTCTCGCCTGCTCAACGAGCGCATCATCTTTTTGGGAGAGGCCATCGACGACAACGTGGCGAACTCCGTGGTTGCGCAGCTGCTGCATCTTGAGAGCGCCGATCCCGACAAGGACATCTCCCTGTACATCAACTCTCCCGGCGGCTCCGTGACGGCTGGCCTGGCCATTCTGGACACGATGGACTTCATCAAGTGCGATGTGTCCACCATCTGCCTGGGCGAGTGCGCTTCCATGGGCGCCGTGCTGCTGTCCAACGGCGCGAAGGGCAAGCGTCTGTGCCTGCCGAACTCCATGGTGCTCATCCACCAGCCGTCCGGTGGCGCGCAGGGCCAGCAGACCGAGATCGCCATCGTTGCGGACTTCATGCTGAAAACCCGCAACCGCCTGAACAAGATCTTGGCGGACAACACGGGCCAAACGCTCGAAACCATCCAGAAGGACACGGAGCGCGACAACTACATGACGGCGGAAGAGGCGGTTGCATACGGTCTGGTCGACCGCATCACCACGTCGCGCGCCGCGGTTCCCGGCTCCAACGAGTAGAGAAGCGAACAGGATACATGAACGACAGACGCGACGACGAATTCGACGGTCGGAGTCCCGAAGACATTGCATGCGCCTTCTGCGGCAAACGCCCGCACCAGGTGGCTGCGATGATCTCGGGCCCGAACGGCATTTACATTTGCGATGAGTGCATTTCCGTGTGCGCCGACGCCATGATGCGCGACTTGGGCTTGACGGTTCCCGGCTTCGAGGCCGAGGGATCGGAGCCGGCGTCCCGAGCGGCGTCGGGACGCCATGCCCGCGTAGGCGCGCAGGGCGAGCCCGTCGCGGCTGAGCCCGCGCCCGAGGACGTGCTGGCCGACCTGCCGACCCCGCATCAGCTGTACGCCGAGCTTTCGGAGCACGTGGTGGGGCAGGAGCAGGCGAAGCGCGCCTTGTCCGTGGCGGTGTACAACCACTACAAGCGCATCAGCCTGGGCGCCGACGCCGAAGACGGCGATGTCGAGCTTGCAAAGAGCAACATCATGCTTCTGGGCCCCACCGGCTCGGGCAAGACGCTGTTGGCGCAGACGCTGGCCCGCACGCTGCGGGTGCCGTTCGCCATCGCGGACGCCACCACGCTGACCGAGGCCGGCTACGTGGGCGAGGATGTTGAGAACATCCTGCTCAAGCTCATCACCT
Organism: Paraeggerthella hongkongensis; assembly: GCF_003340345.1. Lineage (GTDB taxonomy): Bacteria > Actinomycetota > Coriobacteriia > Coriobacteriales > Eggerthellaceae > Paraeggerthella > Paraeggerthella hominis. The sequence continues at coordinate 3,869 of NZ_PPTQ01000025.1, read as the reverse complement.
CGGCGGACTTCGACATTCCGCGCGCCGAGATCGGCATCATCTACATCGACGAGATCGACAAGGTGGCGCGCAAGGCCGAGAACCTGTCCATCACGCGCGACGTGTCGGGCGAGGGTGTTCAGCAGGCGCTGTTGAAGATCGTGGAGGGCACGGAGGCGAGCGTTCCGCCCCAGGGCGGCCGCAAGCATCCTCAGCAGGAGCTCATCCATATCGACACCACGAACATCCTGTTCATCCTGGGCGGCGCGTTCGTCGGCCTGGCCGACATCATCGCCGAGCGCGTGGGCAAGAAGGGCCTGGGCTTCAACGCCGAGCTGCCCGAGAGCAAGAAGAAGGCCGAAGCCGAGCTTTTGGCTCAGGTGCTGCCCGAAGACCTGAACAAGTACGGCATGATCCCCGAATTCGTGGGACGCATTCCGGTGGTCACGTCGCTTTCGGAGCTTTCCGAGGAAGATCTCGTGCGCATTCTGACCGAGCCGAAGAACGCTCTGGTGAAGCAGTACACGAAGATGTTCGAGTTCGAGGAGTCGGAGCTGACGTTCGAGCCCGAGGCCCTGCGCGCTATTGCGCACGAGGCCGTCGAGCACGGCACGGGCGCGCGCGGCTTGCGTTCGATCTGCGAGCGCGTGCTGCAGGACGTGATGTACGATCTTCCCGAGCAGGACGGGCTTTCCCGCGTGACCATCCAGGCCACGGACATTACAGGGGAGACGAAGCCCCAGATCGAGGCGGTCGAGGACGCGGAGCAGCTGCAGAGCGCTTAGCGCCGGACGGTATAGGTAGGTACGAGCGGGCGGATCGCGAATAGGCGGCGCGCCCGCTTTCGGTTTGAGAGACGCGAGGATGAGGGAGCCGACATGGCTGATAACGGAAAGAAGATCGACTACGATTTCGCCGCGCACGAGCGCCCGCTGTTCGAGGCGTGGAAAGATGCCGGCTACTTTCAGCGCGGCGAAGGCTTCGGCGCCAAGAAGGGCCAGCCGTACACCATCGTGATTCCGCCGCCGAACATCACGGGCGTGCTGCACATGGGCCATGCGCTGAACGATACCATCCAGGACACCTGCATTCGCCGCGCGCGCATGCAGGGACGGCCCACGCGTTGGATCCTGGGAACCGACCATGCGGGCATCTCCACGCAGACCAAGGTGGACAAGAAGCTTGCCGACCAGGGCATCAGCCGTTTGGAAATCGGGCGCGAGGCGTTCATCGAAGCGTGCTACGACTGGTATAAAGAGTACGGCACCACCATCGTGAACCAGGTCAAGGGCATGGGCTGCTCGTGCGATTACGACGACGAGCACTTCACGCTGGAGCCGGGCTACGTGAAGGCCGTGCGCAAGCTGTTCGTGGACTGGTACAACGACGACTTGATCTACAAGGGCAAGCGCATCGTGAACTGGTGCCCGCACTGCACCACGGCCATCGCCGACGACGAGGCCGAGTACGTGGACGAAGCGGGTCATCTGTGGTACCTGCGCTATCCCCTGACGCAGCCGGAAGGCGATCTGGAGTACCTGGTGGTGGCCACGTCCCGCCCTGAGACCATGCTGGGCGACACGGGCGTTGCGGTGAATCCGAAGGACGAGCGCTTCGCCCATCTGGTGGGCAAGACGGTGACGCTGCCGCTCGTGGGTCGCGAGATTCCCATCTTCGCCGACTGGCACGTGGACATGGAGTTCGGCACGGGCTGCGTGAAGACCACGCCTTCGCACGACCCGAACGACTGGGCCATGGGCGAGCGCAACGGTCTTGAGCGCATCAACATCTTCGACGAGACGGCTCACGTGGTTGAAGGCTACGGCCAGTTCAGCGGCATGGATCGCGACGAGGCTCGCGAGGCTATCGTGGCCGCGTTCGAGGATCTGGGCCTGCTTGAGAAGGTGGAGGACCACGACCATTCCGTCATGACCTGCTACCGCTGCCACACGAAGCTGGAGCCGTGGGAGTCCGAGCAGTGGTTCGTGGCCGTCGACGGCCTCAAGAAGGACGCGGCGCGCGTGGTGGAGGACGGTTCGATCCAGTTCCATCCCGAGCGCTGGAAGCAGGTGTACCTGGATTGGCTGGCCAACCTCAAGGACTGGTGCATTTCGCGTCAGCTGTGGTGGGGCCACCGCATCCCCATGTTCTATTGCGACACGTGCGGCTGGGAAGGCGCATCGGTCGAGGACGTAGACGTATGCCCCACGTGCGGCGCGCCCGTGCGTCAGGACGAGGACGTGCTGGACACGTGGTTCAGCTCGCAGCTGTGGCCCTTCGCTACGATGGGCTGGACCGAAGAGGGCATGGACGCTCCGGAGATGAAGGCTGCGTACCCGACGCAGGTGCTGTCCACGGCACGCGACATCATGGGCTTGTGGGTGGCGCGCATGGTGATGGCCTCGATGTACTGCTGCGACGAGATTCCGTTCGAGCACGTCATCATTCATCCGACCGTCATGGCGGCCGACGGCAAGCCGATGTCGAAGAGTCGCGGCAACGGCGTGGATCCGCTGCGCCTGATGGAGGATTACGGTGCTGACGGCATGCGTTTCGGCCTGCTCATGCAGGTGACGGGCGCTCAGGACCTCAAGTTCAACGAGGCGAAGCTGGAAAGCAGCCGCAACTTTGCGAACAAGATCCGCAACGCCGCCCGCTTCGTGCAGATGAACCTGGACGATTACGTACCCGGTGCTCCCGATCCCGTGACGCCGGTCGACCGCTGGATATTCTCGCGTTTGGCCGGTTTGGTGGCGCGTCTCGACAAGGCGTACGGCGCTTTCGAGTTCGGCGAGATCACGCGCGAGCTGTACTCGTTTTTCTGGAACGAGTTCTGCGACTGGTACATCGAGTTCTCGAAGGCGCGCCTGAACGGATCGCCCGAGGATCGTGCGGCCTGCCAGCGCAACCTGGTGTTCGTGCTTGACCAGGCGCTGCGCCTGCTGCATCCCATCATGCCGTTCGTGACCGAGGAGATTTACCAGCAGCTGCCGATCGATCGGAGCGAGGCTCCGTACCTTATCGGCGCAGCTTGGCCCGATGCGGAGGCGCTTGCGCAGTACGTGGACGCCGACGCCGAGCGCGCCATTCAGATGGTGACGGAAACGGTTTCGGCCATTCGCTCCACGCGCGCCCGCTACGGTATTTCTCCGAAGACTGAGCTTGCCGTGGTCGTGAAGGCGGGGGAGGCCGACGTGGCTTTGCTGGAGGCTCAGCGCGGTTTGATCGAGGGCATGGGTACCACCGCTTCGCTGGAAATCGCAGCCGATGCGAGCAAGCCGGCTGAGTCGAGCGTGACGCTGGCGCCGGGCCTTGAGGTGTACATCGTGTTGTCGGGCCTGGTGGACTTCGGCGCCGAGCGCGAGCGTCTGGAGAAGGAGCGCGCCAAGCTGGCTGCCGATGCCGCCAAGCTGGACAAGAAGCTGTCGAACCCGGGCTTCTTGGCGAAGGCCGCTCCTGAGATCGTGGAGAAGGACCGTGCCAAGCATGCCGAGATGACCGACAAGCTGGCTCGCGTGGAGGCGCAGCTGGCCGAGCTGGGATAAGCGTTCTCGGTGTAAGCTCGATATTGTGCAATTGGGCCGCCCTGCTTGTGCAGGGCGGCTTTTTTGGCGGTGGGGCCTCGCGTGTTTTGGACGATGTTGCCCGAACCGTGCATTGATGGCATTGACGGCGGTGCGGGCATCGTGGATTCGCCTGTTCGATGCTTGAGTTTACGGTTAGCTTTCACGTATACTACATGGCGAGCCGCAGGGAGCTGGTTACTCCCCACGGCTCTCGAATCGCTTCGGCGGTTTGGCTTTTTGTTTAGGGCTCCCTATCCTTTCGGACTGGGAGCTTCTCTATTATTACCGCGACGAGCGCGATAACGCTGGAGATCAGCTCGACGG
>NZ_PPTQ01000024.1 GCF_003340345.1 Paraeggerthella hongkongensis | reverse complement strand
CCGCAACCCCCACCCCGCCCCCAGGCAACAAGGCTCTGCTGGCGAAGCTGCGCCAGCAAAACAGCCCGAACCCATCGAAAAGCAGGGCCAACCGCTTCTGCCAAACCTGTCAAAACAAGGCTTTTTCGGCAGGTTTGACAGATAAAAAGCGCTGTTGACCAGGTAGTTATCAAAAAGTGAGTACGAACTCAAAATTCATCTTGACAACCGCCTGCACGCAGCCTAGTATGAGTTCACACTCAAATTTAAGGTTGAACTCAATTTTGACAACGAACATACGAAGAAAGCGGAGCGTTCGAGGGGAGGTCCGCAGAGCAATGGCAACCAAAGGATACGTGTGCAGCTCCAAAACGAAGCAGCGCATCTACACCGTCGCAGCCAACCTGTTCCTGGAAAAAGGCTACGACGCCACCACGCTCAAAGACATAGCAAAGGCTGCCGACGTATCAACCGGTACGCTGTACCGCTATTTCCCGTCCAAGGGAGACTTCCTCGTTGAGATTGGCCGCTCCTCGGTTGAACACCTGCGCGGCTTCGCACAAAACTTGCCCGAGAACATGCCCATAGACGAGGCCGTGCTTGCCGTGCTGCTTGAGGACATCAGCGGCACCAAGCAGGTGTTCTTCCCGCCCAAGGCGCAAGAGCGCCCCGCCGACCAGCAGTTCGCCAACGACATTCGCCTCGCCTACAACTACGAAATATACGCCAGCAAAGAGCACCTGGACATCGAGCTGTCCACGCGCGCCGAACTGGCCGCCATCTACGCCGCCCTCATCGAGCATGCCAAGGAAGACGGTACGCTGAACCTAAAAAGCGACAGCACCGTCATGGCTCAGATCATCGTGGCCATATTCTTCCGCGAGCTCGATAAGGGCATGTATCGCTACGACTACCCGTACGAACTGAAGTTCCGGGAAAAGCTGGACATCCTGTTCGAGGGGAGGCTGCAAGCATCGTCCGACGATGCGTTGTAAACGTATGAGTTCAGAAACGTAAAACCCAACCAAAAATCGCATACGCGCGAACCGGCCGACATAGGCCCTGGCTTTCTGCGCGATTCGCAAGCGCCAACCTCGAGGCCTTGGCCTCGTGCACCCAAAACCCGTCGCCAACAAGACGCGACGCGGAGGCATCACGGGAAGGGAGGATGCGGCATCTAAAGCAAGACGAGTGAAGCGTTAACCATCAGTGAGGAGGAGAAAGAGTGAATTTGAACACGATGAAACTATCGAGGCGAGGTTTCGTCAAGGGCTCCGCCGCCGTGGCAACCGCTGCGGCACTGAGCGGGACACTGGCCTACAAGCCCGTCAAAGCCTTCGCCAACACGCCCAACGCGGCCGCAAACGGCCAAACCGGCGAGGTCTACGGCCACTGCCGCATGTGCATGCTGTGCGGTAGCTGCAGCTTCGTCGCCACCATGAAAGACGGCGTGGTCGTCAACATCGAAGGCGACCCGGACCGCGCGAACAACGCCGGCACGCTGTGCCCGCGCGGCAAGAGCGCCATCATGAACGTGTACAACCCGCACCGCATCAAAGCGCCCATGAAGCGCACGAATCCTGAAAAGGGCATGGAAGTCGATCCCGGCTGGGTGGAGATCACCTGGGACGAGGCTTTGGACATCGCCGCCGAGAAGATCAGGGAATGCTATGACACGGACATTCGCAAGCTTGTGCAGATGTACAGCTTCGCCCCTTACGAGAGCGGTCACGCTACCCTTGGAATTGGCCTGTGGGCTATGGCGCTTGGCACCCCGAACTCCAGTTCCACCAAGGGCCAGATGTGCGCGATCCATTACGGCGGATGCTACACGCTTTCGGCGTTCCCCACGGTAAACTACGACGCCGTGTACTGCGATTACCTGGTAATTCTGGGTAAGTCCGTAGGATACGACTCGGGTCTTGCCGGCGGCGACGCACGCAGCTTCGCAGACGGTTTGCGCCGCGGCTTGAAGTTCGTCACGGTCGGCCCGCGCGCTTCAATGGAAGCCACGCGCGGCGAATGGGTGTCGGCCCGTCTGGGCAGCGACCTGTCGCTTGTGTACGCGTGGATGCACTGCATGCTCTACGAAATCGAAAACGGCTTCGACGAGCCGTTCGTAAAGAACAGGACCAACTCGCCTTACCTGATCGACGCCAACGGAGATTACGTCCGCGGCGCCGACGGCAAACCCTTGATCTGGGATGCATCGTCCGATTCCGCCAAGTCTCATGACGATCCGTCGCTCGCTGACCCTGCTCTGTTCGGTAAGTATGACGTGAACGGCACGGCTTGTCAGCCGGCGTTCCAAGCCTTCAAAGAATCCCTCAAAACCTTCACGCCGGAATGGGCCGAGTCGTACAGCACCGTTCCCGCCGCGAAGATCCGCGAAATTGCCAACAACCTGGTACATTACGCCTCGTTCGGCTCCACGGTCGAGATCGACGGCAAGACCCTGCCGCTGCGCCCCGCCGCCGTCATCATCGGTCGCGGCATTACCAACCAAGAAGACGGCACGCTCTGCGACATCTACAGCCGCGTGCTCAACATGCTGCTGGGCAACGTGGGCTACCCGGGCGGCATCATCTCCAACATGTACTGCGATTACCTGCCCAACGAGCTGGACGGCACCACCGAACCGTACTTCGAAGCCAAAACCTGCACGAAGTTCAACTGGCCGCCGCAGGGCTTGGACTACGCCGACGTGTTCCCGCACCGCCACTCCACGAACACCCTCATGATGCGCACGATGTGCGATCCCGAGAAGTACGGCTTCGACTACAAGCCTTCGCTCGTGGTGTCCTGCGGATCGAACCCGATCACGGTCACGGCCGATCCGGATGTTGCCGAGCAGGCCATGAAGAGCGTGGACTACGTCATCTACCAGGGCTGCTACCACATGGACGAGATGGCCATGCTGTCCGACCTGCTGCTGCCCGAGCACGCATCGCTCGAAACGCACACCTGCCACCTGTTCCCCGGCAACGAAGGCTCGGCCACGAACACCGATCCCGCGTTCGCGGCGTCAAACCGCGGGGTCGTGGTGCGCAAGGGCATGAAGCCCATGTTCAACACCATGGACGGCAACGACCAGCTGATCGAGATCTTCGACCGCATGGGCCTCATCGACCTGTGGAACGAAACCGCCAACCAGAACGGCTGCATCGGCTACGCCGCCCTGACCGGCTTCGGCCAGGTCCCGCCCGCTGCCGTGCAGTTCGAGGACGAGAAGTTCAAGCTTCAGCCGGGCACCAAGTACACGGCTGAAGAGATGTTCGACCGCTGCCTGAAGAGCGCGTTCGGCGAGGACAAGGGCCTCGATCACCTGGACAAGGTGAAGATGATGCCGTACAACGGCTTCTACGGAGCCGACGTGTACCCCTCGCACCGCAACCAGAAGATTCGCTTCACCGTGTACCTTGAGGCCCAGAAGCGCTCCGGCGACTTCCTCATTCCGAAGCTGCGCGAGGTGCAGGAGAGCGGATTCGACCTGGAAGGAGCCATCAAGTTCCCCATCGACGAGCTGCGTCGCCGCTACTGCGCCGTGCCGTACTGGCCGGAAAACCGCCAGATCGACTCCGCGCCGGCAGAGTTCGACCTGTTCGGATTCAACTATCGCCAGCCGTTCTACATGTTCCGCCTGGCGAACATGGACCAGGATCCCATCCGTCGCGACTACTCGAGCAAGTACATGCCCGATGACAACGCCATCTTGATCAACACCAAGACGGCCACCGACAAGGGCATCCAAGAAGGCGACATCATCACCGTCGAATCGCTGTTCGGCACAACGAAGGGCAGGGCCCACCTGACCCAAACCGTTCGCCCCGACAGCGTGGGCATCGGCGGCGCCCGCGGACGCAAGACGTCGATGATGGGCAAGGACCTGTTGGAAGACACAAGCATGAACGACCTGATGAGCGGTGACTTCGGGTACATCGACCCGATTCACGGCGGCGTTATCGACACCGTGCGCGTCAAGGTCTACAAGGCTTAGGAAGGAGGCTGACGATGACGAGATACGGAATGCTGATCGACGCCAGCACGTGCGCCGGCTGCGACGCCTGCACCATGGCGTGCAAATACCAGAACGCAACCCCATCGGGCATATACTGGTGCAAGGTGCTGAAAGGCGAGTACGGCGAATACCCGAACTCCGGCCAAACCGTCCTGCCCATGAGCTGCATGCACTGCCAGGACGCGCCCTGCGTGACCGGCTGCCCCACCGGCGCCAGCTACCACGACGAAAACGGCTGCGTGCAAGTGGACTACGACAAGTGCATCGGTTGCCGCATGTGTATCAACGTGTGCCCCTACAATGCGCGTACCTACCACGGCGAAGACCAGGAAAAATACCCTTACTACGACGGGTACGAGCAAACCCCCTACGAGAAGCTTCGCGCCGCCGAGCATCCCATCGGCGTGGTTGAGAAGTGCGTCATGTGCCACGAGCGCACCGCCAACGGCGAAGAGCCCTCGTGCGTGCGCACGTGCATCACGAAGAGCCGCTGGTTCGGCGACCTGGACGATCCTACCTCCGAGATCAACAAGAAGATCAAGGAACTGGGCGCCAAGCCGTTGCTCGAGCAGTACGGAACCAACCCCAGCGTGTACTACACGGGCATCATCTAGGAAAGGAGGAAGACCATGGACTTCAAAATGAACAAAACCGCGGTCATCGGCATCGCGGCAGGCTGCCTCGTGCTTATCGGCCTGGGAGCGTTCGGCCTCATGCAGGAATATTCAGGAGTTCGGGGCGCGACCTCCATCACGTCCTACATTCCCTGGGGCCTCTACATCGCGCTGTTCCTCTTCTTCGAGGCGATCGGCGCGGGCGCGCTGCTGCTGGCGGCACTCGGCAAAACCGGCGAGCTGCCCCGCATCAAGCTGGCCGTCGTCGGCGTGGTCTGCTCGGCATGCGCCGGCCTGGCCATCCTCCCCGACCTGGGGCGTCCGCTGGGCATGTGGCGTCTGTTCTTCGCGCCTAACCCGGCCTCCCCGCTGCTGCTCGACGTGTGGCTGCTGTCCGCCACGCTCGTTTTCGGCGTACTGCTGATCGCCGGCTTGCGCTTCGGCAAGGCTGCGTTGGCTCGCGTAGGCTCGATCGGCTCCGCCGTCTTCGCAGTGCTGCTGCCCTTGGGCACGGCCGTGATGTTCTGCTCGATCCCGGGTAAACTCGGCTGGGAATCGCCGGCAGAAATCGCCATTGCCATGGTGCACGTGGTGATGGCCGGCGCCGCCGTCGCGCTGCTGGCCAAGGGCCTAGCCGATCGCACCTCCAACAACATGGAGAAGATCGCTTTGGCGATGATCGTGGCCAACATCGTTCTGGTTGCGGGCGAGGCTATGCTGCTGGCCTACCGAAACGACTTCGCCCTCAAGGCGATGGAGGCCGTGATGTTCGGCACCTTCGCCCCGCTGTTCTGGGCCCAGATGATCGTCGGGCTGGTTGTGCCGGGCGTCATGCTGGCCATGCGCAAGATGCCGACCATTGCGGCCGGCCTGGCGCTGCTCGGCATCCTGCTGGGCAAGTACACCTACGTGGTGCGCGGCAGCGTGTACCCCACGTACGGCGAAATGAGCGAAGGAATCTTCGTGCCCACGCTTCAGCAGATGCAGGGCCCGCAGATGATCCCCACCTATATACCTACTATGAACGAATTCTTCGTCGGCGGCGCTGTGGTCGCGATCGCCGTGCTGGTGCTCACGCTTGCTTATAACAGCAAGCTGGTTCCGGCCGACGAGACTGCCGCCAAGTAGTCCGAACGAAGGCAAACGAAAGCGGTGACATGACATGACTGTGCAACGCCAAGAGCATCTTGAAGGAACCATCGCAGCGTACGACCTGCTAGCCTCCCTGTTCCTGACCCTGCCCGACGAGGACCTGGTTCGCAGCGTCCAGAACGGAGCATTCGGCGAGGAAACGGGCAGCGAAGCGCTGGATGAAATCGCCCGCTACGGACAAGAGCAGGCCGAACGACCAGTGCAAGACGTGCTGGACGACCTTTCCCGCGATCGCGTGCGGCTCGTCCGCGGCGTCAGCGTGGAAGGCATCCAGCCTCCGTATGAATCGCTGTACGTAGGAACGCAGGCGAACGAGGCCATCGGCAGCCTGAACCGCTTCTACGCGGAACAAGGGTACTCGTTGGCCGAGGACGTGAAAGACGCGCCCGACCAGCTCGGCGTAGAGATGGCCTTCGCGAAGCTCATCTTGGAGCAGGAACTCGACGCGCTCGTCAAAGACGAGTTGGAGAAAGCAGCCGGCTTCCAGGCGTTGCACCACAGCTTTTTGAGCCAGCACCTGGGCCGTTGGGCTTCAGCCTACGGCACCGCCATGGCCGAAGCTGCCGCAACAGGGTTCTACCGAGGCGTCGGCCTGTTCATCGGCGAGCTTCTGCCCTTGCACGACGTAACTGCATAACCCGCTCGGGCCCCCTCCTCATGGCCCGAGCACACCTCCTCAAGAGATTCCACAGCTGCATGCGGAATCTCCAACGAACCGCCTGGACGACCCCTCCGCGTCCAGGCGGTTTTGCATGCGCGCGCAAGGCGCTCAAAGCATTGCAGTCCCAGCCGCCGTCCAGGCCGTCCCGCCACGCCGTCCAAGCCGACGATTCTGCCGCCCTCCCGCATCGGGAATATAATGACGATTGCGTAAAACATAAGGCGGGCTTCCTGCGTTTATGGCAAGATGGAGCATTGCATAGTCGTATACAAAAACGCACGACAGCCAAGGTCGCTCAAACGCGAACCTCAACCATGCGAACGGATGCGCACCGCACCGTACCGCACGAAATGCCGCGCGCGACCGCAGCGAAGAAGCAGCCGCGCATGCGATAAAGGAGACATGATGGGCTTTCTTTCGAGATTCGAAGGCAAGATGGAAGACACGTTCGAGGGCGCAGCCGACCGCATGGCGAACTCCCCCATCTCGCCGGTCCAGATTGCGAAAAAGGCCGAAAAGCAGATGAGGCGCGAAAAGATGGTAGGCGCCGGCAAGCAGTTCGCGCCAACCCTCTACACCGTGCTGGTCAACCCCGACGACGATCGTCGCCTGTTCGGATACTACCCCACTTTGGCAGGAGAAACGGAAACGTACCTGGCAGCCAAAGCGGCGGAGCAGGGGCTGGTCATGGACGGGCAGCCGCTTGTGCGCTTCATCGTGGACGACGGCCTCAAGCACGGCAAGTTCGACATCATCGCCGAGGCGGTGGCCGCGCCCATCATCGCGCAGCTGCGTCAAGAAGAGATGCAGCGCTACGGGCTTGCCGGAGCGCCGATGGGCTACGCTGCGCCGCAAGGCGGCTACGGTGCGCCCGGCTATCAGGGCGGCTATCAGCAGCCGTACGCGCAAGCTCCGGCGCCGGCCCCTGCGTACGCAGGATACGAAAACCCCAACGCGCCCATGGGCGGCTTCGACGAGCCCGGCCAGTACGACGCGTACAACCAGGGAGGTCAGCTTCCCTACGTTCCCGAAGACGAGATCGACCGATCCATCGACTACGGCGAGTACACCTTCGACAGCCGCGACTTCGACGAATCCCGCGACGCTCCCGCCGCAAGCCCCGCGCCGCGCGTGGTCGATCCCTTCGACGTGGCGAACGCCAGCATGGGCGGCGCCGTGGGAGCTGCCGCAGGTGCCGGCATGGCCGCAGCAGCAGCCGCAGCGCCGCACGGCGCCGTAGCCGCCGACACCGTCGTGTTCGCCGGTGGGCAGCAGGCAGCCAGCCCCGTCCCCGCGCGGGCCGCCGTGCGCGCGCGCTTGATCGACGAGGCCAACAACCGCGCGTACGACCTGGCATCCTCGCGTCTGCTCATCGGACGCGAATCGAAAAACGACATCTCCGTCCACGACATCAACGCCTCGCGCACGCACGCCGAGCTGCGCCTCGACCAGCAGGGCGTATGGGTGCTCACCGATCTGGGATCCACGAACGGAACCTTCGTCAACGGGCGCGAAATCGCCTCCCACCCGCTATCCGAAGGAGACCGCATCACCATCGGCATGACGAACTTCGTGTTCACCCAAGCCTGAACGCAACGGAAAGGTTAACCCGTGATCGACGTCGTACTGCTCATCATCCGTCTGCTGTTCGTCGCACTGCTGTATTTGTTCCTGTTCGCCATCATGAAGACGGGCATCGGAGTTGTACGCGGACAACGCAAAAAAGAACGCACGTGGAATCTCTCGGTTGAACGAGGGCCGAAAGAGCTGCGCGGCGTATCCATCGTCGTGCGCGGCCCGGTCATCGTGGGCCGCAGCCCTGGAGCCGATATCGTAGTGGGCGCCGGATACGTTTCCGGACGCCACGCACGGTTCAGCCTGATGGGGCAGAACCTGTTCGTCGAGGATCTGGGGTCCACGAACGGCACGGCCGTGAACGGGCAGCTCATATCCGAGCCTGCCGCTCTTAAGAACAACGACGTGGTCAACGTGGGCGACGTCGCCATTCGCGTAAGGTTTGCCTAATGGCTGAAAAACGCTCGTATCGATCCACTCCGCGCACCCGTCGCGGCGCAGTCACGCCCTTCGGCAGCCGAACCGACATCGGCTGCTTGCGCGACCATAACGAAGACAGCCTGATCGTGGCACCGCCGCTGTTCGCCGTTGCCGACGGCATGGGCGGGCACGCCGCAGGCGAGATAGCCTCGGAAATTGCCGTGAACGTGCTGGCGGAACGCGCGCCGGAGCATCCGGACGGCGAAGCGCTCGCGCAGGCCGTTGTAGACGCGAACCGCGAGGTCATTCGCGCGTCGCACGACGGGCGAGGACGCGAGGGCATGGGAACCACCATGACGGCGGCCATGCTGGAAGGCGAGCGCTTGGTCATCGCCCAGGTGGGCGACTCGCGCGCCTACCTGCTGCATCAAGGAAAGCTGCAGCAGCTCACGCGCGACCACAGCCTGATGGCCGACATGATAGAAGCGGGCCAGCTTACGCCCGAAGAAGCACGCTGCCACCCGCAGCGCTCCGTTATCACGCGCGCGCTGGGCAGCGACCCGAACCTGCACCCCGACATCTACGAGATCAACGTGGAAACCGGAGACCGACTGCTCGTGTGCTCCGACGGCCTGTCCGGCATGGTCCGCGACGAAGCCATAGAGCGCACGCTCTGTCGCGTGCAAGACCCCCAGCGATGCGCGTCGCAACTGGTCAACGAGGCCATAGCCGCCGGAGGCCACGACAACGTGACCGTTATCGTGGCAGACGTTACCGGCTTTGCGGAAGCACGGCGCAGGAAGATGGCGTTCAAGACGAAGCTTTCCATTGCCGTGATCCTCGTGCTGTTCGCAGCCATCATCGCAGGTACGGCCTGGGGAACCAGCACGTACCTGAACACGACCGCCTACCTGATGAACGACAATGGCAAGGTTGCCATCTATCGTGGCATTCCCGGCAGCGTGCTGGGATTCTCGTTCTCGCAACACGAACGAACCACTGACGTTCCCGTAAGCGACCTGCAGCCGGGAACGGCGAACCGGCTCGACGCCGGCATACGCGTGGACTCCGTCGAGGCGGCGGAAGAACTGGTCAAGGAATACGAGGCCGAAGCCGCCGAGCGCAAGAACGCCGAAGAAGGCAAAAAGGAATCGCCTGCCGAAGGAGCCAACGCAGACGGCGGCGCGCATGACGCGAATCCCCCGGCTCCCGCCAACTCGCAAGGCGGTACCGCATGACCAGGCGCAACCTAGAACTGATACTCCTATGCGTGGCAGCACCGCTTGTGGTGCTGCTGTTCGCCATGATCGCGATCAACCAGGGGCTTGCGCTCGACATGACCACGCTGGGCGTCCCCGCTGGCATTTTCGTCGCCTTTGTGATCGCGCACATTGCCGTGCGCAAATTCGCGCCCGGCGCCGACCCAGCGCTTCTGCCCATTTCGTTCGCGCTTTCGGGCATCGGCATTGCGTTCGTCACGCGACTGGCGCCCGATCTTGCCGTCAACCAGGTTGTATGGCTGTTCGTGGGCGTAGCGGCCATGGTGCTGGTGCTGGCGTTTATCCGCAACCTCGACAAGGTTGTGAACTACAAATACACCCTGATGATCTTCGGCTTCCTGCTGCTTCTTTCGCCGCTGATCCCTGGCCTGGGACAAGAAATCTACGGCAGCCGAATCTGGCTTCATATCGGCGGCTTCTCATTCCAGCCCGGCGAGATCGCCAAAATCGTCATCGTGTTGTTCCTGGCCGGATACCTGGCTCAAAACCGCGAGATGCTCAGCGTGTTCACCTGGCGCCTGGGCCCGTTCAACCTGCCCGACGTGCGCACGCTGCTGCCGCTTTTGCTCATGTGGGGCGTGTCGCTTCTGGTGGTCGTATTCGAGAAGGACCTGGGCAGCGCGCTCGTATTCTTCTTCCTGTTTCTGGTCATGCTGTACGTGGCCACGGGAAAGAAGTTCTACCTGTTCATAGGCTTGGGGCTGATCGCCATCGGCGGCGTTGGCGCCTATCTGGCATTCGGGCACGTGCAGGTGCGTGTGAACACGTGGCTCGACCCCTTCTCCGATGCGCAGAACACGGGTTACCAGCTGGTACAATCCATCTACTCCATCGCTGACGGCGGATTGTTCGGAACAGGCTTGGGACGCGGCCTTGCCGACCAGATCCCCGTGGTGGAAAGCGACTTCATCTTCGCCGCCATCGCCGAGGAGATCGGCTTGCTGGGTGCGGCGGGCGTATTGTTGCTGTTCCTGTGCTTCGCAGTGCGCGGCTTTGTCACGGCAGCGCGCGCGAAGAGCGACGTCAGCTCGTTCGTGGCCGTGGGCCTTACCACCATGATCGTGCTGCAGGCATTCATCATCGTGGGCGGCGTGACAAGGCTCATTCCGCTTACGGGCCTCACGCTGCCCTTCATCAGCCAGGGCGGATCGTCGCTGCTGGCAAGCTTCATCGCCGTAGGCTTCCTGCTGCGCTGCGGCGACGAAGGAACCGGCGTCGGCGCGGAAGTTGTCAGCGCCACGGGAACGCTCCACGCGAACAGCGTGCTGGGGCGCGTATCGCTGGGCAAGCGGCTGACGCACACCATGCTGCTGTGCTCGGCCTTGTTCGCGCTGCTGGTAGCCAACCTCACGCTTATCATGGTGGTGCAGGCAGACTATTACCAGAACATGCCGGGCAACAACCACACGCTGGCCAAGGAATCGCGAAGCGAGCGCGGCACCATTTCAACCTACGACGGCATCATCCTGGCGCAAAGCGCCATCAATTCCGACGGCACGTACAGCCGCTCGTACCCTGCGGGCGATCTAGCCAGCCACGTGGTGGGCTATTCGTCTTCGAGGTTCGGCAATTCCGGTATTGAAGCTGCGTACAACGACGCCCTCAAGGGCCAGCAGAACTTTGCCTCGTGGACCGACGTGCTGAATTCGCTGGCGGGCGTGGGGTCCGCGGGCAACGACGTCACGCTCACGCTGAACTCCAAGATTCAGCAAGCAGCCCAAGACGTTCTGGCGGGACGCAAGGGCGCCGTTGTGGTCATGGACCCGGAAACCGGGGCCGTACTGGCCATGGCCTCCGCCCCCACGTACAACGCCGCCGACGTGGAAACGCTTCTGGAAGCAGCCGGGTCGGGACAAGCAAGCGGCGACAGCTCCCTTGTCAACCGCGCTGCGCACGCGCTGTACGCACCGGGATCCACGTTCAAGATCGTAACGCTTGCCACCGCGCTGGAAGACGATGTCGCCAGCGAGGAAACAGTGTACTCCGCGCCGGGCACCATGACGGTGGAGGGAACCACGGGCACCATATCGAACTTCAACCACAACGACTACGGCAACATCACGTTGGCACGAGCCATGGAGCTGTCCTCGAACACGGCGTTCGGCCAGCTGGGCTTGCAAATTGGCGGAGAGCGCCTTGTAGCCGGCGCCGAGAAGTTCGGCTTCGGCAAAGACATCGACTTCGCCATCGGCCTTAAAACGTCCCTGATGCCCACGCCTAAAGAGCTGGACGATCACAAGTGGAACCTAGCCTGGGCCGCTGCCGGTGAGCCCATGGACTTTGCCGGCCCGAACGCCACCGTGCTCGAAATGGCGATGGTGGGTTCGGCCATCGCGAACGACGGGGGCATCATGCAGCCGTACCTAGTCGACGGCATCTACAACGCCAACGGCGAGCGCAGCTTCACCGCCAACCCTTCCAAGCTCATGCAGGCGGTCAGCAAGGAAACCGCCAACCGTGTGAAAGACGTGCTGACCGGCGTCGTGAACAACGGAACGGGCACCGCCGCCGCTATCAACGGCGTGCAGGTGGCGGGCAAAACGGGCACGGCGGAGAAGGCCAACAGCAACGACAGCTGGTTCGTCGGGATGGCGCCCGCCGATAATCCGCGCGTCGTGGTGTCCATCATCATCGAGGACGGCGAAGAGGGTATCGCAACCGAAAAAGCGCAGAATGTGTTGAAAACCGCTCTAGAAGTTCAGGGGCTTTTGTAGATAAGATATGCTGGTGCGCTGTATCATGACTTTGACATGGCGCATACCCAGCATGTGACCTAAAGGAGCTAAAACGTGACCGGAAACATGATTGGCAGGGTGTTCAACAACCGCTACCAAATAACCGAGCGCATCGGCATCGGCGGCATGGCCGAAGTGTACCGCGCGCAGGACAACGTGCTCGGCCGCTTGGTTGCCGTCAAGGTGATGCTCCCGCAGTACGCCGCGGATCCCAGCTTCACCCAACGATTCAAGCAAGAAGCCGCCGCTGCCGCCAACCTGCAAAGCCCCTACATCGTGAACGTGTACGACTGGGGCCATGACGAAGGCACCTACTATATCGTCATGGAATTCGTACGCGGATCCGACCTGAAGACCGCAATCAACGAGCGCGGCGCCATCAACCAGCGCAAAGTGGCGGAAATCGGATCGCAGGTATGCCAAGCGCTTTCGGTTGCGCACGGACTTGACATCATCCATCGCGACATCAAGCCGCAAAACATCATGGTCCAGCCCGACGGCAACGTGAAGGTGATGGACTTCGGCATCGCGCGTGCGAAGAACTCCGTGAAAACGCAGACGTCCAGCGTGCTGGGCACGGCTCACTACATCTCCCCCGAGCAGGCGCAAGGCAAAGACCTGACCGCCACCAGCGACATCTACTCCCTGGGCATCGTGCTGTACGAGTCGGCCACCGGGCGCTTGCCCTTCGACGGCCCCGACGCTGTAAGCGTGGCCATGAAGCAGGTCAACGATTTGCCCGCGCCGCCGCACGAGATCAACCCCGACATCGACCCGGCGCTCGAAGCCATCATCATGAAGGCTATGGCCAAGAACCCGGCCGACCGCTTCGCCACGTCCAAGGACATGCGCCTGGCGCTGAACGACTACCTGGCCGGACGTCCCGTCAATCTGGGCGAGGGCTTCACCAGCGCGCAGACGTCGGTCATGGGCGGCGTAGTGCCCCCTATCGGCCCCGCTGCAGTTGACGGAACGGCCGTCATGCCCGCCATGGGCGGCGTCGGCGGCGTGAACCCCGCTGCTCCGGTTTCGCCCGCGCGCTCCTATCGTTCGGACGATGGCAACGGCAAGAAGAGCAACAAGAAGACCATCGCCATCGTGATCGGCATCATCGCCGCACTTGCCATAGTGGGCGGCGTAGCATTTGCGCTCATGTCCGGCGGCGGCAGCAACGACAAAGACGCCATCCCGCTGCCCGACGTAGTGGGGCAGAGCGCCGACCAGGCAACGGCAACGTTGACGCAAGCCGGATTCACCAACATCGTCACGGAAGAGTCCTTCAACGAAAAGGTGGAAGCCGGCAAGGTGGTCAGCCAAGATCCGCGCGGCGGCACCAAGCAGAAAAAGGACACCAAGATCACTCTGGGCATATCCAAGGGAACCCAGGAAATCACCGTGCCCGACCTGACCGGAAAGACCGCTGATCAGGCGAAAAAGGAACTGACGGCAAACGGCCTGAAATACTCTGCCGGAACTGCCGAGTACTCCGACAAGGTCGAGAAGGACCACATTGTGCGCCAGGACGTTGCTCCGGGAACGCAGGTTGCAAAGGGAACCACCATCACCTACTACCTGTCTTTGGGCTCTGAAGGCATCGAGGTTCCCAACGTGGTGGGCATGATGCGCGGCGACGCGGTGGCCACGCTCAACAACTTGGGTCTGCTGGTCGACACGAACAACTACACGTATCAGGCCAGCGACAAGCCCGAGGGAACCGTGCTTGCCCAAACCCCGGCCGCTGGCTCTAAGCTGCAGGAAAACGGCATGGTCGCGCTCACCCTGAGCAAGGGTCCCGACAAGAAGTCGTACTCGGTGGCAATCAATTCCAACGGCGGCGGCTCCGTTACGTCGGACGTCACGTCGGTTGAAGAGGGCGGACAGGTAACCATCAAAATCACGCCTGACGCAGGATACGAAGTCGCATCGGTGCGCGGCATCGACGACGTGCCGGCATCGGGCGGAACCTTCACGCTCACCAACGTGAAGGGCAACGTCAACGTCACGGTCACGTTCCAGAAGGCAACCAGCCCAGCACCTTCCGGAAATGCGACAAGCTAACAGGGCGCGCAGAGAAACAGACGGGCAACGCACGTCGGACTTACGCGAGCTCCGTCAGTAAAGCAGCTAGAATAGGCAACGAGAGGTCCAGGCCCTCGTTGCCTTTCTTTTTCTGCAGTTCTCGTTTGAAAGCGAGGTCGACCGCTTGATCGAATCGACGCTTTCCCTGCTCGTGGAAAAAAGATCTTGGTTCTTCGAGCTTTTGATCCAGCATATCGGAATATCCTGCGTGGCCGTGTTCCTTGCAGTTATCATCGGCCTTTCAATCGGCATGGCCATCGCACAATGGAGACGCGGCGCGAAACCCGTTCTTGCGCTGGTGAACTTCATCTACACCATTCCATCCATTGCCTTGTTTGGCTTTTTGATACCCGTTACCGGAATCGGAAACGCAACCGCCATCGCAGCCCTGAGCATCTACGCGCTCCTCCCCATGGTGCGCAACACCTACACCGGCCTCACCAGCATCGACCCTGCCATAACGGAAGCCGCACGCGGCATGGGGTCAACCAACGGACAACTGCTCTACCGCATCGAACTGCCTTTGGCCGCGTCCGTCATCGTAAGCGGCATTCGAACCACAACAACCATGACCATCGCTTTGGCCGGTATTGCCAGCTTCATAGGAGCCGGAGGGCTTGGAGTTGCCATTTACCGCGGCATCACCACGAACAACCTGGAAATGACCGTAGCGGGCAGCGCGCTCATCGCCTTGCTGGCCATCACGGTAGACCTGCTGCTGGGACTGATCGAGAAGCGCGCGCGACGGCATTTGGAACCACGCAACGCACAACGCAGTGGCTGGCGGCTGGGAATAGGCCTGACCGTTGCCGCGTTGATAGCCGCGTGCGGCATCGTTGCCATGGAACAGGGCCCGAGTCCCTTCGGACCAATGACGAACGAGGGTAAAAGCGGCGTTATCCGCATAGCCACAAAGCCCATGACCGAACAGTACATTCTTGGAGAGATGCTGAACACGCTGATAGAGCACGACACCGACCTTTCCGTTGAGCTTACGCAGGGCATAGGCGGAGGCACTTCCAACATTCAACCCGGCATGGAAAAGGGCGATTTCGATCTGTACCCCGAATACACCGGCACCGGATGGAACGCCGTGCTCAAGCATGACAGCACGTACGACGAATCCATGTTCGACACGATGCAGCAGGAATACCAAGACCGCCTGAACCTCACCTGGGTAGGCCTGTACGGTTTCAACAACACCTTCGGGCTTGCGGTAAGCAAGCAAGTCGCCCAACAATACAACCTGCACACGTATTCCGACCTTGCACGCGCAGCGGAAAGCCTTGCACTGGGCGCTGAACCTGACTTCTTCGACCGGCAAGATGGCTACCCCGGCCTGCAAAAAGCTTACGGGATGAACTTCGGAAGCACGCGCGATATGGACATCAGCTTAAAGTACCGCGCGCTGTTCGAAGGGCGCGTAGATGCTATCGCCATCTCCACAACCGACGGTCAAGCAGCCGACGACCGGCTTGTCGTGCTGCAAGACGACAAGGGGTTCTATCCCACGTATCTATGCGGGAGCGTCGTGCGCGTAGATACGCTAGACGCCCATCCCGAACTGAAAGCCGTGCTCGAAAAGATGCAGGGCCTTATTTCGGACGTCGACATGGCGCGCATGAACAACCAAGTGGAAACCCAAGGTCGTGAGCCGAAAGACGTTGCTGATGCGTTCCTTGCTCAGAAAGGGCTCCTATGATCGCAATTGAATTCAACGACGTTTCAAAGCAGTTCGGCAGCACGCGAGCCGTCGACCAGATAAGCCTCTCCATCGAACAGGGAAGCTTCGTCACCATCATAGGCAGCTCTGGGTGCGGCAAGACCACGCTGCTCAAAATGGTCAATGCCCTGGCCATGCCGGACGAGGGGAGCATTTTGATCCACGGCAAGTCCACCGCCGACCTCAATCCCATCGAACTCCGACGAAACATAGGCTACGCAATCCAAGGAAGCGTTCTGTTTCCCCATTTGACCGTCGAGCAGAATATCGCATACGTTCCGCGCTTGCTGAATCGGGGGGATCGTCGAAGAACCGAAGCCGCGGTGGACAAATGGATGAGCATCATTGGGCTTTCGCCTCAAATCAAAGACCGCTATCCTTCTGAATTATCCGGTGGCCAGGCCCAGCGCGTGGGCATGGCGCGCGCATTGGCCGCAAGTCCCGACATTCTTCTTGCAGACGAACCTTTCAGCGCCGTCGACGCCATCACGCGAACCGCCCTGCAAGACGAGGTTAAACAGATTCACGACCAAACGGGCATCACGATACTGTTCGTCACACACGACATAGACGAAGCCCTTGCGCTAGGAGATCGCGTGCTCGTCATGGAGCGCGGGCAGGCCGTTCAATGTGCCTCCCCGTGCGAAATACTACGCAGCCCCGCCACGGACTTTGTAAAGCGCCTTGTCACCCGCAAGCAGCGCGTATTCTCCTGCTCGGAAACCCTTCCGTAAGATTTCCCCTCAAGGGGCTTCAAAAAAATAGTCAATGCCGTAGCATGGACCGTATGAGGTTGACCGCCCGGTCAAGCAAGAGGAGACGCCATGGTCAACAAGCACGGCAATTTGGAGAAGTTCGAACGACTGCCCGCAGAACGGCAGGAAGCCATCGTGAACGCCGCCGTTGAAGCATTCGGGCGAAACGACTACAAAAACGCCTCCACCGAAAGCATCGCACGCAAAGCGGGCATCTCCAAAGGCCTGCTGTTCTTCTACTTCAAAAACAAAAAAGAGCTTTACCTTTACCTGATGGAATACTTGATGGAAAAAGTATCGCACCTGGTAGTCGATGATGAATTCTACGCCATTGACGACTTCTTCGACCTGTTCATCTACGCAGGGCAACGAAAATGCGCGGTCCTCTCCAAGTTCCCCTACGCGCTCGAATTCTCCATCCACGCTTTCTACCCCGAGCACAAAGACGTCAAGGACACCATGGAGAACTGGACGCAAAACCAAATCGACCTCATGTTCGCTGCGTATTTCAAAAACGTGAATTTCAACAAGTTTCGCGATGATGTAGACCCGCGCTACGTTGTCAATCTGCTGATATGGCTTGCCGACGGCTACCTACACCAGCAACAAGCCCTGAAAAAGCGGCTTGACATGGACGACATGATGACCGAGATGCATCGTTGGTGCGACATGCTGCGCACCTGGTCTTACAAAAAGGAGTACGTATGACAGGCAGTCAGGCGATTATCGAGCTGCAGGCGCTCACGAAAGACTACGGGGAGGGACGCGGCGCCTTCGATGTAACGTTCTCGGTCGAACGGGGCGAGGTGTTCGGGTTCCTGGGTCCCAACGGCGCAGGGAAAACCGTTACCATGCGCAATCTCATGGGCTTTATCAAGCCCGACAGTGGCACGGCGACCGTTGCGGAGCTGCGCTGCTTTCAAGATCGAGCCAAAATCCAAAACCGGCTGGGCTATCTGCCCGGAGAAATCGCATGCATGGACGATATGACCGGCAGCGCGTTTCTCAACTTCATGGCGCGTATGAAGCACGTGGATTCAACGACGCGCATGCACGAACTGATCGACTATTTCGAGCTTGATCCTACGCGCAAGATTCGCAAAATGTCGAAAGGAACCAAACAAAAAGTGGGGCTGGTATGCGCGTTCATGGCGAAACCCGACATCGTGCTGCTTGACGAGCCCACCAGCGGCCTTGACCCCCTCATGCAAAACCGGTTTATCGACCTGGTGCTTGACGAGAAAAGCCACGGCACCACCGTCTTGCTGTCGTCGCACCTGTTTGAAGAAGTTGAGCGCACGTGCGATCGAGTCGCTTTCATCCGCGGCGGAAGAATTGTTGCAGTCGAGCGCATGGGCGACGTGCAAAAGAACCGCAAGCGCATGTTCGCAATCACCTTCGCCCAACCGGAGGCCCGCGCGCGCTACCTAACAGCCCACCCCGAGGCGCGCGCGATCGGCGGCTCTACAGCAGAGATCGCCGTCACCGGAAACATGGACCTGTTCGTGAAAGATCTGGCCGCCTACCCCGTGCGGGATCTGTCTGCGCGGGAGCAAACGCTCGAAGAGCTGTTCCTGCATCTGTACGGCGCTCAGTTGAAGGGAGGCGTCCATGAATAGCACGCTGCTGGCGAAGGAACTGAAGTCGAACGCGTTCGTGGCGATTATCATCTTCGCGGTTTTAGGGATGTACATAGCCTGCATCGTCATGATGTTCGATCCCAGCTTAGGCGAAAGCCTGAACATGATGATGGACAGCATGCCGGAGCTGTTCGCCGCCTTCGGCATGGGAACGCAAGCGACCACGCTGCTCGACTTCATGCTGAACTACCTGTACGGGTTCCTGCTGACCGTGTTCCCGTTCGTCCTGATCCTCATTATGGCAAACAAGCTTATGGTGCGTTACCTGGACCGCGGCACCATGAGCTACCTGCTGGCCACCCCCAACAGTCGTGTGCGCGTCGCGCTTACGCTTGCAGGGGCCATGATAATTGTTCTGGCCCTGCTCATGGTGCTCACGACAGCTGCAGAAATTGCCTGCGCGGAGCTTATGTTCCCGGGAGACCTGGACATTCCAGGGCTGTTCCGCGCGAACGTCGGGCTGTTCTGCCTGTGGACGTTCTTGGCGGGCATGTGCTTCTTCTCAGCCTGCACCTTCTCGAACGCAGGAGCGGCGCTGTGGGTTGGCGGCGGAGCGGGCATTGCGTTCTTCTTGATGCAAATGGTGGCGAAGGTGGGCGATAAGCTGGCCTTTCTGGACAAGGTCAACCCGCTTGCGCTGTTCGACAGCTACGGTTTGGCGACAAGCGATGCTTCCGCTTACGCAGGGTCGGCAATCCTGCTTGCCCTCGGCATCGCCCTGTTCGCCCTTGCGATTGGCGTATTCAACCGCCGAGACTTGAGCATCTAGCGTAACAAGGCTGAGGGAGCGAGCGCCGCGCGGACCTCCCTCAGCCTTACGACCAACCGAATTACTGCTGCACGCTTACAGCAGAAAACGCGCCACTCTCTACCGTCGCCTTTACAACGATGGTCGTATTCACATCGGCGGAATCAGTCGCGTTCGCCAGCTTGAACGTTATGGTCGACTCGCCGTTGTTCTGCTGGTCAGCCATAAACCCGAACACGTGCATGCCCGCAGAGCCTATCACGTCGTTCGCGTTTTGGTCGTAGTACGTAGAAGACGGCAGATCCGCATCCGTGTCCTTCAGCACCGAATCGCCGCTCACGTCGGACGTCCACTGATACTGAGCGTCGGCGTTCGAATCCAAAAGCACCAGCATGTCGCCGTTGGAATACGCAACCCATCCGTTCGACACCTTCAAAACCGTTCCTTCGGCCAAGCTGCTGCCGTCGCCCATTTGATTTGCAGCGTTGTCGCTTGCCGCCGAGTTGTTCGCGGGAGCAGCGTTGTCCGAATTCGTTGCGGCATTGGTATCGTTTGAGCAGCCGGCCATTGCAATCAACGACGCCAAAAGCAGCGCCGCCGCACTTCCTACCATCGAAAATTTTGCAATTTTAGTCATGAAATCCTCTCTTTCTTTGCATGCACTTCGAAAACCGCACGTTCTTTTGTCTGCGCAAACAGGGATGTGCTCCAACCCATCCTAGGAGCATGTTTCCTGCTCTGAACTGGCCTTGCTCGTACGTTTGGCATCCGTAACCGCACTGATTTCATTCCGAAACCCATCCCCTCGCAACAAGTCGTTATCCAAAACTTTCAACTTTTCTTAAAAAAGTCGTTGACAGAAGATGGGAGTACGGGCATAATATCTTTCGCTGCTTCGACGTGCGCCGTTACCTCAGCTGGATAGAGGGACTGACTACGAATCAGTACGTCGGGGGTTCGAATCCCTCACGGCGCACCATTTAGCATTCAAAACCGTCCAACTGGGCGGTTTTTTTGCGTCTCTTGTAAAACAGAAGAGCTGCCCTCCCCCGAAACAGTGACGAACCTTGCCGGTGCATCGCATTCCGGTGCGCCAGCAACAGGGCTCGCAGCATCGCTCCCAAGAACCCGCATGCAAGCAGCCCGGCGGCTCGTTTCAAATGCGGCTACGACCACCCGGAGCAACCTTGTAACCTACACAAACAAAAAACACGCCCGGATGCTCGGCCAATGAGGTATGATACGTACCAGTTGCGTTGACAATGCGCTTCGATGGCAGCATGCTCATACGCAAACGCGATCAGACGGTTTGACTGAACGGCACGCCGTTCAGAAGCCCGAAATCCGCAACGACTGGTATCAGCACGTGCGGTTTTTTTATTGGTCAATAGGAAAGGGACTTTGTTGAAGGTTCGAAAATCGAAACCTCACAGTAAGTAGCCCTCCTTCGATTTCCTTACGTCGGCAGTCGAAGGTGGCTGCGGCGCTCGTGTTTGACATAGATTTTACTCCCCCGCATCGGGATGCGCGCAAACGCACGCGTTACCATGGGATACGGTACGATCGCTTGCGAACACGGGCATGAACAGTAAGGGATAAACCATGCTCTACCTCTCTCAAATGATGGGGAAACCCGTCGTAGACGCCACGGGCGAAAAGATCGGCACGATCTCTGACCTGGCCATTTCAACTGGCGAGGTGTTTCCGCGCATCACGAGCCTGGCTTTTCAAGGGCCCGGCAAAGTGCCGTTCATGATCTCATGGCGCAAATACGTCGAGGAGTTCGACGAAACCGGCATCACGCTCACCGTGGAAGCGCACGACATCCGCTTCAGCTATCTGCAACCTGACGAAGTTCTTCTCGCGCGCGACTTGTTGAACCGTCAGATCGTCGATACGCAAGGCATGAAAGTCGTTCGCGTCAACGATCTCAAGCTTTCCGTGTCGGGTTCGCAGCTACGCCTGCTTGGCGCCGAAGTGGGCGCGCGCGGCATCCTGCGCGGTCTGGCCCCCTGGCTCGAACGCGCCGTTGTAGCAGTGGCCAAGGTGTTCGACAAAAAAATCGACGAGCAGATCATCGCATGGAACTACATGGACCTGCTTGACCGCGACCTATCCGAAGTACAGCTGTCCGTTACGCACAAGCGCTTGGACGAGCTCCACCCCGCAGACGTGGCCGACATCTTGGAGCAACTTGACCCGCAGCAGCGAGCCAACGTGTTCCAGCACCTCGACGACGCTCAAGCAACCGAGGCTATCTCGGAAATGGAAGACGAGTACCAGGCCGACTTCATCGAAGACCTCGACGACGCCCGCGCCGCCGGTCTGCTGGGGAACATGGACCCGGACGACGCTGCAGACATCGTGCGCGACCTGTCGTACGAGAAAGCAGAAACCCTGCTGCGCCTCATGGGCGTGGAGGACGCCACCGAGATCCGTCGCCTGCTTGGATACAAGGACGGCACGGCCGGCGGTATGATGACCACGCAGTTCGTTTCCGTCAAGGCCGACACCACCGTTGGCGAAACCATAGAAGTACTGCGCGAACTGCCCGAAGACCATCCCACTGTGCACTACGTGTATGTGCTGGACGACTACGATGAATTCATCGGCGTGCTCAGCCTGCGAACCCTTGTGCTGACCGACGATGCGAAACCCGTGCGCGAAGTCATGTTCGACGACGTGATTTCCGCAACGCCAGAAGAAACCGAAGAGGACGTGGCTGCCGACATCTTCAAGTACGAGTTGCCCGCCATGCCGGTGGTGGACGAGCATGGCGTGCTGCTGGGCATCGTCACCGTCGACGACGCCTGGGACGCTATCGAAGAGGACGTCAGCAGCGACAAGACGCAGGTAACCGCGGCGAAGATCGTTGGCGGCATCATTGGCGCCGTACTGTTCTTGGTCCTGTACACGATGGTGTTGTTCCAGATCATCGGCTACGATTGGAGGTAGCCTCATGGTCGAAAAGAACCTCGAGCGCGTGGACGCTGCGCAAGCGATCGACGAAACCGCACCTGAGAAAAAGAAACCCAATAAGCTCTGGCTGCTCTTGGCCGCCATGGGGCCCGGCATCGTAACGGCCATGGCCGGCAACGACGCCGGCGGCATTTCAACGTACTCCACCGTGGGAGCTAAGTTCGGGTTCGCCACGTTGTGGGTCATCCCCGTCATGTGCGTCCTGCTTATCGTGGTGGAGCTGACCGCCGCAAGAATGGGAGCCGTCACCGGCAAGGGCTTTGCGGCCCTCATCCGCGAGCGCTTCGGCATTCGCCTAACGGCGCTGGCCATGTTAGCGCTGCTCGTCGGTAACGTGTGCACCACGTTTTCGGAGTTCGCAGGCATCGCAAGCGGCATGGAAATGTTCGGCGTGTCGAAATATTTGGCAGTTCCGGTAGCCGCAGCTGCGGTGTGGCTGCTTATCGTGGGCGGCAGCTACAAGCGCGTAGAGAAAGTGTTTCTGATACTGTCGCTGGTGTTCGTCACGTACATCGTAGCCGCGTTCATGGCGCAACCGGACTGGGGCCAGGCACTGCAGAGCACCGCCATCCCCCGCATTGTGGAAGACAAAAGCTTCGTTTCCCTGGTCATAGCCATGATAGGCACGACCATCGCGCCGTGGATGATGTTCTTCAACCAGAGCAACGTGGTTGAAAAGGGCATCTCGGTAAAGGATCTGTTCTCCCAAAAAGTGGACGTGATTGCCGGCACGATAGCGGCTTGCCTGGTGGCGTGGTTCATCATCGTGACCACGGGCGCCGTGCTGCATCCGCAGGGAATCGAAATCGAATCCGCTGCCGATGCAGCACGCGCTCTCGCACCGTTCGCCGGGCACTACGCTGAAGCGCTGTTCGCCATCGGCCTGGTAGCTGCGTCGTTTCTTGCAGCATGCGTATTGCCGCTTACCACGGCGTTCGTTATTTGCGAAGCCTTCGGGTGGGAAGCGGGCGTTTCTTTCAAGTGGAAGGAAGCGCCGCTGTTCAAGAGCATCTTCACGTGCATTATCGTGTTCTCGGCCGTCATTGTGCTGGTTCCGAACATCGATTTGATGAACGTCATGCTCACGGCCCAGTTCGTAAACGGCCTTGTACTGCCGGTGCTGCTGGTGTTCATGGCAATTATCGCAGCCGACAAGCGCGTCATGGGCGCCTTCCGTTCGCGCATGACGTCCCGCGTGCTCATCTGGCTGACGGTGGGCATCGTAACGGTGCTCACCGTCGCCTTGCTGATCATGCAGCTTCTGGGTATCGGCTAGTTGTCCGCCACCAGGCGCTGGCTTTCCTGCTTGAGACGATCGGAGAGGTATTGCCGGCTGCTTGATTCGTCCTGAACGCACCCGAGCAGCATGTCGATGGTCAAGCTGGAAAGATACGCGTCCATGCTTTCTTCGATCAAGTTGTACGTTTGCTTGATATTGTCGACCATCTCGCCGCCCTTGCGCGCGTTGCGCTTTTCACGCGTGGCGCGCTTGGAGTCTTCGTCAAGCGCCTTGATGATTTCAAGCACGCTGATTTCGGAAGCATCCTTGGCCAGTCGATAGCCCCCGTGCTTGCCCGGTCGGGCTTCGATGATGCCCGCGTTGCGCAAAAGCTGCGCAAGCTGGATCAGGTAGTCGCGAGGAATGGACATATCCTCGGCAATGTCTTTGGAGGAGCAGGTAGCCCCTTGCGCAGCCAAGTACAGAATGGCTCGCATGCCGTAATCGGTCGATGCTTTGAGTTGCACTGGTATCTCCTAACTCGATCCATCACCGGACTCATATTGAGATTCGCGGTAAACGGTTCGCCTTATGGTCAAAGGTTGGCTTGAGTGTACCTAATTCCGATCGATTATAGCAAGGTCATTGATAGGCATGTAGGTCAAACCGAATTGAAACGGTTACGTTTACGATACGTTGCATGCACAAATAAGGTGCTACAGGCCGTCAACCGCTAGGGTCACGTGTGCAAGACCGAATCGCGCGAACGGACACGGCACGCAATGCAAGCCGGACAGCTTAGGCTATACTGGCTCGCATGGATGAGAAGAAACGTGTTCGAGAAGAAGTCCTTCGTCGTCGAGACGCTTTGAGCGCTCAAGTTCGCGCGCGCAAAAGCCTTGAGATTTGCCTTCGGCTGGAACGTCTGATTGCGGAATGCCTATCAACAGACGCCGCAAGCGAAGAAGCGATTTCCCACGACGGCGCGGAGCATGCGAGCGGAAGTCCGGACGCCTGTTTCGACAAGCCTTGCATTGCCGTGTTCTCCGCCATGCGCAGCGAGGTGGATTTGAGCGCTTTCGTGCAAGCGGCGCACACGCATGCATGGAGAGTGTGCTTTCCCTGTATGCTGCGCGAAGCCGCCGACCAGCCTGCGCGCATGGCGCTCTACCGTGTGACGCGCGCACAGCTCGATCGTGCACAAACGACGTTTCTCGACCATCCGCTTCGCTGCCTAACGCCTGCAACGCTTGAACGCAACGGGTTCGAAGCCGTTCATCCCAACAAGCTCGACGTAGTAGCCGTGCCGCTGGTTGCGTTCGACGGACAGGGCAACCGTCTGGGATACGGCGGCGGCAACTACGACCGCCTGCTCCCCAACCTGCGCGCCGACGCTCTTGTTGTGGGCGTGGCGTTCAGCGAGCAACGCGTAGAGGTCGTGCCCTGCGAGCCTCACGACCAACCGCTTCCGCTTATCATCAGCGCCTAAAAAAGGAGGGCGCGGAACGAATCCCGCGCCCTCCCCTTGTTTCCTTCGAGCTCAAAACTACTTGGCTGCCCCGTACTTCGAACGGTTGAGCACCAGCACGGCCAGCACCATAACCACAGCGCCGCCCGCAAGGGAAATCCACGGATTGCCCGTGAAGCCGGCAACCACGTAACCCGCGAAGCAGATAACCGCAACCACGGAGGCGTACGGCAGCTGCGTGGCAACGTGGCGCAGGTGGTTGCACTGCGCGCCCGCCGACGACAAGATAGTGGTGTCCGAAATGGGGGACACGTGGTCGCCGTACACCGCACCACCCAGCGTGGCGCCGACGGCAACCAGGAACAAGGGGCCTTCAACCGGGAACACGCCGATAACGATAGGCAGAATAAGCGCGATAGTACCCCACGACGTGCCCATAGCGAAGCCGATGAAAGCAGCAACCAGGAAGATCACGGCGGGCAGAAGCTCCAAGCCAACGCCGATGCTGTTCAGGAAGCCGCTGACAAACTCTCCCGTGCCCAGCAGGTAACGGCAGGTACCGCCCAAGCTCCATGCCAGCACCAGGATCATGATGGCGCCCACCATCGAGCGAACGCCTTCCGAAATGCCCTCCATGTAGCCCGAAAGCGTCATGAGCTTGCGGGGCAAGAACATTCCGGCCGACACGACCAGCGCCACGCACACGCCAATGCACAGGCCGAACACCGGGTTCTCGCCCACGGCAGTGGAGAAGTCGACGCCCTGGAAGAAGCCGCCTGCGTACAGCATGCCCAGAATAGAGAACACGATCAACACGATGATCGGCACGATCAGGTCGAACACGCGCCCCTTGTGGGAGATGGTCATGCCCTTGAACTCTTCGACGGCCGCTTTCGCAGCATCTTCAAGCTCGTCTCGCTCGGCAACGATCGTCTCGATCTTGGCCGGCAGCGGGTCGCCTTCGGCGGTGCCGTCAAGGCGAGCCGTGGACACGGCCTCAAGCGCGCTGTCGGGCGAAGGGATGCGCTGCTGCTGGTCGGCCGACTTATGAGCATCGGCCTCTGCTTGGCGCATGGGACCGAAGTCGCGATTGGAGAAGCACATGAAGAATACGAACACGATGGTCAGAAGCGCATAGAAGTTGTACGGGATGGACTGGACGAACGTGGTGAACCCGCCTTCGCCCAAGTAGCCGCCCACGGCAACGGCCCACGACGACACCGGCGCGATGATGCAGATGGGAGCGGCGGTGGAGTCGATGATCCACGCCAGCTTCTCACGGCTGATGTTGAAGCGGTCGGTAACGGGGCGCATGACCGCGCCCACCGTCAGGCAGTTGAAATAGTCGTCCACGAAAATGATGATGCCCAAAAGCGCGGTCAAAACCTGCGCCATTTTCGCGTTCTTGATGTGCGTGGAAACCCACTCGGCGTACGCACGGGAGCCGCCAGCCGCAGCAATGACCACCACAAGCGCGCCTAAGAGCGCCAAGAACAACAGCAACGCCCCGTTGCCCGCTATCTGTTCCGCCATCATCTGCGGAACCATGGTGAACGAGTCCACCAACTGCTCGAACCCGGCACCGTTCAGCGTGAACTGGTAAATAACCATGCCCGTGAACACGCCGATAGCAAGCGACGAGTACACCTCCTTCGTGATAAGGGCCAATCCGAGCGCCAAAATCGGCGGAACGATGGACCACACCCCCGCACTGATCAGGTCAAAACCTTCCATACAATCCCCTTCGTCGATATGACAACCGTGCGGTCGGGCGTGCCGGTTCCCTTCGAACGCACACGCGCGGCTGCACAATAATGGTCACTAGTATACCGAACCTCGCTCGAACGCGAAGGAAAACGCGGATGTTTAAGCCGCAAAATAGCGGTATCACCAGGCGAGCGTTACATTCTTGGGGATGTTCGGCGCAAGGTTTTACCGCGTCGCAAAGCTCAGCACGATCGGAATGATCCACAGCACGAAGATGACCGCGAACGGCCAGCGATGCTCGTTGCTAACCGCCACGAACTCCCGTATGAACGCCGTCGGCCAGAAGTACCGGGCGGTCGTGCTTCCCACGCCGTCAGCGGCAAGACCAATCTTATGCGCGTACTCGGCAGCTCGGAACACGTGGTAGTCGCTTGTCACCACAACCGCACGGTAGCTGTCCTCGCCCGACCGAGCGTCCATGATCGCCTTGCTGTTGCGCAGGTTTTCCATCGTGGTTGAAGACCGGTCCTCCATGAGAACCGCATCGGCGGGCACGCCGCAACGATCGATCAAATACGTCCGCATGGCTTGAGCTTCCGAAACCTGCTCGTCAGGGCCTTTTCCGCCGGATGCCAGCATCAGCGCGCGACAGCCGCCAGCCTTCCACAGCTCCACGCCCTTGTCCAAGCGCCCTGCGAGCAGCGGAGTAGGCTCGGTGTCCGACAAGCCGGCACCGTGCACCACAATGTAGTCGTAGTCGCGACGCTTCGGCAAGCGACGATACAGCCACGAATACAAAAGCAGCGCGAAGAAGGTGAACGCGACGTACGAGCCTTCCATCAAAACAAGGAGGTACAGGGTCAGCACCGGGCCTGGAGCCTGCCAAAGCACCAGCAGCGGACCAGCCAGGCACACCGCCACAATGGCTAAAGCCATCAACCCAGGCAGCGCATGCGAAAGCGAAAAGCCCTCGCGCCTGATCACGACAACGGCATTCGCCAGCAAGAACACAACCAGAGCAATCGTGCCGAAGGGAATGGCCAGAATTCCCAAGCCGAACAACCATGGCATGTTGAACTGTATGGACATCCCCCAGAAAGCGAACAGGCACAACAGCAAGAAGTACATGGCGTTGCGGAACTGGCGAGGCTCTTTACGGTAATTCCGCACGAACAGAAACCCGAAAACAAGAGCCGGCAAGTACGTGAACAGCAGCGAAAGGAACATGAGAAACCTTTGATAATCGCGGAGGTCTTTTCCCTAGTATATCGCCTGACATTTCTTTGTCGCTAATCTGTTGCAAAGAACGCGCCTTTTGAGCAAACCGCCGAAGATAGGCGAGCGTTCGGGCGCAGGGCCGGCGGCCGGGCGCGGGCGGGGCGGGCGGCCGGGCGCAGGGCCATTCTGTCAAAACGAACGAGTTTTGCTGGTCCTCGATCAAGGATAAAGGGATGCCACACGCGTATGACC
>NZ_PPTQ01000023.1 GCF_003340345.1 Paraeggerthella hongkongensis | reverse complement strand
CTTTTTTCTCGCTTGTTCTGCTTCTCAGTATCCGGTTTTCAAGGTTCTCCGCCTGGGGCCGAAGCCCGAAGCGCAAGGAGATATACTACCCGTGCCCCCGCCCGGCGTCAAGAACTTTTTTCGAAAAGTTTGGAAATTTGCTCAGCTGAAGCTATTCCGAATCACCGCTATGCACTCCCACCAGGTCGAACGGCGGAATAAAGCTGTCTTCGGCAGCGCCCCCCTCTTGCCAAAAGTAATCCTCGATGCCAAGAGCATCTGCGAAATCAAGGAGAAGCTCGTATTCGCGGTCGGGAACGCGGTGCGCCAATTCCGGGCATCTGTCCAAACATGCCGCCGCCCGTGCATCGCCCGAAGCGGCCGCTTCGGGCAAAACCGGCGTGTACTGATTCATGAGCGACAGCAACACGCTGTCCGCGAAGCGCTCGCGGATCAAGCGCACGACGCGCTTGGAATCTTCCAACGCGCCCGGCAGCATAAGGTGGCGCACCACCACGCCGCCGATAAGGCGACGCTCGCCGTCCACCTCGTCGAACCGAGGAGGACCGGCTTCTTCCACCATGGCCTCGAGCGCAGCAAGGGCGACGGCAGGGTAATCGGGGGCGTTCGAGTAGCGCGCGGCCAAGGCGGGATCGGCGTACTTGAAATCGGTCAGATACGCATCGACGACGCCTGCGTTCGCCCGCACGCTGCGAACCGTCTCGTACCCCGAGGTGTTCCATACGACCGGCACCGTCAGACCGAGGGCGCGCGCCTTTTCAACGGCCGCCCTCGCCTGCAAGGCGTACTGGGTCGGAGTGACGAAGTTCACGTTGAGCGCGCCCTGGCCTTCAAGCTCCAGGCATATATCCGCCAGGCGATCGACGCCGATAGGCGCGCCCGCGCCCCCTACGGCGATGACCGCGTTCTGGCAATACGAGCAACGCAGCGGGCAGCCGGCGAAGAACACGGTGCCGCTGCCCCGCGTCCCGCTGATGGGAGGTTCTTCCCAAAAATGCAGCGCAGCGCGCGCAACCATCAGCTTGTCGTCCGCCCCGCACGCGCCGCGCTTTCCCGCATAGCGGTTTGCGCCGCAGGCGCGCGGGCACAGGTCGCACGCGGCGGGAAGCATGATGTCGGTCATAGTGCTTTCCCCTATCGATCGACGAAACCGAATCTCGCGTCCGCCCTCGACATTGCAAGGCTTCGGCGATCCCGGACCGCCGAACCTTAGTTAGCCGAATATCCGGGATAGATCGAATACCCCGAATACGGGTCGTCCCCGGAATGATCGTGACCGCACCCGCAGCCGTCCTCGACGTCGTCGTACTCGGAAAACCCGAGGTCGTCCGAAGCGTCGCCGTACGTCTGCTCGGCGCGCGTCCAGTCAAGCCCCTCGGCCGCGCAGGCCGATTCGTCGCCGTACACCAACGACAGGGCGGAAGGCGCTTTCCCGGTTCCGCCGATGACGGCCAAAAGCTCCAGCAGGTGCAGGCATGCTTCGCCCTGGGGCAGTATCAGGTCCACGTCGTCGGCGGCCGTCAAAGCAGCCGACAGTTCGGACATGAGCATCTCCACCGTATAGGTGCCCGCAAAGCTGCCGGTCTCGACCGCCGCAAGAACCTGCTCGGCAACCGGCGTTGCAGCGCCCACGCGTCCGACCCCGCGACCGGGAACCGCCGACGAACGCCGAACGACGCGGTACAGAGCATCCGCCTCGATGGCGGAAATAACCTGAGCCGTGGTCTGCAGCGTGTACGCCGCGCGCGCAAGCTGCGCCGACCCCGGGCCGCCCGTATCCTGCACATCCCCCGCAAGGGCCTCCACCACGGGAAGCGCTCGCTGCACGGCGTCCTCCTCGCCTCCCACGAGGCACGCAAGGTTGTCCTTCTTGGAGAACGCATCGGGAAGAGACAGGTCGAGCACGATAAGCGGGGCTTCCACGGAAACCAAATCGCTTACCACGGCCACCGCGTTAAGCTCGCGCGCGAAGCTCGGAGTGGACGAGGACAGGTCGATCAGCAGGGTGCCCGGGCAAGCCGACTGGATCAAGCCTCTTTCGTCGAAGTACGCATCCTCCAAGGCGGTCTGCGTCGTGTAGTACGTGATCACCGTATCGGCTTCGGCGACGCTCTCCGCGCGGCTGCATCCTGCAGCCTCCATGCGCGCCTCCACCATGGCGCCCACCGTCTGGTCCCCTACAAACGCATACGTGCTCTCCATTGAAATCCTCACTCCCCGCCCTTTACCTTCTTCGCGATGCGGTCCGCCACGGACAGCTCCTCGCGCTTGTCGTTTCCCCAGAACACCACTGCGATCATGCCGGGCCCCACATGGCTTCCGATGACCGGCCCGATACTGCTCTCCAGAAACAGGATGCTGTCGTCTTCCTTCGCGAGCGCGTCTTTCAGTCGCGCCGCATCCTTCGGGCAATCGGCATTGCCGATGACCACGAAACGACCCGGCCGGGAATCGGCTTTGCGCTTGTGGTAGTAATCGGCCAGCTGCTTGATCCCCTTCTTCCGTCCGCGCGCCACGCCCGACAAGGACAGCTTGCCGTCGCAGGTGATGGTGAGCAGCGGCTTCACATCAAGCTTGGAGCCGGCGTACGCAACCGAACCGGGGATGCGCCCGCCCCGGCGAAGGGATTCCAGGTCGTCCACCATGAACTCGGCGTCCACGAAAAAGCGCGCTTCTTCGGCCCAAAGCGCCAGCTCGTGCGCCGTGAGCCCATTGTCGCGCTGACGCAGCGCCTCGTGCACGAGAAGCGCCTCGGCGATCGAAGCCAAACGCGTATCGACCAGGTACAGCTCGGCCTCGGGATGCTCGGCCATCAACTGCTCGTGGACAAGGGCGGCGGCATCGTAGCTGCCCGACAGGCCGCTTGAAAAGCTCAGGTACACCGTGGGCACGCCGCTTTCGATAGCGCGCGTGAACGCGTCGCGAAACACCGGCACGGGAACCTGCGCCGTGGTCGGCTCGTCGCCGTCGCGCATAGCCTGGTAGAAATCGTACGCCGACGACGTCTGGTACAGATCGTCCGCATGCTCCCCGTCGCGCATGACGTAGGGGAACTTAATCAACTCGACGCCTTCCCGATCGACCACCTCGAAGGGCAGGTCGCAACAGGAGTCGATAATAAGGTTGCATTGATGCTGCATAGTAATATGTCTCGCTTCCTTCGCTGTTGAGCGATTTGGACGATGGTTCGTTCGGGCGTTACGACGAAACGACGCGCGTGCGAACCGTAGCCGTCAGCTTTCCGGCTACGGGCGCGGCGCATTCGTACGCCAGTCCGACGGCGGGTCCCACATGCAACCCGATGACGGGGCTCACCGGCAGCACGTCCACCGCGCGGCCGACAAGCGGGTCGATGACTTCGCGCGCCCATTCGACCGCCGGAGCCTTGTCGCCTATGTAATGGACGACCACGTTCTTCAAGCCGCGCTCCTCGACGTCTTGCTTGAACGTCGACACGATCCTTTCGAGGGCCTTCTTGCGCGTGCGGACCTTCGCAAGCGTAGTGGCGGACCCATCGGTTACCGTCAAGACGGGAGCAAGCTGGATCAGATTCCCCAAAAGAGCCGCCGCGTTGCCGATGCGGCCTCCTTTCTGCAGAAACGTCAAGGTCTCCGGCGTGAACAGAAAGCGCGTGGACTCGATGCCGGAAAGAGCGGCGGCGGCGCATCCCGCCAGGTCTTCGCCCGCATCGCGTGCGGCAACGGCATCGAGCACGGGCCACGCCTCGTCGAACCCGCACGATGCGGAGTCGATCATGACGTAGGAGAAATGGATGTTGCGCGCCTTCACGGCCCGCGCGGCGCGCACGGCCCCTTCGTACGTGCCCGACAAACCGGTGGAGATGAATATCCCCAGCACGTCGTCGCCATCGAGCGCCGCCTCTTCGAACGCCCGCTCGAGCGTCAGCTGAGAGGGCTGGCTCGAGGTGGGGATATCGTCGACCATATCGTAGATACCTGCATAGAACTCGTCGAGATCCATCGTCGCGTCGGCGTACTCTACGCCCGCACGGTTCACGAAAAGCGTGATCACCTCGACGCCCGCAGCTTTCGCCATGTCGGCGGGAATGGAGGCCACCGAATCGGTCAGTATCTTGATCATAGCTTCCTTCCTCGAGCTGGAACGGACGACGGCAAACGGGCTGGCGCCCGGCTTCCCTCTATCAAACTTACGCGATGCCCCGCAGCCGCACAACCAAATCGCGACGGCGCTCAAAAAGACCATATTCGAGGCCAACGGGATACGTATGCGCATGCAGCATGCGCTTCTGGCTCTCATCGAGCGTAGCAAGCCCCGCGCGAGCCCGCTCGCGCGCCGCCAAAGCAGAGCGGAACTCGGGAGCGAGCACCGTTTCGCCAGCACGCGCCAACGGCTTGAGCAGCGTCTCGAAGCACAAGCCCGCGAGGTTTTTCTGTCGCAGGTCATCCGACGGATCCACGATGACCTCGCGCACGCCGACGCCCGCGTTCACGTCGAACACCATATCGCCGGCCAGCCGACCGCCGTCGCAGTAGAAGTAGCGCCGCACGTCCAAAACGCCCGGCGTGGTCAGCTTCGCCGCCGACTCGGATATCTTGATGCGATCCGTCCATGCCGCGTCGCCCGGCGCGCGCGTTGCGGACAGCTTGTAGACGCCGCCCAAGGTGGGCTGGTCGTACGCGCAGGCAAGTTTCGTGCCCACGCCCCATGAGCTCACCCGAGCGCCTTCGTCGCGAATGGACTGGATGGCGTATTCGTCCAAATCGTTCGACAAGACGATGCCGCAGTCGCTCAAACCCGCCTCGTCA
This sequence comes from Paraeggerthella hongkongensis, assembly GCF_003340345.1. GTDB lineage: Bacteria > Actinomycetota > Coriobacteriia > Coriobacteriales > Eggerthellaceae > Paraeggerthella > Paraeggerthella hominis. The sequence continues at coordinate 30,711 of NZ_PPTQ01000023.1, read as the reverse complement.
AGCATGCGTCGAGCCATCTTCGCAAGCCACGACAAGTCGCCCGAATCGATGCGAATGCCGCTCAAGCGCTCGCCGCGATCGCGCATCTCGAGACCAACCGTAATGGCGTTTTCGATCCCCTGCTCGACATCGTAGGTGTCGACCAGAAGCACGCAGTTCTTCGGAAACGCCTCGGCATAGGCGCGGAAAGCTGTGAGCTCGTCGGGAAACGACATGACCCACGAATGGGCATGCGTCCCCGAAACCGGCAGGTCGAACAGCTTGCCCGCCAGCACGTTCGACGTGGACGCGCATCCGCCCACCACGGCGGCGCGGCTAGCCCACAGGCCGCCGCCCGCGCCCTGCGCACGGCGCAAGCCGAACTCGGCCACGGGGCTTTGAGCGGCCAGGCACACGCGCGCGGCCTTCGTTGCGATAAGCGTCTGGAAGTTCACGCAGTTGAGCAGCGCGGTCTCCACCAACTGGCAATCCATGATGGGCCCGACCACGCGCACGATGGGCTCGTGGGGAAACACGATGGTTCCTTCGGGCACCGCGTCGATGTCGACGTTGAGCCTGAAAGTTCTCAGGTAGTCGAGAAACTCCGGCTTGAACAACGACCCGCCGCCCGGAGCATCGAGCGAAGCCAGATACGCGATATCGTCGTCCGTGAACTCGAACGTATCGACCAGGTCCGCCAGCTGCGCCAGGCCGCATGCCACGGCATAGCCGCCCTTGAACGGGTAATCGCGAAAATACATGTGAAAGCAAGCCTGCGTGTCGCCCTGGCCCGTTTCCCAATACCCCTGAGCCATGGTCAACTGGTACAGATCAGTCAGAAGCTCGTAATCGATCCTCATGAGATCTTGCCCCTCCTAGCTGTTGCTGGCGTTGTCCGCAGAGCCGTTCGATCCGCTCGACGAGCCGTCGCCTCCCGACCGGTGGCTACGACGACGCGCGCGGCGATGCCCGCCTTCGCCTGCCGGTTTGCCCTGGTCGCTTGCGTTGCGATCCGAACGAGGAGCGCCGCCCTGCTTCTGCGGAGACTTCTGCTGGGGCTTCTGCTGACGCAAGCCCGACGACTTCTGGCCGGGACGCGGCCCCTGCTTCTTGGCGTCGCCGGCGCGCGCCGGCTGCTTGGCCTCGCCCGAACGTGGCTGCTGCTTCTTGGCATCGGACGTGCGGGGCTGCTGCTTCTTGGAGCCGCCCTGCTTCTTCTGGCCTTGACCCGGCTGCTGCGACTTCTGCTGGCTGCCCTGGCTCTGGCGGCGCTTGGGGGCTTCGGCCGCCTCGGCGGCGCCCGCTTCTCCCCCGACCTTCGTCGAACGACGACGGCGCGGCTTGCGGCCCGAAGGCGAACCGGACTCGGAAACCTTGTTCGAGCCGCCACGACCTCCGCCGTTGCGGCCCTGCTGCTTGCCGTTTCCGTTCGACCCGCCGCGCGCGGGCTTCTGCCCACCGCGTCCGGTTCGACGCACGGCGGAAGGATCGGCCAGCTTGTCCGAGCCCGTCAGCTGCGAGGTTGCGAACACCGTGGACTCCCCAGCAACCCCGATAGCCGCCTGGGCCGTCGCGTTCTCCCAAGCATCCGAGCCCACCACCTTCGGGCGCTGCACGCCTTCCTCGGGCGGATCGAAATCAGCCAGGGGCACCTTCACGGGCTTCTCGCCGTCGACCTTGAGCGTCACCACTTCGCGCGGCACATCCAGATCGATCACCTTGGCCGTGCCGATAGGGGTTTCCACCTGAGAATTCTGCTTGGGCGCGCGGCTCTTGAAATCCTTGTAGGCATCGAATTCGTAGCGCAGGCAGCACATAAGGCGGCCGCACACGCCCGAGATCTTCTGCGGGTTGAGGGAAAGATCCTGCTCTTTCGCCATGCGGATGGACACGGGGCAGAACTCGCCGCCCAAGCGCTTGCAGCACAGCTCCTGGCCGCAATGGCCCAGCCCTCCCACCATGCGGGCTTCGTCGCGCACGCCGATCTGGCGCATGTCGATGCGCACATGGAAGTACGAGGCCAGCTTTCGCACCAGCTCGCGAAAGTCCACGCGTTCCTCCGCCTCGAAGTAGAAGATGGCTTTGTCGCCGTCGAACAGGTACTCCACCGAAACGGGGTGCATGTCGGCGCTTGCCTCGGCGGCCATCTCCTTGAACACGGGAAGGGCCTCGGCGCTCTTGCGCTCCATGGCGGCCGCTTGAGCCTCGTCCTCGGGCGAAGCGATGCGCTTCACCGGCTTGAGCGGGCTTTTCAGCTTCTTCACCTGAGCTTCGTCAGCCTCGAACACATCGCCCGAAGCCCGGCCGAACTCGATTCCGCGCGCGGTGGACACCACCACGCCGTCGCCGGTGCGCACGTCGAGGTCCCCGGCGTCGAACCAGAGCGTTTTGGGATTGTAGTACAGGTTAACAGGCGCTATGCGAACCATGGCGCACCTCTCTATCTTATCCGGGTCGACGCGCCCGAAGCATGGGGCGCGCGACCGTACAGCGTGTCACGAATTTCGAACAGCATCGCGTCGATGCACGTCTCGGGAGATACATTATACGAGATAGCCTCGTCGCAGCGACGCACGCACGCCAACGCCGCGGCAGCGCGCGCCTCGTCGGTGACCGCCGCCGTTTCGGCGATGGACTCGCGCACGTCCACGTTTATGACGAGCTCCGGCGTTTCCGCGCACACGGCCACAACGTCGCGCAGCCACGAGCGCACGACGGCGGTCAGATGCCGCAGCGACTCGAAGGTCTTCGCCGTCAGCTGGCGCTTGTTGCGCGCCTCGATTTGACGGATGGCCGACTTCGCCAGGAAATCAGCGTTCTCGGCCAGCTCCTGCTCCTGTTCGGCCCGCGCCACGTCGAGCGGCGCCTTGACCAGCACCACCAACTCGCTTGCGAACCCGATGACGTCCCAATCGTCCGCTTTGCGCAGGCAGCCAACCACTTCGAGCACGCGTCGGCGAAAGCCCAAGCGCTCGTTGGACTTGAGGAATTCCACGGCGCGCGTGATGGACCCGTTGCATGCTTCGAGCGCCATGCGGGCCTGTTCGAGCGAGGCGCCCGAATTCTGCACGATGATGCCGGCAGCTTCGCTGGCCGGGATGGTGCGAAACGGCACCACCTGACAACGCGAGAGAATGGTGGGCAGCACGCTTTCGCGCGTACGGCCGAGCAGGATGAGCACGACATCCGACGGAGGCTCTTCGAGCGTCTTGAGAAACGCGTTCGCCGCCTGCACGCCCAGAAGGTCCACGCGATCGAGGATGTATATCTTCTTCTTGGCCTGAATGGGAGCGAACGACGTGTCGGAAACGATGTCGCGAATTTGCTCCACCAAGTACCCGCTGGCACCTTCCGGCGCGAAATAGCGCACGTCAGGGTGCTTTTTGCGCATGATGCGCCGACACGCGTCGCATGCGCCGCAGTTGCCGCCGCGCGGGCCTTGCGGACCCTTCGGGCACAGAACCGCCTGGGCGAACGCGTAGGCCGCAAGCGTCTTGTTCGACCCAGCCGGACCCGTGAACAGGTACGCATGGCTCACTTTGTCCTGGGATACCGTGGCGCGCAAGAACTCGCGCACCTTCGGCTGCCCCAGTATGTTCTCGAACGCGTCGGCCACGGATCAGACCCCCTGCGACGCGCCCGGCGCGCTTTCGGCGGACGATCGCAGCCCCGCGCGACCGACCTGGCTGCGCTTCACATCCAGGCGATCGAAAAACGCAGGGTCGCGCTGCTCGACGTCGGCCATCCAGGGAAACAAGTCCTTCAACTGCGAGAACACAGCCGAAGCGGTACGCGACTTGCGATCGGCCGAGGTCACTACGCGAACACGATCGGGATCGCGTCGCGCGATGTCCATGAACGCCTCGTTCACGCGCGCGTGGAACTCTTCGCCCGCGCGCTCGAGGCGATCGGCGCCGCGATGCGTCGCCCGCGCAAGACCCGTGCGCGCCGTGCCGCCCGTGGCCATGAGGATGGTCCGGTCGGGCCGCAGCCCTTGGCAGGCAAAAGCGTTCGCCCCGTCCACGAATTCGCGCGAAAGCCCGCGACCGTATGCCTGGTAGGCAACCGTGGAATCCGTGAACCGGTCGCACAGCACCACCACGCCGCGCGCAAGCGCAGGCGCGATAACCTGCTTCACCAGCTGGGCGCGCGCGGCTTCGTAGATCAGCAGCTCGGCTTCGTCGGTCATGGCGACGTTGCGCGGGTCGAGCACCACGGCACGCAGTTGCTCGCCGATGTCGGTGCCGCCGGGCTCGCGCAGGCACAGCACTTCGCGACCGTGCGCGCGCAGCGCTTCTGCTAGAAAACGAATGTGGGTGGTCTTGCCGGCGCCTTCGCCCCCCTCGAACGTTATGAAGATGCCCCGCGGGGCAAGATCTTGCGTTTCGGGCATGCCGCTAATCCTCCACGCAGTCCTCGACCGCCTTCGCCACGCACTCCACTGCGCGCGGGTCGAACGGCTCAGGCATGATGAAGTCCTCGCACAGCTCCTCGTCGGACACGAGCCCGGCCAGCGCTTCGGCAGCCGCCAGCTTCATGGCCTCGGTGATGCGCGTCGCGCGTCCCTCGAGCGCGCCCTTGAAGATGCCGGGGAACGCCACCACGTTGTTGATCTGGTTCGGGAAATCGGAGCGGCCGGTGCCCACGACGCGCGCGCCGGCGGCCTTGGCCACGTCCGGGTAGATCTCAGGATCGGGATTGGCCATGGCGAACAGGATGGCGTCGTCGTTCATGGAGCGAACCATGTCGGCGCTGACCAGGTTCGGCGCGGACACGCCCACGAACACGTCGGCGCCTGCCAAGGCGTCGGCCAGCGAGCCTTCGGCGTCGGACAGGTTCGTTACTTCCAGCATGGCGCGCTGGGCCTCGTTGATGCCCTGGGACTTCGAGCAGATGATGCCGCAACGGTCGACCAGCGTCAGATGGCGGAACCCGTAGCTCAAAAGCAGCTTCGCGATGGCGATGCCCGCTGACCCCGCGCCGTTGACCACCACGCGGCAGTCCTGCTTGCGCTTGCCGGTCAAGCGCAGCGCATTGATGACGCCCGACAGCACCACGATGGCGGTGCCGTGCTGGTCGTCGTGAAACACCGGGATGTCGAGCGCCTCGATCAGGCGCTGCTCGATCTCGAAGCAGCGCGGAGCTGCAATGTCTTCCAGGTTGATGCCGCCGAACGACGGGGCCAGGCGCACCACGGTCTCGACGATCTCGTCGGTGTCCTGCGTGTCCAGGCACAACGGCACCGCGTTCACGCCGCCGAACGCCTTGAACAGCGCGCACTTTCCCTCCATGACCGGCATGGCCGCCAAAGGCCCGATGTTGCCCAGACCCAAGACGGCGCTGCCATCGCTGACCACGGCGACGGTGTTCGCCTTCATCGTGTATTCGTACGCGGCCTGCGGATCCTCCGCGATCTTGCGGCACGGCTCCGCTACGCCCGGCGTGTAGGCCAGCGACAGGGCCTCGCGCGTTGCGATGTCCATCTTCGGGACGGTATCAAGCTTGCCGCGCCATTCCTTGTGCAAGCGCAGCGATTCTTCGTTCAAGTTCATGCTCTATCCTTCGGCTGATTTCGGCGATCGCGAACAATTATATACCTTCGCGCGCCGGGAGGGGCGGCCCCGCGCTGCCGGAGGCGCTTTCTTGGGCCGCGCTGATGCAAAAAACACATGCGCGCCCGAAACGAGGCCCGGCGGCATGCGGCGGCGCGGGCATGCCGGCAGCATCGACCGTCCGGGGGAAGCCGGCGCCCGAAGACGAGCGGCGCGGCCGCGCCGCGCCTCCGTGGTAGAATAGCCCGAACCCCAAGCGAAGGAGAACCGCCTATGACGCACCCGCAACGAAAGCCGGGGCCGACCGCTGAAGCGGTGGCCGACGCCGTCTACCAAAGCATCGTCGAATGCGCTGTGACGCTGCGCGAAGACGTTCGAGCCGGCATCGAGCGCGCGAGAGAAACGGAACGCGAGCCGCGCGCGCGGGCAGTGCTGGGCCAAGTGCTCGAAAACGCACGCATCGCGCAGCAGGACGGCGTGCCGATCTGCCAGGACACGGGCACGGTCTGGGTCAGCCTGGAGGTCGGCGAAGACCTCATGCTGCCCGGAAACGCGCTTTCGCTGGTGAACGACGCCGTCGCGCGAGCCTACGCGGACGCGCGCCTGCGCATGAGCGTGGTGCGCGACGCCCTGACCGACCGAACCAACACGTCCGACAACACTCCGGCGTTCACGGAAGTCAGCTTCCGTCCCGGAAAGGGCGCCACCCTGCACGTGATGCTGAAAGGCGGCGGGTCGGACAACGCCTCCCGCGTGGTCATGCTGGCTCCGGGAGCCGGAGCCGAAGGCGTGCGCCGAACGATTCTCGAATGCGTGCGCGAGAAGGCCGCGAACGCGTGCCCCCCGCTCATCGTCGGCGTAGGCGTAGGCGGCACGTTCGACAAGGTGGCGGGCCTGGCGAAGCACGCGCTGCTCAGGCCGATCGGAAGCCCGGCGGCCACGCCCGAAACGGCCCGGTTCGAAGACGAGCTGCTGCGCGCCGTGAACGCAACCGGCATAGGGCCCGCAGCCCTTGGCGGATCGACCACCGCCTTGGCCGTGCACGTGGAAACGGCGCCCTGCCACATCGCCGCGCTGCCCGTAGCCGTGAACATGGGCTGCTGCGCCATGCGAACCGCATCCGTCGAGCTGATTTCCTGGAGTGATGAACGATGAACGAGCTTTCACGTTGCGAATCCGACGCCCCTGCGGACCAAAGCGAGCCGAGCGCCGTCCATCTGACGTTGCCCCTTGATCGCGAGCAAGTCGGCCGCCTGAAGGCTGGGCAGGAAGTGCGCCTCTCAGGACCCGTCTACACCATGCGCGACGCCGGGCATGCGCGCGCACTCGAAGCGCTGCGCGCGGACGGGCACCTGCCGTACGACCTAGAAGGGCAGACGCTGTTCTACGCCGGTCCCACCCCTGCCGCCGCGGGCAGGCCCCTTGGGTCGGTGGGTCCCACCACGGCGAGCCGCATGGACTTCGCCACGCCCGCGCTCATGGATGCGGGCGTGATCGCGTGCATCGGGAAGGGAAAGCGCGCAGCCGACGTCATCGACGCTTGCGTGCGCAACGGCAGCGCGTACTTTGCGGCAGTCGGCGGCATCGCCGCGCTGCTGGCCACCCACGTGGTCGCAAGCGAGACGATAGCCTGGGAAGACCTGGGGACCGAGGCGCTGCGCCGCCTGACGCTGCAAGACTTCCCCTGCTTCGTGGCGGTGGACGCCCAGGGAACCGACCTGTACCGCGCCATCGAGAACGCGCAAGCGTAGCCTGCAACGCACCGGACCGGCGCGTTGCGGCACGAGCGAGCGGAAGCCGAGCAGCCGTCATCCACGTCGAAGGGCCCCGCATGACGGGGCCCTTCGACGTTAGGATCGGTCGTTCGCGATCACGCTATTTCTTTGCAGCCGGCTTCTTCGCCGGAGCCTTCTTGGCACTGCTTTTCGCAGGCGCCTTCTTGGCGGGAGCCTTGCCCTTGGCGCCCTTCGCCTCGTCCTGCTCCTTGCCCGGACAATCGAAGTTCGGGCACAGCTTCCAGGGACCGCGGTTCGTGGTGACGATGACCATCGGCGCGCCGCAGTGCTCGCACACCTCGTCGGTGGCGGCAAGGGCGCCGTACTGGGGCAGCGGGTAGCCCGTGCCGCAATCGTCGTAGTTCTCGCAGCGGATGAAGCGCTTCAAGGTGCGGGGGTTCTTCTGCGCGATCAGCTTCGCGGCGATGCCCTTCTCCTTGCAGGCCGGGCACTCGCCCACCACCACGTCGGGTTCTTTGTTGGTGGAGCAATGCGGATCGATGCAGATGGTACGCGGCTTCGAGCGAAACGCCGTCACCTTCACTTGAGGCATGCCGCAGGTCGGGCACGGCTCGAGCACAGCCTCCACCTTGCCCTTCGGCAAGGGGTAGGTCACGTCGCAATCGGGCCAGCCGGCGCAGCCGATGAACATGCTGCGCGTCTTCTGCGACGCGCGCAGCTGCAGGTCCTTGCCGCATTTCGGGCACGGCCCCACGTACGCGTCGGCGGCCACGGCGTCGGCCAGGGCATCTTTGACCTCCTCCGAATGGGGCAGCAAGCTGGCCAGCTGCTCGGCCAGGAGGTTGCGGCTCGTGGTGACCACGTCGGTCTTCGTGGTGCGTCCCTCGGCGATGCGGTCCATCTCCTCTTCCAACTCGGCCGTCATCTCGGGGTGCGTGATGTGCGGGGCGAACTTGTCGAGCGCGTCGCATACGGCCATGCCCAGCTGGCTGGGCTCGATGGGGTCGTTCTGGATGTACTTCACCGTGTACAGGCGCTCGATGATGGCATGGCGCGTGGACTTCGTGCCCAGGCCCAGCTTCTCCATCTCCTGGATGAGCTTGCCTTGGCTGTAGCGCGCGGGCGGCTCGGTCTGCTTCTTCGTGCAGGTGGCACCGCCGAACGCGATCGCCTGCCCCTCGGAAAGGACGGGCAGCTGCTCGTCCTTCTTCAGCCCGTAGGGGTAGATCGCGCGGAACCCGGGCTTCACCAGCACGTCGCCTTTCGCAACGAACGGCTCGGCGTTCACGTCGAGCGTGACCTTCGTGCCCTCCACCACGGCAGGTTCGGACAGCGTGGCCAGGAACCGGCGCGCGATCAGGTTGTACAGCTTGTAGTCGGCGGGCGCCAGGTCGTCGGGAGTGGCTTTTGCCGTGGGGTAGATAGGCGGGTGGTCCGTCGTCTCCTTCTTGCCGCGCGTAGCCGTGAGCTGGTCTTTCGCCAACAGCTCTTTGCAATACGGCGCGTAAGCCGGATTCCCGGAAATAGCCTTCACGGTTTCCGCCAAATCGAGCGAAGACGGGTACACCGTGTTGTCGACGCGCGGATAGGATATGTAGCCGTCCATGTACAGGCTCTCGGCGATGCGCATCGTGCGCGCAGGGCTCAGGCCTTCGGCGGACGCCGCCGCCATGAGCGACGTGGTGTTGAACGGAGCCGGCGGCTGCACCGTGCGCTTGCGCTTCTCGATCGAGGCCACCGTGGCGCTTGCCGCGCCGTCGACGTGAGCCATGACGGCGTTGGCCTCGGCTTCGCTCTTGAAGCGCGCGGTGGCATGCGGTGCCTCGAACGCGTCGGGCTCGGCCCCGAACGCGCCTCGGATCACCCAGTAGTCCTCGGGAACGAACGCAAGGCGCTCGCGTTCCTTCGCCACGATGAGCGCGAGCGTGGGCGTTTGCACGCGACCGGACGAGCGCACGTTGCCGTACCCTGCGAATTTGACGAGCGTCAGGTAGCGCGTGAGCACCGCGCCCCAGATAAGGTCGATGTCCTGGCGCGACGCGCCGGCGCTCGCCAGGTTCACGTCAAGCTCGACCAGGTTGTCGAACGCATGCGTGATCTCCTCTTTCGTGAACGCCGAATACCGCGCGCGCGACACGGGCGCGGTCGGGTTCACCTCTTGCATGCAGCTGAGGGCGTCGCTCCCGATCAGTTCGCCCTCTCGGTCGAAGTCGGTTGCGATCACGATGGAGTCGGCCTTTTTCGCTAGGTTCTTCAAGGAGCGGATGATCTCTTTTTCCTTGGGGAGCTTCTTGATGGGCGCGTACACCAAGTACGGAAGCGCATCCATCTTCCACGCCTTCAGCTCCACGCCGTCCTCGGTGAAGGGCTTCTTCTTTTTGAAAGGGGGCTTCGCAAGCGTGTCGGGCAGGTCCGCGGGAAACGTCTCCCCCTCCTCGGTGACGCCTTGCCAGCCGCCGCGCTTCTTGTACACCATGGCGGGAGTGAAATCGGGCTCCAGGATGTGGCCGCGCAGGCCGATGGTCACCCATTCCTCGCCTTCGACGTCGAATCGGTACACCGGCGTGGAGTACACCTTGTCCGCCTTCGGTTTCTTCACGCCGAGCAAATCGGCGATCTTCTGAGCCGCGTCGTTCTTCTCGGTTACCACCAGCTTCACGCGGTTCCCTCCTGTCTAACCAGCCGCCTTGGCGGCCTCGCATCGTTCACACGGTTGCCCCACCTATTTATTAACGTGTGCGGGGATGAAAACGCGCAAAAGCGCGCTTGCGACGCGCCGTCCGCGACGCAATAGACGCTAGCATACACGATTTTGAGCGAAGGGAGGAGAACTTTACCCAAGCCGAAACGAACCCGACGCCCTTCGCGCGGGCACTGGCCCGCTGTGCGGCAGGCGTCGCACGGCGCGCGCTTCGCGGCCGAAGGGCCAGTTCCGGAAATCGAGTGGGGATTTCGTCCCCAGGCTCTGAAGATGGCGCGGACGTTTCATGAAGCGATCGATTCTCGTATAGGCTATGGTTCGGGATGGCCGCCGAACAGCCCAACAGCCGTTCTCCATCCGATCCAGAAAACGCACCACCGGCGGCGCCCTCGTAGCCCGAGCTCGAAAGGAGACACCTTCGATGAAGAAAGTTCTCGGCGTATTCCTAGGACTCATCGCCCTGCTCATAGCTGGCTCGGTCGCCCTGCTCATGGCGTCTTCCCCAAGCGGAGGCTCTGCCTCGGATCCGGTCTCATCGCTGGTCAGCGACGTGAAGAACAATGCCGCGAACGCGGCCATCGACGCATCGGGCATCAAGTCGAACGTGCAAGACGCCCTTGCCGCGAACAGCGAGGCCATCGCCAACGCAACCGGTTTGAGCACGGCGCAGGTGGAAGAAGCCGTGGCCAGCTTGAACATCGACAGCTGGAAAGCTTCCTCGTTGCCCGCAGAGGCGTCGCCGACGGGTTCGTTCAGCGGCACGTACGGCGGAGTGGAAGCGTCGGTCACCACGTACGACAACCCCGGCTACGTGACCGTGGAAGCCTACGGGCAGCGCATCACGCTGACAGTTCCCGAAAGCGCCCAGCAGTACCTGCCCCTGCTAGGATCCCTGCAGTAGAAGGCCCTACGGCGCCAAAGCGACACGGCCGGAACTCGCGCCCCGGCCGTGTCGGCGTGTCTGGAACCCGCCCCGAAGCGCAAAGACGCTACGCGGTGCGAGCCTGCTTGATCTTTCGCTGGTACGCACGCACGATCTGGGACAGCGTGAAGCACACCACGAAGTACACCAGGGCCATGATGCCGAAGATGGCGAAGATCTGAGCCGTGGAGTTGTAGCTGTTCATGAGGATCATGCCGCGGCCCATGAGCTCTTGCAGCGCCATGGCACCCCACAGGTAGCTCGTATCCTTGATGGTGGTCACGAATTGGGAAAGCAGCGCCGGAACCATGTTGCGCAGCGCCTGCGGCAAGATGATCAGCACATAGGTTTGCGCCCCGGAAAAGCCCTGGCTCTTCGCGGCCTCGTACTGCCCGAACGGCACGCTCGCCAAGCCGCCGCGCACGATCTCGGCCACGCTGGCGCTGGTGAACAGCGTGAAGGCCAGGACGGCTGCGCCGATGGGCGGCAGCTGCGCCACGAAGAACGTGAACATGATCCACAGCAGAAGCGGCGTGTTCTTGAACACCTCGATGTACACAGTCGCAACGCCGCGCAGCACGCGGCTCTTCGACGTGCGCATAACCGAGATGAGGGTTCCCAGCACCACCGAGCACGCGATGGCGAGCGCAGATATGAGCAGCGTCATCCCCAAACCCTGCAGGAGAAAGCGCATGTTCACCCACGTGAACAGAGCGGCGATATCGCTCATCGGTCCTCCTCCCGTCCTTCTTCATCGGTCGCGCCCTTGCGCTCCGAACGCTCCGCCTCTTCGCGAGCGGCAGCGCGCCGCTGCTCCAAGCGGCGCAGGGCCCTCGAGCGACCGGTCCTCGTGTGCATGGCGCGTCGTGCGCACGCTTCGTCGCCTGCGCACGACGCGACGATCTCCTGCGCGATCTCCCGGCCGATGTCGTCTGCGATCTCAGCCGCTTGCTTTCCGGTGAACGCCTGCTCAAACGGCCCACGCGCGCCTTGCATCGCCCCGTCCGCGTCTTCGCCCAGCACGTGCAGCGGATGGCGCGGCGACGGAGCCACGCGAGCAGGCGCTATATCGACCGTGCCCAGCATGGTGTCGACGCCGCCGGCCATGGCGTCGGCAGCCGCACGACCCGTGATGTCGTGCGATCCCGGCGTGACTTCGAGCACGTCCTCGGACAGTTCTTCCGTCGCGTCCCCAGTAGCCACGTGCCGATGCGCGCGCGTCCGACGCTCCAGATACAGCGCCAAGCGCGACAACGGAAAACAGATGACGAAGTACAGGATGGCGGCAACCACGTAAGCGGGACCGTAGTAGCTGGTGGATCCCGCAAACGAGTTCGCGAAGTACATAAGCTCGCCACCCGCGATCAACGCGAGCACCGACGTGTTCTTCACAAGGTTGGCGGCCTGCACCGCCAAAGGCGGCATGATGATGCGAATCGCCTGCGGCAAAATGATCACGAACATGGTCTGCCAGTACGAGAACCCCTGGCTTTTCGCCGCCTCGAACTGGCCGCGATGGATGGAACCGATGCCCGAACGCACGACCTCCGAAATGTAGCCGCCATGATAGATGCCGATGGCCAGCACGCCGATCCAGAACGCCGCAAGCGACAATCCCAGAAGCGGGAATATAGCGTAGAACACGAACACCTGCAAAAGCAGGGGCACGTTCTGCACGACCTCCACGTACACGCGCGTGATCCAGCGAAACACCGGCATGCGGGACACGGACAGCACGCCGAACACCACGCCCAGAACCAGTGCGATAAGCAGCGCGAGCACGGAAATGCCGACGGTCATGCCGAATGCGGACAAGATGTCGGGCCAACGCTGGAAAAGCGCCTCCCACTTGAACGGAGCGAAGATATCAAGCATGCGATCCGCCCCCTTGCGCAGCCGCGACGCCGCCTGAAACCCCGTCTTCGGAAAGGCCCCAGCGCGCATACAGCTCGTCAAGCGTGCCGTCGGCCTGCATGGCGGCGATAGCGTCGTCCACCTGCGCCGCCAGCTCGACGTTCGACTTCTTCGTGGCCACGCCGTACTCCTGCGGAGCGAATTGCGTGGTAAGCAGCATGGTCGAGTCGTCCACATAGCCGTTCAGGATCGACCGGTCTACCGAAAACGCATCAACGCGCCCCGTGACCAGCGCTATCTTGATTTCGGGATAGGTGGAGTACTCCGCGAAGCGCATGTGGATGCCAATCTCGTCGCCGGCCTGCGCAAGCTTTTCGCGAGTCGTGGCGGAAAGCGCCACGCCCACCGTCTTGCCGTCAAGCCCGGCAAGATCGGCGATGCCCGAGGACTTCTTCACCAGCACGCCGATATGGTCGGTGTAGTACGGACGCGAGAAATTGTAGCTTTTCTTGCGCGTCTCGGTGATGGTGAACGTAGCCAACGTGGCGTCGAGCGTGCCGTTGTCGAGCATTGCCCCGCGCGTGGTCACGTTCACGCCGGTCACCTGCAACGCGTCGGGGCTGCCCTTGATGCGACGCGCCAATTCGCGCGCGATGTCCACTTCCATGCCCTCGATGGTGCCCGTTTCAGGATTCTGGAAGCCGAACGAGGGCACGTCGATCTTGGTGCCCACGCGCAGCACGTCCGCGCCGGACGCGCACCCGGCAAGCGAGCCCGCCGCCCCGCACAGCGCGATCGACCCTACCCCCAGGGCGGATGCGCGCAAGAATGTCCGTCTTGTGATCACGATGCGCCTCACAAGATCTTGGACAAGAAGCTCTTGATGCGCTCGTTGTCCGTTTCGTCGAAGATGTACCGAGGACTGCCCTGCTCGACCACCAGGCCGTTTTCCATGAACACAACCTTGTCGGCCGCTTCGCGCGCCAAGCCCATCTCATGGGTGACCATGACGATGGTCATGTTCGTTTCCGCCAGGGACTTGATGACGTCGAGCACTTCCTGCACCATTTCGGGATCGAGCGCGCTCGTCGGCTCGTCGAGCAGCATGATCTTGGGATGCATGTTGAGAGCGCGCGCGATGGCCACGCGCTGTTGCTGGCCGCCCGACAGCTGATCGGGGTACTTGTCCACCTTGTCGATCAACCCCACGCGCTCCAAATAGGCGCGCGCCGTTTTCTCGGCCTCGGCCTTCGGCACCTTGAGCACCTTGATGGGCGCCAACGTGACGTTCTCCAGCACGGTTTTATGGGGATACAGGTTGTAGCTTTGGAACACCATGGCCACGTCGCGCGCGAGCGCCCGGCTGTTCACCTTGCGATCGCCCAGGTTCATGCCCTCGACCACGATGGTCCCCGAATCGGGAACCTCCAACCCGTTGATGCACCGGATCAGCACGCTTTTGCCCGAACCCGACGGCCCGATGACGACGACCTTCTCGCCCTCAGCCACCTCGAGCGAAACTCCTTTGAGCGCCTCGACCGCGCCGAAGCTCTTCACGATGTTTTGAACTGAAATTGCGTTTTGCACGCCCCGCACCTACGCTTTCGCCCTGCGGGGGGCCGGACGCGAACGCGCCTTGCACCCTCCATCGATGATCTGAATGCTTCGATGGTATCAAAGCGACCACGCCCCTGAGAGGAGAACAGGTTACGAAACCTTGACGGCTCGCTCGAAAGGTAAACGGCCGTGCAACCCGAGGCGAAACCCCGCCCCGACCCGCACCGCTTGCCGCTGCGAGCCCGCCAGCGAAGGGAATGCGACCGAGCGATTACTTTTAATCATTACCTTTGCTATACTAATTCATCGTTTGAGGAAACGGCGCAACCGAATCGGGCGAGGAGCCGGTGCATGAAAAACATGCTTTCGCGTCTTGCAAGGACGTGGGCCGCCATCGCGACGGTCGCCATGATCGCGGCGTGCGCGCTGCCTGCAACCGCCATCGCGCACGACGGATCCGCCGACGCCGCATCCGATCACCGCATCATACGCGTAGGCTGGCCGATCCAGCCGGGATTGTCGGAATCGGACGGGCGCGGTTCCTATTCGGGCTACACCTACGACTACCTCGAGCAAGTGGCGCAGTACACCGGATGGAGCTATCAATTCGTCGAGGCCGAAGGAAGCATCAACGAGCAGCTCACCACCCTGTTGGCCATGATGGAAGCGGGCGAGATCGACATCATGGGAGCCATGGCGTACAACGATTCGCTGGCGCAGCAGTTCGATTACGCCACCAACTCGTACGGAGCGGCCACCTCTGCCCTGCTGGCCGCCAGCTCCAACGACAATCTGACCGAAACCAATATCTACCTGCAAGAAAAACTCCGCGTCGCGTTCAACGGACCATCCCCTAAGTCCCATTCCGGCGCCCAGATGTTTTGCGACGCAAACGGCATCCAGATGGAGGCCGTCGAGTGCGACAGCATCCAAGCGCAGATAGACGCCGTGCTGTCGGGGAAAGCCGACGTGCTTACCGGTGTGGACATATCGCCCATCGAAGGCATGCACGTCGTGGCGTCCATGGCCTCCAATCCGTTTTACTTCGCCGCCTCGAAAGGCGAGAAAGACATCGTCGCGTCCCTCAACGAGGCCATCGTTCAAATCGACAGGGCCGAGCCGATGCTGCAGCACGACCTATACGCGAAGCACTTCGACACGCACCAGGGATCGACCGGGCTTGCCAAGGACATGCGCGCATTCGTTGCCCAGGCCGGCACGATCCGCGTCGGGTACCTGACGGGCGCGGCGCCCGTCCAAGACGTCGACGAAAAAACCGGGCTGCCCGTGGGCGCCTCGAAAGCGGTGCTCGACTACATCGCCGAGTACACGGGGCTCTCCCTGGAGATCGTCCCCGTCACGGGCGAGCTCAACTGGGACGAAGCTATCCAGGAGTTCGACCTGGACGCCATAGCCGGCATCGTGCACGACTTCCCCTTCGCCCACCAGCACAACCTGTCGCTGAGCACCCCGTACCTCTCGTCCTACCAATGGATCGTAACTCGCAGCGGCGTCAACGCCTCCAATTTGGCAGAAGGTCGCGCCGCGTTGATCCGCAGCGCGACCTGCGAAGAAGCGGACCGAGAGAACGCGCTCGTCTGCAACACGCTTGAAGACTGCGTCGAAGCCGTCGACACCGGGCGCGCCGACTACACGTACGCAGACGGCTACAGCGGGCCTTACTTCGAGAACATGGAAAGCTATCCCAACGTCACCGCTTACATGAACCCCAACGAAGAGAACAGCATCTGCTTCGCGTTCGCGTCCTCGAGCGACCATCGCCTGCTGCGCGTGTTCAACGAGGCGATCCGGCAGATGCCCGTCGGGATAGTCAACGACAGCATCTACGCCGAAGCCCTGCAGGAGAATCAGATGACCTTCGTGCAATTCGCCGAAGCGCACGTAAAAGAGATCGCACTGATCAGCCTTGTCGTGGCAAGCGTCATCATCGCGCTGTCGATAGGCTACGCGCGAAACCGCGCGAAAGCCCTCGAGATCACCCGTGCCGAAAAAGACCGCCTGAAAGCGGTTGCCGAACGCGACGGCCTGACCGGGCTGCTCGGCGTAGGCGCGTTCAAAAACGAAGCGCAAACGCTGGTCGACCGAAACAACGTGGGCGCGTTCGTCGTAGTGGACATCGACGACTTCAAAGTCGTGAACGACACCTACGGGCACAAGGCGGGCGACGAGTCGCTGTGCCTGCTGGCCAGCATGATGAAGGAAACCTTTCGCGAAGACGACCTGGTCTGCCGCTTCGGCGGCGACGAGTTCGCCGTTTGCCTGGCCGGGATGGTCAGCGCGGATGCGCTTGAAAAACGCTGCCGAGAGCTGCTCGTGCGCGTAGCGACCGCTTCAGCCGAGGCGGGTCTTCCCTTCAGCGTGAGCATCGGAGCCGTGCGCGCACGGGGCGGCGAGAGCTACCTGGAGCTGTACGACCAGGCGGACAAGGCCATGTACGAAGCGAAGCGAGCGGGCAAAAGCGGCTTCTTCGTCCTCTAGCCTCTGCGCATCGACAGGACGCCGGAAACCCGCCGGCAAACCGAAACCGACAAGAACCGCAAGCCGGCCCCTTCCGCCAAGCCCTCGAACGGCTCCCTTTCGAACGACGAAGCGCCTAGCGCGCGAACATCAGGCGTTCGCTGTCGAACATGCGCTGCAAAACCAGAACGCCCGCCCCCGTGTACGCAAGGTTGGAAGCTACGCACAACGCCACGTTCATCGGTTGGAAATCGAACGTGAAAATGGAGATCATGCACTGCACGCTGTTGTACAGCGGTATGAGGTAGAACTGCGGCTCCGTCTGCGTTGCGCCCCCGAACATGCCCAAAGCGCCCACGAGCATCCCCACGATCATGAGCGGCGTCAGGTACATGGACGCTTCCTTGGTCGTGCGCGCCAACGCCGAGACCATCGTGATGAGAAC
Organism: Paraeggerthella hongkongensis; assembly: GCF_003340345.1. Taxonomy (GTDB): domain Bacteria; phylum Actinomycetota; class Coriobacteriia; order Coriobacteriales; family Eggerthellaceae; genus Paraeggerthella; species Paraeggerthella hominis. Next base: position 13,487 of record NZ_PPTQ01000023.1, on the reverse strand, counting down.
GACCACGACCAGCGTCGTGGACGCGATGACCAATGCGAGCAAGACGTAGTCGGAAACGCCGTACACGCTCATGCTCACGCTGCCCTGCATGATGCTGGGCAGCCCCGCGAATATGCCGATCGCGCTCGATGCGGCAATCAGCAAGCCGATGATCGACACGGCGAGCACCTTTCCCAATGCGATGTCGCGCCGACGAACCGGCGTCGCCAGAAGCGTTGCCATGGTACCGCGCTCTTTTTCGCCGGCAACCGACTCAGCTGCCACGGACATGCAGCTGGTGAACAGCAAGATAAGCAACAGCATGGGCACGATCGACACCACGACGGAACCGGCCACGTCGCGCTCTTCGGCAACATCGTAGGACGCATCGCCGACGTTCACGTCGAACCGGTTCGACAGCGACGACTCGTAGGCGTCGAGCGCGGCCTTGAGCGCGGAAAACGCCTGCACCGAATCGGGATCCGTGGAATTGCGGTACAGCTCCACGCGTGGCGCCGCCGTGCCCGAAGCGGGATCGTAGGCCGCGACGGACTCGTCGAACCCTTCGGGGAACAGGGCGAACGCCTTGACGTCTCCTTGCTCGATGGCCTCGCGCATCCGATCGGCGTCGGGCAAGGAACCCTCCTTCACGACATCGATGCCCGCCGCGTCCGCCAGCGCTTCAAGGCTGGCGGGTTCGTTCACCACGGCAACCACGGGCCGTTTGGCGGCATCGGGCTGGAACATGCTGCCCATCGCATCGCCCATCACCGTCCACACGACGAATATCAGCAGGCCGGGCAAAACGATGGAAACCAGCGCGGACACGCGGTTGCTGAAGAACTTCGCAAGCTCCTTGCGTGCAATGGTGAAAGCGCCGTTGCTCATGATTCCCTCCGAACCGCCGCCGCGTACAAATCGAAGAACGCGTCTTCGAGCGAGCGTCCGTGCGTGACGTCGGGCAGCGTGCCGCATGCGGCCATGCGCCCGTCGATCACGATGCCCACGCGATCGCACACCTTCTCGACCAGGGTGAATATATGCGTGGACAGCAAGATGGTCTTGCCCTCCCCTTTCATTTCCACCAAGAAGTCCGTGACCGTCTTGGCCGTAAGGACGTCAAGGCCGTTGGTGGGCTCGTCGAACACGATGATCGACGGATCGTGCGCGACCGACACCGCAAGCGAGGTCTTCTGCTTCATGCCCGTGGACAGATCTGCCACCTTCGTTTGCGCAAAACGATCGATGCCGAAGCGCTCGAACAGGGCGCGCTTGCGTTCGTCGCGCACGGCGGGATCAACGCGATGCAGCTCGCTGAAGAAGTCGAACAGGTAATCGGGAGAGAACACGTCCTCCAACTTGAGGTCGCTCGTGAGAAACCCGATAGAGCTGCGCACGCCCACGGGGTCGGACACGACCGACCTTCCGTCGATGAGCGCATCGCCCTGATCGGGCTTGACCAAGGCCGCCAGCATGCGCAGCGTGGTGGTCTTGCCGGCTCCGTTCGGACCCAGCAGCCCGAAGATCTCGCCGTGCTGCACCTCGAACGACAAGCCGTCGACAGCCGTCTTCATCCGACTGTCCGTTCGCTCGATCTTGCGCTGCTTCGCGGAAAGCCTGAACGACTTCCGAAGGTCCTGCGCCGTTATAGCCGCTCCCAAGATATGCCCTTTCGTTCGTTGACCGCGCGTGCCGAACCGGCGCTACGCCGCGGAAGGCGTGGGAGCCTCCGCTGCGGCGTTCGCCTTCGCGTCCTCTGCTTCCTCCCGCTCGAGCACGCGCTGCATGGCCGCAATAGCGCATTCGATCTGCCCGTCGTCAGGCTCGCGCGTGGTAAGGTACTGCATCTGCATGCCGGGCCACAGAACCACCTTGACGATGGGATTGTCCGGGTGGCTGCCCGCCCATTTCACGGTGATCTCGTAGGATATGCCCGCGATGACCGGCATGAGCAGGATGCGGATCAAAATGACCAGCGCCAGCTTGGGCGCGCCGTCGGCCACGCCCCATGCGTCGATGAGCGCGTTGATGGGCGTCACCGTGTACACGAAGATGGCGATGATCATGACCATGATGAGAAACGCGGTGCCGCAGCGCACGTGCAAGCGGGGGAAGCTGCGCGCGTTTTCCGGCGTAAGGGGCAGGCCGTGCTCGTAGCAGTGGATGGTCTTGTGCTCGGCGCCGTGGTAGCCGAACATGCGCTTGATGTCCTGCATGCGCCCGATCAGCCACAGGTAGAACACGAACACGAGCACGCGCAGCAAACCGTCGACCACGTTCCAGAGCACCGTATTGGAATCGTACTCGCCCACGATGAGGTTCGTGAGCGCCGCCGGCGCCACGATGAACAGCACCACGCCCAGCACCAGGCCGAGCACCATGGACACCGCCATCGCCTTCTTGCCGAATTCGACTTCCTCGTCCATGAACGACTTTTTCTCGACGTCCTTCGGCGCAGGGTCCTGGACGGGAGCGGAAGAAGCAGGATCCTCCACCACGTCAAGCGTCCTCTGGGCGCCCAGCCCGTCGATCACCGTTTCCGGTCGCCCGAAATCGTCCTTCCAGGAAAACACCTTCTCCCCGCCCCCGCCAGCGAGCGAGGGTCCAAGCCCCTCGAGATCGTCCGCAGGGTTCCCAGCGGACGAATCGGACGACGGAGATCCGTCGACGAGGGGGCCGGAGGGATCTGAAGCGAGTTCCGCACGAGCCGAACAGGCCTGCGGGCTGTTCGTGCGAGCAGGACTGTCCGAGCGGCAGACCCCTCCGACCCCCTCGGCAGCAGCCCCCTCTTCGTCCGATTCGTCCGCGAACGCGTGCAGCGCCGCGATCTCGAGAGCCTTGTAGCCTAGGACGAGCGACTCCACCATAGCCCGGCAGCCGCGCACGAGCGGCCAGTACATCCAGCCGTTCTTGCCCTGCCCCGACGCCAGGTCGTGCTCTTCCACGTACACGCCGCCGGAAGGCTCGCGCACGGCGACCGACCAGTTGTACCGGCCCCGCATCATAATGCCCTCGATAAGGGCCTGCCCTCCCACATGGGTCTTGACCGCGCCGTCCTCCGAGAACGCGCGCGAAAGATCGCTCTTCTGCTCGGCCACGTCAGCCCCTCTTCACGCGCGGATACGGGTTTCCGCAGGTCATCTTTCCTTCAGGGCAGTTCCCGCGGATGCAGGGCGCGCCCGCGTCCATGAACACGAACGGTGCGGTCGGACGCGCCAGCTCGAGCATGCGATGCGCCATGTCGCGGATCTCCCACTGCGCGCGGTTGCAGCAGCGCAGCGAGAAGAAATGCAGCAGCTCGCGCACGTTCATGGTGATGACGATCTTCGTTTCGGCGGCGTTGGGCAGCAGGTAGCGGGCATCCTCCGCGGGAATGCCGGCGGCCAGCAGCTTCTCGTACGCTTCGATAGCCGCCTCGATCGCCTGGTCGAACACGGCTTCGGCCTGCGCATCGCCCGCGATGCTCTCCGGCTTGACGGTGGCCAGGCCGTCGGTGAACTTCACGTAGCGCTGGCTTTGCTGGTTGAAGCTGGCAATGCGGTGGCGCACCAGCTGGTGCGTGAGCGCGCGAGACACCCCGTCTACGGCGAAGGTGTAGCTGGCATGTTCGAGCGTGGAGAAATGCCCGCTTGCCATGATGGTCGAAAGCACGCTTCGCACGCGCTCCTCGGGCATGGTTTCCATGAGCTCGGCAGCACCGACGGGCGCGTAGCACAGGCGCGCGGCCGTTGCGATGGCGCGCTCGGGATCGGGCGTATGGTACAGCAGTTCAACGTGCATAGGACGAATACTCCTCTGTTAGAAATAATCCGTTTTCACGCACTCCACCCGTGCGCGATGCGGTATCGTTCTTTACCATAGTACCCGAAACCGACGGCTGCGTACCCGCTGGGCAAGCGGCCCTTCACGCGAAAGGCATGCCATGGAACCGTTCGTCCCCCTGCTTACCACGCACGATTGGAACGAGGAATGGAAGGCGCTGCAGAAGCTGCGCCGCCGCGTGGACGATGCCTCGTACTGGGACAAGCGCGCGTCCACCTTCTCCACGAAGGACGCGCCGAACCCCTACGTCGAACGATTTCTGGAACTGGCGGACGTGCAACCGGGCGAGACGGTGTTCGACATGGGATGCGGCACGGGCGCGCTCTGCATTCCGCTGGGAAAGGCGGGGCACAAGGTGGTAGCCGCCGACTTCTCGCAGGGCATGCTCGACCGCATGGGGGAAGAGCTTGCGGAACTGGGCGTGCGAACGGTGTTCCCCAAGCGCATGAGCTGGGAGGACGATTGGGCCAGCTTCGGCGTGCGCCCCGGCATGACCGACGTTGCCGTAGCTTCTCGGTCCATCGCCACCGCAGACCTGCGCGACTCGCTGCTGCGCTTGACCGACGTGGCGCGCCGACGCGTCTGCATCACGCTGTCAACCGGGGCCTCTCCGCGCACCGACGAGCGCCTGCTGGCCGACATAGGCCTTGACCAGGTAAGGGGGCACGATTACCTGTACGCCTTCAACATCCTGGCGAACGAAGGCCTCAAGCCCGAGCTGTCCTACATCGAAAGCGCCCGCGAGGACACCTTCGACTCTTGCGAAGACGCCTACGAGGCGTTCGCGCGCATGGTGAACGACGCGGCAACGGGCCTGGTCGACGACGATGTGCGCGAAAACGCGCTCGAAAAGCTGCGCGCATGGGCGAAAGACAACCTCGTGGACAACGAGCACGCCGGGCAGCCCGACAAGAAGGGCGTTGCGCAAGGACGTCTGCGCCTGCGCCAGCCGCGCACCGTCACCTGGGCGTTCCTCGCCTGGAACAAATAAGGAACCGAAGCGTAGCCGGCAAGGAAAGGCAAGGAAGCCAAGGCAGCGTCCTGCCGCCCCCCGCCTTGCCGGCTACGCGATCGTTCCCTTGCTTTGCTCGATCAAGAATTCGCGCGACAGCGGCGTTTCGGGCAAAAAGGCGCCTTCTATCCGCGTGAACAGCGCGATCGCCTCGGCTGCCTCGAACACGCGGTTGCGCCCGCCGCCTCCCATCTGGCGCAAAACGCCCGCCTCCACCAAATCGGAAACAGCGCGCGCGGCGGTGGAAAAGCTGCTTCCGATCAACTCGGCTGCAAAGGGGATGCTGACGACCGGGCTTCCTATCAGCTCGTTCATCAGCTTCCGCACGCACTTGCGCAACTCTATCCCGCTTCCCTTGACCTGCGCAGTCCACGAGTCGGTCAAAGCGGACGCCTCTCGACAGCACACCTTCGCGATGCGCACAGAAAGCTCGCAGGCTCGCGCGCAGTGGTACACCCATTCGTCCACGGCAAGCAGTTCGCCCGCATCCACGAAATCATGCTCGGTCAAATACGGTTCGAGCCTTCTTGTATGGCGCATGGTGGTCATGGCCGGCGTGATGGAGAACGGGGGCATGTAATGCTCGATAAGCCCCGCCTTGCGCCAGATCAGGATAGCCAGAATACGACCGATCTGGTCGGATCCCGCCATGAACGCCTTGGTCGCCTCAAGCTGGTAATGGGCGATGGCCGAGCGCGCTATAGGCGAATACGAATTGCGGTTGCAAAACTGCACGAGGTCCTTCATGAACCGAGGAAGCTGCGCCGCGGTCGGAGGCCGATACATGTCAAGATCCACGTCGGGGCTGCGCCGATGATTATAATCCCATGAACGAAGGCCGGCTTCCTTCTCCCAATACGACCCTTCGCTGATGCCGCGGTACAAAGCCTCCAGATGCGCGGCCGTTATATCGCCGTCTTGAGAAACGTCGGAAAGTATGAAGTTCACTGCGCCCTCCACCAAATGAGCGGCGTACGAAGCATCAAGTTGAGCCGACGTGCAGCCCGCATGCATGCGCGCGGCGTTCTTGACAAGCCGGGCAGAACCCGCCGGCGCATGCGTCCAGGAGCCAAGGTCCAGATAGCAGCACGCCCGGTAGCTCGGCTTCACGCCGTTAGTGCGCACCGAAGCCACGCCCTCCACGCGCGACAGCAAGCGCCGCAGCGGATAGGCCGACCCCTCGACCAGACAGTCGGACTTCGCCACCGCGATCTCCGCGCGAGCGACAACCGCAGCCGTCTCGCTGCTCAAAACGAAGTTGCGCGGGCACAGCAACTTGGGCTCGTAGGGCGCCCCCGAGCGCTTCTTTCGGTTGACCTTGTCCTTTTCCGCACGCACGGAAGCGAGGTCGGCGATGAGCCGCGCAAGGTCGTCCTGCCCGATCTGTCTGTCGAAATACTGCATGGCGGCACTCCGGCTCCAAGAGCCGAAACTCCCTCCCCTCGCGCTCCATTCTAGCATCGACGCGAGCGATGCCCCGCAAGCGGGCTCCTTATTTCCGATTTCGTTGATTTGCTAATACGACCATCCGTTTCGAGAATAATCGAAACCGCAAAACAAGCCGAATTCGGCTCGCATGCTTCCATTCCGACCCGTTCTGCAATACAGAGCCTTCGGCCATTGGCACCGCAGCACCGTCGTCCCTATGATCTTCGCGAACCCTGCAAGGGGTTGGAGCGGCCGCAGCAAGGGGGCGGCCGCACGACGATAGGAGGGAACATGGGAGCATCGACGCACGAAACGGCGGAAGCAAGATCGAGCATCACCCGTCGAAACCTGCTCAAATGGACGGGCGTCGCCGTAGCGGGAACCGCCGCGCTCGGCACGACCGGCTGCGCAGGATTCAACCAAAAGCCGGAAGGAGAAGCGGCGAAGGGGGCATCGGAAGGAACCTGGATCCCCTGCAACTGCTGGGCGGACTGCGGCAGCAAAGGCTTCAACAAGGTGTTCGTGCAGGACGGCGACTGCGTCCGCATGGGAACGGACAAAACCCACGCGGACTCCCCCGACTGCCCGCAGCTCAGGTCGTGCGCCCGCGGACGGGCTTTGCGCGGCATGGTATTCGGCGCCGATCGCATCAAGTACCCCATGAAGCGCAAAAGCTGGCAGCCCGGTGGCGGCGACAACGCCAACGGGGCGCTGCGCGGCAAGGACGACTGGGAGCGCATCAGCTGGGACGAAGCGTATCAGCTGATCGCCGGCGAGATCAAGCGCATCACTTCCGCGTACGGACACGATGCGATATTCGTGCCGGGCTACGTGGCCTCGCTGTTCGGGAACTGGGATATCGGGCGCATGCTGGCGCTGCACGGAGGGTACCTGGAGCACTGGGGCGCCTGCTCTTCGGGCGCGTGGGGGTCGATGGCCAAGATATACGGCCTGGCCGAAGACACGAACGATCGCATGGACTTGCGAAAAGCCCAGATCATCGTACTGTGGGGATCGAACCCCGCCTGGAGCCGCACCGGTCTTCCCACCTACGACTACATGCAATGCAAAGCTGCGGGAACGAAGTTCATCTGCATAGACATCTTCCGCCACGCCACCGCCCAAGCCGTTGCCGACCAGTTCGTCGGCGTGCGACCGGGCACCGACACGGCGCTTGCCATCGCCATGGCCTACGTGCTGCTGACCCACGACGACCCCGCTGCAAAGCCGCTCATCGATTGGGATTTCCTGAACCGCTGCACCGTCGGATTCGACGCGGACCACATGCCCGAAGGAGCGGCGCCCGAGGACAACTTCAAAGACTATGTGCTGGGCACCTACGACAATACGCCGAAAACGCCGGAATGGGCAGCGGAGATCTGCGGCGTAAGCCCCGCCGTGATCACCGATCTTGCTTTGCAGATCGCGCAGACCGAGCGCGTGTCCATCATCATGTCTCCCGCGCCGTCGCGCACCACCAACGGGACCACGTGGCCCCAGGCCATCATGACGCTTGGAGCCATGGCCGGCTGCATCGGCAAGCCGGGCTGCTGCACCGGATCCGACGCCGGCCACTCCTGGTTGCAGGGCGGCTACCTGACCTTGCTGCAGGGCGGCACCATACTCGGCGAGCCCTCATGGACTACGTCGGGAAACATCGCGCCCATCTGGAACCCCCTCGGCGGAGACTCCATCGAGTACGGCGTGCCCAACGGCATGTACAAGCTGCCCGAAGAGCCGTATTACCGCATCAACATCAACGAGGCATGGACGGGCATTCTGTCCGGCGAGTTCACCACCGGCCTGGGCAAGAAGCGCCCCTGCAACGTGCACATGATCTACGATACGCACGAGAACATCATCAACCAGGCACCGGGGACCATGCTGGCCATTGAAGCCTACCGCAAAATGGACTGCGTCGTAGCCCAGAACATCGTGATGACCACGGCTTGCCGCTATGCGGACATCGTCTTGCCCGTCACCACCCAATGGGAGCGCTACGGAGACTTCACCGCAGCGTATCGCGAGCAAGTACTGTGGACGAGCCAAGTATGCGAGCCTTTGTTCGAAGCCAAAAGCGACGTGGACATTGCCGCAGAGCTGTCAGAGCACATCGGCGTCGATCCGAAGCAAGTGCGCCCGCTCGAGCTCAAGCAGCAGGTCTTCGATTGGGTTGCCGCCGCAACCGCAACCAAAAAGGATGGAAGCGGCGTAGAGAACCTGGTCAGCGTCACGGAAGACGACCTGAAAGAACTCGGCGTGGAAGGCAAGCCCCAAGAAGGTCGCGTGCCCATCCTCGACTTCAAGCGCGACGGCATCTACACGGTGGAGCGCTCCGAAGGAGACGGTCTGGATTACGTGGTGCTGGAAGCCTTCCGCAAGGATCCCGAAGCGAATCCCATAGCCACCACGAAAACGGGCAAGCTCGAGATCTGCTCGCCGAACGCCGCCGCGCGCGTAAAGGCATGCGGATGGACCGAAATCCCGCCCATCGCCAAATACGAACCCGGCATCGAAGGATACGAGGAGACGTTTTCCGATTGGGCTGGCAAAGTGAAGGGCGAATACCCCTATCAGCTGGTCAGCCTGCACATTCCGCGCCATTCGCATTCCTCGTTCGCCGACGTCCCCAATCTGCGCGAGGCGTTCGACCACCCGCTGTACATGAATCCGCTCGACGCCGCGGACATCGGGTGCGAAACGGGCCAGACGGTGCTCATCACCTCGAAGTGGGGCAAGAGCCTGCGCCCGCTGCTGGTCACCGAGATCATGATGCCCGGAGTGCTGGGCCTCGGCCAAGGCTCGTGGGTGGAGATCGACGAGGAGACCGGCATCGACATGGCCGGCAGCGTTAACGTGCTGAACGGCCCCAACTGCGTAGGATACGGCCATCAGGCATGGAACAGCTGCATCGTGAAGGTCGAGAAATGGACGGGAACGCCGCTCGCCCCCGATTACACCTGGGAACCGCGCGAAGTGTTTAAGGAGGACTAATCATGTCTCAAATGGGCTTTTACATCGACAGCGCTTCGTGCACCGGCTGCAAGGCCTGCGAACTCGCTTGCAAGGACAAGAACAACCTCGACGTGGGCGCTCGGCTTCGCCGCGTGCGGATGATGTGCGGCGGAACGTGGGAGAAAGACGAGGCGCTGAACTGCTTCACCCCGCAAGGCGTGTTCTCGTACTCGGTATCGTTCTCGTGCGGGCACTGCGACTCCCCCGCCTGCTTCGCCAAATGCCCGCAAGGGGCCATCTCGAAGGACGCGGACACGGGCATCGTCACCATCGATCCCGAGAAGTGCATCGGGTGCGGCACCTGCAATGCAGCCTGCCCGTACGGCGCGTGCCAGCTGGTCGAAGCTGAAAAGAAATCGCGCAAGTGCGATCTGTGCAAAGATCTGCTCGCCCTTGGCGAAGAGCCTGCATGCGTGGGAATCTGCCCGCAGCGCGCCCTGACAATAGGCGAGATCGAAGAGCTCCGCAGCACCTACGGCAAGGTTGCCGACGTGCAACCGCTGCCCCCTTCGTCGGAAACGCTTCCCAACGTGGCGATCGCCACGCACAAAGACGCTGTGTTCGAAGAGGGCGCAGGACGGCCTCTCTCGCTTGAACAATAATCCCAACGCGCAAGGGGCTGCGGATCGCCCGAAGCCCCTTGCGTCGACGATTCGATAGGAGACGACATGGACACCGATGCCATCCGATCAAGGCTCGCAGAAGAAGAAGCCCTGCTCACGCTGCTCGGAAGACTGCTGTACGACATGCCGGATCGCGATCTTTTCGCCCGCGTCGTCGAAGAGCGCCTGTTCGAGTCCATACCCTTCGTAGACGGCGCGCGGGCAAGGCAGCCGCAGGATCTGCTCCTTGCCTGGATGGACGCCTGCGCGACGCCCTTTTCCGACAGCGACTTCGAAGCCGTCCGCGTCGACTACACGCGCCTGTTCGTGGGCGCCCAAAAGGTAGCCGCCCCCCTTTGGGAATCGGTGCACTTCAGCCGCGAGCGCATGGTGTTTCAGGAGCGAACGCTGCAAGTACGAGCAGCGTACCGAGCATACAACCTGGAGGTAGAGGGCTTTCAGCACGAACCGGACGACCATCTTGCCTCCGAACTGCTGTTTGCGGCGCATCTGGCGCGCATCGCAAAGGAGAGCCTCGACGCCGGCAACGAAGAAGGATTCGAGCGGGCGATGTCCGATCAACATGATTTTCTGGAAGAGCACCCGAACTCCTGGGTGGAAGGTTGGCGCAACCTGATCCTGGAAAAATCGAACAGCAACCTGTACCGGGGCCTTTCGATGCTGATCACGCAAGCCTGCAAGGAATCCGCGCTGCTTGCCAAGGAGCTGAAAAGGACGGGCGACGCATGCCCTGGATGCGAGGCCCGCTGCCCCGCATCCAGTTGCAACGCGTAGGGAAAACGAGCAGGGCGGGCGAGGCGGAGCAAACCCGCCCTCGCCTCGCCCCGCATCCCTCGATCTACACGGCGACCCGTTCGAACATGTCCCGGCCCACGCCGCACACGGGACACACGTAATCTTCCGGCAGCTCGTCAAGGTACTCCATGTGGCCGCACACCGTGCATCGCCAAGCGAACTTCGGCTTCGCGTCGCCTTCACCGGGCGCAGAAGCAGGCTCCTCGCCCAGGTAACTCGATGCCTTCGGTGGCGTTTTCCCGCCCTTGACCAGGTGATAATAGGCGTACGTCATCGGATCGCCCGCGCAGGTTTTCTCCGCTTCCTCCACCTCGCCCACAAATAGGATATGCGTGCCCAGGTTGACGATCTGCACGACGCGCGCCGAGAAGCGCGAAACGCACTGTTCGGCCACGTAGGGAACGCCCGCCGCGTCTTCGGCCGTCTCGCACGAAGCGAACTTGTCCACATCAGCGCTCGAATGGAAGCCGAAGGTGCCGATAAGCTCCATCGTCGCCTCCTGGGACAAGCACGTTGCCGTGAAACGACCGGACTCGAGCACGGCTTCGGTCGTAGCGTTTTCCTTGTTCAACGTCACGCTCACCTGCATAGGGGAAGACGTCACCTGCTGAAACGTGTTCGCAACGCATCCGAAGCGCTTTCCCTCATGCTGCGCGCCAACGATGTAGAGCCCATAGCTCAAGCTATGAAAGGCCGATTTATCGATCATGATGGCACCTTCCCGCCGCGATGCGCCTGCCCGCGGTCCTGTCTCGTCTAATACCGATCGGTCGATTTTGATGATACTTGGTATCGTTTGCTCAAACAAGATCGAATGCCGAACGCAAGGTCGAACGAGCCTCGCCGTCGGGAGCGAGCATCTTCGCACCGCCCCAAACATCGCCGAACCGTTCGGCAGCAGCTTCGAGCAGCCACGCCCGCACCACCACGAGGGCGTGAGCGCTTCGGGCCGAAGGGCCCTGCGAAAGCACGTCCATGGCCGACGTCAGCCCGCCGCCGCGCAGCAGCTCCAACTGCCCCAGCTCGTCCACTACCAGCAAACCTGGGCTGTGCGGCGGATCAGCAGCTTTCAGCCTATCGAAATGAGCGTTCACCTGCGCAAGGGCATCGTCCGATATCTCCCAGGCAAGCTTCGCGCGAGCGCTCTGGCTTTCTTCGCGAAACGTTCCTTCGGCCAAAGCCAGATCGCGCCGCCGGGCAAAGGAAACCCGCTCGCCGCCCGGAAGCAAGACGTTGTCGATACCGATCTTTTCCAGAGTTTCGGCTCCCACCGCCGCAGAACAACCGGCGGCTTTTCCGGCTTCGCTCCCTCGCCAGACGCCAGGGGCCAAGACGCCCTCCACCGCAACGTCCTGGGCGACAAGTCCTTTCACCGCAGCCTCCAGCCAGCGGGTCTTCCCTATCTGCACGTCGCCTGTTAGCAGGAACAGCATGGTCGGCGCCCCTTCCTTGATTCTTCTCAACGGTGTATTATACGCCAATAGGTACAATATAAACGACGCGCTGCACGCAAAGGCGCTTCGACACGAAAACCTGCGAACAAGGAGAGCCGTATGGAACGCTCCGAGAACAGCACCTGCTCGAACGCACGCGAAGCGGAGACGGGCGATTCCTCCGGCACGCTGGAAAACCGATCCCCGTGGCAATTCTACGACTTGCTGATCGAAGGGATCCCCGAAGATCTTGCCGTGCGCGATTACTGTTTGGGAACGCACTGGTCGTACGTGGAGGCCGACTGCGGCATGGGCGTGAGCTTCACCTGCAAAGGCGGAGCGAGGCGCCAGGCCAAGAACGATTTGCGCGGATGCTCGCTTCGCGCGATGGCCCAGCTTGCGAAGTCATGGTGCTTCGAGGAAGCCACGCTTGGGGTGGCGGCTCTCAACGCCTACTACGCGCAGAAGCGCCTGCTCGATCCGCTGGGAGCCGTCTACGACGAGCCCGTCGAGCGTCCGGACGGAACCGTGCGAAGCAAAGACGCGTTCGAGCTGTACCGACCGCGCATCGCGGCGCAAGGCAACGCCAACGTCGTGGTGGTCGGGCACTTTCCCCACGTCGACCGCATTGCCGAATACGCCAATCTGACGGTGCTCGAAAGAAACTGCTCGCAGCCGCTCGACACGCCCGACCCCGCCTGCGAATACGTCGTCCCCCTGGCCGATTACGCGTTCGTAACGGGCGTGACCATCATCAACAAGACCGCGTCCCGCTTGCTGGACCTGGCGAAGAGCGCGACCACCGTCATGGTGGGCCCGAGCGTGGTCATGTCGACGCAGCTGTTCGACCGCGGCGTCGACATGCTGGCCGGCAGCGTCGTAGCCGATCCCGAGAAAGCCCGCTTCGCCGTGAAGAGCGGAGCCGGGCAGTTCTTCGGCGAAGCGCTCCAAATGACGTCGATCACGCGGGAGCTCGCGTAGCAAGATCCCACCTCGCGCACCGTGGGGCAACCCTCAAGCACGCCGTCCGCCGCACGCGAGGGCAGCGCGGTGCGGGCTTGCCCTGGACGAGCGCGCGAGCAAGCGCTGCGCCCGTCGCGCACGAAGACGGCGCGCAAGAAAAACCGCGATCCGTGGTAGGTTTTGACGGTTTGAGGTCGTCCTGACAGGTGCTGGGCGTGCGGGTTTGCACACTTAGCTTCACGTCACCTCGCTCACCTGCGGAAACGCAATAGACCCACATACAAGCAAGATCGATCAGCCAACCTAACGACCCCAAACCGTCAAAACCTACCACGGATCGCATAATTTTCTGCTGAAGGAGAAATCGGGGCGCGAAGCGGGCCGGCAGCATCATCCGCCCCCCCCCGGTGCCGTCGG
>NZ_PPTQ01000022.1 GCF_003340345.1 Paraeggerthella hongkongensis | reverse complement strand
GGCGGGCGGGTGACGGCGGCGCGGACGGACGGGCGATGCGAGCAGGCACCGAGGCCGCCGCGGGCGTGCGGGCGTGCGCGCGAAGCGCCGCAGCAACGAAGCCGCCACGAGCAGGAAGCCCCGCTGCCCTTGCAGGCGGCACGCTGCGCACGAAAAACCGCCTTCGCTGGCAGGTTTTGACGGTTTGAGGTTGCCGAGGGCGCGCTATGGGCAGCCTTTCCCCGGCGCCACTTTCGACCGGGCTTCTGACCAGGCACGATACTGAAGTGTTTGCGGCTTGCGAAACGAAGGGCCGAAACGACGACCCCAAACCGTCAGAACCTGCCAGCGATCGCCGTTTTTTGCGCGCAGCTTCCAGCTCGCAACGAAATCCAGCAGGAATCTAGCGGAAACGTTGCGCGAGTCTGACACGGATCTAGCAAAAACCTAGCGCGAACCTAGCACGGGTCTAGCGCGGATCTAGCTGAAATCCAACAGGAATCTAAACCATAAAATAGCTATTGACCTGGTATTATGAGGTGCTAAACTCACACCATGAAAACCATCCTGACCCATACATCAGCCCTTGAATTCTGGCGATCCGAACTCAGCGACGTCGGATCGGCGCGCAGCGTATGCCGCAGCACGACCGTGCCCGAGAAAGCTCCGCACGGCTCCGACATGCGAACGCATGCGCTCGTTCGCGGCGGAACATTGTCCCTGCCCGTCCACGTTCTTGCTCGGGAAAACAGGAAAGCCAGTTCGGCCCTCATCGTTCACCGTGCGCAATCCCTGCCGGAAAGATCGTTAAGGGCCGTGTTCTTCCCTGAATTCGACGAACCGGTTTTCGTCACCTGCCCCGAACTAACTTTCGTGCACATGGCGTCGGCGGTCGGCTTTCCCCTCGCAGTCCATTTGGGGTACGAGTTCTGCGGCACGTTCGCCCCCGACAAGCAGCACCCCTACGGAATCAGGAACAGGTCCCCTTTGACCAATCCGAGAAAGCTGGCCTCGTACCTAGACAACGCAGGATACCTGCATGGAACGAAAGCAGCCCGCCGAGCACTTCCTCACGTTTTGGGCGGATCGGCTTCTCCGCGCGAATCGACCCTCGCCGAACTGCTAACGCTTCCCTATCTGTACGGGGGAAGCAAGTTGGAGCATCCCGCCATGAACGCTACCATAGCGATTCCGCATCACAGCAATTGGACAACCAACCGCTCCTCTTTTCGATGCGACCTGCTTTGGCGAGACAGGGGCGTAGCGGTCGAATACGACAGCACCCTCTGCCATACCGGCGCGAAGCGCATCGCCGAGGATGCGTCCCGACGCAACGCGCTCGAAGCACTCGGCCTGACCGTGGTGACCGCCACTTGGCGCCAGGTGGCAAACTGCCAAGAATACAACCGCTTCGCACGTATTCTGGCCGGCCACTTAGGAGCGCGGATACGCCCCGCTTGCTCCGACTATTCGCTCAAGCAGCTTGAGCTTCGTCGGCAGTTGCTCAGTCAAAAGGGGCTTTTCGCGTAACGCCAGAAACGCTTCCGACCGTACAACTCACGCAGCGCAGCCGACGAAGCTCGGAGCAACGTCGCAAGCAAAGCGATTGCGGCTGGCACGTTGCGCGCGAAAAACCGCCCTTGCTGGCAGGTTTTGACGGTTTGAGGTTGCCGAGCGCGCGCCTCACGCTGCCCTTCCCCAACTTCATTTTCGACCGGGCTTCGGACCAGGCACGATACTGAAATGTTTGCGGCTTGCGAAACGAAGGGCCGAAACGACGACCTCAAACCGTCAAAACCTGCCAGCGATCGCGTTTTTTCGTGCGCTGACGGCCCGAACGCAGGCGAAGTCCCGCATAGCCGCCTCGTCGGCCCGAAAGCGCCATCGCCCGGCGCGCGTCCGGCTGCCCAAGCGAGGGGCCGCCAACACGCCAGCGCCTTTGAACCCGCACAAGCAGCGAGGGCGCCCTTTCGGAGCGCCCTCGCATGCAGGTTCTACTTCGCTTCGTCCCTCATGTGCGGGAACAGCAGCACGTCGCGAATCGACGGAGCGTCGGACAACAGCATGACCAAGCGGTCGATGCCCACGCCCACGCCGCCCGCCGGCGGCATGCCGTACTCGAGGGCGCGCACGTAGTCGTCGTCGTAGCCCATGGCCTCGTCGTCGCCCAGATCCTTTGCGGCTACCTGCGCCTTGAAGCGCTCGGCCTGATCAACCGGGTCGTTCAGCTCGCCGAAGGCGTTCGCGTACTCGTGCCCGCAGATGAACAGCTCGAAGCGCTCGGTCAGGTTCTCGTCGTCGGCCTTCTTCTTGGCCAAAGGAGACACCTCGAGCGGGTGATCGATCACGAACGTCGGCTGAATAAGCTTCTCTTCGGCCACGGCCTCGAAGATCTCGGCGATCAGCTTGCCCTTGCCCCAAGCCGCATCGGCGTGCCCGCCGTTCTTCTCCAGAATAGCCACCAGCTCTTCAAGCGTGCGGTCGAAGTTCACCGGCTCGCCCGCCCCTTCGGTGGCAAGCTCGATCATGGACTTGCGCGGCCAGTCGCCCGACAGGTCGATCTCCTGGCCCTGGTACGTCACCTGCATGGTGCCGCATGCGGCCATCGCAGCAGCCTGAATGTAGCCCTGCGTGAGTTCCATCATGCCGTTGAGGTCGGAGAACGCCTGATAGGCCTCCATCGTGGTGAACTCGGGGTTATGAAACGGATCCATGCCCTCGTTGCGGAACTGACGGCCGATCTCGAACACCTTCTCGAATCCGCCCACCAGCAAACGCTTGAGGGGCAGCTCGGTAGCGATGCGCAGATAGTAGTCGCGATCGAGCGCGTTGAAATGCGTGACGAACGGCTTGGCGTTCGCGCCGCCCAGAATGGGATGCAGAAACGGGGTCTCGACCTCGTAGAAGCCCTGGTCCTCCATGTAGCGGCGAATGGCCGCCACGATCTTGAAGCGCTTCTCGAACGTCTCTTTGACCTCGGGGTTCATGACCAGGTCGACGTAACGCTGACGGTAGCGCGTCTCCTTGTCGGCCAGACCGTGGAACTTCTCCGGCAGCGGGCGCAGGCTCTTGCTCAAAAGCTCGAACGACTGCACGGCCACGGACAGCTGCCCGCGCTTGGTGCGCATCATGGTTCCATGCACGCCGATCCAGTCGCCCACGTCCAGATCCTTGAGCTCCGCGAACGCATCCTCGCCCAAGACGTTGATGCGGCAGAACAGCTGGATGTCGCCCGTCGAGTCGCGCAGCTCCAAAAACGCAAGCTTTCCCTGATCGCGCTTGGCCATGACGCGACCGGCCACGTCCACCTCGTCCTCGGTGGAAGCGCCGTCTTCAAGGTCGGCGTACTGCTGGACAAAATCGGTCAAATGATGCGTGTACTCGAACGCGTGGCCGTAGGGGTTCTTGCCCGCAGCGATGAGAGCCGCTCGCTTCGCGCGGCGCACTTCAATGGGGTCGTCTTCGATGATCTGGTCGGTGGTGTCGCTCATCTGCGGTTCCTTTATCTTAGTGATCGATCTTCTCAATGGTGATGGTGACCTGGCGGCCGGTCGGGCCCGTCGTTTCCACCACATCGCCCTTCTTGCGGCCCAGCAGCGCGGCGCCCACGGGAGACTCGTTGCTGATCTTTCCGGCGGCAGCATCGCTTTCCGCGCCGCCGACGATCGTGAACACGCGCTCGCGACCGCCCATGGTGACCGTCACCACCGAGCCGATGTTCACGCGCGAAGAGCGCTTCGGCGTGTTGACCACGGTCGCCTCGGAGAGGATTCGGCTGATCTCGGCGATGCGCGCCTCCATCATGCCCTGCTCGTTCTTCGCGTCGTCGTACTCGGAGTTCTCGGAGATGTCGCCGAACTCGCGAGCAACCTTGATGCGCTCGCCGATCTCGGCGCGCTTCTCGGTCTCAAGGTAGTGCAGCTCTTTTTCGAGGTTGTCCTTGCCTTCTTGTGTAAGAATGAAGTTTCCGTCTGCCATGTTTTCTCACCTGTCCCAATTACAAAAACAGGCACGCTCGTGCTTTCAAGCGTGCTTCCTTATATTTTTTGCTGTGATGAAATGCGCGGCTTCGGTGTTTCCGCACTGATATGAAAAAAGCGGTATGTGCGAGGCCAGACCTGCACATACCGCATACCGAACAAAACTGTTGAGCTATTCGGCCTTTTTCTTAGCGGCGGTGGTGGTCTTCCGAGCCGTCGTCGTCTTCTTGGCCGGCTGCTCTTCCACTACCTCTTCGATGATTTCTTCCTCATCGTCGGCGTCCTCGATGGACTTGCTGCCCATGCCGTCGCGAAGGTTCTTGACGGTTTTGCCAAGCGCGCTGCCAAGCTTCGGAAGGTTCTTCGGGCCGAAGATGAGCAAAATCACCGCAAGGATGATGAGAAGCTCCGGCATCCCCATTCCCAAAATTTTCATACGTTCCTCCAAATTGCTCGTGCAAAGGCCGCGCCTTACGACCCCGCCCCACCCTGCTCGTCAGGGTGATGTACCTATGCAAAAAAGGGATGTTGCAGAAAAGCACATCCCTTCCAAGCTCCATACCTGGGATGACGTGGCTTGGAATCGCGACCCGCATCCCAAAGCGGTTCGCAGCCAAGCCAGGCCGTCGTCTGAGGTTCGTATAAGCGATACCGTCGGACAACTCTGGGTATATTACCGCAAATGCACCAGCATGAGAAGCATGCTTCCCGATTTTGCGAGAAATTGCCTTGCAGTCGCCATAGTATGCACTGACGAAGAGGCGCCCCGGCAAAGAGTTCGCAGATGGCCGCCTTAACGCCCTACCGATCGCCGCGACTCCGAAAACGCGAGGAAGCTGCCCGCGAAGCACCGTTCAAAGACGCACGCAGCCGTTCGGCCTCTGCGGAAGATCGCGAAATCCCCTGAATGCGCTCCAGCCGATCGGCGGCAGTACGGCCCTGCGTCGCGCCCGCATCATCGCCGCGCTTCACGCGCTCGCCGTCGTTGGTGTAGTAAGCGTAATAGTATTCGGAGTCGGTCCCTTCGCAGAACGTAGCGCAGATGCCCAGGATGTTGGCATCGGCTTTTTGCAGCTGCTCGCAAGCTTCCACCAGTTCGGCACGCGTTGCCAGATTCGGCCTTACCACTATCACCGTGCCATCCACCAACGTGGACAGGATGGCTGCATCGACGAACGTACCCACCGGCGGAGTGTCGAACACCACGTAATCGTAGCTTTCCTCAAGAAGGGACACCAGCTTGGCATAGCGTTTCGACGAGACGATGTCGGCCGGGTTCGGGATGTTCGGCTCGACGTCCAGGAAGTACAGGTTCGGCGTGGGCGTGGCGGCCACGGCCCGCGAAAGCGGCACGGCGTCGGTCAGCACCGCGTACACGCCCGCAGGAGGACGCACCCCAAGAGCGTCGGCCAAGGCCCGCCGGCGCATGTCGGCCTCCACCAGCAGCACGGTCTTGCCCGATGTGGCAATGGCGCGCGCAAGCTCGATCGAGCACGTCGACTTGCCCTCGTTCGGCACCGAGCTGGTAATCACGATGGACCGTATCGGAGAATCGGGCGACATGAAGCGAATGTTCGCGAAGAGCGTCTTCGCCGCGTTCTGCACTTCGAGCGCGTTGGATGCGGATTTCTTTTTCCTGGCCACAAGTCGCTCCTTTGTTCAGCCGTGCTGCATTGACCCCGGCTCCTCGCGTCAAGCAGGGCACCGTAAGTTCACTTATTCTAACTTGAGTAGAAGATAGACCCCTCGACGGCTCACGTCAAAGGAAAACCGCTCGGAAGATCTTTGCGACCGTCGGCAGTCCTGACTCTCGCGCTCGACGAGGCGGCGACCCGGACGGGCGGCGGCTCGGCCCTGCGTTGCGGACGGGCGGCAGCTCGGCTCGGCAACCCGGACGGGCAGTGGCTCGGCTCCGAGTTGCGGGGCGCGCCCGCAGCCCCAGTTCTACGCCGTCGAAGCCCCCGGGCCGCCGATCCGCCCCATTCCCCCATCGGCCGCGCGCGAAAAACCGCCCTCGCTGGCAGGTTTTGACGGTTTGAGGTCGTTCGGCCCGGCAGGATGGGCGCCCGGGGAAACGCAACTCGGCAGCTAGGAGCCATGACCAGGCAAAACGCAAAACGGGTCCGACAGCGGCGAAAAGGGCGACCAAATCGGCAACCCCTAACCGTCAAAACCTGCCAGCGAGAGCGGTTTTTCGTGCGCAAGGCCTTGGCGGACACCAAGAGCGCTACCCGAATACGGCCTCTCGATGGGAACCCGGCCTCTCGCGACGCCGCAGCGAAAGGCCGGGTCCGTCCCGCGGCTCGATCGCGCGCGTCGCATCGCGCTGCGCCGCCCCCGGCACCGCACGCCCGCCGCACCGCACGCACGCCGCGCCCGTGCGCCGTGCCCGTGCGCGGGGGCTGGGGTGCCGAATTCGCCAACTCCCCCAAGTTGACATTTCCCCAAATGCAAAAAGGTCAGCCGCGAACGACTGACCTGCAAGTTCTGGTCGGGTTGACAGGATTTGAACCTGCGGCCTCTGCGTCCCGAACGCAGCGCTCTACCAAGCTGAGCCACAACCCGAAGTACTGCTTCAAGCAGCGACGGATATGATAGCACAACGAATCGAAAAGCAAAAGGAAAAATGGCCCGAATTTCCGTCAGAATTTTCCCGCCCGTTTCTCGGACTCGCTTTCAGCCGCCTCTCCCGCAGCCTCACGGCCGCTTCAGACAACGACGGCAGCGCGCCGCCCAACGGGAAAAGCCCACGATCGCGGTGCAGACCCCGTCATCAGCGCGCGGCGGCGCGCTCCTGCTCCTTCTGAGCAAGACGCGCAAGCGGCACGATCTTCGTCATGATCACGCCGTCGGACACCACGTCGCCGTCCTCATCGTACGCAACCACGTTCCAATACTGCTTGACTCCGCCCGCGCTCGAAGGCTCCTGACGGTCAAGCTCGGCCACACCGCGCAGCACGCCGTTCTTCCCGCTCTTGCGATGACGCACATGCACGTCGATGCCGAAAGGACGCTCGTTATCGAAATCGGTGTTCTGCTCGGTTCCGATGCTCGCCACCGTTTCAAGCAAGGCGATGGTCGCCCCGCCGTGCAGGTAGCCATGCGGCTGGTACAGGTCCGGCGTGATAGGCATTACCGCTTCAACGCGGGTTTCGCAGACATCGGTCGCCTCGATATGCAGGGTATCGGTCAAGGCCATAAGGCTCCTCCTTACTGATCCGCTCCGCGCGGATCCACCATGTTCGAGCCCTAGTATACCCGTCCGACGCCAAAGCATCCCCGGCCAGTCCCGCGAAGCCGTCCGGCCTTACCGAGCGCCCTCGGAACACGACCTGATGAAGCGCTTGACCTCGTCTGGAATGTCACGAGGATGCGGCTCGGGACGCGCGATCAGGTACCCTTGCAGGTAGTCAACGCCCAGATCGAGCACGGCGCGCAGCTCCGTTTCGGTCTCCACCCCTTCGGCAATCACGCGAATGCCGCGGTCATGAGCGTATCCCACCAGGTTGCGGGCAATGTCCTGCTGGTCCTTCTGGCAGTCGATTCCTCGAATGATGCATGCGTCAAGCTTCACGAAGTCAACGTGGTAGTCCAGCAGGGACGTCTCCCCGTTGTATCCGCTGCCGAAATCGTCCACGGCAAGGCGGGCGCCCAAACGCCGCGCCAGCGCTTCTTTGTACACGGCCATTTCGCGACTGTAATCGCTTTCGATGATTTCGATGACCAGGTGCCTGAGCATGCCGCCGTAACGTTCGATCAAGAACAGCTCGTCTTCAGAGGACAGGCGCTGCGTGGCGATGCTGTTCACGAACAGCAAAGACCCTTGACCTACGTAGCGCTGCGAGAACGCATCCAAAGCTCCCAGAAACGTCATGCGCTCGACATGGTGAAGCTTCGACTGCGAACGCGCCAGCGCCAACACGCGATCCGGCGTGGAAATGGACTCCAGCTGGGGGCGCATAAGCGCCTCGAAGGCAATGACCTCGCCGGCCCGAGCATCCACGATCGGCTGGAAATGGTAATCCACAAGCTGCTCGTCGAACAGGCGGTTCAAGTCCTCGCCGGTGTTCACGATGAACGACTTCTCGTCGTAGCTGGCGCGATCGAACGTGAACAGCTCGCCTTTTCGGCTGTTCTTCGCCAGGTACATGGCGAAGTCGGCGTACTCGCGAAGGCGCGCGTAGGCAGTGGCGTCATCGGGGCAGAACGCAGCGCCCATGGAGGCGCGCACTTTAAGCGCCTTCCCGTCAGGAGCAACCAGCACGCTCTCGTCGAACGCACGGCACAGGTCGGCGAACAGCGCTTCGACATCGGCTCGGTCCGAGCAGACGTCGACGAACGCCAGGAACTCGTCGCCGGACACGCGCGAGCAAGGGCCCTTGTTGCCGAACACCGACTCCACAGCGCGCGCAGCTGCCTTGATGTACTGGTCGCCCCAATCGTGCCCGTACGTGTCGTTGACGAACTTGAGGTTGTCCAAGTCGAGCATGAGCATGGCTCCAAGCCTCTTGCGGCCCCGCAAAAGCTCAGTCACCTGCTGCTCGAACGCGCGGCGGTTCAGCAGCCCGGTCAGAATGTCGTGATCGCGTTCATGCTCCAAGCGGCGGCGCGTTCGAATCTCGTGCGTCACGTCTTCCACCAGCCCGTACATCACGCCGCGATCCTCGTCCATCAAAACGACCAAGCGCACCCACGTGGTGCCGCGCTCGTCGAAGAACAGGTAGCGATCGTCCCCCTCGCGCTCGACGCGCACGCGGTACCAATCCATGAACCGATCGAAATCATCCGCCGACATAGTGCCCGAACCCGCGCGCCCCACGCAGAAGCGCGTCGCTTCGGGGCACTCCAAGATGGACAGCGTAGAGAACAACCCCTCGGTATAGCTGACCGTTTCCAGGATGGCGTTGTACTCGAACGCGCCGATGCTGCGATCGGAAAGCTGCAGTATCTGGGACAGGCGCGAAGACGCCGAGGCAACCTGGGTTCCCAACGACTCGATCGCGTCGGAAAGTTCGTCCACCTCGACAATGCCGGTAGGCGTGAACGAAATGGGCTCTTCAGGACCGGTTGCGCGAACCTCTTTCATAAGGTTGCGCAAACGCGATGACGACAACCACGCCACCAGCACGGCCACGATTAGGCCCACGACGAAGGCAACGAGAAACGACCGGAACAAGCTTTCGGAAAGCGCATGCGAAGCCGAGAACAGCCCTTCTTCGGGAGCAATCCCCACAAGCACCCATCGATCGGAGGCGAACGGAGACGTGCTGTCGTACAGTGCCAACTCCATCGCGGATGCCACGGCGCGCTTGTCCGGGTCTGCCGAATCGAAAGCCGGATCGACCACCATGCGAGCCTGGTTGTCCAGAAAAGCTTCGATGGAACCGTTTTCGACGTACAGGCTTTGCGTCGCCCCGCTTGTAGCCAGCACTTCGTACGCGCGCGGTTTGTCCGGCAAGGGCTCCACGCCGGCGCTGCGCTCGGAGTCGGCGGCTTGCACGGTTGTGAGCAGGTACGAGCCGTCGCCTCGCTCGTTCAGGTCGCGATACGGAAAAAACGACTCGATGCGATCCAGGCGTATCTCAACGCCCAGCACTCCGCACAATTCCCCCGAAGCGGTTCGAATCGGCACGCTGTACGTCACCGAAGGCGTGCCCGCCCAGCCAAGATCAACCGGTCGGCCCCAGTACCCCAGATCGCTTGTCTCTGCATCGGGATGCTTTTGGGCGGCACGGAGGGGCTCGTAGTAGAAGGCGCTGCGCTGATTGCCTTCGGCAGCCAGCGGAAACGTTGCCGACCACTGGCTGTCCAGGGCTATCTCCATAGTGCGCCCCACGCTGATCGGACACGATGCAACCATGAGGTCCGATCCGCCTTCGGCGTTGACCTTCGGGTTCGAATCGCGAATGTAGAGCGCCGTGCGAGCATCGGCGGCCTCTCCCTCCGCCCCGCCGTTCGCCAGCACGAAGTAGGCGCCGCTCACCTCGTTGTGCCGGATGAAAGACACCAGATCGTCGGCCATCGCATCGATAATGGACAAGGCCACGTCCGAACCCGGAACGATATCGGACACCGAAGCTCCGCGCTGTGCCAGCACCTCGTCAACACGATCGGCCACAACGTCGGGCGTCGAGCCGAAGTCCGACCAGCGAAGGACCATATCGCCTTCGAGGTAGCTTGCCCGACTGGCCACGCGCTCCGAGAACAGATCGTACGCAGCGTCGTCCATCTGGACGAACACGCGACTCCCGGACAGAATCGCAGCGCTCATGACGCCCTGCAAAATAAGCACGATGCAGAAAGGCAGCGCGACAAGGGCCTTGAACGTCAAGCCCTTCCGCGCGCCCTTCACCTGTTTCATGCCCAGCGTCATGCCCTCGTAGCTCTATCCTTCAACATCCTCACCCTCGGGCGCTATGCCACGACGGCTTCCAATTGCATCTTCAAATCAGCCAGCCAAGCGTCGAAAACCGATTCGTCCAAAAACGCGGCGACGGCCTGGGCGGGATCGGCGCCCGCCTCGATCTGGGCGCGCACGGCGGCCCGATCCTGCGCTGCCCGGTCGAACAGCGATTTGCCCAGCACCGAACGAGCTTCGTTGCCCTTCGGAGTCGGGAACGTCCGGTACAGCCCCGCGTCCATGGTCTCGAGCGCAGCGGGCAGGGTCTCAGCGTAGTTGCGGGAAGAATCCCCCAGCGACAGAGCGACGTCCTTCAAAAACTCCGGCTCGATCGCCTCTTTGGTCACGGGCAGATACCCCGCTTTCACGGCGAACCCGGCATTCTGCTCCTTGGCCGTGAACCAGGTGAGAAACTCGACGCACGCGCACTCCGTACGCTCGTCGGCCTTCGTCACCACGAAGCCCGCACCCTGCTGAGGGGCGCACGGAACGCCGTTTTCGAACGTGGGAGCAGGCAAGGCTATCACCTCGATGGGATAGCTGGTCTGATCGTCAACCGTCACGGTCTGGGGAAAATACACGACCGACGAGGACGACCCCACGTAACTGAGCAGGTCGCCGGTCTTGACGGCGTCTGAGCGGAACTTGCCTTCGGAAGAGAACCAACCCTGCACCATGGGCACGTAGTAGTTGTCCCACAACGCCTTCATCGTAGCGCGATCAAGATCGAGCTCGATGCGTCCGTCACGAACGGAAAGCACTTCGTGACCCAACTGCTTCGCACCGGTGACCAGGTAATTCGTCAAAGCATCTCGGCCGAAGAACGCACGTCCGTCGTTCGGCACGTCCGGGGTTTGCGCATCGGTCCATTCGTAATAGCGCTGCGACACCGTCACGATCCCCTCGACGGTGGCAAGCTCGTCGAGCGTGCTGCCCGTTGCATCGGCGAACACCCGCCAATCGGTCAGATTCATCTGAAACGTCTCGGTTGATTTCGCCACGGGAAACACCTTCAGAGAACCCGTGCCGTCCAGATCCCCTTCGGCCAAAAACGCCTCGACGTACCGATCCTTCTGCTCGTCGGTCAGGTATCCGGAAAGATCGGCCACGCGCCCGAAGCTATCGACAAGCGAAGCCGTATCGGGATACGAAAGGAACGCGTCGGGCATATCGGCATACCCGACAAGCTCCTGCGCCGACCCGGTCACCGCTGCGGCCAAATCGTTTACGCCGCCCTGGCTGGAACTGGTAACCACCACGCCCACGCTTTTGCCCTGGGTCGCGTTGAACTCGTCGACAAGCGATTCGAACGCCTGCTGCTGGGTTCCGTTGTAGTACGTCCACAGCTCGATCTGCACGGGGTCGGCAGGATCGAGCAGCGAAGAAGCGTCTTTGCCCGACGCAGCCGCGCCCGGGCCCGAGCAACCCGCCAAGGTCAGCATTCCCGCAAGAGCAAGCGCAGCAGCCTGCCTCAGCGTCTTTTTCGCACTCATCCGCTCCCCCTCTGAATCGCGCACAACCACCCCACACCTATGCGTACGTTTCAGAACATTCTAAGTCATGAAGCGGAGCTGCGGCCGACGAACTTGCGAACGCGCCGAGACGGCAGGAAGCTTTGGGTTGGCGGCAGGCCCTTACGAGTCCCGCGGCGCTTTCGGAGGCTTCGCATCGCGCGGAGCCGCCGAAGCACGGGGAACGGCCGCTTGCTCGTGGTCACGGTCGCACAACGGCTGATCGACGTCCAAAGGAGCCCGCTGCTCGTCAAGGTGCCGCGCCACCGCCGACACTCCCGACAAGCGGCCGGCAGCATCCGGATCGTTGAGCATCTGCTTGGCATCGCGCTTGAACGTCTTGGTTGTTTGAATGAGTATCGCACCGATAAGGAACGGCATCCAGAACACGATGCCGCGATAGACGAGCGCAATGGACAGCCCCGCCGCCGCAGTCGCCCCGAAAGACGTGAACGCCACCACCACGGCAGCTTCCACCACGCCTACGCCCTGCGGCGTGATCGAGATCATAGCGAACAGCGTTGCCACCACATAGCCGCAGATGAGCGCTTCGGGAACCGTTACGCCGAACCCAACGCCCACCAAGCTGAAGCAGGCAAGCTCGCACGCGCTTGCGGCAATGGAGCACCCGAAGGATTTCGCCGTGGTCTTGGGATTGTGCGCGATAAGGCCCGCTGCGTCGGAAAACGAGCACACCGTACGCTCCACCCACGGGTCGAGCGGCCCTTTCTTGAAGCGGGCGAGAATGCGGTTGACCAACCGTTCGATGGGCCGCAGCACGCGCAGCACGAGCGCCGGACGCTTGCGGCCCAGTACCAAGATGGTGATCATGGCCCCCACCAGCGCGATGACAAGCAGCCCGAGCAGGAACCACAGGGGCGACAAGCCCACCGTGGCGGCCAATATGGCGAAGCCTATCAGCATGATGGTGGCGAATCCCGAATCGATGGTGATCTGCATGAGCAGCGCCGCGCTGGTTGCCTTGCCCGGGGCAATGCCGCGCTGGCGCGCATCGTCCACCACCAGCGTAGTGCCGGCCAGGTTGAGCGACGGCGCGATCGTGTTCATGAAAAACGTCCCGAACACCAAAGGCAGCGTCGAGCGCGGATCCATGCGCTCGTCAACCGCTTCGAACGCATACGAATACGCGAAGCTCTGCGCGAAGTACTTTCCCAGCTGGGTGCACAGCGCAGCGATCAACGGGATGGCCGCGCCCTTCTTGATGGTTTCCACCAGCTCGACCAGCTGATCGCCGCGCAAAAGCACCACCGCAAGCACGATGACGATAACAAGCCCGATGAGCAGGTTTCTGATGTTGAGCTTCACAGCCTTGCTCGCGCCCCGAACGCCTCCGCCTAGCGGAGGAATTCCTTGAGGTCGGAGTGCATGAGGAAGTCGAGCTCGTTGGCCGATTCCGCATCCGTTTCCAAGAACAGGAAGCCGTAATTGCCCACGCGCCGAACGTCGAACGGCCGCATCTCGAGCACATGGGAGAAACGGCTGAGGAACGCATCGTAGTCGAACCGCTCGTCCCCTGTAGCGTCGGCCGGCGGATTGAGCAGCGACATCGTGTACACTTTGTCGCCCTTGCCCTCGAACGCGCGATCGAAATCAGGGCGCTCATCTTCCAGGAACGCCTCGTACGTGCGATACCCGTAGCCGTGCCAGCTGACGTCGGTGCCGCCCAAACCCGCGAAACGAAGCGGGTTGAACTCGATGGGGCACACGTGCCCGTCGAGAACGCGCACCTCTACATGCACGGGGAAATTGCGCGCTCCCACAAGCGCGTTCACGCGGTCAAGCCATTGCGTGAACAGCGCGGACGTTTCGCGCACGATAGGCGCGCTCGTCACGTACATGCGGTCGGACGTATCCTCGGCTGAAACGAAGTCGTGGCGCAAGACGTTGAGGATATGCGCCGCGCCGGTGGCGTCGAAGTACGCGTCGAGCGCGTACTCGGTCCCCTCGATGTAGCCCTCCAAGATGAACGATCCGGACCCGATGACGCTTTCGGGGTACATGTCGTGCCAGGTGGACGCGTTGCGCTGAATGTCGGCAAGCGCGCGCTCCCAGTCTTCGCGATCTTGGATGGCGTACACGCCCATGCTGCAGAATCCGACGGACGGCTTCAGCACGAACGGCGCTTCCAGCTTCGAGAAGTCCAGCTTGAACAGCTCGTCAACCGAGCAGGTTTTGAAGAACAGATCAGGGTCGAGGGCAGCCAGAACCTGCCGCATAGCGGCTTTGTCCTTGAACAGCCCGATAGCGCGCGACAGGCTTTCGTTATGCGCGTTCTCGACGATCCACGCCAAGGCGTTTTCGGAATTGGTGTACACGCGCTCGCCTGCATCGATACGGCGCACGGCTTCGTCTGCCGACACCAGGTTCAACGCACGGCCCGCGGCTGTCGTGCGCGCGAATTCGTTGTCGAGCACGGGATGCTGCGAAGACTCCATCCACGCAAGCAGCGGTTCTGATGCATACGGCTCGTCAAGCACTATCATTGCTTCGAATCCTCCTTCATCGGTGCGCTTCGAGCATGCGAAGCGCTTCGCGCATCCGCCGGCGCAAACACCGCGCGGCGACAAACAAACAGTATAGCATGGGCGCGCCCGCGCCCGGCAGCCCTACTCCCGACCGGCGGCACGATAGACGCGCACAAGGTCGCGCGCGTTCGTGATGTCGAAAAGAACCGCAACCGCAAACGCAAGGCCCAGCCCTATCGTCACCGCACCTTGCCGCGGCGCGATCATGAACACGAACGGCGCAAGCACGAGCGCGATAGGAACGAAAAAGCCGATCAAACAGCTGCCCAAACGCTTCCACAGCCCGTAGACGAACGACGCCACCACGTACACGAACAGCCCGGTGGCAGGAGACCCCGCCAAGCTCAACACCGCCAAAGCCGCCGCTTTCGCCGCCACGACGGCGCCTTCCTTCTTGATGCTTTGGCGCGTCTCATCGCGCACCTGTTCCGGCGTTTTCTGAGGAGCCGATGCCCTGAACGGCGCAAACGGGTCGAACGGATCGAACGGCACGCCGCCGGGCGCGCCCTCGCCGGCGGAGCGGGCGCCGTCCCACGAGGTCCATACGTAGGTGGTGCGGCCCTGCCCTTGCGACGAACCCTGCCCGAACGGCCAATCCGCGAACGGGTCCCATTCGACCTGCTGGGGCGATCCGTACGGGTTCGCCGTAGGATGCGCGTACGGGTTGCCCGCATAGGGGCGCGGGTCGCGACGCGGGTCGAACTCCGGCGTCCACGAGCGGTTGAGCAACACGTCGCGCGCTTCGTTGATTTGCTTGGTCAGCTCTTCCGCTTCGGCGCGCTCGGCGGAATCAAGCGGAAATTTGTCCGGGTGATGGGCGATGACCAGCTTGCGATGCGAGGCTTTGACCTCGTCGTCAGTAGCCCCCTCGCTCAGGTTCAGTATGTTCAACGCTTGAGATTTCTTCATGCCGCCCACTATACCGAAGCGCATTGCGCGTTGCGCCCCCGGTGCGAGTATGTTCCTTTTACGACAAGGAAGGAACATAACCATACCCGAAACGCTCACACGTTCGCGGCTACGGCATCGATGCGAAAAGGCGGCCGTTGCCCTTCCTGCAAAAAAAGCTGGACCCGACAAGCGGATCCAGCTTTTCGATCAAGCGTGCTTGGGGGGGGCGCTGCGGGCTTCGGCCGCGCGCCAGCTGCCGGCTTAGTGCCTGAAGTGGCGATGGCCGGTGAACACGAGCGCGATGCCGTGCTCGTCAGCGGCGG
The DNA here is from genome assembly GCF_003340345.1 of Paraeggerthella hongkongensis. Taxonomy (GTDB): domain Bacteria; phylum Actinomycetota; class Coriobacteriia; order Coriobacteriales; family Eggerthellaceae; genus Paraeggerthella; species Paraeggerthella hominis. The sequence continues at coordinate 23,586 of NZ_PPTQ01000022.1, read as the reverse complement.
CGATCACCTCGTCGTCGCGGATGGATCCGCCCGGCTCGATAATGGCCGTCACGCCGGCCTCGGCCAAAGCGTCAAGGCCGTCGCGGAACGGGAAGAACGCGTCCGACGCGGCCACGGAGCCCTTCGCCTGCTCGCCCGCCTGCTCGACGGCGATGCGCGCGGAGTTCACGCGGTTGGGCTGGCCGCCGCCCACGCCCACCGTGGCATGGTTCTTGGTAAGCGCGATGGCGTTGGACTTAACCGACTTGCACACGCTCCAAGCGAACAGCAGCTCGGCCATTTCCTCGTCGGTGGGCTGGCGCTTCGTGGGAACCGTGAACGCAGCCGGATCCTCCAGCACGCCATCGGAATCCTGCACGAGCAGGCCGCCCTCGACGGAGCGGTACTCCACTTCCCCGCCGGCCTTGTTCACGCCGCCCGTGGACAGGAGACGCGCGTTCTTCTTGGCGCTGTACATGTCCAGCGCGTCGCCCGCGAACTCGGGCGCCACGATGGCCTCGACGAACTGCTTGTTCTCGAAGATGGCAACCACCACGTCGGACGTGACCGGACGGTTGAACGCCATGACGCCGCCGTACGCGCTGACCGGGTCGCACGCATGCGCGCGCTGGTACGCGGCCACCAGGTCGGCGTCCTGGCACACGCCGCACGGCGTAAGGTGCTTCACGATGACGCACGCGGGCTCGTCGAACTCGCGCACGGCCGTCCAGGCGGCGTCCAGATCCAGGTAGTTGTTGTACGAAAGTTCCTTGCCCTGGTGCTGCTTGGCGTGGGCCAGGCTGTGCTCGGCGCCCGCGTAGCTGTCGCGACGGTAGAACGCGGCGGACTGATGCGGGTTCTCGCCGTAGCGCAGGTCCTGCACCTTGGTCAGGTTGAGGGCGCGAGCGGCCGGGTACTTCTGGTCGCCTTCGAGCTGCTCGCCCATCCAGGCGGCGATGGCGCCGTCGTAGGCGGCCGTCGTGCGGAACACGTCGAGCGCCAGCTTCGCACGCGTGTCGCGCGTGGTGGCGCCATCGTTGGCGCGCATCTCGGCCAGGATGTCGTCGTAGGTTTCCGGACGCGTGACCACGGCCACGCTCTCGAAGTTCTTGGCGGCGGAGCGCAGCATGGACGGGCCGCCGATGTCGATGTTCTCGATGCAGGTTGCGAAGTCGGCGCCGCCGGCCACCGTCTTCTCGAAGGCGTACAGGTTCACGACCACCATATCGATCATCTGGATGCCGTGCTCGGCCGCCTGGGCCATGTGGGCCTCGTTGTCGCGCTTGGCCAGCAGACCGCCGTGCACGCGCGGGTGCAGCGTCTTCACGCGTCCGTCCATCATCTCCGGGAACTGCGTCACGTCGTCGATCGGCGTGACCGGCACGCCGGCCTCCGCGATGACGCGGGCCGTGCCGCCCGTGGAGATGACCTCCGCTCCGAACTCCTCCACGAGGACGCGGGCGAAATCGACGACGCCCGCCTTGTCCGTAACGGACATCAAAACGCGCTTGACCTTCGGATTGCTCATATGGTCTTACATCCTTTCCTTTTGGGTTCCGCCGCCTTGCGAACGACGAAACAACTCGACGCTGCGGGCCCTATTGCCCTGCACCGGCATTGCCTCCGGCGCTCTATCTACCTGCCCAAGCTGCTTTCGTGCTTGGCGCGGGCTTCTTCACTGTACCGTTGCCGGTAGCGTACGTCCACCAGCTCGCCGACGATCGCTATCGCCAATTCGGCGGGCGTCTTCGCCCCGAACTTCAAGCCGATGGGGCGCTTGACGCGCGCCCAGTCGTCCTCGGTGGCGCCCGCCGCCAAAACCAGCTCGTGCACGCGATCGTTCTTGCCAGCGCACCCCATCATGCCCACGTAATGCGCGCCGTGCTTGGCCTCCCACACGCAGGCCTCGGGGTCGAACATGTGGCCGCGCGTGAGCACGCACACGTAGTCCGCCGACGTGCAGGACAACTGGTCCAGCGCATCGAAGCTGCCGCCGGGAAGGACGATGCGCTCGGCGTCCGGGAAGCGGGCTTCGCTCACGTACGCGGGGTCGTAGTCGACCACCGTCACGCGAAAGCCCACGTGCGCGGCCAGCGCCGCGACTTCGCTGGCCGCGTCCGACGCGCCCAGCAACCACACGCGCACCTGCTCGAACAGCGGGACGGAAAGCCAGGTGAGGCCTTCGAACTGCTCGTTGTGCATCGAAGGCCCGCGCGTGACGTCCTTCATCTGAAACGCATCGCGTGCGGAATGCGGGCGCGCCGCCACGATCTCCTTCGCATCGTTGCAGAAGAACACGAGCGGCTCGCCGTCGGCGGAACCTTGGTCGCCGTACTTCTTCGTCACCTCGTTGTCGGTGTTGGCCTGGGCCTGCTGTGCATCGTAGATCACCTTGAAGCCTATCCAGGCAAGGTCGCCTTCGTCGATGGCGCGCACGGCGCGCTCGAACACGACGGCGTCGGCTTCGCCCAAGCTGCGCGCGATCACGTCCGCGTACGACGGGTCGACATGCTGGTTGCCCGCAAGGGCCTCCGCTGAAAAACACGGGAAGTCGTCAGCCGACAGGACGGGCGTGCGGCCCGCCCGCAGATCAGCCGCCACCGCGGCGAGCACGTCCCTCATCATGCGATATGCACCTTCCTGTCCTCGCCCACCGTCACGCGGCCCTCGGCGATCTGGCGCAGCACCTCGGGGTAGATGACGTGCTCCACCTCATGGATGCGCGCCTCCAAATCCTCCAACGCGTCGCCTTCGCGCACTTCGACGGCGCGCTGCGCCACGATGGGTCCCTTGTCGTAGTCCTCGTTCGCGAAATGCACGGTCACGCCCGTCACCTTCACGCCCGCATCGTAGGCGTCCTGGATGGCGTGCGCGCCCTTGAACGCAGGCAGGAGCGCCGGATGCAGGTTGAGCACGCGGTCCGGGAACGCGTCCAGCATGACCGGCGTAACCTTGCGCATGTAGCCGGCCATGACCACGTATTCCGCGCCCGCCGCACGCAGCTCGTCCACGATGCGCGCATCGGCAGTCAGCGGATCGGCGTACACGTCGCGGTTGAGCACGACGGTCGGGATGCCCGCGGCCTTCGCGCGCTCGATGCCGTACGCGTCGGGACGCGACGACACCACGCACGCGACGTTCACCGGCAACCCGTCGCGCACGGCATCGATGATAGCTTGCAGGTTCGTGCCGCTGCCGCTCAGCAGCACGCCTATCGTAAGCGGCGTGGTCATGCGAATTCTCCTATTCCGCTTCGTAGCCGTACAGCGCGCCGTCGTTCGCGTAGCGAACCTCGGCCGCGCCGGACACGACGCGTCCCACGCGATAGGTTTGCTCGCCGGCTTCGGCCAGCGCGGCCTCCACCTCGTCGGCGCGCTCCGGGTCCACGATGAGCACCAGGCCCAGGCCCATGTTGAAGGTCTTGAGCGCCTCGGACTCGTCCAGATGCGCCGCCTCGCACACGAACTTCGCGATGGGAGGCACCGGCCACGTGCCCAGGTCGACCTGCGCGTCCACGTTCTCCGGCAGCGCGCGGTTCAGGTTCTCGGTGATGCCGCCGCCCGTGATGTGCGCAAGCGCGCGCACCGCGTTCGGGCAGGCGTCCAGCACGGCGCGCACCGGCTTCACGTAGATGCGCGTCGGCGCCAAGAGCGCGTCCTGCAGGCTGGCTCCGCCCAACTCATCGCGCTCGATGCGCAGCTCGTAGTGGGTCTTGCCCTCCACGCACACCTTGCGCGCCAGCGAGTAGCCGTTGGAGTGCAGGCCGCTCGACGCCAGGCCGATCAGCACGTCGCCTTCGCGCACGGCCGCCGGATCGAGCATCTTCACGCGGTCCACCACGCCCACGCAGAAGCCGGACAGGTCGTAGTCGTCCGGATCCATCACGCCGGGGTGCTCGGCCATCTCGCCGCCGATGAGCGCGCAGCCGGCCTGCTTGCAGCCTTCGCCGATGCCCGCCACGATCTCGGCCATGTTCTCGGCGTTCAGCTTGCCGATAGCCACGTAGTCCAGGAAGAACAGCGGCTCGGCGCCCGTGGCCAGAATGTCATTGGCGCACATGGCCACCAGGTCGATACCCACAGTGTCGTGCTTGCCGGCCAGCTGGGCCACCTTGAGCTTCGTGCCCACGCCGTCGGTACCGCTCACCAGCAGCGGATCGACCATGTCCTTGGCCGCCGCGATGGAGAACAGGCCGCCGAAGCCGCCGATGTCGCCCACCACCTCGGGACGGTACGTGTCGTGTACGACGCCCTTGATAGCCTCCACGGCGCGCGCGCCTTCCGCCGTATCGACGCCGGCCTGCGCGTACGTGACCGCATCCTCGTCCATCCAGCTGGGCATCTGGGGGCCGTCCTCGTTCTGGTTCGCGTTCACGGTGATTCTCTCGGTCATCTCAAGCTCCTTCTTGCCGCCCTTCAGACGGACGCCTCGTTATCGTACGCTTCTGCGAAATCCTTCTTCGTCATGAAGCTCTTTTTGAACAATGATTCGGGAATGGCCACAGGATAGTCCCCCGAGAAGCACGCTTCGCAGAAACCCTGCTCGCGCACGTCGGGCAACGCGTTCCGCAAACCCTGCAGCGATATGAACGCCAGCGAGTCGGCCCCGATCCAAGAGCGCATCTCGTCAAGCGTCATGTTGGCGGCGATCAGCTGATCGCGCGTGTCGGTGTCGATGCCGTAGAAGCACGGCCACAGAACCTCGGGGCTCACGATGCGCAGGTGCACTTCCGCAGCGCCCGCTTCGCGCAGCATCTCCACCAGCTTCTTCGACGTGTTGCCGCGCACGATGCTGTCGTCGATGACCACCAGGCGCTGACCGCGGATAACCGAGGGCAGCGGGTTCAGCTTCAGGCGAATGCCCAACTGGCGCATGGCCTGAGTCGGCTCGATGAACGTGCGGCCCACGTAGCGGTTCTTCACGATGCCGTCCGAATACGGGATGCCGCTTTGCTGCGAAAACCCCATGGCGGAAGGCACGCCCGAGTCGGGCACGCCCAGCACCAGATCGGCCTCGACGGGCGCCTCCTGCGCCAGGATGCGCCCCATGGCGCGACGCGCCTGGTAGACGCTCTGCCCGTCGATCACGCTATCCGGGCGCGCGAAGTACACGTACTCGAATATGCAGGATGCGCGCGTGCCCGCGGGTACGCCCTGCTCGGAGTGCATGCCCTCGCGGCTGAAGCGGACGATCTCGCCCGGCTCCACGTCGCGCAGGTACGTTGCGCCCACGATGTCCAGCCCGCACGTCTCGCTCGACACCGCCCAACCGCGACCGTCGGGAAGCTGGCCGATGCACAAGGGGCGTATGCCGTTCGGGTCGCGAAACGCGTACAGCGAGTCGGGGCTGGCCAGCACCATGGCGTACGCGCCCTCCAGATGCTCCATCGCGTAGCGGATGCCGTTGCGCAGATGGTGCGTTTCCTGCGTGACCCACCCGATGGCCTTCGCAGCCACTTCGCTGTCGGTACCGGCGCGGAATTGCACGCCCTCGCCCACCAGGCGCGCGCGCAGCGCGTTCGTGTTCACGAGCGTGCCGTTGTGCGCAAGCGCGATCAGCACTTCGTCGATGGCCGAGATATGCGGCTGCGCAGCCTCCCACGACGCCGCGGCGCCGCTTGTGGAGTACCGGGCGTGCCCCACGGCTACGAACCCGTCGAGCGCTGCCAGGCTCGCTTCGTCGAACACCTGCGTGACCAGGCCCAAGTCCTTGGCAACCATAACGGTTTCGCCGTCGCCCACCGCAATGCCCGCGCTTTCCTGCCCGCGATGCTGAAGCGCCTGCAGGCCGAAGCACGCCATACGGGCAACGTCCTCGCCCTCGCCGGGAGCGAACACGCCGAATACGGCGCACTCCTCCTCAAGGCGATCGGGGCGCTCGCCCGGAAACGCAGCCATGCTCATGAGGCGATCTCCTTCGACGCGTCGCCCACGGCGGCCGCAGCGTCGGGGTCGGCCAAACCGCCTTCGGCCGCGTCGGCGGGCGCAGGCCCGATCGTGGAGTCGGCCACGTAGCCGAACAGCACCCAGCGACCATCGGTCGGCAGGTTGTCGCACGTGGCGAACGTGAAGGTCTGCTTCATGTCCGCAGCGTCGGGAAGGTCGGACACGCTCACCACGGAACGGTCGATCTTGTCCTGGACGTAGGCCACGCGCTCCTCTTCGGACGCGAACGCGGTTTGCGCAAGCGGGTCGTCGGCGGCGCAATGCACGAGCGAGAACGTGGTCAGCTTGACGTTGCCCTGCGGCGTGAGGATGTAGATGGTGCGGCTGGCGTTGAACGCCGCCGGATCGTCCATGCCGGCAATGGCCGCGAACATGGATCCGTCGTTGAGGTGATGCCCGTACACGATGTTGTTCGCATCGGAGAAGTCGCCGGCGTTCTCGGCTGCCAGGAAAATAGCGCCGAACGTGGCGATCCAGCCCTCCGAACCCTTGAAGTCATGCGTCAGGTACTTCTCGTTGTCGGTCGTGTGCACGATCGGGTAGTTGATGTTCGTGCCCGGCACGTAGATCCAGCCCACCGTATCGGGGTTGATGGCCTTCAGCGCGTCCCAATCCACCGTGAAGTCGGCAAGCGACGTCCCTTCGACGTCCGCAGGCGGATTGAAGCCGTCTTGGGCCACTTCCTTGTACGTCTGCTGGCCCTGCCAATAGCTGAATCCGATGGCGCCGAGGGCAGCCAGGGCCACCACGAACACCACGAGCGCGATCCAGAAGACCACGCGCCACGGCCCGCCCTTTTTCTTGCGCCCGTTCGCCCCGGAGCCGTTCGGCCCAGGTCCGTTCGGGCCCCTGCCGGCGCCGCCGTATCCGTACGAAGCCGGTGCCGGACGGTACGCCTGCTGCCCCGCCTGGGGCTGCACGGGACGATATGCCTGCTGATGAGGTTGAGGTTGGGGCCGATACGCAGCCTGCTGCTGCGTCGGCTGCGCGTAGGGCTGCGCCGGACGCGGCGCCTGCTGGCGCGGCGCCTGTTGACGGGGCGCCTGGTACTGCGGCGACGGCTGCCCCTGGCCGGGCTGTCGGGACGCGGGAGCGCTTCGAGCGTCGGGGCCTGCGGCTTGCCGGTGCGCAGCTTCCTGCTGAACCCGGGCGCGAGCGTGACGACCGCGCGGCTCGGGATCGGGATACTGTCGATAGTCGGTCATGTTCGCCTTTCAAAGGAACGTCGAACCGCGGGCGTTGTTTCGTCCTCGACCGTTTGGCGCGCCCGCTGCTGCCAGACCGTTACCATAATAAGCAAAACGCCCCCGATACGAGGGCGCGATGTAGTCAAAAACGCAATTTTCACGACTACGGGCGTCGCCCGCGGTCAGCTACTTCTTCATCTCGTCGATAAAGCCCTTCGCAATGAAGACGACGATGATAAGCACGATGATCGCAACGACGACCCAGATTGCCTCCATGGGCACATGCATTCCAAACAGTTCCATAGTTTCCCCTTTAATCAAGCGCGCGCAGACGCGCGATCGGTGTTAATGACTGGCGATCATAGTAACGCGATCTCAAGCTTCGCGCAAGCGAGCTTCCAGAGCGTCATTGATAATTTTGAGCGCTTTTACGCGCGCATGGCGCTTGTCGTCGCTTTCCAGGACGATCCACGGCGCAAAGGGGGTCGAGGTCAGCCGGAACATGTCCTCGACCGCAGCTTGGTACTGCGGATGCTTGTCGCGGTTGCGCCAATCTTCGTCGGTGATCTTCCATTGCTTGGCCGGATCGTTCTGCCTTTCATGGAAGCGGCGCAGCTGCTCTTCCGGGCTCACGTCAACCCAGAACTTGAGCAGGATGGCGCCCCAGCGCACGAGCTCCTGCTCGAACTCGTTGATCTCGTCGTACGCGCGCGTCCATTCGGCGGGCGAAGCGAATCCCTCCACGCGCTCGACCAGTACGCGCCCGTACCAGCTGCGGTCGTAGATGCCCACGTGCCCCGCCTTCGGCAGACGCGTCCAGTACCGCCACAGATGCGGGTGCAGCAGTTCGGGCTTCGTGGGAGCCGGGCTGGGGAAAATGGTGTAGGCGCGCGCATCGAGCGCCTGGGCGACGCGCTTGATGTTGCCGCCCTTGCCCGCCGCATCCCATCCTTCGTACATGAGCATGAGCGGGATGCGCTTTTGGTACATCTCCATTTCCAGCCTGTTCAAACGATCTTGCTGGGCTTTGAGCTGCTCCTTGTAGGCCATCGGATCCAGCGCGAGGCCATGGTCGACCCGATCGAGCGCGGGAGGGTCGTCCACCTGGCGAAACCGCGAGGCGCGAGGGGCGCGGGCGCGGGCCTCGTCAGCCTCTTTCTGCGCGGCAGCCAAGATGCGGGCCTCCTCTTCCGGCGCGCGGCCGAACAGAGGGGCCTCCTCCAAAGCGCCCGCCGAATTGGCTTGCGCCTTCGCTGCCGCCGCAGCAGCTTCGGCGTTGGGCTGCGCGGCAAGCGCGCCGGACAGCGCGTCCGCCAGCGTTTCGGCTATCTGCAGGTTCGCGCGGCGCTTGTCCTCCCCGTTGACCAGATGCCAGGGAGCGTACGCGAAGTCGCTGCCTTCCAGCAGGTTGTCGTACAGGCGGTAGGCCTCCTCGTAGTTTCCTATGCGCGCAAGCTTCTCCTCGCTCACCCGCCAGCGCGTGGCAGGATCGTCGTGCAAGCGCGTCAGGCGCTTCTTCTGCGCCTCCTTGGTCACGTGCACGAAGAACTTCACCACCAGATAGCCGTCGTCCACCAGCTGGCGCTCGAAGTCGGCCGCCGACGTAAGGTGGCGGCGCAGCGCGCTGATGTGACGCTCGTCGCGCGCCTCGGCCATGGCGGCAGCCACGGCCTTGCGCTTGCCCGTGGCCTTTTCAGCCTGGGCCATGGTCAGGCTTCCGTATTCGGCGTACAGCATGTGCTGGACTGCGGCGGTGTACCAGCCGCGGTCGTAGAACGTGGTGGTGCCGCGCATGCCGAGCGATTGCCAGAACTCCTGCATGATCGGGTAGAATCCCGTGACGCCGTACGGTGCGCCCGCAAAGGTCCGCGCAGCCTTGACGTCGAGGTTTTCCGTAACGTGCACGCTGGTCGCGCGTGCGTCCAAATGATAGAGGAGATCGGAGATGCGACTGCCCTTGCCCGCCCCGTCCCAACCCTCGAACAAGACCACGAGGCCCACGCCCTGCGTGCGCGCTTGCTGCTGCAGCACCACAAGCCGGTCCATGAGCTGGTCGCGACGCAGCTTGTACTCGTCCTTCGGCAGGGCTTCCAGCGAGAAATCGACGGTCTCCAGCATGCGCGCATCCTTTCTCCGGGGGTGCACCCCATCATAGCACAGCGGGAAATCGGGCCGTTCCGCTGCATCAACTCAAGGTAAAATCTTAGTGCCGGGTTCGCGAGCGCGCTTTGCGACCAGCCACGGTTTGCCTACAATGGAATCAATGACCAACCAGCGCGGCGCGGCGCACGACGTCGCTTACGCGGCGCCTGCCGCAGCGGCCGAACGACCCACGAAGAAGCCATCATGCCCAACTACGGAGTAATTGACCTCGGATCGAACTCTATTCGCCTCGTCATATACGAAGTGAAGGACGACCGCCGGGAAACGTACACGAACAAGGATTTCAAAAGCCTCATCAACGACAAGGTGATGGCCGGCCTTTCCGCCTACGTCGTTGACGGCGCGTTCACCCAGGCGGGCATCGACCGGGCCGTCAACGTGCTCAAGGGCCACGCGAAGCGCTCGCGGTACTTCGATTGCAAAAAGCTCGAGGTGTTCGCCACCGCCGTGCTGCGCAACGCCTCGAACTGCAACCAGGCCGTAGCCGAGATCGAGGAGCGCACCGGGCTGCCCATATCCCTGCTTTCCGCGCAAGACGAAGCCCACCTAGGATTCGTGGGGGCTACCTGCGATCGATCGGTCGCTCGCGGAACCCTGGTGGATATCGGCGGCGGATCGACCGAGCTCACGCGCATCGAGGACGGCCGCGATTTCGATAACGTCAGCTTGGGGCAAGGGTCGCTCTCGTCGTTCGCGCGCTACGTGCGCGCCATCCTGCCCGCAGACCCCGAGATGCGCGCCATCGAACGCGCGCTGCGCGACCATCTGGACAAGCTGCCGCACCCTGAGGCGTACCGAGCGGACACCCTGTACGGCATCGGCGGCAGCACGCGCGCCGCCGCCAAGATGCTGCAACAAGCCACAGGCTCGGCAACCCGGCCCAAAACCATGACGCGCGACGATATTCATGCGATACTGAAGTGGTGCCGTATCGACCCCGACGCATTTGCCCATGCCGCGCTCAAAGCCTCTGCCGAGCGCGTGCATACGTTAGTACCGGGCTGCATCATTCTCCATGCGCTGTTCGACGCCTTCGGCGCGCAGCGCCTGGAAATCTGCAAATACGGCGTTCGCGAAGGATACCTGATCGAACGCATGCTGCTCTAAAGGAACCGATTCGCCATCACGCGCATCAGCGCACGTTGACGGAACGTACGGGAAGGGAAGCTCATGGAAGCAAGCAAGAAGCCGTCGATCGAAACCACCCCCAAGCAGGGTGCGGGCCATCCGAAGACAAGCCCGGCCGTTCCCGACCACCAGGAGCCAGCCGCCCATGCATCCGCCGCGGACGGCGTTGCGGACGAGCGCATGCAGGCGGCGCCCCACCTTCAGAACCGCGAGCTGTCGTGGCTCACGTTCAACGAGCGCGTGCTCGACCAGGGAGCCGATGAAACGGTGCCGCTGCTCGAGCGGCTGAACTTCATCTCCATCTTCTGGAGCAACCTGCAGGAGTTCTTCATGGTGCGCGTGGGCAGCCTGACCGACCTGGCCCTGGTGAAAAAGCACATCATCGACTCGAAGTCGAACATGACGCCCGCCGAGCAGCTCGACGCGATCTACGCGCGCTGCCGCGAGCTCTACCCCATCCAGGAACGGACCTTCGAGGAGGTTCGCCGCCTGCTGCGCGAGCGCCGCGTATGCCACCTGCGCCCTGAAGACCTCACCGACGACCAGCGCGCCTTCCTGTCGCGCCACGTTCAGCAAAACGTCCTGCCGTTTCTGTCTCCGCAGATCATCAACACGCGTCACCCGTTTCCGCATCTTGAAAACGGAGCCTTGTACGTTGTGGTGCGCCTGAACGAGGAGATCAACCTGGGCAAGAAAACCGCGAAGGCGAAGGGCGCGGACAAGGCGGCCAAGCCCGACAAGGCGAAAAACCTTGGAGCCGAAGGCGTGACGCTGGGGCTGGTGCCCATGCCGAAGCAATGCGCGCGCGTCATCGAGCTGCCGGGCGACGGGCTGCAGTTCATCTTGCTGGAGCACGCCATCGAGATGGTGGCGTCCGAAATTTTCAGCATGTACGCCGTCAAGCACACCAACGTGATCTGCGTGACGCGCAACGCCGACCTTGACGCCACCGAAGGCACCGACGAAAGCGACGAGGACTACCGCGAGCACATGAAGCGCATCCTCAAGAAGCGTGCGCGCCTGGCTCCCGTGCGCCTCGAAAGCGAGAGGCCCCTTTCGTCAACCCTGGAAAAGCTGCTGCTCAAGCGCTTGGGACTGAAATCTCACCAGGCATTCGTCACGTCGGTGCCGCTTGACATGAGCTTCACCTGGGGCCTGGGCAGCCGCCTGCCCGAGAAGGAACGCGCCAAGATGACGAACGTGCCCTTCACGCCGCAGTGGCCGGGATGCCTTGACCGCAACCGCCCGGTCATCGACCAGGTAACCGAAAAGGAAGTGCTGCTGTCCTACCCGTACGAGACGATGGACGCGTTCGTGCAACTTCTGCGCGAGGCCGCCAACGACCCAAGCGTCATTTCCATCAAGATCACGCTGTACCGCCTGGCAAGCCAATCCCACCTGGCCGAAGCGCTCATCGCGGCAGCCGAGAACGGCAAGGAGGTGACGGCGCTGTTCGAACTGCGCGCGCGGTTCGACGAGAGCAACAACATCGAGTGGTCGCAGCGCTTCGAACAGGCCGGATGCAAGGTGATCTACGGGTTCCGCGACTTCAAGGTGCACTCGAAGATCTGCTGCATCACCCGCCAAACCGAGCACGGCCTGCAGCACATCACCCAGCTGGGCACCGGCAACTACAACGAGAAGACGGCGAAGCTCTACACCGACCTGGCGTTCATCACCACCGACGAGACGTTCGGCCGCGACGCCACCGAGTTCTTCCGCAACATGGCGCTTGAGAACACGTCGGACAACTACGACATCATGTGGGTTGCCCCGCTGCAGATCAAGCCGATGATCCTTGCCGGCATCGACCGGGAAATGGAGCGCGCTCGCGCAGGCGAGCCGTGCGGCCTGTTCTTCAAGACCAACTCCGTCACCGACAAAGACGTGATCGAGAAAGTGGTCGAGGCGTCGCAGGCGGGCGTTCCGGTCACCCTGTTCGTGCGCGGCATCTCGTGCATCGTGCCCGGACTTGAGGGATTCACCGAGAACGTGCGCGTGGTGTCCATCGTAGGACGCCTGCTCGAGCACAGCCGCATCTACGGGTTCGGCCCGCGCGACAACATGAAGCTGTACCTGTCGAGCGCCGACCTCATGACGCGCAACATGGACAAGCGCATCGAGATCGCATGGCCCGTGCTCGACGAAGAGCTGCGCGAGCAGATCCTGGGATACCTGGACGTCAGCATGGCGGACACGGCGAAGCTGCGCGAACTGCTGCCCGATAAAAGCTACACGGCGCTCGGCTCGTTTGCCAAGCAGGACGACAACGGCGAGACCGCGCTGTTCGAGTCGCAGGAGTTCTTCATCAAGCAGGCGCAGAAGCGCCGATTGGAAGCGGCCGAGGACGAAGCGGCGCGCGATGCGAGCCGTCGCAGGATGGCGGCGCGGGACGAGTCCGCGCCCGATGCGGCCCCCAGCCGCCAAGCCGCCGCGCCCGCGGAAGACGACGAGCATCCCGCAGTTCCCACCATGCCCGACGCGCAGGCGTCAGCCCGGGAAGCCGAGGTCATCGCAGCTGCCGCGAACAAGGCCGCCGAACTCGCCGCCGAGGCGGCGGCGCGCGCTGCTGCCCAGGCCGCCGAGGCGGTGCGAGCGGTCAAAGCCGAGGAGCAGGTCGAGGCGGCCGCGGTCGCGGCCGACGAAGCAGCGCAAGCGGAAGCGCTCGAAGCGGATGCGATAGAGCCGCCCGCAAACGAGGGCGACGAGTCGGCCTCCCATCAGGAGATCGTAGCCGCGACAGCGCCCGACAAGAAGAAGCCGAGCCTGCTCGTGCGCTTCCTCAGCCTGTTCGTGAGAAAGTAACCGCCTCCCGCTGCCGAGCGCGGCGCTCGGGACTTTCATCCATTGGAAACGCGCGTCATGCTCGGCGCGCTAAAAAAGAAACCCGCCAGGCGGGTTTCTTTTCGCAGTAACAAAAAGCGCTACACCTCGCGCTCGACCACCGCGGCGATCGCCGCCGCATGGCGTTCGGCGTCTTCAGCGCTTGCAGCCTCCACCATCACGCGCACCACCGGCTCGGTGCCGGAAGGTCGCAGCAGCACGCGCCCGGAATCGCCCAGGGCGTCTTCGGCGGCGCGGACGGCGGCCTGCACGGCGTCGTTGTCGTCCACGGCATGCTTGTCTTGCACCTTCACGTTGATGAGGGTCTGCGGGAAGCGCGTCATGACGGAGGCGGCCTCTTCGACGGATTTCCCGGCACGCTTGCAGGCGGCCAAGAACTGAAGCGCCGTCACCAAGCCGTCGCCCGTAGAGTTGTGCTCGAGGAAGATCATGTGGCCGCTCTGCTCGCCGCCGACGACGAACCCGCCTTCGCGCATGGCCTCCAACACGTAGCGGTCGCCCACCTTCGTCTGGATAAGCTCGATGCCCGCATCGCGCAGCGCATGCGTGAGGCCCAGGTTGCACATGACCGTGGACACGGCCGTGTTGCCGGGCAGCAGGCCGCGCTGCTTCAGATCGATGGCGCACACCGTTTCCACCACGTCGCCGTCGATCTCGTTGCCCCGCGCGTCCACCAACATGACGCGGTCGGCGTCGCCATCATGCGCGATGCCCACATCGGCTCCGATCTCGGCCACCAGATCGCGCACGGGACCCAGATGCGTCGATCCGCACTGCACGTTGATGTCGGTTCCGTCGAAGTCCTCGTTGACGACCACCACGTCGGCGCCCAAACGGCGCAGCGCCTCGGCGCTCGTCATGCACGAAGCCCCATGCCCCACGTCAAGGGCCACCTTCAAGCCCGCCAGATCAATCCCGTCGCGCGTCACCGTGGACACGGCGTGGGCGATGTAGAGCTCGCACGCATCCTCGACCGGCAGCGAAACGCCCACGGCATCGCCCGCCAGCAGCTCCTCGGCCGCCGCGCCGCCGCGCACCACGAACGCCTCGATGTCGTCCTCCACCGCATCGGGCAGCTTGAAGCCCTGGGCGTCGAACAGCTTGATGCCGTTGTACTCCGGCGGATTGTGGGAAGCGGAAATGACCACGCCGCCGTCGCAGTGCAGCTCGCGCACCAGCAGCGCGATAGCGGGCGTGGGGATGATCCCCGCCAACAGCGCCGTGCCGCCCATCGACATGACGCCCGCAGCAACGGACGACTCCAGCATGTCGCCCGACAAGCGGGTGTCCTTGCCGATCAAAATGGTCTTCCCCTGAAACGCCACGGCGGCTTGCCCCAGCTTGAAAGCCAGGTCGCACGTGAGTTCCGTATTGGCGATGCCGCGAACGCCATCGGTTCCGAATAGTCGTGCCATGATGATGTCCCTCTCTAGTCCAACAGGTTCAGCAAAGGTCAGCAAGGTCGGAGGTCGGAAGCCCGCGCCGCCGGACCGCTTCGATAGCCGCAAGGCCGTCGGGACCGTTTACTTTCCCCTTTTCACGAACGCTTCGTGCAGGCGAACGCCGCCGCACGGGCGCTCCTCGTCCGTCATGCGGTTGTTGAGTTCGGCTGCAAATTCGTCCAGGTCGATGCCGTAGCGTTCAAGCAGAACGAACAGATGGTACACCACGTCGGCCGCTTCGTAGCGCAGATGGTCGACGGCGTCGGAATACTCCGTCGGAAGGTCCACGTCAAGCGACGTCGCCTCCTCTTCCTGCGCCGAATCCGCCTGGCATGCCAGCGCAGCAGCCAGCGACGAGCATGCCCAAGACTCCACGTCTTTGGCCGCGAGCGCAACTTCGCCCGCCTCTTCCATGATCTTTTTCAGCACGTCGTCGACGGAACCGGAAAGCAAGCGGTGCGTGTAGCTTTCCTCCCCCGCCTCGCGCCGCGCGGCGATGGCGCCGCTCAAAGACTCGAGCGTTGCGCCTATAGGGGAAGCCGGCGGCGTTTCGCCAGCCGGAATGTAGGTCTTATGTGACACTGGGCAACCTTTCTCGACGATTCGCCGACGTGCTCGGTCGCGGGGCATGCGCAGCGCGCTGCAATGCCGAAACGCTGCATCTCCCAACCCGAGCACGGGCCTATGCAAAAGGGGCGCGCCTGAGCGCGCCCCTTGCAGCTGTTACTCCGCGTCGTCCGCGTTGGAGGCTTCCTCTTCCTCCTTGCCCGTCAGGCCGAAGCCCAGCGAGCCCACGGAACCCAGCAGCGCATCCAATTCCTCCAGGTTGCGCTGGTAGGAACGAGGCGGCAAAGCCTCGCCCAGCATGTCCTCGCCTTCGGTGTTGAAGGTGGCAGGCTCGTCGCCGCCGATGAGGACGGTGTCGTCCGGGCTGAACACCATGTCGAGCAGCTGGGACATGTCGTCGCTCGTAGCCGCCAGATCGTCCTCGATCACGTGCGTCAAACCGCGCTCCTCCAAGCCCTCCTTCAGCTCTTCGATAGCCTTCACGCCAATGCCCTCGATGCGCAGCAGGTCCTCTTCGGTGTGGCCCACCAAATCGGCCACCGTCTCGATGCCGGCCTCGCTGAACTTGTTGGCCCAGCGCTGGGACACGCCCAGGTCGTCGTAGATGTACAGGCGCGCATCCTCGTCGGACAGCTGCGGACCGCGATGGCCCAACGACAGGCCGCTGTAGTAGCTGCCGTAGTTCGAGCCCATGTTGAGGTAGCCGTCGCCGTCAAGCGACCAATCCTGCGGCTGCGGCAGCAGCTCCTCGATCTCGCGCAACGCATCCGGAGCGAAGTCGGGAAGCGTCTCGCCCGCCACGCCGGAAACCGGACGGCCCTTGTAGGTAAGGCCCACTTCGCGGTAGCGCGTCAGGCCCGTGCCCGCCGGGATCGGCTTGCCGATGATGACGTTCTCCTTCAGGCCGGCCAAATGATCGATCTTGCCCTCGATGGCAGCGTCCGTGAGAACCTTCGTGGTCTCCTGGAACGATGCGGCGGACAGGAACGAATCCGTGGCCAGCGAAGCCTTCGTGATGCCCAGCAGCAGCGGCTGGCCCACGGGCGGCTCCTTGCCTTCGGCGATAAGCGCGTTGGCAACGCCTTCGAACTCGAAGCGGTTGACCTGGCGACCCGGCAAAAGCTCGGAATCGCCCGCGTCGAGCACGGCCACCTTGCGCAGCATCTGGCGCGCGATGACCTCGATGTGCTTGTCGTTGATGTCAACGCCCTGGGATACGTACACGCCCTGGACCTGGCTCACGATGTAGCGCAGCGTGGTATTCGGGTCGGTCAGGCGCAGCAGGTCGTGCGGGTTCACGGAACCCTTCGTCAGCTGCTGGCCCACCTTGACCTGGCAGCCGTCGCTCACGCCCGGAAGCATCTGGGCGCGGGCGCTTACCACGTACTCGCGGAAGTTGCCCTGCTGGTCGTGAATGGTCAGCGTCTTGAACTGCTTGTCGCCCGAAATCTGCAACGTACCGGAGATCTCGGCCAGCACGGCAAGACCCTTCGGCTTGCGCGCCTCGAAAAGCTCCTGAACACGAGGCAGACCATGCGTGATGTCCTCGCCTGCGACGCCGCCGGTGTGGAACGTACGCATGGTAAGCTGGGTGCCCGGCTCGCCAATGGACTGGGCGGCGATGATGCCTACCGCCGTGCCGATGTTCACCGGACGCGCCGTAGCAAGGTCCCAACCGTAGCACTTCTGGCATACGCCCTGGTCGGCGTGGCAGGTCATGACCGTGCGGATGACCAGTTCCTCGACGCCCGCAGCGTCCATGGCGCGCAGCTGGTCCATGCTGGTCATGTACTCGCCCGCAGCCAGGATGACCGTGCCGTCGGTGCCCTTCACGTCTTCGAGCAGGCAGCGGCCGATCAGGTTCTCGTCCACCTCGCCCTTGTCGTTGTGCAGCGGATAGGGCACGCCGTCGGTGGTGCCGCAGTCGATCTCGCGGATGATGACGTCTTGCGCCACGTCCACCAGACGACGGGTCAGGTAACCCGAGTCGGCGGTACGCAGAGCCGTGTCGGCCAGACCCTTACGAGCACCGTGCGTGGAGATGAAGTACTCCAACACCGACAGGCCCTCGCGGAAGTTCGCCTTAATGGGTCGGTCGATGATCTCGCCCTTCGGGTCGGACATGAGGCCGCGCATACCGGCCAGCTGGCGGATCTGCTTGATGTTGCCTCGTGCACCGGAGAACGCCATCATGTAGATGGGGTTGAACTTGTCGAAGTTCTCGGCCATCGCGTCGCCGACCGCCTCGTTGGCTTCGTTCCAGATGTCGACGACCTGCTTGTGGCGCTCGTCGGGGCTCATGAGGCCCATCTCGTAGTCCTCGTCGATGGCCGCAACCTTCGCGTCCGCAGCAGCCAGGATCTCGCCCTTCTGCGGCGGCACGGTGGCGTCGTACACCGAAACGGTAACGCCGGCGCGCGTGGCGTAGTGGAAGCCCGCGTCCTTCAAACCGTCGAGGATGGCGGGCACCTTCGACAGCTCGTAGCGGTTGCAGACGTCCTCCACCAGACGGCTGATCTCCTTCTTGTTCATCTCGTAGTTCAAGAAGGGATAGGTGTCGGGCAGCACGTTGTTGAACGTGATGCGACCGATGGTGGTTTCGATGCGCTCGCCGGCCTTGTGCTCCTCGAACTTGCCGAAAGCCGTTGCCACCTGGGTGTCCTTGCTCAGGCGCACCCAGATCTTAGCCTGCAGGTCAAGCTCGGCGCGGGCGTCGTAGGCGTTCAGCGCGTCAGCGAAGTCGATGAACGCACGACCCTCGCCCTCGAAGCCGTCGCGAGCGGCCGTGAGGTAGTACAGGCCGATGATCATGTCCTGCGTCGGCACGGTCAGCGGGCGGCCATGAGCCGGGGATTTGATGTTGTTGGCGGACAGCATGAGCACGCGGGCCTCGGCCTGAGCCTCGGCGCCCAAGGGCACGTGCACAGCCATCTGGTCGCCGTCGAAGTCGGCGTTGAAGGCGGTGCAGACCAGCGGGTGCAGCTTGATGGCCTTGCCCTCAACCAGCACCGGCTCGAATGCCTGGATGCCCAGACGGTGCAGGGTTGGCGCGCGGTTCAGCAGCACCGGATGCTCGGTGATGACCTCTTCCAGCACGTCCCACACGTAGCTGGCGCCACGGTCGACAGCGCGCTTCGCAGCCTTGATGTTGGCGGCGTACTCAAGCTCCACCAGGCGCTTCATTACGAAGGGCTTGAACAGCTCGAGCGCCATCTGCGACGGCAGGCCGCACTGGTGCAGCTTGAGCTGCGGGCCGACGACGATAACCGAACGGCCGGAGTAGTCGACGCGCTTGCCCAGCAGGTTCTGACGGAAGCGGCCCTGCTTGCCCTTGAGCATGTCGGACAGCGACTTCAGCGGACGGTTGCCCGGGCCCGTGACGGGACGACCGCGGCGGCCGTTGTCGAACAGGCTGTCGACGGCCTCCTGCAGCATGCGCTTCTCGTTGTTGACGATGATCTCAGGAGCGCCCAGGTCCAGCAGGCGCTTGAGACGGTTGTTGCGGTTGATGACGCGACGGTACAGGTCGTTCAGGTCCGACGTGGCGAAGCGGCCGCCGTCGAGCTGCACCATGGGGCGCAGGTCGGGCGGGATGACCGGGATGACGTCCAGGATCATGTCGGACGGCTTGTTCTCGGACTTGAGGAACGCGTCGACCACTTTGAGGCGCTTGATGGCCTTGGCGCGCTTCTGGCCCTTGCCGTTGGCGATGGTGTCGCGCAGCTCTTCGGACACGGCCGCAAGGTCCATGGCGTCCAGCAGGTCGCGCACGGACTCGGCGCCCATGCCGCCCGTGAAGTAGTCGCGGTAGTTGAGGCGCATCTCGCGATACAGGGCCTCGTCCGGCACGAGCTGCTTCGGCTCGACCTTCATGAAGGCGTCGAAGGCGTCCTGCCGCAGCGACTTGCGCTCGTTGAACTCCTCGTAGATGTCGGCGATCTCCTCGTCGACCTCCTCGGCGGTCATGCGCTCGTCCTCGTCGATGTCGTCGACGAAATCGTCGTCCTCGGGCACGTAGTCCACGGACAGGCGGCGCGTGGCCTCGACGAGGCGATCGCGCTCAGCGTCCAGCTCTTCGAGGTCGGCGGCCAGCTCGTCGCGCAGCTCGTCGGCGTCTTCCTCGCGAGCTTCCTTGTCAACCGACGTGATGATGGAGGAGGCGAAGTACAGAACCTTCTCCAGCTCCTTCGGCGGGATGTCCAGCAGGTAGCCCAAGCGGCTCGGGCTGCCCTTGAAGTACCAGATATGGCTCACGGGCGCGGCCAGCTCGATGTGGCCCATGCGCTCGCGGCGAACCTTGCTGCGCGTAACCTCCACGCCGCAGCGCTCGCAGACGATGCCCTTGAAGCGGACGCGCTTGTACTTGCCGCACGCGCACTCCCAGTCCTTCGTGGGGCCGAAGATCTTCTCGCAGAACAGGCCGTCTTTCTCCGGCTTGAGCGTGCGGTAGTTGATCGTCTCGGGCTTCTTGACCTCGCCGCGCGACCAGCTGCGCACGTCCTCGGCATTGGCCAGAGAGATACGCAAAGCGTCGAAATTGTTAACGTCGAATTCCGTCGTCATTTATCGCTCCTCTCCTTCACCGATGAGGTCGTTCGTGTCGTTGTTGCTTTCGCCCATCAATTCTCCCAGCTCAGCGGCAATGCTGTCGAGAGCGTTCGCCGCGTCGTCCTCTTCCGTCTTGCGCGCGTCGGCCGCGATGGCCTCGTACAGCGCACGATCGCCGTCATCCTGGCGGTCGATGTCCTTGGTGACGTCGATCGTCTGGTGGTCGTGACCCTCAAGCTCCACGTTCAAGCAGAGCGACTTCATTTCCTTGACCAGAACCTTGAAGCTCTCGGGCACCTCGGCAGCCGGGATGTTCTCGCCCTTGACGATGGACTCGTAGGACTTGACGCGGCCGGCGGTGTCGTCGGACTTCACGGTCAAGATCTCCTGGAGCACGTTGGAAGCGCCGTACGCGTACAGCGCCCACACTTCCATCTCGCCGAAGCGCTGGCCGCCGAACTGGGCCTTACCGCCCAGAGGCTGCTGCGTGATCAGGCTGTAGGGGCCGGTCGAACGCGCGTGGATCTTGTCGTCCACCATGTGGCCCAGCTTCAGGATGTAGCTCTGGCCAACCGTGATGGGCTCGCGGAACTTCTCGCCCGTGCGGCCGTCGTAGAGCCAGGTCTTGCCGGTGCGGGAAAGCTGCGGCACAAACTCGTCGCGGGCCTTCTCGCCGTACTTGTAATGGTTGTAGTTGATGAGGTTGCGGTTCGCCTTCTCGATGGCGTCGGAGATCTCCTTCTCCGTAGCGCCGTCGAAGACGGGCGTGGCCACGTGCATCGGGCCCTCCACGACCTCCTCGGTCTCCTCCTCGTCGGACCAGCCCCACTTCGCGGCCCAGCCCAGGTGGTTCTCAAGCAGCTGGCCCACGTTCATTCGGGACGGAACGCCCAGGGGGTTCAGGATGACGTCGATGGGGGTGCCGTCGGCGAGGTACGGCATGTCCTCGACCGGCAGCACGCGGGAGATAACGCCCTTGTTGCCGTGACGGCCGGACAGCTTGTCGCCCTGCTGCACCTTGCGCTTCTGAGCCACGTAGATGCGGACGAGCTCGTTCACGCCCGGAGCCAGCTCGTCGCCGGCGTCGCGGCTGAAGCGGCTCATGCCGATGACGCGGCCGCCGGAGCCGTGAGGCACCTTGAGCGACGTGTCGCGGACCTCGCGGGCCTTCTCGCCGAAGATGGCGCGCAGCAGGCGCTCCTCGGCCGTGAGCTCGGTTTCGCCCTTCGGCGTGACCTTGCCCACCAGCACGTCGCCCGGGAACACCTCGGCGCCCACGCGGATGATGCCGTCGGCGTCCAGGTCGCCGATCATGTCGTCGGAGATGTTCGGGATCTCGCGGGTGATCTCCTCGGGTCCCAGCTTCGTGTCGCGGGCATCCACCTCGTACTCGGAGATGTGGATGGACGTGAGCAGGTCCTCGGCCACCACGCGCTCGGACACGATGATAGCGTCCTCGTAGTTGTAGCCTTCCCACGGCATGTAGGCCACCATGAGGTTCTGGCCCAGCGCCAGTTCGCCGCCGTCGCAGGACGGGCCGTCGGCCAGCACGTCGCCGGCCTGGACCTCGTCGCCCTTGCGCACGATGGGACGGTGGTTGATGCAGCCGCTCTGGTTGGAGCGCTGGAACTTCGGCACCAGGTACTCGTCGTACTCGCCGTCGTTGTTCAGGATGATGATGGTCTGGCCGTCGACGTAGTCCACGACGCCCGGGTTCTGGGCGACCAGGATCTCGCCGGAGTCGACCGCGATGCGGTGCTCGATGCCGGTGCCCACGAGCGGCGCGCTCGGACGCAACAAGGGCACGGCCTGGCGCTGCATGTTCGAGCCCATGAGGGCGCGGTTCGCGTCATCGTGCTCGAGGAACGGGATGAGCGACGTTGCGACCGACGTCATCTGGCGCGGGGACACGTCCATGTAGTCGATCTGCGCGGGCGGCACCTCGTCGGGCTCGCCGAAGACGCCGGCGGCGTCCTTCGTGCGGCAGAGAACCTTCTTGTCGACCGTGAACGAACCGTCCTCGGCGTACGTGACGAACTCGCGCGTTTCGAGGTCGAACGTCTCGTTCGCCTGGGCGATGGTGTAGTTCTCCTCCTCGTCGGCGGTCAGGTAGTCGATCTCGTCGGTCACCTTGCCGTCGACGATGCGGCGATACGGCGTCTCGATGAAGCCGTAGGGGTTGATGCGAGCGTACGTGGCCAGCGAGCCGATAAGGCCGATGTTCGGGCCTTCAGGCGTCTCGATGGGGCACATGCGGCCGTAGTGGGAGGTGTGCACGTCGCGCACCTCGAAGCCGGCGCGCTCGCGGGACAGGCCGCCCGGGCCGAGGGCCGACAGACGACGCTTGTGCGTGATGCCGGCGGCGGGGTTGGTCTGGTCCATGAACTGGGACAGCTGCGAGGAGCCGAAGAACTCCTTGATGGCCGCCACGATGGGACGGATGTTCACGAGCGACTGCGGCGTGATCTCGTCGGGCTCCTGCATGCTCATACGCTCGCGGACGACGCGCTCCATGCGGGACAGGCCGATGCGGAACTGGTTCTGGATCAGCTCGCCCACGGTGCGGATGCGGCGGTTGCCGAAGTGGTCGATGTCGTCGGTCTGCACGCCTTCGACGCCGGCATGCAGCGCGACGATGTACTGCATCGTCTTCACGATGTCGTCGTCGGTCAGCGTGGAAGCCTCGTAGTCGGGATCGAAGCCCAGCTTCTTGTTGATCTTGTAGCGACCGACTTTCGCCAGGTCGTAGCGCTGCGGGTTGAAGAACAAGCCCTCGAGCAGCGTGCGGGCGGAGTCGATGGTGGGAGGCTCGCCGGGACGGAAGCGCTTGTACAGCTCGATGAGCGACTCTTCCTTCGTGGTGGCGGGGTCGCGGTCGAGCGTGCGCAGCACCATTTCGTCGGCGCCCAGAAGCTCGATGATCTCCTCGCGCGTCTCGGCCAGGCCGAGGGCACGCACGAGCAGCGTAGCCGGCTGCTTGCGCTTGCGGTCGATGCGCACGGACAGGATGTCGCGCTTGTCGGTTTCGAATTCGAGCCACGCGCCGCGGCTGGGAATGACCTTGGCGTTGTAGAGCATCTTGTCAGACGCCTTGTCGCGCTCGGAGGCGAAGTACACGCCCGGGGAGCGGACCAGCTGGCTGACGACGACGCGCTCGGTGCCGTTGATGATGAACGTACCGCGCGGGGTCATGAGCGGGAAGTCGCCCATGAACACGTCCTGCTCTTTGATTTCGCCCGTTTCACGGTTGATGAAGCGAATCTCCACGAACAGCGGCGCCTGGTAGGAGACGTCCTTCTCCTTGCACTCGTCAACCGAGTACTTCGGCTCGCCAAACTCGTGCTTGCCGAACTCCACGCACATATCTTTCGTGTTGTTCTCGATGGGGCTGATGTCACGGAACGCTTGCGCCAGGCCCTCGCCCTTGAAGAACTCGAAACTATCCGTCTGGATAGCGATCAAGTTGGGGACGTCCATGACGTCCGGAATCTTGGCGAAGTTTCGCCGATCCCTATAAAGGCTGGTCTGATCAGTCGTTTTTCCTTGAGCCACGAGGCTTTTCCTCCTTCATGTGCACCCGCAAAAATGCGAAAAAGTCGCAAGTTCTAAAAATAGTGCGCCCGTCAAGCCATGTCAAGAAAAATTTTTACGAACTGTGGAAATTTATTGTGGATTTGGCTGTTCATCTGGGCGGATGTCGTTGGAATTTTTGGATGCGGAGGGCGATTTTTCGCGCGGCGGGGGGGCGGCTGCGGAGTTGCGCGTGCGGCGTGGGGCGGGAGG
>NZ_PPTQ01000021.1 GCF_003340345.1 Paraeggerthella hongkongensis | reverse complement strand
GCTTCAGGCAGCCCGCGCGCCAGCTTCGGCACCATTTATATTTGTTTGATTATATTCTCATTCTAGTATATATTTGAGAAACAATATTATTCTTCATTGGGGGACTATGAAGACACGAGAGCTCAACGACCCGCCCGACGCATCGAAGGCGACCGCGCCTGGCAAAGAGGCGAACAGCAGCCGTGACCTTGATCCCGGGATGCGCGCCGCCCGCTGCGCATCCCGAAGAAACGCGCGTCGCGCCAACGCCCTCTTGCTCGCGCTCGGCATCCTGCTCATAGCAAGCGCGCTCGCTTCGCTCATGCTGGGTCGCTATCCCATCACGCCGGTAGAAGCAGTGGGAATGCTAGCCAACTTAGCCTTTCCCGTGGATCCGTTCTGGACTCCGCAGCAGGAAACGCTCTTCTTCCAAGTGCGCCTGCCGCGCATAGTGCTGGCCGTCATGGTGGGATGCAGCCTCGCCACAGCGGGCGCAGCCTACCAGGGAACGTTTCAGAACCCGCTCGTATCGCCCGACATACTAGGAGCGTCGCAAGGCGCGGCGTTCGGAGCGGCGTGCGCCATTCTGCTGGGCATGGGCGCGTTCGGCGTTTCCGCCTCCGCCTTCCTGTTCTCTATCGCAGCCGTGATGCTGGTGCTGCTCATCGGCACGCGAGCCCGAGGGAATCACCTGCTCATCGTGGTGCTGGCGGGCGTGATGGTCAGCTCGCTGTTTTCAGCGGGCGTCTCGTTCACCAAGCTGATAGCCGATCCCAACAACCAGCTTGCCGCCATCACGTACTGGCTCATGGGCAGCCTGACCGGAGCCAAGTGGAGCGACATGGCCCTGGCGGCCATCCCCATGGCAGTCGGGCTGGGAGCGCTGTTCGCCCTGCGCTGGCGCATCAACGTGCTGACCATGGGCGACGACGAAGCTTCCACCATGGGCGTGAACGCGCGTCGAACACGGCTCATCGTCATTCTGGCGGCAACCCTGATCACCGCCTCCAGCGTAGCCGTATCGGGCATGATCGGATGGGTCGGCCTGGTCATCCCCCACCTTTCCCGCATGGTCATCGGCTGCGACTACCGCAAACTGCTGCCGGCGAGCATGCTCATGGGCGCCAGCTTCATGCTGATAGTGGACGACATCGCCCGGCTGGTCGCAACCGCGGAGATACCCATCGGCATACTGACCGCATTCGTAGGCGCGCCGTTCTTCTTGTACCTCATCACCCGGAAGAAGCAGAAGCTATGAGCATCGACGTCAAGAACCTGAGCTTTTCCTACGGAAGCCGCGAGGTGCTGCACAACGTCAGCTTCTCCATCCCCGACAACATGCTGGTGAACGTGCTGGGACCCAACGGCGTAGGGAAATCCACGTTGTTTCGCTGCATCCTGTGCCTGAACGCCGCCTGGACAGGCGAGATCACCGTGAATGGAAAGAACCTGCGCGACCTCCCCGTTCGCGAACGGGCGCGCGAGGTGGCCTACATCCCGCAGTCGCACTCGTCCACGTACGATTACGACGTGCTCGACGTGGTGCTCATGAGCGCTGGAGGCGACGTCGGGCTGTTCGGAACGCCGAAACGCCAGCATACGGACCGCGCCTGGGAAGCGCTCGAGCGCGTGGGCGTGGCGCATTTGGGACACCGCCCCTACACGCAGATATCCGGCGGCGAGAAGCAGCTGGTCCTTATCGCGCGCGCCATCGCCCAGAATGCGCGCACCATCGTCATGGATGAGCCCACCAGCGCGCTGGACTACGGCAACACGGTGCGCGTGCTGTCCACCGTACGTCAGCTTGCTCGCGAAGGCATGAGCATCGTGCAATCAACCCATCAGCCTGACCAGGCTTTTCTCTACTCCGACCGCACCCTCGTCATCAACGAGGGCCGCGTGCACGCCTTCGGCGACCCCAAAGAGGTCATCACGAAGGAGCTGGTAAGCGCCATCTACCACGTGGACGTGGAGGTCAACTCCCTATACGGCGACAAGGTGCGCGTTTGCGTGCCGGTACGCGAGATAGAACGGTAGGCTCAAGAAGCAACGGAAAGGAAGGCTCCCATGGGAGGGACTACGAAAACGAAGAAAGCGCCCTGGACCGCGCGCTTGCTGATCGCATGCGTGCTATGTCTTGGCTTGGCGTTCATCGCAAGCGGCTGCGCCCAGCAAGCGCCGAGCGCGGACGAAGGCGCGAAGCAGGATCAGCCCGCGCAAAACGAGACCCGCACGTTCACCGATTCGGCGGGGCGCACGGTCGAGGTGCCGGCGCAAATCGACCGCATTGCGCCGGCCGGCCACACCGCAACACAGGTACTGCTCACGATGGCCCCCGACAAGCTGGTGTCGATCTCGACCGAGCTTACCGCGGATCAGGCGAAGTATCTGGGAGCGGACTATGCGAACCTGCCCGTAACGGGAGCAGCGTTCGGCGCGAAGGGCGACCTCAACAAAGAGGCCGTCGCCGCCTCCGGGGCCCAAATCCTCATCGATACCGGCGAGCTCAAAGACGGCATCAAGGAAGACCTGGACACGTTGCAGCAGCAGCTGGGCATCCCCGTGGTGGTCATCGAAACCAAGATGAGCGACTACGGCAAAGCCTATGAAATGCTCGGCGAGCTTCTGGGCATGCAGAACCGCGGCAAGGAGCTGTCCGACTACTGCAAGGCAGCCTACGACGAAACCGTGTCCGTCATGAGCACCATCCCCGAGTCCGATCGCGTCAACGTTGCCTACCTTTTGGGTGGCAAGGGGACGAACACCATCGCGAAGAACTCCTATCAGGGACAGGTGGTCGATCTGGTTGCCAACAACGTGGCCGACCTGGGCAAGGTCTCCGGCAGCGGCGCGGGCGTCGAGATCAGCATGGAGCAGCTGGCTCTGTGGGATCCGCAGCTGATCCTGTTCGCAGGAGGAAGCATCTACGACTCCGTAGGTTCCGATGCCGCGTTTGCAGAGCTGACGGCCGTCAAGAACGGATCCTACTACGAGGTGCCCAGTACGCCGTGGAACTGGCTGAACAACCCGCCTACGGTCAACCAGGTGCTGGGCATGCAGTGGCTTCCCCGCCTGCTCTATCCTGACAAGTACGACAACGATCTGTACGAAACGGTGTCGGGCTACTTCAAGACGTTTTACGGCTACGATTTGAGCAAGGCCGAGTTCGATCAGATCGCAGCGCACGCGCAGCCTAAGGCATAGCAGCCGCGCTCGTATAGAAGAACCGCAGGAGAGCCCGGTACGCCGGGCTCTCCTGACGCACAAGGGAAACCGGACAAGGAGAGGCGCATGGGAGAAAAGATACTCGATGGATTCCCCTCGAAGGAAGAGGCTCTGGACGATTTCTTCGCCGCATGGGAGCCAGTGCGGCGCACCGAATACGTAACGCTCGACCATGCGGTAGGCCGCGTGCTGGCGCGCGACCTGACGTCCGCGAACACCCTGCCGGTGGTGCGCGCGTCCTCGTTCGACGGCATCGCGATGAAGTCCGCCGCGTTCGCGAACGGACTGCCCGACACGAGCAGCTGGAAGCTCGGCGTCGATTACGCGCGCGCCGATACCGGCGACGATTTCCCCGACGAGTTCGACGCCGTGGTGATGATCGAGAAAGCGGCTATCCAGGAAGACGGATCGGTGATACTCGACAAGGACGCGCTCGTCGAGCCCGGCTCGGGCGTACGACCCGCAGGATCAACGCTGCGCGCAGGAGATGCGCTCATGAACGCAGGAACCATCGTCCGTCCCACCGATCTGGCCGCGCTTGCCATGGGAGGCGTTGCCATGGTGCCCGTGCGCGCCAAGCCGCGCGTCGCCTTCATTCCCACGGGCAGCGAGCTCGTGCCCGCCGGCATCAAGCCGCACCGCGGGCAGAACGTCGACGCGAACAGCCTCATGTGCAAGCACCTGCTGATCGAGTATGGAGCGGAACCCGTGCTGTTCCCTCTCGTGCACGACGATCCCGCCGACCTTGAGCGGGCGTTCGAGGAAGCGCTCTCGACTGCCGACCTGGTGGTGATCAACGGCGGTTCCGCGCTTGGCGAGGAGGACTTCAACGCCCGCCTGATCAAGCGGCGGGGACGCGTGGTGCATCACTATATCGCTGCCGTTCCGGGACGCCCGCTCATGATGGCCGTGGTGGACGAAAAGCCGGTCGTCAACCTGCCCGGGCCGACTATGGCGGCCTACTTCGGATCCGAATGGTGCCTGCAAGCCGTAATCGCGCGCATGCTGGACATCCCCCTGCATCGTCATCCCACGGTGCAGGCGCGCGCCGATGCAGCGAAGTCGAGCATCCCGAAGATGGCGAACATCGCGCGCGTGCAGGTGGAGCGCGACGGCGAGGGCTACACGGCCCGCTTTCTCAACTTCAAAGCGGGCGAGCTGGCCGCCTGCATGACGTCGAACGCGCAACGCGTATCCCCCATCGGCGAAGCAGGCTGGGAGGAAGGAGACCTCCTGGAAGTGGAGCTTCTTCGGGGCGAGGAGTTCATCGAGGCACGCCGAGCCAACCGATGAAGCAGCACGGCCCGCACGCGAACCGCATGCGGGCCGTACGGAACGCTTCTGCATGCACAAGGGCCGCATCGTTTTCGATGCGGCCCTTGCTGTGCGCGTTTCGCGTTATGCGTTCGGCACGCTATTCAGCGGCCGGCGCCTCCTCGACGAGAGCGTCGACGGCGGCAGCTTCCTCGGCGGAAGCCTCAGCCGGAGCAGCCTCGGCGGCAGCAGCCTCAGCCTCGGCGGCCTTCTTGGCCTCGGCCTCGGACTTCTTCGCGAACTCCTCGGCACGCTTAGCCTTCTCGGCGGCCTTCGCCTCGCGCTCGGCCTTCTTCTTGGCCTCGGCCTCGGCGACGGCGGCGGCACGCGCAGCCTTCCTGGCTGCCTCGCGCTCGGCCACGCTCTCCTTGGCGGCAGCGCCGAACTTGTCGGCGAAGCGCTGGACGCGTCCACCGGTGTCGACGAAGCGCTGCTGGCCGGTGTAGAACGGATGGCAGACGTTGCAGATGTCGACCTTCAGCTCAGACTTCGTGGAACGCGTCGTGAACGTGTTGCCGCAGCTGCACTTGACGGTGCACTCCCCGTACTCCGGATGAATTCCCTGTTTCATGGTTCTGGTTCTCCTTTACTGACCTTGGTTTCCGACCAAGGTGAAGACAAGCCTTTGCACTATAGCACACCAGCAGTCCGAATACCACTTCTTTGCGGAATAACTTCACGATACGGCAGCCCGCCGAAACGCGAAACGCGTCGAAAACAGCCGGCGCCGATCCTTACAGGTACGCTTCGTTGACGGGCAGGCCGTAAGCTGCGGCAATGCCGCGCAGGCCCTCGTCGGGAATCGTATTGAGAAACCGGTCGCCGCCCCCGTTCATCGCACGCGCCTGCGCGTACACCCCGGCAGCCTTCTCCACGGTCTGCACCACGCCGAACGCAGCGTCGAAGCCGGGAGCCGCGCAGAACAGCCCGTGATGCGCCCATACGCACACGCCGTGATCGCGCATTGCGGCGGCGGTCGCGTCCGCGATCTCCGGGCCGCCCGGAACCATCCACGGCACCACGCCGACGCCGGCCGGGAACGCCACCATGCTTTCGAGCATGGCCTTCCACAACGTGCGCGTGAACGTGCGCGCGTCAAGCGGCAACACGTTCGTCAAGGCTATGACCTGGGTTGGATGGGCGTGGTAGAGCACGCGGTCCGCCCCGGAGGAAGCATCCTTGCGCACTGAGTGAACGGCGCAGTGGCTGGCGAACTCGCTGGTGGGGCGGCCGCCGTCCTTGAACCCCCATACGATGCGCCACGCGTCGCCCGCAGGAGCAATCTCCACGATGCCGGCGTTGCCGTCTGCATCGAGCGCGACGTTGCGCATGACGCGGCCCGCGCCCGTGACCATGAAGAACTCGCCGCTCAAATTCTCCGCGCGAAGGCCGAGCGGCACCCATGAGCTGGGGTTGTCGTAGAAAAACGATCGGCAAGAAGCCACCTCTTCGGGCTTCATGCGATACGACAGGTTGCCGCCGTTGCTTTCGTGCCACCCCTGCGCCCACCCGTCGGCGCACAGGCGCACGAACGATTTCGCGAACTGCTGCTGCTCCACGGCGACGCCGGAAACGGCGCCCTTCGCAGCCGAGACGCCCCGATCGAGCATCTCTTGAGCATCATCGAAAAAACCCATAGCCTCTCCTATCGTTCATGCGCCGGCGACGGCGCGCCAACGCCCGGCTGCTCTTCGTCATTGCGAATCCGCACGACGTACATCACGTTGGTGGCGGCTACCGTTTCGGCTCCCTGCGCGTCCGTACCCGCCGCCGGGCTGGTCAAAGGATCGCCTGCCGTGAACACGGCCAACTGCCCCGGGTTCACCAAACCGCGCTGCAGCACGGTGGCGTGCGCATGGTCGATAACGCAGCGCATATCGCCCTGCACGTCGCCGATCATAGGGACGACGCCCCAGTTCAACTGCTGCTGACGCATGACGCGCGAAAACGGCGTAACCGCGTAGATGGGCACGCGCGGACGCAGGTTCGACACCAGGCGCGCCGTGCGCCCCGACATGGTGGGGGCGACGATGCACGAGGCGCCCACGTTCTCGGCCGTCTGCACGGCCGCCATGCCCACCGCCAACGCGACGCGCGCATGGACGCGCCGCCGGTCGGGCGCGCGCTCTTCGAACAGGTACGGTTCGCTGGCTTCGGCGATGCGCGCCATCATGCGCACCGCAGCCACCGGATAGCTTCCCGACGCCGTTTCGCCCGACAACATGACCGCGTCGGTGCCGTCGTAGATGGCGTTCGCCACATCCCCAACCTCGGCACGCGTGGGACGCGGGTTGCGAATCATGGAATCCAGCATCTGCGTGGCCGTGATAGCCGGCTTCGACGCACGGTTGCATGCGCGGATGATTTCCTTCTGGATATGCGGCACGCGGTACGCGGGAACTTCCACGCCCAAGTCTCCGCGCGCGATCATGATCCCGTCGGCGGCTTCGAGTATTTCCTCGATGTTCTCCACGGCCTCCGAGCACTCGATCTTCGCGATCAGCATGATGCCCGCTCCGCCGTGCTGGTCCAGGAAGTCGCGAATCTCGCGCACTCCGCGCGCGTCCCTCACGAAGGAGGCCGCGACGAAATCGACTTCCTGGCGAACGCCGAACAGCAAATCATCGCGATCTTGATCGGTCATAACCGGAAGCGGAACCGAAGTGCCCGGAAGGTTCACGGACTTGCGCTCTCCCAGCATGCCCGCGTTAAGAACCGTGCACAGAATGTCGGAACCCTCCGTTGCATCCACGCGCAACTCGATAAGCCCGTCGTCGATCAGCACGGAAGTGCCCGGCGCAACCACGTCCGCCAAACCCGGACACGTATGAGAAACCCGCTGCGCCGTACCCTCTACCTGGGCTTCAGTCAGCACGATCCGGTTCCCCGAGGCAAGCTGCACCGGCGCGCCGCCCGCCAAGCGGCCCGTACGAATCTCGGGTCCTCGCGTGTCCAGCAGCACCGCGCACGGGGAGTCAACCTCGTGGCATACCGCGCGCAAGCGCTCCATGCGCGCGGCGTGCTCGACGTGCGATCCATGCGAGAAATTGAAGCGCGCCACGTCCATGCCCGCCGCAATGAGGTCGCGCAGCGCGCCCTCGTCGTCGACCGCCGGCCCCAACGTGCACACGATTTTCGTTCGCCTAGCCATAGCCTCCCCGTCGTACGCCGTTTTCCTTCATGATAGCGCAAAGCGCCCGCTCCGCTTGCACGGAACGGGCGCTCTCGAAACGATTGCAAAACGTCTTTACACCTCGGCGACCCACAGGCCGTGCAGGTTGCAGTACTCGTACACCTTGAGCGCTTCGTCGCCCTCGGCCACGGCGAAATCGGCAACGGGAGCATCCTCGGGGGTGAGCTCGCGCATCTGGTAGCCGTTCTTCGTAACCAGGCAGATGAAGGTGATGTAGTGCTCCGACGTCATGGGGTGCAGCGTGCTGCCCACCTCGACGTGGACGTTCGCGCCGTCGACGCTCACGACGGGAACGTGCTTCTCGAGCGCGGCGTCGGTGGTGTTGGCGGTGAGCTCGGTCATCTTCTCGCCGCAGCAAACCAGCGGAACGCCGGCGTCGAACGGCTTCACAGCGATGTTGCCGCAGTGCATGCACTTGTAAAACTTGAGATCCATATTCGGGCCCCCTTTAGCTTCGCGTACAGGTCTACCTGCTTCTTCCCAATGATAGCGCAGGGCCGATGCGCGGCGAGCGCACCGCGATGCTTGGAGCCGAACCGTAACGTCGTCGAAACGCCTCGCTTGCCAAGCACCGTACCCTTTGCTTCCTTAAATGTTACTCACTCTGTTGCATTTCAGGAAGACCCTGCTGAGGCTTTTTCACGACAATCGCATAAACCAACACGCCCACACCTACCAGGATCAACGGAACGCTCAAAAGCTGCCCCATGGTAAGCCACCCGCCCCACAAGTAGCCCAGCTGCACGTCCGGTTCGCGCACGAACTCAACCAGAAAGCGGAAGCATCCATACATGATCAGGAACAAGCCCAGGAAGGTACCGCGCGGGCGAGCCGGACGCATCCGCGAGAGCAGGTAGAGCACGGCGAAAATGACGATTCCCTCCAGAAACGCCTCGTACAGCTGAGAGGGATGGCGCGGCATCGTTCCAGCGGCCCCACCGAACACCACGCCCCACGCGACGTCGGTGGGCGCACCCCACAGCTCGCCGTTCACGAAGTTCGCGCAGCGACCGAACAGCAGGCCAAGCGGAGCGCCGATGCAGCCCAGATCGGCCAGCGTCAAATACGAGATGTTCGTCAGCTTAGCCGCCACGATACCCGAAAGAAGCGCCCCGATCAGGCCGCCGTGAAAGCTCATGCCGCCACGGTTGAACGCAAGGATCTCGGCAGGATGAGCCAGGTAGTAGCCATCGCCGTAAAACAAGACGTAGCCCAAGCGCCCTCCAAGGATCACGCCGACGATCACGCAGAACATGATGGTAAGCAAAGAATCCACGTCCACGCGCACGCGCCATCGGCGCGCTACGCGCCATACCACAAGCGCCGCGCACACGAACCCGAGCACGTAGGCGATGCCGTACCAGCGCACCGCGAACGGCCCGATAGCGAACGCAACCGGGTCAAGGCTTTGGTAGATGTTGTTGAGCATGAAGTTCCTTTCGCAAAAATCCGAGGCGAAGCGATCGCCTTCGGAAGCGAGGTACAGGGCCTACTCCTGGCCCATGCCAGCCCCCACCTCGATGGCGGCGAAGCGAACCTCGTCGCGCAGCTGAGGCGGAATGGGGTGCACGATGGAAACCGAGGCGTCGCAGTGCGGGCAGCGCAGCGTGAACAGGGCCAGGTCCGTCCGCAGGACCATCATGGCATCGTAGCGACATACGTCCAGATCGTTCGCGCCGCATGCAGGGCAGATTGCGCTTCGACTCATCGGTTCACGCTCCTTCGCTCGTTCGCCCGCCTTCTTTTGTCCTCATTGTAGCAGAAGCCCGCCAACGCGAACGCCGAACGACGTCCACGCCGACGGGCTTCACATCAGCACGAGGCGCGCCCCTCGCCCACTACGCGGTCGAGGAAGAACGCATGCACGCGCGCATCATCGGTCAACTCGGGATGAAACGCCACGGCGAGCGCGCGCCCTTCGCGCACAGCAAGCGGCTCGCCGTCCTCGGCGGCACTGAGGACCTCCACGTTCGGCCCCCAATCGGCGAACCTCGGCGCGCGGATGAACACGCCCTTCACGGGGCCGCCCTCGATCCCGGCCCACGGCACCGCCGTCTCGAACGAGTCGATCTGTCGGCCGTAGGCGTTGCGCCGGATCCGCACGTTCATAAGAGCGAGCGGTTCCTGGTCGGGCCGCGCGCCTTCGATGTCGCGCGCCATGAGGATAGCGCCGGCGCACGTGCCGAACACGGCCATCCCCTTCGCGAACGCATCGCGCAGCGGCTGGTACATGCCGTGGATGGCCAAGAGCTTCGCGATGGCCGTCGACTCGCCGCCCGGCAGCACCAAGCCGTCCAAGCCGTCGAGCTCGTGCGGCCAGCGCACGAGGCGCGTGGCCGCTCCCAGCCCGTCGAGCATGGCTCGATGCTCGCGGAACGCGCCTTGAAGCGCCAGGACGCCGATGGTTTTATTCATAGGTTGCATGGCCAGACCTCATAGGTTCACGCGGCGCGTCTCTACCAGCCGCGCTGGGCCATCAGCTCGTTGTCGGGGATATCGGAGATCTCGATGCCCACCATGGCCTCGCCCAGGTTGCGCGAAACGCGCGCGACAGTGTCGGGATCGTCGTAGTTCGTCGTGGCCTCCACGATGGCGCGAGCGCGCTTGGCCGGGTCGCCCGACTTGAAAATGCCGCTGCCCACGAATACGCCGTCGCAGCCCAACTGCATCATGAGCGCCGCGTCAGCGGGCGTGGCGATGCCGCCGGCCGAGAAGTTCACCACGGGAAGGCACCCGTGCTCGGCCACCCACTTCACCAGCTCGTAGGGAGCTTGCAGCTCCTTTGCAGCCGTGAACAACTGCTCGTCGCGCAAGCCTTTGATACGGGCGATGTCGGTCGTCACGGTGCGCATGTGACGCACGGCCTCCACCACGTTGCCCGTGCCCGGCTCGCCTTTCGTGCGGATCATGGCCGCGCCTTCGGCGATACGGCGCAAAGCCTCGCCCAGGTTGCGCGCGCCGCACACGAACGGCACGTCAAAATCCCACTTGTTCACATGGTACTCGTCGTCGGCCGGCGTGAGCACCTCGCTCTCGTCGATGAAGTCCACGCCCAGGCTCTGCAGCACCTGCGCCTCCACGAAATGCCCGATGCGGCACTTCGCCATAACGGGGATGGACACGGCCTCCACGATTCCCTCGATCATGGTGGGGTCGCTCATGCGCGCCACGCCGCCGTGCGCGCGGATGTCGGCGGGGACGCGCTCGAGGGCCATAACGGCCACAGCGCCCGCATCCTCGGCGATCTTCGCCTGCTCGGGGTTGACGACGTCCATGATGACGCCGCCCTTCATCATCTCGGCGAAGCCGGTCTTCACTTTGAGCGTGCCATGCGCCTGTTCGGTCATCGAGCCGTCCTTTCATCGCGATCGTTCGAATAGCTGCCCGCAACGCGCCGACAGCATGCAGAGCGCGGCCGCACGAATGGCCGTGCGGCCGCGCTCGAATCCAAGCATGTACGATACCCGTTCCTGCGCCTCGACGCGAGCACGTTAACGCAACCGTAACGCGCGAAGCGAAGAACGGGGCTAGAGCAGAAACCGGTTCGGGTTGCCCTGTCGGGCCACGCAGCCTTCTTTGCGATCGGCCATGTGCGGCCCGTGCGTTAAAAAGTGCGTGCAGAAGCGGCATATCTCCTTGATGGCCGCATCGTAGTCGCGCTCCGGGTTCAACAATACGTTGAAGTCCTGGCACACTTCATGCGTAGACCGCACGCAGGCTGCAAAGCGGCAGTCGGCAGGACAAGGCTCTCCGGGTATGTTGTGCGGGCAACGCGACATCATCTCCTCGTCGCATCCGCGCAGTTCCCAGCAGTTCGCCATATCCGCCTTCCCTTCAATCCCGAACGCTCACGGCTATTCAGCCGCGGGCACGACCTTCGTCACGCCGGGGACGCGCTCTTTCAGGATGCGCTCCACGCCGTTGGCGAGCGTCATCTGAGACATCGGGCAGCCCTTGCACGCGCCCTGCAGCTCGACCGTGACCACGCCGTCCTCGGCAACGTCGACGAGCTTCACGTCGCCGCCGTCAGCCTGCAGGCTGGGGCGAATGAGCTCGAGCACAGCCGCCACGTCGTTCTTATCCACCATAGGAATCGCTCCTTCGTCTGAATGGGTGTTATCAGGTGCCGATTCTACCACAGAGCCTTGGCGCGCACGGCCGAAGCCGGGAAATGCGGAGGAAACATCGACGAGGCGCATGGCGCTACGAAGAAGGCTTCCAATCCTTCCCCAGAACCAGCAGCACGTCCGTGTCGAACGTATAGAACCCCGCGTCGGCAACCGTACGGCCAAGGCCCAACGCGGAGACCACGGTTTGCGCGGCCGGCTCGAACGCGCCGTCCTTGTAGATGACCAGCGTTTCGGCGTAAGCGGCAGTGTCGGTATTGCCGGTTTCCTCGACCTTGAACCCCATGCCTGCAAGCGTTTGCGATATCTGGGCCGCCGCGCCGGTAATGCCTCCGCCGTTGCGGACGGTCAGGGTGAAGCTGGCCGGATCGACCGAGGCGATCTTCTTCTCGACCACCGGGTCTTGCCCCTGCTTCACCAATTCCATCATGGACGACCATGCGTCGGTTGAAGCCACGTAATAGGAGACGCTATCGCGCGTTGTCTCGTAACCGGGAACGAGGGCGCCCTTCACCGTAGACGCGTCCATGCCCCGCAGCGCATCGGCCAAGCCCAGCGCGTCTTTCGCTCCCATGTCGGTGCCGAAAGAACCCCCCACCTTGTCCAGCGTGGACAAGAAGGAAAGCGACCCCTCGTCAAGCAGGCGAAGAGACAGCGCCGCAAGCAACTCGCGCTGGTTGGCCGCCTGCACCTGCAAGCCTCCCGAAAAGTTCGACGCACGCAAAAACGTAAGGGCGGCCTTGCCGTCGAGCGTCTGCTCCCCCGGAGATAGGTAGACGTCGCCCGCCGCCGGGTCGTCCACCTCTTCGGCTACGTTCACCTGCACGCCGCCAAGTCCATCGACCAAGCTCGCCACGCCGCCGGCATCGATCTTGACCAGATGCGACACGTTCACCCCGGCGAAGTTCGACACGGCTTTGATCAGGGACGCATCGCCTTCCTGCACAGCGGCGTCTCGAAGCTGATGGGGCTTTCCGTCTTTAAGCTGAACCTGCAAGGTGGCGGGTACGGACACGATGACCGCCGACCGCGCAGCTCGGTCCACCCGCACCAGGGCAAGCGCATCAGGCCCGGCTTGGGCGTTCGCCGCCCCCACCGGGTCCAAATCTGCAGCGACCAACGTGTAGAAGGCGTCGGCTGCCTCTTTCGGAGCGACAAGCGCCGACGAGGCGTCCGAGTTCTTGAGGCCTATCTTGGAATCGAGCGAACCGAAGAACGCGAACGTCCCCACGCCCGCCGCAACGACCGCCACCAAAACGACGCACGCGACCACCGCGACGAGACGCCGCATGCGCGCGCGGCGCTGGATGCCATGGGAGAACTCGCGCCTGCTCACGCGACGAGAGAACTGGGAAGCGCTCTCCCCGGACGACGTGTTCGGCAAAATGGTCTCCACGTACCCGCGCGCGGCGCGCTTCTGCTTGCGCGCGCTCGAGAACCCGACGGAATCGGCGTTCATGCGCCCGCGCGAACGCCGCGGCACGTGCGTGCCCAGCGTAGCGGTGCGCAAACGGCGCGAGGTGATTTTGGACTGCGTTGCCGAAAAGCCCTTACGGCGCTTGACCATGTGCGGCCTCCGCTAACCGCGGATATCCGGCATGCCGTCGACGGGCGCGCGGCGAACGCACGCCCCCAGATCGCCCAGCTTGCCAACGTAGTCTTCGTAGCCGCGGTCGATATGGCCGATGTTGTGCACCCGCGTCTGCCCCTCGGCAGACACTCCCGCAAGAACAAGCGCCGCGCCCGCACGCAGGTCGGTGGAGGACACGTCGGCGCCCTGCAGGCCCGCAACGCCCCTGACCAGCGCATGATGATCCTCGATAGTGATATCGGCTCCCATGCGGATAAGCTCGCTTGCAAACATGAAGCGATTCTCGAACACGTTCTCGGTGATGACCGACACGCCCTCCGCGCGCGCGGCCAGCAGCATGAACTGCGCCTGCAGGTCGGTCGGGAAGCCCGGATGCGGCAGGGTCTGAATATCGATGGGAACAAGGGGGCGCGTACGGCTGACGGTGACCCAGTCGGCTCCGGTTTGCACCTCGCAGCCCATGGCGGCAAGCTTCATGAGGGCAACACGCAGATACGACGGATCGATGCCGCGCACCGTAACAGGGCCTCCCGTGAGCGCGCCGCCCACCAAGAAGGTGCCCGCCTCGATGCGATCGCCCACCGTCGTGTGGTCGCAAGGATGCAGCGAGGAAAGCGGAACGCCCTCCACCTCGATGATCGAGGAACCGGCCCCGGTCACCTTCGCTCCCATGGACACCAGCATGTTCGCCAAGTCCACGATCTCGGGTTCGCGCGCGGCGTTCTCGAGCACCGTCGTGCCTTTCGCCGTCACGGCCGCCATAAGCAAGTTCTCGGTTGCGCCGACGCTGGGGAAGTCCAAAACGACGTCCGCTCCAACCAAGCCGTTCGGCGTGCGCGCCTCCAGGAATCCGTGGTCGATGGTGAACTCCACGCCCAGCGCTTCGAGCCCCACGAGGTGCATGTCGATTTTGCGCGCGCCGATCTGGCACCCGCCGGGCATGGCCACGCGCGCCCGCCCGAACCGACCGACCAGCGGACCCAGGACCGAAATGCTCGCGCGCATCTTGGATACCAGGTCGTACGGCGTTTCGAACTGCTCGACGTCGGTCGTGTCCACGATCAGCGTATGGCCGTCGCGTTCCACGGTTGCGCCCAAGCGGCGCAGCACCTCCGACATGATGCTGATGTCGGAGATGAGCGGCACGTTGCGCACGAGCGTTTTGCCCTGGCCGAGCAAGGCGGCGGCAATGAGCTTGAGCGCGGAATTCTTGGCGCCCGACACGGCCACTTCGCCCGCGAGCACGCCGTTGCCTTCGACAATGATGATCTCTTCTGCCATGGGTGTTCCTTAACGCCGAGGTGCGCGCCCTCGGCTTGACTCGTCTATGGATGCGCGCCGTGAGACGGCGCGTTCGGTTCGCAATGCGTCCATTATAGAAAGTGAAGGCCCGCATAATGCGGCCCTTCACAACGAAAGCAGAACGGCATGGGGGAATGTTGGTCGCGGTCGAATCGCGCGTCCCCCTTCCCCAGCAAGCCAGGGCGACGGCATCGAAACACGAGCGGCATCCGGATGCATTGTCGATCCAACAACACGTTTTTGGACGAAAAAACGTGTTTTTGGATCGACAATGACGGCGGCTGAGATGGTTTGGTGGACCCCCCATCGGATTTCACGCGAGAGCACGTCTTTTCCGACGCACAAAAAAGACCCGAAGCCGAAGCTTCGGGTCCCAGCTTTACCGGTAAGGAAAAGAGGGTTTACGCCTCTTCGCCCAGGACGAAGCGCTTGAAGTCGACGACCTTGATCTCGCCGCCCAGGTTCTTCGCGACCTCGGCCGTGTACTCGGCAACGGTCTGATCCGGGTTCTTGACGAAGGCCTGCTCCGTAAGCGTGCTCTCCTTGAAGAACTTCTCCAGACGGCCGACGGCCATCTTCTCCTGGATGGCCTCGGGCTTGCCGGACTCGGCAGCCTGAGCCATGTAGATGGCCTTCTCATGCTCGACAATGGCCGGGTCGACGGAGTCGCGGTTCGCGGCAACGGGAGACGCAGCGGCAACCTGCATGGCAACGTCGCGGCCGTACGCCTTGAACTCAGCGGACGCGGGATCGACGCCCTCGACCTCGAACTGCACGAGCACGCCGATCTTGCCGCCGCCGTGGATGTAGGACGACACGGCGCCGCCCTGCTCCACCGCAAAGCGGGAGAGCTGGATGTTCTCGCCCAGCGTGTGGATGGCGTCGGTCACGACAGCCTCCACCGTCTCGCCCTCGGCGTCGGCGGCCTTGAGGGCCTCCATGTCGGCGGGGTTGGCGGCCAGCGCAGCCTTGGCGATCTTCTCGGCGTAGGCCTTGAACTTGTCGTTCATGCCCACGAAGTCGGTCTCGCAGTTCAGCTCGACAACGGCGCCAGCCTTGCCGTCCTCGGACACGAGCGCCATGACGGTGCCCTCGTTGGTGGCACGGCCGGCCTTCTTGGCAACAGCGGCCAGACCGCGGGTGCGCAGGACGTCGACAGCGGCGTCCAGGTTGCCGTCGGCCTCGACGAGCGCCTTCTTGCACTCCATCATGCCGGCGCCGGTCATCTCGCGGAGTTCCTTGACCATGGAAGCGGTAACAGCAGCCACGTTGTTCCTTTCTCTATGCGCCGCGCGCAAGCGCGGCCCTGGTCTGTCAAACGCCGCCGGTTTCGAAACCGGCGGCGCATTCGTTCATCTGAAAAGCAGGTTATTCGGCAGCGGGAGCAGCGGCCTCGGCCGGAGCCTCAACCTCTGCCGGAGCAGCCTCGGCCTCAGCCGGAGCGGCCATCTCGGCAACCGTCACAGGCGCGCCCACGCCGGCGATAACGGCATCGGCGATGAAGTCGGCCAGCAGACGAACCGAGCGGATGGCGTCGTCGTTGGCGGGAATGCCGAAATCGACGTCGTCCGGATCGCAGTTCGTGTCGAGCGTGCCCACCACGGGGATGTCGAGACGACGAGACTCATGGATGGCAATGGCCTCGCGGTTCGTGTCGATCACGAACACGGCGTCGGGCACGCGCTTCATGTTGCGGATACCGTTGAGGTTGGTCTGCAGCTTGGACAGCTCCTTGCGCAGCAGGATCTGCTCCTTCTTGGGCAGCATCGCCATGCGGCCGTCGGCCTCCATGGCCTCCAGCTCCTCCATGCGGGTCACGCGGGAGCGGATGGTGACGAAGTTGGTCAGCATGCCGCCGAGCCAGCGAGCGTTCACGTAGGGCATGCCGCACTTGTTGGCAGCATCAGCGACGGCTTCCTGAGCCTGCTTCTTCGTGCCGACGAACAGCACGGTGCCGCCCTTGCGAGCGATCTCGGACACGAAGGTGTACGCCTGGTCCAGGCCCACGAGCGTCTGCTTGAGGTCGAGGATGTAGATGTCCCCACGGCTGCCGAAGATGTACGGCTTCATCTTGGGGTTCCAGCGACGGGTCTGATGCCCGAAGTGTGCGCCTGCGTCGAGCAGCGACTTAATGCCGACTTTCGTCATGACTTTCTCCATTCGTTAGTCCTCTGCCTGCGGTCATCCCCGAATCCGCAGCCTTTTTCGGTTGGCCACTGGCGGATCAGGTCGCGCAAGCATGTGTAATTAGAAACCGTTGAATCTTACCACAGAGAAAATGAAATGCAAGCACTTCTCGAAGACCGCATACATGCACGTCCTTTCGCGAGAAGCGGTTGACGCTCGCGGCTGTCGAGCCGGCCGGTCGGACGCCGGCTCGACAGCCGCACGCATGCGGTCACGAGCGGTACGCGCCTGCGCTGCGCAAGCTGAGCGCCACCGTGGACGCGTTGTGCAGAAGCGACGACGCCTGCGGGGTCAGAACCCCGCCGATGCCCGCCGCGAGCAAGGCCGAGTTGACCAGCATGACCTCTCTGAAGGATGCATCCAGACGCTGCGTCAGACCCTTGCTCAAGCGACTCAGCTCCACGATAGCCCCCAAATCTCCTCCCGCAAGCGTGATGTCGGCGACCTCTTTGGCCACGGCGGTCCCCTGCCCCATGGCGATCCCCACATC
This sequence comes from Paraeggerthella hongkongensis, assembly GCF_003340345.1. GTDB lineage: Bacteria > Actinomycetota > Coriobacteriia > Coriobacteriales > Eggerthellaceae > Paraeggerthella > Paraeggerthella hominis. The sequence continues at coordinate 22,141 of NZ_PPTQ01000021.1, read as the reverse complement.
GGCTGCGGAAAGCGCGGGCGCGTCGTTCACGCCGTCGCCCACCATGACCACGCGTCGTCCCTCGGCCTTGAGCCGTTCGACGAACGCATGCTTGTCCTCGGGCAGCAGGTTGGCCCGGTACTCGGTCACGCCCGCTTCCCGCGCGATGCGCGCCGCCGTGCGGTCCCCGTCGCCCGTCAGCATCACCACGCGGCGAAATCCCAGCGCCTTCAGATTGGCCACCGCCTGCGCCACGCCTTCCTTGAGCGGATCGTAGACGCCGATGACGCCCACCAGCTCGCCGTCGACCGCCAGGTACAGCGGCGTGAGCCCTTCGGTTTCGGAAGCGATCCTCGCGCGCTGGTCCTCCGACACGGCAACGCCTTCGTCGCCCATCACGAAATGCTCCGACCCGATGACCACGCGCTTGCCGCCCAACGACGAGGCTATTCCGTGCGCCACGATGTACTCCACCTCGGCATGGCGCTCGCGGTGCTTGAGGTTCTTCTGCGCCGCCGCGCGCACCACGGCGCGCGCCACGGGATGCGGAAAGTGCTCCTCCAGGCATGCCGACAACCGCAGCACCTCGCGCCGGTTCCAGCCGTCAAGAGCCAAAACGCACGCCACCTCCGGCGTAGCCTCGGTCAAGGTTCCGGTTTTGTCGAACACGATCACATCGGCAGCGGCCATGGCCTCGAAGTGCTTCGCGCCCTTGACGGCGAAACCCGCTTTCGCGCTCTGGCTCATGGCCGAAAGCACGGCGATCGAGCTGGTCAGCTTAAGTGCGCACGAGTAGTCCACCATGAGCGCAGCCGACGCCTTCGTCAAACTGCCCGTGACCAGGGCAACCCCCGCCGCCAGCAGGAAGTTCCACACAACGATGCCGTCGGCGAGACGCTCCATCCGAGACTGGGCCTGCGCCTTGTTCGCCTCGGACTGCTCGACCAGCGACACGATGGAGCGCAGCTTCGTTTCGGCAGCCTTCGCGCGAACCTGCACGACGATCTGGCCGTCCTCCACGGCGGTGCCGGCGAACACGTCGTCGCCCTCGGCGCGCTCGACAGCAAGGGGCTCTCCGGTAAGCGAGGCCTGGTTCACCATCGCAACGCCGCGCACCACGCGTCCATCGACGCATACGGGCATGCCCGTGCGCACGACAACCAAATCCCCCGGCTCGAGATCGGACGCGCGCACCTGCACCTCTTGGTCGTCGCGAAGCAGCTGGGCAGTCTCGGGCAGATCGAGCAACGCGCTGACAAGGGCCCCTTCCGAGCGCGAGCGCGTGTACTCCTCCAGCGTTTCGCCCACATCGAGCAAGAACATGGTCTGCCCGGCCGTCCGAGGATCGCGCTTGAGAAACGACGTCCCGATAGCAGCGGCGTCCAGCACCGCAACGTCAAGGCGCGAGCGCCCGAGCGAGCGCAGACCCGCCCCCAGGAAGCGCCGGTAACGCCACGCCGCCGCAACGGCGGCAAGTGGCCGGGGCACGAACCAGCGCCGCAAAACGTACAAGCCCGCAAGGCGCGCCAGGTCCATGAGAAGCGACTGGGAGCGCGGGGCAAGGTCAAGGCCGAAACCGGATCGAGCCTCGTCGATGCATTTCGCATCGATGGCGGACAGGCGCTCCAAAACCAGGTCCCGCGCTCCCTCGAGCGGGCGGTACGTCAAAGCAATGCTGCCGATGCGCGGATAGACCGACGCCTTCTCCACCGTTGGGATAGCCGCAAGCACCCGATACAGTGCGTCGAGGTCGGCGGAGGGAACCGGGCCGGCAAGCTTGACGCGCACGCGGCCCGGGAGTTCGTTCGCAATGGCGTACTGCATCGCGGCTACTTCTTTGATGCCTGAGCCGAATCCGCCTTGGACTTCGCCGGTTCGACCGCAGACGGCTCGTCGGCGGCAGCGGACGGCTCGTCAGCGAGCGATGCCTGCACGTTGATGTAGGAAGCCCGGGCCACGATGTCGTCGACTTCGGCCTTGGCCTGCTCGACGATGCCCTCGTAGGCGGCCTTCGCTTGCAGCCCCTTCGCAACGCCCTGCACGTAGCACTTCTTAGCCGTTGGACCCGTCAGGGCCTTCGCCCCCACCGCCCCCAGCAACACGCCCGCCCCGATCAGCCAGCCGCTCTTCTTCGGGAAGTCCATGCATGCCCCTTTCTTGCGCTCGCGCGCATCGTTCGCAACATCCTTTACAGTTGCTTAAAGTTAACTTTTCTAGCATAATGAGAGCTCCGGTAAAAGTCAATTAAAGCTAACTAATATGAATCGATCGTTGAAAGGAACCTCATGAAAAAGCATACGTTCTGGGCCTGGGCCGCCATAGCCTGCATGGCCATGGCCATGTACACGGGCAGGAAGCGCTCCTAGCGAAGCGACGTCAAGGAGAGCTTGGGGTTTTCCGCGCGCGATGGGCGCAGTTCCGCTACCATGAACGCAACAACATCCGCACCCTCCCCTTGCGCAGGCAACGCGAGGGACGGAACCGCAAGGAGCCCAGCATGAACATCAACAACGTCGCGTTCGAGAAATCGTTCGGCACCTCGCTGCAGCTGCCGGCGTCCACGTTGCCCGAAATCGCATTCGCCGGCCGGTCCAACGTGGGCAAGTCGTCTTTGCTGAACAAGCTGTTCAATCGCAAAAGCCTGGCGAAAGTGTCGCAAACGCCGGGCAAGACGGCCACCATCAACTTCTTCTCGTGTGACGGCGTACGGTTCGTGGACCTGCCGGGCTACGGCTACGCCAAGGTGGCGAAATCCGAGAAGGGACGCTGGTCGGAGCTGATCGAAGGGTACTTCAACCAAGATCGCAACCTGGCGCTCGTGGTGTCGCTGGTGGACATCCGCCACCCCGCTTCAAGCCTGGATGAAAACATGATCGAGTTCTTGCAGGAGGCGGAACTTCCCTTCGCCGTGGTGCTGACGAAAGCCGACAAGCTATCCCGACAGCAGCAAATGAAGCAGAAGGCAGCCCTGAAAAAGCAGCTGAAGCTGCATGCCGACGTGCCTTTGGTGGTGTGCTCTTCCGAAAAGGGAACGGGCATCGACGAGCTGCGCACCGTCATCAAGAACGCCGCTCGCTAGGCTCTTCTCCGGATAAACCGCGAGGCGGGGAGACCGAAGGGCGCGTCAGCGCCTCCGGGTTCCCCGCCTCGTCGACAATGAACGATCGTTTACCAGGGTCGCACGATGATCATGCCGGGCTGCACGGGACCCTGCACCACGCCCACGCCGTACGTGGCCGCGTGGATCATCTGGCCGCCGCCGATGTAGATGCCGCAATGCCCGGCGTTCACGGCCACGTCGCCCGGCTGAGGATCGCTTACCTGGGGCCAGTTCATGAACGTGAGCGTGCTTCCCATGCGGCTGTAGCTGCCGCTCAGGCAAAACGACACGAAGCCCGAGCAGTCGTACGACGACGGACCTGCGCCGTAACTGGGATCGGTGTAGCCGTACGGCTTGCCAAGCTGGCTGTACGCGCGGCCCACCACCGAGCCCGCGATAGGCTCGTCGTAGTCGGGAGCAGGCGGGTTGACGCTGCCTCCGCCAGAGGATTCGCCGCCGTTGTTGCCGCCGTTGCCGTTATTGGAGCCCTGCTGCGCCTGATCGGCGGACGCGTCTACCGTGGCCTGGGCCTGCGCCTCGTAGGCCGCCAACTGCGCCGCGCGCTCCTGCTCGACGAGCGCCGCAGCTTCGGCGCTCAAGTTATCGTAGGTCGACTGCATGGCCGCCATGGTGGAAGCGGTTTCGTCTTTCGTGCGCAGAGCCTCGCTCGCCTTCTGCGCAGCTATGCGCTCCTGCTCGGCAAGCACGGCTTCCTGCTCCTGAACCTCGGCACGCAGATCCTTCGTCTGCTGCACCAGCTCGGCATCGCTTTCGTTGATGGAATTGAGCAGGTCCCAGTTGGTCGCGAAGGACCTGAACGACGTGGCCCCCAAAAGCAGGTCGAGCGCCGAGCTGCCGCCCGAACGATACATGCTGCGAGCGCGCGATCCCAAGCGATCCTGCAAATCGGCGATCTGAGCCGAAGCCTCGTCGATGCGAGCCTGCGCGTCATCGCGCTTCGCCTCGGCGTCCTTTTGAGCGGCCAGCGCGTCGTCGTACGCGTCCGCCGCCTTGCTGAGCTTTTCCTGCATGGAATTGAGCGAAGCCAAAGCCGCCTGAGCCTCCGCCTGCTTCTCGGCTGCGGAAGGATCTGCCAGGGCGATGCCCGGAACCATAAGGGATACGGCAAGCACCGTTGCCATGAATCCGACGAGCGCGCCCCTCGCGCGACCGCCCCGTGCTTTCTGCTGCATGTGGGTACCTCCACCTGCCATCCGAAAACGTGCATGCAATGCGAACCAGTGTAGCAAATCGAGCGCATGACGGCCGGGCGTTCGATCGATCGTTACAGAAAGGCCACAGCACGCACCATGCTGCGGCCGCCCGTCAATCCCGGCCTATCCCGTGAAACCCGTGTCGGCGATGCGCCCCGCCCCGTCGGCGGCCGCCGTGGCAAGCTGGTCGCACCGCTCGTTTTCCGCGTGCCCCGCATGCCCCTTGACCCACACGAACTCCACGCGATGCGGCTCCTTCGCCTTCAGCAGGCGCTGCCACAAGTCCACGTTTTTCACCGGCTCTTTCTTGGCGTTCTTCCAACCGCGCTTGAGCCAGCCGTCAACCCAGTGCTGGTTGAACGCGTTGGCAACGTACTGCGAATCGGTGTAGAGCGTGACCTCGCAGGGACTTTTAAGCGTCTCGAGCGCCACGATAGCGCCCAGAAGCTCCATGCGGTTGTTCGTGGTGCGCTCGTAACCTTGCGAGAGCTCCTTTTCGTGCGTGCGCCCGTTGCGATCCACGAACCGCAGCACGGCGCCGTAGCCGCCCGGCCCCGGATTCCCGCGCGCGGACCCGTCGGTAAATGCATCGACCTTCAACAAGAAACATCCTTTCAAACGGAGGGACTCGGCAAAGAAACGTTCCGCCGGTTCGAGGACCGGCGGAACATGGCGCGCTACTTGTACTGGGACGGATGCTTCTCGAAGAAGTCGAAGCGCGGAGGCAGCTCGCGGATGCGGTGGCGGCCTTCGGTGATCTCGCCAGCGCTGCACAGCTCGTCGAAGCTCTCGAAATCGTAGTTCCAGCTAAAGAAGTCGTCGAACTCGAAGCTCAGGTAGTCGCAGATCTTCTCGGCCCCTGCCGGCACCACGGGATGCATGAGCAGCGTGGCGACGCGCAGCAAGAAGAACGAGTCCACGAGCACCTGGCGGCGCATCGCGTCGTCGCCGCCCTTCTCGACCGCGCGGATTCCGTCGGACCAGTACTTGTTCGCCCAGCGAATGAACTCGTCCATGATCGACATGATGGTATGCAGCTCGACGCGATGCATGGTGGCGTCGTAGACGCGCAGCACCTCGTTCACCTTGTCCAGCACGGCCGGCGACACGGCGCCGAGCGGCAGATAGCCTTCGAAGTTCTTCTGAGCTTCGTAGAAGCAGCTGCGGGCAAGGCGGTTGAACACGTTGGTCAGAAGCGCGCCTTCCTTGAGCACGGGGTCCGCCACGCGCGAATCGGCCAGCTCCTCTTCCGTGGCCAGGTACGGCTTCGGCTTGAAGCCGACCGACTTCTGGTCAAGGCCGAGCGCCAGGAAATGCGCGCGCAGCTGCTCGACGGTGTAGTGCTCGAGCAGCGCATCGGCGGTAGGCGGCTTGACCGCGCCCGACGACGATGCCTTCTTGTCGCCGAACAGGATATGGTAGTTGGCCACGAGGTTCGTCTGGCGAATGGGATGGTCGGTCTCGCCCGGCGCCAAGATGTCACCGGGACGCAGCGCCTCGATGAGCGCCGGCTGGGCAACGCCGTAGAAGTACAGGTTGTCCTGCCCGATGAACTGGTAAACCTCGGAATCCTCCGAGCACCACCAATCGCGCCAGCTGCCCCTGGGCAAGCCCATCTGGTCGTTCACGGCCATGGTGAACGACATGGGAGCCCACAGGCTTTCGGGCCAGCACCACACGGTCAAGCCTTCCAAACCTTCGATGACCGGGGCCTTGACCCCCCATTCGATATTGCCCGTGATGCGGAACGGCACCAAGGTCTTGCCCGTGCGGAAGCGGATTCCCGCGCGCGTCAAGACTTCGCGCGCCGCATCGCGCGCTTCGATGTCGGCGAACTCGATCTCGAAGCTCTGCTTTCCCTTTTCGGGTTCGCGCAGCTCGTGCGCGGGAAGATCGCTCGCGATCTGCTCGTACGCCGCGCGCTCGTCGTTCTTGATGTAGACCACGGGCGGAACCAGGAACTCCTTGATGGTTTTCGGCACGATGGCGCGCACCTCGGGGTCGGCCTCGAGGCGAGCCACGTGGTCGCGAAGGAAGCCGCCGAACGCGGGCAGGTCGAAGTACCAGTTTTCCACCGGGCGCATTTCGGGCGTGGTTCCCGTCAACGACGATTTCGGCGCGATCAGGTCCTCGGGCGCGTAGCTGTGCCCCAGGTCGCATTCGTCGGCGTAGCCGTGCTCGGACTTGCAGCCTTGCACGGGGCAACGGCCCACCACCTGGCGCCCGTTCAGAAACGTGCCGGCTTCCGCATCGTAGAACTGCAGCGTGGCGCGTTTGCGAAGATGGCCGTTCTCATGCAGCTTCTCGATGAACTTCTCGCTGATCAGCTGATGCACGCACTTCGCGTAGCCCAGCCCCGACCCCTCGTAGATGGAAAGGCTGACGTTGTAGGAATCGAGCGTTGCCTTCTGCGCCTCGTGGTTCTTGCGAACGTACTCCTCGATGGTGCCGTCGAACTCCCCGGCTTCCACCAACTTGCGGTAACCCTCGTTGATGGGAGAGCCGAAGCAGTCCGTTCCGCTGATGAAGCGGACGTTGGCGGCGCCGATGCGATCGCGCAGGAAGCGGGCGAACGCGTCGGCCGGGACGAACACGCCCGCGATGTGGCCGAAGTGCAGCGGCTTGTTGCCGTACGGCATGCCGGCCGTGACGACGGCCCTCTTCGGCCAAGAGGGACGCTCGATGTTACTGGGCGATGTTGCCATCGTTCTCAAACTCCTTCAAAGCGGCGGCAAAGTCGCCGGCGGACAGGCTCTTGCTTTCGGTCATAAGGTCGAGCAAGCTCGACAGGGTGCTCTTCGTCGTTTTCAGTTCAACCGTGGAGTAGCGCGAGACGCCGGCCAGCTCGGCCGCCTTCGCCACCGCGTCCTCCTTGGTGCCGATTTCGTCGGCCAGCCCGTTCTCCACGGCGTCCATGCCGGTGAACGTCATGCCGGTGGCCAGCGCGCGCACGTCGCTTTCGCTCATGCCGCGGCCCTCGGCAACGGTCTGGACGAACGTCTCGTTGATGCGCTCGACCATGTTCTGGTAGTAAGCGCGCTCCTCTTCGGAAAGCGGGCGCGTGCCGTAGCTGGAATCCTTGCTTTCAGACGACGTGATGTTGTCCACGTTGATGCCCAGCTTCTCCAGCAGCCCCGAAAGGTCGGTCACCTGCAGCGCCGTGCCGATGGCGCCGATGGCCGTGGTCTTGGCCGTGAAGATGTAGTCGGCCTGGCTGGAAATCTCGTAGGCCGCGCTCGCGTTCACGGAAGCGCTCGACACCACCACGGGCTTGCCGGTATCTTCCGAGAACTTCTTGACGTACGCCGCCATCTCCTCGCCGGCAGTAGCCGTGCCGCCGCCGGAGTTCACGCGCAGCACGACCGCCTTGATGTAGGTGTTCTGCGCAGCGCGATCGAGCTGGGCTTTCAACCCTTCGGGCGACGAGGTGGTGCCGTCGTACTGGATGGTACCGTCGATGTCGATGACCCCCACCGCATCCGAAGTCAGGAAGTCGGCCTCGGACGTTGAGCTTTCGCCGAGCGACCCGACGGCTCCAAGCGAGCCCATGGACGACGACATGATGGACGTGCACGACCACATGCTCATGGCTATGAGCACGAAAACGAGCACGACGGCGACGAGCGCCACGATCCATCCGCGCTTTTTGGGCTGCGGCTGCGGCGCGTAAGGCTGCGGCGCATAGCCGCCGGCAGGCTGCGGGGACGGCTGAGGCGCAGCAGGCTGCTGCCACACCTGCTGCTGCCAGTTGTTGTTTTCCTGGGACATGGGCCCTCCTGGTACGAATTGCAGGGTCGATCAAGCGAAAGCGTCACGGAACCGCGCCCAAGGGACGCGGTTCCTCATCATGCGCTCATTATAGAACGGCGAAGCTTCGCTTCGGTAGCGAACGCATGACAACTCGCTTAGAACTCCACCGTGCCGTCGGCCTTGGTATGCTGCGCCTTCTTGGCGGTGCGAACCAAGAACTCCTGGTTGGTTTCGGTCTGCTTGAGCGACTTGATGAGCATGTCCATGGCGCGCTCGGTGCTGTTCGTGTTGGCCAGGATGCGGCGAACGGCCCAGATGAGCGGCGCCTCCTGCGGATCGAGCAGCAGGTCTTCCTTGCGCGTGCCCGACGCCACCGGATCGATGGCCGGGAAGATACGGCGATCGGCCAGATTGCGGTCCAGCTTGAGTTCCATGTTGCCCGTGCCCTTGAATTCCTCGAAGATGACCTCGTCCATCTTCGAGCCCGTGTCCACCAAGGCCGACGCCAGGATGGTCAGGCTTCCGCCGTGCTCGATGTTGCGCGCGGCGCCCAGGAAGCGCTTGGGCGGATAGAGCGCCGTCGAATCCACGCCGCCGGACAGGATGCGGCCCGACGCCGGCTGCGCCAGGTTGTAGGCGCGCGCCAGACGCGTGAGCGAGTCCAGCAGCACGACGACGTCCTTGCCGCATTCCACCAGGCGCTTCGCGCGCTCGATGACCAGCTCGGACACGGCGATGTGATTTTCGGTGGGCATGTCGAAGGTCGAGGAGATGACCTCGCCCTTGATGGAGCGCTCCATGTCGGTGACTTCTTCGGGACGTTCGTCCACCAGCAGGCACATGAGGTGCACTTCGGGGTTGTTCGCGCTGATGGCCGCCGCGATGTCTTTGAGGATAGTGGTCTTGCCCGCCTTCGGGGGGCTGACGATCAGGCCGCGCTGACCCTTGCCGATGGGGCTGACCAGGTCGATGACGCGCGCTGTGACGGTGTTCTTGCCGTGCTCCATGCTGAGGCACTCGTCCGGGTAGACCGGCGTGAGGTCGCCGAAGCGCACGCGGTTGCCCAGCTCTTCGATGGGCGTGCCGTTGACGGACGTGACCTTCTGGATGGCCGCGTACTTCTCGTTCTCGCGCGCGGGGCGCGTCTGGCCGCTTACCAGATCGCCTTTGCGCAGGCCGTTGCGGCGAATGGTGGACAATCCCACGTAGCAGTCCGACTCGCTGGGAAGGTAGCCCTGGGTGCGCAGGAAGCCGTAGCCGTCGGCCAAGATGTCCAGGATGCCGGACACCTCGATGAAGCCCTCGGCCTTGACGCTTGCCTCGAACACGGCTTCGACCAGCTCGGCCTTCTTGAGGCCCGTCACGTCGATCTGCAGCTCCGCTGCCTTTTCGCGCAGCTCGGCAACCTTGAGCTTGTTCAGATCGTCGCGCGACACGCTGGGCTGCATTTCGCGACCGCCCTGATTGCTGTGAGGACGGCGCTGGCGGCGGAAGTTCTGGTTGCCGCCGTTCTGCTGCCCGCCTTGCTTCTGGCGATTGTTGTTGTTCTGCCGCTGGCGGTTGTTCTGGTTGGAGCCGCCCTTGTTGCTTTGGCTTTGACCTTGGTTCGGGCGCCTGTTCGTCGAGCCGGAAGGCTGCGAAGCCGCGTCCTTGCCGTTCGCCCTCGTCGACTTGCGAGGCGTCTTGCTTGCCTGAGCGGGACGCTCGGACGCGGACGAATCGGCCTTGTCGCTTTGGGCCGCCGGAGCTTCCTTACCGGGCTTTTCGCCCGCATCCGCCTTCGCGGGCTCCGCCGACTTCTCCGCCTTGCTGGCCGCGGACTTCGTCCTCACGCTTGTGGAACGGCGGCGACGCGGAGTGGGAGCGGAAGGCGCCTCGGGTGCGCCCTCCGCAGTCGATGCTTCGTTTTCGCTCATGCGTTCTGCACTTTCTCCCAGTCCTTCATGAAGGAATCCAGGCCGCGATCGGTCAGCGGGTGCTGAACCATCTTCTTGAGCACGCCGAACGGAACGGTGGCGATGTCGGCGCCCATGAGGGCCGCCTGCGTCACGTGGTTCGCGCTGCGGATGGAAGCGGCGATGATCTCCACCTGCTCGTGGTTGACCGTGTTGTCGGAGTAATCGTAGTTGCCGATAGCCGCAACAACCTTGCTCAGCTGGTCCAGGCCGTCGTCGGAGATGTCGTCGAAGCGACCCACGAACGGGCTGATGTAGCGAGCGCCGGCGCGCGCGGCCAGGATGGCCTGGGGCACGCTGAAGCACAGCGTCATGTTGACGGGAATGCCCTCGTCGGCCAACGTGCGCGTGGCAGCCAGGCCCTCGACCATGGTGGGAACCTTCACGACCACGTTCGGGGCGATGGCGGCCAGCTCGCGGCCGTCGCGCACGATCTCGTCGCGCGTCATGGCTACGCTCTCGGCGGAAACCGGTCCGTCCACGATGTCGCAGATACGCTTGATGTGGTTGTGGAAATCGGACAGCTTGCCGCCCGTGCGCGCATACAGCGTGGGGTTCGTGGTCACGCCTGCGAGCGCTCCCCAACTAGCCGCTTCCTCGATTTCGGTCAGGTCAGCGGTGTCCAGAAAAAACTTCACCCAGTCCTCCTTATGTTGTGACGTATCAGTGTGAAACGCGCGCGAAGGCGCGCATGAGTCCCGTGAATGAGATGCAATGTGATGGGTTTTCTTCCTTGAAAGGCAAAAGAACTGGCTTTATGGTAGCGCATGTCATCATATCGTTCAAGCAAAAACGAGGTCGATGCGTGTATTTGCGATGGAGGTACGGCTACGGATCAGCGCGCGGCCGGGCGAAGGGCGCAGACGAAAGGCCGTCGCCGCGACCCTATTCCACGACCCGGTAAAAGCAGCTGCGCGCGCCGGTATGGCAAGCGGGGCCGGCCGGGTTCACCAGAGCGAGCAGCGTGTCGGCGTCGCAATCGTAGCGCAGTTCGACCAGCTTCTGGACGTTTCCCGAGGTGGCGCCCTTGTGCCACAGCTCTTGGCGGCTGCGGCTCCAGAACACGGTTTCGCCGCGCTCGAGCGTCAGGCGCAGGGATTCTTCGCTCATCCACGCCATCATGAGCACTTCAAGCGTGTCGGCGTCTTGGACGATGCACGGCACAAGGCCGGCCTCGTTGTACGAAAGAGCGGAAACGTCCATGATCACAACCTTACCGGGATTCCCTGCGCGCGCATGTGCTCTTTCACCTGGCGCACCGTCAGCTCGCCGAAATGGAACACGCTCGCGGCCAGCACGGCGTCGGCCTCTCCCTCGATGATCCCCTGGGCGAAATGCTCCAGCTTGCCCACGCCGCCGCTTGCGATGACGGGCACGTTCACCGCCCGCGCCACGGCGCGCGTGAGGGCGCAGTCGAACCCGTCGCGACTGCCGTCACGATCCATGCTGGTGAGCAGGATCTCCCCTGCTCCGCGCCGAACCGCCTCCTGCGCCCACTCCACCGCGTCGATGCCGGTTGCCTTACGGCCGCCAGCCACGTACACCTCCCACTTGTTCGGATTGCCCGCCACGCTCTTCGCGTCGATGGCGCACAGGATAGCTTGCGACCCGAACGCCGCTGCAGCCTGGGATATCAGGTCGGGATCAGCCACGGCGGCCGAGTTCACCGACACCTTGTCGGCACCGGCCGCGATCATGGTGCGCATGTCGGCCACACTGCGAAACCCGCCTCCCACGCAGTACGGCAGGTGCAGCTCCTCGCTCGCGCGGCTGGCCAGTTCCACCGTAGTGGCCCGGTCGTCGCTGGTGGCGGTGATGTCCAAGAAGATGACTTCGTCGGCCTTCTGCTGATCGTAGCGCTGGGCAAGCTCGATGGGATCGCCCGCGTCGCGCAGGTTCACGAAGTTGACGCCCTTCACCACGCGCCCGTTCTTGACGTCCATGCAGGGAATGACCCGTTTTGCCAGCATGCCTGTCCTTTCCTACCCGTCGTTCGCGCCGTCGGCAAGAAACGCCCGGCGATCCTTCTTCATCCGTCCTACCTTTGCTTGCCCTTGAACAGCTTGTCGATCCCCTTTTTGACTGCATCGTACGCCGCACCTGCGGCGGTGGCCATGGATCAACAGGGCATGACGGGCGCCGGATGCGGCTCGTCCGGGCCGATGGCCGGCTTCGTCGGCAGGGCGACGCCGCACGGGTTCGCCTGTACGGCCGCCGCTTCGGCAGCGCGCGTTGCAGCCTCGCAGGCGCGCACCCCTTCGGCAACCGAAAGCGCGCCTTCGTAGATGGCCCGGCCCGCGATGACGCCCTCGATGCTCGCGGCAACGGGAGCCAAGCGCTCGATGTCGGCTACGCCCGCAACGCCGCCCGACGCGACCACGGGATGCCCGAACGCCTGCGCCATGCGCACGTACGCCTGCGCCTCGATGCCGGTCTGCATGCCGTCACGTGCGATGTCGGTGTAGACGAGATGACGAAATCCCAGCTGGGAAACGTGGCGGGCCAGCTCCTCGGCGGCAACGCCCGAACCTTCGCGCCAACCGGAAACGGCCACTTCCCCGCCCTTCGCGTCGACGCCCGCAGCCAAAAGCTTGCCGTACGCGTCGATCGCGGCCTCCGCAAACGACGGATCGGCCACGAGCGATGTGCCCAGCACGATGCGCGACACGCCCGCGTCCGCCAAGCGCGCAAGGGTGTCGAGCGACCGAACGCCGCCACCCACTTCCACTTTGAGCAGGGTCTTTTTGAGAATCCGCTCGATGATGGCAATGTTCTCGGGCGCTCCCGACTTCGCGCCGTCAAGGTCCACCACATGCAGCCAGGACGCGCCCTCTTCCTCGAACAGCTGCGCCTGCGCGGCGGGGTCGTCGTTGTACACGGTCACCTGGCTGTAGTCGCCCTTTGCCAGGCGGACGGCCTTGCCGCCCAGGATGTCGATAGCGGGAAGCAAATGCATGCTACGCCCCTTTCACGATGTCGACGAAATTGCGCAGCAGTGCTGCGCCCGCGTCCGAGCTTTTCTCGGGATGGAACTGCACGCCGAACGCCGCCTGCCCGTACTGCACCACGCTGGGAAACGGCACGCTGTGCGTGGTCTCAGCTGCAACGAAGGGTCCAGAAGGCGCAACGTAGCTGTGCGTGAAGTAGAAATAAGTGCCCGATGAGACGCCTTTGAGCAAAGGGCAGGCCGGATCCGTCACCTCCACCGTGTTCCAGCCCACATGGGGCACCTTGTGAAGCCGGCCCGACGCATCGACGGAGGGCATCTTGGCCACCACGCCGGGAAGAACGGCAAGGCCGGGCGCATTGTTCGACGACGCTTCGTCATCGGCCTCGGGCGCGCCTTCGACGCCCTCTTCGAACATGAGGTGCTGTCCCAGGCAAATGCCCAGAAAGGGAACGCCCGCGGCGATGCGGGCCCGCACGACGTCGGCCTGCCCCAGCGCGCGCATGGAGGCCGATGCATCGGCGAACGCGCCCACCCCCGGAAGCACCACGGCGTCGGCGCGGGCTATCACGCTCGCATCGTCGGTGACGACCGCATCGCCGCCGGCCGCAGCCAGGCCGCGCGCCACGCTCTTCAGGTTCCCTTTATGGTAATCGACAACGGCTATCATGTTTCAAGCATTCCAATCTCTGCTTGCCAATACGGGTCGGCCGGAAAGCGGGCGTATGGTGCCCGCTCGCCGGTCGGGACGCTCTACAGGGCGCCCTTCGTGGTGGGCAGCGCGCCCGCAGCGCGCGGGTCGGCTTCGACGGCTTCGCGCAGCGCCCGCGCGACGGCCTTGAACGCCGCCTCCAGCACGTGGTGGACGTTTTCTCCCGCCAGCTTGCGCACGTGCAAGGTCACGCCGGCGTTCGCGGCGAACGCGATGAAGAACTCCTTTGCCAGCGTTGCGTCGAACGTTCCCAGCATAACGGGAGGAACGTCCACGTCCCAGTGCAGCTGCCCGCGCCCCGAAAGGTCGCACGCCGCCAACACCAGCGCCTCGTCCATGGGAAGCATGAGCGACCCGAAGCGACGGATGCCGCGCTTGTCGCCAAGCGCGCGGGCGAACGCCTGCCCCAGCACGATGCCGGTATCCTCCACCGTATGGTGCCCGTCCACTTCCAGGTCGCCCTTGACGCGCACCTCCAGATCGAACAGCCCATGCCGCCCGAACGCGCACAGCATGTGGTCGAAAAACCCGATGCCGGTCTCCACGTCGGCGCGCCCCGTTCCGTCCAGGTCGACGGACAGCTTGATGTCCGTTTCGTTCGTCGCGCGCTCGACCCGCGCACGTCGCATGCCCCGCTCGGCCATAGCTACCTCTTCTCCATGACGATGTCGCGCAGCGCGCGCAAAAACCGATCGTTCTCCTGCGGCGTTCCAATGCTCACGCGCAGGCAATCCTCCAAATGCGCAGCCCGGGACAGATCGCGCACCAAGATGCCGCGATCGTACAGCGCCTGCCAGGTCTGCGCCGCCGACTCCATGCGAAACAGCACGTAGTTCGCATCCGACGGAAACGGCTTGACGCCGGGAATCTTGCGCAAGCCCTCGATCACGCGAGCCCGCTCCTCGATGATGCGCCGGATGCCGGGTTCGAACTTCGCGCGGTTCGCGTACACCACCCGAGCCACCGCCTGCGAAACCGCGTCGACCGAATACGGCTGGCGCACCTTGGCGAACTCCCGAACCACGTCCGCGTCGCCCAGAAGATAGCCCATGCGCACGCCCGCCAGGGAAAACGCCTTCGAGAACGTGCGCAGGATCACCAGGTTCTTGTGGCGGTCGAGATACGGGCGCATGGTTTGCCGCGAGAACTCGAAGTACGCCTCGTCCACCATGACGAGCGCGTCCGTCGCGTCGAGCAGCTCCAGCATGAACGTCTCGCCGGCTAGCTGTCCCGTGGGGTTGTTCGGGCTGGTCACCACCAGGTAATCGATGTCGCCCTGCGCCACGCGCGCCAGCACGGCCTCTTCGTCGATGGAATAGTCGGCCCGGCGCGGCACGTCGACCACCGTCGTGCCCGTCAGGCGCGCGTTGTTATCGTAGACTGAGAACGTGGGCGGCAGGTTCAAAAACGTGCGTCCGGGGCCGCCCCACGCCAGCGCCATGTTGAACAGCAGCTCGTCGCCGCCGTTGCCCACGAGCACCTGATCGCGATCCAGGCCGTTCGCCTCGGCGATCATGTCGCGCAGGTCGTTAGCCAGCGGATCCGGGTAGCGATTGAGCGGCAGGCGCTTCACCTCGCGCATGATCTCGTGCCGTATGTCCTGGTCCACGTCGTGCGGATTCTCGTTCGCCGACAAAAACGCCTCGGCCGGCAGGTACTTCGGATCGTACGGCGAAAGGCTCGCCAGCTGCGGGGCGGGAAGGCGTACGCTACGCATCGGCACCGCCGCCCCCGGCCCCGAACACGTTCCCGCATTCCAGCAGGTTCTTGCGCATCTCGACGCTCTTCGCATGCGCCCACAGGCCTTCATGGCTCGCGATGGTCATGACGGCTTCCGCATCGCGAGCGAGCGCAGCCGACGAGTACTGGATGACGCTCGACTTCTTCACGAACTCGTCGACCGAAAGCGGGCTCGCGTAGCGCGCCGTACCGCCCGTGGGAAGCGTGTGGTTCGGGCCGGCCACGTAGTCGCCCACAGCCTCGGGCGTCCAAGCGCCCAGGAAGATGGCGCCCGCGTTGCGAATGGCGCCCAAAAGGTCGAAGGCGTGGTCGACGTGCAGCTCCAGGTGCTCGGGCGCGATGACGTTCACGGCTTCGAGCGCTTGGTCCATGCTGTCGCACACCACCACGAGCCCCTGGTCGGCAAGGGACGCAGCCGTGATCTCGGCGCGCGTGGAGGACTCCAGGTGCCGCTCGACCATGCGCTCCACCTCGTCGGCGTACGCTTCGTCGAACGTGACCAGGTAGCACGCCGCCAAGGGGTCGTGCTCGGCCTGGGCCATGAGGTCGATGGCCACGAGCGCCGGATCGGCCGTGGCGTCGGCCACCACGCACACTTCTGACGGGCCCGCGATCATATCGATGCCGACATCGCCCGAGACGATCTTCTTCGCAGCCGCCACGTAGGCGTTGCCGGGACCCGTGATCTTCGCCACCGGCTCGATGGATTCGGTTCCGTACGCCAGCGCCCCTACGGCCTGCGCGCCACCCACCGTGTAGATCTCGGTCACGCCCGAAATGCGGCAGGCCTCCAGAATGGCCGCGTCCACGCCCCCGCCGGGAGCGGGAGGCGTAACGCACACGATGCGCGGCACGCCGGCCACGGCGGCGGGCAGGGCGTTCATGAGCACGGTGGACGGATAGAGCGCGCGGCCGCCCGGCACGTAGATGCCCACCGACTCCAAAGGCTCCACCTTGCTGCCCACGAGCGCGCCGTCCTCGCGCACGGTGAACCAGCTTTGCTGGCGTTGGCGCTCGTGGAAGTCGCGGATCTGGTCGGCTGCCTGGCGCAGCGCCTTGACCGTGCGGTCGTCGACGCGGGTCACCGCTTCGGCAATGTCGGCATAGGGCACGCGGAAATCTTCCACGCGCACGCCGTCGAAGCGCTCGGTGTAGTCGCGCAAGGCCGCGTCGCCGCGCTCGCGCACATCCGCGATGATGTCGGTAGCCGCCGCAAGGGCCTCGGCGTTGAAAGCGCCGGTGCGCTTGAGGTGGGCGTTCGAGAATACTTCGCCGGGTGCAAGGGTAACACGACGCATGGGCTTACTCCTGTTCTGCATTCTGCTGCGACGCGGGCGCGTCCGCGCCCTGCTGCAATGCCTGGGCCAATTGTACGATACGAGCGTCCGTGCGAAACGCGCAGGCGTTCGCGAAGAACCGAGCGGTCGACGACAGCACCTCTTCGACCACCACGAGGTCGTTCTCCTTGAGCGTGGTGCCGGTGGCCGTGATGTCCACGATGCGCTCGGCCATGCCCGTCAAGGGGGCGAGCTCGATGTTGCCGTGCAGCTTCACGATCTCCACCTGCGTGCCCGTTTTCGCGTAGTGGGCCTGCGTGATGCGCGGGTACTTCGTAGCCACGCGGATGGATCCCAGCTCGCGATGGTGCGCCGCCGTGGCCTCGGCCGCGCCGGCAGGCTCGGCCACCACGAAGCGGCACGCTCCGAACCGCAGGTCCACCAGCTCCACGACGTCGGGGGACGCCTCCAGAAGCGAGTCCTTTCCGCAGACGCCGCAGTCGGCAGCGCCCAGCGCCACGAACACGGGCGCGTCAGTGGGCCGCACGATGACGTAATCCACGCCGGGGTTGCTGATGATGAGCTGGCGCCCCGAATCGGCAAGGCCCGACACATCCAGGCCCGCATCGGCCAGCGCCTTGATGGTGCCCGGGTTCAGGGAACCCTTGGGGACCGCGACGCGCAGGGGACGCTCGCCCTCGGGCACCGCCGCCCGTTCGCGGGCGGCAGCGGCCATCGCCTGCTCCAGGAAGAACGCGAAGCCGGCAGCGGGACGGCTTTGGCCGTACGCGGCGATCATATTGTCGTAGCGACCGCCGCTGCCCAAAGGCGCGCCCACGCCCGGCGCGTACGCCTCGAACACGATGCCCGTGTAATAATCGAACGAGCTCATGACCGAGAAATCGACCAGGATGCGCGCGCCGAGCCCCGCTTGCGCAAGCAGGTCGTACGTGCGAGCGAAGTCGTCCAGGCCGTCTTCGCAACCCAACGGCGCCACGAGCGCACGTACCTCGTCGATCGCCTCGCGGCCGCCGCGGACGCGCGGCAGCGCGCGGATGGCGGCGGCGAACACCGGAGGGACCGCGACGCGACCCGTGAAGCGATCGGGATTCGAGACGGGATCGACCGGCGGAACCGCCCCCTCGGGGCTTGTCAGGCGATCGAGCTCCACGAAGTTCGAGGCGTGGTACGCATCGAGCACCTGCTCCTTCCACCAAGCGGGCGCGCCGCTTGCCTCCAGAAGCGCGCGCAGGACGCCCACCGTGGCAAGCGCCATGGTGCAATCGCGCACGCCCGCCAGGGAAAGCGCCTCGGCAAGAAGCCCCACCACCTCGGCATCGGCCTCGGGACCCGACACGCCGATGCACTCGACGCCCATCTGCGTAAGCTCGCGCGCGGCGGCTTGCAGCTCCACTTCGGCCTCGCGGAACACGCGTTGCATGTAGCGGAACCGGAACGGCCCGGGCTGGCCCGGCAGCCGCGTGGCCACCATGCGCGCCACTTGCAACGTTACGTCGGGGCGCATGGCCAGCAGGTCGCCTTGCGAGTCGAAGAACTTGAAGGGGGATCCGGGCAGACGGCCGCTCGCTCGCATGACGTCCATCGCTTCGAGCGTGGGCGTTTCGATGGGCGCGTATCCGCATGAAGCGAACCGATCCTGCACGGCGCGCGCGATGAGCTCGCGCTGCTGCGCTTCTTCTGACAGCACGTCTCTGAAACCTGCCGGCGTTGCGAAATTCATCGGCTCCTCTTCCCTGCTCGTCTTGGCATTGCACCTGTTCGTTATGGCGCGCTGCGGCGTTGTGGCCGCAGGCGCGCTGCGTGGCGACGCGGCTTGCGTTGCTGCGCGGCTTGCGTTGCCGTGCGACTTGCGTTACTGCACGGCTTGCGTTGCCCTGCGCGTCTCCACACTGCGGTCGCGAACCCGCCCCGTGCATCGTACTTTATCACAGTAGAGTAGTAAAGCAAGAAGAATATGGGATTGCCTGCATTTTACGACGCGAACGGCACATCGAGAGCGGTTTACCGGCAAAAGCAGCGATGCGCTGCGTGCAAGCGGCGACAAGGCATGTCGCCAGAAGCGCCAGCTTCGACGCGTGCGCGCGGCGGCGGAACCTGCTCGCTATTCACGAGCGGCAGCAAGAAGGACCGGCACGGCATTTGCAACTCGAAGCAAGGGGGCGCGCACGAAAAACCGCTGTCGCTGGCAGGTTTTGACGGTTTGAGGTCGTCGAAAGCAGCAGGACGAACGCCCGCGAACGCGCGATGCGGCAGACCAGCGCTATGAACAGGCGAAACGCAAAGCAAGCCGCACAGCGGCGGACAGGACGCTCGCCCTGACGACTCCTAAACGTCGAAACCTGCCAGCAAACGGGATTTTTCGTGCGCAAGGCCTCTGCGCAGGAGTCGCAATGCCTCTGCGCGGAGGCCGCGAGCACGCAAGCACACGTAGGGCCTTCTTCCACCCCGGCAGCACCAAAGCAATGCCTCCGCGCGGCAATCGCAAGCACCCGCACATGCGCAAAAGGGACGCACACCCCTTCGAAGCCAGAAACGAACCAACGGCGCACCCCTGCGCCTCGCTTCGTCTGCCAGCGTCGCAAGCAGGAGGCGGGTCAGCCGCCCAAACGACCACCGCTCTCCCGCCAGCGCGTGCGCCGCCGCCCGCACAGCGGCCCGCGAACAACCTAGAACAGCGAGAACTGCTGAGGCTCGAAGGCGTATTCGCAGATGACCTCATCCTTTAGAAGCTCGACCTCATGGGACTCCCAATCCTTCACCGCCACCACGTAATTGGTGCCGCTCTGCTCGAAAACGAGCGCGCCGCCCACCATGCCGATGCAGCGGCCGCCGCATTCGCCTTCGTGCCCATCGGGAATCTGCAGGTCGTGCACGTCAGGCGACGGACCGCCGAAGTAGTAGGGCGAAAGATCCTGCGCCGGCTCGGCGTCCTCAAGGCCCAAGCGCTCCGCCGTAGCGTCAAGCACGCGCTTCGCCTCGGAAAAGTCGAACCGCGCCTCGACGAGCAGCTTCGTCTTCACGGAAGCGCGCATGGTTTCCAGAATGCCCTGCTGCGAGCACAGCGCGGCTTCCAGTTCGCGCGCATCGTCCGCACAGCCGAACCGCCCCACAATGCGAGCCGCACGAGCGCCCTGCTCGAGCAAGCGCTCGATGCCGCGCGTTTCAGACGAGATGCCGGCCTTCACGTGCTGGGGCGAGAAATAGGCCAGGTACGTGAAATGCGGCGTCAGATTGTAAGCGCGCTGCTGGGCGGAAATAAAGTCGGCATAGTAGAACGAAGGATTGAAGCCCGTGGCTTCGATGCACGCGGGGCACATGGTTTCCTTCGCATCGGGCAGCAGCTCCACGTTGAGCGGGCACGTGCTTTTCACCTGCGTTTCCAAGTCGAAACGCCCTACGCAGCGACGTCGCGGCAGTCGCTTGAGCGAGAAAGTCTTGCCCAGAACCGAAAAGCGCAGCTGCTCCGCTCGGTCGATATCGTTGATCAGCAGATAGGGGCCGTTCTCATCGAATCCGTGCCCCGCCAGAACAGCCGTGCGGCCGTGAAGAAAATTCGTCATATCAGCATCCTTGTGCAACTCGTACGGACCAGATCACCTTTTTCGCCCGAAATGATAGCGCACAAGAAGCATTCGATGCGAGGGTAATCGGGCAAACGTCAAAAATCCCACGCATCCCAAACACGAGGCGCTTGCGGGACGCCGCGCGCGATCGCGACCAAACGCAACCGGCAAGCGACCCGAAAGAAGACAAATCCTCGCGCCGGAGACGATCTTCTGCGGATCCGGCGCTTTCTGTACGCATCTGGTGTTTTATACTATCGCTGATGCGTTTACCAGTAAAACGGTCCGCCCTGTCATAGAATCGAGGCACCATGACGCGCCCCACACCAGCCTCCGCATCCATGCCGCTTGCCTTCGCGATGATCGCGGCGCTCCTGATCGCCGTCGCCTGCTCCCTTCCCGCGCATGCGTACGCCGAGGAAGCAGGAGCCGACGAGCCGCCCATCCCGAAGATCGTCGGCTCGTTCGACAAGGACGCGTACGAACCCGGCGATCAGGCCGTCGTCACGTTCTCCGTTGCGAACAACACGCCTGTCACCTGGAACAAGGTGCGGCTGGAAGCCCAACTGCCGCAGGGCGTGAAGCTGGCTCGCGACGGCGAAGCCACGGCTCGTGAGGCCGACACGCTGGCAGCTGGCGAAACGATCGAGCTGAAGCTGAACGTCTTGTTCGAATCCTCCCTGTTCAAGCGGCTTGCGCCCACGGGCGATAACGGAAGCGCCGCCGGCATCGCGCTGGCGGCCGCCGCAGCTGCGGGCTTCATCGCGCTGGCGGCCGCCACGTTCTCGCGCAAGCAGGCGCGCAGCCGCCGGGCGCGGGGAACCATGGGGGCGCTCATGAGCGTCGTGCTCGTAGCG
The DNA here is from genome assembly GCF_003340345.1 of Paraeggerthella hongkongensis. Taxonomy (GTDB): domain Bacteria; phylum Actinomycetota; class Coriobacteriia; order Coriobacteriales; family Eggerthellaceae; genus Paraeggerthella; species Paraeggerthella hominis. Next base: position 1,026 of record NZ_PPTQ01000021.1, on the reverse strand, counting down.
GGCTTGGCGCCCCTGGTGCCGCGCGAAGCCCACGCTGACGAAGCGAGCGAACAGGGCGCGGTGACCTCGTTCGCCCTCGAAGGCTCCGCAACCTGCACCGCGCCGGGCGCCACCGTAGCCGCCACGCTCACGGTGGGGTCCACCGACCAGGAAGCCGCGTTCTCCCAAGCGAACGTGGAAGTGGTCGACGGAGCAGCCGCCTCGGCAAACGCGAAGCGCGCCCGGATCAATCTGGTGTCCAGCCTGCCCTTCGCCGACAAGCCGTCCATCGACGCCATCTCGCTCGACGGCGATTTCAAAAACCTGTCCGTCACCGCCGTCGAACATGCCGGAACCGCAACGATGCTCGACGGCACCGAGGGATCGGCCCTCGCCGTCACCCTCGAAGGCGACCTTGGGGCACCAGGCGCGCGAGGGGTCATGATCTTCGGCCCGGGATCGTTCGCCGACGCCGCCGCAAGCGGCGAAGCCACGCTGGCCGTCGAAGGGGCCCTCATCACGTTCGATGTTGACGAGGGTTCCTACGAAAACAGCACGTTCACCTTCCCCGTTTCGCTCGAGAACGGGCGGTTCTCTGCAGGCGCGCAGGCTGCGCATTTCGCCTTCAGCGATCGAGCCCTATCCGCTGCGTCGTTCACCGTCGACGCGAACGACGCGACGCGCGGCACCCTTGCCGTGACGGCAACCGCCGACACGCCGCTCAACCAGTTCAAGGCGCTGTCCGCCGCCCTCGATGTCGACGACCAGCTTACCGTCGATCCAGCCGCCCTTGACGGAGAAGCCCCCGTCGCCATCGCGCACCCCTATTACTATGATGGAGACGATGTTACCGAAGACGCCGTCTCCACCGCCGATGCCGCAGCAGCCGTTCCGTACGGCACGGTAAAAGCGGAAGGCGTCACGGAAAACAAGGACGGTTCCCTGACCGTGCACAGCACGGTTGAGTTCAGCGCACTGGACGGCAGCGTGAATATCACCGATTCCAGCCTGACCAACAACTCCCAGATCACCCTACCGGGTCAAGCC